>JBIITX010000037.1:0-59892 GCA_044340255.1 Bryobacter sp. | reverse complement strand
TGCTTGACCGCTCCGATCACTTGCTCTTCCGTGTACCGGCTCTTCTTCATCTCCAAAGCTCCTTCCTTCTACATTATTAGGAGCTCTCTAGTTTCAATTGGTGGAGTTTACGGGGAGCAGGTCAGTGTCCAGATGCCTATGTAGCAGAGTTTGCAAATTTGATTCAATATTTTGAATTTGTCTAAAGACCAAGTTTGATACACTCACCACGTGCGATCCACGATTCTCCGTCTCCTACTGGCTGGTGCCAGCCTCGCTTTGCTGGGCACCGCTTATATGCGAATGACCGTTCAAAACCAGCTTTCTGACGCGGCCAATACCTTCCTCGCTTCCCTCAATGAAGAGCAGAAAGCGAAAGCGACCTTCAAGTTTGACGACGACGAGCGCTTCTTCTTCCACTTCATCCCGGCCGAAGACGTAGCTAAGCGCTATGGCCGTCCCCGCAAGGGCGTCGGCTTCATGGATCTCACCGCCCCGCAACGCCACCTCGCCCACGCCATGCTGACCGCTGGCCTCTCCCAGCAAGGTGCCATCAAGGCCTCCACCATCATGAGCCTCGACGACGTGCTGCGCATCCAGGAGAAAGACACCACCGGTCGTCGCAACTCCGACAAGTATTTCGTCTCGATCTTCGGTACGCCCTCTGAGAAAGGCACCTGGGGCTTCCGCTTCGAAGGCCACCATATCAGCCTCCACTTCTCCTTCGTCGACGGCAAGGCCGCCGTCAGCCCCACCTTCTTTGGCTCTAACCCCGCCGAAGTGAAGGAAGGGCCCCGCAAAGGCCTCCGCGCTCTCCCCCGCGAAGAAGATCTCGGCCGCGACCTTGTCATGAGCCTCACGCCCGATCAGTTCAAGACCGCTCTGGTGAACGAGAAAGCTCCCGACGACATCCTCACCTCCGCCGATCGTGTCGCCGCCCTGAAAGGCCAGCCCAACGGCCTCGCTGCCTCCAAGCTCAACGCCAAACAAAAAGAACTCCTCAAGGCCCTCGTCGAAGAGTACGCCAATAACTTCCCCGAAGAACTCTCAGCCGCCCGCAAAGCCCAATTCGCCAAGCTCGCCAATCAGGCCTACTTCGCCTGGGCCGGTGTCAAAGAAAAAGGCGGCCCTCACTACTACCGCGTTGCCACCCCCGACTTCCTCATCGAGTACGACTGCACTCAGAACGGTTCAAACCACATCCACGCCATGTGGCGCGACCTCAAGAACGACTGGGGTCAGGATCTGCTAAAAGCTCACGTTCAAAACGCTCACTAATCTCACCCACAGCCTCATAAGCCCCCGCGTTCAATACGAACCCGGGGGCTTTCTCATATCGGTTCGCCATCTCCACCACACTCGGGTTGAACTCACACATCGGCGAATTCCCGAGCCCCGCCGACACCTCCACCGCCGCCCGCAACTGCGGCCCCAGCGCAATCGACACATGCGGCACAATCGCCACGCCCCACTTCTTCGCCATCGCCGCCAACTGCAACGTCTCGCTCACCCCGCTCCGCCCCAGATCCGGCTGCCAGTACGTCAGAATCTCCTTCTCAAAAAACGGCGCCGCCTCCCACCGCGTCCGATAACTCTCCCCCAGTGCTAGCCTGACACCCGTCTCATTCACCAGTTCCACATGCCCCGCCACATCCTCAGGCAACAGCGGACATTCAAGCCACAACACCCGTCTCTCAGCCAACTCCGCAGCACACTCCACCGCCCGCTCCTCCGGCAGATGCCACAACGCATCCACCGCCACATCCACCCCCTCAAACTCTTCCTGCATCCGGTCAATCTGCTCGAGCAACAAATCCCAATCGCTCTCGAAATACAGCTTGAACGTATCGAACCCCGCCTCCCACCACCGCGCGACAAACGCCAGCCGGTCCCCCACCGTTCGCCCCGGCGTCCCGCTCACATAAGCCTTCACGGTCGGCTTTGCGACCCCGCCAAGCAACGATCGCAACGGTCGCCCGTGCAGCTTCACGGCAATCTCCCACAGCGCCAGATCCACCCCCGCCATCGCATCGAGCATAAACCCGCCACACTGCCCCCGTACCCGCATCGTCGAATACATCCGATCCCACAACCGCCCGATCCCGACCACATCCGGCACCAACTCTTCACCCTCCACCGCCACGCTCAACAGGCTTCGCACAATCTCGGCCGGCACCCCAGGCGCGAGCGGCGCCTGCGCCTCCCCGTAGCCCACCGTGCCGTCCTCCAGCGTTACCTTCACCACACAAGTTTCAAACCGCGTGCTGTACAGCGCCGGATAATGTTCGCTCCATTTGTAATCTCCCGCCCCACCCACCAAACGATGCGGACTCCCCGCCCCACCCTGGGCTTTGGCCGCATCACGGTCGAGCCGCACCGCCCTCGCCTCAACCTTTTTGATTCTCATGAAACTAGAATTATTTCAGATTTCTGATACCCTGTCCATATGGCCCTGGCACCCCTGCGCAAGAAGCGCGCTACCGACGAAGTATACGACGCCCTCCGCAACGCCATCCTCACCCGCCACTTCCTCCCCGGCCAGCGCCTCCTTGCCGACGAACTCACCTCGCAGCTCGACGTCAGCCTCACCCCCATCCGCCACGCCCTCCAGCAGCTCGCCGTCGAGGGCCTCGTCGAGATACACCCCCGCTCCGGCACCTACGTCGCCTCGATCTCTGAAGAAGATCTGATCGAGACCTTCGAAATCCGCCTCGCCCTTGAACTCCTCGCCGGCAAGCGGGCCATCGCCAATTGGAATCCCGCCGCCGCCACCAATTTCGACCGCCTCCTCAAGTCTCTGGCCAAGCCGGTCCGCAACCCCGCCGCCATGCGCCAGCACGAAGAGTGGAACCTCGAATTCCACTTCGCCCTCTTCGACCTCGCCGGCTCAAAAAAACTCCGCGACCTCTACGAGAGCCTCAACAGCCACATCCAGATCGCCCGCATCCACGCCTCCGAGGGCCCAACCTTGCCCGGCCTCGCCCCCCGCCTCGATCAGGAGCAAAAAGAGCACGAAGCCATCGTCGCAGCTCTGGCCAAGCAAAGTCTTCCTCAACTCGAACAGGCCCTCAAGCAACACATCCTCCGTGCCCAGGACAGTCTCCTCGAAACCCTCCGCACCCGCAACGGCAAGTGATCGCAACCAGGTAAGCCTGTTAACTTCGAAGACTACAATTCCGCCTTATCGAGCAGGAACATCAATTTGGCTCAAATTCAAACTCCCCGCTCTCGAGCCAACATGGCAACCCAATCTTGCCCGCGCCCTCGCCCCATCTCACTCCTCCAAGTCCCGTCGCATGAAGACTAGGAGTCTGGCTGTAGAAGGGAGCTACGGCGAAAGATTGCTCATGTCCAACCAATCACCCAGGCGATTCGAATCCAAACCGCCAAAACATTCGAGCGGAGCGGTTCGAGTCTGACAACGCACGAACCGCTCCTCTGCAATCCAAACTGGCTCAGGCGCGTTGACGCCAGCGGCGCAACAGCCAGCCACCGGCAAGCGGGGCGATCAGCAGCAGTGCGGAACTGGGCTCCGGAATTCCGGCCGGTGACGCATCCACCTGAAACTCTGTGAGTGCGAAATTGCCATTGTTCGCTCGCCCTGGGCCATTTGTCGGCAAGCTGGCATCCTCAAGCATCTCAAGGCGAATTCCGGTGATCCCCGTCAAAGCAGTAGTAGCATTCACCGTGTAAACCGAGTTAGCGGGTCTGGTTCCGCCCGAGAGGATCGATCCGTCTCCCAGAATCGTCAAGGTGGCGCCATTGGTCGCGCTGGCTCCCGTTGGCGTCAAAACAACCCAGTTCGCGGTCACGTCCCCACCGGTCGACAACCCGTCTGCGAAGAGGCTTCGGTCGTCCGTCGTTATCGCAAGGCGAAACCGCCCGAGCAAAGTCCCGGGAGTGGATGTGAGAAATTGCGAGAAAGTGAACGCGAAGCTGGTGCCTTCCGCGAATCCAACATCACTAGCAGTTTCGAACACGGCCGTTTGAGGACTCGTTGAAGATCCACTCAAAATGGCCCAGCCATTCTCTGGGGCGAAATTGCCGTCAATGGCTTGGCCGACCGGGTTACCGCCGAAAACAGTCTGTGAAAATGTTGCTGTCGCATTCTGCAACGTGATTGGCGCTGCCGCCGAAGGCGCTGCCAGCCCAAGAATTGTAAATGCACTCAAGATAGCCGAGTGCGAGTATTTTTTAATCGTAGTCAAGAATGACCCTCCTCCCACACTAACGAGCGAACGGCTGGAAAACGGGCTCACTCGAACCGAAGAAATTTGTTCGGCGTGATGGAATCGCCCCGCCTGCTCGCCAAGCGGGAAGACCAGACGATCGTGGGCGGCGGCAATGCGGAAAAACCCGGGCCGGACAAGCCCGGGCGAGGGGGAATGCTCAGTGAATTCATACAACAATACGGGTGCTCGCCCGACGGTCATCCGGTACAGTGCAGGATACCCGGCGGGAGACTTGTGCAGGAACACGATGGAGCCATCGGGTGCAAAACGGGGATGCTCTCCGGAGCCCAGAACCTGCCACTGGTCCGGAGACGCCCCGCCAGCGGATGCGAGGAAGATTTGAGGTGGCGAATCGTCGGATTCGCCTGTGAACACAATCCGCGACTGATCTGGCGAGAAAACGGCCGAATATAAATGCAATCGGGGATGCTGCAACAGCACTCGCTCGCTCCCATTCTGTCGCAAGCAGATGCAGCGTCGCCGCCTGTCCTCGGTCCGGCATCTGGCGAGCACTGCGTCGCCTCTGGCGGAAATGTCCCAACTGAGGCTTGGCGACAAAGGAATTTCCATCATCTTCCCCGCAGCCGTAAAGGTCGTGTTAAGCGAAGCTTTTGTAACCTCCCCGGAGATCAGCTCAAGCAGTTCACGATCTTTGCCTGTCCAGTAAAGCAGCCGGTTCCCATCCGGTGAGATGCTGGGCATGGAGAAGTTCCCGCCTCCACGCAAAAGCGGAGTGGGGCGCGCTCCGGGCGCTCGAAATTAGAGGTTCCAAAGACCTTCCGAGGCCTCTTCAGTGGATAGGACAATTCGGCCGGAACTGTCTTGCGCGAAGCCCTTGATCGACTCCCCAGGTTGCGTCAGCGCCGTCTCCTGCAGTGCTTCTAGCGCCAGCATCATCACTCGGTCGCCAGCCAGTGTCAGAATCTCTTCATTGCCGAATTTCGAACGCCATGCAACCGGCCGACGAGGGCCGGTTGAGAATGGCAAATCCCGGTGCGTTCGGCGGTCCCAAACGTGCAGCGTGTTATTGCCCTGGAATGCCAGCCGCCGCGAGTCCGGCGCCCACACCGGGTCGCGCGCGCTCCGCAGTTCCGGCGCAATGCTTTCGGGAGTTCCGCCACCGTCGGCGGCGATGATAAAGGCCTTGGGAGGAGTTTGCCGCAAATGATCGGCAGTTATCTCATTGCCAGTCCAGTAGGCGATCCAGCGGCCGTCGGGAGAGAAGCGCGGCGCGCGCCCGCCGGAGGCAAGCAGGCGCTCGCCACCGCTCGCGAGGTCGCGCAAGTAGATGCCCGCTGGATTCCGCAAAGAACGAAAGGCGAGGCGGGAGCCGTCCGGAGAGAGTGAAGGTTCCGCGACGCCATCACGGTCGAAGGTAACCTGCCTCGGCTTCCACGCACCGGCTGGCGAGATCCAAACGTTTCGTACCGCGCCTTCACCCGGCGAAGTGAAGGCCACCCACCCGCCATTCCATGCCAGGGCCGGCTCGAAGACCTGCATCCCATGCGTGTCCATGGCCTGCAGAAATAACGATGCCGGTGAGTGATTGACCCACGATGTCCAGACCGCTATCGTGAACGCCACCGTTGCCACGGCAGCGAAACCTCCGCGAATCCAACGCTGTCGCGCCAGCGTTGGCGGATTCGACGACTTTGCCAGGCGCGCTAGCCGTTCTTCTACTTCAGCGGCGGTGGGCCGCTGATCCGCGTCTTGTTTCAGGCAACGCCGGATCAGTGTGGCCAGATCAGAGGGAAGCCAGCCGGGTAGTACAGGGACCTTTCCCGACAGAATCGCGGCCGCCGTGGCCAGCGGCGAAGAACCTTCGAACGCCCGCTTGCCTGTAGCCATCTCATATAAGATCGCCCCAAGCGCGAAGATGTCGGCACGGTCGCTCGCCGCTTCACCTCGCACTTGTTCAGGTGAGAAATAGCCGAACGTGCCGGAGATACCGCCACCCGAGCCGCTGGGCTTCTCCTGTTTACGCGCGAGCCCGAAATCGATCAGCACCGCCCGATCGTTTCCAGTCAGCATCACATTCTCAGGCTTCAGATCGCGATGAATCACTCCGGCAGCATGCACTGTCTTCAGCGCGGTGGCAAGCTGTTGCCCGATGGCGACCGCGCCCCGCCAATTGTTCGGGTTCCGCGCGCGCAAGCTTTCGCCTGCCACCAGCTCCATGGCGATGTAACGAAACGACTCGTCTTCCCCAGACTCGATGAGCCGAACCACATTCTCATGCCGAATGGTTTGCAAGGTCCGAACTTCGCGCTCAAAGCGCGACGCCCAATTAGCGTCACCGTGCCGCGCGTTGATCACTTTCACCGCGACACATTCGCCTGTCTCGCGGTGGCGTCCGCGATAGACGACGCTCATTCCCCCCGCCCCTAGAATCGCTTCGAGTTGGTATGATCCAATGCTCTGGCCGGTCAGTTGTTCACTGCGAAACGCGGTGAGGATCTCCCCCAGCGCAGTTGCCTTCTGTTCGAACGCGTCTCGTCCTCCGTCGGATGCGCTGAGCAGGGATTCCACTTCTTCGCGCCACTCGGGCGGGCAGGCTTCCTTCAGGTATTGCTCGCGGGCGGAGCCAGACAGTTCTTCAGCGGCAGCTACGATTTCTGCCAGCCTGTCGTAGTCGGGGCCTGTCATTTCGCGGTCTTGCTCATTTCGCGCAGCAGCCACGCCCTCGCCAGAGCCCAGCGCCGCTTCACCGTGGCCGGCGAGATCTCCATGAACGTGGCCGTCTGTTCCACCGACATGCCGCCGTAAAATCGGCAAAAGGCCACCTGGCTCAAGCCTGGCGATTCGGCTTCGAGTTTTTCGAGAGCAGCGTCGAGATCGTCATAGTCCCACTGACCCGAAACAGCTTCGTCGCCTGTGAATTCGATCTGGAGGCCGTCTCGTTTTGCCGCCTTGCGGCGCCGGGCATGGCCTCGGAGTACGCGCCGCATTGTCAGAGCCGCAACACCCAGAAAGTGTTCGTAATTCTGCCACCGCACACGTGCCGCGGTGAGTTCGATATACGCCTCGTTTATCAGCGCGGTCGGCGAAAAGCTATGGTTCGCATTCTCCCGGCTCAGGTGCTGGCGAGCGAGGCGATGAAGTTCGCGATAGACAAGCGGAATTAGTTCGTCTAACTGCTGTTTGGCTGGCTGGATCATCGGGATCTGCTCTCGCGATGATCATAGCGCAGAGTAAACTCCCCCTCCTTACAAGCAATCCCATCTCGTATTCTGTTAAGAACGGAACGCATCGTCAAGCAGGGAGCCATCTTTGAGCGCCGCCACGGCCTCAAGCTCCTAAACGAAAACACCAATCCAGTCGAGCGACGCCGCAACTGTCTGCGATCACCGGCGTAACTCCCCCCGCACCAGCCCCCTAAACACCAAATACGCGAGCGGGTGTAACACCCCCATAAACGCAAACACCCAGAAGTAACCCGAATACTGCACCAGCCATCCCGTCAGCGCCGTAAACAACAATCCGCCCAGGCCATTGCCAAACGCGAAAACGCCGCTCACACTCCCCACCACCTCTGTAGGGTAAAGGTCGTTGGTCACTGTCGACAAGTTGGTCTTCCAGGCCATGTGCGCAAAGGTCACCACGCAGATCAAAGCAATGGCCACCGTGCTCGATTTTGTCGTGCCGACAATCAGACTCACCGGCATCACCATGGCAAACGGCAGCATGACGGCCTGCCGCGCACGCAGCACATTCCAGCCGCGCGCAATCAGGGCACCACTCATCCAGCCACCAAACATCGCGCCCAGGTCCGCGCTCAGATACGGCATCCAGGCCACCAGCGCCATCTCCTTCATCGTGAACCCACGGCCATCCACCAGATACTTCGGCAACCAGAAGAGATAGAACCACCACACCGGGTCACTCAAAAAGCGCGAGCCAAACAGGCCCCAGCTTTGCGGCAAGCGCAGATACTGCTTCCAGGCCCCCGGGTCTTTGGAGACCTCAAACTTCACCAGCGGCTTGTACAGCCACAGCCACGGCCCAATCCAAAGCAGGCCCAAAATGCCGCAAATCACAAAGGCCCCGCGCCAGCTCAATTGCAGGTAAAGCCAGGTCACCAGAAACGGCGCGATCATCGCACCCACACTCGAACCCGCGTTCAGCAACCCATTCACCAGCGCTCGCTCTTCTTTGTGAAAGCACTCGCTGATCGATCGAAACCCAGCCATAAAATTACCGGGCTCGCCGAGCCCCAACAGGAAGCGATAGAAGCCAAGGCTGAAGGCGCTCGAAGCAAAACCATGCAGCGCGTTGGCGATGCTCCACCAACCCATAAAGACAGCCAGACTGACCCGCGCTCCCCAGCGGTCCACCAGCAATCCGCTGCCAATATACATCAGCGTATAGGCGGCCTGAAACACGTTCAGGATGTTGGCATAGCCGGTCGGCGTCAGCCCTAACTCTTTAGTGATTACGGGGGCCAAAACGCTCAAACACTGCCGGTCAATGTAGTTAATGATCACCGACAAAAAAAGCAGCCCGGCGATCCAGCCCCGCGATCCCATCACACACGCTCGCGCAAATTCTTCAACTCGGCCAGACTCACCGCATCCAGCGAAGAAGTGGGGTGCCGCACCGTCGCCGATGCAATGATGCCTTGGGCCACCAGATTGTGCTTCATCGCACTCACGCCCATGCCCGGCTGCAATTCAAAGCGCAGCAGCGGCAGAATCCTGGTAAAGACAGCCCAGGCCGTATCCTTGTCGCCAGCCTCCAGCGCATTCCAAATCTCAACCAGCGGACGAATGCAGTCACTCCCCGGCATCGTGCCGCGCGCCCCACGCTCAAACTCTTCAATAAAGAACTGCGCGTTCAGCCCGCCAAAGACAACCAAAGTATCGCCGGCAGCGGCCACGGTCTGGGTAATCTTCGGTGCCGTCGGCGGGGCCTCTACCTTGGCCAGCTTCACTTGTTCAATCTCGCGGGCCATCCGGGCCAACAGTGCCGGCGGCATCGCCACCTGCGTCAGCAGCGGTGCATCCTGCACCATGATCGGGATCCCCGCTCCCTTGCTGATTTCACCGAAGTAGTGCATCAGCCCTTCGCCATCGGTTTTGAGAAAGAACGGCGGCAGCACCATCAGCGCATCAGCGCCCAGCCCGGCCAGTTGCTTCGATAGTTCCACGGCACTGCGCGTACCCGTGGCCCCACTCGACGCCACCAGCGGCACCCGGCCGCCCACATGCTTGGCAATCGCCTGCATCAGCTCGACGCGTTCGCTGGCTTCGAGAGCATAACCTTCGCTCGCATTACCAAAGAGCCCAAGCCCGTGGGCACCCTGCTCCAGCAGAAAATCAACCAGCTTCAATTGGCTCGCAATATCGAGCGAACCGTCTTCGTGAAAGGTAGTTACAAGAATGGGATAAACGCCAGCCATCATAAGACTCATGATCGTAACACGTGTATCCGAAGCGCATTCGGATGCATCGTATCCTGTAGATGAGCGTGACCCGCCGAACTTTCACTTTAGGCTTGGCTGCCGCAGCAACAGCCGGGGCCCAATTCACCCCAATCCGGCGCTTTCTCGACCCCTCCACCGAGGCCGAGGTCCTTGCTCTTTCCGATCCCTCGAGCGCCAGCTTTCTGCCGCACCACTACAATCGCTCCGTCTCTTCGCGCAACGGCTTCATCGTCTACTCCACCGAAACAACACAAGGCGTCCAGGCACTCCGGCTTGACGTGAAGGGCGGCTCCACAAAAATCCTGACCTCATCCGCCGCCATGGAGCCAAAGTCGCTGGCCCTTTCCCCCGACGACAGAACCCTCTACTTCGCCGATGGGGCAAACCTTCTGGCCACCGGCCTGTCTGGGGGCAGACCGCGCGAGCTCTACAAGGGCTCTGGCCCTGAGATCTACCGCAAGGGCATTTCGCTGTCTGAAGACGGTACGGCAATCACGATCATCGACAACAACAAATTGATGATGATTCCCACCGGAGCGGCCTCCAAAGTCGGCACCCGCGTTCTGGCCGAAGTCGAATCAGGCGCAGAACAAGCGGCGGTCACAAAGTTTGGCAGTGTCTTCTACCGCGACGCCAACCGCGGCATCTTCCTGACGGCAACCACCGCTGGCGCCAAACCCAAGCGCCTCCCCATCGAAGGCTCGCTCGGGCCCGCTCTGTGGAATCCCGACGGCCGCAGCATTCTCTTTCTCCGCGTCAACCAGGGCCCTGGCATCGCCAATACCCTCTTTGAGTATTCCCTCGATACGGGGAAAGAAAGTCTGGTCGGCAAGACCAGCAACTTCGTTCACTTTGGCCGCAATGCCGATTCCAGTGTTTTCGTCGGGGCTTCTGCCTCGAAGGCCCAGGCCTTCATCCTGATCATGCTGCGCATTACCCGCCGTGAGCTGGCTCTCTGCGAACACAAATCGAGCGACCCCACCACGGTAGCCCCCATCTTCTCTCCGAATTCGCAGCGCATCTACTTCCAGTCTGACCGCCTCGGCAAACCAGCCATCTTCTCCGTTGCTGTGGAGCGACTCGTAGAAAACACCGACCAGGAAGAGCCCACCAAGAAGTCATGAGCCGGCACTACGGCGAGACTCCGCCGCCGCCTCACCTCGCCCCCTACATCGAAGCCTTTTGGCACTCCTCCTCTGACGGCCCTGTCGATCGTCTCCCCATCCATCCCGATGGCTGCATGGACATCCTTGCCAATCCTGCCGGAGAGCTGACCTTGATTGGCGCCATGCCCAAGACGGCGTTTTTCTCTTCGCCCGGCCCCATCACAATCACTGGCATTCGCTTTCATCCTGGCATGCTGCCCAGCCTGCTCCCCATGGATGCCGCCGAGTGGACTGGGGGGCGCGGCCAGTTAGCGCACTTTGACCTCGCTCGGATCACGCCCAAAGCACTCACTCCAGCTCAAAAAGCAATTGCCCATCTCACACGCCATCACGGCAATGTAGATCTCGACTGGCTGGCCGACCAGAGCGCGCTCTCTACGCGCCAGTTCCGCCGCCACTCGCTTCGACTCACCGGCCTGTCGCCCAAGCATCTGGCGCGCATCCTGAGGCTACGCTACGCCCAACAACTGCATCACGCCCACCCCAACTATCCCTGGACAAGAATCGCTCTGGATGCCGGATACTTCGATCAGGCCCACTTCATCCGCGATCACCGGGACCTCACCGGCTTCACCCCCACCGCGATGTCCGATTTGTCCAATGAGTCAACAACCGCACCTCGTTAAACTTTGAACATGCGCCTCACCACCGTGCTCTTTACCGATGCCATTGAACCGTCGATTCCATTTTGGGTTCAGGGCCTTGGCTTCAGCATCACTGCCGAAGTCCCGCAAGGCGACAAGCTCGGTTTTGTGATCCTCACCAGAGACAACCTGGAATTGATGCTCCAGACCTATGCTTCTCTCGCCGAAGACATTCCAGCACTGGCAGTCCCGCCGACAGGGTCATCCTGCAGTCTCTTTTTTGAAGTGAGTGATTTCGATCAAACTGCCGCCAGTCTCGCGGCATTCCCGGTGATCGTGCCGGAACGTGTGACGTTTTATGGGATGCGTGAAATCGGCTTCCTCGCCCCCAGCGGCCACACCGTGGTTATCGCCGTGAAATCGCCTCAGACGCCGCCCGCCAACTGAAGTCTTTGCGCCCGAGGTTCAGCAGTTGCTTGGCCTTGGCTGCTTCTTTGCGCTCTTCCTTCATCTGGTACATCCGCCGGTCTGCTTCCCCAAGCAGCGTCTCGGCGTCCCGTCCATCTTCTGGAGCATGCACCGCACCAATGCTGATCCCGATGATGTCTTCGCCAATGACCTGCCGTGCCGATTCGCCAATCATGGTGCTGATTCGCCCAATGCGTTGCACCAGATCTTCCCGCTTCAATCCCGGCAGCACCAGCACAAACTCATCGCCACCCATCCGCGCCACGTAATCATACTCCCGGCAATTCAGCTTCAGCGTTTGCGCCACAGCCTTCAGCAGGCGATTGCCTTCCAGGTGGCCAAAGCGATCGTTGACCGCCTTAAAGCCGTCCAGGTCGGTCACCAGCACCGTCACCGATTCGCCATTGCGGCTCCGCCGCGCCAGCTCAGAATCGAGGTGCACAAACAAGCTTCGCGCGTTCGGCAAATCCGTCAAAAAGTCTGTAGTCGCCGTGCTCTCAGCCGCCTCTAGCCGCAACAAGTGGTCGATCGTCATGCCAACCTTCGAGGCAATGGCGAGCATCACCCGCAAGTTGTCTCGTGAGAACGCATCTTTGTCAGACCGATACAACGCCAGCACTCCCACCACCGATTGCTTGCCTTCGAGCGGCACAGCCAGCGCACTACGCAGGGTGCTGAACTTCGCCGGGTCATTCAAATACCCCGGCTCCACACTCGGGTTCCCGTTCACGATCGGCTTGTTATTGTCGGCTACCCAACCACTCAGCCCCTGCCCCATGGGAATTTCCAGCGACGAAAACAGTCTGAAGTTTTCACCACAAACATACTCCGGCACCAGCTTGTCCCCACGACGGATGTACACCGCCATCGAGTCATACGGCACCATCTTCTTCACACGAAGCGAGAGGATGCTCAGCATTTCATCGAGGGTCAGCGATCGCCCGATATCCTGCGAAATTTCGAAGAGCTGCTGCACTTCTTCGCGCGCTGAGGCGATCATCTGAATGAAGTCCCCAGGGTCACCATTCGTGATCGCCTGAATCGACTTCTTCGTCTGCTCAAACCCGGTAGCCGGGGCCAGCCCTGCTTCAATTTTGACGCGCTTGGAGAGCTTCGGCTGCGGCTCAATACTACGAATCGCCGCCCGCGCCATCTCTTCCAACTCCACATAGCGCTTCTTCAAAACTTCTACCACTCGCGGATCGAAACTGATTCCACTTTCCCGCTCCACCACTGCCATCGCTTCATTGAGCGGCAGCGCGCGCCGGTATTGCCGGTCGCTGGCCAGCGCATCCAGACAATCCACGGCACTTAAAATGCGGGCCCCCAACGGAATATCATTCCCACGCGTACCGTAGGGATAACCGCTACCATCCCACTTCTCATGGTGTGCCAGCACAATCGGCGATACGTCGTAAGGAAACTGCACCCGCTCCAGAATTTCAGCACCCACCACCGGATGGATTTTCATCTTGTCAAACTCTTCCGGGGTCAGCTTGCCCGGCTTCGAGATGATGTGCTCCGGCACAGCCAGCTTGCCGATGTCATGCAGGATCGCCGCGGCTCGCAGCGCTTCCAGATTCTCGTTGGTCATCCCCAGGTCGCGCCCAATCTCCAGGGCATACACCTGCACCCGCTGCAAATGCTCGTGCGTGGTTTCATCCTTCGATTCAATCGCCAGCGCCAGCGCTTCAATCGTTCGCAAATGCAGGTCTGCCATCTGCTCGGAATGCTGCATCTCTTTATCGATACGGGCCAGGTGCATCGAGTACACCTTGTACAGCAGGTAGAAGAAGAAGAGGGCCAGCATCGAGTAGCCCCAGTCCAGATACGCATTCACAAAGCTGAACAGCCCCGCTGCCGCCGTCCCTACCAAATAGAAGTTGAAACTCCAGATGTAGCGCTCCCGCCAGATCCGCGTCAGGCTCTTGTGCTCGGTCAGTGAAATCACAGCCGCTACCGGAAAGGTATTGAAGATATAAAACACGCCCGCCGCCAGTATCAAGCGAATCGGCGTGCTGGCCAGAGTGCTCTGTAGGTCAGGATGAAAATAAACGTAGTGTGCAATCCAGGTCGCCGTAGCGATACTGGCTACGTTGAAGTAGGTCAGGAATCTCCGGCTCGGCCCTTGCAGCAATTGCAGACATTGAATGGCCGTCGTCGCACCAGCGATCAAAAGTGTCTCCGGCAGGCTCAACTCCATGATTCCGATCAGCACAAACAGGATGTTGATCTGCATCGTCCCACCGTTGCCATTGCTCACACCCACCCGCAACCCGGCAGCGCAAAGCGCCACCAGAAAGAAACATGAAAATCGAATTAGATCGGCAGATTCCCAGCGAATCAGACTGGAAGCGGCCACAGCAGACCCAATCAGACTGATTAGCAACACGTAGACGCGTGCGGGAAGACTCAGTGCATTCATATTAGGGAGGAGAGCTTGGAACGAGACTCCCCTATATTCACTGGCTAGATCGGCCCTTACGACTACAACCTTTAGTACTAGACGAAACTATCCGATAAAAGTACAAAACTGTGGTCACCTGGCCACAAGGAGTATTGGAGTTTGCCAATACTAAGGTCTTTAGCCCCCGCGATTCAGGTCTAGTGCTCATCCTCGTTTGGCACAAGCAACCGTAACATCTAGTAGCGGTATCTACGCAGCTCTATGGTGGAAAAGCATCAGTTTCTCGGTGTCGACGCAATACTAGCCTCGCCTCGTATGAGGGAGCTATTCCTGCAGGTGCGCAAAGCGGCCCAATCGGGGGCGTCGATTCTCTTGTTGGGCGAATCGGGCAGTGGCAAGGAAATCGTCGCCCGGGCGATCCACCACCTTTCCGACCGCAAACCCAAGGCCTTTGTCGATTTATCTTGTGCCGCATTGC
Source organism: Bryobacter sp. (assembly GCA_044340255.1). Classification (GTDB taxonomy): domain Bacteria; phylum Acidobacteriota; class Terriglobia; order Bryobacterales; family Bryobacteraceae; genus Bryobacter. The sequence goes on along the minus strand of JBIITX010000037.1, from coordinate 45,156 downwards.
CCGATGATCTGGTGGAATCCGAGCTCTTCGGCCATGAGCGCGGCGCCTTTTCGGGGGCCTATGCCGCCAAACAAGGCTTACTCGAACTCGCCAGCAACGGCAGTCTGTTCCTCGATGAAATCGGCGCACTCGAGCCCCGTCTCCAGGCAAAACTCCTGCGCGTACTCGACACCGGTTCTTTCTACCGGCTCGGTGCCGTCAAGCAAACCCGTGCCGATGTCCGCATCATCGCCGCAACCAACTACCCCCTCTTCGATGCCATCTCCAAGGGCCGGTTCCGTCAGGATCTGTACCACCGGATTGGACAAATCACCATCACGGTACCCCCCTTGCGGGAGCGTCCCGAAGATATTGAAGCCCTCGCCTGCCACTTCCTGGCCCAACAAAATCCCGAACTCCGCTTTGCCTCAGACGCCATGATGGCCCTCTACGCCTACCAGTGGCCCGGCAATGTGCGAGAACTTCGTAACACTGTGCTGCGCTCGGCCCTCATGTCCAAGGGGCCTTTGCTACATGCCGACGACATCGTTTTCAGCCTGCGCGCTCTGGCCGCCGCCGAGCAAAATGCTCCCGATTGCGGCATCACGGGCCTCGAACAAGCCATGATCCGGCGCGCCCTGGTAGATTCTGGCGGCCATCGCCAACGTGCAGCCGATTCTCTCGGCATGTCACGCTCGGTGCTATCCCGTAAAATTCGCTCTTATGGCTTAACCGTGGCGACTCCCGTCCACAGGAGGCAGGCATGAATGCCGTCCGTCAGGAACCCGTCAACTGGGAAGATCGCCGCGCCGAGGCCCGCCTCAAGGCCACCGGCAGCGTCACGCTGCGTTTGAATGAGGAATATCAGGTGCCCTTTGAGGCCCGCCTGATGGACATTTCCGCCTCCGGCTTCCGCGCCCGTCATGCCAATGCCGAGCTACGCTCCGGCCAGGAGTGTGACTTCACCCTCCCCGGCACCCGAGGCCGCGCCAAGGTGGTTTGGAATCGTACCACCCCCGAATTTATCGAAACCGGATTCTTCATTCTGCTTCACGAAACTGCCTGATTTTTTCACCCTCCTGACACAGTTTCAAGTAAACTAACAAGGGAGAAAGCACCCACAGATGCAAGCCTACCGATCGGAGCCGCACCTAGGGCGTCCGTTCCGCACGCAGTCGGAAGTTCTGGCAACAAACGAATTGCTTCGTGCCTTCCGGCTTATGTATCTGAGCCGTCGTATCGACGACCGCGAAATCCTCCTCAAACGCCAAAACAAAATTTACTTCCAGGTCAGCGCTGCTGGTCATGAAGCCATCCAGGTAGCCGCCGGCATGGCCTGCGAGCCTGGCTTTGACTGGTTCCACCTCTACTACCGCGACCGCGCCATTGCCCTCACCCTCGGCATCACCCCCGAGCAGATGTTCCTCCAGGCCGTCGGTGCCGCTGCCGACACCATGAGCGGCGGTCGCCAGATGCCCAGCCACTGGTCCAGCCGCGACCTTCACATCATTTCCGGCTCTTCCCCAACCGGCTCGCAATACCTGCACGCCATCGGCTGCGCCAATGCCACCCGCTACGAGAAGACCAACCCCGATGAGGTCACTCTCGTCACCAGTGGCGATGGTGCTACCAGCGAAGGCGAATTCTGGGAGGCCATCAATCTCGCCTGCCTCCACCGTTACCCGGTGATCTTCCTCATCCAGGACAACGGCTACGCCATCAGCGTCCCTGTCGAATTCCAAACCCCCGGCGGCAGCATCTCAAAACTCCTCAGCGGCTTCCCCGGCCTGCTCCGGCTCGAAGTCGATGGCCTGGACTTCCGCTCCAGCTTCCAAACCATGTCCGAGGCCGTAGCCCATTGCCGCGAAGGCCTGGGGCCGGTCCTCGTCCACGCCAAAGTCATTCGCCCCTATTCGCACTCCCTCAGCGACGACGAGCGTTTCTATAAGTCGACCGCCGAGCGAGCCCGCGAAGCCGAGCTTGACCCGATCGAACGCCTCTTCCGCCAACTGGTCGAAGAAGGCCTCGTCAGCGAGGCCGACCTCAAGGCCCTCATGGCCGAATGCGACCTCGAGGTCCAGCAAGCCGCCGACCTCGCCCTCGAGCAACCCTCCCCTGCCCTCTCTTCCATCTACGACAATCTTTATTCCCCCGACATCAACATCGAGGGAGACCAGTTTCTCGCCGAGCCAGACTTCCGAGGCGAGGCGCGCACCATGGTCGACACCATCAACCAGACTCTGGCCGAAGAGATGCGCCGCAACGACAAGATCCTCGTCTTCGGTGAAGACGTAGCCGATTGCAGCCGCGAAGATGTTCTGCCTGAGGTCAAAGGCAAAGGTGGTGTTTTCAAAACCACTCTCGGCCTGCAACGCGAATTCGGCAGCGCTCGTGTCTTCAACACTCCGATCGCCGAAGCCGGCATCGTCGGCCGTGCCATCGGCTTGTCCTTGCGCGGTCTCAAGCCCTGCTGCGAAATCCAGTTCTTCGATTACATCTGGCCCGCCATGATGCAGATCCGCGATGAGATGGCCAACATGCGCTGGCGCAGCAATGGCGCCTGGAGCTGCCCGGCCGTGATTCGTGTACCCATCGGCGGCTACCTTACAGGCGGTGCCGTCTACCATAGCCAGTGTGGAGAATCGATCTTCACCCACATCCCTGGCCTGCGTGTCGTCTTCCCGTCGAATGCCTTAGACGCTTGCGGATTGTTGCGTACCGCACTCCGCGCCGACGATCCTGTGCTATTTCTGGAACATAAGAAACTTTACCGGGAGCCCTATAACCGTAGCCCGCACCCCGGTGAAAATTTTACAATCCCGTTTGGGAAAGCCAATACGGTAAAAGCTGGCCAGCATCTCACTGTGCTCTGTTATGGAGCGCTGGTCAAAAAATCACTCGAAGCCGCGCAGTTGCTTGAAAAACGGAATCCCGGCAAATTGGTCGAGGTCATTGACCTTCGCAGCCTGGCTCCGTATGATTGGACTGCGATTGCTGAAAGTGTGCGGCGTACAAGCCGTGTGCTGATTGCCCATGAAGATGTCTTGAGCTGGGGCTTTGGTGCCGAAATCGCAGCCAGGATCGCAGACGAACTGTTCTCCGATCTCGATGCGCCCGTTGCCAGAGTTGCCGCAAAAGATACTTGGGTTGCTTATCACCCCTCGCTGGAAGATGAAATTCTCCCGCAGGTTGAGGACTTGGTTCGCGAAGGCGAAAGGCTGTTGGCTTACTGAGGTCCGGCAAATTTGCCATACTGAGGAAAGAAGGAAAGAAATATGCCGAACTTAGGACCGATGGAACTGGTGTTGATTCTTGGAGTAGCGCTGCTGCTCTTTGGGGGCCGCAAGCTCCCGGAATTGGCAAAAGGCATGGGTGAAGGAATCAAGAACTTCAAGAACGCCTTGAAAGAAGAGTCCACTCCCCCACCACCCCCGGCCAACCCCACCGAACAGCCCAAACACTAAAGGCTGTCTCAAAGATCAATCGCAAAGGAGTTCGAGGCGCCCCTCGAACTCCTTTGTGCTTTCCGGGTTCGCCAGCGCGTTTTGATTCTTCAATCCGATCCCCGCAACCGCATCCCGTACCGCCACCTCCGAGATCTTCCCACTCACCGTCCGCGGAATCGCACTCACTTCCAAAATCTTCTTCGGCACATGGTGCGGGCTCGCCTTCTGTTTCAGGCGCTGGCAGATCTTGTCCCGCATCGCGGCATTCAGTGCCTGCCCTTGCCGCATCTTCACAAAGAGAATGATCCGCACATCCCCCTTCCACGGCTGCCCTACCGCAACGGCCTCTTCAATCTCCTCAATGCTCTCCACCTGGCGATAAATCTCGGCTGTACCAATCCGGATCCCACCCGGATTCAGCGTCGTATCCGAACGGCCAAAAATCGTAAAGCCCCCGGTCTCTGACGACTGGCTCGCCCAGTCCCCGTGATGCCAGACTCCGGCAAAGCGCTCAAAGTATGCCTCCTGGAATTTCTTACCCTCTGTGTCATTCCAGAAACCCAGCGGCATCGAAGGAAATCGATTCACACACACCAACTCCCCAGCCTCATCCCAAACCCTTTGCCCCTCTGCATTCCAAACCTGCACATCCATCCCTAACCCCGCCACCTGTATCTCTCCCCGCTTCACCTTGCCCAGCGGGTTGCCCAACACAAAACACGAGACGATATCGGTTCCACCGGAAATCGACGCCAGATGCACCTCCGGCTTGATATCCCGCCACACAAAATCAAAGCTCTCCGGCAACAGCGGCGACCCGGTCGACAAGACTTGCCGCAATGCCGACAGCTCGTGCTTCTCACGCGGCACATAGCCCTGCTTCTCCAGCAAGGCCAGATACTTCGCACTGGTCCCGAAATGCGCCACCCGGTCCTTCTCCGCCATGCGCCACAACACCCCGGCGTCCGGCCACATCGGCGAGCCGTGATACAGCACCAGCACTGCCCCGCTCGCCAGCCCCACCACCAGCCAGTTCCACATCATCCAGCCGCAGGTTGTGTAATAGAAAAGCCTCTCGCCCGGCTGCAAGTCCACATGCAGCAAATGCTCTTTCACAATCTGCACCAGCGTCCCGCCCGCAGAATGAACAATGCACTTCGGCAACCCGGTAGTCCCGCTCGAAAACAAAATGAACAGGGGGTGTTCCTGCGGCAACATCACATATTCAGGCGACCCACCAGAGTCTTCTTCAAGGTCTTCCACATAGAGCAACGCGCGCAGCCCAGCCAGCCCCTCCCTCACTGCGGCCATCCGCTCTTCGAGCTCAAATCGCTTGCCGCCAAAACAATAGCTGCGGTTGGCAAACAGCACGCGCGGCTCCAGTTGCGCAAAGCGATCGAGAATCCCCTCCGCCCCAAAGTCTGGCGAACAGGAACTCCACACCGCACCGATCGAAACCGTGGCCAGCATCAATGCGATCGTCTCGGGCCGATTGGTAACAACTGCCGCTACCCGGTCCCCGGCAACCACCCCCAAAGAACGCAGCAGCCGGGCAAAGCTTCCAACCGCCGCCTTCAGTCTCGTCCCGCTCCAGTTCAGTTCCCTGCCCTCTTCATCGCGGTACAACAACAGCTCACCCTCGCCCGCCCGCCGCAGTAGCACCTCAGCAAAATTCATCCCCTCGCCCGCCGCAGGCAAACCAGCATACTCTCGCAGCAGCTTCCAAAACTCTGCAGACTCCGCCACAGACCAGCGGTGTAAATCGGCATAGCTGCCCTGACCACTCAGGGCAAGAAACTGTTCGAGGTGTTTGGGCTTCGCTTCAGGCAACCTTACCAGTGTAAGTTCTAGGCGCGCTGCTTCCCAGCAGCCTTGGCCATCCCTACCGCCGCAAAGAGCTTCGGCACATCCTTGGCAGCAATCGGTCTCGAAAGATAGTATCCCTGCACCGCAGTGAAGCCCATCGTCTTCACCGTCTCAAACTGCTCCCGGCTCTCGACCCCCTCCACCACAACATCCACATTCAAACCCCGCGCCAGCGTTTGCAGCGAAGCCAGAATCACCCGCGACTTCTCTTCCTTCACGCACTTCTTCACAAACGATTCTGAGATCTTGATCCCGTCCACCGGAAAATGTGCCAGATACCGAAACGAAGAATACCCATCCCCAAAGTCATCCAGCCAGATCTTCACACCCGCCTGTCGCAGGCGTTCCAGCCCCGCCGCCGTCCGATGGTTCGACTCGACAAACACGCTCTCTGTGATCTCAAAAATAATCTTTGCCTGCCGCAACGCCGGCTGCTTCAGCAATCGCACGAACTGCTTTTCCATCACAAAGTTCGGGAAGTGCCGACCTGAAATATTGATACTGACCGGGATCTCACGCAGCCGTGGCTCCACCTCGTGCCAGTACTCGAGCTGGCGGCCTAACCGCTCCAACCCCTGCATATCCAGCCGCAGCACCAACCCCGAATCTTCCGCCAGGCTGATAAACGAAGACGGTGAAATCACCCCCAGCCTCGGATGCCGCCACCGCACCAATGCCTCCAGCAGTTGGATCTTCCCATCCACCGGATCAAAGACAGGTTGAAATTCAAAAAAGAACTCTTCGTTGTCGATCGCCCGTGACAAATCAAACTCAAGCGAAGCCTGCTCCATGGATTTGGCGGAACGAGATATCGTCGAAACGATTATTGGCTCGCGGCGTTGTTTTGCCATTTGCAAGGCTGCATCGGCATTCCTCAGCAAGGCATCGGCAGAGCAATCCATCCCCTGCGGAAACGCCGCGCCTGCCCGCGCACTCACTTGAATCGTTGTCTCACCAAGATTCATCGGCGCAGCCACTTCCTTCAAGATCTTTTGGATCAGGGCCTCCACTTCGCGCCCCTCGCTACAGCTCCGAAACAGAATCGCAAACCGGTCCGACCCAAAGCCGGCAACCAGATTCTTTGGCGGCAAACAAGCCTGAATGCGGCGCCCCGTCTCTGCCAGCACCCGATCTCCTTCGGCAAAACCAAACGAATCATTCACAGCACGAAAGCGTACCAGGTCGACAAACACCAAGGCGAAAAAGGCGGATTGCGGCGCAGAATTCCAATCGTCAACGCATTGCTCGAGAGCCTTGCGAAAATCGTTCGCACTGCTCAGGGCGCTTCCACTGGTGCTCCGCTTCCGCGGCACGGGCTTGGAATCCGTGATGTCTTCTGCAAGCGATGCGATCAGTTGCTGCCCGGTGGTGCGATCCAGAAAGGGATGCACTTTGACGCGTAGTTTGCGCCAGGCCCCATTGGCGTGTCGAAAACGATATTCATACTCCTGTGGGCTCCCGGCCCGATCCGCTTCAAAGCTCTCCTTCACCCGTGCCAGATCTTCTTCGTGCACTCGCTCCATCGCCGCATTGACGTTTCCAAAGAGCGCCTCCGCCCCTTCTCCAAAAATCCGCTCATAGGCTGGGCTAACGTAGACATACTGTTCCAGGCTTCGAATCGCCAGCACCACAGGCAGGCCCGAGGCTGCCTGGTCCAATTGGGGGATCGGCAAACCCATTGCCTCTTCTATAGCCTGCACCTTGGCTCCACCCGGCAGCCGCAACACCCGGATTCCCTCAGTTCCATCGACAGTCCCCGCCTGCACCAGCCTCGCTTGGGCTGCAGCGTTGATCACGGCCATCTCGCCGTGTTCATCCAGCACGATAATCGCTTCCTCGAGCTGACTCATCAGCTCTCGAATCGCGCCCCACATTCCAGGCTGCTCCTCTATCTATCGATCGACGTCTACATCAATGGCGACGGTCTCTACAAAATCCCTTCGCGCAAACTGCAAGATCATTCGATAGTTTCCGGACGATGGAAACCCAAATGGAAAGTGAAACTCGGCAGGCACAACCTCGTTCCCCCCGGATCCACCATGGGAGGATACTAACACATTGCCGTTCAAAGGCAACAAATTAGTCTGCGCCATTTCGAAGGCAGCCATCGATATATTTCCATTCGGATGAATATGTGAGAATACTTTTAAGTCCTTCTTGAAAATCGCCAAATGAGCGGGCATCCCCAAGTAAGGGCGCAAGTTTGCAGCAGGGTTTCCATCCGCATCTTCCACCACAAACCGCAAGCTGACCCCACGGCCAGCCACTATCTTTTCAGCGCTTTCAAAGCGTACTTTGCCTCCATCCGCAAGCTTGGCTTCCTTGAAGTTCACTTCACCAAATTGAGCTCCGGCGTCATCCGCAGAAGCTGCTTTCCCAACTAAATCCGACTCGATCGCCAGCGCCGCAGAGACCGTTTCAGGAAATCCATTCGCATGAACTACATCTGCAAAAATCTTGTAATTCCCAGAAGGTAATGACGGCATTACTAACTCAAATAACCCAGGCCCTGACTTTTCCGGGTGCAAATGATAAACAATATTCAATTTGGGTTCACGAACAAGATACAGATGCATCAAATGGCCATGGTCCGGCACAAAGTCATCGAGCGACCGGGCTTGCCGCCCCGTCCTCCCAGCCAACTGCAATTGAAGCTTTCCATTCTCCAGTCGCGCTTGCATCGTCATCGGCTGGTAGATCGACTGCGCATAATCGGCAGCCTCTCCCTCCCACCAACTCTTGCCAAACCAGATAATCCCCACAGCCACCACCAAGCCGACTCCCATGGCAATTCTCCCGGCACGAATCCGCCTGCTATCGGCCACCATCCCCGCGCGCAACCCTGCCTCCCGCACTGCTGCTCCCGCAATGCCCACCACCCCGGCCGCCAGCAGCAACATCAAACCCAGCAAAATACCTCCGGTCAGCGGATCCATCGTGGTCAGCTTCTGCGACATGGCCGGCACCGGAATCGAAACCACTCCCTCGCCCCGCTCACCCTGGACAATCGCCCTAACCTGCCAGGACCCAGCCCCCATAATCCACAACCCGCCCGTAAACAGTTGCGGATCTTCCTGTGACCGCACCGCCACATCCGGCGTCGGTGGATACTTTGACCCCGCTCCGCTGAGCGTCATCGGCGTAATGCGAATCTCCTTCACATCCTTCGCCGCCGACCGTATCGAAATCTCAGCCACCCCGGGGATCACAACCGGAGGACGAATCGTCACATAGAGTGGATACTTCCCCGCCATCCCCTCAAAGAACACATCGTTCACCCCAACGTGTGCAACCAGCGCGAGGCTCAGGCCGAAAAGAAGGGCCAGGCCCCTCAACGCTGCACCGCTCTCATCCAGTTTCCAAAGCCCAGCCCAAGCCGCGTGCTCAGCACCGCAATCAATGCCGCCTGCCCCATCATGCTGGCAAAGCCAAGCAAAGTCTTCTCATTGTCAGGCGCATAGAATAAGCCCCGTCGCAGATACGAATTGGGGTGGGTGTAATAGCCAAAGTGATGCGACCCGAAGAACCAGTTCTTCGCCCCATCCGACATCAGAAAATTCGCGAAAGGCCACTGCACTGCGACATAGACGGCCAGAAACAAAAGCCCCCCGCCCAGCGACTGCACCCAGGGCGAACGCTCACGTCGCCAGAACAAGTCACAGGCCAACGCAGGCACAATCAGCAGCAGCGGAAACTGTGGCGGCACAAAGTAAGTCGCCGGAAAGTACACCGGCCCCAGCTTCGGCTCGGCAGGAAACAACGGCAACACCCACTGGAAGCCCAGCAAAAAGATCGTGTAAATCCCTGCCGTAATCGTTGCCCCCCACCGATGGCCGCTCGCTCTCGACATCAGCGCCAGAATCAGCGGCACCCCAATCGATACCGTCCGGTAAAACCAGCCCGTATGCATCAGCACACGCGAAGTCAGTTCGAGAATCAAGATCGTGAGCGTAATCAGAATCAACCCGCCCAGGTAGAGAAACATCTGTTCCAACCGCTGGCGCTTCTGCTCCGTCGCCCGGTTCATCTCACCCAAAGCCAGCAGCAACCCGCCAACCTGCACCATCAGGAAACCGAAAATCAGCAATACATGCGGCGGCGAAATGATCTTCACATCAAGACCATAAGCATTGTGCCACCAGTCATCAAAAGGAGCAGAAGTCAGCATAGCCACCCCACCCCAGGCCACCAGAAAAGCCCCCAGCGGCGCACGCAATCCAAAGACGCTGACAGTGTTGCTACGGTCCGGCTGACCCACGTTAAAGCTATTGGAAAAAATCAGCCAGCCAGAGCTGATGCCCCCAAACAATCCACACAGATAGATGGCAATATGAGCAGGCGTCCAGAAGTTATCGCGACCAATCGAAGAGTGCCAGGAGATATCCCAGTGCGCCCCAATAATGGCCGAGGTACAAGCAATCGCCATGCACCAAAGCGTCCAGGGTATCGATTGTGTACGCGCGCTTACAAAACTCTGTGCACGGAGAGACTCAACATGAGTTGCCATGCCATTATTTTCCCCTACTTCGGCAAGCTGATGTGAGAGAGCATCTTCTCCACATACTTCGCAATCACATCGGTCTCAAGGTTCACCAAATCCCCCACCTGATGCCGCCCCAGATTGGTATGCGTCCAAGTGTGCGGAATGATCGTCACCCCAACCAGCCGCCCCTCCACAGAAGCGACCGTCAAGCTGATCCCGTCAATCGCAATCGATCCCTTGAAAACCAGATACCGTTCGAGCTCTACCGGAACTTCCACCCCCAGCCACCAGTTCCCCTCACCCAACTCGCGCAACTCGGCAATCCGGCCCACGCCGTCCACGTGCCCCTGCAACATGTGCCCGCCCAGTCGCGTCGTCGGCAAGAGGCTGCGCTCCAGATTCACTGCACTTCCCACCGCAAGCGTAGACAGATTCGTCCGCGCCAGCGTCTCCGGCGCAAGATCAGCCGTAAACGCGCCTTCCTTGATCTCGAGTGCCGTCAGGCAAACCCCATTCACACAAATGGAATCCCCCTCCTTGGCATCCGCAGTCACCGCGGCACAGGCAATCCGCAATTTCGCGCCAGTCGGCTGCTTGGTGAAGGACACCACCTCACCCAATGCTTCGATCAAACCAGTAAACATCTATTCCTTCTCAATCCACGCTTCCACGGCAAATTCCTCAGGAGCCACCGGATGCAGCCGGACATCACGCAACTGAATCGCATCGGCCCTGCGGCGTCTTCCTAACCCACCGGCAATCGGCAACGACTGCAGACCACCCAAAATCTTGGGCGCGTAATAGAAAAACACCTTGTCTACAATTTCACTGTCCAGCGCACCCCAGTTCACCTTGCTACCCGCCTCAACCATAGCCGAAAGATACTTGCGCCGACCCAGTTCCTGCACCAGCAACTCGAGGCTCACACGTCCATTGGCAGCATCAAAAACCACCACCTCCACACCCTTGTCCTCCAGTGCTTTACGACGCTGCGGCGAAGCCGCCGTCGTTGTCGCCACCATAACGTCCTGCGCCGCTGACGTCACCATGCGGGAACTAATCGGCAAGCGCAACTGCGAATCCAGCACCACCCGCAACAACGGTCGCGACCGCTCCACACCCGTCCGGTCCGTCAACATACAATCATCGGCCAGCACCGTCCCAATACCGGTGATCATCACGTCACTCCAGTGCCGCAGGCTCTGCACGTGGTGCCGCGCCGATTCACTCGTGATCCAACCTTCGTTATCTTCCGGGGCCGCAATCTTTCCGTCCAGCGTCACAGCGCTCTTCAGCGTCACCAGCGGTCGCTGTGTCCGCATGAAATGCGCAAAGGCTTCATTGATGCGAGAAGCCTCCACTTGCGCCGCATGATCCATCTCGACAGCAATCCCTGCTTCGCGCAACCGGTGCAACCCACTCCCACTCACCAGCGGATTCGGATCCTGCATCGCAACAAACACCCGCTTCACCCCGGCCGCAATCAGTGCCTCTGCACAAGGTCCCGTCCGCCCCTGGTGCGAGCAGGGCTCAAGCGTCACATAGGCATCGGCCCCAGCCGCAAGCGCCCCAGCTTCCTGAAGTGCCACTACTTCGGCATGATCTTTCTGGGCATACCGATGGGCCCCACGCCCCACTACCGTTTCGCCGCGCACAATCACGCAGCCAACGCTCGGGTTGGGGCTGGTCTGCCCCATCATCGCTCGCGCCAGATCCAGCGCTTCCCGCATGAACGGATTCAGCCGCTCTGTGCGCTCAATTGTCGAATAAGGATGCAACAAACTTGTCTGCCTCAAATGGAATCAAATCGTCAATCTGCTCGCCCACGCCGACAAAACGAATCGGCAAATTCATCTCTCGGGCAATCGCCACCACCACACCGCCCTTGGCCGTGCCATCCAGCTTCGTCAACACGATGCCAGTCACACCAGCACTCTCGGTAAACTTCTTGGCCTGCTCCAGCCCATTCTGCCCGGTCGTCGCGTCCAGCACCAGCCACACTTCATGGGGCGCGTCCGGCACCACCCGCCGCGTTGTGCGCGTCATCTTTTCGAGCTCTGCCATCAGGTGCTCTTTGTTATGCAACCGGCCCGCTGTGTCCACCAGCACCAGTGAAGTGTTGCGGGCATTGGCCGCCGTCAGCGCATCAAAAATCACCGCACTCGGGTCAGACCCCGTCTGCTGCCGAATCATCTCTACATCACTCCGCTTGGCCCAAACTTCCAGTTGTTCAATCGCCGCCGCACGAAACGTATCGGCGGCGCAGATCAACACCGATTGCCCATCACCCTTAAAGCGGTTCGCCAGCTTGCCAATGGTCGTCGTCTTGCCGACCCCGTTCACACCAACAATCATCACCACCGTTGGCGGCTTGCTCGCCCAATTCATCGGCTTTTCGTTTGCCTCAAGAATGTCCAGCAACTGCTGACGGATCAGCGCCCGCAGCTCGGTCGCATCCGAAAGTTGCTGGCGATCTACCCGCTGCTTGATACTGTCCAGAATCTCGGTTGCCGTTCGCACACCGATATCAGAGCTGATCAGCGAATACTCCAATTCCTCCAGAAGATCCGGATCGATCTCCTTGCGGCCATGGATCAAATTGTCCAGCGAACCAACAAGTCCGCTTCGGGTTTTTTGGATGCCCTGCTTCAGGCGGTCCAGTAGGCTGCTCATGTGTGGGTATTGACCAGTGTAACCGCCCCGCCGCTGGCTTAGAATAGTAGTTTGCTCCCGGCCGAAGTTTCTACAACTAGCGATTACACCCTCCGCGACCAGCAACGCATGTCGCGCGCCGTCAATTATTTCGAGTGGCAATCCCGCCTCGCCATGGCACCGCTCGGTCGCCGCGTCGTGGAGGTCGGCTGCGGCATCGGCAATTTCACCCGCATGATCGCCGACCGCGATCGTGTGATTGGCGTCGACATCGAACCCGTCTGCATTGAACAACACCAGGCCCGCTTCCGCAACCAAAGCAACATCAGCTCGCAAGTCCTCGACGCCATGGACCCGCGTTTCCTCGACCTCAAGTCCGAATCCCCCGACAGCATCGTCTGCCTCAACGTCCTCGAACACATCGAGGACGACCTTGGCACACTCAAGGCTTTCGCCAGCATCCTCCCCAAAGGCGGCAAAGCAGTTCTGATCGTGCCTGCCTTCATGGCCCTCTACGGCCCCATCGACAAATTCCTTGGCCACTACCGCCGCTACACCTGCTCCAGCTTCGCCGCCACCGCACAAGCCGCAGGCTTCCACGCCACAGAACTCCGCTACATGAACACAATCGGCTTCTTCGGCTGGTGGGCCAATGCCAAAATCTTCCAGCGCACCGAACAAAGTGAAGGCCAGATCGAACTCTTCGACAAGCGCATTGTCCCCGTTCTCGAAAAGCTGGAATCCTGGGTCACCCCGCCCTTCGGACAAAGTGTTTTCGCCGTGCTCGAAAAGCGATAGGATCAGCAACAAACGTGAAGGTCTCCATCATCATCCCGGTCTACAACGAGGTCAACGTGATCCCGATGGTGCTCGACCGCGTCATGAAAGCCCCTCTGCCCGTCGGCTGCGATAAAGAAATCGTGATCGTCGATGATGGGTCGACCGACGGCACCTCCGAGATCCTCGACCGCTACACCGGCCTCGTCGCCATCCATCATTCCGTCGAGAACTTCGGCAAAGGCGCAGCCATCCGCATCGGCATCCGCAAAGCCACCGGCGACATCATCCTCATCCAGGACGGTGACCTCGAATACGATCCCAACGATTACATCAAGGTGCTCCAGCCCATCGTCGATGGCAAGGCCACAGTGGTCTACGGCAGTCGTTTCATGGGCGACCTTAAGGGCATGAAGTTCGCCAACTGGCTGGCCAACAAACTTCTCACCACCACAACCAACGTTCTGTTCGCGTCCTCCATCACCGACGAAGCAACCGCCTACAAAGCCTTCCACATCGACGTCCTGCGCTCCATGCGCCTCCGCTGCCTCCGCTTTGAGTTCTGCCCTGAAGTCACAGCAAAGGTCCGCAGGCTCGGCCACCAGATTTACGAAGTCCCCATCAGCTACAACGCCCGCGGCATCCTCGAAGGCAAGAAGATTCGCTGGCAGGATGGCTTCCACGCCATGTGGACCCTTTGGAAGTACCGCTTCTTGCCGATGGAACAACCCGCACATGAGGCAGCTCGTACCGCTCAAGGCTCGAGCTCGGTCGCGTGAAGCCTGCTCCCTGGAGCTGGTTTCCTGACTGGTGGCTCCCCAACTTCCAAACCTTCCTCGGCCAACTGGCAGAACCTTCCTTTGACGGCTGGCTCCTCCTGCGCTACGCCTTGCAGGCCCTGCTCACCAGCCTCCCTATCTTTCTGGCCGACTACTGCTTCGGTCTGGGCATTCTGCGCCTGCTCCGCCTGCGCCTCGCCGGCGGCTTAAGGCATGCGTCCGCTATGGCACTCGGCACCGGTGCCGCCGCCCTCGGCATTTTTCTCTTTGGCAGCTTCGGCCGCCTCACGCCCAGAGGCATTCTCACCTTCACCATCGTCGAAGGCTTGGTCGGCCTCGCGCTCGCCTGGCCGCTCCTGAATCGCCCGCGCTGGCGCTGGCGCTACTTGTGGGCGCTACCGCTCCTGCTCCTCTACATCCCAGACCTGATGCTGCCCATCCTCGAATACGACAGCACCATGTATCACATGTCCGCGGCCCGTTTCTACATGGAGCAGCAGAAGATCCTCTACCACGACGGCATTCGCTTCAATGCCCAGCCCCATATGCCCGTCATGCTCTACATGCGCCATTGGTATCTCACCCAGGACGCCAATCTCCTCAAACTGGTCAACCTCGAATACCTCGCGATCCTCATCGGGCTCTTCTCCTGGCAAGCCCGCCGCTACCGCATTCAGGCCGGCATCCTGGCTGCACTGGCCCTCAGCTTCGGCTCCCCCATCTTCGGCTACATCGTCCGGCAAGAATACGCCGACTTCGCACTCACCGCCTGGCTCAGCACCGGCGTCTGCCTCTTACTCGCCCACGGGGCTCGCCACAACACACCCCGCCTCATCGCCGCCAGCTTGATCCTCGGTTGCGCCGGTGCCAGCAAGCTCCAGGGCCTGCTCGTCGCCTCCTGCTTTATCGCTGCCGACCTTGCCTACCATCTCTGGCGCAATCGAAACCTGCGGCACACCATCGAGCGGGGCCTCCTGCTCAGCACGGGCATTGTTGCCGTTGGCCTTGCCTGGTGGTTCCGCGGCTGGCGCTTCACCGGCTCCCCCTTCTACCCCTTTCTCTCCAACTCCCCCGACGTGAAGGCCCTCTTTGAAGTCAATGCCAGCTACGGCGTCGGCAGAGATCTGCTTGCCTTCCTCGCCATGCCCTGGCACATGATCACCATCCCGCCCAGCACCTATGCCGACCTCTTCCGCTTCGGCCCCTCCTGCCTCATCCTCCTTCTAGTCGCCGCAGTCTCCTTCACCAAACGCAGTCGCCGCATCGATGCAACAACCGCAGTCGCCACACTCGGCAGCCTCCTGTTCACTCTTCTCTGGTTCCGCTCCGGCCAGGTCATGCGCTATGAAGCCTGCCTGCTGCCCATCTGGTCGCTACTTCTGCTCTCAAGCTTCAAACGCCTCGGCTGGCGCGCGCCCTACGTCTCCTTGCTGCTCACTCCACTACTGCTGAGCAACATGCTCCTCACCAGCAATCTCGTCCGCTACGGCGTTCCCCCTCCCGTCACCTGGCCCGCAACGCAAGGCACACTCCGCGCCGTGCTCCCGTATTACAAAGCAACCCAGGCCGCCAGCCACATCGTCCAGAAAAACGACCTCGTCTACACCTGGTTCTGCGATGACATCCGCGCCTATGCTCCGGGCAAATCCTACGGCGACTGGTTCGGCGGCTTCACCTACACCTGGCTGGGCAATGTCCACTCCGGCCCCAAAATTACCGACCCGGCGCAAATGATTGCCCGCCTCAAATCTTCTGGTTTCCGCTACATCATCGTCGACCGCGTTCGTGCCGCGCGCGGCGGCACCATTTATGGCGGCCCCTTCTTGTCCTCTGGCTTCGTTCGTCGCTTCGTGCCGGTCCCCAATACACAAACAATTTTTGACGACGGCAGATACGCCGTCTTTCGTCTAACCTGAGAATGAAATGAAACTACTGACTTCTGTGGCACTGTCTGCCACCATCTTCTTCACCTCCTGCATTACTGTAAAGGAAAAAGAGCCAGTCCTTCCGGAAGCGAAAATCGAAAAGCTGTTGCCCGACAAGGTAATGGAAGGCCAGCCCTTCAACCAGCAACCCAACGGCGGCAGTGCCCTCAGTGTCACAGGCGTCAATCTCATCAAGGGCACCCGCATCAAGATCAACGGCATGCCGATGGAAACTGCCTCCGGTGACGGTACGTCTCTAGCCGCCATCGTCCCGGTAGAAATGATCGCCAAGGCCGGCAACTACGTCGTCACGGTTGAATCCCCCGATGGCCGCTCCTCCAATTCACTCACCTGGGTCGTACTCGCCAAGACAGGTCCAGCCCCCACCATCAAGTCGCTCCATCCCGATGCAACACCCGCCGCCAAGGGCTTTAACGTACAGGCCAGCGGCGTCTCTGCCATGGGCGTCGCCGGTGCCAACTTCCTCCCCGGCGCAAAAATCCTAATGGACGGCAAAGAGCTCGAAACCAACTTCGGCAACGTCGACGCCCTCGGTGCCGTCGTGCCCCCGGCCGTCTATGCCAAGCCCGGCAAACATAAAGTGGTCATCAAGAATCCCGACGGCAAGCAAAGCGAACCGATGGTGTTTACTGTCACCAACTGATGCGCCGCTCGGAGCTAGCCTGCCTCGCCCTCGCTGCCTTCCTCTTCCTGGCAGCAACCCTCCCATGGATCTCGAACCTGGGCCTCGAATACGATGAGGCCCACTTTCATCCCCTGGCATCCAAGCTCGCCTTCGGCTCCGAAGAGCGCCTCAATCTTCCCTGGGGCTTCACCGTAGCGCACCGTGCCATCCCCTTTGTCACCATGCCCTACGTCGGCACTCTCGATGCCGTGATCTACGCCGTTCCCTTCCGGCTCTTCGGCACAAGCCCAATCGTCACGCGCTCGACCAACATCGCCGTCTCGCTCTGCATCTTCGCCCTCGCCTACTGGATCGCGAGGCGCGAAGCAGGCCCCACCGCCGCACTCCTCACACTCGGCCTCCTGCTGGTAGACGTAGAACTCGTCCTCCACATGCCAACAGGCTTCGGGCCATTCCTGCTCCAACAGCTACTCGCCCTCGCTGCAATAGCCTGCCTCCAGCAGTGGTGGCGCACCGGCGGCGCAACACTCTTCTTCCTCGCCGTGGCACTGCTCGCGCTCGCCTTCCACGAGAAGCTCACCTTCATCTGGGTCCTCGGCTCCCTGGCCCCTGCCATCCTGCTCTTCCGCGCCAGACTCACCTGGCAACAAGCCCGTTGGTGGTACTTTCCCGCCGGCCTTCTGCTGGCCATCCTAATCGTCAGCCCTATCCTCTACTTCGCCTGGGCCGTCCCGGAAGTCATTCTGGGCTTCGGCAAACAAAGCACAAAAATGCCATCAGACTGGGGCAAGATCCTCGCCGATCGCTGGCATGTTTTCGACCTCATGCTGCGCGGCACCTGGAGCATGGACTTTACAGTAGGCCCACCACCATCGAGCGTTCTTCGCGGCCCAGCCCTTCTGATTCTCTTCGGCCTTGGCTTGCTGGCAACGCTCTACACCCGCCAACGCTTGGCTCTCACCCTCTACACCACCGCCATCGGCGTCTGGGTCTGGAACCTCGCCTTCCCCGATGCCGGCAGAATGCACCACCTTCTGCTGATGGCACCCTTCTGGCAAGTAGCCGCCGCAATCGCCATCTCGCAACTCGCTCTCCCGCCCAGAGCCTTGACCCTCGCATTCCTGCTTTGGGCCGGCTTCGATGCCACACGCGCCTACGGCGCTTACATCACGCAAACCAAAGCAACCGGCGGCATCAACCATTGGTCCGACATGACCACCCACGCCGGCGATTGGCTCGCCCAGCATCCAGAGCTCGATGCCTTAACTCCCAACTGGGGCATCGACCGCTCCATCTACATCCTCAGCCGTGCCACCAAGCTTCCGCGTGAGTTCTACTTCCAAACCCTCACCGAACCTCTCTCCCCAGAGACCCAATCCACCCTCCTCGAACTGCTCGCCAAAGACCGCCAGGTCTGGCTGGTCTCTGACGTCATGCCGATCTATGAGCAACAATGGCAACGCGTCGTCCGCCTGGCCGCCACCCTCGGCAGGCAACCCCGCCTTGTCAACACATTCCCCTCGCGCAACCAACTCCAGCACATCCGTGCCTACCGCTTCGACAACCCCACCCCGCAGCTCACCCTCCGCTTTCAACTCAACAGCCTCGCCGAAAAAGAATCGGATGACCTCACCGTCGAGTGGCTCGATGCCGACGGCAAAGTCTGCCTCCGCGACTCGCGCAGCTTCTACTGGACGCCCCACCTCGCCGCCTCCTCGCGCTTTGAATTCACCCCCAACTATTGGCCGCCCACCTTCCGCCGACAGCGCCTGAATACAAACACTCCGGCCAGCGTCCGCATCCAGTCCAATCTCAACATCTCCAACCAGGAAGTCATCCGCCCATGAAACCCCTTCTGATCCTTCTCTCCGCCCTCACCCTCAGCGCGCAATGGCAACCACTCGATCAGGCCATCGACCAGGAAGTAAAGCTCCACCAACTCCCCGCCCTCTCTCTGGCCATCACCGACGCCCAACAAACCCTCCATCAAAAGCACACCAACGCTTCACCATCCACTCCGTACCGCGCCGGCTCCATCACCAAGCTCTTCACCGCCATCGCCATCATGCAACTGGTCGAGGCAGGCAAACTCGATCTCGACCAACCCATCAGCCGCTACCTCCCGGAACTCAACTACCCTTCCACCCTCCGCCAAATCCTCGCCCACCGCAGCGGCATCGTCCGCGAACCCGGTCGCGGCCATTACTTCGATACCCAACCCAGCACCTTCAAACAGGTCACCGCCAGCCTCAAAGGCGTGAAGCTCATCTACCCGCCCGGCACCACCACCAAATACTCCAACGCTGCCTACACCCTGCTCGGCGACGTCATCGAACGCACCGCCAACCAAACCTACGCCGCCTACCTGCAGCAACACATCTTCACTCCCCTCGGTCTCACAGCAACCGGGCTCAGCCTCCCCAAAGACCTCCCGCCCTCCATCATGTGGACCACCGACGGGCGCACCTTCCCCGCCCCCACCTTTGAGCTCGGCCTCGTCTCGGCAGGCAACCTGGTCACCACCACAGACGATCTGCTGCGCTTCGCCCGCTGGCTCATGCGTGACGACACCACTCCGGTCCTCAAGCGCACCACCCTCGACGAGATGTGGCAGCCCCAGGCCGGTGGTGAAAACTTCGGCCTCGGCTTTCAGCTCAACGCCGATTCGGTCAGCCACGCCGGTGCCGTCTATGGCCACTCCGCCCTGCTCAGAGTCAAACGCAACCGCCAATGGGCCGCCGTCGCTTTCACCACCAAAGACTCCGCAGACTTCGCCCTCCGCAATCTCATCCGCTACGCACCCAACACCAGCGGCGAATACAAACCTGCAACAGCGCCATCCTTCCCACAACTTTCTCAATACAGCACCGAGCCCTCTCCCTTCCAGTCTCGCGACCTCGCCGAATACGGCTGGGACTTCAACAAGCTCTATCTCCTCGAACATGCCGGCAAACTCCACTGCCTCATCGAATGGTTCTCCCTGGCTCAATTGATCCCTATCGCCCGCAACCACTACCGCTTCCCTCCCAACTCCATGTACGCCGGAGAAGACTTGATCCTCAAGGCCAATGGCTTGAGCGTCGGCCCCGTCTGGTTCCCTCGCCTCCCGGCACCCAACCGCAACTTCCGCATCGTCATGCAGAAGCCCCTCGCCGAGCTGCGTCGCCTGGCTGATCAAAGCACTCCACCCGTGCAATCCCCAGACCTCCGCCAGCCAGACCTCGTCAACCTCCGCACCCTCGACCCCGAAATTCACTTCGACATCCGCTACGCCACTACAGATAACTTCATGGGTGCCCCACTCTACTCACAAAAGGCCGCCTACCTGCAGCGCCCCGCAGCGCAAGCACTCCTGGCCGCACACCAGGCGCTCAAGGCTAAAGGCTTTGGCCTCCTCATCCACGACGCCTACCGTCCCTGGCGAGTCACCAAAATGTTCTGGGAAGCCACCCCGGAAAAGCAGCGCAACTTTGTAGCAAACCCGGCAACCGGTTCTCGCCACAATCGAGGCTGTGCCGTCGACTTGTCGCTCTACGACCTCAAGACAGGCAAACCAGTCCAGATGCCAAGCGGCTTCGACGAATTCTCAGATCGCGCCTTTCCCGATTACCCTGGCGGAACCTCTCACGAGCGCTGGCTCCGCTCACTCCTCCGCACGGCGATGGAAGCCCAGGGCTTCACCGTCAACGACGATGAGTGGTGGCATTACGATTTCCGCGACTGGAAGCAATACCCCGTGCTCAACATCAGCTTCGAACAACTCGGCTCGCGCTGATCTTCGACTCCACCCACAGCAACAGCAGCAGCACAAACACCATCAGGCTGCAATAAAGCGGCAGCGTCATCGCCGAACTCTCATTCGACCAGTCCGCCCAAAGGGCAATCAGCGCCGGGGCTAAGAATCCCCCCAGCATCCCTAGCCCAAAAATCCCGTGAAACAAGCTGGCATGATACTCCCGGAATCGACTCCCAATCCGCTCCACCAGCAACGGATACACAAACGAAAACCCGATGGCAGACAGCGCCAAACCCATCCCGGCCCCCAGATGGTTATTCGTGCTGCTGAAGATCAGGATCCCCATCCAGGACATCCCCGCGCTCGCCAGCAACAGGCGCCGATGCGGAAACCGCTGCAGCAGCGCTTGCGCCACAAACCGTCCGCCCAACAGGCAAAGGCAATAGAAACTCAAAAAGTACATCGCCGCCGAAGGGCTCATTCCCGCCCGCAAGATCAAATGCAGTGCCGCCCACTGCAACATAGATAGCTCTGCCGCCGTTTCAAAAAACAGCAATGCCGCAAACAGCAGATGTACCGGGCTGCGCATCTCGCTTAGTACTTCCCAGAATCCAAGGTCCACAACCTCTCCGTCCTCAGGCACTCCCGCTCGGAAAAACCAGGCTGCCGCCCCAAAAGGAGCCAGGGCAACCATCACAAACAAGCCCTCGAATTCCGCCCAGCCATAAGACAACGCCCCCAGCACAGCGCTCAATAAAGCACCTAGCCCCATCAATCCCCCGGCCAAATTCACCGTAGCAGCCGCATCCTGCTCATAGAGTTTCTTCAAAAGCTGAAACGTCGCCGCCATAATCCCACCTTGTGCCATCCCCACCAGCCCAAGCGAGCAATGTCTCACCCAATCCGCCCTCGGCGGCGCACTGAATTCCACCATCACAATCCCTATCGCCGCCACCACCAATGCCCAGCTCAACAATCGGTACGATCCAAATCGTTCCAGCAGAAACCGGCTCAACCGCAATGCCGCCAGCACTCCCAGGGCAAAACTGAAAAAGTGGAAGGCAATCGTCAGATAAGGGGGCTGCAAGTGATACGACCAAGCCAGCAGCGCCTCCCCAGGCAAAACCACCAGCACCCCAATCAGGAAAAAGCCCAGAAACGCGCGCCGTCTCGCCGACACCATCTGTACCGGAATCTGTGTCGTCGTGGCCACCTCTAGATTCTAGCCGCTCTTGCTTCCAATCCGGCAACCTACCTCCAGTGGACAAGAGATACAACAACCCACAACATCTTGTACATTGCTTGATTTTTTCTATTGACCAAAATTCCGACTCGCTTTATGATCGAAACATCACTGAGAAAGGAGGTGGTCCAGTCGAAATGAGTAATGGTTGTAATTTAGACGAGACAAATAAGCGTGAGGTGATCGACTGCTGAGGCAGGCCTGATCATGTGAAGGCTCCGACAGTGCCCGGAGCCGATGCGACTGTAGACCGGTTGCCTTGCGCATAATGGTCTTGCGAAAAACCCGCTGTGTTGCCCTTGAGGCCGCAGCGGGTTTTTTCTGTTTCAAAAGTCCTTCTTCTGTAAGCCGGTTCCTGTTACGGCTTGCGCCGCAGGCAATCATTCCTCTTGGCGACATATTGCTACGTCGCTCCAGCAGCCTACCCGGGAGTCGTAGCGAGACGGGCCGCCTCTGCTCCCCTATTTGGCCTTGCTCCATGTGGGGTTTGCCCTGCCAGACACGATTGCTCGGCCCGCGGTGCGCTCTTACCGCACCTTTTCACCCTTACTCCTAACGCCGAAGCGTCAGCAGCGGTACATTTTCTGTGGCACTTTCCGTCCAAGCCGCTTTGAGCAGCCCAGCCCGGCCGTTAGCCGGCACATCGCCCTGCGGAGACCGGACTTTCCTCTCGTTCAGTTTCCACAAGTGAAAACTTCCCCAGCGATTGCCCGAAGAAGGACTAAAGCAATCCTACCATCAGGCCGATAGCCTTCTAGTACTAAATGAGATGTTGATCTCAGAGCCCTCTAGGACTATTCAGGAATAGTCCCATAAGTACTTTGCCTGAAAGTTGATAAAAACTCAGGTAAAAGAAGAAAAACTCTTGCAGGCTTTTCGGTTTTGTACTAATATCAAAACTTCACGGACTACAACTTTAGTACTGTGACCAACGGAGGAATTTGAAAATGAAGCGCTTTATCTCTACTCTTTGCCTGCTGGTGGGAGCCTCCGTGGCATCCTACGCAGGTGTTATCTCCACCGCCGCAGGCACATCGCTGCTCGGTGCAAACGGTTCTTACCTTAACTTCGACAACGCCACCACGTTCCCGCTCTTTACCTCATTCAATTCGATTTTGAATGTGGGTACTCTGAACGCCATCACGAACGCGGCAACCGGCCCGAGCGTCAGCATCACGAGCACAACCAGCACCAGCCCGATCACCAATGACATCGGCAGCTTCTCAGTTGGTGCCGGTGGCACCTTCGGCACTGTCGGTGGCAGTGGCAGCCGCTACCTGCAGACGGTAGATTCCACAGGGTCCACCAGCATGTTCGCTGGTCGGCTTACCTTTACGTTCTCTTCCAGCCAACGGGAATTCCTGATTGACTACGCCAGCGTCTCGGCCGCTTCGATTCGTATGCTGGTTGACGGTATTGATCAGGGTACGCTCTCCACCAATACCGGTGCAGGTTCCAGCCAGATCGGCTTCGCTGCCGACGGCACCGGTGCAGGCGCTCTGACGAGCTTCTCCACCATCGCGTTTGAGTTCACTGGCACCGGCGCAGGCTCCGACTTGGTGTACTACGACAACCTCCGCGTCTCCAACGTTCTCGGCACAAATGGCACCACTGGCTCCACTGGTGGCAATGGCACCGGCGGCCCTGGCCCTGACCCCGAGGCAGTCCCTGAGCCCTCCACCTACGCCCTCATGGGTGCAGGCCTCCTGGCTCTCGGCTACGCTCGCCGCAACAAGAAGTAACTGTCTCGCAAACAGTTGAAAAAAGGCCACCTTCGGGTGGCCTTTTTCATTTCCAGCGAGCTCTGGCTTGCATATAATAGCGTCATGCCAAGGGCCTGCTTTGTCGTCGTCTTCCTTCCGTTCCTGTTGTACTCTCAGGACGGCCCGCAACTGATCAAAGAAAACTGTGCCCCTTGCCACGGTGCCACTTCCCTCACCTCCGCCGGCCTCAACCTCACCTCACGCGAACTAGCCGTCAAAGGCGGCTCTCGCGGCCCTTCCCTCATCCCCGGCAAAGCAACAGAAAGCAAGCTCTATCGTTTCGCGGCTCACCTCGAAGAACCGCACATGCCGCCCAACAAGCCCCTCACTGAGTCCCAGCTCAAAATCCTCAAGGACTGGATTGACCAAGGGGCCCAGTGGAATCCATCTTCCTCCATCGATGCCTCTGAGGCCGCAGCAGCACTGGCCAAACTCGAAGACCGCCCCATCAAGCCGCAAGAACGCTCCTGGTGGGCCTTCAAAAAGCCGACTCTCGTCACCAATGGACGCACCTCGATCGACGCCTTCCTCAAAGCCAAATGGCTCGACAAGCAACTTGCCCCTCCCCCCCGCGCCGACAAGCGCACCTTGATCCGCAGAGCTTACCTCGACATCATCGGAATCCCCCCTACCAGAGAGCAGGTAGCAGCATTCCTCGCCGACTCCTCCCCCAAGGCCTGGGAGAACCTGGTCGATCAACTCCTGGCTTCCCCCCATTACGGCGAACGCTGGGCCCGCCACTGGATGGACATCGCCCGCTACGCCGACTCCGGCGGCTACGAATACGACCGCGACCGCGACAACGCCTGGCGCTACCGCGACTACCTCACCCGCTCCTTCAATGAAGACAAGCCCTACGACAAATTCCTCCTCGAACAACTCGCCGGCGATGAACTCTGGCCCGAATCAAACGACGCCCGCATCGCCACCGGCTTCCTCCGCCTCGGCCCGGAAAACAACCTCAAAAATGAACAAACGCGCCTCGACGAACTCGATGACGTTGTAGCCACCACATCCAACTCCCTCATGGCCCTCACCGTCGGCTGTGCCCGCTGCCACAACCATAAATTCGACCCCATCCCGCAAAAAGACTACTACCGCCTCCAGGCCGTATTCTGGCCCACCAAGCCGGAAGAAAAGCCACTCGTCAGCGAAGAGCAAATCAACGCCCATAAGGCTGAAATCAAGCGCATCCAGGACCTCCAGGCACCGATCAAAAAGAGCATCGATGCCCTCATCAAGCCCTACAAGGACGCCTACATCGCCGAGAAAAAAGCCGCCCTGCCTGACTACATGAAGCAGGCCCTCGCCACCCCGCCCGACCAGCGCAACGAAGGTCAAAAACTCAACGTCACCCAGATTGAAAAGACGCTCATGGGCAATCCCGAATCGTTGCCCAGCCGCTTCACCCCCGAAGACAAAGCTCGCTACGACGACCTCAACAAACAGGTCGCCGCCCTCGACCAGCAGAAGCCCAAACCTCTGATCACCGCCATGGCCATCACCGAGAAAGGCCGCACCCCGGAACCCAGCTATTTCCTCCACCGTGGCAGCCAAAAGGGCTCCGTCATGCAGCCCGGCGTCCTCAGCGTCACCCAGGAAGGCGAATGGCCCTTCCCCGCTCCCCCAGAGTCAGCAACCACAAGCTTCCGCCGCGCCGGCTTCGCCAAGTGGGTCACCAGCAAAGACAACCCCCTCACCGCCCGCGTCATGATCAACCGCATCTGGCAGCACCACTTCGGCGAGGGCCTCGTCCGCACACCCAACAACTTCGGCAAAATGGGCGAACGCCCCACTCATCCTGAGCTCCTCGATTACCTCAGCATCGAACTCATGAACAATGGCTGGCGCCTCAAGCCAATCCACAAGGCCATCCTCATGTCCGACGCCTATCAGATGGCCTCCGACGACATCACCGCCAACCTCGAGAAAGACCCCAACAACCGTCTCCTCTGGCGCATGCCCCGCCGCCGCGTCGAAGGCGAAATCATTCGCGACTCCATCCTCGCCGTCGCCGGATCGCTCGACCCCAAAGTCGGCGGCGAACCCGTCTTCCCCTACATCGACCCCTCGCTCTTCCAGGCCTCCTCCAAGCGAACCTGGAACGGCAAACCAGACTCGGACCCCACAACCTGGCGCCGCAGCATCTACGTCTTCTCCAAGCGCAGTATCCCGCTGCCCATGTTCGAAGTCTTCGACAAGCCCGACACCATCGGCTCCTGCGCCCAACGTACCCGCTCTACCGTAGCTCCGCAAGCGCTCATCCTGATGAACAACAGCTTCGTCGCCTTCCACGCCCAACGCTTCGCCGATCGCCTCCAAAAAGAGTCGGGCGGCAACCCCGAGCGCCTCATCACTCTTGCCTTCGAACACGCCTACGCGCGCCCACCGCGCCAGTCCGAAATCGAACGCAGCGCCAAATTCCTCGCCCAGGGCAAAGACTCGCTCGTCGACTTCGCCCAAGCCCTACTCAACTCCAACGAATTCGTCTACATCCCCTAACATGCAACAAAGATTCTGGTCTCGCAGACAACTCCTCAATCAGCTCGGCGGCGGCATCGCTGGCCTGGCTGCTACTGAACTCCTCAGCGGCGCTTCCCTCATGGCGCCCCGCCAACCCCACTTCCCGGGCAAGGCCAAGGCCGTCATCTCGATCTTCAACTACGGCGGTGTCAGCCACATCGACACCTTCGACCCCAAACCCTACCTCGTCAAACACGCCGGCGAAACCATCCCCGGCAAAGCCGTCACCCCCTCACAAGGCACCCCCGGTGGCCTCATGCCTTCCCTTTGGGAATCAAAGAAGCACGGCCAGTGCGGCATGGACGTTTCCACGCTTTTCCCCAACGTCGCCAAGCATGTCGACAAGCTCGCCCTCATCCGCTCGATGTACTCGAAGTCGAACGACCACGCCCCCGCTCTCTATCAAATGAACACCGGTTTCATTCAGGCCGGCTACCCTTCCATGGGCTCCTGGGCCACCTATGGTCTCGGCACCGTCAATCAAAACCTCCCCGCCTTCGTAGTCTTCTCTGATCCCCGCGGCGGCCCCATCGGCGGCGCTCCCAATTGGGGCAACGGCTTCATGCCAGCCGCCTACCAGGGCACTCAGTTCCGCGCCACCGGCGACCCCATCGTCGACCTCAAGCCCCCCAAGGGCATGGATGACGAACGCCAAAAGCGCTGGCTCGCCTTCCTTCAAAAACAGAACGAAGAACACCTCGCCAAGAACCCGCAGGACAACGAACTCTCCGCCCGCATCGCCAGCTACGAACTCGCCTATCAGATGCAAACTGAAGCCAGCGAAGCCGTCGACATCAACAAAGAATCCGCCGCTACGCGAGAGCTCTACGGTCTCAACGACACCCGCAGCGAATACGTCGGCCGCCAGGCCCTGATGGCCCGCCGCCTCGTCGAACGTGGGGTCCGCTACGTCCAGATCTTCTCTGGCGGCGGCAACTTCCAGGAGAGCTGGGACGCCCACTGGGACATCCGCGAAAACCACGAAATGCACTGCGGCGAAACCGACAAACCGATCGCCGGCCTCCTCGAAGACCTCCAGGCCCGGGGCCTCCTCGATTCCACGCTAGTCATCTGGCACGGTGAATTCGGCCGCCTCCCGATCTCCCAACGCATGGACGGTCGCGACCACAACCCCTACGGCTTCTCCATCTGGATGGCCGGCGGCGGCATCAAGGGCGGCCAGATCGTCGGTGCCACCGACGAATTCGGCCTCGCCGCCGAGGAGAACAAAAAGTCCGTCAACGACGTCCACGCCACAGTCCTTCACTGTCTCGGCTTCGACCACACCCGGCTCACCTACCCCTACAACGGCCGCCAGTTCCGCCTCACCGACGTCGAAGGCGAAGTCATCAAAGAGATCCTCGCCTAGAGTGCATCACATTGCGATTCAAAGTGATGCAGATTGCGCTACTCTAGAGCCATGACTATCTCCCTACGTAATTTGCCTCCAGACGTCGAGAAAGCAATCGTCGAAAAGAGCCAGCGTGAGGGGATCAGCTTGAACAAAGCAGCCACCCAAATGCTTGCCTTGGGATTGAACTCCAATAAGCGAAATACTGATTTCGATGAATTTGCCGGCTCTTGGAGTGCCGAGGCGGCAGCAGACTTTGATAGCAATCTCGCAGCCATGCGCACGATAGACCCGCAAGATTGGAAGCCGTGAAGGCTCTACTCGACACCTCTGCCTACTCAGGCCTCATGCGCGGTGATCAAGAGATCCTTGCGATTCTGTCCATTGCTACCCAGGTAATGATTCCGGCAATTTTATTGGCCGAACTGTATAGCGGCTTTCGCCGCGGCAACCGCCAGTCTCAAAATGAACTCCAACTACAAGCCTTCCTGAACAAGCCTTCAATCTCCGTCCTCGACGTAACGGCTGAAACCGCTCATAGATATGCCGAGATCGATCTCTATCTGTTCTCAAAAGGCCGCCCCATCCCCCGCAACGATGTTTGGATCGCTGCCCTGGCCCTCGAACACGGCTGCGTCCTCATTACCCGCGATGCCCACTTCAAAGAGCTCCCCTTGCTACCGATCCGACCCTAAGCACCACCCATCTCAACCTCCGCGAGTACCTCGAGAATAATCTCGATTTGGCTAACATCAAGCTATGGAAGTCGACATCCACGAAGCGAAAACCCAACTTTCGAAACTCATCCAGCAAGCTTTGGACGGCGAAGAAGTAATCATTGCCAAGGCAGGCACCCCACTGGTTCGCTTGGTGCGCATCTCAGAAGATCCTCCCAGCCTCGGCAGTGCAAAGGGTCTGTTCACACTCAAAGACGGATGGGATCAGCCACTCACCGCCGAAGAACTCCTTGGGGTCTTCGGCAATTGAAGTTGCTCCTTGCAATCAGCAACCCGGCTTCACTTTCAACTCCAGCTTAAAGCCTCTTGGTCAGCCCCCAATCACAGCGCTGGCTCAGCGCAGTCTCTTCATCGCGCAAGCGCTGATAGAGCAGATGCCCCTGCTCACCCGCGACGAACAGCCCAAACCGCCCTCAGCTTTGCCAGATGCTCCCGATTGAGCGAGAATGGGACCATGAAAACGATGATCGCGAAAGCAGTGCTCTTCGCCTGCGCCGCAACGGCCTTCGCACAGGTAAATGTAGGCACACAGAAACCCGAAGCCTCGCTGCCCTTCAAGATGACCACCACGGCCACCTTCGGCCTGCCCTGGCGCATTGCCTTCCTCCCCGACGGCCGCATGCTGGTCACCGAGAAAATCGGGCCCATCTGGCTCGTCTCTGCGGCCGGAGAAAAGATCGCTCCCCTCGGCGGCACTCCGCCCGTCTACTGGCAGGGCCAGAACGGCATGCTCGGCGTCTTCGTTTCCCCCAACTATGCCACCGACGAGAGCATCTACATCACCTACATCGAACCGGGTGACTACGGCGGCGGCCAAGCCTTGGCGCGCGCCAAGCTGAACCTCGGCAAGAATCCGCGCCTCGAAAAGTTTGAAGTGATCTGGCGTCAGATGCCTCGCGGCAAGGGTGGCCAGGCCGGCGGGCAAATTGCCTTTGCTCCCGATGGCAAGTCCCTCTTCATGTCCGTCGGCGACCGCCAGCGCATGGTTCCCGCGCAGGATCCCAACCAGCCCGTGGGCAAGATCCTCCACTTGACCCTCGACGGCAAGCCCGCTCCCGACAATCCTAACTTCGGCAAGTCCGGCGAACCAACTGTTTCCTTGATCGATCCCCCGCGTGACACCGAAGTCGCCAAGACTGCTCCTGTCGTCAGCAACTACACTTTCCCCAAAGGCAACCAGACCCCGGCTGAAACCTGGGCCTCCGGCTTCCGGGCTCCTTATGGCCTGGCCTTCTCGCCCACCGGCGAACTGTGGGAAGTCGAACACGGCCCCAGCGGCGGCGACGAGTTGAATCTCATTGAGAAGGGTAAGAATTACGGCTGGCCCATGGTCTCCTTCGGCAAGAACTATAACGAAGTTGCGATCCCCAGCCATGACTCCTCCACCCAGTTCACCAAGCCCGTTCTCTACTGGACTCCCGTCATCGCCCCCGGCAACCTCATGTTCTACACCGGCAAGAAGACCTTCCCGCAGTGGGACGGCAACGGCTTCATCAGCGGCATGGGCAGCATGTCGATCAATCGCATCATCTTCGATGGCAAGGGCGGCGCCAAAACAGCCGAACGCTGGGCCGTCGGCAAACGCATCCGTGATATCGCTCAGGCTCCCGATGGGTCCTTGTGGCTCCTCGAAGACGCCAATCCCGGTGCCATGATCCACGTAACCCCGAAGTGATTCTCTTTCTGTTTCTTTTATTGGCCGAGCAGCAACCGCTCCCCTACAGCCATAAGACTCATTTGGCTGTAGGGCTCAAGTGCAACTCCTGCCACAAGAATCCCGATCCGGGTGAAGCCATGGGGCTGCCCGGAGAGAACTTCTGCATGAGTTGCCATCAGGCGGTAAAGAAAGAGAGCCCGCACATTCAGACCCTGGCTGCCGCCGCCAAAGCAAAGCAGGCTATCGAATGGGTGCGCGTTTACAAGATCCCCTCGTTCGTCTACTTCAGCCATCGAGTCCATACCAAGGCAGGCACTACCTGCGAGTCCTGTCACGGGCCAGTCCGGGAGCGCGACGTCATCACCAAAGAAGTCAACCTCAACATGCACGCCTGCATGGCCTGCCACACCGAAAAGAAGGCCCGCAACGACTGCACGACCTGCCACGAAGAAAAGTAGCTCAGCGGCGACTGACCAGGGCTTCCTTCACCAGCTCACCAAACTTCGTACCCACCAGATGCGGCTTGTCGCGCCAACTCCACGCCGTCCAGCTCATTTGCCGGGCGTCGAAGTACTGTAGCAGTTCCCTGCCCCAGGCCAGATCTTCGTCCCAACCACCAAATTCACCAGCAAACACTGGCTTTTCACGCGCAAAATCGCCAAAGCAACGATCCCACTCACGTCCCTTGTTGGGATAAACATGGGTGGAGTAAATTACGTTCGGCAGATCCAGATGCACACCTCTTAAGTCGTAAGCCCAGTCGAGCCCACCCACCATCACAACCCGCTGTGGATCAACAGCCCTGACGGTATCCGTCAAGAGATAGGCCCACTCGAGCCATTGCTTCACCGGCACATCATGTGGCTCATTGAGCAGGTCAAAGATCACATAGGGCGCATCGTCAAACGTATGAGCCAGCGTCTCCCAGCAGGCAATCGAACCAAGGTCCGGCTCAGGTGCCACCCCAGACTCTGCGCTCAACCACTGCAGATCCAGAATCGCAAACGAACCCATTTCCCAAAGCCAGTCCACCACCTGCCGCAACTCATCAATGTACTCGATACTGGAGACCTTTGACTGCACAAAAGGCACCCGCACAATGTCGCAGTTCCATCCCTCTACGGCTTCAAGCAGCTCTTCGCGGGTAATCTTGCGCAGATACTCCATGCCGCTCATATTGACCCCACGCAGGAGCAGCGGCTGCCCGGTAGCGGCATCAATAATGTGTCGGCCTGATGTAGCCAGTCTCAAAACAGTTTCCCCATTCCGAAAAACCACTTGCGATGGCCTCGATCTCCAACGCTCCCGCCCACAAACACGGGCCCAAACAGCGTTCGCAGCACAACCGATCCGGTGGCATTCACCGGGTAACGCAAGTCGTCAAAGATGTCGAGCGTCCGCGCTCCCTGCACAAAGCCAGCCAGAAACACTTTGCTCCCCAACAGCGAAGGTTGGCTCTTCACTTCATGCAGTACCCCAAACGTTCCGAGTGCATAATTGCGGGCCAGAATTTCATTGATCCCGTAGGCGCCAAGCCGCTGCGGCCCACCCAGAGTAAAGCTCAGCAAACTGGCCGCTGGCGGCCCTGCCGTGTCGCCCATCGAGAATGCGGCGATTAGCGAGTTCTGTCTTGAAACCGGCACTGCCGATGCGAGGCGTAGTTCGCCAAGCGATGACCCGTATTGAGGATGATGCTCCAGTCGCGCAACAATCCTCACTCCACGCCGGGCCACAACCGCATCATCCTGTCCTTCATACTGGTAGCGCAAAGAAATCGCGTCGCGTCGAAAGCCAAAGGTAGGCAGCAGCGGCAACCCGATGCGTTGATTGGCCTTGTACCAGTTGAACTGATACCCCAATCGGACCTCAGAGAACCGGTTGATGGCAATGCCCGTATCCACGGCTCCTCCTTGTTGCCTCAGGCGATAACTCGCAATGGGCACCCCACTCGTGTAGAGGTCAAAGGGATTGCTGTCGGCGAAGATTCGTGCCGCCACGAATAAGGGACTATTCGGTGTCAGCGGCTTGTAGATCTCGCTCGAAGCACCGAAGCGGGAACCGAACCACAAGTCGGTTCGCAACTCACTGCGAAAGCCCCAAAGATCAAGCCAGGTCACACGCCCGCCAAGTGCGAATCTCGTCTCGGAGGTGTCAACGCCATTGATCTCAAAACCGGGACTCAGAAAGATCGGCCCGCCTGACTTCGGCGTCGCCGTCACCTGCAGGCCGCCTTCTACCTGTTGGTATCCCAGGCTCGAAAACCTCCCTAAACCCACAATTTTGGTGAGCTCGGGTTCAATCTCCTTGACCGAGTCCACTCGCTGGCGAACCGACTCGTTGGTGTCCGTGTCTCCGCCCAAAACAGAAACTACCTTGAGTGTTTCGGTGGGCACCGGCTTGATGCGCTCACGGCGGCCTGCTTGAAACTTCTCGTAGTCGGTCTGCTCCAGGGCAAAGCGCCGCAGAATGTTGCCCTTCTTTTCGGCTGCCTGTGAACCGATTCCAATAATCTCGGCGAACTTGGCGTAGTCGGTGGTACTGTACTTGTCCAACTCAGCCACCAGCACGACATCGGCTTGCGAGATGGTGCGCATCTCGGCAGCACCGATCACAACACTAATGCTGCGGCCGAGCACTTGCACCAGACTGCCAATCTGTTTGGGGTCTACCGGACCCTTGCTCAGGTGAACCGCAATCACCAGATCGGCACCCATCTTCTTCGCCACTTCAACAGGGAGGTTATCGAGTAAGCCGCCATCGACATAGATGCCGCCGTCCTTGCGAACCGGCGAAAACAGGGCCGGGATCGACATCGTACTCCGCAGCGCTTCATTCAACAAACCACTGTCCCAAACGCGCGCCTTACCACTCACCAGGTCCGCCGACACACAGCGAAAGGGGGTCGGCAGTTCATCAAAACTTTTCAGGGCGGGATATCTCAGCATCAAGCGACTGAGCAACAGGCCAATCTGGTGCCCTTCATTGAATCCGGCTGGCAATTGCAAGCCCTTGCTCAAACCCAGTTCGATGCGATTGGGAAAGGCAATCCGGTCTTCCTTCCTGCGGTAAGCCAGGTCTCGAAATTCCGTTTCCCCGCCGAGCAGCTTCTGCCAGTCAGCCTGCTCGGCAATCTGGCGAATCTCTGCCGGTGTATACCCCGCAGAATAAAGCCCGCCAATCAAACCACCCATGCTGGTTCCTGCAATCATGTCGACAGGAATGTGATTCTTCTCGAGCCATTCCAGCACACCCACATGGGCAAACCCAAGCGCCGCGCCGCCTTCCAGCACCAGAGCGATCTTGGGCCGCTTCTGTTGTCCGCTAGCAATGCCAAGCGCCAACAGAAAAACAAGCAGCTTCATGCGTTGCGGTCCAGCCGTTTGCGAAATAGATTGCTTCCCTTCAGATCGCGCAAGGTAACCGTCAGCGCCCTCGTTTTCGAGTCGATCTCCACTTCGCCAAAGAACTGCTTGCCCTGTTTCGGTGACAGGTTGAACTTCCCCTTTTCAGGGTGGTTGGCATAAACCACTTCGATTCCGAAGGTTGGATCCGGCGTGCCCGGCCCAAAGGTACCGGCATTGAGTGGGCCGCTCACAAACTCCCAGAAGGGGTCAAAGTCTGTGAAGGTCGCCTTCGAGGGGTTGTAGTAATGAGCCGCTGTGTAGTGCACATCGGCTGTCAGCCACACCGTGTTGCGGATCTTCTCACGCTTCATGAAGCGCAGCAGGTCAGCAATTTCGAGCTCGCGTCCCAAGGCCGGGCCGGGGCCATTGGCAATCGCCTCAAAGGCGTCACGCCCCTGCTTGTCCTTGCCGTCTCCCACCAGCAGCCCAATCGGCATGTCGGCCGCAATCACCTTCCAGTCGGCCTTCGAAGCTTTGAGTTCCCGCTTCAACCAGGCGCGTTGCTCGGCCCCAAGAAACACCGTTTCGCTACCTTCAGCTTCCTGCCGGTTGTGGTTATTAGCGGCACGATAGGTCCGCATGTCGAGCAAAAAGACGTCGAGCAGCGGGCCATAAGCCACCTTCCGGTACACACGCTCGTTCTCTACCGCATTCAGGCGCATCGGCGCATATTCGCGAAACGCCTGACCGGCGTTGGCAATCTGTAAATCACCTGGCCGCCCGGGCGACCAATTGTTCTGCACCTCATGGTCATCCCATTGCCAAAGCTGCGCCACCTGCGAGTTGAATCGCAGCACATGCTCATCCATGAGGTTGTACTGGTAGCAGCCGCGGTATTGATCAAGGGTCTCGGCAGACTGGTTCTTTGCCTCGGTAACGAGATTGCGCCAGTTGCCGCCCTCCGGCGGAGTCCAGGAAGCCTTTAGCGGGCCATCCGCATAAATGGTGTCGCCGGAGTGCAGGAAGAAGTCAGGCTGCCGGGACAGCATTTGGCTGAAGATCTGTATGCCGCCCAGATCGGGATTGATGCCGTAGCCTTGCCCCACCATGTCTCCACTCCACAGAAAGCGAATGTCGCGACCCACGGCAGGTGCAGTGCGAAGGTGGCCGACCGTGGGCTCACTTAGGGCGCGGCCTTCCTTCAAATCTTCGAGGGTGATGCGATAGTGCAGGTCTGCGCCAGCCGGCAAACCACTGGCGACATGACGGGCAGTGAAGTCCGTGGCAGGCAACAGGTGCGGGCCACGAAACTTGTAAATCACCTTGGAGAACGCTTCGTCGCTCGCCACCTCAACCCACATCCGCGAGGGTCGATCGCCGCGTACCCAGAGCAGGGCAGAGTCAGAAGCAGGGTCGCCAGACTGCACGCCGTGCGTGATTTTGGGCCGTGAAGACTGGGCTCTGACAAAGGCCGGTGCCAGCAGGGCACCCATCATTTGGCGTCGTTTCATGGCTTCACCTTCGCGAGCAGGGCCTTGATCTTGCCAATGATCAACTCTTCAATTTCACCCTTCAATGGAGCGGGCTGGCCGTAATAGAGAAAGCTTTCATTCGCTTCATAGCCACCTTCTTCGACTTGCTTCTTCGTCGGGATGTAGCACATGACATCGTTTGAATAGCCCATCACGAAGAGCTTGGTTTTGCCAGTCTCACGCCGCAGCCGTAAGCAGTAATCCACCACTACCTCGCCGCCCATGGTCACAATACTGGCCTGTCCCAACTGAATGGCTTGAATGGGATAAGGCAGATCCCGCGAGATGTTGCGAGAGTCGATGGCCGCAATCATCGCCTGAGCCCGGCGGACGGCAAACTGGTTCGACGACTTCAGTTCCTGCTCAAAGTCGTTACGCCCGAAGGATTGAAACGGCAGATCGATGAGCTGATGCCGAGACCGAATGCGCCCCTTCAATACCTCGCCCTTCCGTTTGGAGGCAGCAATGACAGACTCGGCCAGCTCATGCCCGTGCGCCACCGCATTGGCTTTTGAGCTACGTGGGTAGGGGTTCTGGTCACCCGCGCAGGCCGTGACAAACATGGCGATGGTGCCCGGGAGCTTCGCTTCCACTTCAGCCTGGGCAAAGCCGGCATAGTCGCCGCCGATGTCGTAGAACTCACCCGTCATCGTAGTGTTGTGACAGGAGTAGCCAAACAGGGTTGCTACCAGTTTCTGATCACTGTCCCGGACGCGTAGGGTAGGCACCGTGTGATCGGTTGGACCCTCAGGGTGTGGACTGTTCTTGATGCCTTCGGGAGTCGGCTTGCGGCGGTTCATGCCGAACTTTGCTTCCCCAAGGTCATACTCCACTTGCGAAGGCTTCAAGTTACTGAGAGCCGCACCGATGACATCGGTCACCTGCCCCACCAGCTTGCGGGTGAATGCCTCTACCTTGGCCTTCTCTTCATTCGAGAAGAGGTACATCGTAGCGAGGTTGGGCCAGACCACCGGGCCACTATGTGTATGGGACGAGTTGAGTACCAACTGCGAGCGTTCGAGTTTGTACTTCTTCAAGGCAGCGATCGCGATCTCTTCGGCCACGCTGCGGGGAAAGCCGATGATGTCCGTCGAGACGAAGACCACACGACCCTTGCGACCATCTTCAATGGCCAGGGCCTTGGCGTAAATCGGAGAGACGACACCCTGGCTTGGCTTGGTACGCGCGGCATAACCAGCCATCCAGATCGGCCCTTGTGGGGTGATATCCACCTTGGCGGCGCCCGCCTTCCAGTCTTGCGCCAGCAGCGTGCTGGCAACCAATAAAAGCCACATTACTTCACCTCCGGAATCGATTGGGGAGCAATCACGATCGGCACAAGGCCAATCAGGCGTCGGCCCGCTTCAAGACGCAGCAGCCTGGGCCCAGGTGCCAGGTCAGGAGAAAGCCGAAAGTTGATCTCATGGCGGGGCGGCATGGGGTCCGTGCAGAGGACCGAATAATCAAACGCCGCAACACCATCCACACTGGCCACGAGGCTGTGGGGTTCAAAGAGCTCTTCGACAAAGAGCTTCACGCTACCGCTGACAATCCGCGTGCCTGACATGTAGTCGAGGCCATCGACGGCTTCGACAAGCCGTGGCACAGCGGGAGGGGCGGGAATGATTCGGAACGAGGCTTCCGCCAGCAGTTCCCCATCGAGCTTCAGCTCTACCGGCTGCAGGCCCGTCGAAAGCCCGGCAGGAAGCACCGCATTGAGTTGAACCAGACCATCCATCTCAGGAGCACTCAGGTAAGTCAGGCGCGTGAGCTGACCACCAACAAGGAGTTGCAGAGAGAGCAAGTCGGCGGCAGCGGGAAGGCTCTCGATCCAAAGTGAGACGGCAGCGTAGCGCCCGCGGTTGGGTGCGACCGGCTCGCTCGATTCACTGTTCGTGATGCGCCGAATCCGTACCGACCCACCAGGCTCCGGCATCAGCCCAGGCTTGCGCAGAGTCACCCACATGTATTGGGTTTTGACGGCTTCGAGAGCAAAGAGCTTCAAGCCGAAAGCGGCGGCATAGGCGCGGATTTCTTCGGCCTCAATCGAGCAGCCATGCCATGTTTCGGCAGCGGTGCGTGCTGCTTCGAGGTTGTTGGCCTGGAAGCGCATCAGGCCTCCCGGCTTCAAGACTCTGGCGGCATCGCGGAGATAAGAAAACACGACTTCTTTCGAGGGGATGTGCTGAAAGACCGCATAGCTGTAAATGAAGTCGAAGCTCTCGTCGGCGAAAGCGCGAAGGTCTGCGCCACTACCCACGTGGGGATGAGCATGAGGGATGCCACTGAGGCGTTGCCGGGCGATGGCAATCATTTCATCAGAAACATCGACACCATGTATCTCGCCGAAGATCCGTGACAGCGGCTTCATCAGACGGCCCGGGCCGCAGCCGATTTCCAGCGCCCGCCGTGCGCGCGGATTATCACCCGGCAGCCCACGCTTCATCTCTCGCTCCAGGCCGCGAAGGACATCGCTGGCGGTCGCCAGAAACTCGTCTTCGTCCTGTTCGTGTCGCCCAAAGGCGACGTAGTAGTGAGCGTCTTCTTTGGCGCGACGGTTCCAGTCTTCCCGCATCTGTTCTGCAACTCTGCTCATTTGGCCTTCCTTTCTGCGTCCACACAAGCGTTACGTTCTACCTTGAGATGGGCTCGATCAATGGCAGGGGAGTAACCGATGCAGCGCTCTTTCATCTTGTACCCCGTCACAAGGTTGTCTTCGACCCGGATGTTGTTGGCAGGATCGGGCCGTTCTGCACCCTTGCCAAAGTAGATGCCGCTGCGCAACAGGTCTGGCTCGTCGGCCCCGAAGTAACACTCGTTGCCCCTGGCATGGCTTTCTGTGCAGCCAGAGATGTTGAGGAAGCGCATGCGATTCTTGCGGACAATGTGGTTGCGTCCGATCAGAAAGATGCCGCCGTACTTCATGCCCTCGATCTCATTGCCTTCGATCAGGATCTCTTCGCTCCGCATGTCGGGGTTGGTGTTGTTCAGCACGATGCCGAAGTGGCCTTGCGGATAAGCACTCGCTGGTTTGGCGTTATAGCAGCGGTTGGACCGGATCTCTCCATGGTGGAAGCCATCGAGGTCGAGACACTTGCCATTGACTTCCTGAATGAGGTTTTCTGCATAGAGACTCTGGTCGACGTTGCCCGCCGTGTCGATGCCGACGGGGATGCCGCCATTGGCCATGTCGACCAATTCGACGGGGTAACCGATGTGGGTCATCACGTTCTTGAGCACACGGATGTTCGTGGCATGACCGACCTGGATGGCATCGCGGGCGCTGCCGTTGATTTCGTTTTCTTGGATCAGGCCGTCGCGGTTGCGCGGGCTTTC
This sequence comes from Bryobacter sp., assembly GCA_044340255.1. Lineage (GTDB taxonomy): Bacteria > Acidobacteriota > Terriglobia > Bryobacterales > Bryobacteraceae > Bryobacter. Next base: position 7,381 of record JBIITX010000037.1, on the reverse strand, counting down.
ATAGCGGGAGTGGGTCCAGATGCCGTTGCCGCGGATCGAGCGCATCTTGACGAAGCGCACCTCGAAGTCAGAGCTGCCTTCTTCAAAGAGAATGCCTCCGGTGGTGTTGTTCTTACCGGCCGCATCGCGGGAGCCCGAGTACTCGATGCGCGCTGAATGGATGCGAACCTGTTTGCTGCGTGCGACCAGGATGGGGAAATTGACGATGTTCCGGATCTCGATGCTGCGAAGGATTGCGACCTCGCAGTGGTCGAGGAGGATGCCGTTCAAGGGGTAGAAGTCGGCAAAGGCCTTGTCATAGGGGGCGATGGGGAAGCTGCGTTCGAGCACTTGCCGGTTGCCATCGAGCTTGAGTCGCTGGATGCTCAATTGCTTTACCCCGCGAGCGACGATGAGAGCTTCTCCTTCGAACCTGGCTGAGGCCTTTAAAGTGGAGCCAGAAGCAGCACCGAGAATCTGGACACCATCGGGTGAAGGCTCGATGAGCATGGGTCGGTCCAGCTCGGTAACTCCGGGCTTCAGGAGAATTTCCTTGGCTCCGAGTGAAGCTACCGAGGCAAGGATCGCTATTCTGAAGAGAATGTCCATTCGCTTCGACAAGTTTAGCGCCAGTGTCCCTTCTGGAAGCTGGATCGGTTTGATTGGTAGTGCCGATGACGTATTGAACCAGGCCACACATCGCTGCGAGAACCTCAGCGCGATGGCGCTGCCCGAGCGGCTGCGCTGGCTCAGTGAAGCAGAGAAGGTGCGCCGGGGCGGCGGTGTGGTGATGGCGCATTCGGCAGATCCGGAATTGCTGCGCAACCTGGCCGACGAAGTCTGGTGGATCGAAGCAGGCCAGTTGGTGCAACGCGGTGCGGCCAGCGAAGTCATTGATGCGTACCTCCGTAAAGTGTATTCTTCGCTTCCCGAACTGGCGCCAAGCTTGAAGCGGGGCGACGGCCGGGCCGAGATTGTGTCAATCGAAATTCTGGATGGTTCAGGCCAGGAAACGGCCTTGATTCATTCCGGGCAGCCAGCGGCGATCCGGGTGACGGTTCGCTACCATGCGGCAGTGGCCGACCCGGTGGTCGGCATCATGATCCGGACGCGGATCGGATTTGAAGTCTATGGGACAAACACCGAACTGGAACAGCTCAAACTGGGTCCGGTGGAATCAGGTCAGACGAGGACCATTACTTTCCGGTTTGACTGCCAGCTCTGCCCGCAGAGTTACACGATCACGGCAGCTTCTCATGACCCCGACGGGGTATGGCATGAGTGGATGGAAGATGCGATGAGCTTTACGGTTGCCGACACGCGCTACACGGCGGGAGTGGCGAATCTGAGGGCGCGGGCGGAACTTTCCTGACCCATCTATCGTAAGATCAGGCATGTTCTGCAACAAATGCGGTAGTGCCATCGAAAGCGGGTCGAGCTTCTGCCCGAAGTGCGGGACTCCTGTTGTAGGAGCGGCTCCGCAAGCCGAGAAGAAGCTCGTGCGCCCGATGGGTAATCAGTGGATCGCCGGAGTGTGTGCGGGCTTTGCCCGTTACTTCGGCATCGACGTAACGCTAGTCCGGCTGGTGTGGCTTGCCACACTCATTCTTGCCGGCACTGGCTTAGTCGCCTATATCATTTGCTGGATCGTTATGCCTCGAGAGTATTCAGCGTAGAGAAGCGCTTGGCCTCATAGGCCGAGATGGCATCGTTGTGCTTCAGGATGAAGCCGAGCTCATCGACGCCTTCGAGCATGCACTGCTTGGCAAAGCTATCGACCGGGAATTCAGCTTTCGTGCCATCAGCCAGGGTAATGGTCTGGGTGGCGAGATCGACCTGGACACTGTAGTCGGCCATGGCGAAGAGCTTTTTGTGAAGCTCGGGGCTGACTACGATCGGCAGCAGACTGTTCTTGAGGGCGTTGCTCTTGAAGATGTCGGCGAAGCTGGTGCTGAGGATGGCGCGGAAGCCGTATTGGGTGAGTGCCCAGGGAGCGTGTTCGCGCGAGCTGCCGCAGCCAAAGTTGTCACCGGCCAAGAGGATCTTCAGGCCTTTCGAAGACTCCTGGTTGAGGATGAAATCGGGCTTGGGAGTGCCATCGGCCTCATAGCGCCAATCGTTGAAGAGGAGGTCGCCCCAGCCTTCCATGTCGGTCTTCTTGAGGAAGCGGGCGGGGATGACCTGATCGGTATCGATATTGTCGACGGCCATCACGACCATGCGGCTTTCAAAGGGGATGAATTTTTCCATGGTTAGTTGCCTCCAAGAAGGGTGCGGACGTCGGTGACTTTGCCGGTAACGGCGCTGGCAGCAGCGGTGAGGGGGCTGGCGAGGAAGGTACGCCCGCCTTTGCCCTGACGGCCTTCGAAGTTGCGGTTCGAAGTCGAGACGCTGTACTGGCCCGGGGAGAGCTGGTCACCGTTCATGGCGATGCACATGGAGCAGCCAGCTTCGCGCCATTCGGCACCAGCGGCGCGGAAGACTTCGTGAAGGCCTTCGGCCTCGGCTTGACGCTTGATCTGCTGGGAACCGGGAACGACCATGACGCGGACGTTGTCGGCGACCTTGCGGCCTTTGAGGATCGAGGCGGCACCACGAAGATCGCTCATGCGGGAGTTGGTGCAGGAGCCAATGAAGACCACATCAATGGGCTTGCCGAGCAGGGGCTTGCCTGCTTCGAGAGCCATGTAGCTGAGAGCTTTCTTGAGGCTGTCGCGATCGAGGGAATCGGCAATATTGGCAGGGTCAGGAACCGTGCCGGTGATGCCCATACCCATACCAGGGTTGGTACCGAAGGTGATCATCGGTTCGAGGGAAGCGCCATCGATCGAGATGGTGCGGTCGTAGGTTGCGCCGTCGTCGGTGGGAAGGGTCTTCCAGTGAGCGACTGCGGCGTCCCAGGCAGCACCCTTCGGTGCGAAGGTGCGGCCGTGGAGATATTCGAAGGTCTTGTCGTCCGGGGCGATGAGGCCAGCTCGAGCGCCGCCTTCAATCGACATATTGCAGACGGTCATGCGCTCTTCCATCGAGAGGGCGCGGATGGTAGAGCCGCGATACTCGAGGACGCAGCCGGTGCCGCCACCGATGCCGATGCGAGCAATCAGATTGAGGATGATGTCTTTGGCCCCAACGCCGGGAGCAAGCTGGCCTTCGACCGAGACCTCAAAGGATTTCGAAGGACGTTGCAGCAGGCATTGGCTGGCGAGGACATGCTCGACCTCACTGGTGCCGATGCCGAAGGCAAGTGCGCCGAAGGCACCGTGCGTTGCGGTGTGGCTATCGCCACAGACGACAGTCATGCCCGGCTGGGTGAGACCGTTTTCAGGCCCGATGACGTGAACGATGCCCTGCTTGTCATTGAGGAAGCCGAAGTAGGGGATGCCGAACTCTTCGGCGTTGCGCTCGAGCTTCTCGACCTGGCTTTTGGCGATGGGGTCGAGGATGGGCAGATTGCGGGGCGTGGTGGGGGTGGAGTGGTCGGTGGTGGCAAAGGTGAGATCGGGACGACGGACCTTGATCCCACGGCGGCGCAGACCATCGAAGGCCTGGGCGGAGGTGACTTCATGGACGAGATGAAGATCGATGAAGAGCAAAGAGGGGGCACCGGCGGGGCTTGAGACGACGTGGGAATCCCACAGCTTTTGAATGATCGTTCTGGGTTGACTCATGATGTTTATCCAATTGCCTCACAGACGGCCTTGCCCACCTGTTCGGTGGAGGAGTTGCCTTTGAGGTCGCGGGTTGTGATGCCGGCGTTGAGGGTTGCTTCCATGGCGGTGTTGACCGCATTTGCTTCTTCGACCAGGCCGAAGGTGTACTCGAGCATCGCGGCGATGCTGCCGATGGCACCGAGCGGATTGGCGATGCCTTTGCCGGCGATGTCGGGGGCGGAACCGTGGACGGGCTCATAGAGACCGACCCAGGCACCGGAGGGGAGTTGCGCGCCGATGGAGGCGGAGGGCAGCATGCCGATGGAGCCGGTGATGACAGAGCCTTCGTCGGAGAGGATGTCGCCGAACATGTTCTCCATCAGGAGGATGTCGAACTGTGCGGGCTTGAGCACGAGCTGCATGGCGGCGTTGTCGACGAGGAGGTGTTCGAGCTGGACGTCAGGAAACTCAGGGGCGATCTCGACGACGACCTTGCGCCAGAGCTGGGAGGTTTCGAGGACGTTGGACTTGTCGACACTGGTGACCTTCTTCTTGCGCTTGCGGGCGAGGTTGAAGGCCATACGGGTCACGCGGGCGATCTCGGCGCGGGTGTAGGTCATGGTGTTGGTGCCACGCTCTTCGTCGCCGGAACCAGAGATACCTCGAGGAGTGCCGTAGTAGAGACCACCGGTGAGCTCACGGACAATGATCATGTCGACGCCGACAAGAAGGTGGTTCTTGAGGGGAGAGGCATCGACGAGGGCTTCGTAGGTGCGCACGGGGCGGAGGTTCGAGTAGACGCCGAGGGTTTTGCGAATGCCGAGCAGGCCTTTTTCAGGACGCTTGTCGGGCGGAGCATTATCGAACTCGGGCAAACCAAATGCACCCATGATGGTGGCGTCGGCCTGGAGGGCGAGCTGCTCGGTTTCGGCAGGATAAGGAGTGCCGGTCTTATGGATGGCGATACCGCCGAGGAGGCCCTCTGTCAGGACCAGGTCATGTTGGAACTTCTTTGCGACATGGCGGAGGACACGTAGACCTTCCGCAGTGACTTCTGTTCCGATTCCATCGCCCGGGAGGGCGAGAACTTTCAATTGCATCTAGCTAACTTTCTCGGCGGTCTTTTCGAGCGCCGTTTCGATAAACTCCGTGATCTCTTCGTTGGTGAAGCCCTTTTTGTTGTCGGCAGCGGTGGTGAAGCGCTCGTAGACGATGTCGAGTTGCTCTTTGGTGAGCTCGGGGTAGCCGAGTTCTTCGACGCGCTTCTTGAGGGCATGGCGACCGCTGTGCTTGCCGAGGATGAGCTTGCCTTCGGGGACACCGACACTCTGAGGATCGATGATCTCGTAGGTGGACTTGTTCTTGAGGTAGCCGTCCTGGTGGATGCCGGCTTCATGGGCGAAGGCATTGGCACCGACAATGGCTTTGTTTGGTTGTGGCCCGAAGGTGATGATGCTGGTGAGCAACTGGCTGGCCGGGAAGAGCTCTTTGGGGACGATGTTGGTCTGGTAGGGGTAGTAGTCGTTGCGGGTCTTCATGACCATGACGACTTCTTCGAGCGAGCAGTTGCCGGCGCGTTCGCCGATGCCGTTCATGGTGCACTCGATCTGACGGGCACCGGCCTTGACGGCGGCGAGAGAGTTGGCAACGGCGAGGCCGAGATCGTCATGGCAATGGACGCTAACGATGGCGCTATCGCCGAGCAGGCGGGCGATGCGACCGATGCGGGCCGAGTAATCTTCGGGGACCGAGAAACCGACGGTATCAGGAAGATTGACGGTGGTAGCCCCAGCGGCGACTACGGCGAGGCTGATCTGTTCGAGGTAATCGATGTCGGTACGGGTGGCGTCTTCGGCGGAGAACTCGACATCGTCGACATACTTGCGGGCGAGTTCGACGGCGCGGACGGCGTCTTCGAGGACCTGATCACGGGTCTTCTTTAACTTAAATTCCAGGTGGATATCACTAGTGGCGATGAAGGTATGGATGCGAGGGCGGCTGGCTTTATCGAGAGCGGCAGCGGCACGTTCGACATCGCCTTTGGTGGCGCGGGAAAGGGCCGCGACGCGCACCTGGGGAAATTCGAGACTTACCTTCTGGACCGCTTCAAAATCGCCATCTGAGGCGATGGGGAAGCCTGCTTCCATGATGTCGACGCCGAGGTCGACTAATTTTTTGGCCATCCGCAGCTTCTCTGGTACGGTCATGCTGCATCCGGGCGACTGTTCTCCGTCCCGCAATGTGGTGTCGAAGATGATGACTCTGGGCTGGTTGTTGGCCTCAGACATGGGCGCCTCCTATTTGCTCTTTTATTATGTTCTGGGGTTTACGATTTAGCAAATTTATATTGCTCTGCATGGCGATAATCGATCATAATAGAATAAGTAGGATTTATCCTATAAGCCAAAGCAAAGAGGTCCCGTGCTTCTACACTCTCTGAAGGTCTTTCTGTCGGTCGCAAATGAAAAATCCTTTTCCCGGGCGGCTGAGAAAATGTTGCGGACGCAACCTGCTATCTCGTTGGCGGTACAGCGATTAGAAGCAGAGTTGGAAGAAAAGCTGATCGACCGGTCGGCCAAAGAGCTTTTGCTGACGGATGCCGGCAAAGTTGTTTTGGAATATGCCCGGCGCTTCGAGAATCTGGAAGCGGACATGAACAACTCGCTGGCGGAGTTGCGGGACAACTCGTCGGGGCGACTGACGATTGGGGCTAACGAGTCGACGTCACTCTACCTTCTGAACCACATTGAGCAGTATCGGAGACAGTACCCGAAGGTAAAGGTTCAGGTGCGGCGGAGTTTATCGAGCAAGGTGCCTTCGCAGTTACTCGATGGGGACCTGGAATTGGGTTTGATTAGTTTTGATCCCGGGGACGAGCGGATCATATCGACTGTGATTTATACAGACCGTCTGGTCTTTGTTGTGTCGCCCGAGCATCGGTTGGCCTTGCGGGATGAGGTTTCGATTAGCGAGCTGGGGATGGAAACGTTTATTGCGCACAATGTTCTGAGTCCTTATCGGGAGATTGTATTGAGAGAGTTTCAGCGGCATCGGGTTCCTTTGAACATGGATGTGGAGATGCCGACGGTGGAGACGATTCGGCGGTTGGTGCAGCGCAATGAAGGCGTGGCATTTTTGCCGAAGATGTGTGTGGAGCCGGAGCTCGAAGCGGGGATGCTGCGCGAGGTGCGCGTGAAAGAGCTGAATGTCGAGCGCAAGATACGGCTGGTGTATCCGGCCCGTAGGGCGTTGAGTCATGCGGCGCGGGCTTTCCTGGAACTGGTGGACAAGGATGCGGCGGCGGCGGTGATGGCATTGAGTCAGGCGGAGTAGCGGCCCGGTTTAGCGGCCCTGTTGGCGGGCTAGCTCGGCGATTTGAGTGGCGGTGACGTGGGGGACGCCGTTTGGCTTCGTTTGGTTTTCGACGATGGAGCGGGCTTCTGCCGTTGTGTTCAGCGCCATCATGGCGAGGACGAAGGGGGACGTTTGGCTTTGTTTGGTTTTTCGCATTTCGGCGACGGGGAGCGTTAGGGGTAGGGGGACTTTTTTCTCGAGCAGGTAGAGCTCGTTGTGGATGTCGAGGGCGGAGATGCGGTCCCGCTGGAGGCGTCTCAGTTCGTTGAGGGCTTTGTCGGCGCGGCGCTCGAGCATGCCGGTGATTTTGACCATGCGTTCCATTTGAGCGAAGTACTTTTCGTCGCCAGGGTTGTCGACGAAGTTGTCCTGGGCTTCGACTTCGAGGCGCTGGGCGC
>JBIITX010000006.1:0-221876 GCA_044340255.1 Bryobacter sp. | reverse complement strand
GCGGGGTAAGGGGGCTCAGACGCCACCCCCTTGCCCCACACCCCTATCCCCGCTAACGGCGGAGCAAATGGGCTAAGATCTTTGAAGTTCTCTAGTTATGGCTGGAGGAGTCATTGGGGGCAGGTCATATGCTGATTTCAGGATTGATGGCATATTTGGACTTGGAGGAATGACTACTCTGGGGGCAGCCAATTACAACAGCAAGACGGGAGTACCCTCGCCTCGAAGAGATATTCAAGGCGGAGCGAGAATGTTCTCTCCGGGCGGTGCGGCATTCAGAAGGAGATGATCGTGGCCCAAGGAATTGTTGACAAACTGCTTGGAAGTTTCTTTTGGATTTCCGGAATCTTTTGGGTGATTGTGGCGAGTCGATTGATCCTTGCACTGTGCAGCGACTGGTCCAATGGATTGGAAAACGAGTTGCTCCATATTGGAAACATTCTGATTCCCTCGCAAGAAACTTTTTGCGATAAGAAATGCGCATTGATGCTCGTTTACCGTGCTCTTGGGGGCTGGGCTCTATTGACCATCGTAGTTGTGGGTCTTCATCAATGGCGGCGACGAGAACAACGCTACAAGCTGACTGGCACTAATAAGGGCTTGATCGGTGAGTGAAGATTGGTTGAGTTTACGGGCAAGGAGAGGGATGGGGAGACGGGGCTGGATTGCTTCAGTCATAATGAGAACTATGGAGAGTCTGCACATGAGCGAAGCGGAAGTGGCTCGGGATCTTCATGCGGTGCTGGCCAAGGTCCAACAGGGTATTGAGATTGTCATTGAGCAAGATCATCGGCCCGTGGCGGTACTTCGGGCTCAGAGCCGGAGTGGACGCCCAATTACGGAGATCCTTCGAGAAGCCAAAGAACGCAACTCCACCGTTACCCTCGACGAAGAATTCGGTAAAGATATGGAAGACGTTATTGCCAGCCATCAGAAGCCATGGAATCCACCGTCCTGGGATTAGTGCTGGATTCTAGTGCTGTTATCGCCGCCGAGCGAAAAAGTCAGTCTGTCACTGCGCTGATTGAGGCTATCCTCGCCGCTTTTGGGCCAATCGAGCTTTCTCTTTCGCCAGTCACTGTAGCCGAATTAGTGCACGGTATCTACCGCGCCAAAACTCCAGCTATGGCGGACAGGCGCCGAGCCTACATTGAAGAACTTGTCAGTTTGATTCCAGTGCACCCCGTTACGCAACAGACCGCATGGCGAATCGGCCAGATTGAAGGAGAGGAGGCAGCGAAAGGCAATGTGCTGCCGTTCAACGACCTGATGATTGCAGTTACCGCCATTGAGCAAGAATACGCAGTTCTCACCGGCAATTTGCGCCACTTTCAAAAGGTTCCCGGCTTGACTGTTTTTCCTTTGCCCTAATGCCTTACGCTGCGGGCCTGCTTCTTTGGTTGATTGTTGCGTTTGGTGGTACCGGGATTTTTGTCGGTTGGTAGGGTGGGGAGTGATTGGTGCCTGTAGCTAAAGACGAAAGGCCGCGCACGAGGGTTCGTGCGCGGCCTTTGGTTGTTGCGGTTGCTTAAAAGTTCAGGCGGAGCATGAACTGGAGGTTGCGCGGCGTGCCGTTGCCGGTGGAGCCGTCATTGGCAGTTTGCAGGATGCGTCCGAAGGTGGGGTTGACGATGTTGTTGACCGGGGAGCCGAACTGGGCGCGGTTGAAGAGGTTGAAGGCCTCGGCACGGAAGTCGAGGTTCATCCTTTCGGTGATACGGATCTTCTTGGCCAGGCCGATGTCCATCTGCCAGAGGCCCGGGGCGCGGAAGCCGTTGCGGCCTGCGTTGCCATAGGTTCCGTTGGCGGGGGCGACGAAGGCGGCGGGGTTGAGCCAGCCGTTTTCGTTGCGGTTGGGCAGGTAGGGGTCGACACCACCGACATACTGCGCACGCTGGCTCTGGGTTTGACCTGAGGGCACGTTGGCAGCGGCGCGGTTGACGAGCACGGTGAGGGGGGCACCGGTGCGGGCTGTGAAGATGCCGCTCAGATCCCAGCCGCCATAGAACTTATTGCGGGCGAAGGGGAGCTGATAGACGGAATTGGCTGTGAAGGTGTGGCGGATGTCGTAATCGGCAGGACCACGATCGCAGGCGCGGCAGGCGATGTCCTGGATCTGGCCGCCTTCGCCGGAGCCGGAGTTATCGCTGATGGCCTTGCCCCACATGTACTGGCTTTGGAAGAGCCAGCCCTTGGAGAAGGAGCGCGTGAGCGAGGACTGCAGGCCGTTGAAGTTGGTGTTGCCATCGAAACGCTTTTCGTCGATCTGGCCGAAGGCGGTGAGGGGCCGACGGCGGGTGACGGGGTCGAGGGTGTTGACGTAGGTGCGGGTGAGTTGATTGCGGCCCACATTACCGACATAAGCAACCTGGGCGACCATGCTCAGGGGGAGTTGGTGCTGTACGGACATGGTCCACATATGGGACTCAGGTTCTTTACGGTCCCGCTGGACGCTGCGAGGGGTCTGGCCCTGGGAGCGAAGCTGGCTGAGGAAGGGGGTGATGGGGTAGCTGAGGTTCGGTGCATCGGCTGCGGTGAGCGAGAGGTTCTCGGGCAAGCTGTCGATGGCGGCGGTCACGTCGTCATTCTGGCCAGGGCCAATGTACATGCCGTAACCGGTGCGGAATACTGTCTTGCCGCCGAGGAACTTGGGAGAGTAGGCCAGCGAGAAGCGGGGCATCACGTTGTTGTTATCCGGGAAGAACCACGGTGTGCCGCTGGCACAGAAACCCTGGCAGCGAACGATGTCGAAGACGCGGCCACGGCCATAGACGTCTTTCGAGACGGTGTAGTTCTCATAGCGCATACCGAGGTTGATCGTCAGCTCGGAGCTCACGCGGAACTCGTCCTGGAAGTAGATGGAACTGAAGGTGCGGCGAACGCCGACGGTGGGGAGTGTCGCTGAGATGGAAGCTGTATTGACAGCGTTGCGCAGGAAGTTGTCGAGGTTTGCGAAGCCGACCGAGATCGCCGGGCCGTTGCCGACGTTCAAGTGGATGCGACGGATTTCGCCCCCGATCTTGATGGTGTGGCGACCCTGGATCCAGGAGAGGTTGTCGACGATCGAATAGGCGCTGGGCTTCTCGATGATGAAGGTGTTGGGCTGAGTGGAGGTGAAGCCGGGGATGGCGATGCCTTCGGGAATCAGACCCACGTCGTTGCGGGTGAGGGCGGAGCGGTTGAAGCCGAGCTTGGTTTCGTTGACCAGCCTGGAGGACCAAACCTGTTGCCACTGGGTGGTGATGTTGGTGGGGCGAATCAGAGAATCGCGGGTTTCGAGCAGGCCGTTGCGGATTTGGCTGATGAGGCCGTCGGTCATGGCGAAGCGGAAGAAGAGGGAGTGTTTGTCGTTGAGGCGGTGGTCGATGCGGGCCATGCCGGAGTGCTCGTTGCGGCGCTCGGGGGTGGTGGCGATGAGGCGGTCGACGTTGGCATTGGGCCCGGGGGCGTTGCCGACGGGGTAGGCATTGATGATGCTCTGCAGTGCGGCGGGGGTGCGCTGGCGGAAGCTGGCGCTGGGCACCAGGCCGTCGGCGCGAGAGATGCTGAGACGCTGGAGCAGGCCTTCGTAATTGGCGAAGAAGAAGGTCTTGTTCTTGATGATGGGGCCGCCGACGTTGCCGCCGAACTGATTCAGACGGAAGGGAGCGGGGTCTGTGCCGTCGAAGGGACGGCGGGCGTCGAGGGCGCTGTTGCGGAAGAATTCATAGACAGAGCCGTGGAAGTTGTTGGTGCCGGTCTTGGAGACCAGGTTGACCTGAGCGCCGCCGCCTACGCCACCTTCGGCGGTGAAGGGGAGGGAGTTGACGCGGAATTCGGCGATGGAGTCTGTTGAGATGACGAGGCGGAGGTTGCCTTCCTGGCGGGGGTCTTTGATGCCGGTGGAGTCGACGCCGTCAAAGGTCCAATTATTGTCGTCGCGGGGGCGGCCGAAGAAGCGGATGGAATTCTGATTGCCTTCGCCGATGCTGACTGCGCCGGGGGCGAGCTGCATGAGGCTGGCCCAGTGGCGACCGTTGAGGGGGATGTTGCGCATCTGGACTTCGCCGATGGCGGTGCCGAGTTCGGCATTGGTCTGATCGAGGGGAGTGGCGGAGGCGGAGACTTCGACTGCGGTTGAGACTGCGCCGACGGCGAGTTGGGCGTCGAGGGTGCGGGCCTGGCCTACAGTGAGGCTGACGTTGTCATATTTGACGGGGTTGAAGCCGTTTTTGGCTACAGACATGGAGTAAACGCCAACGGGGACGCCGGGCATCTGGTAGGCGCCGGAGGTGTTGGTCTTTGCTTCGCGACGGAAACCGTTGGCGGAAGATTCGAGGGTGACGGTGGCTTCGGGGATGCCGGAGCCGGAGGGGTCTTTGATGGTGCCGCTGAGGGACGCGCGATCGACCTGAGCGAAGGAAATCGTGGCGAGGCACAGTGCTGCCGCGATGAGCCTGAAACTGGGGAACATGACCACAAGTCTAGGGGGGCAGGCATTACAGAGGGATAACGGTTTTGTGTCGATTGCGTGAAAGGTGCATAGGTAGCAATTTTTGCATGCGACGGAGAGTTTTCTTCTTTTGGGTGCCAATTTTTGGTGGTGTGCGGATTGGTACTTTTGCGTAAAAAGTACCTGGTGGTTGACGGGAGGCTAAGTATTTGTCTTTGTGAGGGTTAGGGGGTGGGTGCGCTGAGTTTATGGCGGGGGTACTGCACTGGAAATGGCTGATTCGGAAGGATTTGTCCTGGGACTAAATGCATTCAAATACCCCACTAGTTCTATTGTTGGTTGCGGGTGAAGCCCCCTACACTCAAAAGCGAAAGATAAGGCAAATCGCTTAGAGCTTCCTTCGAAAGGGTGCCGGGCGGAGGCCACAAGTTCTTAGGAGGAAAAATGAAAAAATTCTTTATGCTTGCCGCCATGGCTTCCAGCTTCCTGGCGACACAAGCAATGGCAACATCTATTATCATCTCATCGGCAAGTGTCGATTTGAACTACGATGCCACCACGAATCGTATCTGTGACGGTTCCGTAGTAGGCAACTGCGCTGGTGGTAATGGCAATTCTGCTAATGCCGATGTCGTAGCTGCAATGACCTTTACGGTTGGTGGCGGCGGTCCGGTGTGGGTTCTGACCAACAACATTTTTGTTGACTTCAACATTCTGCTTAACGGTCCCCTCACCATCCCGACGCTTCCTGCAACCCAAAGCAGCACGACCATCTCTGGCGGATACTTTGACCTGCTCACCAATGCCGGCGCCTCTGGCTATGGTTTGGCAATGACGATTAGCAGTGGCTCTGTCACCGTAACCACCGCCGGGGCGAACTTCACCCTGAACGGGACTGGTGTTGCAACTGGAGCAGGCTCTGGCACCCCAACCAACACATTGCCCATCGAAGGCCCCTTCACGATTAGCTTCTCCAGCCAATCCCTGCAGTTTGCCCCCGCACAAGGTGCAAGCGGCAACCTTGGTTCCTTCACGGCAAACGGATCTGCCGACGTGAGCGGTTCCTACGTTCCTGAGCCCGGCACCTACGCCCTGCTCGGCTCTGCACTGCTCGGCCTGGGTATCCTGCGCCGCCGCAAGGCATAACTTCTCTCTCCTAGAGATTGACGACTCGCGAGCCTTCGGGCTCGCGAGTTTTCTTTTTAGCGGCAGGATTTCGGATCGTGCTTGAGGAAGTAGTCCCGATAGGATTTGGACTTCTTGTCCATGCAGCCGACCAGGTTCAGTAGCTCTACTTTGCGGAACTGGACCGGATGGGATTCGCTCTGGAGGCTGATGGTGCCCTCCTCGAGAAGTTTGCCATCCACTTTGATTGCCGGGTCATGACCGGAGACGTTGCCCCCACCGATTTGGGGGTGTTCGTATTTCAGGACCACCTGGCCCTCGAGGATGTGCTCGATGGATTCGCTGCCCTTGACCAGGAATTCGGCGCGGACCCATTGGTCGCCATCGTAGGTCTTGCTGGTGGAGTTGAGGCAATGCGGGGTGAAGAGCTTGCCCTCGCGCTCGACGTTAGTGCCGGGGGTGCATAGGTTTGCTGTCGTGCGGGGGCCTTTGCCGAGACCGCCGAGGAATTGGGCTTCGATGGAGATGGGGAAGTCCTGGTTGAGGCCCATCGATTCGGCCGTTTGACCATGGAGCATGACGCCGGAATTGCGGGTGGCCCAGCCGGGGCCGTCTTTTGCCTGGTCGCCGATGAAGCGATATTCGATTGCCAGCTTGTAGTAGCTGAACTTGTCTTTGTAGAAGAGGTGACCGAATTTGCTGGCGAAGGATGGGTAGCCGTCATAGCTGACAGTGAGATAGCCATCCTGGACGCGGAAGGTGTTGGCATGGTTCGTGCCAGCGGGATGCCCGGTGATCTTTGGGGTCCAACCGGTGAGGTCTTTGCCGTTGAAGAGCTGGATCCAATCCTGGCTGAAGAGGAAAAGCAGAAAAAGCGATTTCACGCCAGGTAGTTTACATGATAGGAATGGTGGTCATGTTGACGAGGCGAAGTCTAGTGGGGATGCTGGCGATGCAGCAGAAGGCTGCCACGCGCTTCACCATGGCCGGGATGACGCTGCCGTGGTCGGCCTTTTCGTTTGAGCGGGCACTGGAGGGGATACGCTGGGCGGGCTTCGAGCAGGTTGCCTGGGGGGTGAATCATCAGGGGAAGCCGTTGCTCGAGTTGGGGGCGGATTCACGACCGCTGGCGCGGCGGTGCCGCGATCTGGGGTTGAAGCCGGTGATGATGTTTTCGACGGTCAACCTGGAGGCGGCGAATGCGGTGGATGCGCACCTGCGGCGGCTTGAGCAGGCGCGGGAAGCGGGGATTCCGTATCTGTTGACCTTTGGCAAGACGACGGGTGGGCAGCGGGATGCGTTTGTGGGGGCGTTGCGGAGTCTGGCTCCGCGGGCTGGTGGGGTGACGATTGTGATCAAGCAGCATGGGGGCAATACGGGGACTGGGGAGATGTGTGGGCGGATCATCGATGAGGTGGGGCACCAGGCGGTGAAGCTTTGCTACGATGCCGGGAATGTGATGGATTACGAGAATGCCGACCCGATTGCGGACCTGGCGAAGTGTGCCGGGCACGTGAGGGCGTTCAACATCAAGGACCATCGCAATTGGCCCAAAGATGAAGATTGCGGGCCGGGCTATGGTGAGATTGATCATTACCGTTTGTTTGAGCCGGTGCTGAAGACCGGGCTTGAGATTCCGCTAACGTTTGAGAACATCGCGGCGCCCTTGCTGCCGCGGCCTGAGAAGCCAGAGCAGATTGATCGGCAGGCACTGCGGGCTCGTGAATATATTGAAACCGTGATTGGAGGATTGCAGCGATGAAGCGTCGACTGATACTGGGAATGCCACTGGCGTTGTTTGGGCAGGACAAGGTGAATACCGCGATGATTGGTGTGGGAAACCGCGGGTCGTTTCTACTGGAAAGCGTGATGCGGCAGGGGAATGCGCGGGTTGGTATGATTTGCGATCTGAAGCCGGACCGGCTGGACAAGGCGGCCACGATGTCGGCCGGATCGAACCCTGCGACGACGACGGATTGGAAGCGGGTGATCGAACGCAAGGACATTGATGCCGTGTTTGTGGCGACTCCACCTCATTTGCATGCGGAGATGGCGATTGCGGCGCTCAAGGCGGGGAAGCATGTGTACTGTGAGAAGCCGATTGCGACCACTCCCGCTGACTTGAAAGAGCTTGTGGCGGTGGCCAAGGCGACAAAGAAGGTGTTTGTATCGGGGCAGCAACTGCGGTCGATGTCGCAACTGAAGACGGCGGTGGAGTTGATTCACGACGGCATTCTGGGTGAGGTGTTGATGGTGAAGGCGCAGCGGCATGCGGCGGCAGATCTTGATTACAACGGCAGCTCCGGGGATTGGTATTACAACTACGCCAAGTCGGGCGGCTATCTGGTGGAGCAGAGTGTGCATAACCTGGATGCCTGCAACTGGGTGGTGAACCAGCGCCCGGCACGCGCCTCAGGCTTTGGCGGGATTCAGTTGCACAAGAATGAGCCGGTGGGCCGCGACATTTATGACCACCAGTTGATCAACTATGAATATCCGAATGGGGTGAAGATGTCGTTCACGCAGATGGTGTTTCATCCGCGCGGCATGCCTGCGGGCAACCAGTATGTGAACGTGTTTGGCAGCAAGGGCTCTGCGGAGTTGATGAGCAGCTACATGATGTACACGGTGGATGGCCAGCCGCCGAAGATCATTTCACCGAAGGTTGTGGAGAACCCGGATGCGCATACGGCGGCTTTCTACGATGCGATTTTAAAGGGCGGCAAGAATCCTGCTGACATTACGGTAGGGGCGACGGCAGCGGCTACGGCGATTCTGGGCAATGAGGTTTGCCGGCAGGGCAAGGTGCTGCGCTGGGAAGATCTTGGGGTGGGGATTTAGACTGCGCGGAAGCCGTAGGTCTTGTAGCGCCAACGGATGTCGTTGCCGTTGACGGTGAGAACGCCGAAGCCCTCGGGGTGGCCGAGGCGCGCGCCTTTCCACCAGTTGCCGCTCACGGCACCTGAGGTGATGAACATGAACTGCGTGTTGTTGTAGGTGACGGTTTCTCGTATGTGGGTGTGACCTTGCAGCACGGCCTTGACGTTATAGGGCTGGATGAGGTCGAGGACCTTGGCGGCGTTGGTGACGAGATAGGTTTCTGGTGTCTTCCAGGGGGCTGGGACGATCTGTATGACGGCGCTGACGATGGGGACGTGGGTGAGGATGACGGTTGGCGTGGCGGTGCCGGTGCGCTTCAGGTCGGCCTCGAGCCATGCCAATTGTTCTTCGTCCGCTTGTCGATTTGATCTTCAAAATACTTCTTGTCGTAGAGGGGATCTGTGGCGGGGATGTTGCCTTTGTTCGATAAGCCGATGACGTTTTTTGCTTCGTGGGTTGAGGTTTTTGTTGGCGTCAAAGACGAGGTCGCCGCCAGAGAGGACTAAGTCGAGGCGGAGCTACTGGATCTTCTGGAAGCAGGCGGGACAGCCAGCGGCGTTAGCTGACGCGGGAACGCTGGAAGAGCTCCGATTCGGCGCGCTCTTCTTTGTCGCGCCACTCGTCGAGGCTTGATGCTGAGAAACTCCAGTTGTTGCAGCGCAACGGGGAAGAAAGAGATTCCGGCCAGAAAGCTGCATCGATTCCTGTGGACCATCGTAGCTGCGGTTTGTTACGCTGACACGCATGATGCGTTTCGGTTTGATTGCAATTGTGGCTGGCGGATTGTTTGCGCAGGGGCCTGACTGGGCCAAGGTGGAGGCAGAGACGCTGAAGCACTTCACGGAGATCGTGAAGATCAACAGCGCTGACCCCGGCGGCAGCGAGAAGCCGGTGGTGGATTACCTGAAGAAGGTGCTGGATGCGGAGGGGATTGAGTCGAAGATTTTCACGATGGACAACCTGGCAGACCCGAGCATCGTGCGGCCCAATCTGGTGGCGCGCATTAAGGGTAGCGGCAAGAAGAAGCCGATTCTGATTGTTGGTCACACCGATACCGTGAACGTCGATGCGAAGAAGTGGACGCATGGGCCTTTCTCGGCGCATCGCGAGGGTGGCTACATCTATGGCCGTGGCACGGTGGACGACAAGGACAATCTGGTGGCGGCGATGATGTCGATCATTCTGCTGAAGCGCCAGAAGGTGCAATTGGATCGTGATGTGATCTTTATGGCCGAAGCGGGGGAAGAGGGTGCGCCGGTGATTGGTGTTGCTTATCTTGTCCGGGAACATTGGGCTGATATTGATGCCGAGTTTTGTCTGGCCGAAGGGGGCTCGGTGGTGCGGACTGATGGGCGGCCGCGTTTTGTATCTGTGCAGACTACGGAGAAGATTCCGGCTGGGGTGAGGCTGGTGGCGAATGGGGTGGCGGGGCACGGATCGGTGCCGCTGCAATCGAATGCGGTGGTTCATATTGCGCAGGCTGTGGCCAAGGTGGCTGCCTGGCAGCCGCCGATGCGTTTGAACGACACGACGCGCACCTATTTTGAACGGATGGCGACTGTGGCCACTCCGGAAGAACGCGCGCGATTCAACGGGTTGCTGGACCCGGAGAAAACGGACGCGATCCAGGCCTGGATGGCTGCTAACGATCCACGGCACAACTCTATGTTGCGGACTTCGGTTTCGCCCAACATCATCAAAGCGGGTTATCGCCGGAATGTGATTCCCTCAGAAGCCGAGGCGACGCTGGATATCCGCGCGCTGCCGGATGAGGACTTGAAGAAGTTTGATGAGCAGTTGCGGAGTGTGATTAATGATCCGGCGGTGAAGATTGTGCGTGACGGCTGGGCTGCGCGGCCGGGGGCGGCGCCTTCCAGGCTGGATAGCGAAGCCTTCAAGACGATTGAGGCCGTTGCCAAGAAGCACTATCCTGGGGTGCCGACGATCCCCGCGATGTCTACGGGTGCTACGGATATGGCGTTTCTGAGAGCGAAGGGCATGCAGTGCTACGGCATCGGGCCGATGATCGACAGTGAGGATGGGCCGAAGGGGTTTGGGGCGCATTCGGATCAGGAGCGGATTCTTGAGTCTTCGTTGCATACCTTCGTGAAGTTTCACTACGACCTGGTCGAGGAACTGGCGAAAGCGAAGTAATCTACCTTTCATGATAAAATTCATGAAAGGTAGAAATCATGCCGATCAGCATCAAGAACGAGGCTACGGAACAACTGGCGCGTAAGCTGGCGGACCTGACTGGGGAGAGTTTGACGGAGACGATCCGCGAATCTCTGCAGGAGCGCTACGAGCGTTTGCAGAACAAAGCTAGTGGCCGGAGTATGAGAGACGACATCATGGAGATCGTCAAGCGCTGCTCCAATAGACCCCGCCTCACAACGCTTACTGACGATGAAATTCTGGGTTACGATGAGTTTGGAGTCCCCACCCGGTGACCCTCGACACCTCGGCAATCCTTGCAATTCTGCTAGCCGAGCCGGAATACCCCGAGTTTATCTCTTACGTAGAAAACGCGAAGCGTATCCTAGTTTCCACTGTTTCTGTGCTGGAAGCTTGCCTTGTTATGGAGGCGCGTCAAGGCGCGGAGGGCGGTTTAGACGTCGATCTGTTTTTGAAAAGAATCAACGCCCGCGTCATTGCTTTTGACGGGGAACAACTTCAATATGCCAGGATCGGGGCAAGACTTTTTGGCAAAGGTCGCCACCCTGCCGGGCTCAACTTTGGTGATTGTGCCTCGTATGCGCTATCGCAGTGGAGTGGGGAGCCGCTACTGTTCAAGGGCAACGACTTCACTCTGACTGACGTACAGCAGGTGCGCGGCTAACCCAGCACTTCGTTGTAAGCCGATTCTTCAAATCCAACTACGAGCGTTTTTCCTTTGCGGAAGGCGGGTGCCCGGAGATTTCCTGTGGGCCCGATTGCCACCGACAACACATCCTCGAGCGAGGCGGTCTTCATGTCAAAATGCAGGACCTTCTTGCCCTTAGCGACATAGACTTGTTGTGCTGCGGCAACGATGGCCCTGGCACCTGCCCCGTCGATCGGATGCTTCCTGGCGTCCACCTGCTCTGTCACCCCAATTTTGTGTTTCGCAAGAAACTCCTGCGTTTTGCCACAACTGGTTCAGCCAGGGCGGTGGTAGTTCCAATCGATATTCTTCATGCTTCCAGAATCGCAGAAGTGATAGGCTACCGATGATGCTAAAGGCAACTTTGTTTTTCCTGATTGTGAGTTTGAGCGCGTCGGCGCAGACGGTGGAGTATTCGAACGTTGGCGCCAAGATGGAGATGGATATTGTTCGTCCCAAGAACCAGACGGGGCCTGCGCCGGCCGTGTTGCTGGTGCATGGAGGCGGCTTCCGAGCCGGGACCCGGCAGAGCTATGCGGCGCTGGCTGGACGACTTGCCGATCGGGGTTATGTTGCCGCGACCGCCAGCTATCGTCTTGCCCCGCGGCATCAGTTTCCTGCAGCGGTAGAAGATGTGAAAGCTGCCGTGCGTTATCTGCGTGCCAATGCTACGAAGTACGGAATTGATGCTGAAAAGATCGCAGCCTGGGGCGGCAGCGCTGGGGGACATCTGGTGTTGATGTTGGGCCTGACGGGGGATGTTGCGGAATTTGAGGGCACAGGGCCGAATCGCGAATTCTCGAGCAAAGTGCAGGCGGTTGTGAACTATTACGGCCCGACGGATTTTACGCAGAGTTATTCCAAGAGTGTGGATGCTGCTTTGGTGCTGCCGCTCTGGCTGGGGGGGCATCTCGACCAGAACCGCAAGTTCCACCAGAAGGCGAGCCCTCTGAATTGGGTGACTCCGAACGCGGCGCCGATTCTTTCGATCCATGGGACCAAAGATACTTATGTTGCCTATGAGCACAGCGTGATGCTGACGGAGCGGTTGCTGGCGGCTGGTGCGGAAGCAGAGCTGGAGACGATCTCTGGAGCAGGGCATGGTTTCAAAGGTGCGGATGCGGAGAAGGCCGAAGCGGCTGGGTTTGCGTTTCTTGATCGTGTCTTGAAACCGAATGTTCCGCAGACGCGGCTATTGCTGTCGGACCATGGGAACCGGGGCGAGATTCTGTCTATGGACTGGCCTTCCGGCAAGGTCTACTGGACGAAGAAGAACGGCCGGGGACATGATGTCCAAAGCTTGCCGAATGGGCATGTGCTGTTTACGATTGCTCCTGAAAAGCGCGTGGTAGAGCTGGATGAAAAGCAGCAGGAAGTGTGGAGTTATGGGGAAGGGCTGGAGCATCCGTTGAGTGCACAGCGGCTGCCTAACGGGAATACTTTGATTGGTGATGCCAGAGCTGGCAAGGTGATCGAAGTGACGCCTGACAAAAAGATCGTTTGGACTTATGGGGCCCCGCACCTTGCGAACATGCGAATGCGCAACAGCCGCCGGACTGCTAGCGGTACTACCTTGATTGCTGAAGAGGCGATTGCCAAGATTCATGAAGTGGATTCGAGTGGCAAGGTGGTCTGGCAATGGCAGGCTCCGAATGGAGAGCAGCGCCGCGCCTATCAGGCTCTGCGCCTGCCCAATGGCAATACGTTGATCAGCATCAGTGATCCGGGAGAAGTGGTTGAGGTGGCCCCGGATGGCAAGGTAGTGCGATCTGTGGCTGGGGCCAAAATGGATTTGCAGTTTGGCTGGGCATCCGGCATGGCTGTGATGCCGAATGGGAATTGGCTGATTGTGGACTACACGGGCCGAAGGGTCGTTGAAGTGGACCCCAAGGGCAAGCTGGTGAACGAAATGCGAACGGGAGAGCGAACGTTTGCCAGCCTGGATGTGGTTCGCTAGGCCAGTAGTTTTTCGACCACGTGGCCGTGGACGTCGGTGAGGCGGAAGTTGCGTCCCTGCGAGCGGTAAGTCAGTTTGGTGTGATCGAAGCCGAGCAAGTGCAACAAGGTGGCGTGGAGGTCATGCACGTGGACTTTGTCTTCCACCACGTTGAAGCCGAGTTCGTCGGTTTGACCCATGACGAGGCCGGGCTTGGTGCCACCGCCGGCCATCCACATGGTGAAGGCATTGGGGTGATGGTCACGACCGTCGGTGCCGCCCTGGGTCATCGGTGTTCTTCCGAATTCACCGCCCCACACGACCAGCGTGTCGTCGAGCATGCCGCGCTGCTTCAGGTCGGTGACGAGAGCGGCGCAGGCCTGGTCGGTGTCTTTGCAGTTCTGCTTGATGTCTTTGACGAGGCTGCCGTGTTGATCCCAGGCTTCATGGAAGATCTGGGTAAAGCGGACGCCGCGTTCTGCCAGCCGACGGGCCAGGAGCAGGCAATTGGCGAAGGAGGGCTTGCCGGGTTCTGCGCCATACATGTCGAGGATGTGTTTGGGCTCTTTCGAGATATCCATTAAGTCTGGTGCGCTGGTTTGCATCTTGAAGGCCATCTCATAGGAGCTGATACGGGTTGCGATTTCAGGGTCGCCTACCTGATCGAGCTTCATTTGATTGAGGCGACGAATGGAGTCGAGCGATTCGCGCTGGAGTTGCGCGTCGACGCCCTCGGGGTTGGAAAGATAGAGGACAGGATCGCCGGAAGCGCGGAACTGGACGCCCTGATGCACGGTGGGGAGGAAGCCTGAGCCCCAGCAGGAATTACCGCCGGAGGGGCCCTTCTTGCCCGTGGAGAAGACAACGAAGGCGGGGAGGTCTTCTGCCTCGCTGCCGAGGCCGTATGTGGTCCAGGCGCCGAAGCTGGGGCGGCCAAAGATCATGCTGCCGGTATTCATCAGGAGTTGGCCGGGGGCATGATTGAAAGCGTCGGTTGTCATCGATTTGACGATCGAGATGTCATCCACCACCTTGGCGAGATGGGGCAGGAGCTCGCTGAGTTCTGCTCCGTTATTGCCGTACTTTGCGAACTTAAACTTGGGCCCCAGGAGCTTGGAGTTCGGATTGATGAATGCTGCGCGATAGCCCTTCAACAGGTCTGCTGGAGGAAGAGTGCCATCAAACTTGGCCAGTTGTGGCTTGTTGTCGAACATCTCCAAATGGCTGGGAGCGCCCGCCATGAAGAGGTAGATGACGCGCTTGGCTTTGGGTTTAAAGTGCGGTGTTTTCGGGGCGAGCGGGTCTTGTGAAGCCCCTTGCGCCAAGCCTCGCAAGGCGAGCGCGCCAAGACCGACTCCGCAATCTTTCATGAACCAACGTCGTGCGATGGAGAGTTTGTCTTGCATGTCTATTCCTTGGTGATCGTTTCGTCCAGGTTGAGGATGACTCGGGCTAGCGAGGTCCAGGCTTGTTCAGGGGTTCGATTGCGGGAGCGTTGCCGGTTGAGGAAGGCTTCGAGCTCTGCCGATTCTGTTGCCAGTGGTGGGCGCGAGATGGCGCGGCGGAATGCATAGCGAATTCGCTCTGCGTCTGTTTTGCCACCTGCCTGCAGGGTCTTGTCGGCGAGTGCTTTGGCTGCCTCGATGAAGAGTGGCTCATTGAGAGCGGTGAGGGCTTGCAGTGGAGTATTGGAGCGCGTCCGTCGTACACAGGAGACGTCGCCATTCGGGGTGTCGAAGTTTGTCAGCACGGGATAGGGTACGCTGCGGTAGCGGAAGGTGTAGAGCGCGCGGCGGTAACGGTCAGAGCCTTTGTCTTCAGACCAGTTCTTGGGGCCATAGCTGGACGGGGGCAGGAACAAGAAGTCTGGCGCTGGAGGGAACACGCTGGGGCCGCCGATCTTTTCGTTGAGCAAGCCGCTGGCGGCGAGAGTGATGTCGCGGACGATTTCGCCTTCGACCCGGAAGCGTGCGCCGCGTGCGAGCAGGCGGTTATTCGGGTCTTTGGCCAGAAGTTCGGGTGTGACTTTGGAGGATTGACGGTAGGTGTTGGAGGTGACGATGAAGCGATGGAGTTTCTTCATCGACCAACCCTGATCCATAAACTCCACGGCGAGCCAATCGAGAAGTTCGGGGTGCGAAGGTGCAGCGGCCTGCTTGCCAAGGTCTTCGCTGGTTTCGACGATGCCTGTTGAGAAGTACGCTTGCCAGACGCGATTGACGTAAGCGCGAGCGGTGGTTGGGGCGTTACGCGCTGTGAGCCAGTTGGCGAAATCAAGGCGAGTGGACCCTGCGCCTTCTGGCAAAGGATTCAAGAAGGCCGGGACGCCTGGGGTGACTTCTTTGCGGGGCTTCAGGAAATCACCGCGCTCGAGAATGCTGGTCTTGCGCATTTCCTCGCGTGGGGCGAGTACAAGTTGTGAAGAACCGCTCGGCAGGCTGCGCATTAAGTCGCTGATGCTGGCATTCGCTTCGCGCCACTCGCTGACGGTGCTGCGCCAATAGCTGAAGATGGCCTGCTGTTGTTGGGGGCTGCGTTGGTTGGCCGGGATGCTGAGGGCTTCTCTTGCGTTCATTGGCAGGGGGTCTGCCACTGCTGTTGCATCATCCGAAACGGAGAGGCGGATACGGCCGAGGTTTTGATTCTGATTGTCGTCGCTATTCCAGCCGCCATGCTTCTGGCTGAGGTAGACGTGGATGCGGGTCTTGCCATCGCTGTTATCGATGGGCTTGGCGAGATTGAAGACGGCTTTGCGTGGAAGGTTGCGTAAGGTTGGGCCGGCATCGTGGCCCCAGGCGGTTTCTTCTTTGCCGTCGATGGCAAAGTCGATCGGGCCTGTGACGCGACGCTTGTTGCTCTTGTCGAAGTAGATCTTTGCGAGCTCTGTTTCAGGCAAGTTGATGTCTGCGCTGGCGCTGCTCACTTTGATTTTCTCTGGCTTTTCCATGCCGGGAGATTCCACTTCGACTTCAAATTCTGTCAGTGCCCCAGTGCCATAGATGGATCGCCCTGGGCCTCCGAGGGGAAGGTTGGGATCGTTGAGAAGCTCAAGGCGGAATGAGGAAATGGTTTTGAGTTCCGGCTTGATGGTGAGCTTGGCACGGTGCTTGGTGGGGGCGTAGCCAGCACCGATCATCGAGGCATCGCCTTGCATGATGTAGCGTTGGCCGCCCGTCGAAATGTCGTCGACTTCAGGCTTGACGAATTCCCACTTGGTGTTTTGCGCGACAGATTGTTCCCAGGCGGCCATGCGCGACTTCCAGTCTGGATGCCGATGCTGGAGGTCGGCCTCAATCATTTTCACCTTTTCGAAAATGTTGGCCCGCTGCATTTGTTCTTGTGGGGTAAAGACTGCTTCATTCGCTTCGTGCGTGTTGTTCAAGAAGGCAAAGATGCGGTAATACTCTTCCTGCCGCAGTGGATCGAACTTGTGGTTGTGGCACTGGGCGCAAGCAATGGTGAGGCCGAGGACGGATTTGCCCACGGCATCGATGCGGTCGAACATGGATTCCATGCGGAACTGTTCCGGGTCCACGCCGCCCTCTTCATTGATCATGGAGTTGCGCAGGAAGCCTGTTGCGACGCGTTGATCCTGCGTTGCGTTGGGCAACAGATCGCCTGCGAGTTGCTCCTGGATAAAGCGGTTGTAGGGGATGTCTTTGTTGTGGGCGTTGATCACATAGTCGCGGTAGAACCAGACCTGACGCATCTTGTCCTTCTCGTACCCATCTGAGTCGGCGTAGCGCGCTGCGTCCAGCCAATGCCTTCCCCAGCGCTCGCCGTAGTGAGGCGAAGCGAGCAAACGGTCTACCTGCTTTTCATACGCGTTGCGGGACTTGTCACGCAAAAACGCATCGACTTCTTCGATGGTGGGAGGAAGGCCGATCAGGTCGAGCGAGAGGCGGCGCAGCAGTGGGGTTCGATCGGCTTCCGGGCTGGGCTTGAGCTTCTCGTTGTCGAGCTTGGCGAGGACAAACGCATCAATCGGATGCTTAGCCCAAAGTGGGTTTGAGGTTGTGGGCAGCTTTGATTTTGTGGGTGGGATGAAGGCCCAATGCTTTTTGACCTCAGTGACTTTCGCGCCCACGCCATCCGGCCATTTGGCACCACTGTCGATCCAGCGCTTGAGGATCGAAATTTGCTCAGGAGGAAGCGGCTTGCCGCCCATTGGCATACGAGCCTGATCTCCCAAGCCCGCGACTCTTGCGTAAAGGGGAGAATCGATAGCGTGATTCGGCTTGACGCTCGGGCCTGAGACGCCACCAGAAAAGGTTGTGGATTTCGAATCGAGACGCAAGCCGCCAAGTTGTTGTGCCGCCCCATGGCAGCCATAGCAGGAACGTTTGAGGATTGGCTGAACCTCGCGCTCAAAGTCCGGTTCTGCGGGCTCTTGCGCAAACAGGCCGATCAGCAAAAACGCAGACAGAATGGTCAGGGGTAGGACGGTCTTCACAGGGTCATTAACCTGACCTTAATTTATCGCAACTACCAGGCAGACAGTTTTGTAATTTGTCCCCGTCGCAGGCTGGAGTGAAGCGGTGGGTCTACCTTCGCTGGGAAATCGGTTCGATAGTGGCCGCCGCGGGACTCTTCTCGTTGTAGCGCTGCTTTGGCTACGAGGCGGAGTACGGTAGCGAGGTTGCGACGCTCGTAATCTTTTCGATTTGGTTCCGGGATGTTCTCCCGGCCCCCCTGGTCAATCGTTTGCAGGACTTGTTTGATGCCTGTCGCATTGCGGGCAATGCCGCAGCCATCCCAAGCCAACTGCTGCAAGGCTTCGCGAGCTAGCAGGGGAAACTGTTCGTCCCCGAACGTAAGACCCTGCTTCGGCTTGAACGTGGCATCGAGCATCGCTTCGCCAGCCCGGGCTCCAAACACAACTCCCTCGAGCAAGGAATTGCTGGCCAGACGGTTTGCTCCATGAACGCCCGTGCAGGCTGCTTCCCCTGCTGCATAGAGCCCAGGGATGCTGGTTTGGCCATTGAGGTCGGTTCGGACGCCACCCATGATGTAGTGTGCGGCAGGATGAACGGGGGCTGCCTGGGTGGTGAGATCGATCCCGAACTTAAAGCAGGTCTCGTAAATAGTGGGAAACCTCTGGCGGATCCAATCGGCATCCTTGTGAGTGAGGTCGAGAAGGACGTGTGTGGCAGAGGTTGCTTGCATCTCAGAGATGATGGAGCGACTCACCACATCGCGTGGGGCCAGCTCTTCCATGGAGTGATAGCGATGCATGAAACGCTCTCCGTGAATGTTTCTCAAAATTGCGCCTTCGCCGCGTAGTGCTTCGCTCAGAAGGAAGCGCGGACGGCCCGGGATAAACAGCGCAGTGGGGTGGAACTGAATGAATTCGACATCGGCAACTTCGGCCCCAACGCGGTAAGCGATGCCGATGCCGTCGCCGGTAGCCACGGTGGGATTGGTGGTGTTGGAAAAGAGTTGGCCCGCCCCGCCTGTTGCCAGTAGTACGGCTCTGGCATGAACGTCGATGCGCCGTCGTGTGCGCTGGTCATAAGCTACGGCCCCTGTGACCTGACCTTCGTGCATCAGCAAGTCGGTGACTGCCGCAAAGCTCTGAAAGCTTAGCTTCTTGCTGGATGCGGCTTTCTCATAAAGGGCGCGGGCAATTTCGCGACCCGTGGAATCGCCTCCGGCATGCAATACACGGCTACGGCTATGCGCGCCTTCTCGTGCCATCAGAAACTGGCCATTCTCCTTGTCGAAGTTTGCGCCCCAATTGAGCAATTCTTCGATGCGGCTTGGGCCTTCCTGCACCAGGGCCTGTACCGCCGGTTCGTAACAAAGTCCGTCCCCGGCCAGCAATGTGTCTTGCAAGTGGAGAGAAAAATTGTCATCATCGGAGAGAGCTACTGCGATACCGCCTTGCGCGTATTCTGTAGAGGACTCTTCGATCGTGTCTTTGGCAACAACGAGCACAGTTCCCTGTTCGGCTAAAGTGATCGCCGCCCTCATTCCCGCCACACCCGCGCCCACGACCAAAAAGTCGAAGGACATTTTTTCGTTATGAAGCAAAACGTTTTCCTGTTTCTATTCTCGCTTGGCAGCCTGATGGCCCAAGTTCAAGACTACTTCCCTTTGGTGCCCGGTAGCACATGGGTTTATCGATCGAGCAACGGAGCCGGTCCGCTTACTCTTCGATTGGGGCCCACCAGCCAGTTCGCTGAGCAGCATTATTATCGGTTGGATGGATACGCTTCGCGGCCGGTTTGGGTCCGATCTAATGGGCAGGGTGGCTTGCTGCAATGGGACGAAAAGACGAATGCAGAGCGTGCATTCCTGTTGTTTGACGGCGCAGAGTATGGCGCTTCCGGTACTCCCAATTGTGACCAACGAGCACGCGCTGAGACGAAAGACGTGAGCTACAAGGGCCCGATTGGCGCATCAGAAACTGCCAGGGTGGTGCGATATTTCGGTGGAATCTGCTCAGACGCAGGGCTGACCCAGGAGGTTTTTGTGCCGAATCTAGGCTTGGTGCAGCGCACAGAGACTTCCATTATTGGAGAGCGAAGTGTCGAACTTGTGTATGCGCAGATCGGAGGAATCACTTACCTGAGCGAGGCGGGAGTGCAGTTCTCGATGAGCCTGACTCTTTTGCCTGATCGCAATATCGCAGTGCGCCTCGTTCTTCATAACCGGACGGAACGGAATCTGGTTCTTGGCTTTTCGTCCGGCCAGCAATACGACTTCGAGGTACGCAATGAGCAAGGAGAGTCCGTGTACCGCTGGAGCGCGACGCGCGCATTTATTCAGGCTGCCAGTTCTCTAGTGATTCGTGGTGAGGAAGTTTGGCAGGATGTGATCGAATCGAAAAACCTGCGACCTGGAAACTACACCGTCGAGGGATTGCTGACGCCGAGCGACCGATCCAGGTATTCGGTGATTTCGTCGATCAATTTGCCATAACCTGACGAAGGCTGGCGGCGAGTGTCTCGAGTTGTGATTCGGTGAGCTTTTCGCCCTGCTTGCGCAGGTAGAAGACATCGACGGCCCGTTGTCCTTCGGTATGCAAGAGTACCGTTTCGATTTCGCACTCATTCTGTGAAATGGTGCGGGCCAGATCATAGAGCAGGCCGGGACGATCTTGCGCCTGGAGTTCGAGCAGGGTTGCGAACTGCGAAGTTTGATTGTCAAACCGGAGCACTGTATCGATTTGCATCCGGTAACGGATCGTGGTCTTTGGGCGCCGCTTGAGGAGGCGTTCTGCTGTTTCTTTCCCGAGTACGACGCGCCGGATGGCTTCTTTGAGTTCATCGACGATTGGTGGATTGAGTTCCAGGCTGCGAAGCGGATCGGCAAAGATGAAGATGTCCAGAACTTCACCGCGAGAATTGCCGAATGCTTCTGCTTTCAGGATGTTCATGCCATAGCTGGCGAGTGTGCCGGAAAGGTCGGCGAGAAGTCGGGGGCGATCTTTGGTGACAACGGTTAGTTGCCAATCATCCTGACGCTTTCGTAAATCACTGGCGACGCCGATATGCATCGCTGCATTAGAAAGTGCGAGATGTTGTTGCCGTTCGGGATCCGTCGTCCGGAACCAATATCGAGTGGGGAATCCCTTCACGAATTCTGCTAACTCGGGGCTTAACTCTGTGGGTTGGACAATTCGTTCGTCTTCGAGTTCCTTGGTGAGTTCCCGTTCAATGGCAGTATGCGCATGCCAGAGTTGCGATCGGCGCCAGGTGGTCATGGCACCGGGAAAGACTGCGCTCGAATCTGCAATGGTCAGCAGTGCAAGCATGGCCAGGTACTCTTTAGTCTCCATGCGATGAGCGGCATTGCGGGCTACATCGGGGTCGTCCAGATCGCGCGTCGTGATGAGCGTGCCGAGGAACAAATGTTCTCCAATCAGACGTTGGATCAAGGACAGGTCTGTGGCTGGGATCCCGATGCGCGCCCCAATGGAAGCAGCCAATTCCACGGCACGGGCATCATGGTCGCCGCCCATTCCTTTGCCCACATCATGCAGGAGCAACGCAAATCGAAGTACCGCTTTGGTGTCGCAGTTGAGCCAGAGAGCGCCAAACTGTTGTTGTTCGAAGCCAAGAGCCTCAAGATTTTCTAAAGCGATGATCGTGTGTTCGTCGACTGTGTAGCGGTGGTAGAAATCTCGTACGACCAGGCAATCGACATGTTCCCACTCCGGTAGTTGCTCGCCGAGGAATCCGGTTTCTGCCATGGCTCGCAAGGCCATCGCCGCATGCGGGAGGTCGAGTAACGTCTTCCACTCTTTCCAGGTCCATTGCGGAGCGCTTTGAATTCTTTTCTGTGTATCGCGGGCCAGCTTTAGTCCGTGACGCGCTTGAAAGGAGAAGAGACGGAAGGGGGCACTGGGGTCCGTTTGAAATGCGGCAGGATGGCGGAGCAGGATCTGTTCCCGAGAGACAGTGAATTCTTCATTGGACAGCTTGGAGCGGGACTCGAAAAAGCTTCCCATCAGGCCAGGGCGGCGATCGAGCACTCGCTCTTTGAGTTCGCGACACGCGGCATAGATTCTTCTGGCCTGGCGAAAATAATTTCGCATCCAGACTTCCGGCGTATCACTCAAGGCATCCTGCTCTGCGAAGCGGAGGAGATTCTGGTCTCTGCCCGTATGTTCGTGCAGTGCCCAGCGGATGGCAAAAAGCACTTCGCTTTCAGCGGCAAGGTCTGGTGCCTGCTCTACGCCTAACTTTGCGAACCAGCGCACTGCATTTAAATCTCGCAAGCCGCCACAGGTTTCCTTGATGTCTGGTTCGAGATGTTGGATCGTGTGTTGGAATCGCTCGTGGCGCCGCTCGGTCATCCGTGCCAGTTCTGCTGCCAAATCGGGTGGAGGTTTACGGCAGACATCGTCACAATTCCTGGCGATTGCTGCATTCCCAATGAGCATGCGGCGATCCAACAGGCTGATGCTGAACTCAACATTGCCGGGGCTAATGCGTTTGCAATCCGCTACGGAATGAACGCTGTGGCTTGCCCGGTAGCCGCCATCCCAAAGCTTGCGCAAGAACTCACTTAATTCGCCTGGCGAAAAAGTATTCGGCTCTTCCAGGATGAGAAGGTCGATGTCGGAGTAGGGAAACAACTCTTCCCGCCCATAACCGCCAACTGCCATGACGCAGCTTTTGCTTCGTTGCTCCGGGGCAACAGATTCTTCCCACACCTCTTTTACGAAGCGATCTGCCTGCTCCGTGCGAGCCTTCATTTTGGCGCCCGTTAGACCCATATTCAAATGTACCTGACTCACCGCTAGAATTGAATGCAAAGACCATGTCTCAAAAAAATTGTGCGACCCCCTTCCTGCTGGTGCTGTCTGCAGTGGGTCTGCTTGGCTGGCAGGCTCCCGTCAAGCTTCCGGCTCCGTTTCATACACCCTCCGCCAATAATCGTCCTCGCGCGGTAGAACGTCCTGAAGGTGCCAAGCTGAACCTGCCGGCCGGCTTCACCATCACTGAGTATGCGGGCGGTTTCCAGCGACCTCGCTACATGCTGCTTGGACCCTCGAATGAGATCCTGCTTAGCGATTCGATGAACAAGGGTTCGGTCTATGTGCTGGTAGATTCCAACAAGGACGGCAAGCCCGATGATCGTAAGGAAATTCTCAAAGATCTGGACCGCCCCTATGGACTTCTTTTGCTCAAAGATTATCTCTATGTCGGGGAAACTACTTCCGTCAAAAGGTACAAGTACAACGCGAAGACGATGACGGTTGGCCCGGGCGAAGAAGTGCTTAGCATGAAAGATTTTGGTACCGGCCATTGGACGAGGAGTCTGACAACAGACCGCAAGGGTGAGAGCGTCTATGTTGGCATCGGCTCAAGGTCTAATGTGGATGCCGGCGAGCCCGAGCAACGGGCCGCCATTCTCAAAATCAGCCCGGACGGCAAGTCGAAAGAAATTTTTGCTTCTGGCACAAGAAACCCGATCGGGCTGCACTTTATGCCGAACAGCGATCAGTTGTGGGCAGCCGTTCAAGAGCGTGACGGCCTGGGGGATGACCTGGTGCCAGACTACTTCACCAGCATCAAGCCTGGTGGCTTCTATGGTTGGCCCTATGCCTACATTGGGCCGAATGAAGATCCTCGGCGCAAAGGGGAGAAGCCTGAGCTTGTCGCAAAGACGATCACGCCTGATCTCCCGCTCGGCGCGCACGTAGCAGTTCTGGATTTTCTTTTCTATACCGGCAAACAGTTTCCCAAGGAATACCAGGGTGGAGCCTTCATTGCCCAGCATGGGTCCTGGAATCGGTCCCGCCGCGTTGGCTACAACGTGATGTTTGTGCCCTTCAAGAACGGCAAGCCTGCGGGTGCTCCCAAAGAATTCCTGCAAGGCTGGATGCTGGATCCAGAAAAGCCTGATGTGTGGGGACGCCCTGTTGGACTGCTGCAACTTCCTGACGGCAGCCTGCTGTTGACTGACGATGTAGGAAACAAGATTTGGCACATTTCGTACAAAGGCTAGTCCTGATCCTGTTGCCTCTGGTTTGCCTTGGGCAGCAAAAGCAGGTTTCTCATAAGGAGGCACTCGAGAAGAAAATCGAGTGTCTCACTTGTCATGCCCCGCAGAAGCATTCCACGAGTTTGAGCGATGCGCGACGCGGCAAAGTGCTGAAGGACTTCAATCACTTTCGCCATCTCAGCTTCGGCAATCTTGCCCCTGTCATTGCGGGCGCGATCGACCGCAAAGAATATCTCGGATCTCCCAACAAATTCGACATTCTGAAATTGCGTGGTGACTTGATCACTGACAATCCGTGCCAAGCCTGCCATCGAGGTCTTGCTGCGCAGACAGGGGTTGTCAGCAAAGAGCACTTTCCCCATATGGAAGATTGCCTGGTTTGCCACAGCAAAGTGGATGCGCCTTTTAGTTGCACCCAATGCCATCCGCCTACACTCAATCTGAAACCTGCGAATCATGCTCCAGACTTTCTGGATCGACACACAACCGGGAAGCTGAATCTCGATAAAACTACCTGCGCAGCCTGCCATGGCAAGCGCTTCACTTGTCTTGGGTGCCACTAACAGATGCGTAAACTTCTAGTCATTCTTGGTACGAGGCCTGAAGCGATCAAGCTGAGTCCTCTCGTGCTGCACTTTCGCAAATTCCCTCAGGAATTCGACGTTCATCTTTGCCTGACGGGGCAACATCGCGAAATCGTGTATCAGGCTTTGAGCGTCTTTGACCTGAAGCCGGATAGCGACCTGCAGTTGATGCTTCCCGGGCAGACGCTGTTTCAATCCACATCACGAATTCTGAGTGCTCTCGAAGGTGTGTTTGAGCAGTATCAGCCGGATCTTTGCTTTGTCCAGGGAGACACGACGACCACCTTTTGCGGTGCGCTGGGGGCCTTTTACAAAGGGGTTCCGATCGCACACGTGGAGGCGGGCTTGCGGACGTGGGACTTGCAAAAGCCATTTCCCGAGGAAGCCAATCGCCAACTGGTTGGCAAACTCGCGCGGCTGCATCTGGCCGCCACGCCCTGGGCGGCCGAGAACCTGAAGCGGGAAGGCGTGGCGGAGAGCGAAATCACGGTGACAGGCAACACCGGTATTGATGCACTGCTGCATACCGTGG
Organism: Bryobacter sp.; assembly: GCA_044340255.1. Taxonomy (GTDB): domain Bacteria; phylum Acidobacteriota; class Terriglobia; order Bryobacterales; family Bryobacteraceae; genus Bryobacter. The sequence continues at coordinate 197,066 of JBIITX010000006.1, read as the reverse complement.
CGCGGCTGCCTCAATTTGAGTGGCCCTTCTTGCGCCCTGACGCAAAAATGATTCTGGTCACCGGACATCGACGAGAGAATTTTGGCGAAGGCTTCGAGAGGTTTTGCAAAGCCTTGCGGCGGCTGGCCGAGCGTCAGGATGTCGACATTGTCTATCCAGTCCATCCCAATCCGAATGTGCGCGGGCCCGTAGAAAAAGCACTGACGGGGTTGGCCAATGTGCACCTGATTGCTCCGCAGGATTATTTGCCGTTTGTCGATCTTATGCGGAGGAGCTATCTGATCCTCACCGATTCTGGTGGGGTGCAAGAAGAGGGGCCGTCGCTTGGGAAGCCGATCCTCGTCAGTAGGGAAGTTACCGAAAGGCCTGAGGCGGTAGAGGCTGGCACCGTTCGTTTGGTCGGTACGAACGAAGACAAGATCGTTCTTGAGGCATCTTTACTGCTGGACAATGAAGCTGAATACCGGGCTCGCTCCCGCATGCACAACCCTTATGGCGATGGGAATGCGTGCCCGCGCATCGAAGCTGCTGTGCGTCGTTACTTTGCTGCGCTGTAGAAGTCTGCGATTGCCCCAACCACATAAGCCTGATCGTCTTCACTGAGTTCCGGATAAACCGGGATGCTCAGTGCCCGGTTTGCCAAGCGCTCGCTAACTGGCAAATCACCGGGCTCGTAGCCTAGCTCGGAGAAGCACTCCTGCAGATGCAACGGTAGAGGGTAGTAGACTTCGCAGCCAATCCCCATGGTGGACAGATGCTGCTTCAGTGCATCGCGCTGCTCACACTGCAGCGTGAATTGATTGAACACGTGGCGTGTCTGGTAAGGCGCAACCTGAGGAAGCTCGATGGGTAAATCGAGGCCAGCGAAGAGCTCCATGTAGATTGCTGCATGATGTTGGCGTCGCTCGGTCCAGTGATCCAAATGCTTGAGCTTGATCTTGAGCACGGCTGCCTGCAAGGTGTCGAGCCGGGAATTGATACCCACCATTTCGTGGAAGTACTTGTCGCGGCCACCATGCAGGCGTAACTTGGCCAAGGTCTGTGCCAGCTCGGGATCGTTGGTCGTGATCATGCCACCGTCGCCGTAGCCGCCTAAATTCTTACCCGGATAAAAGCTGAAGCAACCCATCGCCCCAATTGCCCCGCAACGTGTGCCTTTGTACTCTGCACCGATGGCCTGTGCTGCATCCTCCACCACCACGGCACCTTTGCGTCGACCGATTTCGAGAAGCGGGTCCATGTCCGCGCAGCCACCAAAGAGGTGAACCGGTTGGATGGCCCAAATGTTGCTGTGTTTGCGGAAGGCATCTTCCACCTGATTGGGGTCGAGGTTGAACGTGACGGGGTCGATATCGACAAAGACAGGTTCGACGCCAATGCGTGAAAGAGAACCAGCAGTGGCAAAGAAAGAATACGGGGTGGTGATGACTTTATCGCCGGGGCCAAGCTCCAGGGCCATCCAGGCCAACAGGAGCGCGTCGCTTCCAGAGGCACAACCAATCGCATAGCGGGACTGGGTGTAGCCGGCGATCTTGCACTCCAGTTCTCCAATCGCCGGGCCCATAATGAAGCGCTGGGAGTCGATTAAAGGAATAAGCTCTGCCAGGATCTCTTCACGAATCGTTGCGTGTTGAGCGGCCAGATCGAGGAGCGGAACTTGCCGCTTAAGCGTGGACATGCTGCTCTCTCGATCATAGCGTCCAGTAAGATCGAACTAGTGGAACAGATTGGCCTCAACTGGCAGCCGTGGCAACCGGAAAAACTTAGCGTCAAGCAACTCACTTCGAAATTGCGGCGCAGTCTGCGCCAGCAATTCTCAAATCTTTATGTCACCGGAGAAGTTTCGGCACTGAAGGTGGCCACCAGCGGACACCTCTACTTCAACCTGAAAGAGGAAGATGCTGTGCTCTCCTGCGTCATGTATCGCCAGAGTGCCAGGCTGTTGAAGTTTTCTCTGCGCGATGGGTTGATGCTGCAGGTGCGCGGTTCGATCGATGTGTATGAGCCGCGTGGGGTCTATCAGTATCTGGTGGAGAGTGCCGAGCCTCTGGGGGCGGGAGCTCTCCAGCAGGCCTTTGAGGCACTCAAGAAAAGGCTGAACGAAGAAGGGCTCTTTGCCGCAGAGCGAAAGCGTCCGCTGCCCAAATTCCCGCGCCGCATTGGAATCGTTACCTCCCCAACCGGGGCTGTGATTCAGGACATGCTGCGTGTGTTTGAGCGCCGCAGCCGTGGCCTTGAAATCAGAATTTATCCGACTCTGGTGCAAGGGGCAGGCAGCGTAGAGCAAATCTGTGCGGGTTTGAGCTACTTCGCGGAAAGCGCCTGGCCGGATGTCATTGTTGTGGCACGAGGTGGTGGTTCTCTTGAAGACCTATGGAGCTTCAACGATGAGGCCGTTGCTCGCGCGATCGTCAGCAGTCCGATCCCCGTTGTTTCTGCCGTGGGCCATGAGACGGACTTCACGATTGCTGACTTTGTTGCTGACCTTCGTGCCCCTACGCCCTCGGCCGCAGCAGAAATGATTGCTCCTGATGTGAGCGCTTTGCTGGATAGCCTGGAGAGCCTGGATCGGGCCATGATGCGAAGCATTCGTCATGCTATCAGCTCCAGCCGCGAGAGCGTGTTTCGCAACGGAGTGGAGCGTGCTCATTCGCTGCTTCAGCGCAGGTTGAATCGAATTAGCCAGCAAGTGGATGAGGCCGATGCGCGCATGGAAGGTATCTTGAAGACCCGCCTCTGGAAACTGAAGATGCAGTATCAGAAACACACGCTGGAGTTGTTTGCGCTGGATCGGCGCATCATCTTCCTGCAGCGGCGTGAGGCCATGCAGCGCATGCGGGACGTGATGGCGAACCGGATGCGTTCGATTTTGACCCAATATGCAATGCGCCAGGAGTTTCTTGCCGGACAACTCCAGCAACTGAATCCCACCAGCATTCTGGAGCGAGGGTTTGCCCTGATCCGAAACGAAGACGGCCGCATTGTACGAAGCCCAAGGGACGCGAAGAAGGGTGCCACCTTACAGGTTCGTGTGGCGAAGGGCTCGTTTGAGGTGGTCAAGAAATAGCAGGCTTGCTATTCCAGTCGGTAGTTCGGAGCTTCCTTGGTGATGATGACATCGTGCACGTGGCTTTCGCGGAGCCCGGCCGGGCTGACTCGCAAGAACTTCGACTTCTCTTGTAGCTCACGAATTGTTGCCGCACCGCAATAGCCCATGCCTGCCCTCAGGCCGCCCACCAACTGAAAGACCAGTTCGCTCAATGGACCCTTGCTCGGCACACGACCCTCAATGCCCTCGGGTACCAGCTTGCCCGCGCCTTCCTGGCCGTAACGGTCACTGGAGCCCTGTGCCATGGCACCTTGCGAACCCATGCCGCGATAGCTCTTGAAGGTTCGTCCCTGAAAGAGGATGGTCTCGCCAGGACTTTCATCGGTACCGGCAAACAGACTGCCGATCATGACGCAATCTGCGCCGGCGGCAATGGCTTTGGTGACGTCGCCAGAGAACTTGATGCCGCCATCGCTGATGAGCGGTACACCGGCAGGTCTAGTGGCCTTGGAGCATTCTGCAATCGCCGTGATTTGCGGCACACCGGCCCCGCTCACAACGCGTGTCGTACAGATGGATCCGGGGCCGATGCCAACCTTGATGCCATCAGCACCCAATTCAATCAGGTCACGCGCCCCTTCATAGGTGGCGACGTTACCAACCACAACCTGCACATTCGGAATCTTCTCTTTGATGGTTTTCAGGGCGTTCATCACGCCTTCAGAATGTCCATGCGCACTATCGATCACCAGTACATCCACTTTGGCGCTCACTAGTGCCAAGGCTCGATCGAAGAAGTCCTTGCCAGCGCCAATGGCCCCGGCAACACGGAGGCGACCCTGGTCGTCCTTGGCCGCTTGTGGGTACTTTACTTTTTTCTGAATATCCTTGACGGTGATCAGACCCTTGAGGGTGTACTCATCGTCGACCACCAGAAGCTTCTCTACCCGGTGCTTGTGCAAAATGAGTTCTGCTTCTTCGAGCGTGGTTCCGACGGCAACCGTGATGAGGTTGTCTTTGGTCATCAGGTCTTTGATCGGCAAATCGTAACGGGTCTCAAAACGAAGGTCGCGGTTGGTGAGAATGCCAACCAGCTTTCCATGTTTGGTTACCGGGACGCCGCTGATGCGATAGCGGCGCATCAGATCGAGAGCATCCTGAATCTTCTGGTCGGGATCAATCGTGACGGGGTCTACGATCATGCCGCTCTCGGAGCGCTTGACCTTGTCTACCTCTTCGGCCTGGCTATCAATGGAGAGGTTCTTATGGATGACACCCATACCCCCTTGTTGTGCCAGCGCGATCGCCAGGTGGCTTTCTGTCACGGTATCCATGGCAGAACTCACCAGCGGAATGTTGATCGACATCGTCCGCGTGAAGTTGGATCTTGCATCGACTTGCGCGGGCAACACGGCACTGCGCGATGGGACAAGGAGTACGTCGTCGAATGTCAGGCCTTCGGCTATGAACTCAGGAATCATTTTGATTCATGGTACGACAAACGGGCTCAGGCTCCAAGCATTAGAAATAAGGCTGGAAATGCTAAAATAAGCATTCGGATACCTATGATTTCTGCAACACAAGTTCGCCCGGGCATGGTCATCAAGTTCAATGGCGATCTCTATTCCGTTTTTACGATGACCCACCGTACACCGGGCAACCTCCGTGGTTTTGTTCAGGTGAAGATGCGCAATCTGCGCAGTGGCTCCATGAATGAACACCGCTTCGCCTCTGAAGACAAAGTCGAAAAGGCGATGATGGATGAACAAAAAATGGAGTACATGTACAAGGACACCGAGTTCTTCTACTTCATGAATACCGAGAACTATGAACAGGTTCAGCTTTCGGCCGAGTTCATTGGCGACGCCGCAAACTACATGATCGACAACCTGCCCGTGACGGTTACCTTCTATGAAGGGCGTCCCATCAGCGTGGAACCTCCTCCCACGGTAGATCTCAAGATCATCGAGACGGAGCCTGGCCTGAAAAGTGGCAGTGTTTCCAACGTGGGCAAGGCAGCCACTCTTGAGACCGGCCTGGTGGTGACCGTGCCGCAGTTCATCGAGCAAGGGGAACGCATCAAAATCAACACGGCCGAAGGCACCTACATGGAGCGCGCGTAGCTTCCGAGTAGTTCCGCCAGGATTGCGTCGTCCTCAGGGAAGACCGTTCGCAGGTCGATCAGCAATTGATCTTTTTCGATTCGCGCCACAACCGCAGGGTTGCTGGCGCGAAGCTGTTTTTCGAGCTTGCGGACGGGGCCATTGAGGGCGATCAGGCAAGTGGGAATGCTCTGGTCGGGAGTGGAGCCTCCTCCCAGAACGCTTTCTCCCGGTATCAGTGTTGCCCCTTCAATCTGTGACGCGACTCGCCTGGCTCGAGCCTCAATTTCTGCCACGGGCAGCATCAGCATCGAGAGACCAGGCAAACTCTTTTCGTCCCCAACGACGAGCGCCCTTAGAGAATCAGATAAGGCCTGCACTGCCAGCTTGTCCAGCCGCAAGGCACGGTACATGGGATGCCTTCGGATTTGCGCTACCAGTGCGGCGTCTCCGGCAATAATGCCAGCTTGCGGGCCTCCCAGCAATTTGTCACAGGAGAACGAAACCAGGTTCACTCCTGCTGCCAGGCTGGCACTGACCAGAGGCTCATCGACGCCGTAGGGCTTGAGGTCTACCAGGCAGCCACTCCCCAGGTCTTCGTACAAAGGGAGGTTGTGTTGCTTCGCCAGCCCGGCCAGTTCTTGCAGGGTTGGCTTGCCCACAAATCCGGTCTGGTGAAAGTTGCTGGGGTGGACGCGCATCAGCATTTTTGTAGAGCTGCTGATCGCTCTGGCATAGTCATCGAGGTGCGTCTTGTTGGTTGCCCCCACCTCTTTGAGCCTGGCCCCACTTTGCTCCATGATGTCGGGAATGCGAAAGCCATCGCCGATTTCAACCAGTTCGCTGCGGCTGACGATTACCTCGCCTGCTTCGGCGAGCGCACGCAATACCAGGTAGGTGGCGGCTGCATTGTTGTTGACCGCAATGGCAGCCACCCCCAATAGCTCATTGAGGAGCGGGACAAAGTGTTCGTCACGTTTGCCGCGCCGTCCGGTTGCCAAATCATACTCGAGGTTGGAATAGCCGGCTACCGGCTCAAAGGCTCGCAGTGGTGCCCGCCCCAGGTTGGTATGCAGCACGACTCCGGTTGCATTGATGATGCGCCGCAGCGTTGGTTTGGAAAGGCGATGAACGCGCCTTTCCATTTCGGAATCGACTTCCTCAAGCGGTAATTCCAGTTCGCGAACGCGCTGCAACACTTCGCGGGCAATGGATACCAGTCGTTCTCGAGAGATCTGTGGGTATTTGTCTACCGCACTGCGTACCAAAACATCCACAGAGGGGATGGCGGCACGATCCACTACTTGCCCACCATGGGGAAGAGTTTCCGCAGGGTTGCCTCGTCGGGCTGCGCGCCGTACTCGCTTACCTCAAAGGCCTCTGCATATTCAATCGCTGCGCCACGCTCTTTGCCGTACCACTTCTCGAGAGCCGCTCTTACGGCGGGCGTGATGGGCCGCTTCATGCGCTTGCGCAACCAATCCTTACGCTCGGCGATGCCGGTCGGAACCTTGTTGAGGTAGCCGTCAATCCAGGGCAGCCACTCATAGAACTGGCTGACATGCGAATCCAGCGCGTCCACCTTCTTCTCAAAGACATCGCTGATATCGATGGCGATGTCAGGCCGAAACGGAGCCGGCAGCTTGAAACGATCCTGGAAGTGCAGAAACACCGGGTTCTTTTTGAGCGGAGCGGTATCGGGGGCTACATTGGGAACCATCACCATGTAGGCTGCATCCTGAATCAGAATCCCTGTGTTGCGATGGTCGGGATGGTAGTCGTTGCTGCGCGGCGAGATCACCACATCAGCCTGCCATTGGCGGATCTTGCGGATTACCTGGAGGCGTACATCGAGAGTCGGCAGCAATTCGCCGTCATGGTTGTCGAGCACATCATACTCAATCCCCAGGCGTCGGCCAGATTCTGTCGCCTCGGCTCGGCGGCGCTTGGCCAGCGCCCCGCCACCCATGGATTGATGACCCGCATCGCCATTGGTGATGGATACAAACTTGACCTTGTGGCCGAGTGCGGTCAGCTTTGCCGCCAGGCCGCTGGCACCGATATCACAATCATCGGGGTGCGCCCCGAAAGCAATGACACGAAGTTGTGCGGGCAGTGTGAGCCCGGCAAGGAGAAGAACTACAATCAGTCGCATTGATCCCTATTCTATGTGGCCTTGGGACTCAGCGGCACTCGCCGTCTCACGAAGCTCTCGCAGCTTGAAGCCCGTTACAGACAGGGCGACAAGGCCGGCAATCAGGAGTGGCAGGGTGACGATCCCCCAGATGATCAAGCTGAAGCGCTTGGCCACATTTTCGTCAATTCCAAAAAAGACAAGAGCCAGCACAATCAGCCCTTGGTAGACACCCAGATTCCCTGGGGCTCCTGGCACCACGGTGCCAAGCCGTACGATCACGTTGATGACCGCAGCATCCCAGAGGGTGAAGCCTTTCAGCCCATAGGCCTGGATGACGCAATAGATGGGCACCGTCATGCTCAGCAGATGCGGCAGGCTGGCAAGCCAGGATTGGTAGAAGCTGCGTGAGCCACCCATGGCCTGCAGGTCTTCAATAAAGATCCGTGCCTTTTCGCCCCACTTCCAGTGTGCGGCCAACTCTTTAGCTTTCTTCTGAAACGCAATGATGAATCCCAGAATTGCAGCGAGCAGGCCAACCAGGAGGATCAATGCAAAGCCGCCATCTCGAATGCTTCGCGGCAGGTCGACAAACTGCACCACAATGCTCAAGTAAAGGACCAGCCAGATGCCGTCGAAAATCCGCTCAATGGCAATGCTGGAGAGAACCACACTAAAGGGAAGGTGGCCCCAGCGTGATTGCAGATAGCACCGGATGATTTCGCCACTCCGAAACGGAAGCACTTCGTTGGCATACAGGCCAACATAGATGGCCCGGACGCTTCTCATGGTGGGGATCGCTGAGACGGGGCGCAACAGGATGCTCCAGCGCCAGCCCTGCAGTACATAAACCAGAATGTCGGTGATGGCGGCGAGGGCTACCCAGCCCCAATGCATCTGCAGGATTTCCTGCCAGATTTCAGCCATTTTGACATCGTGTAATACCCACACCAGGATGCCAAGCGAGGCCAAATTGGTGACTACAAGCAGAAGGATCCCCTGCCACCCTAATCGCTTTCTGCTGGTTGAACGGCCCTCTTGCTGTGCTTCACTACGTCCCAAGTCCCCATCATAGCGATGAAGAGCGTTTCAAATGCATGTCAAATGCACAAGAGATGGCAAGCAGCAGTAACAAGTCATAGGCAACATGGAAAAGCAGCAGGTGTCTGTAGGTTTCGCAGGCATCGGCAAGCGAAGCAATCCCGAATTCGTAGCCGGCTGTGATGGCGACCCCCCAGAGCAGGGGGCGATTGCCAACCAGCCAAATGCAGAACGGAAAGAGAAGCAGCACGTGCCAAGGCGCTACCCGAAAGAGCCACTGCTTGAAGCCGCTATACCAGCCAAACATCGTAGACAGCGTACAGAATGGTTTGCCAGCAGACCGCTCATAGTTGCCAAGATTGACGGCGCGGATTTGCTGCGCCTCGTTCGTTAAATCTGACCAGAGTACCCGCGCCATCACCAGCGGGTGTTTTGCATAGTAGAGCAGTGCATTGGAGTAGCCGCCCTCGGGGAGGAATTGCTTGAGCCACGCCTCATTCTGCGCCGGGCTCTCCGGCATGAAGGCGTGGGTGCCAACGAGCTTGCGATCTTCAGGCCGAATCTTCAGGGCATCCAGTGATCCTGGGTCGAGCAGACCCAGCTTGAAAAAGGCGAGGTTGTAATAGGCGGTCGCTTTGTATGCGTCTCTTGTCTGGCTCAGCATATAAACGCCTCCCGTCAAGAGCAGCGCTGCGGCAGGCAGGTATTGCTTCTTACGCTCCGACAGCAGCACCAGGGCGAGCAGCAGCGCCAGTGGAGCATGAGGCCCTTTGGCGAGTGCGAAGCCTGCACCTCCTAAGGCCAGGAGCAGCGGATGTTCTGCCCGCCAAGCCGCGAAGAGCAGCAGCAGGAATACCAGACTGGCTGCATCGAAATAGAAACTCTGAAAGTAGGTGACATAAGCTGCATCGGTGAAGGCGAGGATGGCGAACAAGATTCCCGCCGCCCTGCCCGTTGTCATCAGCCACGCCGCAACCGCAAAGATCAACGCATGGATCAGGCCCATGGTTCTCAAATCAAATAGTGGCCCTGGTTGCAGCCATCGCGCCACTTGCGTCAACCAGACTTCGATGCCCCAATAAGGACTCACCCAGAAAGCAGCCGGATCCACTTGCCAGAGCCGCTGGAAGAAATGAAATGTGGCTTGCGGCCCTGGATCAAATGGCTTCAGCGCAAAGCGTCCAGCTACCTTGGCAAAGTCTCCGTTGTCGGCCAAGCCGGTGAAAGGGTGGAGCCAAAGCTGAAAGACAACCGGGGCGAGGAAGAGGATGAGCCAGAGGATACGTTTGCGGTAGGGCACTCTTGTTCTAACTTCAAAGAGTGACACATGCGCGCGTGATTGTGCTGATTGGGGTGCCGGGTTCCGGCAAATCCACCTGGGCTGCCAGCCAGAAGGCGACCGTACTTAGCTCGGATCAGATGCGGCTCACCCTGAGCGGCGATGAGACCGACCAAACCATTCATGGCAAGGTCTTTGCTGCAATGCGCTACCTGCTCCGTCAGCGATTGGTCATCGGGGAGCAGGACACCATCATCGATGCCACAAACATCCGGCGCAAAGACCGCAAGGCCTGGATCCAACTGGCTCTTAAATTTGGTGCGAGGCCTGAGGCGGTGTACTTCAACCTGAGCCTCGAAGAAGCGCTGCGAAGAAACCGCAAGCGATCTCGCGTCGTGCCCGAAGATGTAATTCGCTCGATGTTTTCGAAGCTGCAGCCGCCGGGCCTCGACGAAGGCTTTACGAAAATCGTGACCATTTCCGCGTAGTCCACAACCAAAGCCCAACGGGAGCCAAGGTCAAGGCAGCCACCCAGGTGGCGACACTCTGTGCCGGGATGCCGCGATCAATTGCTTCGCCCGAAAAGTAGCTCGAAAGAGAAATCGAAGTCATCATCAAGGCGAACTCAGCGCTGGTTACCCGTCCGCGGAACTTGTCTTCGCTCAACGTCTGCACCAGCGTCGAGGAGAAAACATAGTTCATCGAAGTTCCTGCATGTCCGACGATGACCGCTATCGCCGCCAAGCCCAGGCTGGGTGCCATTCCCAGGCCGAGATAGCCAGCGCAGGCAATCGCAAAGCCCAGAACGATTCCCCAGCGCAGCTTCGCCAGCGGCAGTGCCACGAGTGGAGCTCCCAACATGGGCCCGATGAAGCTGCCGATGCCACGGGCACCCATCAAGGTGCTCATCCCCAGCATTCCCGCCTGGCTGCTGCTGAGGCCCCAGCCTTCCAGTCGGAAGATGCCCTCACCCAGCACGGGCAATAGCACCCAATTGGCTCCAATCAAACCGACGCCCCCTTTGATCAGCAGAATGGGCTTCAACTTCTCGTGCGCGCGAACATAGCGCCAACCATCCATGATGGGAGTGAAATCGAACAAGTCCCGGAACCGAAACTCAGCCTGCCCTTCCAGGTGTTTTTCTTCCACAACGATTCTGGTCAAGAGCCAGGCCGACACCAGAAAGCTGCAGGCGTTGATACCGAAGACTGCGTTGCGCCCGAAGCTAGCCGCCACGAGCCCGCCAAGAGCCGACCCCAAGAAGAAATTCACTGCCCACGTCGTAGACCCCAGAGCATTAGCCACCAGCACCTCTTTATCGGAACGGCAAAGGTTTGGCATCAGGCTGGATCGTCCTGGCTCAAAGAATCCCCACATCACGGTTTCGAGAACCATCAGCGTGTAGATCAACCAGGTGCGGTCCGCACTCTGGGCAAAAATCATCGAACCTACGATGAAGAAGCGAGCAATATCTGCGCCGATCATTACCTGCCTCCGGCGCATCCGATCATTCACAACGCCCGCCATCGGCGAGATCAGCACCTGTGGAAAGACCATCGCCACTGTGGCGAGCGCAACGCTTCGGGCACTACCGGTCAACTCCAGCAGAAGGCTGTAGATCGCGACCGCATAAAACCAATCGCCCATCTCGCTGATCACTTGCGCGAGCCAGAGCAGGCGTACGTTGCGATTGCCGCGAAGCAGCTTGCTAAAGGACCCGAGAGAAAGCGACGCTTCGCTCATGCTCGATCAGCGGCTATAAACGCCCATGCGTTCTTTGGTGAGTCTTACGGTTTCCTCAGCGATCGGTGCCACGCGTGCACGGCCCTCTTCGAGAATACTGGCGAGGTAACCAGGGTCCGCTGTGATCTCTTTGTAGCGTTTCTGGATAGGCTCCAGATGGCTGATGACCATTTCGGCGACCGTCTTCTTGAGATCCCCGTAGCGCATTCCGCTGAATTTCGCCCGCATGTCGTCATTGCTGGTTTCATCAAAGGCCTGGTAGATCGCCAGCAGGTTCTCTACGCCGGGCCCCATCGTTTCGAAGTCCACATGGGGATTTGAGTCTGTGGTGGCCCGATTGAACTTTTTGCGGATCAATTCTGGTGCATCCAGGATTGCAATGGCGTGGCCACTGCCCGCAGCAGATTTACTCATCTTCTTTTCGGGCTCATCGAGACCCATCACACGCGCTCCGACGGTCGGTAGCTTGGTCTCCGGCATCGTAAAGGTCTGGCCGTAGAGCGAATTGAAGCGCTGCGCGATGTCGCGGGTCAGTTCGAGGTGTTGGCTCTGGTCGTCTCCGACGGGAACCACCGAGGCCTGATAGAGCAAGATGTCCGCTGCCATCAGCACGGGATACTGCATCAGGCCGGAGAGGATTGTCTCCTGGCCTGCCGCCTTTGATTTGTACTGTGTCATCCGCTCCAACCAACCGATCGGCGTGATGCAGGTGAGGAGCCAGGAGAGTTCAGAATGTCCGGGCACAGTGGATTGCGCAATGACAGTGGAGTGCCTGGGGTCAATGCCGCAAGCAATGAAGATTCCGGCGATTTCCAGAATCTTCGCCTTTAGCTCCTCTGGCGATTGGTAGACTGTAATCGCGTGCAAATCTACGATGCAGAAGATGCTCTCATAGTCGTACTGAATCTTCGTCCAGTTTTTGAGCGCACCTAAATAGTTGCCGATGTGCAGGTTCCCGGTGGGCTGCACACCCGATAAGACCCTCTTTTTCATGTCGAATTCCAATTCTCTCACTGAATCTACTTCCGAGACTTTTCGTATCGAAAAGCTTGTGTATGGCGGCGCTGGCCTGGCGCGTCATGAAGGCCGTGTTTATATGGTTCCCAAGGTCGCTCCTGGTGACCTGATTGAGGCTACCGCGAAGAAGAGCAAGTCAAACTTCATCGACGCCAGAGTAGAGCAGATCCTCGAAGCTTCCCCAGAGCGGGTGGAGCCCCCTTGCCGCCATTTCGAAAAATGTGGCGGTTGCCAGTATCAGATGCTGGGCTATGAGCAGCAACTGCACTGGAAGCGCGAGATCCTGCGTGAGCTTTTTCATCGCGCTCGTCTGCCACTCAATGTGGAGATCGAAACGATCAGCGCTGAGCCGATTGCCTATCGCAATCGTACGCAATTTCATTTTCACGATGGCAAGGTTGGCTTTCTCGAAGTGGCCAGCCACAAGCTGGTGCCAGTCGACCAGTGCCCTGTCTCCTCGCCCAAGATTAACGAGGTGCTCCGGGTTCTCAACCTGCTGGCGAAAGATCATCGTTTTCCCAAATTCTTGAAGTCTCTGGAAGTCTTTACCAATGAGACCGACGTTCAGTTGAACGTCATTGAAACGAATGCCCCTGTTGCCAGGCACTTCTTTGAATGGCTTGAAAAAGAGATCCCGGGCGTGAAGTCTGGGGCCATCACCTACCCGGCCTACGGCTATGACTGGAAGGTCAGCTATCGCAGCTTCTTCCAGGTCAATCGCTTTCTTGTGGATGAGCTGGCGCAACTGACGGTGCGAGGCCTGACCGGAAAACACATCATCGATCTCTATGCCGGTGTGGGACTCTTCAGCTTGCCGCTGGCCAAACAATTTGAGCGGGTGACTGCCGTGGAATCGGGCAAGGTAGCGATGTATGATCTCGAAGCGAATTCGAAAAACTACGCGATTGAAAACGTTCGCATCGTGCAAGCGAACGTGGATGCCTATCTGACCGATTTAACTGAAGCGCCTGATGTGATCATTGCGGACCCTCCGCGTAGCGGCCTGGGCAAGATTGCTGCAGAACAGTTGGCGCGCATTCAGGCCCCTGAACTCCGGCTCGTCTCCTGTGATCCTTCCACCCTGGTGAGAGATCTCACGATCCTGATCGCTGCAGGCTACCGGGTTGAAGAACTCGTCCTGATCGACCTGTTTCCGCAAACCTTCCACCTCGAAACCGTTACGAAGCTTCGACTGGGTTAAGGCTGGTTTTCGCTTCGGCGTCGCCACGGTTAAAGTACTCTCGGGCTCCTTTACGCAGGAAGAGCTCCACCAGATTCAGCAGAATCGCCAGCCCCAGCAGCAGCGGCCACAAGGCCAGAGAAGTCTCGATCTGGCGTCCTCCGCCGCGGAAGACATCGCCGGGTTTGGGTTCAGCAACACCACCACTGAAGCGTGCAATTTGCTTCAGCAACTCCTGGTTATTGCCGTATTGCACGATCTCTGTTTCCTGGCGGTAGAAGCCCACTTCAGGAAAGAGCCTGGTCGTTTCCGTCGGGCGAACACGGAACAAGCCCGTGCGATCTCCGATCTGAATCCTGCCGCGATAGACACCAGCGGCTACCTTCTGCACTGCAATCGGCTGTTGAAACTGGTTGGGCCCAAACACGAACAGGGCTGGAGCCTTGGTCGCCTCTGCGTCATTCGAAGCGAGGCGATAGGTGACCACGAGCTCTCTGTTGGTGGGGTCAAACGTCAACGAGGAATCTTCCGTCTCTGAGTGCGGCAGCAAGTCTCGCAGGACATTGCCCCAGAAGCGGTCAAAGCCAGCCCAACTCATCCAGTTCTCTGCCCAGCGGCTTTTTGCGTCTGAGGTAAACACGCTCACCCGGCCCAGCCCATACTGCCAGCGGGCCAGCAAGGGGTCGGTGGTGTTGGCTTTCTCTCCGGGTACGTTCAAGAGAACGTCTGCCGAAGGCTTTGCCTCGTACTTCACATAGCCCTTCAAGTTGGGTGCCTTGTCGACACCAGTGCCTTCCAGCACCTCGGCCGCCCGCACCAGAATTGGCTGTGTTGGTTTCTCTACTGCCGTGGAGCCGGTAAACTCCATGACGTCACGCAGGAGGATTTGTTCGAGGCCACTGGGGTCGGTCAGGAAGTAGCTCTTGCCCTTCGAGAATTGAGCCACCTTTTCGAGGTAACCCTTGTTCACGTCCTGTCCGAGGCCGACCGTCGAAATTGTCACGCGCTGCGCGCCTGCTTCTTTGGCAAGGCTGATCGAATCCCCTTCTTCGGAGATGCCGTCGGTCAGCAACACAATGTGCTTAAAGGTTGCCTTGACTGGAACGATCTTCTTGAAGGCCTCCGTGAGCGCTGGCGCAATTTGCGTGCCGCCGTCAGGCGTGATGCCTGCCACCAGACGTTTGATTAGCGTCTTGTCTTCAGCCTTGCGGATGGGCACTGCCCACTGGTGGGAGTTGTCGAAAATCAGAACACCGATCAAGTCGATGGGGCGAAGATTCTCAATCACTCCGATGGATGCGATGCGGGCCAGCTCCATCTTGCGGCCTTCCATCGAGGAACTCTTGTCGACAATCAGAACGACACAAGTACCCTCAGGGCTGCGCGGAGGAGCCAGCTTTGCCGGCAAGGTCCGCTCCAGGGCATCCTCGGGGGTTCCGGGCTTTTTCTCTACATACTGATTCCGTTCGCCGCCGATGGTAAGCAGCCCGCCACCACGTTTGACGTATTGTTCAATCGCTGCCTTCGCTGCCGGCGAGAAGCCTTCGAGATCCTGATTATTGAGCACGACGACTTCATACTTCTGCATCGAGTCGAGAGGAAGGTCAGCCTGCTTGGTGACCTCAAATTGGTAGGAGTCGACGGCGCGCATAAAGTTCACATCCGTACCGGCAGGATCTTGCGAGACATAAAGCATGCGCGGTTTCTGAATGTAGACTGCCTGGTCAAAGGTGGCGTCGCCCAATTCGGCTGAGGCAAGGCTTCCCGAGAGGTGAATCACTCCTGAGCTTGTTACGGCAGCGGTGATGGTGAGGTCATTGGCGCCGGGCTTCAGCTTTAGCTCGCCAGAGCCAATCGCTTTCCCTTCGGCCTTCAACTCCAGACGCACAGAGCTTTCCTTCGGCGCCCGGACGCTGATCTCAACCGGAAACTTCTCACCGGCAAACGCTTGCGGCGGCATCTTGACGGAATCAATGTGCAGTTGGGGCTTTTGCCGTCCACGCAGTGCATAAGTGTCGATCGGGATGTTTAGCTGCTGTGCCTGCCAGAGGGCCTGCATGGCATTGCCTTCGGTCTCCATGCCGTCACTGACCACAACCAGATGTGGCACCAGATCGGCGGGAGTGGACGCAATCGCATCCCGTATGGCCGCTTCGAGGTTGGTGCCGCGCCCCAGCTCGCCCGCACTGGCCTTCAAGCCGGCTGCTGCTTCTTCGGGACCGATGGCCCGCACCGTGCGGGCAAACGGCAGCACTCTGACGATATGCCTGCCTCGTGCTCCCTGAATCTGGCCGATACGATCTCCCAGTGTGCTGAGATCCTGTTCGGTCATACTCTGCGAAGTATCAGCAAGGATCGTCACAGCCAGCTTGGTCTCAAACAGGGACATGGCTGGACCGAACAATGCGACGGCGATGGCCGCGATGGCCGCGAGCTTCAGCCAGAGGCGTTGTCGTTTGGCAAACCACCACCACTCGAGCATCAGAACGATTCCACCGGCCAGCGCCAGCCAGCGCCAGGTCTCGGTGGCTTCTGGTGCACTTACGCCATCGGCGGGCAGGCCTGAGGCAATGCTGGTAGGCGCATCCCAGCTCTTGTCTGGCAGATCGGGTAGCGTCAGCGAATAAACCACTTCGCGGCTACCATCCAGAATTCGAACCGTGCCGGGATACGGCATAAAGCTGCGCAGGGTGCCATTCTCGACAGAGAAGGGAAGTGCCTTGCCCTCTCCGGTGAGCACCTGCAGACTCTTGGCGTCCACCTCGCCGACAGGCAGTTGCAGCGCTCCCGGGCTGGCCGCAACGCTCTCCCACTGCTTGTAGCTATTGGGGGCCAGGTAGCGCAGAATGTTGGCAATCAGGAGTGGGCCAGTGATCTCCTGCCTCATCGCCGTCTTGGCCGGCTGGAAGCCGAGCCGCACTACATCCTTGCCGGCAACCAGCAGCGGCCCGCCATCTCCTTCGAGAACCGCAGTTTCTCCGCTGGCCAGGGCAAGAGTCTTGGCTCCACTCAAGCGGAAGTCTTTACTGCGGATGCCGCTCGAAATCGGGTGATCGGTGCGCCAGTTGCGAATTACCAGATCCTGATTGCCCGTGCTCAGGTAGAGCGCAGCGGCTTTAGCTGGCTTGGCGGGTGCGATGCCATCAAAAATCAAGAGGCTGGTTTCATTGCTATCTGCCTTGTATTGCTCCGGGCTGAGGTAGCTGGCTTCCACTAATGGGTTGGCGGCAAGCATCGGGCGCCATACTTGCGGCTCTCTGGTAAATACCTTTACCTGTACGCTGGGCAGTGCAGGCAACTCCAGCTCTACATGGTTGTCGAGCTCCACATCGTCTTTACCCAGGATGCGGATATCGAGCATCCCTGCCGATTTGGTGCGATGTGTCAGAGTGAGCGTTTGTTCCGAACCAGCGGCGAGCGTCGCATTGGTGCTGGCAACAGGAACTCCGCCATACGACAAGCCAATCGCCAGAGCTTTGGCTTGCGGCGCATAATTCTTCACCGTGACCAGAACATCCCAGACACCCAGATCTTCGAGGCTGCGGCGTACACCGGCCTTACGAATTCCCACATTGTTGAGTGAGGTGTCTGTCACGAGCAAGCGCAAATTCTGAGGAACCTTGTTGACCTGCTCTTCTCCCGTAGCAAGCCGGGCCGGGCCTGCGTAGACTATCTCTCCGGCAATCCCACCCGCTCTTTTCTGCAGGTTGCTGGCAAACTCAAAGGCATCTTCGATTCGTGCACTTCCGGTGCCGGTCTGGATGGCCTGTAGTGCTTTCATACTTTGGTTGCGATTGGTTTCAAGAGAGGTTCGAGGCGTGAGCAGTGTGCCCGCCTCCAGGATGCTGACCTTGTCCTGAGACGGCAGGGTCTTGAGCCAAGCCAGCCCCTTCCGCTTGCTGGCGGCCAGCACACTCGTGCCAGCGTCGGCCCGCGAGGGAGCAGCACTAGCCGCAGAAGCATCTACGATCAGGACGTGATTGTGAGGAGCATAGCGTTCTCCACCCCAACGCAGTTGTGCGGCGGCAAGCAGTAGAAGTGCAAGCGCCAGCAACTGCAACAAGAGGCTCCAGGGCTGCTGCACGCGACGCCGTCGTTGCTGGCTTGGTGGAATCTGTGCTGCCTGCCAGAATCGCAAGGTAGCTGCTTGAATGCGTACCCGCGAGCGATCCAGCAGGTAAAGTGCAACGACACCTGCACTCAACAGCGTGAATAGTGCGGAGAATTCAAGAAAGCTTAGATTTAGAAATTCCATTTAACGCAGACCCTGTGTGGCAACCAGTGCCCCAAATACCGCTTCTTCTACGCTCGTGCTCGTGGGGAGCCCGCTGTAGCGGCCCTGATTCCTTAATGCAAGGTGGCGAAGCTCTTCGGCATAAGCATCAAAGGCGGCCGTGTATTGCTCGCGAGCATTGGCGTCGAAGGTGAGTCTCACCTGTTTGCCCGATTCCACTTCAGTGATCTCAAGGTCGCCGTCTGCGGGTGGGGTACGGTCCTCTTCATTCCAAACCTGAATCAGGGTGAGCTCATGGCCAAAATCGGACAGATACTGCAGTGGGCGCAGCCAGTCTTCTTCGCCCAGAAAATCGGAGATCACAATGACCAGACCCTTCTGCCGATCCCCGCTGAGAAAGCCTCGCACTACTTTGCTGAAGTCTGTCCTGCCGCTGGCCTCAAGCGCGCCCAGGTAATCTGCTACGGGGGAGAACCGGTGACGACCGCCTCCGCAGGCCATGCCTTCTTCCAGGTCTTCGCGAAACGGAATCAACTGCATAGCATCCAGACGTACCAGGCCGACATAGGTAATGGCAGCTGCGAGGCGCCGCGCATAATCCCACTTGCCGCCCAGTGCCATACTGGCGCTCGAATCGAGGAAGAGACGAATCGGAACTCGCGGTTCAATCGTGAACAACTTGAGAAACAGTTTCTCAAGGCGCATATAGGCCCGCCAGTTCACAGCACGCAAATCATCGCCGCTTGAAAAATTTCTATGGTCTAGAAACTCCTGCCCTGGGCCGGAAAAGCGGCTGCTGTTATGGCCGCCCACAACCCCTGGAAACGATTTCTGCCAATGAATGGTCAGCCGCTCCAGCCTTTCGAGAAAGGCTTTTTCGATTTTGAATTCGCTCCGCGCCACGCTGTGTACTTTGCAACGCTCGTCTAGCGGGCTGAGGCTACTTGTGTAGCAACACCTTTGAGGATCTCAGGGAGAATGGTCTCGGTTGTGTGTCCGTCGGCGTGGGCATCGAAGTTCAGAATGACCCGGTGCCGCAATACCGAAGGAGCAACGGCAGCGATATCGTCAATGCTGAGCTGAGCCCGGCCCTTCATCATGGCCAGTACGCGGCCGCATTCCACCAGTGACTGCGCTCCACGAGGGGAGCTGCCATAGCGGATGTATTTCTTGGCCAAAGGATGTGCCTGGCCCTGGTCTGGCTGCGTCGCCATCACCAGGTCGACCGCAAAATCCTGCACGTGCGGTGCTACCAACACCTGACGGCACAGCTTCCTCATGGAAAGAATGCCTTCAATGTCCAGCTTCGGCTCGAGCTCCACTTCATCTCTCGTGATCGTGCGCTCGACAATGGTCGCCAAATCGGCGCGATTGGGGTAGCGAACCAGGATTTTCATCAGGAAGCGATCGAGTTGGGCTTCCGGAAGCGGATAGGTGCCTTCCATTTCGATCGGATTCTGAGTCGCCATGACGAGAAATGGGCTCTCAAGTTGATGCGTCGTTGTGCCGCTGGTTACTGTCCGCTCCTGCATTGCCTCGAGCAGGGCGCTCTGCGTCTTGGGCGTCGCGCGATTGATTTCGTCGGCCAGCACGAGATTGGAGAAGATCGGACCCGCCTGAAAGCGAAAGCTCTTTGAGCCCCTTTCGTCAGAATCCATGATCATGCTGCCTACGATGTCAGCAGGCATCAAATCCGGGGTGAACTGGATACGGCTGTACTTGAGGTGCAACACGCGGGAAAGCGTTCGGAGCAGGGTTGTTTTGCCAAGCCCAGGTACGCCTTCGAGGAGGACATGGCCCCCACCCAACAGGCAAATGAGTACGCCTTGGACAACTTCATCCTGTCCGACAATGATTTTGCCGATTTCGTCGGTTACCGTTTTGATGCGCTGTGTCGCTGAAGAGAGATCGCTCACAATGTAATCTTATGCAAAAAGGAGAGGCTTTGCCTCTCCTTCTAGCCCTGTATAGGACCGATTCGTAATTTTGATGACGTTTAGCTAGGCTGCGGAATTGACGCTTTGCTGTCCGAAGCTGTTGGCGAAGTGACCGATGGTCTCTGCCATTTCTTCCAGGGCGTTCACGGAAGAGCGCAAGCCCAAACTGTTGCTCACGCGGAACCAGCACTGCGTGACGCGGAAGTTGGCGCGGAGCAGTTTGGTTTCGAGGGCATTTTCGTTGTTGCTATTGATGGCAACCTGATCGAGCAGGTGATTCACAATCTTGTAGTCCCGCTCCAGTGCCGCGTAGAGCTCGGACAAGTTAGCACCGCCACCCTTTTCGATTTGTCCCTTGACCAAATCAAAGCTTAGGCCGTTAGCACGGCATACTTCGGCGGAGAAGTCTTCGGCGGTTTGTGTTCGAAGAATCAGCAAGCAGCTGTAGCGAAACCAATAGGCGAACAGCGCTAGCGATAATCCGATGAGTATTAGACTGAAACTCATGATGTCTTCAAAAAAAGAATACCACCTACAAACATTGGGGCCAAGAGTTTGATAGGTCCTAAGTAAAGATTTGCTCAAGTACTAATACCAAACTAATTGACTAAGGTGATTACCTGAAGCGCATGTGCCCAGGTACCTCACCTTCCCTTTCGCACCATTGAAGGTACAGTGCTCCGTAGCTTGCCGTTATATATTGCGTATCGGCAATTCCCAGATTTCTTGCAGTGAAATCAATCCATTTTTCTGGCCCTTCCAGTTCTGCAAAAATCCCAATCGGTGTTTCGTCCAGTGTTACCACCCCATCTTCACTGGCCTCTGTATATTCGGTCCGATACTTTTCATAGACAAACTTCGATTGATACCCCAGCCGCGACAGGAAGGTAAAGGCCGCTTCGGTGTCGGTGACCCCAAACTCGATCTCTTCCCGGGACTTATGCTTTGCCACTGTTGCCGGCCCCTTATAGGTAATGATGGTCCGGTTGCCGGCCTCTCGCAAACGCACCAGGCATCCGTTGGGGCGCAAGCTGGGCGGCTCCGTTTCGAAAATGGTATTCCGCTCAAACACACGGCGGTGCTTGACCCGAAAGCCTGCTTCTTTCAATTTCTTGCAGAAGCCCCGGAACGAGGGAACCACAACTTTTATTTCTGTTTCTAAACCCTTCACTAGAGATAGCCTACTATTGTGGGACTCCAGACGATACTCAAGCAGCAAGAACATCGGCCTTGGCCCTTACCGTCCGGCCCCTGGGTGATGACGCAATGGTGGCGCAATCTGCTCTTCGCGCATTGGCCTGTTGCTGCCGCCGACGTGCAGCAGCTCCTCCCCGATTCACTCGAAGTCGATTGCTTCGATGGGAGCGCCTGGGTTGCTGTGGTTCCCTTCGAGATGACAGGAGTCCGGCCACGCTTTACCCCAGCGCTTCCCTGGTTTTCCCACTTCGCCGAACTCAACGTCCGGACTTATGTTCGTCCCAGAGGCGCTTCCGGCGCAAAGCCCGGCGTCTATTTTTGGAGTTTGGAGGCGTCAAATCCCTTTGCCGTTGCTGTTGCCAGGCGCTTCTTTCATCTTCCCTATATGAATGCCTCCATGCAGTGCCAGCAGCAAGGAGATTGGGTCAACTATCAATCTCTGCGCACGCACCGCGGGCAACCCCCCGCAGCCTTCACCGGCCGCTATCGCCCGCTTGGGCCCGCACCGAGAACCGAACTCACCCGCTTCCTTACCGAACGCTATTGTCTTTACACAACGGATTCCCAGAGTCGGCTCTATCGCGGCGAAATCCACCATCTCCCCTGGTCACTCGAACACGCTGAGCTTGAGTTGCACCACAACACCATGGCAGAGGCTTGCTCCATCCACTTGCCAGCTGCTAACCCGCTGCTACACTTTGCGCGGGCCATCCAGGTAGCGATCTGGCCGCTCGAACGTCTCAGCTAGCGCGCCGCACAAACCGCGCCCAGCGGCAGATCCAGCGCTTTCTCCGCACCTCTCCAACCGACACTTCTCTTCGAAACCCTTTCGATCCGCTCTGCCAGCGGCGGATGTGTCGACAGATATTTGAAGGACGCCTCAATCCCTCTGTCTTTGCTGCCACGTTCCAGATTCTCAAAGGCTCGCCGCATCGCCGTAGGAGGGAAGCCCGCTCGCACCAATGTCTCCAGTGCTGCGTCATCTGCGCTCTCTTCATCGGATCGCATGAAGTGCAACACGGTGAGATTGCCAGCCAGATCTCCCAAGACTCCCGGGTCGCCCAGCACAATCGAAAGCAAGGCTTGCAGCCCCACTGACCGTACGATCCCCTTCATCGAATGACGTTGTACAACATGCTGCATCTCATGGGCCAGCACCGCTGCCAGTTGATCGGCATTGTCCATTTTCTCGATCAGCCCACTGAATACAACAATGTGCCCCCCCGGTGCGGCCATTGCATTCACCTGCGGGTTTCGCACCACTCTGACATCAAACCGGTAGGGCGACCGAGGCATGGCTGACTCCAGCCGACTTACGATCTTCTGCATGATTTCGCGGGTCTCTTCGTCCGTGCAGGTTGCCCCCGGTCCGCCGACACTGGCGACCACGGCTCTCCCCATGCGGTCTTCCCAGCTTGCCGGAATCAGACGCACCACTCCAGACAACACTCTCGGCACCGCTTGCCAGACCAGATAGCCGCCCAGCGCCACGATGCAAAGCAGCCCAATCGCCAGGGAGATAAGTTTCAGCTTCATAGAAGTTACAGGCCAAAGCCGGCATCAATGCCAGCGTCTGTTCCCAGCGTACCGCCCAGAACATCGCCAACCGCAGACGACCCGTCCGTCGGCTGCTCTAAGAGTTGGATGCGCGGCAGCGATTCCAGCTTCAGGTTTTCGGTAAGGTAGCTCAGCTTGCGTGAGACCGCCCAGGGGTAGCCGATCCCCAGCGTAAACACGGTCAGCAGGTAATTGGTTACGGTCAGCAGAAACAACGAACCGCCATCGACTGTGGATCGAAAGGGCACCTCGGCAAATCGCGTGCGCATCCAGTGGTAGCGATTCATTTCTGCCTGAAACCAGAAGCGATAGATCCCCAAGGTTGGCAGCAGCAACAGTAAACACTTGGCCCAGGGCCACAGCAATTCTTTGCCCTCCCCTTCAAAGTGAAACGGCTGGCCACCAAACCACGTGTTCTCCACCACATGCTTGCGCAACTGCGTCAGAAAGATTGGCAGATAGAGCGAGAGCGTCACAATACTCAGGACAACACCCAGCCAAATGATCGCTGCAAATTGTAAAAAATCCCCACGATACGCAAATCGACGCCCGGCCCAACTGGTGCGGCTCCACCGGTACCGGATTGCCCCATGCATCGCATAAGGCGCAATCAATCCCAGTGCACCCAGGTACAGCACCCCGACGGCCAGGGCACCCTCAGGGCCAAGCGCCACGGCAAACGCCCCTAACGTGACATAGACGCAAATCAAGCCGCCCACAAAGAGCAGCCAGCCCAAAAACATCTCTTTGCCTGTGCCGTGATAGCCGAAAGGCTGCCCTGCAAAGCGAATCTGACTCCAGAGGTAGCGGCGAATTTCTGTTCGTCCCCAGAAGCTATAGATGCCCAGGGTCACAATACTGAGGCCGATCAGCTTGAGGTACAGCAACAGAAGATGGCTCGACGAGCCTTGATAATCGAATGCTGCCGTCGCAGGCGCACTCACTGTGGCCGCAATTTGACCATGCCCAAAGAGGTAGCCGCACTGGCAGCGCGCAGGCTGCGTTTGGTATTCCGTACCGCAATTCGGGCAGTAAGTCATGCCCGAAAGTCTAACCTAATCGTCGTCGTCGTTCGACGAGCTTACCTTCAGCACGGCAAGGAAGGCCTCTTGCGGAATCTCCACGCGGCCCACGCGCTTCATGCGCTTCTTGCCTTCCTTCTGCTTGTCGAGGAGTTTACGCTTACGGCTGATGTCGCCGCCATAGCACTTGGCGATGACGTTCTTTTTGATAGCCGAGATGTTTTCTCTCGCAATGACTTTGGCGCCGATCGCCGCCTGCAAGGCGACTTCAAACATCTGCCGCGGAATCAGCTTGCGCAACCGTTCAATCAGCGTCCGGCCGCGTTCATAGGCGAAGTCTTTGTGCACGATCATCGACAAGGCGTCGACAGCTTCGCCAGCCACCATGACATCGAGCTTCACCATCGGCGAAACACGCATGCCAGCCAGATGGTAGTCGAGCGAAGCATAGCCACGTGAGCAGCTCTTCAATCGGTCATAGAAGTCCAGCACCACCTCATTGAGGGGCAATTCGTACACCAGCATCACGCGCTGGTTGCCAATAAATTCAAACTTCTTCTGCTGGCCGCGCTTCTCTTCGACCAGCGCCAGAATCTCACCGATGTATTCTTCCCGGGTGATGATCGTCGCATCAATGATCGGTTCTTCAATCTTGTCGATGACAGTCGGGTCAGGAAACCGCTGCGGGTTATCCACGGTCACCGTATCGCCATTCATCAGTGTGATTTTGTAGCGTACGCCGGGTGCGGTCGTGATGAGATCGATGTTGAACTCACGCTCCAGCCGCTCCTGCACAATTTCCAGATGCAACAGCCCCAGGAAGCCGCAACGGAAGCCAAATCCCAGCGCTGCCGAGCTCTCTGCTTCATAGCTCAAGGCGCTATCGTTCAGACGCAACTTCTCGAGGGCCTCGCGCAGCAATCCGTGTTCGCTGCTCTCTACCGGATACAAGCCGGCAAAGACCATCGGCTTGATTTCCTGGAAGCCCGGCACTGGCTCAACCGCCCGCCCGTCTTCCATGATCGTGTCGCCGATCTGCGCATCCGAAACCGTCTTGATGTTGGCATACAGAAAGCCCACTTCGCCGGCGCTCAACTCATCACAAGGAACGGGCTTCGGGGACTGGTAGCCCAACCCATCCACTTCGTAAACCTTGCCACCTGCACTCAGGCGGATCTTCATCCCTTTGCGGATCTTGCCATCCACCACACGCATGAGAATGATCACGCCGCGGTAGCTGTCAAACCAGCTATCAAAAATCAGCGCCCGCAGGGGTTCGTTCACCTTGCCACGAGGTGGCGGTACCTTCGTGACAACTGCTTCCAGAATCTCTTCAATGCCGATGCCGTTCTTTGCGCTTGCCAGTACGGCCTCTGAGGCATCCAGTCCCACCAGCGTTTCAATCTGCTCGCGGATCCGCTCCGGCTCTGCACTTGGCAAATCGATCTTGTTGATCACCGGGATGATCTCAAGGTCCTGACCCAGCGCCAGGTAGGTATTGGCCAGTGTCTGCGCCTCGACGCCTTGGGAGGCATCGACAATGAGCAGTGCTCCTTCACAGGCTTGCAAGCTGCGCGATACCTCATAGGAGAAATCGACGTGCCCCGGCGTATCAATCAGATTCAACTGATAGACGATGCCATCTTTGGCCTTGTAGTTCAAGCGCACTGCGTGAGCTTTGATGGTGATGCCGCGTTCCCGCTCGAGGTCCATCGAGTCGAGAACCTGGGCCATCATTTCACGCTGACTCAAGGCTCCAGTTACTTCCAGAAGGCGATCTGCCAGTGTGGATTTGCCGTGGTCAATGTGCGCAATGATCGAGAAGTTCCTAATAAATGCTGGATCCATGCGCTAAACTGAGGGTACCTCTTCAGTATCCCATATGTCCTCATTTCTTCCCCATGAAATCAAAGTGCACGAAGGTTCCGGCTCTGCCCAGGGCCTGCGCATTGCGATCGTGGTGAGTCGCTTCAACAATCTCGTGACTGACCGCCTGCTCTCCGGTGCCCTTGATGCGCTATCTCGCGCCGGGGCCGCTGCAGAGGATCTGCTCGTCATCAAAGTTCCTGGCGCATGGGAAATGCCCGTAGTCGTTGCAGAATTGGCTCGCCTCGGTCAAACCGACGCCATTGTCTGCCTGGGTTGTGTGGTTCGCGGAGATACTCCGCACTTCGATTTTGTGGCCGGCGAAAATGCCAAAGGCATTGGGGCCGTCGCCAAAGATTCTGGTATTCCTGTCGCCAACGGTGTGCTAACCACCAACACGATGGAGCAAGCGCTCGACCGGGCCGGCGGAAAAATGGGGAACAAGGGCGCCGAAGCCGCTATGGGTGCCGTTGAAATGGCACATCTGCTTCGTCAGCTCAAGGGTGCAAGGGGATAACGGGGGATCATGGCCAGTCGAAGAAAATCGCGCGAAAGAGCGCTGCAGGTTCTGTTTTTGTGCGATCTGGGAAAGTACGAAATCGAGTCGGCCATTGAAGCCTACTATTTCACGCTCCACAGTGAGGACGAAGACTTCTCACGCCTTCCTAAAGACCGCTTTATGGAAGAGCTGGTGCACGGGACGTTGGGCAATCTCGAAGTGATTGATGCTCAGATTGGTAAAGCCAGTGAGCATTGGCGCCTCGACCGCATGCCCTCAGTGGATCGCAACATCCTCCGCCTGGCTGCATTCGAATTGCTTGAAGGCAAGCTGCCCTATGCCGTCATCATTGATGAAGCCTTGGAGCTGGCGCGCCGCTACAGCGGCAATGAGAGCGTCGGTTTTGTCAACGGTGTTCTCGATTCGATCAAGGCCAGCCAGGGTAAAGCGGCAGAGACCACCGCTGTCGCCGCAGGCTCTTCACTTCCCAATACAAAAGGTTGAGAAGATCCGGTTCAGAATGTCGTCGGCCGTAGTCGCGCCACTCACCCCATCGATACCCCGCAGCGCCGCATAAAGATCCAGCAACAGCATTTCATGAGGGATGTTTGCGGCAATGGCCGCGTGCGCCTGCTCCAGGTTGACGCGAGCTTCTTCGAGCAAGCTCTTTTGCCTCAGGCTGGTGATAAAGCCATCGCCTGCCTCGCGCAATCCACCCGGTGCAATGGCATCCACAATCCTCTGGCGCAAGCCGTCGAGGTTGTAGCCCGTCAGCGCTGATACGGCGATGGCATCCGGCCTCGATACCTCAGCGGCGTCGCATTTGTTGGCAACCAGCAAATGCCTGCCTTGTCGTTTTGCTGTCTCCAACAAGGTCTCAGTGTCAGCGTCCAGCCCCAGCCGCGCATCGTAAACCACCAGCGTCAAATCCGCATCTGCCATTGCCTGATGGCTGCGTTCAATCCCGAGAGCTTCGACAACATCGCTTGCCTCGCGAATCCCCGCCGTATCGATAAACCGCACCGGTACTCCGTCAATCGCTGCCGTCTCGCTCACCAGGTCCCGGGTGGTTCCGGCGATCTCGGTGACAATCGCCCGGTCCTGTTCGAGCAGGGCGTTGAACAAGCTGGATTTTCCGACGTTGGGCGAGCCGACAATCGCCAGTGAGAAGCCTTCCTGCACAATGCGGCCAAATGCGAACGATGCCGCAAGCTTCCCAACTCCCTCTCGAATCGGCCCCAGCCGTCGCAGCAATTCCTCTTGCGGAGCTACGGAAACATCATCCTCCGCAAAATCGATTCCCGCCTCGAGCAACGAAATCATTTCGAGCAACTGCGTCTTCAGCGGTTGTATGCGGCGGCTCAGCGACCCTCCCAGTTGCTGCGCCGCAACCTTGGCCTGATAGAGCGTTGTTGATTCAATCAAGTCCCGAATGGCTTCGGCCTGGGGCAAGTCGATGCGCCCCAGCAAGTACGCCCGCAGCGTAAACTCTCCCGGCAAGGCCAGTCTGGCCCCACACTCGGTGGCTCGCTGCACACAAAGCCGCAGTATGACGGGAGATCCGTGGCAGGCTACTTCCACCACATCCTGGCCGGTAAAGCTTCTGGGCCCTTCAAACCACGTTGCGACTACCTCATCGACCCGTTGCCCCTCTGCATCCTGCAGCAGGCACAAAGTGGCATGCCGCGCCTTAGGGGTCTCGAAAGACGTCAAAAAGCCCGAAGCAATGTTTCTTGCTTCGGGCCCTGAGATTCTTACTACACCAATGCCTCCACGCCCTGCTGGCGTTGAAATAGCAACAATGGTGTCTTTTAGGTTCAAACGAGATCGAGTTTAGCGATTTCCGTTCGGCTCGCCGCCGCCACTGCTGGGGCCATCACGACGAGGGCCACGGTAACCACCACCGCCACCACCAGGACGACCGCCACCGGGGCGACCACCGCCGCCAGAGCGTCCACCACCAAAACCACCGCCACCAGGACGACCATCACGACGTGGTCCGCGGTCTCCATCACGGCGCGGTCCGCGGTCTCCGCCACGGCCACCACCGCCACCGCCGGGTCTTCCACCGCCGGGTCTGCCGCCACCAGGACGTCCACCACCGCCACGGCGATCTCGCGATCCACCTGCCGGGGCTGCTGGAGTTGCCATGCCCGCAGGAATGATCACAACCTGACGCCCACCGCCAACACCCACCGACTCGCTACGCACTTCGGTCTCGGGCCGCAGCGTCATGTGCACAATACGGCGCTCCCGGCTGCTCATCGGGCTGAAGAAGAACGGTTGTCCCGTCTGCTTCACCTTGTCGCAGGCCGTCTGGGCTGAAAGTCGCAACTCTTCAATCCGCAACAGGCGATAGTCGTTGGCATCAAACACGATCAACGAGTGGTCTTCATGCGGCAAACGCAGCATTTCCATCGTCAGGTGCTCCAGCGCCAGCAGCAATTCGCCTTTGTTCTGCAGCAGTAAATCCGCTTCCGGACCACTAAAGCGCACTACGATGTCAGGGTTTTCAATCTCGGGATATGTAGAGGCGCCCTCTACAAATTCGTAGTCGACATCGATATCAATCGCGTCCAGTAGGACGTCAAGAAAATCGCCGATTTTGTCTTCGTATTGTTCGATTGGGTATTTACGAGTCATGTGTTCCGCACCGACCGGGTCCTGGCTAATTTTATTTCTTCTTCTTTACATTGACGACCGCTTGCGACGGCGGCGTTACTGGAACCGGTTTGACTTTGCTAAAGACATATTGCTGTAGCATGGCAAACACGTTGCCAGTGAGCCAGTATAACACCAGACCAGAGCTCGCTCCATAGAACATGAACGCGAACATCAATGGCATGAACAACATAATGCGTTGTTGCTGTGGGTCCATACCGGCCGACGGAGTCATCTTCTGGAGCAAAAACTGCGTCACAACCATCAATACCGGCAGGATCCGGATCGGGATCGTTTCGGGTTGCGAAAGGTCTCCCACCCACAACCAGGACGCTTGTCTCATTTCAATGGCCACGCTCAAAACCGAATAGAAGCCGATCAGGAAGGGCATCTGGAGCATCAGCGGCAAACAGCCTCCGGCCGGATTGACGCCATGCTTCTTGTACAGCTCCATCACCTCTTCGTTCTTTTTGGCAGCCCGCGGGTCCGTCATCGCGATGCCCTTGTACTTGTCGTTGATCTTCTGCAGTTCCGGCTGGATCAACGCCGTCTTCTGCATCGACTTCATGCTCGACAGCTTCAACGGCAGTGTCAGCAGGTTGATGATTACCGTAACGGCAATAATCGACCAGCCGTAGTTGTGAATGAAGTTTCGGTTTACGTAGTCCAGGGCAAAGAACAGCGGTTTTGCCACAATGCCAAACCAGGTGCCGAAATCGACCATTTGTTCGAGGCGCGGGTCGACGGCCTTCAATATGTCCAGATCTTTCGGCCCTACAAAAAACGCCAGCTTGTTGGCTGCCGCGCCACCCACGGCCATCCCGATGTTTGGCTGCTCCGCCTTGTCTGTATCCGAAAGCGGCACAAACAGGTCTGAGGTTGTTTGCAGCTCAATCGGCTGCCCGCTCCGGTTGATCGCAACGGCTGCGAAAAACTGGTCCTGAATCCCGGCAAAGAAGAAGTTGCCGTTGTCCGTCGACCAGCTCTTGGCGGCATCGCCTGCGGTCTTGGTTTCGAGCTTCGAAGTCGATTGGTCAAATCGAACGGTCGTACCCAGTGAATATCCATTGAACGCGTAATGGTCGCCAAAGCCGCCGCGCCAGGCCAGATTGTGCGGCACGGTCGCTCCGTTCAAGGTCAATTCCGATTCCACGTCCACTACATACTGGTCCTTCTTGAAGCGGAACGACTTGCGGGCCTTGTTGTTCCCGTTGCTGTATTCGAATTCAATCCCCAGCCCATCCGCGCTTTGTTTGGCGGCAAACAGATACCAGTTCAGATTCGGGTTCATGTCCTTGCCATTCAGTTGAATCGCAAATGGATACCCTACCTTGGCGGTGCCATTCAGGTGCACCAGTTGTAGCGGATGGCCCTGGCTGTCTTTGAACTTCTTCAGAATCCATGAAGTGGCCACACCGCCCTTGTTCGAGAACTCGACCCGGTACAGATCGGTCTCGATCCGGTACACGTTCTCTTTGGCTCCAGCCACCACCTCAGCTGCCTTTGCCGCTTCAGGCGTTCCCGCCTTCACCGCCGCTGGTGCTGCCACAGGTGCCGGCGCGGGTGCCGCCTTCGGCGCTTCTTTTTTGACTGGTGCCGGCTCTGGTTGCGGCAGCAGGTATTGTGTTCCAAAGATCACGACACCCATCAGCGCAAAGGCGATGAGCAGGTTTTTTTCCA
The DNA here is from genome assembly GCA_044340255.1 of Bryobacter sp. Classification (GTDB taxonomy): domain Bacteria; phylum Acidobacteriota; class Terriglobia; order Bryobacterales; family Bryobacteraceae; genus Bryobacter. Next base: position 166,868 of record JBIITX010000006.1, on the reverse strand, counting down.
TACCCGGTTCTTGGTTGGGCGATCCCGGGAGCTTGATTTCTTGGGCCATTGAGGTTTTCGGAGTCTGCTATTTCTTCGTTAGGGGACTGGGTCAAAGCCACCCGCGTGAAAGGGGTGACACTTACAAATACGGCGAATTGCCATACCGGTTCCACGTAAGGAGCCATGCTTGTCGATTGCCTCCATGGCATAAACAGAGCAGGTGGGGTGAAAGCGGCAGGCGGAAGGAAGCATGGGAGAGATTACGCGCTTATAGATCTTCAGGATGGCGATGAGGATGGGTCGCACGGTTCTGGTCTGGTGTGTGTTTCAAGGCGCAAAAGCAGTTTCTCAACGTGTCGCTCGACTTCGCTCCATTCCACATCAAGCAATGCTTTGCGCGGATTGAATACGATATCGTATCCGGACGGAAAACGCTCTTTCCTTAGTCTCACACACTCCCGCAGTCTCCGTTTGAGCCGATTGCGCACCACTGCTTTTCCCAAAGCGCGCGGGCACGTAAAGCCAAACCTGGCACCGCCCTCGCCTTCTCTTGCCCGAAAGAATGCCACAAACAGAGGGCATGCATGTTTAGTGCCCCCGTCATAAGTAGCCCGGAACTCGGCGGGCCTCAAGATTCTCGTGGATTTTGGATAGTCCGGCATACTGCGCTCTCAGGAAAAGAAAAACCGGAGCTAGCTAGTTCGCTAACTCCGGTAGGAGGTGATCAGACAAAACCAGAATCAAAAAATCAGAATAAACTCTGAACGAAACAGACTCAGGCTAGGCGCTCTTCGCCTGGCGCACTGGGCGTTCGTCAGAAACAGTCAACTTCCACCGGCCACGGGCGCGGCGGCGGGCAAGGACGTCACGGCCGTCCTTTGATTTCATACGCTTGCGGAATCCGTGCGTTTTGGCACGCTTACGGTTATTCGGCTGAAATGTTCTCTTTGGCATGGAGTGGAGAATCCTTCGGGCACAGCAGTGCCTGTGCGCTTGAGCGCAACTTTCTTAGAATAGCAGTTCATTCCCGCCTTGTCCACAACCCTCCTCACAGCATAGGATGGATACCGAACATGGCACAGAATTTTCAGACCCAAATCAAGGGACCCGCAATCTTTCTCGCTCAGTTTATGGGCGATGCCGCTCCATTCAATAACCTCCCAGATATCTCGGCCGTGATGAAAGGTCATGGTTATGCAGGCATCCAATTGCCCAGTTGGGACAGCCGCATTCTCGATATCAAAAAAGCAGCTGAATCCAAGACCTACTGCGACGAAATCAAGGGCCAGACCAACGGCCTCGTCGTCACAGAATTGGCTTCGCACCTGCAGGGGCAACTTGTTGCCTCACACCCCGCCTATGACGAACTCTTCGACGGCTTTGCTGCTCCGGAAGTTCGTGGCAACCCCAAAGCCCGCAGTGAATGGGCCATCCAGCAGATGAAGTACGTCATTCAGGCCAGCGCCAACATGGGCCTCACCGTATCGCCCTCTTTCTCTGGTGCTCTTCTTTGGCCCTTCCTCTACCCCTGGCCGCAGCGCCCCGCTGGCCTGGTCGAAGAAGGCTTCAAAGAACTCGCCACCCGCTGGCTGCCTATCCTGAATTTCGCCGACGAACATGGCATCGACATTGCCTATGAGCTCCACCCCGGCGAAGACCTCTACGATGGGGCCACCTTCGAGATGTTCCTCGAAGCTACCGGCAATCACCCTCGCGTCAACATCAACTACGACCCCTCGCACTTTATCCTGCAGTGCCTCGACTATGTCGGCTTCATCGACGTCTATGCCTCACGCATCAAGGCCTTCCACGTCAAGGATGCCGAGTTCCGCCCCTCCGCCAAGGCAGGCGTCTATGGTGGCTACCTGGGCTGGAAAGAACGTCCTGGCCGCTTCCGCTCCCTCGGCGATGGCCAGGTCGACTTCAAGCAGGTCTTCTCACGCCTGACCAATGCCGGCTACTCCAGTTGGGCCGTTCTCGAATGGGAATGCTGCTTCAAAGACAGCGTCCAGGGTGCTGCTGAAGGTGCCCCCTTCATCGCCTCCCATTTGATCAGTGTCCCCACCAAAGCCTTTGACGATTTCGCCGGCGCCGCTACCGACGCTGCCCGCAATCGTCGCATCATGGGCCTTTAAAATCCCTACCGCCACTGCAACTGGATGCGTCCCCACATGGTAAACTCGCATCCAGTTGTGGCGGCCAAGCCTGCAAAAAAGACGCAATCGAAAAAAGAATCCTGGACGCGAGCCCAGGCCCTTCGCCAATGCGATTTGACCACACGTCAAGTCCAGGTCTGGGAGCGCCAGGGATTGCTCTCCCCCAAGCAGTCTTATTCTTTTGAAGATCTCCTCGAACTACGAGTCCTCGCCCGTCTCAAAGAGCTGGGCGTCTCCTCCACAAAACTCCACGCTGTCTTTCATTCCGTCCACGGCAAGCTGGCCGGAATCAAGAATCCCCTCACAGAACTCCGCGTCTACGTCGAAGGCAAGCGCATTCGCGTTCAAACCGAAGGCAAGAAAATGGAGGCCCTTTCCGGCCAGCTCCTCCTTGACTTTGACCAGGCCGAACTCCGCCGCCTGCTCACTTTCCCGGCCCAGAAAAAAGAAGACGACTCTGCGCAACGAAAATCCCGTGTCGAAGCAGAACAACTGTTTCAGCAGGCTCTCGAACTTGAACAGGCCGGCGCCGACAAACGACTGGCCATTGCTGCCTACCAGAAAGCCCTTGAGCTCAATCCCGCCCTGGCAGGTGCCCTGGTCAACCTGGGAACCATCTTTTTCAACGCCCGTAAGTGGCGTGAATCCGAAAAGTACTACCAGCAGGCAATCACTGCCGACCCCTCCTACCCCCTGGCCCATTTCAATCTTGCCAATCTTCACGAAGAGCTAGGCCGTACCTCCCTTGCGATCCAGCACTACAAGAAAGCCCTCGATCTCCAACCCACCTACGCTGACGCGCACTATAACCTGGCCTTATTATTCCAGACGCGCGGCCGCTCCATGGAGGCGATTCGGCACTGGAAGCATTACCTCAATCTCGATGCCGCCAGCCAATGGGCAACCATCGCAAAGCGCGAAATTGCAAAGCTAAAGAGCTCGGCGTTGGTCATAACTCGTGCCGCATCAGATAGTTCTGGAACCGCCTAACCCCTTCTTCGGTCCCTTTGGTCCCATCCGGCGTGGTAATCTCAGGTAATTCTTCAAGGGAAGGTCCTATGAATTTTCGACTACACGCTTTGCTCGTGTGCGCCCTCGCGTTCACGACGTCTCTCTTTGCCCAAGCTTCAGGACGCATTTCGGGTACGGTTACCGATGCCTCCGGCTCTTCCATCCCGGGCGCCTCGATTGAGCTCTTTCTCCCTGGCGGCTCCACCCCCCTCATCAAGGCTGAAACCAGTGCCGACGGCAACTTCGTCATGGCCGGCGTTCGCCCCGAACTCTACTTCCTCCAAATTTCCTCCAAGGGCTTCCGCACTGAAATCATCCGCAACCTGAAGGTCGACACCAGCGCCGAGCTTTCCCTCAAGACCATCAAGCTCGAAATTTCTGCCACGGCCGAAACCATCGAAGTCTCTGCAGAATCGGCCACGGTGCAGACGGCCTCCGCCGAAGTCTCCAATACCGTAACAAACGCTCAGCTAAGACTGCTACCCTCACTAAACCGCAGCCCCATCGGCCTCCTTCAAACTCAGGCGGGAGTCAGCTCTAACGCTCGCTCAAGCACAACCATCAATGGACTTCGTCCTTCCTTTGCCAACGTAACTTTTGATGGAATCAACATCCAAGACAACTTCATTCGCACAAATAACCTGGACTTTCAGCCCAATCAGTTACTGCTAGACCAAGTTGCTGAAGCCACGATTGTCACTTCAAACTCAAACCCCGCCCTCGGCAATGGCGCTGCCCAGATCAACGTAACCAGCCCCTCGGGCACCAATCAATTTCATGGCGGCCTGATCTGGCTGAATCGAAACAATATCGCCGCTGCCAACACTTGGTTTAACAATCGCTCCGGAGTGGCCCGCCCCTTCCTCAATCAGAATCAATTCGGCGGTTCGCTGGGCGGCCCGATCAAGAAGGACAAACTCTTTTTCTATGGCAATTACGAAGGCTTCCGCGTAGCCCAGCAGACCCCTGCAACCCGCACCATACTCCGCCCCGATGCCCGCCGGGGCATCATGAGTTATCGTGACACTGGCGGCACCGTCCGCCAAGTGAACGTCCTTACTGCCGCCAATCTGACACAAGACCCACGAATCCAGCAACTTCTTTCTGCAGTCCCTGGACCGGAGTTCATCAATCGCCCTGACATTGGCGACGGCCTCAACACCGGCGGCTACGGATTCAACATCCGCAACAACCGGACTCGCGACAACATTCTCGCAAAAGGCGACTATGTGCTGTCGCCTAAGCACTCATTCGCCAGCAGCTTCACATGGAATCGTGATATCGTCGACCGTCCCGACCTTATGAACAATTTTGTGAACGTACCCACTGTTCAAAATGATTCCGCAGTAAAGCTGCTTTCCGTCACTCACCGTTGGAGCCCCAATGCAAATTTCACTAATGAACTGCGTGGAGGCTTTAATATTGCCCCAGCTCCTTTCAATACCAGTGAGAAATTCGATCAGGCAATTATTGCCCCCACACTCATCAGTAATCCGGTCAACACTTTCCGCCGCCAGGGTCGCAATACCGACACTTACAACCTCGCCAATAACTCAACCTGGGTCAAGGGCGCTCACACCTTGCAATTCGGCTACCAGAGTCAATTAGTTCGCGTTGCAACGTACAACGATGCAGCAATCACGCCCATCTACAATCTCGGTATCAGCACAGCAAATACCGTCAACATCCAGTCTTCCTTGCCTGGCATCAACGCAGGAGACCTCGGTATCGCCAATAACCTCCTGGCCCTCCAGGCTGGCTTTATCACACAATTCAATCAGACTTTCAATGTCAAGGATCGAACTAGCGGATTCCTGTCTAATCAGGCCAACGTTCGAAATCTAACCAACGACAATTATGCGGGCTACATTCAGGACAAGTGGAAGGCCTCCCGTCGTCTCACGCTCACATCTGGTATGCGTTGGGAATTTTATACCCCGGTAAGCGAACAAAACGGGCTCGCCTTGCTTCCCGTGCTAAATGGCCAATCAGCAATCCAAGCATTATTGAATCCAGCCGGTACACTCGACTTTGCCCAAGGCGCTCTTTACAAGAGAGACTACAACAACTTCGCACCTAACATTGGTTTGGCTTACGACATCTTCGGTGATGGCAAAACCAGTTTTCGCGCTGGATATAGCGTCAATTTCGCTAACGACGAATTCCTCACCTCAATCAACAACAGCATCGTTACCAACGCTGGTTTAGCCCAGGACGTAATAGTGCCCAATCAGACGGCCCGCGTATCAAACCTCCCTGCAGTTCCGGTTCCTGCCTTCAAAGTGCCCCGCACCTACGCAGAGAACTACGCAGTCAATACTCAAGCGGCCTTCGGCATTCCCGACCCCAGCCTCGTAACCCCTTACGTCCAGCAATGGTCTGCAGGCATCCAGCGCGAAGTCGCTCGCGGCATTCTGGAAGTCCGCTACGTCGGCAATCGCGGCACCAAACAGTTCCGTGGCTTTGACTACAACCAAGTGTTGATCGATCTTCCCGGCTACCGTGAAGACTTCGCTCGCGCCCGTGCGAATGGCGAACTGTCTAGAGCCGTAACTGGCATTTTCAACCCTGCCTTCAATGCTGCCATCCCTGGTAGCCAGCAGTTACCCTTCTTCAGCCAGATGCCCGGCAACAATCTCGGCAATGCCACGATCCGGGGCATCATCGAACGCGGGGAACTCGGTGAACTCGGCAACACCTATCAAATCAATCGGCTAAACGCTCCGTTTAATTTCTATCGCAACACCAACGGGCTAGGCAATAACATGATGACCAATTATTCAAACTCCAACTATCATGGCCTTCAAGTCGATTTCACCCGGCGCTACGCCCGCAATTTCTATTTCCAGGCCAACTATGTCTGGTCCAAGAATCTCAGCGACACCTCGGGCGAAGGGCAAGCCAGGTTTGACCCCTTCCTCGACCTCAACAACGGCGCCATCGAATACACTCGCACCGCTTTCGACCTCCGCCACCAGTTCAAGATGAATAGCGCCTGGGATCTTCCCTTCGGCAAGGGCCGTTTCTTTGATTCAGGAAACTTCCTCAACAAAGTAATCGGTGGCTGGACGCTCAGTACCAACGTTACGGTAAGCTCTGGCTCTCCCTTCAGCATCTTCAGCGGTCGTGGCACTCTCAATCGTGCTGGACGCTCTGGGGTCAATACCGCAAATACGAATCTTTCTTATGACCAGCTCCAAAGCCTCATGGGTGTAAGAGTAACGGGTGATGGTCCTTTCTACTTCGCTCCTGGCGTGATCGCTGGCGACACTCGCGGTACCGCCCTGGAAGGCCGTGCCGCAGCTCCTGGCCAGGTGTTCACAAATCCCGGAGTCGGACAGCTCGGCACATTGGCTCGACGTATCTTTAATGGCCCTGCCTTCAAAAATATCGACGCTGCGCTCCAAAAGCGAACGAATATCACGGAACGTCAATACATCGACTTTCGTGCTGAAATGTTCAACGCAACCAACACAGTCAGCTTCAATACCCCTGACTACAACATCAACAACACCAACTTTGGGCGAATCACGACCACTCAGTCTGGCCGCCGTATCGTCCAGTTCAGCCTCTACTACCGGTTCTAAACAAACCATCAACAAACAAAAGGCCCCGGCTCATTGCCCGGGGCCTTTTTCATTTGGTATCCTAGGATTAATGCGCCCGTAGCTCAGCTGGATAGAGCGTTTGGCTACGAACCAAAAGGCCGGGTGTTCGAATCACTCCGGGCGCACCACTTCTTCCTTCCCTCCTTCTCTTTCCCTTGATATCCTTACGGATTCATGCCTGCAAAAAGAGAAATTTCCCCTGATCGTTTCGCCTTTGGTTGTCATCGCTTCGGCTTTGGCCCTGCCCCCGGTGGAGGCGAAGTCGACGTCGAGCGCCACGTCATTCCCCTCGTCAAAATTGCCTGGGAACAAGGCATTCGCACCTTCGATTCCGCCGTGCTCTACCGCGCCACCCTGCAGCTCGGCCAGGCCCTCCAGGCCCTCAAAATTGACCCCAACGAAATCCGCTTCCAAACCAAGTGCCTCCGCTACCTCGGCCTCGCCATCGGCGAAGCCAAAGAGCACCAGCCCGAAGCGCTCCTGCAGGGCATTCCCCGCCGCTACCAGGGCCTCACCGACAAATGGGATTGCTCCCCCAAAGGCATCGAACAACAAATCTGCCGTGAGCGCATCGAATACGGCGGAGATCACCTTTACGGTGTCGCCCTCCACGATTCCCCCGACATGGAAAAGCAGGTCGGCCTCAATTGGGAGACCGACGTCCGCCCGGCCGTCGCCTATCTCAAATCCGCCAAGCAAGCTGGCTTTGTCGGTCGCATCGGCCTCGGCATCAAAGAACCCGCCTTCGTCCACCGCTTTCTCGCCGAAGAGCCCGGCGCGCTCGATTACGCTGGTCTCACCTTCTGCCCCTCCATCCTCGATCAGCTCATGGGCATCATCAAGGCCAGCGAAACACAACCCTTTGAAGTGACCTTGATGGGTATCAACTACGGCCAGGCCTTCACCCTCACCGAAGACCCCCTGACCGCCCCACCCTTCCTCTACAACTACGAAGTCGCCACACAAGCCGAGCGCGAGCTCATGTCGCGCTACTACAAGATCTGCGGCTCCACGCCGCTGCTCCATCTCGCTGCCACCGTAGCCGGCCTTCTCGTTGTGCACTTCCCCAAAACCATGACGCAAATCGTCACCTCCACCATGACCCCCAGTCGCCTGGTCGAAACCATGCGCCTTGTCCGTGAAGCCGAGGTGCCAGCTCCTGTCTGGAGCGAACTCAAAGCTGCTGGTTTGATTCCTCGCGAATTCCCCACCCACTGATCCAGGTGCTACTCGAACCGGATCACTATCTCTTCCAATTGCGGCAGGCTTGCCTCCAGCAGCCTGCCCTCAATCGCCATCAACTCGCAGCGCTCAGCCACCTTCGCGCTATCGAGGCCCAATCCACCAACATCGACGCCTTCCTCGCGTCCACCAAGAACCTCCTCTGCCTGGCCCGGGCGGAATCTCTCGACCGCGCCTTCAACCTCCACCAGGTCGCCCTCTCCCTCGACGACCCCTGGCTTGCCACGGCCACGGCCATTGAGTTCCGCCACGCCCTCCAGGGCAACTCTCATCCTGACTTCCATGCTGCGCTTCTCGGGGCCAAGCGCGCCTCCGCCCCCTTCCACCAGCTCTCCGTCGAGATCCGTACTTCCATCGAACGGCTCTTCCTCGCCCTCCTCCGCCAAGAAACCTGGGCCCCGGATGATCCAGCCAACCTGGCCCAAATGAAGCAGAGCTTCGAAGCCCTCCTCCGTGCCGACTCCGCCTTTCGGCCCCAAACCTGGCTCACGCAGCCTCGCTACAGCCTCCGTCTGCCTTGGGCTCCCAACCTCCCATCCACATGGCTGCAGCCGCTCTGGCCCGCCTCACTGCCCCCGCAAAGCCCCTTCCCCGTGCCTTCTATCGATGTCCACAGCCGCGAATGGCTCGCCAAGCTGCTTCACTACGAAGGCGACTGGCCCACCCCGCCACCGCTGCCCCTTGCTCCCGTCCAAACTATGGCCGATCAGATCCTCGCTCACCAGCTCCTTTGGCCCGACCCGGTTCTCGCCCAACACGCCCAGCAAACTTGTGATCTCCTCTCCGCCGCCTCTTCCCCGATCGCCCGCGAAGCCATCGCCGAAGATCGCGCCCTGCAATTTGAAATCACAGCCCTGGCCAACCGCTTGCAGCTTTCGGCCTGGCTCGCCCCTTTCACCGCTCCTCACCCCCATCGGGAAGCCGCCATCGCCACGGCTAGGGCTCTCTCGGGTCTCGAGCCCGCAGCAATCCTCGCCCTCCCCAGAATTCAAAACTTTCTCAACAACAACCTCAATCGTTGGCTTCATGCGAGCGAAGAATTCCAAGGCTCCCTGCAAGGCGACGCCGGCCTGGAACTCCTCCAGCAAGCCCTTGCCAACTTACGTTCGTGATACTCTTCCTCGAAGGAGCACCAGATCGCCATGCCCGCCAATTCCCTCGATCTCCAAAACGCCAAAACGCTTACGGTTACTCCCGCAGAAGATCACGATCTCATTGAGATCCGCGGGGCAGAAGGCCAGTTGGAGCTCCGCGTCAAACTCACTCCTGAAGGGCCGATCCTTCAAATGGAAAGCGTCCGTCTTTCTCTCAAGTCCGCCGAGGCCGTCTCGGTCGATTGCAAGAATTTTGAAGTCCGCGCCACCGACAGCGTAGACATTCACTCTGACTCCACCATGCAACTCAGCGGTCAGGCCGACATCCGCGTCAATGCCAACGGCGACGTCATCGTCACCGGAGAAAAGATCTTCCTCAACTGATATGCCTCCCGCCGCTCGTTTTACCGACAAGGTGATGCATGACTTTCCTCATTGTCATGCCCCCATTCACCCGGCCGCCCCAGTGCCCACTCCCATGCCGCACCCTCCCATCCCCATCGCCATCATGGTCGCGTGCGTCCCTACGGTTCTCATCAACAAGCTCATGGCTGCGGTCGTCACCAGCCAGACCCTTCCTTGCATGATGCCCAGTTGCATGCCGGGAGGCCCGGGCATGATCGCCAAAGGTTCCACCTCAGTATTCACTGGCGGTCTTCCGGCTGCGCGCATGGGTGACCTTGTGAGCTTCCCGGGTTGCGTGGGCCCCATCCCTTGCCCTACTGGCAAGATCATTCCACCCTGCTCCACCAACGTAATCATCGGCGGCTGATCGAAACGTGTATCTCCACCACTTCGATTCACTCCGCCCGATCTGCCCCGTCTGTCGCACCCCGCGCGGCAAAGTCCATCCACTCCGCATCGGACAGATCGCCAAAGAAGAGCAAGGCGAAATCCTCGAAGGCTCGCTCATCTGCACCAATGTCGCTTGCCAACGCGAACACCCCATCCTCGACGGCATTCCCGTCATCGTTACCGATGGCAGCTCCTGGCTGGCCAATCAGATCTTCAGCGTCTTTCGCCGTGACGACCTGAGCGATTTCGCCCTCTCGATGCTCGGTGACCTTTCCGGAAACCAGTCTGCCCTCGACAGTGAGCGCAGCAACAACAGCATTTACGCTCACTCTCATTGGGCCGCTGCCGAACCCAGCTACCTTCAGCTTCTCGAAGCGCTCAATCCGCTTTTACCCCCAGAGCCACAGGGCATCTGGCTCGATGCCGGTTGCTCGCTCGGCCGCGGCGTCTTTGAGCTGGCTCGCCGCACCCGCCAACTCACCGTCGGTGTCGACCTGAATTTCTCCATGCTCCGCCTGGCGCAGAGTATTCGCCGCAAGGCTCGTGTGAGCTATGAGCTCCGTCGAGTTGGTCTTGTCTACGACCGCATCGATTACCCCCTCCCCTTCTATCCTTTGGCCGAAACCAGCTTCTGGTGCGCCGATGTCGCGGCCATGCCCTTTCCCGATGCCTGCTTTGATGGCGCAATCGCGCTCAACATGCTCGACTGCGTGAGCTCACCACTCGGCCTCCTCGTCGAAGCAGGTCGCCTGCTTAAGCCAGGCGCTTCTGCTGTCTTCTCCACACCCTTCGATTGGTCGGTCGGTGCCTCGGCTCCCGCAGCCTGGCTCGGGGGCCATTCCCAGCGTTCCAGTCCCGGCCTCGGTTCCTCAGTGGAATTCTTCCGTGCCATCCTCCCGCAGGTCGACACAGGCCTGCAACTCGCGGCTGAACTGGACGGGCTGACCTGGCGGCTCCGCACCAACGAGCGCTCCATCACCGAATACAGCGTTTACGCCGCCCGCCTCAACCGTTGCTAGCCACTACATAGGCATGATCGATCAAGGGCACTCCGGTGGGTGCGCCCCAACGTTCCCTCTCTCTCTTCACGCGCAATGCGGTGAAGCGGTCATACACTTCATCGATATCGCTCTGTGTCAGGTCGGGTAGGGTAAGGATCGATTCACGATGGTTGGCCGGTCGCATCAGGTAATCCTCGGGCAGATAACCCTTCTCGCGGCAAGTCTGAAACAAGTGAGTTCCTGGATAGGGATAAAACACAAAGAAGCCCAAATCAAAGGCATTCAGCTCTTCCGCTAAGGCATAAGTCTCGTGGAGTTCTTCGCGCGTCTCCCCAGGCAGCCCCAGCATGTAGTTGGCGATCGAAAAGATTCCAGCCTCGCGCGTCCACCGAAACACATCGCGAAACCGCTGGTTAGTCACAGGTCGCTTCATCACCTCGCGCCGCACACGCTCACTCCCGCTCTCCACCCCATAGGTGATCTGCTGGCAACCGGCATCCGCCAGCATGTGCAGCATCGCTTCGTTCACCGTCTCTACCCGCGCATGCAGGCAGAACTTCGCTTGAAACTCCTGCTTGTACAACCGACAAAACTCTTTGACCCACGGGTGATGGATGGTAAACGTATCGTCGAGAAAAATGATGTAGCTCAGCTTGCCTGCATCCCGCAAGCCCCGCAATTCCTGAAACAGGTTTTCATGCGAGCGCCGTCTGCCGTACTCCCCATTGCCCTCATAGAGTTCGTTAAACATGCGGGCCCCGCAATAGGTGCAGGGGAAGGGGCAGCCCCGCTGGGTCGAAACCTGCACAGTGCCAAGCGGCTCTTCCAGCAAATCCCGTGCTGCAAACGGCAAGCGGTCGAGCGGTTCCACCGGCTTCCGCAACACAGGCCGGAATCCCCCGCGCACCCAGATATTCGCAATCCCGTGCGCCGACTTCCCAGCTTCGAGCGCATTCACCAAATCGAGCAGCGCCTCTTCGCACTCCCCCAGACCTGCATAGTCAAACCCCGGTGCCGCCAACACTGCTTCGGGAGAAAACGTAGCATGCAATCCACCGGCAACCACGGGCACATCGATCTCTTGTCGAATCAACCCAACCAGGTGCCGCGCCCGCAACCACTGCCGCGTCGTCATGGAAACACCGATCAACCCGGGCTGCGCCTGCCGCACCATCTCCACGACTTGCGAATCGCTCATCCCAATCGTCGCCCGCACCAGCACTGCCTCATGCCCGTGCTCCCGCAAATAGGCCCCAAGAAAAGCCGGACCCAGCGAAGCCATAGCCCACTGGCTCTCGGTATCTACTTCCAGAAAAACAACGCGCATCGACGCAAGGCTATCACGCTACGGTTGTTCTGAAGCTAGCTGCCCTATGGCACTTGCAATGCCACCCCACCCACGAGCTTGCCGTTTCACAATATTGCGAATAAACTGAGATCGAGTGCCCAAGACCAAAGTCACCCTTTACCGGGAGGAAGATGGGTCCTGCCCATTCATCGAGTGGTTTGACAAGTTGTCGCCGAAGGTACAGGACAAGTGCTACCTGCGGTTGGAGCGCCTAAGCGAGATGGGCCATGAACTACGGCGGCCAGAAGCAGACTTTCTGAGGGATGGAATTTACGAACTACGGGTTAGTCTTGGAGGCGTCCACCACAGGATCCTCTACTTCTTCCACGGCGCGATGGCGTCAGTGGTCTCTCATGGCCTTGTGAAGGAGCGGCTGGTGCCGCCGAAAGAAATTGATCGCGCGATCGAGCGCAAGAAGCGGTTTGAGCAAGATCCGTCGAAGCATACCTATCAGGAGGTTTGACCATGCCAGTGAATAAAGCGAAGACATCGAAACGTGTCAGCGATGCGGTTGACATTCTCTACCGACGGACCTACCAAGGCAAGCCCGCCAGGCTTAAGGATCTCGAAGAAGCTCGCGCGAACGAAGAAGTCGCTCGCAAAATCCACGAACTCAGGAAGTCTGCGGCCCTGACCCAAGCCCAACTCGCCAAGCTCATCGGGTCTACCGCATCCGTCATTTGTCGGCTTGAGGATTCCGACTACGAAGGCCACTCGTTAGCCATGCTACGCCGAGTTGCAGGTGCCTTGAATCAGCGCGTTGAGATCCGCTTCATTCCGATTCGCCGTTCCGCATAGCCGACGGATTGTATGGCAACTATCCTCGGAGTATTGTGACGGAGTGGAATGTCCGTTGGCCTTGGTGTAAACGGTAAATGCCGATAGTAGACTATTTCAGCCAGAAGGAACCAGCCGCAGCGGCCGTGATTTGGCGCTTCATGGATCTGCGAAAGTTCCGAGACTTGATGGCGAGTGAGGAGTTGTACTTCCGCCGTGCCGATCTGTTCGCCGATGAGACGGAGGGCTCGCCTCCCGAGCAAGATCTTCAGCGTGTCCTGGGACTGGACCCCTGGGACATTAACGACCAAGTAAAGCTCAACCATCATCTCGGTTCCATCTCACAGAGCCGCGAAATGTATTGCATGACTTGCTGGCATCTATACCGAAGAGAGACGCTGGCCATGTGGGAGGGATACGGCCACGACGGCGTGGCTATCGCTTCCAGGTACAACTTGCTCCAATCCCCTTGATGGCGGCAATCGCCACTTCGACCTGAACAACATTCCGCTTCCACGCCTCCTGCCGATGAATCCGCGACATCCATGGGTCACAAAATACTAACGAAGGCGGATTCTTCTGAAGGAGCGTGTTCAGATCGTAGTGATTTCGCCTTGGCAGAAGCCGACAATGTGGAGGAGATTGAGCTATGGAGCAAGCGGTAAACATTCAGTACTTCGCTGTGACACGACGATGTCACTGGAGGAATACCGGAAGTATTTGGGTGTCAATAAGCCACCTCCACATCCGGTGAATGTTCCGAAACACATGGAAAAGAGCAGGTAAAGTAGCGCTTGCAAAACACCTGCAATAGGGACAGGAGCGTTGGGGACTAGCGAAACCACTGCAATTTGGTTATATGAAAACGCGGGAGGGACTGGGAAAGGAAAAGCTTGAAGGAGAATTGGTGGACCTGAAGGGATTCGAACCCTTGACCTCTTCCATGCCATGGAAGCGCGCTCCCAACTGCGCCACAGGCCCACGAGAACTAACTCTTATGAGTATACAACAGCAGCCGCGTTAGTCCAACACCACCGCGCCGCTTCCCTTGATTTGGTAACGCGTCACTGGCCCCAGCACCGACTTCGGATCAAACTTGCGGCCCATCTCATCAGCCTCATGCTTGGCTTCGGCAATCGCCCGCTCTTTGCTCAACTCAATCTTCATCAGCGTCCCCTCGGCAATCGCGATCTTACCCGCGCCATTCTTCGGAAACTCAATTTCGCCATCATTCACCTTGATGCGAATCGACTTCCCGCTTGCCGAATCCACCAGATTCATCCAGCAACCCATCATCTGGCAAACTTCCGTGATCTTGCCCTTCACCGCAACCGTCTTGCCCAGAAATTTCTCCGGCTCGGCATAAACCTTCTCAATCGAAACCGGCTCTTTCACCGTCAGCGGCTTCCCCAGCTTCAACTCCGCAGCAGCGAGCAAGCCCGCACCCAAACAAACGATTCCTAAAATGCGCTTCATGGCACGATTCTCCTAATTCTTCTTGCTGCGCGCGTTGCCTTCTTTGGCCAGCCTTACCTTCGCGCTATCCAGCTTCTTCTGAACCTTGGCAATTTCTTTGTCGTCCTTGTCACTCGGTGCAGAGGCATTCCATTCAGACAGGCTCCGCTCCCAGGTGGCAATGGCTTCCTTCAGCTTACCCTGCTTAAAGTACACATCGCCCAGATGGTCATGCACCGTCGGATCCTTGCTGGTCTTCTCGATCGCCATCTGCAAATACTTGGCCGCTTCATCCAGCTTGTCCAATCGGTAATACGCCCAGCCAATGCTGTCGAGATAAGCACCATTCTGCGGGTTCTGCTCCAGAGCCTTCTGAATCATCGCCAGCCCTTCCGGCACTCTCTCATTGCGATCCACCAGCATGTATCCCAGATAATTCAACACCCCTGCGTTGGTCGGGTCATTGCGCAGCAGCTTCTGAAACTCCGCCTCAGCCGCGGCAAAGTTCTTCTGCTTCTCCAGCATCGCTCCACGCATAAACGTGATGCCATCAATTTCTTCGGGCGTACGAGAGAGCTTCTCGGCCTGCTCAAGGGCCTTCCCCATCTCGCTGTAGTTCTTGCCTTTTTCCCAGATCTGGGCAATTGCCAGATGAATCTCGCGATCTTCCTTGCCATCCAGCAACTTCGCTACTGCTTCAACGCCTTGCTGGGGTTTCCCCATCTCAGCCAGCAGCGCGCCCTTCAGGCGCCGCAGCGAACGGTCATTCGGATTCTTCTTCAAGAACTCATCCACCGTTGCATCGGCCTTGGCATAATCCTTGGCCTGATGATGCGTCTCAACAATCTGAGCCTGCATCTTGCTGGTTGCTGCCGCATCCAGTTGAGCCGCTTCTTCAAACGACTTAATGGCCTCGGCAAACTGTTCACCCTCGCGCTGCATAATTCCCAGCCGTTCCAGCAGCGATACGCGAACCGTCTTCTCCTGCGGCAAATAGCTGCGGCGTGAGGTGCTGTCCACCATCTCCTTCATCAGCTTGATCGCCTCAGCCGACTTGCCTTCCGAACTCAGCAGAATCACTTCGTTCATCCGCACATCGAGGTTCGTGGCGTCCAGTTCCTTGGCTTTGGCCGAGAACTCGCGCGCCTTCTCAAAATTCTTCTTCTGGCGGTAAATCTGCGAAAGCCGCAACACACTGGCGATGTCCTTCGGCTCATCCGTTACCATCTCGTCGTAAACCCGAATGGCTTCGTCCAGCTGGTCGCTAAACACCAGGCTCTCCGCCAACTGCCGCTTGATCTCCGGGTTGCCGCCACTCAAATCAAGCGCCTTCTGCCAGGCCTTGGCCGCATTGCGGAAGTCCTTCATCTGCTCGTACATCTCGGCCAGTTGCGCCATCGCCCGCGGGTTCGGATTCTTCAGGCTTGCCTTCTCAAGCATCGCCGCCGCCCCAGTGACATCGCCCGCCTCAGCCGCCGCCATGGCCAGCCCCGTCAGCGCATCTTCGTTATCCGGGTCCAGCTCCAGCACTTTCTTATAAGCCTTCTCGCTGCCCGAGTTGTCTTGCCCCACTTTGCTCAATCGGCCCAGCATCACCCAGGCATCTACATCACCCGGCTCGACATCGGCAATCTTCTGATATTGGTCCAGCGCCTTGCGCACCATATCTTCACGCACCCGGTTCGCCTGCGGATCTCCAATGAGACGCGCATAAATCCGGCCCAGAATCCGCCGCGCACTCAAGTCATTCGGGTTCGTCTTCAGCGCTGCTTCGGCTTCGGTCACGGCACGGTTCCCCATCCCGGCCTGCACGTACAGATCACTCAATTCCGTACTCATAAAGCCAGCCTTCGGGTCGGCCTTGATCGCATTCTTGTAATACTCAATGGCGGGGTTCAGGTATTCACTCTTGTTCCCCGACGATGCGGCAAGATCCGCAAAGATATGCGCCATCGAATAGTTGAAATACGCCGAAGCCTTGTCGGATTTGGCCGCACTCGCTCCGCTCTTCGGCGGTGCCGTTTGCGCCTGGGTCGTAGTATTGGAAAATACGACTAGGCTCAATGCCAATAAGATTTGAACTGACTTCTGCATTTGGATGGTCCTTCGCTGGAGGCGCTCCCCGATTTGTCTAACAGTATATCCCCGCTTCTGGTCATCGTCGGGCCCACGGCCAGTGGCAAATCCAATCTGGCTCTCCACTTGGCCCAGCGCTTCCAGGGCGAAATCGTCAATTGCGATTCCCTGCAAATCTACACCGGCATGGATATCGGTACCGCTAAACCTTCTCTCACAGAGCGACAATCGGTGCCTCACTTCCTCTTTGACGTACGCAACCCCGATCAGGTTTTTACTGCCGGCGAATACTCTCGCCTCGCCCGGCCTATCCTGCGCGACATTGCTAGTCGTTCTAGTATCCCTATCGTCACGGGTGGGGCAGGCTTTTACCTCAAGGCGCTCCTCGAAGGCCTTTTTCCGGGCCCTCAACGCTCCGAGGAAATCCGTTCCCGGCTTTCGACCTTAGAACAACGCAAGTCCGGCACACTCCACCGCATACTCTCTTGCTGGGATGCTGAGAGCGCAGTCCGGATTCATTCAAACGACACAAACAAGCTCATCCGCGCCCTCGAAGTCACCCTACTGGAGCGCCAACCCTTAGCCCAGGCCCTCCGCCAGCAGCGCAACCGCCTGCAGGGCTTCCGCATCCTCAAGCTCGGGCTGAACCCCGATCGCCCCACCCTCCGTAGCCGCATTGATCTCCGCTCCCGGCTGATGTTCGACAGCGGTCTCCTCGCCGAAGTGCAAGCGCTTCAGGCCGCAGGCTTCGGTTCTGCCGCCAAGGCAATGGAATCCGTAGGTTATCGACAAGCCCATGCCTGTCTCGCGGGACAAATTACCGAGTCGGAAGCCATCGCCGATACCGCCCTCCGCACCGCCCAATATGCCAAGCGCCAAATGACCTGGTTCCGCCGCGACCCCGAAGTGCTCTGGCTCGAAGGCTTTGGCGACGATCCCGCCGTTCAGTCCCAGGCTGAATCCCACTTAAAGCATTTTCTTGGTTGACCCATCAAAAAATCTTTCGATTGACGGAACGAATTCAAGGCCTCTTCGTACTTCTAAGTGTGCAACGCAAGTAACAACAAAAACTAAAGTTGGCTTGACGATGCCATGACCTGGGGACAGATCAGATTTAGGAGTGAACAACACAATGACCAAGAAATTTATGCTCAGCTTTGCCGCCGCCGCACTGATGGTGGTGAGCGCTGCCGAAAAACACAGCCTTACCCTCTTCCAGCCTTCTTTCGTCAACGGCACCGAACTGGCGCCTGGCGATTACCGCATGGAGCTCGACGGCGAAAAGCTCGTCATCTCCAAAGGCAAACAGAAGGTAGAAGCTACCGTCAAGTCCGAACAGGCTGATGCCAAGTTTGGCTCCACCTCCATCCGTTATGCCAACGCCGATGGTAAGTACAAGGTGCAGGAAATCCGCCTCGGTGGTACCAAGACCAAGCTCGTCCTCGGTTCTACCCAGACTGGCCTCTAAGAAATTTCTCCTCCCTCCGAGAACCTGGGCCGATACGCGCGCAATGCTACGCTGTTAGCGATGCGCCGCATATCGGCCCTGTTGTTTCTCACGGCCGCATTCCCCTTCTTCGCCTTCGCTGAGACCTGGTTGGTCATCCCTTTTTCCAACCTCTCCGGCAAGCCAACCCTCGACTGGATTGGCGAATCCCTCGCCGAATCTGTTTCAGAGGCCTTTACCCGCCAGGATCTTCTCGTCGTCTCCCGTGAAACCCGTAAAGAAGGCGAATCCCGCCTTGCCCTCCGCCCCAATACCCAGTGGACCCAGGCCAGTATCCTCAGACTCGCCGAATCCGTTGATGCCGCCTTCGTCATCTTCGGCACCTTCGAATTGGTACCCGCTACTGACCCCAATGCCATGGGCACTCTCAAGATCAATGCCGAGTCGATCAACGTCCGCCACCTCACTCGCGGCCGCACCTTTGCCGACGCCTCACCCCTCGAAGAACTTTCTGCGCTCCAGTCTCATCTGGCCTGGCAGCTCCTTCAGGCCTCTGGAGCTCCCACGATTCCTACGGAAGAACAGTTCCGCCTCAATCGAATCAATCTGCGCGTCGACGCTCTCGAAAACTATGTTCGTGGCCTCCTCGCCACCTCCCCCGAATCCCAGGAGCGCTTCTTCCAGCAAGCTCTCAAGCTCGACCCCCGCTACAGCCAGGCTGCCTTTCAATATGGCAGCCTGCTCTCTTCTCGCAACAACTTCCCCAGCGCCGCTCTCCAACTGGAAAAAGTCCAGCCCACCGACCCCCACTTCCGCGAGGCAAGCTTCTTACTCGGCCTGGCCAAATTCCGCCTCAAAGATTTCAAAGCCGCAGAGGCCGCCTTCCAGCGCGTCAGCCGCGAAGTTCCCTTGAGCGAAGTCCTCAATAACCTCGGCCTCGCCCAGCTTCGCCTCAACATGCCAGAGGCTGTCGAAAATCTCCGTCGCGCCCTCGAAGGCGATGACAAAGACCCCACCTATCACTTCAACCTCGGCCTGGCACTTCTTTTGCGCGGGTCCTTCGCCGAAGCCGCCGATCAATTCCGCGCCACCCTCGATCGCGACCCCGGTGACCTCGATGCCACCAAGCTCCTCGGTCGCGCTCTGCGTCCTCAATCCGGCATCCCTCCCCGTGAAGACCTCTTCGGGAGCGAGCGCCTCAAGCTCGAATACGAAGAAGCCGCCTACCAGCAACTCAAGATTCTGCTCTCCCCCACAAAAAAATGAGCCGGTCCGAAGACCGGCTCTCTAGAGCGTTTTTTGCTAACTAAAATTTAGTAGCGGTAGTGGTCAGCCTTGTAAGGCCCTTCCACTGCCACACCGATGTAGTCGGCCTGCTGCTTGGTGAGGGTCGTGAGCTTCACGCCAATCTTCTCCAGGTGCAACCGTGCCACTTCTTCATCGAGGTACTTCGGCAGAATGTAAACACCCACCTTGTACTCGTCCTTCTTCTTCCACAAGTCGATCTGTGCCAGCGTCTGGTTGGCAAAGCTGTTCGACATCACAAAGCTCGGGTGGCCCGTTGCGCAGCCCAGGTTCACCAGGCGGCCTTCGGCCAGCATGTAGATGCTGTTGCCCGAAGCAAACGTGTACTTGTCCACCTGCGGCTTGATGTTCAGGCGGGTCACGGTCTTGTCTTCGTTCAGCTTGTCCACCTGGATCTCATTGTCAAAGTGGCCAATGTTGCAGACAATTGCCTGATCCTTCATGTGCTTCATGTGCTCCATCGTGATCACGTCCACGTTACCGGTGGTCGTGACATAGATGTCGCCCAGACCCAAAGTCTCTTCGATCGTCGTGACCTGGAAGCCTTCCATCGCAGCCTGCAGCGCATTGATCGGGTCGATTTCCGTCACGATCACGCGTGAGCCCATCCCGCGCAGCGAATGCGCCGAACCCTTGCCCACGTCGCCATAGCCACAAACCACGGCAACCTTGCCAGCCAGCATTACGTCGGTGGCGCGCTTGATCCCGTCAGCCAGGCTCTCGCGGCAACCGTACAGGTTGTCGAACTTCGACTTCGTTACCGAGTCGTTCACATTGATGGCCGGCACCAGCAGCTTGCCGTCCTGCAACATCTTGTACAGGCGATGAACACCGGTCGTCGTCTCTTCGCTCACGCCGCGCCATTCCTTCACGATCGGAGCCCAGAAATTCTTGTCTTCGGCGTAGATCTTCTTGAGCAGGTCCTTGATGACCTTCTCTTCGTGTGATCCAGAAGGAGTGTTCACCCAGTCCGAACCATTCTCAAGCTCATAGCCCTTGTGGATCAACAGCGTTACGTCGCCGCCGTCGTCGATCACCAGCTGCGGGCCCAGACCCTTGCCGTGCTTGATGGCCAGCAGGGTGCAATCCCAGTATTCTTCCAGCGTTTCACCCTTCCAGGCGAAGACCGGCACTCCGGCAGCGGCAATCGCTGCGGCAGCGTGATCCTGCGTCGAGAAGATGTTGCAGCTTGCCCAGCGCACGTCTGCACCCAAATCCACCATCGTCTCAATCAGGACGGCGGTCTGGATCGTCATGTGCAGAGAACCGGTAATCCGAACCCCGGCCAGCGGCTTATCTTTGGCGTACTTTTTACGAATCGACATCAGGCCCGGCATTTCATGCTCGGCGATGTCGATCTCCTTGCGTCCAAACTCGGCGAGGCCGAGATCAGCGACCTTGTATTCGGTCGCAATTTTCGTTGCGGTTACAGACATGTCCAAAGCATAACACATAAATTTTGCACTCATCATGATTTATTGATACACTCGAATTTCTCCGTTCATGACCACCCTCCTCAAAAGCCTGAAACTCCTCGGTGACGAGTCCCGCCTCCGCATCCTCCGGCTCTTGATGCAGGAAGAACTCAGCGTCGCCGAACTTCAGGAGATCCTCGGCATGGGCCAAAGCCGCATCTCCATGTCGCTCGCCCAACTCAAGCAGGCTGCCCTGGTTGACCTTCGCAAGAGCGGCCAAAAGCACCTCTACCGTTACACCGGCGACGCCACCGTCACCAACCTCATCGAGCAAACGGCCAAAGAAATTCCCGAAGCCGCCGACGATGACAGCGGCCTCTCCCTCACTCTCAAAAAACGCAAAGACCGCGTCCGCGCCTACTTCGATGAACTCGCCGGCCGCTTCGGCCGCCACTATGTCCCCGGTCGCTCCTGGCAGGCCCTCGCCGAGATGCTCATCAAGCTGCTCCCTCCCATGCGCATCGTCGATATTGGGGCCGGCGAAGGCACCCTCTCCCTCCTCCTGGCTCAAGGCGCCGAGCGCGTCATCGCCGTCGACAACTCCGAGCAAATGATCGCCTACGGCCGCGAGGCCGCCGCCAAGGCCGGTGTCAAAAATCTCGAATACCGCCTCGGCGACCTCGAAGAACTCCCCCTCGAAGACTCTTCCGTCGACCTCGCCCTCTTCAGCCAAAGCCTCCACCACGCCATCCATCCCCTCAACGCCCTCAAGGACGCCCACCGCGTTCTCAAGCCCGGCGGCAAGCTCTTCATCCTTGACCTCAACCGCCATAACTTCGAAGAAGCCCGCGACCTCTACGCCGACCTCTGGCTCGGCTTCTCCCAGGTCGAACTCTCCGACATGATGAAGAAGGCCCGCTTCCGTTCGATGGATATTTCCGTCGTCCACCGCGAAGCAGAGTCGCCCTACTTCGAAACCATCCTCGCCACTGCGGATAAGATGTAAGTCGTGGCCAGTCCTGTCTACCGGCAACTCAATACGCAACTCCGCCAACTGATTGAAATTGGCGAGTTCAAAGAAGGCGACAAGTTCCTCACCGAGCGTCAGGTCGCCGAGCGCTTCAACGTCAGCCGCATCACTGCCAACAAAGCCCTCGCCAATCTCGTCGCCGAACATCGCCTCGAATTCCGCAAAGGCGTCGGCACCTTCGTCGCCCGCACGGTTCTCGATTACAACCTCCGCAACCTCACCAGCTTCACCTCGCTGGTCGAATCCCAGGGCCGCAAACCTTCCACCCGCGTTCTCGCCTTCCAATTCCTCGAGCAAGGCATCGCCGAACTCCATCACCTCCCCTGCTACTTCGTCGAGCGCCTCCGCCTCGCCGACGATCTCCCTGTCATCCTCGAGCGTCGCTACTTCCTGGCCTCTCTCTGCCCCAACCTCAATCCGGATGACCTCTCCGGCTCCATCTATTCGCTCTGGCGCGATCGCTACTTCCTCCAGATTGCCGGTGCCGAGCAGACCATCCGTGCCGTCAATATCACCGGCCGCGAAGCCGATCTCCTCGGCGTCTCACAATCCTCCGCCGCTCTTCTTAATACCTCCCTCGGCTTTCTCACCCTCCACAACCTCTTCTGGTTCGAGCAGACCCTCTACCGCGGTGACGCCTACGAATTCTTCAACCGCATCGGCTACGTAGAAGCCCCAACAGCAGCCGTTGGCCGTCTCATCTAGCCCGCTCACAGATTTATTTCGCAAAATCTTTCCCTGACTGCTACCGTTTCTTAATGGTTGTATTCGAAAAAGTAATCAGATTCTTCTTTTTGATATTGATATCGGCTTATTGTTATGCTCAAAGTGTCGCTGAACTTCAGATCAGTGGTACTGTTCTGGATCCCCAAAACAAGCCGGTTCCCAACGCCATCATCAAGGTGACAGACGGCCTGGGCAGGGTAAAGCAAACCTCCGCCGCTAATTCCGAGGGCCGCTACAGCCTCAAAGTCACCGGCACGGGTACCTTCGCGCTGGTCACAGAAGTTGTCGGTTTCGATCCCGTCACCACCCCTTTGATGGAAATCAAAAGCGCGCCAGCTAATCTCGATCTCAACCTCGGCGCCCTCAGCAAAGCCGAATCTGTCCTCACCATCAACGAGCGCATCGTCGAACCCAACGTCGATCAACGCGACGCCGCAGTCTTCAACAAGACCCTCTTCACCCGCGACGATCAGATCTTTCAAACCCTCGGTGCTGGCCTCAACTTTGGCCAACACGCCGGCGGTGGTAAATCCCTCGAAGTGCGCCGCTTCGGCTTCAATCTCGATCACGGCGGAACCGGCGGTGGTCTCCGCATGAACCTCGACGATCTCATCGTCAATCAGGTCTCAGGGGGCCATGCTCACGGCTACCTCGGTGCCCTCAAAGGACTCAGCCCGGAACTGGTCGAATCCGTCAATCTCGTCAATGGCCCATTCAGCGCCCAGTACGGCGAGTTCAGCGGCCTCGGCGTCGTCAATATCAAGACCCGCGAAGAAATGCCCGACCAACTCACCGGCCGTGTCCAGTTCGGTCAATTCAATACCCGTCGTGTCTTTGCCGCCTACAGCCCCACCTTCAAGAACACCCGCATGCTGCTCGCCAACGAGTACAGCTATTCCGACGGCCCTTACGAGCAACCGCTCAACTACACCCGCGACAACATCACCTTCGCCCTCTTCCATACCATCCGTCCGGGTGAAAACTTCGGCTTCCGCGCTCTCGGCGCCTACAACGATTTCATCAGCGCCGGCCAGCTTCCTCTTGATCAAATTGAATCCGGTAAGCTCAACCTCTTCGGCTTCATCGATCCCACCGATGGCGGCATCTCCAAGTCCGGCACTCTCACCGGTTACTACTCCAAAGAGCGCCCCAATGGCGACAGAATCTATGTCAACGGCATGGTCAACCGTGTCCTGTTTGACCTGTTCTCCAACTTCACCTTCTTTCTCAATAATCCGGAAGACGGCGATGGCTTTGGCCAGCACGATTCCCGCCTGCAGCAGGCCCTCAATGCCTCCTACAACAAGCCCCATCAGATCTTCGGAGGCCTCGGCAACCTCATCGGAGGCGTCAACTTCCTCGGCAATCAGATCAATCTCGGCCTCTACAACCGCATCGGCCGCGTCCCCACCGATCAGGTCACTTCCTCCAACGTCCGCATTGACAATCCCGGCTACTACATCCAGGAGAATCTCACGCTGGCCAAGGGCAAAATTCAGTTAGGCGGCGGCTTGCGCTACGACGACTACACCTTCCACGCCAACAACCGCATCGACCTTACCGACAAGCTCCGCGTCCGTGGCGGCCTCTG
Source organism: Bryobacter sp. (assembly GCA_044340255.1). Classification (GTDB taxonomy): domain Bacteria; phylum Acidobacteriota; class Terriglobia; order Bryobacterales; family Bryobacteraceae; genus Bryobacter. The sequence continues at coordinate 142,809 of JBIITX010000006.1, read as the reverse complement.
GCAACCCAAGGCCAGCTTTGCCTTCACTCCCTGGCTTGGCAAACCCCTCACCTTCCACGCCAACTATGGCCGCGCTGTCACCAGCACCGGGGCCCGCGCCTTCCTGGTGGATCGCGATAGCCCCATCGTGGCCAGTACCGACTTCTACTCCTTCGGCACCTCTCACAACAAAGGGCGCTACTCGCTGGCCACCAACTTCTTCCTGATCGATCGTTCCAACGAAATGGTCTACGTCGCCGACGATGGCTCGAACGAGCTTGTCGGCCCTTCTCGCAGCTATGGCTTTGAGGTCAAAACGTCTTCGCAGCTCACTCGCTTTCTCTCACTCAATGCCAGCCTCACCAAAGTCGCCAATTCCTTCTACCGCGGCACCGAGCCGCGCGTTTATGTCGATCGTGCCCCTCGCTTTGTCGGCTATGTCGGCCTGACCCTCAGTGAATGGAAAGGCTGGTCGGGCTCGCTCCGCTTCCGCGCCATCAATCGCTTTCTGGTCAACGGCGAAGGCGACACTCCGCAGCGCGCCCCCGGTCATAGCGTCACCGATTTCAGCATGTCGCGACGCCTCTTCAAGAATGTCGATCTCAACTTCGCCATCGACAATATCTTCGACCGCACCTATTTCGAAACAGTCGACAGCTACACCTCGGCCCTGCGCGGCCAGGCCCCCATGGAACGCTTCCACGTCACTCCGGGCTACCCCATCACCTTCATCGGCGGCCTTACCTTCCGCCTCTTCCACAAAGATCGCTAACTCTTAAAACTCAAAGTGCAAGAAGAGCTGCAGCTGCCGTGCCTGGCTGAACTCAATCACGTCCTGCCGCCCTGCCACATAGCCAATGAGCCGCGTCGCATTCGACCGGTTCAGCAGGTTATAGCCTTCCACGCCCATCTGCAAGCGCAGATGCTTGTCTTCCCAATGCATCTCCTTGAACACCCGCGCATCGAGCGACGCATTGGCCGGGGTCATAAACGGGTTCCGCCCCAGCCCTGCCGCTCGCGCACTCAGCGGGAACGCCCCCGTCCGCAACACGTCTGAGCTTTCGAGCGCCGGCAGCGGTCGCCCCGACCCAAACGTAAAGCTCGGCACAATATGGATGTGCGATAACTTCTCGCTCATCTTCTCCAGCGCCTCAATTTCAAATAGCCCCGTCGCCGTAACCCGGTGTGCCTGATGTTGCCGGCTCAGCGCCCATTCCTGCCTCAGGTTCAGCGGGTTCTGCGGCTGCTCCTCAAAGTCCGAGCCATCATCCCGCGTCCTCCCGCCCGTATAGGAGATCAGGTACCCAAACTCGCTGGTCATCTTGCGACTCAGCGTCACACTCACGCCCTCATAGCTGGAGCTGGCATTCTGCTCCAGCAGAAACTGCGCCGGCAACGTCCCCAGATAGTTCCGGATCCGCGGCATATGCAAACCCCGTACCCGGCTCAACTCCACACGCAGCGTCGTATCCGCGTTCAGTTGCCGCTCCACCCCTGCCGTGATCTTCGCCCCATAAGTGCCCGGCATCGAGGCCGATGGCCGATAGCTCGACCGAAAACGCAAATTCATCCCCGGATACTCAAACTGCTCGTAAGCCTTCACACCATCTTTCTGGATTGCCTCGTTCAAATAACTCAGCGGATACCGGTCAAAGAACAACCCGGTTCCCAATCGAAACACCGTCTTCGAATCGCCACCTGGGTTCCAAGCCAGGCCTAATCGCGGAGCCACATTGGTCTTCGTCGTCGGGATCACCGAAGGCAAAAACTGATAGTCGTAGCGCAGCCCCGCCTCAATCGTCAGCCCCCGTCGCGCCTGCCAACGGTCATTGATCCAGGCCCCCACCGGTGTCGTCGAATAAGCCGTTCCCGCCTCACCCATGGCCTGGATCCTCATGTCCGGCAAGCCCGCTCGATACGCCCCAAGCGTCGGGTAAATCGCAATCCCGCCAAACCGGTTTGCCAGCCGCCCATCAAAGCCCACCCGGTGCAAGCTCCCCCCCACCGAAATCGTATTCCGCCCAAGAATGAGGGTCAGCCCATTCACCGCTTCAAAGTGATTCTCACTCCGTTGCTGATCCAGCTTCCAGCTCTGTCCAAAGCTCAACACACCGGGAATCTCCACAAACGCGTCCCGCGAATTCGGCGTCAAATCCATCCCCCGCCGCCCATACTGAAACGTGAAATTGTTCAGGAGCGTCGCCCGAAACGCACTCGTCAGCGTTCCCACCACCCCGTGGTCGGCAACCCGCGAATTCCCCCGCGCCGAATAATCCGTCCGGTTCTCAATCCCCTGCACTCCCGCCCTCACCCGGCCGAGCGAATACGCATACCGCAGCGAACCACTATGCACGTTGTTGAAGATATGTTGCACCTTCCCCGAATACTGGTAATTCCGCTCTCCAGCGCGAAACACAAAGGGGTTCCGCAGACCGGCCCACCCTTCCGACCACTCATCGCAATCCTCCCGGTACACTTCCATCGCTGCCGCAAAAAACGTCTTGTCTTTCTTCACTGGCCCACTCCCCGAAGCTCCCGGCTGCCACCGCCGCAACCGCGGTCTTCCAGGGATCGCAAACTCCGGGTTCCGCGCATTCAAAGCCTCGTTCTGAAACAGAAACTCCGCATGCCCATGCATCGCATTCGACCCCGACCGCGTCACGATGTTCACCACCCCACCTGCCGCCCCACCCAACTCCGCCGAAACCGTCGTCCCCGCAATCCGCAGCTCCTGCACCATCTCAAGCGGCACCGACACCCGGATCGCACCCGTTGTTTCATCCCGGTTATCTGACCCGTCAATCGACACCGAGTTGTTTCGCGACCGGATTCCATTCGAAACAAATCCCGAATCGTTATTCACATTCCAACTCGCCGCCGGGCTCCTCCCCGTCGACTGTCCCTGTGCCGGTGCCATCCCGGGCGCCGTCAGTACAAAGTTCACATAGTTCCGTCCCTGCGCCGAAGAGTGCTCCATCCGCTCATAGCCAAACGCCGACGCCGCCGTCGTCGAGCTCACATCGAGCACCGGAGTCTCCTCCACCACTTCCATCTTTTCGCTCACGCTCGCCACCCGCAGTTCTACCTTTTGAAACAGCGACTGCCCAGCACCCACCAGCAGCTCTGCGTATTCTTTCCCGGCAAACCCGGCCGCTTCCACGGTCATCGTATAGGGCCCCGCATTCAGATTCGCCAGCAAAAACTCCCCCCGCTCATTCGTCTCTGTCTCGCGTCCCTGATTGGTGTCCAGGCTCGTCGCCCTGATCTTCGCCGCCTGCACCGGTGCCCCTTGCGGATCCAGCACCACCCCGCCAATCGCCCCACTCCGGCTCGACACCTGCCCCCAAAGCATCGCTTGTAACTGCAATATCAATATCACTTGAACAACTGATGAAGTGTTGGGCATAATTCAACCTACACCACCCTCCCCCAAACCCGCAACCACGCTATCCAATGCGATGATGCGGATATGCGTACAACGTTGGAGATTCCCGACGAGGCGTACTTCCTCGCCAAGGCGATGGCACGGCATCAAAAACGCAGCCTCGGCCGTGTCGTCGGAGATCTGATTCTTCAATCCGCCAGAAACGCCAAAGGTGCCACCATCACCATGAGCGACTATGGTTTTCCGACATTCCGCTGCATTCGCCCGGTAACCACCGCAGACGTGAAAGCCCTCGACGACGAGTAAGGGCAAAGTTGCTTACTTGTGAGATCGTTTTGTCACCTTCCCCCATCAGGCTATACTTGTGGCTAAGCCACTATGCTCATCCACACCGATCTCTCCAAGATGATTGATCATTCCCTGCTCAATCCCACCCTCACCGAAGAAGCCCTCGAGCGTGGCATCGAGCTCGCCCTCCGCTACGACACCGGCAGCGTCTGCATCATGCCCTATGCCCTCCGCCGCTGCGCCTCCCTCCTGCGCGGCTCTACCGTCATGGCCAGCACCACCATTGGTTTCCCCCACGGCGGCCACACCTCCGACATCAAGCTCGCCGAAACCATCCAGGCCCTCCGCGACGGCGGTCAGGAACTCGACATGGTAGTCAACATCTCGAAGGTCCTCTCCGGCGATTGGGATTACGTCGCCAACGACATCCGCCTCGTCGTCGAAACCGCCCACGAAGCAGGCCAGAAGGTCAAAGTCATCTTCGAAAACTGCTACCTCAACACCGAGCAGAAAATCCGCCTTTGCCAGATCTGTTCCGATATCGGTGCCGACTGGGTTAAGACCTCAACCGGCTACGGCACCTCCGGCTCCACCGATGAAGACCTCATCCTGATGCGCCAGCACACCGCCCCCCACATCCAGGTCAAAGCCGCCGGCGGCATCCGCGATCTGGACGCACTCCTCCGCGTCCGCGCCCTCGGCATCACCCGCGTCGGTGCCACCGCCACCGCCGTCATCATGGACGAATTCCGCCGCCGCGAGGGCCTCGAACCAATCGGCTCCAGCACCCCCGCCGCCCCGGCTGGCTACTAGACCGGCAACCCCTCCACCAGATTCATCAAACTCGGCGTCGGGATCACCCGTCCCAGCTTGAATCCACTCTGCGCAAACAAAGCCGCAAACTCCTCGGCCGTCCGCTCCCGTCCTCCGGTCATGGCGAGCATATTCACATCCATAAACTTCCCCGGCTCCGGCACATTCGCAGGCCCCACCATGATCTCCACCAGCAGCAGCCTTCCCTCCGCCGGCATCACCTTGCGAATGTTTCGCAAGATCGTGATCGACTTCTCATCGTCCCAGTCGTGAATAATGTTCTTCGCCATGTAAAGGTCCGCACCGCCCACCACCGACTCGAAGAAACTACCACCCACTCCTTCCGCTCGCGCCGACAATCCCGCCTCGGCCATCACCTTCCTGGCCCCCTCAACCACATACTCCTGGTCGAACACAATCCCGCGCATCGAGGGGTTCGCCTCCAAAATCGCCTTCACCAACCACCCATGTCCCCCACCCACATCACACACCGTCTTGTGCTGGCTGAAGTCAAACGACCCCACAATAGCCGCATTCGACTGCATCGTAAAGTCCGTCATCGAGGCATCAAAGATCTCGGCCCGGTCTGGATTTCTCTTGAAATACTCCCAAATGTCGCAACCCTCTGCGATGTCCGTCGCAATCCCTCCCCCGCGCACCACATCGATCAAACTCCCCCAGGCCTTCCAGTGCTCCCCAAAAGTCATCATCCGCACCGTATTCCGCATCCCCTGCGGATTGCTCGTCAGCAGCATGCTGCTCAATGGCGTCAGCGCAAAACTCCGCTCCGGCAATTCCGTAAACACACCCGTCGAAGCCAGCAGCCGCAACACCCGGTAAAGAGAATCCTCGTGGGTACCCGTCGCCGTTGCGATCGCCGAAACACTCTTCGGCCCCCCCTCAAGCTGGTCGGCAATCCCAAGCTCGGCGGCAATTCCCAGGCACTTGCTTACCCAGGCGCCAGTCAACATCTGAAACAAAATCTGTGGTGGTTGGAGTTCAGTCATAATCGTCTCAATGAGTTACGCGAAACGTAGGGTATCACGGGCCATCCCGCAAAAAAATAAATTTCGAGCGGCCAACTTTCTCACAGGGTGCCCCGTCTTCAACAGCGGAGTCAGAATTTGATCTTTCGAGAAGTGGAGGATCGCGATCTCGTCATCAAGGCGGCCAAGGGCAACGTTGATGCATTCAACATGCTCGTTTCCCGCCACGAGAAACGTGTCTTCAATTACCTCTTACGGATCGTGGGTCATCGAGAAGACGCCCTGGATCTTACTCAGGACGTCTTCCTGAAGGCCTACCAGAATCTGACCAAACTGAGCGATGTGGACCGGTTCTCTCCTTGGCTGTTCCGCATCGCTCACAACGAAGCATATTCACTACTACGCAAGAATCGCCCTGACACTGCCGAACTCATCTACGATCCCCCAACCGCCAACGCCCGCGAAGGCATGTTCCCCATCGAGATGAATCTCGCCGTCGAGCGCGCCTTGGGCCGCCTCTCCGCCGACCAGCGGGAAGCCGTCGTTCTCAAGATCTTTCAAGGTTTCAAGTTTGAAGAAATGGCGGAGATCCTCGATCTCCCCCTTTCCACCATCAAGTCGAGGCTCTACTCTGCTCTCGATCTGCTCAAAGGCGCCCTCGCGCCAGTAAAGGGATAACGCACCATGGACCATTCCCAAATCGATCTCAAAGCTCTCGCCCTCGGCGAAGCCACTCCCGCCGAGCGGGAAGCCGCCGCCGCATTCCTCGCCCAGTCTCCCGAAGCCCAGGAAGAATTCGAGCAGTTGCAGCTCACCCTCACCGCCCTCCATAGCCTCCGCGAAGAAGAGATCCCCCGCCGCATCGCCTTCGTTTCCGACCCCGTGTTTGCCCCCTCCCTCTGGCAGCGCTTCTGGTCGTCCACCCCGCGCCTGGCCTTCGCCGGCATGAGCCTGCTCGCCGTCGCCATCACCGCCCACGGCTTCCTCATGCGTCCCGTCGAATCGAAAGTAGTGTTCGAGCGAACCTCCTTACCCACCGTCGACGTCGAAGCCACCGTCAAGAAAGCCGTCACCGAAGCCGTAGCCGCCGTCGAGGCCCGCTCCGAAGACCGCGTCCGCCAGCAAGTCGCCCTCGCTGTCTCGCAAACCGAAAAGAAGTTCACGCAGGAAATTCAGCTCATGTCGGCCACCATGCAGGAGAACGAAACGATCCTCCGCAAACAACTCAACCGCATGTATGTCACCAACGCCGGCCTCAGCGTCGGCACCCCTAAGGATTCCCAATGAAGTACTTTCTCTCTCTCCTGCTCGCGGCCTCCCTCCTCGTAGCAGCCGTCACAGAGCCCATCATCACCCGTGGCATGTTGATCCCGGTCGAGAAGAAAATCGACCAGCGCCTCGAAACCCTCTTCGATGAGCCCTTCCTCCTGCTCGGCATGACGCGCGGTCTCTATCTCGATAAATTCGGCGCCGTCTTCAGTGCTGAACTCCAGCTCATCTCCACCCCCGGTACTGGCACCTTCGGCTTCACTACCCCCACCAAAGAAATGATCGCCGCCACCCGCGCCAAAAAGCTGGAGCGCCTCCCCTTGCTCAAAGAAGCCATGCGCAGCCAGCTCGCCTCGGCCGCCCTCTCGCTCGAAAAACTCCCTGCGGACGAAAAGGTCGTCATCGGCATCAGCATCTACCGCCGCTCCTGGGAAGATCTCACCGGCCTCCCCGCCCAAATCGTGATGCAGGCCACACGAAAAGACATCCTCGCGGCCCGTTCCGCTCCAGCACTTGAAGCCGCCATCCGCGTCCAGGAATTTTAGCCCCCACCATGCACGCCCCTGCCAAGCTCGGCGAACGCCTCGTTGCCCGCAACCTCATCTCCTCCGACGAACTCGACCAAGCCCTCGAGCTCCAAAAAGAACGCAACGAAAAGATCGGCAAGATTCTTGTCGATCTTGGCTTTATTGCCCAGCGTGAAGTCATGGCTGAGCTCAGCGCCCAGCTTTCTGTCCCCCTGGTCGTCATCGATGCTCCCCCGGCCACCGGCCCGGAACTCGACGGCCTCTCGCCCCGCTTCCTCCGCCAGTCCAAAATCTTCCCCCTCTCCTCCGACGGCAATGAGCTCACGCTCGCCATGGCCGACCCCCTCGACTTCGAAGTCCTCAGCGCCGTCGCTTCCTTCACCAACCTCAAGATCAATCCCGTCCTCGCCGTCGAATCCGAAATCGTCGACGCCATTGATCGCCACTATGCCGAAGGCCGCCGCGCCGAAGCCGCCGACGACTTCGGCAACACCGACGCCGCTGAAGACCTCGAGCACCTCCGCGACATGGCCTCCGAGGCCCCCGTCATCCGCCTCGTCAACACCATGATCGCCACTGCCGTCGAAGCCCGCGCCAGTGACATCCACATCGAGCCCTTCGAAAAAGACTTCCGCATCCGCTTCCGCATCGACGGCGTCCTCCAGAATCAGGAATCGCCCCCCAAAGAGATGAAGGCCGCCATCATCTCCCGTCTCAAGCTCATGGCCAAGCTCAACATCGCTGAGCGCCGCCTCCCGCAAGACGGCCGCATCAAAATCAAAACCCTCGGCCGCGAAGTCGACCTCCGCGTCTCCACGCTCCCCACCCTCTACGGCGAGAGCGTCGTCATGCGTATCCTCGATCGTTCAGCCACTGGCTTTTATGATCTCCGCAGCCTCGGCTTTGATGACCAGATGCTCAACCTCATGGAGCACTTCACCGAGCTCCCCCACGGCATCTTCCTCGTCACCGGCCCCACCGGTAGCGGCAAATCCACCACTCTCTATTCCGCCCTCAAGCGCGCCAATAAATCCGAGCGCAAGATCATCACCATCGAAGACCCCGTTGAATACCAGATGGACGGCATCAATCAGATCCACGTCAATCCCACCATCGGCCTCACCTTCGCCGCCGGTCTCCGTCACATCGTCCGTCAGGATCCCGACGTCATCATGGTCGGCGAAATCCGCGACCGCGAGACCGCCGACATCGCCATCCGCGCCGCCCTCACCGGCCACTTCGTCTACTCCACCCTCCACACCAACGATGCCCCCAGCGCCATCACCCGCCTCACCGACATGGGCGTCGAGAATTACCTCCTCACTTCTTCCATCGTTGCCGTCCTCGCCCAGCGCCTCGTCCGCCGCGTCTGTCAAAACTGCAAAGAGCTGCACGGCGAAGCCGTCTCCTACGATGGCTCCATCGTCCCCACCTTCAAAGGCAAGGGCTGCGAAAAATGCATGGGCACCGGCTATCATGGCCGAATCGCCATCTTCGAACTCATGCAGCTCAATGAAGAGATTCGCCGCCTCATCATGCGCAATGAAGACGCCAGTATCCTCACCGAAGCCGCCCGCCGTAACGGCATGCGCAATCTCCGCGAAGACGGCTGGCACAAAGTCGCCACCGGCATGACCACGCCCGACGAAGTCATCCGCGTCACCCAGGAGTTTTAGCCCGCTGCCATGACGACCTTCCAGTTCAAAGCCGTAACCAGTGATGGCAAGCTCCGCAGCGGCAGCTACACCGCTGAGAATCAAAAGCTCGTCGCCATAGAGCTCCGCCGCCAGGGCCTCACCCCCACCTACATCGGCCTAGACAAACCCGCAGGCTTCGAACTCAAGCTCCCCGAATTCGGCGGCAGCAAGCGCCGCGACGTCCTCTTCTTCACCCAGGAACTCGCCACGCTCCTCTCCTCCAGCGTCCCCATCGACCGCGCTCTGTCGATCGTCAGCGAACTCACCGAGAAGCCCGCCTTCCGCACCGTCGTCATCGACATCCTCCGCCTGCTCAAAGGCGGCAAATCGCTCGCCGACTCGCTCGCCGCCCACTCCGCCCACTTCTCTGATCTGTACATCAACATGGTCCGCGCCGGGGAAGCCTCCGGCTCCCTCGCCACCGTCTTCCAGCGCCTCTCTAACTTCGAACGCAATCGCGATGAACTCCGCGGCTACATCATCAGCGCCCTCATGTACCCGCTCCTGCTCGGCCTCACCGGCGTAGGCGCCATCGTCGTCCTGATGTACTACGTCGTCCCCAAATTTGCCACCATCTTTGAGGGCGGCCGTATGGTCATCCCTCTCCCCACGCTCATCATGCTCCGCACCAGTGAATTCCTGCAGGCCTGGGGCTGGCTCATTGGCCTGGTCCTGATCGTTGGCTCCGTTTCGTTCATGAGCTATATCCGCACCGTCAATGGCCGCTGGTGGTGGGATGATTTCCGCCTCCGTATCCCTCTCCTCGGCGACGCCCTCCGCAAGGCCGAAACCGCCCGCTTTGCCCGCGCCATGGCCACCCTCGTCTCCAACACCGTCCCCCTCGTGCAGTCCATCCAGATCGCCGGTGGCACCCTCGGCAACCAGCGCATCGCCAAGGCCCTCGATTCAGTCGCTCAGGGCGTCAAACGCGGCGAAGGCATTTCCGTCCCACTGCGTCGCTGTGGTCAGTTCCCCTCGCTCGCCTCCCACTTGCTCAGCGTCGGCGAAGAGACCGGCAAGCTCGACGAAATGTTCACTCGCATGGCCGACATCTATGAGGCCGACACGCGCGACGCCGTCAAGCGCTTCACATCCTTGTTTGAACCCCTGCTCATCCTTACAATGGGCATCGTAGTAGGAGCCCTGATCCTCAGCATGCTCCTCGCCATCACCAGTATCAATGAGGTCGCAATCTAACACCATGAATCCTTCTATCCAACCCACTCGCCGCCGCCTGTCCCGTCAAGCCGGCGTCACGCTCATCGAAATGCTGGTCGTCGTCACGATCATCGCCCTCTTCGCCGCCGTCGTCGGGCCCCGTCTGTTCAAGGCCGCCGATGGTGCCAAGGTCACAGCCGCCCGCACCCAGATCAACAGCTTCAATCAGGCACTGCTCCTTTACAAAAACTCCACAGGCAACTTCCCCACCACCCAGCAGGGCCTCGCCGTACTGCGCAATAAGCCCGCCGATGTCCCCAACTGGGATGGCCCCTATCTCCAGGGTGAAGTCCCCCTCGACCCCTGGGGCAGGGAATTCATGTACAAGTTCCCCGGCGTCCTCCCCGACGAGCCCGAGATCGTTTCCCTCGGTGCCGACGGCCAGCCTGGCGGCACCGGCATCAATGCTGACATCAGTTCTTCCTCCAGTCGCTAAATGAGAGCGCGCACCCGGCAATCCGGCGTCACTCTCATCGAGATGCTCGTCGTCGTCAGCATCATCGCCGTCATGGTCGGCCTGGCTATCCCTTCCTTCTCGGCGGGCCTCGATGGCTTGCGCCTGCGCAGCGCCTCATCAACCGTAGCTTCTGCTCTCAACATCGCCATCAACACCGCCGACCGTCGCCAGGTCCCCGTGCAAATTCTCATCCAGCCTCGCCTGAACAAAGTCATTCTCCGCCCCGCCGAGTCCACACACGATCAAACCTTCGACATCCCTCAAGGCGTCCGCGTCCGCCGCATCCTTCCTTCGCTCTTCCTCAACGAAGAGCAGAACGACCGCTACCTCATCGTCTACCCCAACGGCGCTCCCCCGCAGCTCATCGTCGAACTCCAAAGCCCCCGCGGTTCCATTCGCCAAATCCGTCTCGATCCCATTACCGGTGTCGCCAAAGTCACCGACAGGCCTGCCAATGCGAGCTAGATCCCAGCGCGGCTTCACCCTCATTGAAGTCCTCATCGCCACGCTCATCCTGGCCGTCGCGGTCTCGGCCCTCCTTGGCAACCTCTCCACATCCACCGCCAACCTCATGCGTACTGGCGATCTGGATCGCCTTACATTCCTGAGCAAACGCAAAATGGATGAGATCCTCACCAGCCAGCGCAACTACGGCAACTTCGAAGGCCCCCTCGAAGTCGATGCGACTAACAAGGCCACCGCTGGCTTTCGCGCCCAAATCGCTCTCGTTGGCGCACCCGGCCAGAATACCGGCGACCGCCTCGAACGCATTTTCCTCGAAACCTGGATGCAATCCGGCTCCCGCCGCCGCACCCTCCAACTCCTCTCCTTCCGCACCACGAGGTACCGGTGAACCACCCCTCCCGCCGCAAATCCCAGGCCGGCATGACGCTCATCGAACTCCTCATCGCCGTCACCCTCTTCGGTGCCATCTCTGTCGGCATGGGCATGGTCCTCAATATCGCCTTCACCTCCATGAACAAGATCGATTCCAAAGTCGATTTCAACCGCCGCATCCTAGCCTCCCAGCGCACCCTCGACCAAATCCTCCAGGGCCTCATCCCGGTCGTCGCTCCCTGCGGCGGGTTTAAGGTCGGCTTCCAGGGCACCAACTTGGGTACGCGCTTCGTTTCCTCACACTCCCTGACCGAAGGCTCACGCGGCCGCCCCCAAATCGTCGAACTCTTCGCCGACCAAAGCCCAAACGGCGGTCTGCGCCTGCTCCTAAACGAGCGCCCCTACCTCGGCAAGTACAGCCTCTCCGTCGCCTGTGGCCAGCCCTTTCGTGCTCTACCCACCTCGTTTATCCTCGCCGATCGACTCGCCGTCTGCGACTTCACCTACAAGCGCGTCGACTTCGATTCCGGCACCCAGGCCTGGCTGGTTCGCTGGGCTTTCCCCGAGTGGCCTTACGGCATTCAAATCGCTATGGCTCCCAACACCATGAAGCCCAACCAGATTCAACCTACTCCCGTCTTTGCTCCGCTACTGGTCAGGAACCCGAACCTCGATGACATCCTTCAGTAAGCAATCGTCTCGTCGTGGTACCGCCCTGCTGGCCGTCCTCTGGCTCACGGCAGCTCTTTCGGCCATCGCATTTTCCGTAGCCGACACCGTTCGCTCCGAAATCGAGCGCTCCATCGCCAATCAGGAAAGTACCCGCGCCTACTATCTCGCCCGCGGCGGCGTCGAACGCGTCTTGTTCCAGCTACGCAATATCGAAACCCTGATGGGGTCCAATCCTGCCGAACGCTTCGCCAGTCACCGCCGCCTCTACTTTCAGGAACCTCTCGGCGACACTCTGGTCGAAATGATTTCCGAACAGGGCAAGCTCCCCCTGCGGTCCATGACCCCTCAGATCCTCAATACTCTCCTCATCATCTTCGGTGAGTCTCCCGCCTCTGCCGCCGCCATCGTCCAGCAGGCTTTTTCGAACAACCCTATCCTCTTATCCTCGGGTCTTGATAATTCTGGACAGCTTCAAACTTTCCGGCCATCCATAGCGTCTATGGAAAATGTCGAAGAATTACTCCTAGTGCCAGGCATCACTCCAGAAATACTCTACGGTCGTTACAGTCGGCTACCTGACGGTTCCTTGGTGAATCGGGGCGGCCTCATGGATTGCTTCTCTCCCTACCTCAAAGAGTCCACTGGCCTCGATCCCTTCAGCGTTCATCCCTCTCTGCTCATTGCCAAGGGGATGGATCCCCGTGTCGCTTTCAACTTCACAGAAACTCGCCGCCGCTCCTTCGATCCCAACCTCTTCCTGCGCTCCCTGTTTGCCACGCCCTCCTTTGCGACGGCTGGCTTTCGAGCAGATCTGGGCTCCGTCTTTCAGGTACGATCTACCGCCCGCATGCGCCTCCCCAACGGCTCCCTCTCTTCCACACGCCGCACCGTCTCGCTCATGATTAAATTCATTGAGCCCAACCCCCGTTATATGTGGATCAGTCCCTGGACCCACCTCCGCTGGCACGATCAGGCCTTCAGCGATGTCGCTTCTTCCAATTCTGTCTGGCTCACCACTCCCCCTCCATCGGAATCCAATCGATGACCACTGAGAACACCGAGAACATCACTCCCATCATCGAGGCCCCTCCCCGGCCCCCCATTCCGTTCCTCCAGAAATGGCGGAGTTTCGGCACCGGCCTTGGCATAGAAGTCACCGCCGAGAACCTCCTCCTCGCCATCACCGTCGTCAGGCCCTCCGGCATCCGCATCCTCGATGCTTTCGAAGTCTTGCGCTACCGCGAGCGCCCCGCCGCAGAATGGGGTGCCGACGTCCTCGCCTTCCTCGCCAAACACAAACTCTCCTACCTCTCTGCCACGGTGGTCCTTCCTGCCAACGACTGCATCGCGCGCTGCATCGCCCTCCCAGGAGTTGCCGACAGTGAGCTCGATGCGGCCCTTCGCTACCAGCTCGATGGCCTGCATCCTTTTGCCGAAGAAGAAGTCGCCTACTCTTTTGCCCGCCTGCAGGGCCCCCGCAAGTCCAACCTCTCCGTTGCCGTAGCTCGCAACCCGGTCATTGAAGACTACGCAACCTTGTTCGACGAAGCCGGCATCGGCGTTGCCGCTTTCCTGTCCCCTGCTGCCGCCATCTACTCTGCCATCCGTACTCTGCAACCTCCTCCCGCCGAACAATTCATGGCCGTCCACGAAGACGAAGCCGGCCTGCTCCTTTACGCCGAAACCACAACGCACCCCATTTACAGCGTTCGTTTCCCGGCCTCGAATGATCGTGCCATCGCTGCCTCTGCCTCGCAGATTCGTCTCCCTGAAGACGCTCCCATGTCCAAGCTCGCCGCCCTGCTTCCCCCGGCCGAGCGCCTCGACATCGCCAGCACCTTTGCCTTTGCCGCCTCCCTCTCTGCGGCCCTCCCCAGGCTCTCGCTTCCCATCAATCTCCTCCCGCAAGCCCGCCGCAGAACGATTTCCCCCTGGCGCTGGGTCCCCACCATCATCCTGATGTTGCTCCTCGCCATACTCGGCCTCGGCTACGCCTACTATCAGGATTACGAGAACCAGCGCCTGCTCAATCGCCTCGATGCCGAAATTGCCAAGCTTCAGCCGCGCATCAGAAGCGTCAAGGCTCTTGAGGCAAACATCACCCGCTCCCAATCCAAACTGCAAGCCATCTCTGCCCAGGCCGGTTATCCCCAGCAGGATCTCGACACCATCCGCGAACTCACCCGCGTCATGCCCGTCACCGCCTACGTCCAGCGCATGGATCTGACCCGCAACGAAATCGCCATCATCGGCGAAGTCGACCAGGCCATGGAACTTCTCAAGACCCTCGACTCTTCCCCCTACTTCAAGGACAGCGAGTTCACCTCTCCTCCGGGCCGCTCCCAAAGCGGCAAAGAAGTCTTCCAGATTCGCGCCAAGCGCGAATTCCCCGGCCTCCCTGCCCAGGCTCCCGCGCAACAGCCACAACCCCCAAGGACACAGTGATAAAGGACACAGCGATGATCGACTCACTCACAGAACGCGAACGCAAACTCCTCACCGCCGCCATCCCAGCTCTCATCCTGATTGGTGCCGTCTACTTCTGGCCAGAGCCCAGCTCGACCGTAGGCCCTGTCCTCGATAAGGCAGCCGCCATCGATACCGCCCGCCTACGTCTCGATCAGGCGCGCGTCACCGCCGCCCAACTTCCCGCTCAAACCGAAGCCCTCAAAAAGCTCGACGCCAATCTCGCCCTCTGGCGCAAGCGCTTCATCACGGCCGATACCCCCGCCCAGGCCCAGGCTCAACTCAATCAAACCTTCCGTCGCATTGCCCGCCTCCAGGGCCCTGCCGTCGAAATTCGCAATATGGACATCGGCACCGTCCAATCCCTTGAGCACCATTCCGAAATCATCATCAACGTAAATTTCGATTGCCAGATTGAAGGTCTCGTCAACCTCCTCTCTGACCTTGCCTCCCAGCCTGAATTCCTCATCTGGCGCGACATCCGCATCAGCTCAAACGACTCCAAGCAAAAGCGCATTGGCGTGTCGATGGCCATTGTCGGCTTCACCCTGGTCAAACCCCTCACTCCCGGAGTCCGCGGATGAAACGCCCCATTCTGATTCTCAATCTCCTCCTCTTTGCTGCCCTTGCCGGCGGCTCCTGGGAACTCCGTCGCCGTTGGCTCGAAGCCCGCTCCCGCGAAGCCTCTCTGCTCGCCGTCAAGCCCATTCCAACGGTCAATACTCCGGCCCCACCCGTGCTCCCCGTTCAGGAACAGAAAATCCAGCCGGTCCAATACTTTGAGGTCGCCCAGCGCTTCCTTTTTGCCCGCGATCGCAATCCCAACGTCGTTGTTGAGGTGGTTCCTCCGCCTCCTCCCAAAATCATGCCCGACTTTCCGCCGGTTCACGGCGTCATGGATATAGGCATGGGTCCTACAATCTTTATCTCTGTCGAAAAGAACGAACAAAAAGGCTTCAGGCCGGGCGACAAGCTCGGCGAGTTTAAGATCCTGGCTGCTACCCAAAAGGACCTCACCTTTGAGTGGGACGGCAAGAAGATCACAAAGTCGCTCGAAGAACTTCGCCCCCGCAAAGAAGACTTGCAGAAGCAGGCCAGCCAGGCTACTCCAAGGCCCAACAACAGCATCAACAACAATGCGCCACCCCCACCTCCTCCCGTCCAGAAGCCGCCAGAAAATGTGCGTCCTGCCCCGGGCCCGGAAATCGGTGGTGGCCGCAGAGACTGCGTCATGGGTGACACCTCTCCTGCTGGAACTGTCGCTGATGGCTACAGAAAAGTATCAAAACCATGGGCCTTCGGCACCATGTGCTACTGGGAGCCCGCTCGCTAATCAACTGGGGATCTAACTATGAAATTCTTCCTACTCTTCCTTACCTTCTGCCTCGCTGGCCCCTTGGTCGCCCAGCCCCAAAAGGCTGCCTCCAAGCCCGACCCAAAACCCAAGACCACCCTCAAGCGCCATCCCGACGGCCGCAATCTCGGCATCCCCTATTCCGCCGTCAAGACCTCAGATTCCACCTGGCGCGGCATGGAGAACGGCAAGGTCGTCATCTACCGCACCACGGCCTTCGGCTATGCCAAACTCACTGAAGAAGAAAACGCCAAAATCCAGCGCATGATCGATGGCAAGCCCGATCAGTCGACCGAAATCCGCGAAGGCCTCTCGGTCGAAGAGCGCGACGGCAAGCTCCACTTCTCCCGCGTCTCCCCCTTCGGTGACTTCAAATACGTCAAAGACAAAAACGACCTCACTCCAGCCGAAAAGGCCCTCTGGGAAAGAACCCAAGCCAAAGGGGAAACCAAACAGTAATGCGTCTTCAAATTGCCTTCCTCATTGCGCTCACCTTAAACGCGCAACAACCTGCCCCTCAACAACCCGCCCCCCAGCAGCCTGGCGCACCAGCCTCCACCGCTGCGCAGAGCACCCCGCCCGCCCAGGCCGCCCCGCCCAGCATTACGCTCAATCTCCCCAACGCCTCGATCACTGAAGTGATTGATACTCTCGCCCGCGTCCTCAAGATCAACTACATCATCGACCCTAGAATTGCAGGCAACATCACAATTCACACTTACGGTGAGATCCGCTCCACCGATGTCCGCGGCCTGCTCGATACCATCCTCCGCATTAATGGCGCGGCCATGATCCAGGTCGGCGAACTCTACCGCATCGTCCCGATCGGTGAGATCGCCCGTCTCCCCATGGAGCCCCGCATCAACCTCGAAGGCAAAGACCTCGGCAATGGCGAGCAGATGGTACTCAATCTGATCTTCCTCAAGTACGCCTCCGTCGCAGAAATCAAAAACATCATTGCGCCCTTCCTCGGCGATGGTGCGACGGTCTCTACCTATGAGCCCGCCAATCTCCTCCTCATGCTCGACAATGCCCGCAGCATGAAGCGCACCATGGAACTCATTTCCCTGTTCGACTCCGACGTGCTTGCCAACCAGCGCACCCGCATGTTTGAACTCGAGCACGGCAAACCCTCCGATGTTGCCAACGACCTCACCACGATCTTCAAAAATCTCTCCATGGCCGGCAAAGCCGCTCCCATTCAGTTTCTTCCCATCGACCGGCTCAACCTCCTCATTGCCATCTCTCCCAATCCAGCTGCCTTCAAAGAAGTTGCCAATTGGATCGCCAAGCTCGACATTGAAGTCAAACCTCCCGTCGGCGGCACTGATAATTTCGTCTTCCGCGTCAAGTACGGTCGGGCCGATTCTCTCGCCCTCGCTGTAACGCTTCTCTATTCCACCCAGCAGGACAATCCCGCAGCCATGATGGCCACCATGATGTCCATGATGATGATCATCAGCCTCACCAGCCAGCTCTCTCAATTCACCAACAACGCCGGTGGCGGCACCGGTGGTGGCGTCACCGGCCTCGGCGGCGGCGTCACTGGTCTTGGTGGCATGGGTATGGGCGGTATGGGTATGGGTGGTATGGGTATGGGCATGGGCGGCATGGGCATGTTCGGCATGGGTGGCATGGGCATGTTTGGTGGCATGGGCGGTATGGGAATGGGCGGTATGTTCCCAGGCATGGGCGGCGGCATGGGCATGGGCGCCAACGTCCCCGGAGTCGGCGGCACCGGTCGCCCCACCGACGCTACCGGCACCTTTGCCGGGCAGCAGGCTGGCGTAATGGCCCCGGCCCCTCGCGTCCCCAAAATTGTTCCCAATCCCTTCGATAACACCCTCTTGATCCAGTGCACCCAGCAGGAGTACGAACAAATCTACCGCCTCCTGAGTCGCCTCGACATCCCCCCACGCCAGGTCCTCATCGAAGCCAAAATCTACGAAGTCTCCCTCACCGGTGCCTTCGCTGCCGGCGTCCAGGCCTCCTTTGCCCAACGTCGCACCGGCAATAACGCCGCCAACCTGCGCCAACTCGTAGCCGATTCCACCGGCTCCGGCATCAATCTCACCGCCGGCCTGCTGGTCGGCAAGTCCAGAGAACTCCTCGGCTTTCTCTCTGCCCAGGAAGACGAGCGTCGCGTCAAAGTCATCAACGCTCCCCAAATCATCGCTACCGACAACATCCCTGCCAGCATCAACGTCGGCACTCAGGTTCCAACCCTCACCTCGCAGGCCCTGCAGCCAGGCGTTCAATCCGGTGGCAGTTCCGTGTTCGCCAACAACGTCTCGAGCCGCAATGCCGGGGTCAACATGAGCATCACCGCCAGGGTCCTCCCCAGCGGCATCGTCACCCTGGTCATTAACCAGGAGATCAGCTCTCCCATTCCCCCAGCCGCCAGCGCCGCCATCCAGTCCCCTTCTTTCTCGCAACGCAATATCACCACCCAGGTAACCGTTCAGGACGGCGATACCATCGCCATCGGCGGCATCATGACTGAGTCGGACACCTTCTCTACTTCCGGCATTCCCGGCCTCCACAAGCTTCCGGTTGTCGGTAATGTATTCGGCAATCGCGCCAAGTCAAAAGAACGTACCGAACTCGTCCTCTTCATGACTCCCCGCGTCATCTACGACATCCCCGAGATCATCGAAGCCAGTGATGAAATTCGCGGGCGCTTCAAACGGCTCAACAAGATCCTCAAAGATCAATAATCTTGCGCCTCGAAACTCCAGAGGGCTCTCGCGTGTTAGTCTACTCTCGATCTAAATGCGTCAGCCCTTCGCCCTCATCCTGATCCCGTTTCTGGTTCTGCCTCCCTGCTTTGCCCAGTCTGCGCCGATTCTGGTGGGCCAGGGGGCCACAACCTCCTCGATCAGCTCCGAATTTCTCGCCGCTTTCCAGCGCGACGATTTCCCCTTCACTGTAGCTCTACCCCCTCTCGGTGAGGTCGGTGTCTACGGTACGGGCGGCTTCCGTCAGGAATTTCAAGATCCCGCCAGGTCCGGCATCCGCTCTGCTCTCATCCGCCCAGCCAATCCTGATCTCAGCCTCGGCGTCAACAGCGCCGTTCGTCAGGTTCGTGCTCCCATTTACGGCATTTACACCCAATCTTCCCTCGGCCCTTCGATCGCCGGCTTTCCTTCCATCGATACCACCCGCTTCTCTCTTCCTTCTGCCAACTCCTCCAACACCCCCCGTACCGGTGTCTACCAAACCTTCGATAGAGGTTTCGGCATCTTCGTCTGGGACCAGGCCCCTGCCGATACCGCCTCCGACACTCGCTTCATTCTGCAAGGCCCCATCTTCACGCGCTGGAACCTGATTGGCTTCGACCAGGTCGGCGCACCCATCACCTCCCAGGTTTCCACCACTTCAACCTTCAGCACCAGGGCCGACTTCCAGGTCTTCAGCAACGGCGGCATTTACGCCATCACTTCTGGCTCTTTAACCGGCCGCATCTTCTACCTCCGCCCCGCCGTCCAGGCCCTCTACCAGCAAAACCAGGGCCCCAGCGGCTTCCTCGGCCTTCCCATCAATGACGAAACCCTGCTCGCCGACGGTCGCCGCCGCCAAAGCTTCGAAGGCGGCACCATGGAATACGCCCTCAACGGCACCCCTATCCTCAAAAACGCCGTCTCCTCTGTCTCCGTCGCCGCCGAAGATCCCATCCTCCTCACCGTCGGCGAATCCCGCCCCCTCACGGCCATTCTTCGCACCAATGCCGGAGAATCCGTAACCGACCGTGACGTCTTCTGGACCACATCCAACGGTCGCGCCGTCACCATCACCGGTACCGGAACCCGCGTCACCATCCGCGGCGTCTCCGGCGGCAGCGCCATCCTCACGGCCACCAGCGAAGGCAAAGTCAGCAACCGCATCACCGTCTTTGTGGCCGCCCAGTGCTGCGCCATCGGCGAAGGTGCTCCCACCCAGGCCATCTCACAAACCTTCCAGGACGCCCTGCTCCGCAATCGCCTCACCGTCCGCCTCCCTGTCTCGTCCCCAGTCCGCCGCAACGGCCCCGGCTTCACCCAGGAGGCAACCGCCCTCCCTTCCGGCACCCGCATCCTCCTCGCCAAAGCCGATTCGAGCCCCGTCGCCTATGTCATTTCCGGCTCAACCCTCACCGCCTTCGAGGCCCAGGGGGCTTTCAATGGCACCCTCGGCTTCCCCCTTTCTGATGCTTCTGCAGGCGGCACCCAGCGCTTTGAAAATGGTGCACTCGCCGGCTCCCCCGTCCGCACCGTCTCGAGCGCAATTCTCACGCGCTGGCTCGCTCTCAGTGCTGAAGCCGGCCTCCTCGGCCCCCCTCTCGCCGAACGCACCACCTCCATCACCTTCACCGGCTCTGCCGTCTCCTCACAGCTCTTCCGCTCCGGCGCACTCTTTCAATTTGTTTCCGGCCCATTGGCTGGTCGCGCCCTCCTCACCTCTGGTCCCATCGCCGCCAAGCACGCCGAGCTCGGCTTCGCCTCCGGCTCCATCGGCGCTCCCCTCACCGACGAGTTCCTTTCCTCCGGTGCCTTCCGTCAGGAATTTGAAGGGGCCTTCCTCGAATACTCCCCCGGTTCCCCCGTTCGCGTCATCGACAAAGAGCGCCGCACTTCCCTCACGGTGACCCCCTCCTCGCTCCTGCCCGGTGCCCGCTACCGAGTCGCCATCGGGGGCTTCCCGGCTAACTCCCGCCTCCGCATCACCCAGGGCGCGGCCAACACAAGCGATGCCTTCGACCTCGTCTCTGCCAACGGCTCTTTCGTTTGGGAAAGCGTCGTTCCGTCTAACGCCCGGCCCGGCGTTGTCCTGCTCCGCGCCACCCTCTCCACCGCCACCCAGACCTTCGCCGAAGGCAGCTACACAGTTCGTAGCCTTACCGAGCTTCGCCCTGTCATCACCAAGCTGTCCGGCGACACCCAGTCCTCAGCCCCGGCCACCTTCCTCGCCGCTCCCCTCCGCGTCGTCGTCCGCGACTCCGCCGGCAATCCTCTCTCCGGCGTCCCCCTCCGCTTTGAAGCCTCTCCCGGTGCCAGCGTCGCCGACGCCACTCCCGTCACCAACGCCGAAGGCCTCGGTCAGGCCCGTCTCCGTCTGCCATCCCAATCCGGTGTAGCCCTCCTTTCCGTAGAAGCTGCCGGCCAGCTCGTCACCTTCACCGCCCGCGCTACCGAGCAAATCCCCTCTGATTTCCCCCGCATCACCCAGGCCGTCGAAGGCAATCTCGGCTCCTCCAACCTGCCTCTCGCTCAAAAAGGCTCTCTTGTTGCTTCCCTCGCCGGGCTCCTCCGTTTCTACCAGCAACGCGGAATCACCCCGCCTGACAATGGCCTCGCCGACACCCTGTCTCTCAACGCCTACCTGCGCTCCTTCTGCGTCCTCGATGCCGAAGCGCGCTCCATCTGTGACGGCTTCCTCGACGCAGGCCCCGGCACCGATCCCCAACCCAACCCCTTCCGCGCCCTCGACTTCTCCTCTGGCACTCTCTCACTTTCTTTCCCTGATCCCAATCTCGGCACCCTGCGTGACGCCATCGCCAACAGCGGCCCCGTCATCCTTGCCCTGCAGCTATCCCGCAATGGCCAACCCAGCGGCACCCACTTCGTCACCGCCTTTGGCATCACCTCCGATGCCGATCTCGTCATCAGCGACCCCAACCCCCAATTCGCCCAAACCCGCCTCTCTCAATACACCTCTGGCTTTACCTCGAGCGGTGCCACTTGGCGCGCCACCCTCGCCGCCGCCATCCAGCTCGCACCTCGCACATCCTCGGCCAACGCCTTCTATCTTTTCTCGTCTTCCAGTTTTGATCTCGCCAGCCCCGCGCTTCCTTGCTCTGTCCCCGCTGCCTGGTCTGCCACCTTCGCCGACCCCAATTCCACAGCGGCGCCGCAAACAGTCCGCTACCAGACCTGCGACGGCACTGCCCCCTCCTACCGGGCCGCCCTGCCGCAAGGCCCCTTTGTCCTCTCTCTCGTCAGCCTGTCGAACCCACCGGCCCTCTCCACCGTCAGCGGTGTCGATCCCGCCACCTACCGGCTCTCCCGCTCCAACTCCGATTCCTGGTCCCTCGCTCCAGAGCAACTCTCTTTCACCTCCGCCGCCATTCTCAATGCCGCCAGCTTCAGCCCCCGGCTGTCTCCCGGCACCATCATCAGCATCTTTGGCAATGGCCTCCCCTTGACTTCCTCCAATAGTTCTCTCCAGGTCGAAGGCCAAACCCTCCCCATCTTCTTCTCCAACGGCTTCCAGCTCAACACCGCCCTGCCACCCAACCTCCCTCCCGGTCAAGCCACCCTGCTCATCCGCTCTCCCTTCGGCGAAGCTACGGCCAATCTCGAGATCTCTGACCTCGCCCCCGCCATCTTCACCATCGATGCGCGCTCCTCCGGCGCCATCCTGAATCAGGATTCCTCCCTCTCCACCACATCAAACCCCGCCATCCGTGGCCAGGCCGTCGTACTCTTCGCCACCGGCCTCGGGCCAGTCACCCCCCAATCGAACGGCCTCAGCACCACCAATGCCCCCCTCACCGTTGTGATCAACGGGCGGGAACTTACCCCCTTCTTTGCCGGTTTGGCCCCCGGCTTCATCGGCCTCTACCAGGTCAACGTACTACTCCCTCTCAATCTTCCCCCAGGAATCGAGCAAACAGTACTACTCCGTTCCCGTGGCATCGATTCCAATTCCTCTTTGATTTCAATTCGTTAATGAAAATGCAACGAGATGGCGCTATTCCTGAGGCAAATCGGACGCGACTGTGTCAGAATGACTCACTTTCACTGCCCGTTTGCGCTTAACTCATGCGCTTTCAGCATCTTGCTGACAAATTCCCTTGACTACCCCCCTTCAATTCTGCTACTAGTGGTATGTCTGCAAAGTGACAGGCGGCTTTCATCACAGCGACGTGAATCCCGCGAGCACAGAGTTTATAGTTTTACCCAAGAAGTCGCTTCGGCTTAGAGTCGTAGTAAACAAGTAGTATTTAGAGGCTCAGGTTGAAAGAGAACTTCCATCAATTCAAAAATAGACAACACTTCACAAGGAGAAGGATAATGTCGCATTTTCGCAAAATGCTTTTTGCTGCAGCAGCCGTTGCTTCCTTTATCGGAACCAGCAACGTTGCCAGCGCGCAATCGAATCCCTTCGTCTGCAACACCAGCTTTACGCCCCTCGTCGTCCGCGTCGAAGGTCTTCGTGAGCTTGTAGGCGATATCGTAATCACTTGCTCGGGTGGCAATCCCGTAGGCGCCACTGGCGCCGCCAACGGCGGTTTGTTCCAGGGCGCAACTGGTTTCTCATCCACCGCAACCACCACTAGCGCTGTTCTGGCTAATGGTGTTGTGGCTCAGCCCATTTTGAACTCGGTTGGTCTCACGGGCTCCGTGCCGCTCTCCGTAATCAGTGGCACCAACCAGATCAGCCCCAGTGCTGTGATCCCCACCCCCACCGTTCCGGCAGTTAACATCTCCGTGACCGTTCCGGGTATCCGTATCACCAATCGCTTCGTTGGCGGCAGCGGCTCCAACCTCACTGATGCACTCTTGTTCATCGATGAGCCCACCACTGCAACCACGGGCGCAAACCGTATCAACCAGAACCCCTGCACCGGCAGTGCTGGTGTCTGCACCGGCTTGAACTATTTCTTTGAAAATGGTCTAGCAACTGGCGCGGGCAGATCGGATCTTGGCAACACCCCCCTCAACGTGTTCCAGGCCCAGTATGGCGTCGGCGGCGGCATCGTGACGAACGAATCCACCGTTACCTTTGTCGGTGTGCCGATCGTTCAGGGTGGCCAGCGCACCTACCGCATCAAGAACATCCGTGTTCAGGTTGCCGGTAACTTCTCTGCCAACAGCCAGATCTCTGCCGTGCTCTCGATCCAGAATCCTCCTGCAAACCTCGTTCTGAACAACGCCAATGGCTTGGTCGGCTTCGTGCAGCAGGGTCTGGTGTTCAGCACCCTCCAGGGTCCTTCCTACGCACAGTGCTTGGGCTTCAACGTGAGCAGCAGCAATGCTTTCCCGTCTGAAACCTCCACCTCTTCGCCTGGCAGTATCACCGCCAGCGGCGCTCTCCGTTACACGGAAGCTTATGGTGTGGCCTTCAAGCGTCGTGGTATCGCAGGCAACTTGGACATCTATGACAACCAGTTCAATCAGTACTACATCGCTGGTGCGGGACAGTCGAATCCGACCGTGAACTACAACAACGAGTCCGGTTTCTACAACTTGAACTTCCCCACCACCAACGGCTTGAGTGACGCAGGCATTGCCTCCAACGGTACCCGCCTCCGTGCTCGCTTCGTAGGTGTTCCGGCCAACGTTCGCATCTATGTGTCGGCACAGCCCGTCACCACTGGCGGCTCCTGCAGCGGCTCCACCGCTCGCATCGCAACCAGTGTTGGCAACGGCAGCGGCTTCTGCGCCGGTCAGGGCGTTAGCGCTCCTGGTGCAGCCATCGGTGTTCAGAACGTTGACGCGGTAAGCGGTGCTACCACCACTTCCAGCCTCACCCTGACCCCCATCTCCGTGACCACCCTGACCCAGAATCTCCAAGGCTCTGGTCCAGTTGCCGTGCAGGGCACCTTTGCTCCTGTTGGCAACGGCTGGACAGTTGGCGGATCCTATCCTGCGGGAACCCTTGGTGGATCGGTCACGATCACCAGTGGAACTGCTACTTCAGGCAATCTCCCCACCTTCGCACGCGTCAACATCGCTGCTGATGGTACTGGCACCTTCTTCTGGGAAGTTCTCCGCGCCGATGATAACACCACCGACCGCTTTGACTTCCTCGTTGCAGCTGCATTCCAGTCCACCACCAGCATCGTGACCGATGCACAGACCTCTGTCGGTGTCCAGGTCGAAGGCAACTATGCCCCGATCGCCACTGCCGGTGGTAATGCATACCCCTCGATCCCGAGCTTTGTGCTGGCTCCTGCTAACCCGCTGCCGTTGTTCTCCATCACCAACTGCGCCACGAACCTCCTCTATCCGTTCGTGACCAGCGTGAGCGGTTTCAACACCGGTATCGCCGTAGCCAACACCTCCAAGGATCCGTTCAACACGATCAATGAAACTGGTATCTGCCGCGTATTCTTCTACGGCACCACCCCCAACGGTGGCGGCGATCCCCAGGCTCAGCCCTTCACCAAGTCGGTTCCGTCCGGCCAGGTTGCAGCTTTCGAACTGCTCCGTGGCAATCCGGAATGGGGTATCACCCCGGTCCCCGGCTTCCAGGGTTATGTAATCATCTCGTGCAACTTCCGCTGGGCACACGGCTTCGCCTTCATCAGCGATCCGTCCAACCTGCTGACTGCACATGGTTACCTGGCTCTCGTGCTTGATCCGGATTCGACCGGTTCCACCGGCCGTAACTTCCGCAACACGGGTGCTACGCGCTCTGAATCTCTCGACAACTAACCTTGTCTTGAGCTGAAAACACTTCGGGGTGGACTTCGGTCCACCCCGATTTTATTTTGTGGAGTAGAAGGCACTTCTCTGGTACTATTAGGGTGCTGCGTCCTTCCATCTCTTTAGTTCTGAAGAGGATCCCGAATGTATAGGTTTACTATCTCTTTGTTGGCATCTTGCATCTTCCTGCTGCCGACCTTTGCTTCCAATATTGTTGTACTGCCTCAGGAAAACTCCGGCAGTACCACTGGCTATATCTATAGCCCTGAACCCTTCACCCAACTTGGCACCTTCAATGTCGACCCCACTGCCTTCCAGGTCATCTGGCATCCGAATGGGCAAAAGTTCTACACCCTTTCGAAGAGCCTTAACAAGTCCATCGCGATTTTCTCCGGCTCCTCGCCCTATGCGGAAACGGCGTCCCGGGCTCTCGGTGGCGTCAGTACGGGAAAGATTTCCCCGGACGGTCGGCGTCTGTTCATCCTCGCCGCCGGCGTTGTTATTTATGAAACCTCAGGCGACCAGGAAATTACCCGCGTCAATACCTGCGGCGACACCTCTTGTGTTCCTCTCGAT
Organism: Bryobacter sp.; assembly: GCA_044340255.1. Taxonomy (GTDB): domain Bacteria; phylum Acidobacteriota; class Terriglobia; order Bryobacterales; family Bryobacteraceae; genus Bryobacter. The sequence continues at coordinate 116,875 of JBIITX010000006.1, read as the reverse complement.
GTAGAGTTCTCTATCGATTCCTCCCGCGCCTTCGTGCTCAATAGCAATGGCACCATCGTGGCAATCAACCTGGGCAACAATGCCATCGTAAGTCGGCTCTCCATAGCCAATGCAAGTACCATTGCCGCCGCCCCCAATGGCCTCCTCTATGTGACGGCCCAAAACAGATTGCTCGAGATCGATGGTCGCGAAACCCTGGTGCAAGTCGGTGCAGACATCCCCATCACAGGGGCCAACTGCTTGCGCCCGCAATTCACTCCAGATGGCAGTCGTGTCGTCGTTGCCTGCAACGTAATCGGCTCCACTCAAATCTACGTCATGGACATCCTCAGCCGCAGCATTGCTACTGCAGCCATCCAGGGCGCTGCCGCCGAAAGAATGCAAGTGGTCTCCAACACCACGGCTCTCTACTACATTGGGGTCAGCAATGTGATCTTCCGCGGTGGCCTGGTTTCTCCGCTTGCCGATCCAACTCAGTTTGAACTCTCTGGCTCCGGTGTCTTTAGCGGTGGTCGCTTCTTCGTAACCACCGATGAGCAGCCCAGTAATCGATTCCTGTTCTCCACCACCTCCAATGCGATTTCCCGCATCAACCTCGAGTCAAATTCCCTCAGCAATGCGATCACTCAAAACACCCTCGTTGGCCCCACCTTCTTTACCGGTCGGGCACCAACAGGCATTCCGTTCAGCCTGATCGCCATCAATCCTTCGCAAAACGTGATCCAGAGCCAACGGGGTCGTCCTTTGGTCGTTCGAGCACTTGACTCCTCCACCCGGCCCCTCAATAACGTCACCATCAATTTCCTGTCAGCATCCAATGCGATCCAATTCGATGCCGGCTCTGTCACCACCAATAAGGACGGCTACGCCACCGTAAACTTTACGGCCCCCTCCGTTACCGGTACCTACACAGTCTCGGCTTCCTCTCCCGGTTCCCAGGGACAAACCTTTACGCTCAACGTGACCGCAAGTCCGAATACGGGCGGTGGCGGTGGCACCGGTGGTGGCACCGGCGGTCCTCAGCCCATTGAAATCGTCTCCGGCAATGGTCAGCTCGTCTATGCCCAGTTCTTCGCGCCGCAGCAACTCACCGTTCGCCTCCGCGATGGTGCCGGCAATCCTCTCGCCAACGCAAACGTCAATTGGGAAATCACCTCGGGCGAAGGCAACCTCGCCCAGTCCTCCACTTTGACCGATACTCGTGGTATTGCTCAAACCTCCATCAGCACCAATCTCTTCTATAACGATGGCTTCAATCGTCCGAAGGCCACCGTCATTCGAGCCAGTTCGGTCGGCGGAAATAGTGTAAACTTCACCCTCACTGCCTATCCCGCTTTCGGGCCACCTCCATTCTTGATCCCCTCCACGATTCCTAACATCATCCTCGTTAGCCCTGTCGAAGGTACAACCCTCCGGGTTCCGGCTGGCGGTACCCTTGCCGGTGCCATCAAGGCCACCATCCTCGGTGCTACCTTGAGCGGCTTCGGGATTCCCATGTCAGGCATCGGCTTCTCCGGCACCACGGGTAACGATCCCGAGTCCGCACCCACGGCCACCTGTCTGCAGACCGTGCAGTCCGATTCTCAAGGCAACGTCTCCTGCGACCTGGTCGCTGGCCCCAAACTGGGCACTGCCCAATTCAACGCCTGCCTTGGCAATTGCAATGCTCCCGGCCGTTCCTTCACCTTCAACGTAGAAGTGGTCTCCGGCGCTCCCGCTGTCATCACCAAGCGTCAGGGCGATGGCCAGTCCGGTGCCCCCGGTACTCTCACTCCGCTCCTGCTCCGCGGTGCTGTCGCCGACAGCTTCGGCAATAACTTGTCCGGCGTTAACGTTCGTGTCGAGATCTTGTCCGGCGACGCCACCATCGAGTCGCTGAACAACATCACCCGCGACAACGGCGAATTCTCCTTCCTGGTCCGCTTCGGCTCCATCCCAGGTGAAGTTCGCATCCGCACCACCGCTGGTGCAGCCACCGCCAACTGGACCGTCACCAACAACGTAACGGTTGGAAACTTCGTCAGGCTCACCGGCGACAGCCAGTCGGCCGTAATTGGTCGTCCCTTCGCCACCCCGCTCTCCGTGCAGCTCTTTGACTCGCAGGCCCGGCCCATCCCCGGTGCCGCGGTCACCTTCGCCATCCAGAGCGGTCAGGTCACCCTGTCTGCCTCTTCCGCGATCACCAACAGCCAGGGCATCGCCACCGTGAACGCCACTGCCGGCACCTTGGCCGGGCCGATCTCGGTCTCAGCCAGCGCCGTCAACCGCGTCGTCACCTTCAGCCTGACTGCCCTGCCTCCTGGCCCAACGCTCTCCCGCGTGGCCAATGCGGCCGGCTTCCAGGCGGGTCTCGTACCTTGCGGCCTTGCCACTGTCTTTGGTTCCAACTTCGCTCCCAATCTCAACGGCGTCGTCATGGGCAACACCTTTGTTGGCCCCTACACCACCCGCTTGAATAACGTCTCCATCGAAGTCGGCAGCCGCACCGCTCCGATCGTCTCTCTGGCCAACCTCAACGGCCAGGAGCAAGTCACCTTCCAAACCCCCTGCGATGTCGCTCCTGGTAACTCCACGCTGCGCATGCAGGTCGGCGAAGGCTCTGGCTCGCTCGCTGTGACGGTCCTCCCGGTCCAGCCCGGCATCTTTGAAACTACCGATTCCACTGGTCGTCGCATCGGCGTCGTCGTCAAAGCCGACGGCACCTACATGACCCGTGAGAACCCCGCAGTCCGTGGCGAAGTCCTCATCGGCTTCTTCACCGGCCTCGGTCAAACTCTCACGCCCACCACTACCAACAACCCTGGTGCATTTAACAACTCCACCCAGGTCGCCGCTCAGATCATCATCGGCATCAACAACGAAGGCGCTCCGGTGCTTTCCGCAACGATGGCCCCCGGTCTGGTTGGCATCTATGTCGTCCAGTTCTCGGTTCCCGATAACGCCACCACCGGCACAGACCGACCCTACGCCATCGGCGCAGTCGGCTCTGACGGTGCCTACGTCCCGGGCAACCCCTCGCTCATCCACATCCGCTAACCACGGATTCCGCAGTAAAATGCAAAGGCCGCCCCTCACCGGGCGGCCTTTACTCTTTTCATGAGGCCTTTCCTCTCTAAGCCCACCTTTCTCTCCTTCGCCCTCGCCGCGATGTGGCTGGCCCTCATCGTCCTTATTTATCTCCAGTTCCGCTGGAGCTCCGAACTCAGCCAGGCTTACAGCCAGCGCCTCCAAACCTCCCTCATCGCCTCCGCAGAAAGCCTCCGTACCGACTTCCAGGCTGACCTATCCTCCCTCAGCCGATCCCTCCAGAATTCCTCTCCCCAATCCCCTCCCACCCTTCCTACTTCCCCCATCCCCTACCGCCTCTACTTCATCGATGCCCGCATCGATCAGCTCTCCCGCTTCGATCCCACAAAGGGTAAATTCCAACCCCTCCCCTGGCCCCCACGCTGGTCTTTACTCCGCTCAGAACTCCACTCGAGCGCCGACGATCTGGCCTCGGCCTCCCCACGCCGCTGGTTCAATCGTCCCTGGCTCGTCTCGAGCGCCGTCCCCGCTCTATTCCGCGCCACCAGCCTCAGCCCCAACTCTGACGATCTCTATCCCACCTACCAGCTCTCCGGCTTCCTCCTCCTGGAGCTCGACCTTCCCGCTCTCTCCACTCGCTACTTCCCGCCCACCCGCGATCGTTCCTTCGCCGCCAGCGCCCTCGACACCCGCGTCACCATCCAATTCCTCGATACGGAAGTCTACGATTCCCTCCCCGGTTCCAAGGCTCCTGCCGCCACCCACTCCCTGGACCTTCTCGCTCCCCGCTCCAACCTCCGTCCCATCGGCGAAGAAAGCCCCTGGCAGCTCCGTGCCGGCCACCTCCCGGGCTCGCTCGACGCCGCCCTATCCTCGCTCCGCTTCCGCAATCTCGCCACCGGCCTCGCCGTCTGCGCCATCCTCGCCACCGGCATCGTTTTCCTGGTCATCACCACCCGCCGCGCCCAGCAACTCTCCAAGCTCCAAACCGACTTCGTAGCCAGCTTCTCGCACGAGCTCCGCACCCCCATCACCGCCGTCTGCATGATTGCCGACAACCTCCGCGACGGCATCCCCTCCGACCCCAAAGATCTCCCCCGCTACGGCAATCTCCTCCTCGAACAAGGCAACCGCCTCCGCACCCGCGTCGAAGACATCCTCGCCTTTGCCGCCGGTCGCAGCCAACCCCTCCAACTCGTCCCAACCCCGCTCCAACCCCTCATCGACTCGATCCTCCGTGAAGAAGCCCCACTCCTATCCGGCTTCGAAGTCCAACTCAACCTGCCCGCCAACCTCCCCCAAGTCCTCGCCGATCCCGCCGCCCTCAAACTCTCCATCACCAATCTCGTCACCAACGCCGTCAAATACGCAGGCACCGCCAAGTGGCTTTCCATCTCTGCCACCACCCAATCGAGCACCGTCTCGGTTACCGTCTCCGACCGCGGCCCCGGCATCGATCCTGCCGATATGCCCAACATCTTTGAACCCTTCTATCGCGGCCAGGCCGCCCGCTCCTCCGGCATCCCCGGCTCCGGCCTCGGCCTCCACCTCGTTCGCTCCCGCATCGTGGCCATGGGCGGACGTCTCAACATCCACTCCCAACTCGGTCAAGGCACTGCCATCACACTCCACCTGAGGTCTGTCCCCCAATGAAACCCTCTCTTCTGCTCGTTGAAGACGAAGACGCCATTGCGCTCCCTCTGCGCGATCGCCTCACCCGCGCCGGCTACGATGTCACCCACGCCTCCGACGGCCTCGCAGGCTTCGATCTCGCCGCTACAGCCTCCTACCAGCTCATCCTGCTCGACATCCAGCTCCCCGGCAAGAGCGGCCTCGACATCTGCCGTGACCTCCGCCTCCAGGGCATCCAAACCCCCATCCTCATGCTCACTGCCTTTGGTGAAACATCCGACAAGGTCCTCGGCCTCAAGCTCGGTGCTGACGACTACCTCGCCAAACCCTTTGACTCCTCAGAGCTCCTGGCCCGCATCGAGGCCCTCCTCCGCCGCGCCTCCCCACCTCCTTCCTCGGCCCTCGTCCATGGCCCCATCCGCATCGATCTCCGCGCTGCCACCGTCCATCGCGACGGCCAACCCGTCAATCTCTCGGCCCGCGAATTCCAGCTCCTCGTCTACCTCGCCTCTCGTCCCGGCCAGGTCATCTCGCGCGAAGAACTCCTGCGTGAGGTCTGGAGCTACGACCCCAGCACCTCCACCCGCACCGTCGACGTCCACCTCGGCTGGCTCCGCCAAAAGCTCGAGCTCGACCCCAAAAATCCAGCCCTCTTTCTAACGCGAATCGGCCTCGGCTACCAGTTCAACCCACCCGTGTAAAATCCGCGTAAATATCCTTTTGCCAACGCTTTACCGCCAACCTATTTACCTCAAACCGTCCTACCTTCAAGATGAAAGGCAGATACCGTGCGTACTCTAATCCTCACCACCTTCCTCGCCGCCCTCCCGCTTCTGGCTCAACCCCGAGGCCCACGGCACCACGAGGAATCCTTCGCCGAAAGTCGCGTCCATGACCTCACGCGCCGCTTCGATCTCACCGAAGCCCAGCGTCGCCAGGCCCTCACGATTTTCAACGACGCCGACCGCAGCGCCGAGCCTCTCGAAGATCGTCTCGACCAGGCCCGCCGCGCCCTCCGCGACGCCACCCGTCGCAACGCCACCCACGCCGAAATCGACCAGCTCGCCTCGGTCGTCGGCACCCTCACCGGCCAGCTTGAGGCGATCAATGCCAAGGCCGATCTTGCTTTCCATAACACGCTGACCGACAAGCAGCGTGAAGAATTCCAGCGGATGCCCCGCGGCCGTCGTGGCCCGCCTCCGCGCAGATAACTCCAAGAGGCTCCCATGTTCCAAAGATTCTCCATTTGCTTGCTTTCCCTCGTCGCAACCTTGCAAGCCCAGCCGTCGCTCCGTACGGTTCCGGTCCCCCAACCCACCGGTGTCAACCAGTACATCCGCGATCGCCAGGCCCTCACCATCCTCGGCAAGGCTCTCTTCTGGGATATGCAACTCGGCTCTGATGGCCGCACCTCCTGCGCCACCTGCCACTTCCATGCCGGTGCCGATCATCGCTCCCAGCACCAGCTCACCAACTCCTTCAACGCCACCCTCACCAGCGCGGACTTCCCCTTCCACGCCCTCTCTGACCCCACCAACAACAACTCCACCCTGCAACGCAGCAATGGCAACATCTACGGCTCGGCTGGCGTATACCCCCGCAAGTTCACCGCCATCAATTTCGGCAACGGTACCGACGACGGCTACGATCTCGCCACCACTTCCGCCGACGGCTTGAACTTCCGCCAGGTCACCACCCGCAACTCTCCCTCCGTCATCAATGCCGTCTTCAATGCCCGCAACTTCTGGGACGGTCGTGCGCGCAACACCTTTACAGGCCTCACTCCCTTTGGTGCCTCCGACACCCGTGCCAACGTCCTCGCCTGGCGCAATAACCAACTCGTCGAAGAGCATGTCTCCGCCACCAACGCGAGCCTCGCCTCCCAGGCCGTCGGCCCACCCACCAACAGCGTCGAGATGTCCTACGACGGCCTCACCTGGCCTACCCTCGGCCAGCGCATCCTGGCGCAACGCCCGCTATCGCAGCAGCGTGTCTCTACCGACGACAGTGTCCTCGGCTCCTTGGCCAACGCCGAAGGTCGCGGTCTGCGTCCCGGCCTTTCCTACGGCGATCTCGTCCAGCAAGCCTTCGCCCCCGAGTACTGGCAGGCCAGCGAAACCCGCAACGGCTTCTCCCAGGCCGAGATGAACTTCGCCCTCTTCTTCGGCCTTGCCCTCCAGCAATACCAGTCGACGCTCGTCTCTGACGATTCCCCCTTCGATCGTTTCGCCGCCGGAGACACCGGGGCCATGACGCCACAGCAAATCGCCGGCCTCAATCTCTTCCGGGGCAGGGCAGAGTGCAACACCTGCCACAGCGGTTCTGAGTTCACCGCTGCCTCCGTAGCGGGCTTGCTCAATCAGGGCCCCGGCCGCGGCGGTCCCCCAAACACAGGCCCTGACACGGGCTTCTTCCGCACCGGCGTCTCCCCCATCGAAGCCGATCTCGGTCTCGGCGGCAAAGATGATTTCGGTCTCTTCCTCGCCCGCAATCCCAATGCGCCCAACGTGCAAGGGGCCTTTAAAACGCCCGGCCTGCGCAACGTAGAATTCACCGGCCCCTACTTCCACAACGGTGGTCAGGCCACTCTCGAGCAAGTCGTCGAATTCTACAATCGCGGCTCCGACTTCCCTGCCGGTGGCCTCGGCCCCGACATCCGCCGCCTCAACCTCAACGCAAACGAACGCGCCGCACTCGTCGCCTTCATGAAAGCCTTAACCGACGACCGCGTCAAGTTCCAACGCGCCCCCTTCGATCATCCAGAGCTCTGTATCCCCAACGGCCACAAAGCAACGGCTCAAACCTCTGATTCCCGCTACCTCTTCAGCGCCGACGAGAATTGGGCCGCCATCCCCGCCACCGGTCGCAGCGGGGTCGATGTTCCGCTCCAAACCTTCGCCGAACTCCTCGATGGCATCGGCAATGACGGCACCCGCGCCCACACCCTAACCGAGGCCTGCCCCATCAACTAAGCGGCAGGAAACTCCAAATCCCCATAGACCTCGTCCAGCCGGAAGCTCACCCCCAGCGCCTCCAGTGAGACGAGGTCTTCGCGTTGATCCAGTGCCGTCGGAGTCGCCGGCCACAACTCCCCGTCACCCCTCGAATAAAGCTGAATTCCAACCCCAGCGCTATCGACATAAAGAATGTGCCTGAGAGCAGCAATTCGCTGGTACTGCTGCAATTTCTGACTAAGGTCATAGTTGCGCGTACTGCGAGAGAGAACTTCAATCACAAGAATGGGACTGCTTACACTAACAGATCCGACTCCCAGCTTGGGCCCGCAAAACACGCTGACGTCCGGGTAAAAGCTGGCCTCTTGGTTCGGTGTTTCTACCATCGTGTCTGAAGTAAGCACATAACAAGATTTCCCCTTGAGCCCATTGTTGAGTGCTGTGATCAGCTTGCCGCAAATCCAGCTATGCTCCCGGCTTCCACCTGCCATCGCATAGACAACCCCATGCAAAAACTCCAGCTTCTCCTCAATGCGAGCGCACTTCTCCAGATATTCTTCAAAGCTGATTTGAGGGAAGGGAATGTAGCCGATGCTCGCCATCTCCTCCAATCTTACGCTTTCACCGCCATCGTCGCCACCGTCGTCGGGCTCAGCCGATTCAGCGGCGTCGCCGCCTCTTCCCACCAGTCCTCATACAATCCAGCCAGCAAAAATCCCGCCTCCATCTGCCCCCCAATCTGCGTCTCCAGCGAGTGTCCAAACTCAAACGCGGCCCCATCCGAAATCTCCTCCCGCCGCTTCTCACTCCGCCCCCGCTCCTCCACATCCGAGTACGGCAACCGGTGCCGCGCCTCCAGCTTCCCTGTCTCCGTAGCCTCGGCATGATCAAACAGAAAAAAGCTCGGGTTCAGAAATCCCGCCAGCAATTTCCCCCCCGGCCGCAACACCCGGTAGCACTCCCGCCACACCGCACCCACATCCTCGGCATAGACATTCGAAGTCGGATGAAACACTAGATCAAAGCTCCCGTCTTCGAGCACCGACAAGTCCGCCATGTCTCCCCGCAGGCACCGCACGTTCAACCCATCCCGCTCGGCCACTTCCTGATCCTTCAGCAACTGTTCCTCTGACAAGTCAAAGCTAACCACCCGCGCCCCCGCCGCAGCCAGCACAGGCACCTGCTGGCCACCACCAGAAGCAAGGCAAAGAACATCCTTGCCCACCAAATCCCCAAGCCAGACCTTGGGCACCTTCCGCAGCGGCGTCAGCATCACTTCCCAATCCCCACCCCGCGCCCGCGCAATCGTCTCCGCCGCCACTGGCGTAGTCCACCGACTCCCCGCCAACGACTCCTGATTCCAGGCCCCCCGGTTATGCGCCAGCACATTCATCTACGAGTGAATCCCAGGCGCCTCATGCCCCAGCGCCTCCACATACTCCACATAACTTCCCGGATAAACTCTAGGCTCCCGGTCGGTCCCACTCTCTCCACCCAGCTCCAGCACTCGCGACGCCAACCCTCGCAAAAAGCTCCGGTCATGCGAAACGAAAATCATCGTTCCCTCAAAGTCCTTCAGCGCCTCCACCAGCATCTCCTTCGTCGCCAAATCCAGGTGATTCGTGGGCTCATCCAAAACCAAAAAATTCGGCGGATGATACAGCATCCTCGCCATCGCGAGCCGCGACTTCTCCCCACCCGACAACGAGCGAATCTTCTTATCCGCCTCCTCCGAAGAAAACTGAAACGCCCCCGCCAGCGTCCGCAGCGATCCAATCGCATCCTTCGGAAAATCCTTCTGCAACTGCTCAATCACCGTCGAATCCGGATCCAGCACATCCAGCGCCTGCTGCGCAAAGTAACCCATGCTCAGGCTCGCACCCAGCTTCACAATGCCACGGTCCGGCTCACTGGCCCCCGCAATCATCTTCAGCAGCGTACTCTTCCCGGCGCCATTGCGCCCCATCACCGCCCAACGTTCCCCCCGTCGAATCGTGAAGTTAAAGCCGTCATAGATCACCCGCTTGCCATAAGCCTTATGCAGGTCCTCCACCACAGCCACCAGGTCCCCACTCCGCGGCGGCACCCGAAAATCAAACTTCACCACCTGCCGCTTCTTCGGCAGCTCAATCTTGTCGATCTTGTCGAGCGCCTTGATCCGGCTCTGCACCTGCGCCGCCTTCGCCGCATGCGTCTTGAATCGCTCAATAAACCGCTGTTCCTTCGCCAGCATCGCCTGTTGCCGCGCAAACGCCGCCTGCTGGTTCGTCTCCCGGATCGCCCGTTCCCGCTCGTAGAAATCGTAATTCCCCGAGTACGTCACCACTTCCCCTTCATCGATCTCCAGAATCTTCCCCACAATCCGGTTCATAAACTCCCGGTCGTGCGAAGTCATCAACAAAGACCCCTTGTACTCCTTCAAAAACTGCTCCAGCCAGACAATCGATTCAATATCAAGGTGGTTCGTCGGTTCGTCCATCAGCAACACATCCGGCTGCCCCAGCAACACTCGCGCCAGCGCCACACGCATCTTCCAACCACCAGACAGCGCTCCCACATCCCCATCAATCTGATCATCCGCAAACCCCAGCCCTGCCAGCACTTCCCGCGCCTGCGCCTCCAGCGTATAGCCCCCCAGGTGCTCATACTCTTCCTGCACTTCCCCAAACCGGTCCAGAATCTTATCCATCTGGTCGGCCTTCTCCGGGTCTTCCATGGCATTCTGCAGCTCGGTCAGCTCATGGTGCAAATCCCCCACGCGCCCACTCCCGGCGATCGCCTCATCCAGCACCGGCCGCCCCGCCATCTCCCCCACATCCTGGCGAAAGTATCCGATCGTCATCTTCCGCGGCACAGAGATGTCCCCATCATCCGCCGTCTCCTCGCCCATAATCATCCGGAACAGGGTCGTCTTCCCAGCTCCATTCGGGCCCACCAGTCCGGCCTTCTCGCCGGGGTTCAACTGAAAGGAAGCCTCAACAAAGATCAACTGCTTCCCGTATTGTTTTTGAATATTCGAAAAAGAAATCATCCGCTCTCCTAAGCTAGCATCCGAGTCGGCCTCACATTGTGATACGTTCATATTGATGCCCTCCGCGCCAGCACAATCGCACCCTTTGCGCCGCGCGTTCGTCATCTGGACCTTCCTCCTGGCAGTCTTCCTGAATCCAATTCTGCCCTCTCTCCTCGCCTCAGACTCCACAATGGCCTGCTGCCGCAAAAACGCGCGCCACGCCTGCTGCAGTCGCTACAACAAAGCCCGTGTCCCGGTCTTTCAGGCCCAACCTGGCTGCTCAAAATCCTGCTGCCAGAAGCCCCAGTTCCCCCCAACTTTCGATTTCGCAATCGAGCCTCCAGCCATTCACGCCACGCGCTCGATCGTTCCCGCCCAGGTCCTCATCGCAGGTACCGGCCAAACTCTTTCTAACCCCCTTCCCAACTCACTCTTCCAGCGCCCCCCACCCACCTCTCTTTCTCTCTAGCTCCCATCTCAGCTTCTGAAAGAAAGAAAAGGTGTTCCTATGGCCTCCTATTCCTACGGCCTCATGCTCTTATCCCTGTGCGCAGTTTCCGCGCTCGCACAAAACATTGGCGGTTCTATCTCCGGGCAAGTCCTCGATTCGCAAGGCCTCTCCATTGAGGCTGCCAAAATTGAGATCCGCAATTTGACTACCGGTCTCAAGCTCCTCTCTACCACCGACCGCACCGGTCGCTTCTTCATCCCCAGCCTGCCTCAGGCCTCCTATCTCGTAGAAGCTTCGAAAGAAGGCTTCTCCCCCGCCAAAGCAGACGATGTCCGCGTTTCCATCGGCGACTCGCCCAACCTCAAGCTCATCCTCACCCCCGCTACGGCATCACAAACGGTCTTGGTCAGCGCCGAGGTCTCGGCCCTCCGAACCGACACTCCAGACCGCGGCTCCAGCTACAGCGCTGCTCTCATGAATGACCTCCCCATGCTCGGCGGTGGCACTGGGCGCAACTTCCGCACGCAGGCTTACCTCACCCCGGGTGTCGCCCTCTCCACCGGTGCCCATCGCCCCTTCTCCGTCTCGGGCGCAAGAAATCGCAACAACAACTACCTCGTCGACTCCAACGACTTCAACGAGGCCGAAGGTGGCCTCCTCATGGGCCGTGGTGCCAGCGAGCAACTCATCTCCACCGAAGCCATCGATGGCATGCAGGTGCTGACTCATAACTTCAAAGCCGAACACGGTCGTCAAAACGGATCCATCGTCTCGCTTATCACCAAACGCGGTGGCAATGATTTCCACGGCCTTGCCTACAACTACTTCCGCAACGATAAGCTCGACGCCCGCAACACCTTCGATCTGGTCCGTCCTCCCCTCCGCTCCAATAACTTCGGCTTCAATTTCGGAGGCCCCATCCGCCGCAACAAAACCTTCTTCTTCCTCAATAACGAGTCGAATGTCCGCCGCACCACCAGCCCGGCAACAGTTCAAACCCTCTCCGCCGCACAAAAAGCAACAGCCGCCCCCTCCATCGCTGCCCTCGCCGCACTCTATCCAGAACCCAACGTTCCCGGCACCAATCTCTTCCGTGCCAACCCTTCTTCAAGCGTGGACCAAAACAGTCAGGTCTACCGCATCGATCACGAACTCACTCCCAACCAGCGAATCTTCTGGCGCACCACCCGTCTGAACGCGGTCAACAAGGGCGCTACCGGAGCTGCCTTCTCTCGCTTCGATTCCGGAGTCGGGCCCACGGGGCATTCCCTCCAGCACATCTGGACTCTGTCTCCAAACCTCCTCAACGAAGCCCGCCTCAATTACACCCGCTTCAATCTCAACGACACCTTCATCGATCCAGTTGCCCTCGGTGACCCCGCTCGCAATGGTCTCGTTGGCACCGTTGCCGTCAACGGCCTCACCTCGCTCGGCCACTTCGCCTTTATGGCGCGCAAGACAGCGCAGAATACCTTCCAATATGCAGATGACCTCTCCTGGAATCGCGGCACTCATGCCATCAAACTCGGGGCCAACATCCGTCGCCTCCAACTCAATAACGGTACCTTCGCTCCCTCATTTACCGGCGCGCTCCGCTTCAATTCTGTCCCCGATTTTCTCGCCGGTCGCGCTGCCTCCTACTCCCGCAACATCGGCAACCCCTACATCGGCCTTCGCGCGAGCGAACTGAATTTCTACATCCAGGACGACTGGCGCATCCACCGCCGCCTCACCCTCAATCTCGGTCTCCGCTACGAGTTCAATTCCGTCCCTCGTGAAGTCAATGGCCTCATTGAAGAGCGCTACCGCTTCGCACCCGACTACAACAACTTCGCTCCCCGCTTCGGTCTAGCCTGGCAGTTAGACCGCCAGGCCCACACTGTCCTCCGCGCTGGTTATGGCATCTACTACAACGTTCTCGAGATGAGCTTTGTGGGCCTCACCCGCTTCAATGCTCCCCGCATTCGCAACTTTGCTGCCGCCAGCCCAACCTTCCCCGATCTCCTCGCGACAGCACAAGCAGGCATTCCAACGGGTATCGTCAACCCACAAGCGAACGCCCGCCAACCCTACTCCCAACATCTGAACTTCGCCCTCGAACGGCAACTGTTCAATCCCCAAACCGTCCTGAGCGTTTCCTACGTCGGTACCCTCGCCCGCAAGATGCCGCGCGCCTCCCGTCCCAATGGCGGCGATGGCCTCGCGCAGTCACTCCGCCCCGATCCCACGGTCGGCGTCGTTAACACCCTCGAAACTGCCGCCAACTCCAACTACAACTCCCTCCAGCTAAGCCTCCAGGCCAAACTCGGCAAGCTCACCATGCGCAACGCCTACACCTGGTCCAAGTTCATCGATGAAGTCAGCGACTTTCCCAACTCCAACACGGGTCTCGATCGCGGCATCCTCGCCCTCGATGAAAACAACTGGCGTCTGAATCGCGCGGTTTCAGACTTCAATCTCGCCCATGTCTTCACCAGCGCCTACACCTACGAGCTTCCCTGGGGCTTCCGTCTTCAAGGCCTTCTCTCCATGCAGTCAGGGCGTCCCTTCACCCTCTATTCCGGTACCGACTCCCCCTTCGGCTCCAACAACAACCGACTCATGGCCATCCCTGAGGCACTCTCGTTCAACTCCAGTGCCCAACGTGCCATCACGGTCAACCCAGCACTTCGCTCCCAGCTCACTCCCGCCCGCGGCACCTTCGGTTCCCTCGGCCGCAACACCCTCACGAGCGATAGCCAACTCGGTCTCTCCATCGGGCTCCACAAGTCCTTTGTCGTTACCGAACGCACCCGCCTCGAATTCCGGGCTGAGACTTTCAATCTCACCAACACTGTCAACTACAATCCCGCCGACGGCCTCCTGACCTCACCCAATTTTGGTCAGGCCCTCACTGCGGGCGATCCTCGTCAGACGCAGCTTGCTCTGCGCTTCAGCTTCTAAGGAGAAACAAATTCATGCGAGCACCCTCCCTATTAATTGCTTCGCTGATTACGGCGGCCACCCTCCCGGTGGCCACCGTATCTTTTGAAAAAGAACCCCAGGCCCTTCACGCAGGCAAGCCTGCCAAGAGCCCCAAATTCATTTCCCGCCGCGCTCAGGGCCTTCTCAGCGTCTACACTGCTGGTCCTGATCTCTACTACACATCCTCAGCCGATCTCGGCGATTCGTGGTCAGATCCGCAACGCATCAATCACATTCCTGGCGAAGTCTCTGACCACGGTGAAAATTCCCCCCAGGTCTTCCTCTCCCCCGACGAGATGACGCTCTACGCCTTCTGGAATTCCCGCGATCCCAAAAATCCGGGTGCCTCCCATGTCCGCTTCTCGCGGGCCGGCGCAATGATGACCACCTGGTCCCCAGCCGTCACCCTCGACGATGACCCCGCCCCCAACTCCCATGGCTTCCAGGGTGCGGCCGTCGGCCCCGATGGCACTCTCTATGCGGCCTGGCTCGATGGCCGCGACAAAGAAGCGGCCAAAACGCGCAATTATACCGCTGGCTCCTCGGCCGTTTATCTCACTACTTCGAAAGATGGTGGCAAAACCTGGTCCAAAAATCAGCGCCTCGCCACCGACGTTTGCCCCTGCTGCCGCGTCAGTTTTGCCTTCACAGGCAACAAGGCGGTCGTCGCCTGGCGCGGTGTCGACGACGGCGATCTGAGAGACATCTACACCGCTGTCTCTTCCGATGCTGGCGCAACCTGGTCCCAGCCGAATCTCGTCAACCGTGACAACTGGAAGATCAAAGGCTGTCCTCACGTTGGCCCCAGCCTCACCACGGTTGGCGACAAAATCTTCGTCGTTTGGTTCAGCGAAGCCGATAGCAAGCCCGGCATCTTCTTCTCTTCCACCACCAATGGAAAAGACTTTGCCCCCAAGCGCAGCTTCTCCGAAGGCACCCTCGATCCGACCCACCCCTTCGTCGCCAGCTATGAAAATCGCCTCGCTGTAGCCTTCCAGGCCCGAGATCCGAAAGACAAAGATTCCTGGGGCAAAATGAACATCTACTATCGCGAACTCCTCACCAACGGGACTCTTTCTCCGCTGGTCAAGGCCGGTCAACCCAAAGAAGGCGCCGTCACCTATCCCAGCCTCGCCCTCGGCATGTCGGGTCGCACGTTCCTCGGCTGGACAGAAACCCGTGGCGAAAAAGGCCCGCAAGCTCTTCTGCTCCGCGGCCGCCTCAGTTCGCGCTAACCACGCCGCAGATGCGACACCCCCAGCAGGGTCTTCTCCATCGACCCTGTCGCCGGCTCGCAACTCACTTCCTTCGCCCAGTGGGGCTTCTTCGAGAAGCCCCCATAACAAAGCAAACTCAAAATCGCTCCCGGCCGCAAATACCAACTCGCCCACCCCAGCGGTGAATCCCCATTCGCATCCAGCGCATCCACCCGCGCCCCAGCCCCCAGCAAACTCTCAATGTCTGCTTCATTCCCAAACGCAGCCGCTCGGTGTAACGGCGTCTCTCCTTTGGTACGGCAGTCCCGCATAAAGCTTCCGGTCTCACGCCCGGCAATCGTCGCCCGGTTTGGGTCTGCCCCGCAAGCCAGCAGCAGTTGCAGCACCGGCGTATACTTCCACCGGTTCGCCTTCGCCAGCACTGCATGCAACGGCGTCTCCCCCGTCTCCGGCAAAGCGAAATTCACATCCGCCCCATGCTCAATCAGGTACTCACACAGTCGCCAGTGCCCGTGATAGCAAGCCCCATTCAAATCAAAATTGGGCCCTAGCGCTTCCAGCGATTCTCCCCGCGACACCAGATATCGAATCGCACTCACATCCCCGTAATAGGCACACCATACAATCAGCTTCGCCCCACCCACAACCGCACCAGCATCCGCATACTCAAACACCAGATCCGTGCGCCCATCGGCAATCCGCTGCAGCAAATTCATGCCCGCCAGTATGCCACGAGCCCTTCACTCCTCGCCAAGAGGCTTCGGTAATTGAGGCTGCATCCGCTCCATCTCCCGAATCGATTCCTCACTCAACCGGAAACCATCCTCGTGGTAGTCCTCATCCGCATTCACATCCCACAGGTCAAAGGTCCCCAGCTTCATAATGTTCCGCGCTGCCAAAACCCCAGTCAACATCGAGTGATCCTGATTGTTATACTGGTGCATGCCGTTCCTTCCCGCACACTGCAAATTCGGCACTTCCTCGCTGATAAATCGCTTCACCGCAGCCACAGCTTCCGCATAACTGTCATCGTAAACAGGGTAGGCTTTCTTCTCTCGAATCACCTTCCCATCGATGACATCCCCTGCCTTGGCCAACCCCAACTGCACCAGCTCACGCTCCGCCTGCGCCAGCAGCTTGTCATCGCCCGACGTCCAGAACTCATCCCCTTCAAATACAAAATATTCCATCCCCAGGCACGTCAGCTCCGGGTCCGGCACCATCTCCGCACTCCAGTTCTTGAAGTTCTGGATCCTCCCCACCTTCACTCCCTCATCGTGCACATAAATCCAGTTGTCCTCAAACGGATTCGGCACCCGCAAGATCAACGCCACCGTAACAAAATCCCGATACCGCAACTTCTTCACCGCATTCAAATACTCAGGCCCCGCCGGCTGCAAACACTCCACCAGCCTCCGCATCGGCATCGTACTGATAAACTGCTCTCCCTCCCAAAGCCTTCCTCCCGCCTCCACCGCCTTCACTCCCCCGCGCTCCCAATGAATCCCCTCCACCTCCATCCCATACTGCACATTCCCCACCAGCTCCGCCGTCTTCTCCCACATCATCCCGGGCCCCAGTCGCGGGTACAAAAACTCATCAATCAACGTCTTCAGCTTCGGGCCCTGCATCCCCGGAATCATCTTCCCCAATACAGACTTCACCAGAGCCCCCACCGAAAGCCCACGAATCCGCTGTGCCGCCCACTCTGCTCCAATTTCCGAGCACGGCATCCCCCAAACCTTCTCGGTATAAGTCTTGAAGAAACGACGGTAGAGTCTCACCCCAAACCGACGGATCAGCCACGATTCAAGATCCTTCTCTTCTGCCGGCGGAAACACCTTCGCCTTCGCATAAGAAAGCATGCTCAAAAACGACTCCCAAATCCCCAGCTTCAGCACCGTCTCCAGCGGCTCCAGCGGATAAGAATAAAACTTACCCCCATAGAACACACGCGACAGCCTTGGCCTCACCAACAGGTCTTTCCCCAAAACATCCCGCCACATCTGTTCCACCACAGCGATCTTGGTAAAGAATCGATGTCCCCCAATATCAAAGAGAAATCCCCGATAACTTTCCGTGCGCGACAATCCCCCGGCCTGCATCGATTGCTCTAGCACCGTCGACGTAAGCCCGTGTCGCTTGAACTCATAAGCCGCAGACAGCCCCGCCGGCCCTGCGCCAATGATTACTGTACGACCAGACATACTTCGACTTCCATCCAGCATTGAACCCTAATTTCCCTCCAGAGTTTCTAAAGATTAACATATGGGTAGCCTGTAGCCCCCCAAAGCAACATCTTCCTCCTCCTGACCATGGCCAACCGCCCTCCCTCCACCCTCATCCTCAGCTACAGCGCCATATTTGCCGCCGCAGCCCTCTTGCTGCTCGCTGCTCTCTACTACCTCGGCGCCTTCCACGCCGAATTCGCTGCCCCCGATGAAGCCGCCCACCTCGTCAGCGGCATCATGATCTTCGACTACCTCCGCCACGGCCTCTTTCAATCCCCGATCGCCTTCGCCCAAAACTACTACAACCACTACCCCAAGATCGCCATCGGCCATTGGCCTCCGGTCTTCTATTCCTTCGAAGCCCTCTGGTTCCTCTGCTTCGGTGTCTCACGTGCTTCAGCCGTCGTCTTCACCGCCTTTGCCACCGCCTCACTCTCTCTGCTCACCGCCATCCTCTGCCGCGCTCAAAAACTCTCCTGGCCGCTCACCACAACCACCGCCCTCGTCGCCGTCCTCCTCCCTCAAACTCTTACCTCCACTCTCGAGCTCAGCTCCGATCCCCTCACCGCCGCCTTTGCCCTCGCCGCCGTCATGGCTTGCCAGTGCTGGCTCTCCCGGCAAACCCTCTCCTGGGGCATCCTCTTCGCCTTGCTGGCCTCCCTCGCCGTCCTCACCAAAGGCAACGCCTTCCCCGTCTATCTCATCCCCTTCGCCGTCTTCCCCTATCGCCTCTGGCTCCAACCTCTCTTTTTCATTCCGGTAATCTCAATCGTGCTAATCCCACTTCCCTGGTACTGGTTCAGCCGCGAATTCGCCGTCGCTGAAATCCTCCCCGGCCAGACCACCAGCCTCCTCGGCCGCATCCTCTTTACCGCTCGCTTCAATGCCATGGCCCTGCTCTCCCTCAGCGGCCCTCTCATGCCCGTCCTCACCCTCGTCTCCCTCCTGCGCAAGCGCTGGTCCCCCCTCTGGCCTTCGCTCCTCGCGCTCCCAGTCGCCTACTGGTTCTTCCTCACCTTCCTCTCGCCGCACACCGAACTACGTCTGATGATCGCCATCATCCCTCTCTTCTGCCTCGGTGCCGCCCTCTCCCTTCGTTCCCCGGCCGTCTTGCTGCTGGCCCTCCTGGTGGCTCACCTGCTCACCCCTGTGCAACACAAGCCAGTGCATGGCTTCATCCCCGCAATCGCCTGGGCCAACGACTCCCTTCCGCCATCCACCTACCTCGTCTCTTCCAATCATGCGGGGGAAGGCGGCTGGATCAGCGAACTCGCTCTCCAACACCCAACTCCACAATCCACCATCCTCAGATCCACAAAACTCCTCCAGCGATCTACCTGGATGAGCGGCAACGCAACACTCCTGGCCAACTCGCCACAAGAAGTCAACGCCATTCTGCAAGCTCAAAAGGTACAGTACGTAGTCCTCCATACCAACCCGCGATTGCCGATTCCCCCCTACCACTCCTTCCTCCGTGAGGCCATCGCAGCATGGCCTATCCTTGCTACCTTCAAAGAGATCCAAATCTACAAATCTCCTTTCTGATGTCCCAACCCATCCTCATCCTCGGTGCTGGCTACACCGGCTCCCGCGTCGCCAAAATCCTTCAGTCCCAGGGCAGGGAAGTCCTCGCCCTCCACCGCACCGACATCGACTTCACCCACCCCGACGCCCCCGCCCAGCTCCACCAACTCGCCCCCGCCAACTCCCTCGTCCTCCACTCCATCCCCTCCCTCCCCAACAACGCCGACACCACACTCCTCACAGGCCTCTACGGCAAAGCCCATCGCCTCGTCTACCTCTCCACCACCGGCGTCTACGGCGACGCCGAACACGTCAACCACCAAACCCCCATCTCCCCCCGCAACCCCCGCGAGCAAGCCCGCGCCAACACCGAAGCCGCCGTCCAACTCGGCCCCTGGCAATCTCTCATCCTCCGCCCCGCCGCCATCTATGGGCCCGACCGTGGCGTCCACATCTCCATGGCCCAGGGCAAATACACCCTCCTCGGCAACGGTGAAAACTTCATCAGCCGCATCCACGTCGACGACCTCGCCCAACTCACCGCCGCCGCCCTCCTCTCCCACCTCACCGGCGCTTACCCGGTCGCCGACCTCCACCCCTGCACCTCCCGCGAAATCGCCGACTACTGCTCCACCCACCTCCACCTCCCCCCCGCCATCTCCACCCCCATCGACCAGGTCCCCGAATCCCGCCGCAACAACCGTCAGGTCGACGGCCGCGCCATCTTCACCGCCCTCCACCTCACCCTCCAATACCCCAGCTATGTCGATGCACTAAGCCCATTGATTTCGAATCTGCCCCCCTCCACCAAACATCCAACCATTTAGTGCCCCTGATCGAAGTACGTCCCGCCGGCCTCTACTGCAATGCGGGCGACTTCTACATCGACCCCTGGCACCCCGTAGAGCGCGCCGTAATCACCCACGGCCACTCCGACCACGCCCGCTCCGGCTCCCGTTCCTACCTCTGCGCCACCCCCGGCAAAGCAATCCTCCAAACCCGCCTCGGCCCCGACGCTTCCATCGAAGCAATCCCCTACGGCCAGCCCCGCCAAATCCACTCCGCCACCCTCACCCTCTACCCTGCCGGCCACGTCCTCGGTTCCGCCCAGGTCAAAATCGAATCCGCCGGCGAAATCTGGGTCATCTCCGGCGACTACAAGCTCGACCCCGACCCCACCTGCGATCCCTTCGAACCCATCCGCTGCCACGGCTTCGTCACCGAAGCCACCTTCGCCCTCCCCATCTACCACTGGGCCCCTGCCTTCTCTGACATCAACCACTGGTGGCAACAAAACAAACTCGCTGGCCGCACCTCCGTCCTCTACGCCTACTCCCTCGGCAAAGCCCAGCGCCTCCTCGCCAGCATCGATTCCACCATCGGCCCCATCTACACCCACGGCGCCGTAGAACGCATCAACGACGTCTACCGGGCCTCCGGCGTCTCGCTTCCTCCAACCTCTCCCCCTCCTGCTTCCATCGATCCAGGTGCCCTCGTAATCGCCCCACCCGCCACCCACGGCTCGCCCTGGCTCAACCGCTTCGGCGATTACTCCAGCGCCGTTGCCTCCGGCTGGATGCAACTCCGTGGCCACCGTCGCCGTCGCGCGGTCGACCGCGGCTTCGTTATCTCCGACCATGCCGACTGGCCCGGCCTCGTCCAGGCCATCCAACAAACAGAAGCCCAAACCATCTGGGTCACCCACGGCTACATCGACCCTCTCGTTCGTTGGCTCCAGGGCCAAGGCCACAACGCCGCACCTCTTGCCACCCAGTTCAGCTCCGACGAGGACACAGCCTCCGCATGAACGCCTTCGCCGCCCTCTACACTGCCCTCGATGCCACCACCAAAACCAACCTCAAGGTGGCTGCCATCGAACAATATCTCCGCACGGCACCTCCCGCCGATGCCGCCTGGGCCATCTACTTCCTCCGTGGTGGCAAACTCCGCGCCCCCTTCTCCTCGCGCCTCCTCCGCACCTGGGCCGCCGAAGCCGCAGCCATCCCCGATTGGCTCTTCGCCGAATGCTATGAATCCGTCGGAGACCTTGCCGAAACAGCGGCGCTGCTTCTCCCCGCCTCCCCCAACTCCGCAACAAACCAATCGCTCGACCACTGGATCACCGAGCGCCTCCTCCCTCTGCGCTCCCTCCCTGAGCCCCAACAAAAAGCCGCCCTCCTCGAAGCCTGGTCCCTTCTTCCCACCTCCCAACGCTTCGTCTACAACAAACTCATCACCGGCGCTTTCCGCGTGGGCGTCTCCGAAGGTCTCGTCCTCCGCGCCCTGGCCGCCGCCACCAGCGTCCCGCAGGCCGTCCTCGCCCACCGCCTCGCTGGCTCCTGGCAACCCTCCCCCGCCGCCTGGCAGGCCCTCACCTCCCTCGAAACCTCCGATGCCATCTCGAGCCAACCCTACCCCTTCTTCCTCTCGCACCCCATCCAGAACGAACCCGATTCCCTCGGCCCCATCACCGACTGGCTCCTCGAATACAAGTGGGACGGCATCCGCGCCCAGCTCATCCGCCGCGCTGGCTCCACCTTCATCTGGTCCCGCGGTGGCGAACAACTCACCGACCGTTTCCCCGAAATCCTGAGCAGCGCCTCAGCCCTCCCCGACGGCACCGTCATCGATGGCGAAATCCTCGCCTGGCGCGATAACGGCGCTCTCCCCTTCGCCGACCTCCAGCAACGCATCACCCGCAAGAAGCCCACCCGCGCCTTCCTCGACAAAGTCCCCACCCGCCTCATCGCCTTCGACCTTCTCGAGTGGCAGAGCCAGGATCTCCGCACCCAACCTCTTGCCGAACGCCGGGCCCTCCTTGCCTCCCTCCCAGTCACGCTCTCCCCAACCCTTCAGGCCTCCTCCTGGTCCGAGGCCCACCACCTCCGCGCCAGTGCCCGCCAGGTCCGCGCCGAAGGTCTCATGCTCAAACGCAGTTCTTCCCCCTACGGCACCGGCCGCGAGAAAGGCAATTGGTGGAAGTGGAAGCTCGACCCCTTCTCCGTCGACGCCGTCCTCATCAATGCCCAACGCGGTCACGGCCGTCGCGCCAGCCTCTTCACCGACTACACCTTCGCCGTCTGGGACCAAGGCAAGCTCGTCCCCTTCGCCAAAGCCTACTCCGGCCTCACCGATGCCGAGTTCCGCCAGGTCGACGCCTTCATCCGCGCTCACACCCTCGAGAAATTCGGCCCCGTCTCTGCCGTCACTCCAGAGCTCGTTTTTGAAATCGCCTTCGAAGGCATCCAGCGCTCCCCGCGCCACAAATCCGGCATCGCCGTTCGCTTCCCCCGCATGGCCCGCTGGCGCACCGACAAGTCCGCCGCCGACGCCGATTCGCTCGACACCGTCAAGGCCTTACTCAATCCATGAAGCCCAACTTCGAGCCCTGGTTCCAGCAAAACGGTTGGCGCTCCTTCCCCTTCCAGCGCGCCGTCTGGCGGCACCACGCCGCTGGCCGCCAGGGTCTCATCCATGCCGCCACCGGCACCGGCAAAACCTACGCCGCCTGGTTTGCCGCCCTCCAGTCCAAGCCCATCCCGAACAAGCTCAACACGCTCTGGATCACGCCCCTCCGCGCCCTCGCCGCCGACACCCTCACATCCCTCCGCCAACCCATCGACGATCTCAAGCTCGACTGGAAGGTCGAAGCCCGCACCGGCGACACCCCCTCCTCCCTCCGCCAGCGCCAGCGCCTGCGCATGCCCCACGCTCTCGTCACCACACCCGAAAGCCTCTCTCTTCTACTGAGCTATGAAGACGCCCGCGAAACCTTCAGCCACCTCACCACCGTCATCGTCGACGAGTGGCATGAGCAACTCGGCACCAAGCGCGGCGTCCAGACAGAGCTCGCCCTCGCCCGCCTCCGCCACTGGTGCCCCACCCTCCAAACCTGGGGCCTCTCCGCCACCATCGGCAACCTCCAGCAAGCCCTCGAAGTCCTCCTCGGCCAACACTCCTCCCAGGGCGTCATCGTCGAAGGCCGCCAACCCAAAAAGATCCTCATCGACGCCCTCCTTCCCGACGAGATCGATCGCTTCCCCTGGGCCGGTCACCTCGGCGCACAGCTCCTCCCCCAGGTCGTCACAGAGCTCCAAAACTCCCGATCCTCTCTCGTCTTCACCAACACCCGCTCCCAGGCCGAATCCTGGTATCAGATGCTCCTCGAAGCCTGTCCCGATTGGGCCGGTGAGATCGCCCTCCACCACGGCTCGCTCAGCCGCGAATCCCGCGACTGGGTCGAAGAGCAACTCCGCCTCGGCACTCTCCGCTGCGTCGTCTGCACCTCCAGCCTCGACCTCGGCGTCGACTTCACCACCGTCGATCGCATCCTCCAAATCGGCAGCCCCAAAGGCGTCGCCCGCCTCCTCCAGCGCGCCGGCCGCAGCGGCCACCAGCCCGGCAGCGTCAGCCGCGCCACCTGCGTCCCCGGTCACGCCTTCGAGCTCGTCGAACTCTCCGCCGCCCGCCAGGCCATCCAGGCCGGCTTCCTCGAGTCCCGCTCCCCCCTCGACAAACCCATCGATCTCCTCACCCAACACCTCGTCACCGTCGCCTGTGGCGGCGGCTTCGATGCCACCCAACTCCAAAACGAAATCCTTTCCACCCACGCCTACCGCAATCTCACCGATACCGAATGGCGCTGGGCCCTCAACTTCGTCTCAAAGGGCGGCGACGCCCTCCACGCCTACCCCGACTATCAAAAGCTGGCTCCAAGCGACGAAGGCTTCTGGCGACCCACCACCCCCAGCGTCGTCCAACGCCACCGCATGTCCATCGGCACCATCACCGGTAGCACCTCCATGCGTGTCCAATATCTCAAAGGCCCCTCCCTCGGTCACGTCGAAGAGTACTTCATCGCCAGCCTCAAACCCGGCAGCGCCTTCATCTTCGGCGGCAAACTCCTCGAGCTGGTCTCCACCCGCGACATGACCGCCTGGGTCAAACCCGCCACGGCCTCCAAAGGTGCCGTCCCGCGCTGGATGGGCAGCCGCATGCCCATCAGCTCTCTGCTCTCCGCCGCCGTCCGCGACAAACTCCAGGAGGCCCACGACGGCCACTACCGCGGCGTCGAAATGCGCGCCGTCAAACCCGTCCTCGAAACCCAGCGCCGCATGTCCGCCATCCCGCAAGCCGACGAACTCCTCATCGAAACCCTCATCCTCCGCGACGGCCACCACGTCTTCCTCTACCCCTTCGACGGCCTCCTCGTCCATGAAGGCCTCGCCCCTCTGCTCGCCTACCGCCTCTCCCGCCTCCAACCCCAATCCATCAAAACTTCCTCCAACGACTACGGCATCGAACTCGTCTCACGCGATCCCATCCCCATCGAAGAAGCCGCCCGCCGCGGCCTCTTCTCACCCGACAATCTCGAAGAAGACATCTACTCCAGCATCAACGCCGCCGAGCTCGCCCGCCGTCAATTCCGCGAAGTCGCCCGCGTCGCTGGCCTCACCTTCCAGGGCTACCCCGGTCAACCCAAAGCCGCCCGCCATCTCCAGGCCTCCTCCGGCCTCCTCTACGATGTCCTATCGCGCTTCGACCCCACCAATCTCCTCCTCGCCCAGGCCCACCGCGAAGTCCTCGAAACCAACCTCGAGTCGTCCCGTCTCCGCGCCACGCTCGAGCGCATCTCCGCCGGTCGCATCCTCCACATCGCCCTCGACCGTGGCTCCCCACTCTCTTTCCCGGTCCTCGTCGATAACCTCCGCGGCAGCGCCGTCTCGAGCGAACAACTCCTCGACCGCATCCGCAAAATGCAACAACGCCTGGAGCGTGCCGCCTCATGATCTTCCCCGGTGCACTCCAGCTTCAAATTCGCAATGAAGAGCTCTGGCTCCTGCCCGCGCGCGCCATCTATTGGCCTGCCGCCAACACCCTCCTCATCGCCGATATGCACATCGGCAAAGCGGCCGCCTTCCGCGCCCGTCACATCCCCATCCCCGACGGCAGCATGCACGACGATTTCGAACGACTCTCCGGCCTCCTCCACGTCACAGGGGCCACCACCCTCGCCGTCTTAGGCGACTGGATCCATTCCGCCCTCGGCTGCACTCCCGCGGTCCTCGCCGCCGCCCAGGCCTGGCGCGCCAGCCACCCACAACTTCACATCAACTGGATCCGTGGCAACCACGACAAAGCCCCCGCCGAACTCCTCGCCCAGTTCGACTCCGAAATCCACGACCAGCTCCTCTGCGGTCCCTTCTGCTTCCAGCACGAACCCGCAGAGCACCCCACCCACTTCACCTTCGCCGGCCACATCCATCCCAAACACGCCATCGGCGGTCGCGGCTATCCCCGCACCTCTCTCCCCTGCTTCCACTTCACCGCAAAGCTCGCCGTCCTGCCCGCCTTCGGCTCCTTCACCGGCGGCCACTTCATCGAACCCCAGCCCACCAGCCGCATCTTCCTCCTCGCTGGCGACGAAGTCGTCGAGTGGCAGCTTTAAAACAGGTACTTCAAACCAAACTGCATCTCCCGCATCGGCCGCGCCGTCAGCACCCGTCCAAACGTCGCCGCATTGCGAACATCCGCCGAGGGAAAGTTCCAGTTCGGATGATTCGAAATGTTGAACGACTCCCAGCGAAACTGCAGCGTATGCCCTTCCACCGGCAGCTTGAACGTCTTCAGCAGCGAAGCATCCAGTTGCCCATATCCCGGCCCCGTCAGCGTATTCCGCCCCGAGTTTCCAAACCGGAACCGCAACTCAGGATTCGTAATGTCAAACGCATTGATGTTCCAGAACCGGTCTACCGTCCCGGCGCCAGCCGTCGCGCTCAACCCCGTGGCATCCGGATAATTCCCCTCGCCACCAATCGCATTCGTATCCCCAATCACTCCCACGCGAACCGGGTTCCCCGTAGCAAACGTCAGAATCCCGCTCACCTGCCAACCTCCAAACACACTCTTGGCAAGCCGTGGCGCACCAGCAAAAAACGGCACCTCATACAGCACGCTCGATACAAACCGATGCCCGGTATGAAACTGGCTCAGCCCTCGCTCATCCCGCAAATTCCAGTCATACTTCGCAATCGACTGATCCCCGGCGGACGTGCGGATTCCACTCCCATCATCAATCGCCTTCGACCACGTATAACCCGCCAGCAACGACAACCCGCGCGCAAACCGTTGCTGCGCCTTGAAGTTCAACGCGTGATAGTTCGAGTTCACAACATTCTCTACTTGCTGGATAATCCCGTAGATCGGAAACGGCCTCCGGCTCTGCACACTGCTCGTATCCGTCAATCCCGTCCTCAAATAGGGCTCATTGGTAGAGCGCAGCCGCTCCAGCCTACGCCCCACATTCCCCATGTAACCCGTCTCCAGCACCAGGCTGTTGCCCACCTGCCGTTGCACATTCAAAAGCCACTGCGCCACATAAGGCGTCTTCCGGTCATTCACATTGCCCAATACAAACGGCTGTCCCACACAATTCCCACTCCAGTTGGAACACGTAAACGACTGACGTTCATTCCTCCACGGGTCATCCAGTGGCGAATTGGGCCTCTGGTCGCTCGAAGTAAAGTCACCGCGCCCCGCCACATTCCTCACAATGTCAAACCGCGGGTTCCCCTGATCCTGCGTATAGAACAAGCCCGCCCCACTCCGAATCGTCCATTTCGAAGAAGGTGCCCAGGCCACACCAATGCGCGGCGCAATATCATTCCGGTCTGTCTGTACCGTCGCCCGCCCCATCTTGTCATCGCCCACTTGTGTCGGAATCACATCCGCAAACCGGAACAATAACCCCTCATTGAAATCCCCATCCCCCGGCCGCGTCATGATCGGCGTCCTCGACCCCGGCCCCCACCCAAACATCTGTATGTTCATGATCTTCCGGTTCGGTTCCACCCACGGCGGCGTCAACTCATAGCGCACCCCCAGTGTCACCGTCAGTTTCGGAGTGATCTTCCACGCATCTTCCACATAGCCATACCAGGAAATCGCCCGCAGGTCTCCCGCTGCCAGTCCCAGTGCGCGCTCCGAACGCTGATTCAAACCCAGCGCAAAGTCAGCCCAAAGGTTCGCTGCCTGCGCCCGTCCACCCGGCGCAATCGACAACAACCCGTTGTAATAAAATCTCCCGCGCGCCACCGTATTGCCCTCTGCATTGTAAATATCGCGCCGCGACTCAATCCCAAACCGCAGCGTATGCTTGCCCAGAATCACGCTTGTGTTATTCAAAAACTGCATCGTCCGGTTCCGGTAAATCCACGGTCCATTCCCACTCTCGCCAAACCCGCTCAATCCACTCCCCAATTGAATCGCCGGCGTCCCCCACGCATTCGAACTCGGTGACACCAAGCCCCGTATCCCCAACTCCTTCGTCACATCCCGCTCATAGGCATAACGCAAAATCAGATCGTTATCAAAGCGGTTATATCCAAATCGCGTTTCGTTCACGATATTCGGTGCCAGCGTCCGCGTATTCGCCGCCATCACCTGCCACACCTTCACCTGCACTCCGCCTTCCTGCTGCGGAAAATTCTCAATCCGGCGCTCAAACTCATCGGCCACACTAAACCGCCCAAACCAAGCCGACTTCGCACTCTCGTTAAAATCAAACCGCTGTGTAAACTGGTCATTGCGCAGCGGCCGGTTCCGCTGCCGAATGTAGTTCTGCACAATATCCTGCCCCGGTCGTGTTGCCTCCGGATAGAACTCCAGCAACTTCCCATAAATCGGATGCAGACGGTTCGCCGGAATCCGGTTCCCCGGGAAGGGGCTCGCACTCACCGCTCTCTCCTGCCCGTTCGTAACTTGGTACACCCGCGTATCCGGGTCAAAAATCACCGCCGCTTGTCCCGTGAAGTCACCCGTCCTCCACGGCGTAGGTGCCACATTCGCTGTTCCTTGAAATGTCTTCGAATCCCGCGTCCCCTCAAAGTTCGACAAGAAGAACAACTTGTCTTCAATCACCTTCCCGTTCCACACAAACCCATATTGGTTCCGCCGAAACGGATTCTTTTTCCCAACCTGCTGCCACTCCTTGGCATCCAGCGCATCGTTCCGCAAAAAGTGAAACAGCGCCCCATGGTGCCGGTTCCCACCCGTCTTCGTCGTCGCATTGATCTGCGATACCGCCCTCCCATACTCCGCCGAATAAATCCCCGTTTGAATCTTAAACTCCTCCAGCGCTTCAATCGACGGCCGCACCACATAGGTGTTGTAGTTGACGTCGGTATTCTCCACCCCATCCAGTGTGTAGCGGTTAAAGAACTGCCGCTGCCCCGCAATCGAAATCGATTGCCGTCCCCGCTCCCCTCCCTGACGCGAATCCACATGCCCGCTCGACCGCATCTCAGAGCTCACATTCGGCGACAGCGCTACCATCTGCAACCAGTTCCGCCCATTCAGCGGCAACTCAATGATGCGGCGATTCTCAATCACAGTTCCCACTGCGGCATTCTCGCTATTGAGCAAAGGCAGCGTCCCGCTCACCTCCACGCTCTCGCTCACCTGCCCCACGGCCACCGCCAGATCCAGCTTCGTCGCATTGTCCACTTGCACGGGCACGTCCTTGCGCACACTCGTCTTAAATCCCGCCAGTGCCACCGTCACCTGATACACCCCAGGCTTCAGATACCCAAAGCTGTAAGCGCCTGCCCCGGTCGAAACAGTCTTCCGCACAAATCCCGACGAAGGATTCTCCACCGTGATCTCCGCCCCCGCCAGCACCGCCCCGGTCGGGTCAAAGACCGTCCCTGAAATTTCCCCATAGGTTTGCGCAATCAGGCTCGCGCCAAGCAACAAAACACCAACAACAATGCGAATCATCCCCGAAGAGTAGCGACCCAACGTGACTCTGCTATGAATACTCCGTTACATCTCGATAAGTCTCTACATCGTCGTCCAACAGCTTCCGACCACCCAGTGACTTCGAGAAACTCCACCCCGCGATCAGCAAAATCAGCGCAATCGCCAGCAGTCCGTTCGGCGCATACCAGGCCTTCAAATTGGTCCCCATCGGGCTCACCCCAATCAGGTTCAAAAACAACATCGCCGACATCGTCGCCACCACTCCAAAGCGCAACATAATCATCAGCAACGTCCCATAAACGCCTACATATAGCGCATACATGCCCCAGGCCGCGCTCCCACCCGTGACACTCCCTTCAATCAAAGGAAACAAGAGCGCTCCCGCAACAGCCGCAATCCAGTCTCGCCGCATCAGTGTCCGCAGCCCAAACAACAGAAAGAAACCCAATAGCCCCAAGCTCAACATCTCCGACAACCGACTAAAGATACTCCCCATCGCATTCCGCGTCCCATAAGTCATCAACCCAAATCCGCCGGCACCTAGTCCATTCGTATCGATCACCACAAATTGCCGGATCGCAAATGTCATCCACAGCGCACAACCCGCCGCACAGCCAATCAACACATGCGCCGCCACTTGCGAGTCGTTCCATTTCCCGCTCAATACTCGGTTCCACGCCACAATCGAGTGCGGCCACTTCGCCCGCAACGCCGGCTCCAAAGCCAGGTACAGCACCCACAACTGCACCCCACTGAGTAGGTTCGAACCCACGCTCAACAGCAGCAAGCCCAACATTTCTTCGTGCGGCACAGCATGTACCGTACACACCCAATACCCCATTCCAATCGTGAACATGGCCAGTGCCACCTTGATCGCTCCCCTGCGGTCGGCTCTCCCCAGCCTCCAATTCCTTCGGGCCAAAAGTGGTACATAGATCAGCGCCGTAAGGCTGGCCCCAAGCATAAAAATCTCTCTCGCAATATTCCACGGAGACCTCGGCTCCGCTCTACCTGTCGCCGCCCTCGGGCTCCATGGCCCCTTCACGTCTACATAAGTGACTTGCCCTCGAAACCGCGCCACCTCCACACGCAGTTCCACTTCGGGCAGCTCCGGGTGCTTCCCCGTGTAAGCCTTCTGCTCGTCGAAGAGTCTCGGCGCAATCCCCTGCACCGCCACTTCGCTAAACTGGCTCCGGTCCAGTCCCGCCGCTACAAATACGGCATCCTCGCTCACCTCCGCCGTCGTGTCCCTCGGCACTCCCAGAAACTGTCGCAGTCGCCCCCGCCCTTCGAGCGTAACCTCCACCATGCCTGGCTCCAGCGGTGCCGGGTTCTCAGAGGTGATTTCGGGGTAAGGCGCAAAACGCAGCAGCCACCGCGGGCTGTCCCGGTACCACGCAACCAGCGGCGACTCAGCCGCCAGCCACCGGTCCCATTCCTTCGGCCCCTGTCGCTGCCGCAGCGAACCCACCCACAGCGGTCGGCTTCGGAGCTTCAGATACTGGTCCTGCGGGGCCTCAACATAACCAAAACTCTTCGCCACATCCCGCGCTTTCTGCTCTAGCACCTCCGGCGCATAGTCCATGGGCGCGTGGTTGATCGCCAGCAGGCTCTGCTTCACAAAAGGCGAGCCCGCAACGCTCAATAAAATCAACCCAAGGCAAAGCAAAGCCCACCCCTTCGCAAGCCCCTCTCCCTTCCCAGCCGCCGCCACCATCTCCGGGCTCGGCGTCTCCCCGGCCGCCAGTGCCGCCGCCAATGGGTCCCCTCCCGGCAACGCCGCTGCCACCGCCAATGCCGACCCCGGCCGTCGCCCTGCTTCCGCTTGCAGACACGCCCGCACCACTTTCTCCACCGCCGGGTCAATGTCGCTCACCAGCGTCGTCATCCCCGCCAGTGTTGTCGATTCCTGCGCCGCAATCAGCTCCGCCACGCTCTTCGCCTCAAACGGCTTCTTCCCGGTAAACAACTCATAGAGAATCAAGCCCAGCGAATAGATATCGCTCTTGGCAGTGACTTCAATCCCTTTCAGCTGCTCGGGCGACATATAGGCCGGCGTCCCGTTCCGCGCCTCCGCCCCGGTCATCTGATCTGCAATGGCCGCCAGGCCAAAGTCCATAATCAGCACCTCACCACGCTTGTTCAGCATGATGTTCTGCGGCTTCAAATCCCGATGAATCACCCCACGCGCATGCGCTGCCGCTAGCCCCGCACAAAGCTTCCGCGAAATCTCCAGCGCCTTCTCCGCCGGTAGCCTCCCGATCCTCCCCAGCAATGCCGCCAGGTCATCCCCGTCCACATATTCCATCGAGATATAAGGCAAACCTTCCGCCTCACCGATGTCATAAACCCGGCACACATTCGGATGCGAAACCTGCCGCGCCACCCGCACTTCCCCATGAAACCGCTCCAGCAGATGCGGGTTCGCCGCCGCCTCCACCGGCAAAAACTTCAACGCCACACTCTGCCCCAGCGTCAAATCCGTCGCCCGGTAAACCTCCCCCATCCCACCCTTACCCAGCAGGTTCAAAATCCGGTACCGCCCCCCCAGCAAAGCCCCCGCAACAAACCGCCCCTCGTCAGCGCTCGCCGCCGACTTCACACCCATAACGACAGTCTCGTCCGCCCCGCTGCTCATTGCAAAAGTCTACAGCAATCCAGTCATCCAGGCCACAGTACAATCTCTGACTGCATTACCGGGGTAATATAAAACCATGCCCATCGCTCAATCACGCCTGACATCCCAGGGGCAAATCTCCATCCCCCGCCGCATTCGCGAGATCCTCGGCATCGGCCCCGGCTCCATCCTGGAATGGGCCGAGAAGGACGGCCAAATCGTTGTTTCCAGAGCCACACGCTTTACCTCCGAAGACATCCATCAGGCCATCTTTCCCACAAAGGCCCCAACGCCGCACACTTTGGATGAACTCAAGCAAGGCATCCGCAAAAACATCAGGGCGCGCCATGCGAGCCGTTGATACCAACGTCCTCGTTCGCCTCATCACTCGCGACGATCTCAAGCAAACCGCCGCTGCCGAAGCCTTTGTCAAAGACGGCGCATGGGTCTCCTTGCTGGTCCTGGCTGAAGCGGTCTGGGTGCTCGATTCGGTCTATGAGATTACCCCAGCAGCACTAGCTCGCGCCATCCACATGATCCTCAACCACCAACACCTCACCATTCAGGATGCAACCGTGGTCAACTCTGCCCTCGCCAACTTTACCGCCCACCCGGCTCTGGGCTTCTCAGATTGTTTGATCCTCGCCGTGGCCACCGCCTCCGGCCACCAACCCCTCGCGACCTTTGACCGCCAGCTGGCGCGCCTCGACGGCTGCCAACGGATCTAAGCCCTTCAGTACCGCCGCTCCACCATCCGCCCAATCAGAAACCCCATCCCCGCTCCCACCGCCACATCCGACACATAATGCCGCTGCGCCGCCACCCGCGACGCGCTCATCAACGTCGCCAAACCATACATCACCCACGGCACATACTTCTTCCCCTTGTAGTGATGTGCCACCGCCGAAGCCACCGCCCAACTCCCCATCGAATGCCCCGAAGGAAAGCTGTTATTCCCCGTCGCCACCTCTTCAAACCCCGAGAAGAAATGCCCCCTCCCGGATCCTGTTCGCGGCCTCTCCCTCGTCGTCGCCATCTTCAGCAAATACGTCACCGCAAACGCATGCACCGCCGATTCACCAGCCATCCAACCCGCCTGCTTCAGCTTGCTATCACTCCGTGCCGCCCCAACCGCAAGAATCCCTGCACTGATCCCCAACGCTCCATAAGACCCGCCAAATCGCGACAGCCTCCTCCCCCAATCGAGCTGTCCGGAACTGTTCGGCAACCCCCTCGAAATCCGCGTATCCGCCACAATCAACCCTGCCGTCCCCGCCCCCGCCAGCGCCACCCACCCCCACTGCTTCTTGTCCATGTGCAGCGGCGAAGTCCAGATCACCTTCTCCCGCGCAAAGAACCCCCCAACACTCTGGGCCTGCCCCGCCACACTAAACAGCACCAAGGCGGCGGCCAATCTCCCCAAGTAACAAATCATGAACTCGAATCTATCACCGCAGTCTCAAGTTCGGCGCAAACAGAACAGCCGACTGGGGGCAAAACTCCTCCACGGAGTCTCGCCCCCCTCCGCCTAGCGCCTTCTCAGGCGCACTATGGCAACCACTCCTGCCAGAGTCAACGCGATCGTACTGGGCTCCGGTACAGCTGATCCCGCCGCCACTGGTTCGCCATAGATAAAGTCATCCATCGCAACGGCATCTTCTAAGTCCTGCAAGTTATCGCCGGTATTGGCGGACAAATTCACAGTTCCCGCCTGGATCACCACACGGCTAATTCCAGCCGCATCCGTAATCCCAAGAAACGACAAGCCACCACTCGGCCCCGTCGCAGCGCTGAAGATCCCACCAAAGCTTCCATCCTCCCGAAAGATCGAGATCGAGGTTCCCTGCTCAATTTCGACATCCGTAAACACAGCTCCAAACCCCGCAACGATCCCCGGCGTATTCGTTCCCGGCACAAAGAAGTCAACCTGCATCGTGTTCGACCCCAAAATGGTAAACAGCCGCTCGGCGCTAAAGGCCTGAAATTCATTGGTGTAGTTCGCATTCAAATTTCCAAACCGCACCGGCGTCCCACTGGCCGCATTGGCACTGACTTGAAATCCCGTCCCCGCAGTCGAGAACACAGCCCCTCGCGGCGAGTTCGCATTGAAAAAATTAGCAGGCATATTGTTAGGTGCCGACGCCGAATTCGGCACCCCATCCCAGTTGATCTCTCTGCGACCACCGGCAAAGCTCCCACCCACCCCATTGTTCGCCCCCAATGCCGCTCGAAACGAATTCACGCTGGTTTGGATATCAGCCGCCCCCGCCCCACTGCTCGTAAACACGGCTGCTTCCACCGACGCACAAAGCGCCAATCCCAAAATCATTGATGTAGTCT
The DNA here is from genome assembly GCA_044340255.1 of Bryobacter sp. Taxonomy (GTDB): domain Bacteria; phylum Acidobacteriota; class Terriglobia; order Bryobacterales; family Bryobacteraceae; genus Bryobacter. The sequence goes on along the minus strand of JBIITX010000006.1, from coordinate 83,146 downwards.
TCATGGAATCCATCTTGAGAGATTCCACAAAATTAGTACTCAGTCCTGCGTTAGCAAAAGGTCAGCAAAAGGTCATCACGCCCCAGCCCCTCACGCCCCAGCCCCGCCCCCCATCCGCGGCAACGCAGTCGGCCTCGCCGCCTCCCTCACCCTCACAAACTCCTCGTCAATCTCCTGCCACCGCTTCGCCATCCGCGCCACCACCTCCGGCCGCTGCAAAGCCAGATTCTTCTGCTCACTACGATCCTTCGCCAGGTCATACAACTCCCACGGCCCCTTCTCCCCAATCGCCACCAGCTTCTCATTGCCCACTCGCAACGCCCGGTTCTTGTTGTGGTTGAAGTACAAATACTCCCTTTTCAAATCCACATCCCCACCAAACACCGGCTTCAAACTCTTCCCCGCAAACTTCCCCTCTCCACCGCCCGCCAAATCCACCATCGTCGGCACCACATCCACCAGATGGCAAGGCGTATGCCGCAACTTGCCCTTCGCCGCAATCCCCGCAGGCCAATGCAGAATCCACGGCGACGCAATTCCCCCCTCATGCACCCACGACTTATGCAATCGAAACGGCGCATTCGCCGCGCTCGACCACCCCGGCCCCAAACACAAATGCGACAACGCCGACCCCGGCCTCGCCTCCCGGTCATGCCCCTCCCCACGAATCATCTGCTCCGCACTCGCCCCGTTATCCGACGCAAACAGGATCACCGTGTTCTCATACTCCCCCATCGCCTTCAGCTGCCCAATCACCCGCCCAATCTCCTGGTCCATCCGGTCCACCATCGCCGCATGGATCGCCATCTTCGTCCTCTGAAATTCCTGCTGCACCCGCGTCAGGCTCTTCCACGGCACCGCCCGCGACACCTCTCCTTCACCCACCCTCCCCACCAACTCCTCCGTCTTCAAATTCCAGTCCGGCCACACCCCTTCCTCCAGCGGTGCCAAATCACAATTCACCAATCCCATCCGCTTCATCCGCGCATGCCGCCTCGCCCGCGCCACATCCCACCCTTCCCCAAACCGGTCCTTGTACTTCGCAATATCCTCCTCCAGAGCATGCAACGGAAAATGCGGCGCAGTAAACGGCAAATACAAAAAGAACGGCCCAGTCCCATGCCCCTTCAAGAACTCAATCCCGTGCGAAGCAATCCCCGTCGTCGCATAGAACGGCTCCCCACCCTTCACCGGTTTCTCATCCAGAAAATTCCCCTTCTCCGTAAAGAAGCTGAACTGCGCCATCTGCGTATACGAATGCTCAAACCCCGCCCCACTCACCGGCTTGAACTTCATGTGCCACTTCCCCGAGTGATAACTCCGGTACCCCAAATCCTTCAAATACTGCGGCGCAAATCGAACCCACTCCGGCGTCTTCCCCGGCGTCATCACATCGCTCGCCGTCTGCTGCGCATACTGCCCCGTCAGCAAACAAGCCCGCGAGGGCCCGCACCGCGCCGTCGTATAGCCCTGCGTAAACCGCAACCCACCCTTCGCCAGCCCATCCAGATGCGGCGTATCAATATCACCCCCATAACAACCCGCATCGCTGTAGCCCATATCATCCGCCAGAATCACCACAAAATTCGGCTTCTTCTTCGCCACCGCCGGCGCCATGAAACTTCCCAGAAAGTGTCTTCGATTCATCGACCCCATACTATGGCACCTCTAGTACTTTGTGCCTGGTAATTTCATTTGAAAGTCACAGAGATCGTGCGACGATCACAAAATACGTTTCGCTTTCTCTCCCTACTCACCCTTGCTCTGGGCACAACCTTCGCCAGCCCAATCACCATCGATTACACCCTCAACATGGGCCCCGGCGGAAGCAATAAAACCGACGTAACTTCCATCGCCGTCTTCCAATCAAACGGTTCCCAACTCGATCTCAGCTTCATCCCCAGCATCCCCGGTATCGGCACCTCCGTTGTTTCCGTCAATGCCCCCTTCACCCCAACCTTCTCTCTCCTCATCGGCATCAGTGAACCCGCTGACTCCACCGGCCGCCGCCATCTCATCGCTTTCGTCAACGACACCTTCCTCGATACCTACGCCGGTCTCCGTTTCAGCGGGATCTTCGTGGGCTACGGCGAGCGTGCTTTCGCTGCCCCACTTATCTCTGCCGCCGCAGGCAACGTCGATGATCAGAATTGGCTGAAGACCTTCTACACCACCCAGGGCTACAAGGCGGCTTTCGCTTCAAACACTGTTCCCGTCGGCGTCGAGTTCACGCCTCCCACTGCTTTGATCATCCCTGAACCCGCCACCTACTCCCTGGCCGGAGTCGCCCTCCTCGCCTTCGCCGCCGCACGCCGCAAACGCTAACCATCCATCTGCAAAAATAGGAGGGCCGATGCAACGCCGCGCCCTCCTCCTCTCCCTCCTCGCCCCCGCTACCCCTCCCCGTCAAATCAGCGGTGTTTACCCCCACCTCGCCATGTTCAATTCCCAGAACGAATGCGGCACCGGTGCCGTCGTCCCCTGGGCAGGCAAGCTCTGGGTCCTCACCTACTCCCCCCACCAACCCGCCAGCTCCGACGACAAGCTCTACGAAATCGATCCCCAACTCAACCAAACCATTCGCAATGAATCCATCGGCGGCACCCCCGCCAACCGCATGATCCACCGCGAGTCCAACCAGCTCTTCATCGGCCCCTACGCCATCGATTCCAACTCCAAAGTCCGCACCATCCCCTACACCCGCGCCTTCGGTCGCCCCACCGGCAACGCCCGCCACCTCACCGACCCCGCGAGCAAAATCTACCTCGCCACCATGGAAGAGGGCTTCTACGAAATCGACGTCCACACCCTCAACGTCACCCAACTCTACGAAGACGCCAACGCCGCCCTCGCCCGCAAAGCCGCCAAAGACCTCACCGGCCCCCTCCTCCCCGGCTACCACGGCAAAGGCTTCTACTCCGGCCAGGGCCGCACCGTCTATTCCAACAACGGCGAAGTCGGCGGCGGCAACCTCCCTCCCAGCACCCCCTCTGGTTGCCTTGCCGAATGGGACGGCAAATCCTGGCGCGTCATCCGCCGCAACCAGTTCACCGAAGTCACCGGCCCCGGCGGCCTCACCGGCAATCCCAATCCCGCCACCGATCCCATCTGGGCCATCGGCTGGGACCACCGCTCCCTCATCCTCATGCTCCTCGATCAGGGCACCTGGCATTCCTACCGCCTCCCCAAGTCCTCCCATAGCTACGATGGCGCCCACGGCTGGAATACCGAATGGCCCCGCATCCGCGACATCGGCCAACCCTCCCTCCTCATGACCATGCACGGCATGTTCTGGCACTTCCCCAAATCCTTCTCTGTCAAAAACTCCGCCGGCATCTCCCCCCGCTCCTCCTACCTCCGCGTCATCGGCGACTTCGCCCTCTGGCAAAACAAAATCGTCTGCGGCTGCGACGATACCGCCACCAACGAATTCTTCAACACCCGCAACGTCAAAGGCAAAATCGCCGGCCCCGGCCAATCCCAGTCCAACCTCTGGTTCCTCCCCCCTGCAAAGCTCGACTCCCTCGGCATCCCCATCGGTCGCGGTGCCCTCTGGATCAACGACAACCCCAAAGCCAACGAAGCCTCAGAACCCTACCTCTTCTCCGGCTTCCCCCAGCGCTGCCTCCACCTCACCCACCAGGGCAACCAGCCCCTCACCGTCCAGCTCGAAGTTGATCGCCGCGGCAACAACCAATGGTCCCCGCTGCGCACGCTCACCGTCCCCGCCGGCGGCTACACCCACACCCTCTTCTCCCCCAAAGACCAGGCCACCTGGCTCCGCCTCACCCCCACCACCAACGCCACCCAGGCCACAGCCTTCCTCCACTATTCGAATCCCGATCCCCGCCCCATCGTCCCCGCAAAGCAAGCCACTCCCTCCGAAGGCATCCTCTGGGCTCGCGGCGAAAAGAAGGGCACCCTTCTACTCGCCACCCCAGATTCCCTCTACGAGCTCAACGCCTCCCTAACTCTGCAGCTCATCAACGACCCCAAAACCCACGCCTGGATGCTAGCCAACCTCGCTCCCCCCGCCAACCCGCTCATCGTCGACCAGGCCTCCGTCATCTACACCGATGAATCCGGCAAGCGCTGGCGCTTCCCCAAGTCCAATGTAGGCACTGCCAACATTCGCATCGCTCGCGAAGTCTCCACCGAGCGAGACCTCCTCCACATCCACGGCACCTTCTTCGAGCTCCCCTCCAACAACGCCGGCGGCATCGCCATGGCCCGCCCCGTCGCAACGCACCATCTCCCCGTCCGCGACTTCTGTTCCTGGCGCGGCCTCACCGTCCTTTCTGGCCCCGCAAAGCAGCAACTCCCCGCCGGAGAATGGATCACCTCCACCGACGGCAAGCACTCCCTCTGGCTCGGCGCCTCCGACGATCTCTGGAGCTTCGGCAAAGTCACCGGTCAGGGCGGCCCCTGGGCCAATACTCCGGTCGAAGCCAACACCCCCTCCGACCCCTACCTCTTCACCGGCTACGACAAGAAGACCCTCACCCTCTCCCACACCGAAACCAAGCCCATCGAAGTCAACGTCGAAGTCGACCTCACCGGCTTCGGCCTCTGGGTCACCTACCAGCGCTTCACCGTCCAACCCGGCAAGCCCACCACCCACACCTTCCCCACCGGCTTCAACGCCTACTGGCTCCGCACCACCAGCAACCAGCCAGCCACCCTCACCGCCCAGTTGCGCTACGCCTGAACCGCAAATCCCAAACCCGCGAATCCCCCGCGCTCATCCCCACCACCTTCCCGCCCTCATCCCGGCGAAACACAATCGACGTCCCCGCTGCCGCAAACCCATCCCGGAACGTCGGCCGCAGCACCATCTTCGTCGCCCCCACCTGCAACAACAACTCCCCGGGTTTCCCTCCCACACCAATCACCACCCGCGACGCCGTCTCGTCACTCTCATAAGCCCCAACAAACTCCTCCACTTCCTTTCCCCCTGGCTTCCATTCCTCCACCTTCTCAAACAGCACATCCCCATTCGGCGTCACCTGCTTCACGCGTCCCCCCTCCGCCTCCACAAACCGCCCACCCCGCACCACCGTGTTGTCCCGCAAATTCCGGTACATCCCCTCCAGCTTCTTCCCCTCCTCCCGAGTCTCCTCCTTCCCTCCCGTCCACAGCATCGCCGTCCGTCTCCCCAGCTGCACCGCATTCGCCTGCGCCGAATTACACATCACCGCCACCGACACCCCCACCGCCGGATACCGCCCCAACCACGTCCGATACCCACCCGTCGCTCCCGAATGCGAGATCTCTTTCTCCCCAACCGTCAAGCCCGCCGCATATTCAATCACCTTCCCGCTCGTTAATACCGCCGGCTTCTGCTGCGCCGCCACCATCCCCGGCCCACCCACCTTTGCATGCACAAAATTCTCATTCCACTTCAGCAAATCCCCCACCGTCGTCAACATCCCACCCGCTCCAATAATGTTCTCAATCGGTGTCGCCTGCTCCAGCACTCCGCCCTCACCCGACCCATAAGCCAGCGCTCTGCCCGGCACAATCCGCCGAAACCGGCTCCTCCAACTCGTCTCATTCATCCCCAGCGGCGCAAAGATCTGCTCCTTCGTATACTCCTCAAAACTCTTCCCACCCAGCACCCGCTCCACCAGAATCACCGCAATGTTGTACCCCGTATTCGAATAGCTGTACTGGCTCCCCGCATCAAAGTTCAACGCCTTCTGCCGCCCCGCCATCTCCAGCAAATCCTCATTCCGGTAGACATAGGTTCCCTCCTGCCGCCCACCCATCGTCGCAATCGCCCGCCACTCGCGGATCCCGCTGATGTGGCTGATCACCTGCCGGATCGTCACCCGCGCCGTCGCCCCCTGCAACTCCGGCAAATACTTTCCCATCGCATCATCCAGCGACAACTTCCCCTGCTGCTCCAGCAGCATCAACGTCGCCGCCGTAAACTGCTTCGCCAGCGACCCACTCTCAAAGATCGTTCCCGGCCCAATCGCCACCTGCCGTTCCAGGTCCGCCATCCCATACCCCGTCGCCACTTCCAGCTTCCCGTTCTTCGATACTCCCACCGCACAACCCGGAGTATGCGTATTAAAGGCCGCAAAGATCCGGTCCACCTCTGCCTGCTTCTGCCCAAACCCCACCAACACACTCAAAACAAATAGGAACCAGATTCGCATTCCGCAATCATACATCTCTCGATGAATCAGAAAAGTACTAAAACTAACCAAACTTTAGTCCTGTGGCTACTAGTATTTTCTTGGTGCATCCTAAGGTCAGAAATGCAAAAGTTGCTACTGCTTCTCGCCCTGGTCTCGGCAAATTCCTATGCCGCCACCATCACCCAAAACATCGGTGATGACGCTGCCTTTAACCTCTACATGAAAAACCTCGGCGTCCCCGGCTTCCAAACCAACACCATCGATTACACCCAGGAAATCTTCGCCGTCCAGGGCCGCATCGGCAACAACGCCAACTCGGGCACCAACGAAATCGGCCTCCACTGGAACAACCCTGCCGATTCCACTCCCCCCACCAGCAGCTCTGCCATCGCCGGCACCGGCTCTACCCAGTTCGTCTGGGGCTCTGCGAGTTCGGGCGCCAGCAGCAATGCACTGACAAACTTCATCCTCCAGCGCGCCGGCAACACCATCACCTTCACCTTCGGCAACACCTACACCGCCTCCCTCACCGACACCAAAGCGGGCAACGTCAACTTCATCGGCATCCGTGCCCGCGCGGAAGCCAATGCCAACACTTCAGAAGCCCGCATTCGCTTGAACAGCCTCAACCTCAACGGCAACTCCATCGGCTCCACCGGCGCTTATGACAACGCCAATGACGGCACAACCGTCGTCACCAACTTCCTCATCGCGGGCCTCACCGGCGACTTCACCCTCACCGGCACCGCCGCCCTCGACTGGAACGGCGCCACCCAAACCAACTCTGCCCTCGCCTTCCAGTTCAAAGCCTTCGAAGACATCCCAAACAACGTGCCAGAGCCAGCCACCTATCTCCTCATCGGCTCCGCCCTCATCGCTGGGGCAACCCGCTTCAAGTCACGCCGCCGTTAATCGAAATCCTGTCCCTCCTCCGTGAGCGCTTTCGGTACCCTGAAAGCGCTCATTTCCTATTTCGCCTGCGCTAAATTGGTTTTGCTCATGCAATCAGGAATCCTCGCCTTCGAAGGAGCCCCCGGTGTCGGCAAATCCACCCTCGCCGCCCACTTCGCAAGCTGCGGAATCCCCGTCATCGCCGAAGCAAATCTCCTCTTCTCCCGCCCCAACCCCGAACCACCCACCTGGTATCTCGAGCGCCAATGCGAACGCTGGCAACGCGCCACCCAATCCCCCACTACTATCCTTGATGGCGACCCCTTCCAGCCCCTCTGGTTTAACTGGGCCTTCCCCGAAGCGACAGCCCAGTCCCTAAGCTTTGTGATCGATTTCTACCGCGAAACCATCACCCAAAATCGCATCGCCTTCCCCCACCGCTACGTCTTCCTCACCCTCCCCGAGTCCCTCCGTGCAGAACGAATGCTCCAACGCGAACTAGCCCGCAACCTCGGCGAAGACCGCGCCCGCCAAAAGACCGCCCGCTACGCAAAACTGGTCGAGCCCCAATCCCGCTACTTCCACGCCCTCGCCAACCACTTCCCCCACTGGGTCCAAATCCTCGACGCCACCTTCAAAGAACAAACCCTCCAGGCCATCGAGTCCTTCACCAACCCAAACCCGCCCCCACCCCCACTCGAAGTCCTCCACTTCGCCGCCCACTGGCTCACACAAGCCAGCATTCCATCATGACCAAACGGAATCCCCTTCGTCCAACCCCCATGGGTTCGAAGTCCCGCTACCTTCACATGGCTCTCCTCACACCAACAACCCTCCTCACCGTCTCGGCCTTCTGCTTCCTGTCCCTGCAATCCGCCTCCGCACAAGTTGCCGCCCGTTCCCCACAACAGATCGCTTCCGAGATCGAGAATTACATGAAGTCCGCCGTCCAGTTCGAGCGCTTCACCGGGGCTATCCTCGTAGCGCAAAACGGCAAGCCAATCCTCAGCAAGGGTTACGGCATGGCCAATGTCGAATTCGAAGCCCCAAACACCCCCAGGACTGTTTTTCGCCTGGCATCCCTAACCAAGCAATTCACCGCCGCCTCCATCCTGATGCTGCAGGAGCGAGGTAAGTTGAACACCAACGACCCCTTCTGCAAATACCTGACCGACTGCCCGCCAGCATGGCAACCAATCACAATCAGGCAACTTCTCACCATGAGCTCCGGAATCCCCGCCGTTACCGCCTCCGACTTGGGCGCACTCCGCGGCCTGCCCGTTCCCTGGGACCAGTGGCTGGAGGCCACCAAAAAGAAACCTCTCGACTTCAAGCCGGGCGAGGATTTTCGCTACGCCAATTCCGGGTACAACCTGATGGGCTTGATCATCGAGCGCCTCTCCGGCAAGACCTACGGCGAATTCCTCCAGGAGAACATTTTCGATCCGCTGGGCATGAAGCAAACCGGCTATGAAAATCCGCGCCGCATCATCAAAAACCGCGCTACCGGCTACCAGCAACTGCCAGGCGACCCGCTCACCAATGTTCCCTATGCAGAAATCGTCGGCCTCTACGCCGCGGGTGGAATCTACTCCACCACAGAAGACCTTCTGCTCTGGGATCAGGCTCTGTATTCAGACAAGCTGCTGTCACAGAAATCCATTGAGGACATGATGGCCCCTCAAAATCAAATGCTCCCAGGCAAGAGTTATGGCTTGGGCTTTTGGATCAGTTCGAGGCACGGGCGCAAAGAAGTGGCTCACGGTGGCAATCTCGCCGGCTTTATCACCTACATCGCCCGCTACCCCGCCGACCGCGTCACCGTCATCGTGTTAAGCAACAACGGCCGCGGCTCTTCCGGCAAGATCAGCGCAGTCCTTTCGTCGATAGTCTTTGGCCAACCGTATGAAATGCCATACGAGCGAAAAGCGATCACGCTAGCCCCGTCGGTTCTCAGCAGCTACGTCGGCGAGTACAAAACCCGTCACCCCAAAGGCACCTTTGTCGTCACCATCGAAAACGGCAAACTATTCTCCAGGCGCAATTCCGAAGCCAAGGCCGAGATGTTCCCTGAATCAGAATCGAAATTCTTCCTTAAGAACGAAGATATTCAATTCACCTTCACAAAAGACTCGAACGGAGTCACCACCGGTCTGATCGTCGATCAAGGCGACGGCACAGTCTTCGAAGTCTTGCGTGGCGAAAAGGTCAGCTAGCCAGTCAGGATTCTCCAACTCCGCTACACCGGTTGGTTTTTTTTGAAAATGACGTCTACCGCGAAAGCATCACTCAAGATCGCATCGCCTCCCCCCCCCTCACTTTCCAGCAGCTAGCTCAACCTCGGCTCGGGCCTCCCCAGTCAAGAAATTGAAGCCTGCGCAACGCGGGCATCGGTACCACCGGATCCCGCAAAACGCTTTCACTAGTCCCGCGAGCGAACTCACCACGTGCCCCGCCCCGCAGCGGATGCAAACAGTAGGATTACTGGCCCCAACGGCCACATCCACCAAGCCCTGTGGTCTCCGTTGAAAGACAAGGCACCATCCATAAACAGAGATCCGTGTCCCTAAAAGTCGGTCCGCAACTCGAAACATCAAGGTCGCCGCCGCAAGCGGGAACTCAAGTCCACCCCCCAGCGCCCAAACCCGCCGCGGCAACTGCGGATTCCCCGTGCGATTCATGAAGGTAAATCCCGAATGAAGCACTTGCTGGAACACACAACGGGAATGGGTCCGTGATTCAATCAACCCCACCAGCGCCTTCACATCGACAAATCCATTCACATGCCCGCCTCCATCGGCCAGCCAGCGTACTTGCGTCCGGCAATGTAATGAAGAGAGTTCCGTCCTCTTGAGTGACTTTGGACTTAAGTGTAGCCGCTAAGGCAAAGGTGCTTCCTCTGTTCCCGCAAGGATTTACCGTGTAGCATGGTGCTAGGCCAAGCTATGAACGAGATCATTTTTCTAGTCGAAGATGCACCCGAAGGTGGCTTCTCTGCTCGCGCTTTAGGTCACTCCATCTTCACCGTAGCCGACTCAGAACAAGACCTTCAGGCAATGGTCAAAGATGCCGTGGCTTGCCATTTTGAAAACGACGAAGCTCCCAAAATCATCCGTCTTCATTACGTTCGAGAAGAAGTGATCCAGGCATGAAGTTGCCGCGCGATTGGAGCGGCACCTCTCTTGTGGCAGCGCTCAAGCGTCTCGGCTACTGTGCAACCCGGCAAACGGGCAGCCATGTTCGAATGACTCTATCTGGCCCCCCGCAGGCTCATATTACCGTTCCCTTAGCTCGCGCCATTCCGGCCGGTACTCTCGCAGCAATCCTCAAAGAGGTAGCCCTCCACCTCGACTCTACAGTCGAAGAAATCCTCAACAGAATTCGCTAGCTTCAGGCCATTCCCCGCCATCACTTCCACTTCCCGCCCTGGCTCAGGGTTCCCCTCCAATTAAATCTCTAAAAAACAAACAATAAAATAATAACTATTGAAATAACAAAATAATTGATTCAAAATACCACCATGGACTCTGGATCCAACCCCCGCTCCCAAAACGCCCGCACCCACGGTCTCACCGGAGAAAAACTCATCCTCACCGCCGACGAGCAGGTGAAATTCGATGAACTATCTGCCTTTTTACGTGAAGATTTAAGGCCACAAGACCAATACGAAGAATCCTGTTTCTCCAGAATCATCAATTCCGCCTGGCGGCTGGACCAATCCCAGGCCGCCGAAAATCGCGCCCTCTACGATTTCCTCCAATCCCCCGAAGACCCCGAACTCCAAAAGCGCTACGAACGCTTCGCCAAATACCGCCGCCACTACGAGCGCTCCTTCAGTACCGCCCTCCGCGACCTCCGCGTCTCCCAGGAAAATCGCTTCATCCAGCAAAACGTCAGCCTCCCCCCCTCCACCGTCCTCTCTCCCACTCTCCCGGTCCGCACCATCCTCCGCGACTTCAAAAAGTTCCAAAACGAACTCCCCAAGGCCCTCTCCCTCGGCCTCGTTGCGGGCTCCATGTTCAGCGAAACCCGCCTCGATCAACTCACTCACGACGCCGAAATCCGCCGCCGCGACCAAAACCGCCGCACCGCCGCCGCCATCGCCTCCCCCATCGACCCAACGCGCGCCAAACCCGCCAAAACAAGGGCCGCATGATACACTTCCTCCCATGAAACAGGCGCTCTACCGCCGCCAATTCCTCCAGTTTTTGGCTGCCAGTCCCCTCTTTGCCGCAGACACAAATGACATGAAAGACATCTTCTCTGTCATGGATTTCGAAGCCAAAGGCAAGGCTGCCATCCCGCCTGCTCATTGGGGCTATCTCTCCACCGGCGTCGATGATGACAAAACCCTCCGCGCCAACCGCGCCGCCTACGACAAGCTCTACTTGCGCCCCCGTCGCATGATCGACGTCACCAAGACCGACACCTCCGTCACTCTCTTCGGCGAACGTTGGGCCACCCCCATCATCCTCGCCCCCGCCGGCTCACAGAAGGCCTACCACCCCGAAGGCGAAGCCGCCTCCGCCCGCGCCGCCAACGCTTCCGGCCACCTCCAAATTCTCTCTACGGTCACCTCCACTCCCATCGAAGAGATCGCCAAAATCCACCGGCGCCCCTTCTGGTATCAGCTCTACCCCACCAACATCTGGTCCAACACCGAACGCATGGTCCGCCGCGCCGAAGCCGTCGGCTGCCCTGTCCTGGTAGTCACGGTCGACACGCAAGGCGGCCGCAATACCGAGACCGAAGCCCGCTCCTACGCGCTCGATTCTCGCCCCTGCTCCGCCTGCCATCCCGTCACCAAAGAAGGCAAAAAAGGCCGTCGCCCCATGCCCATGTTCGACGGCTTCCAAACCGAAGATTTCCTCGTTCACAACCCCGCCCAATCCTGGGAAACCATCAAAAAATACCGCCAGCTCACCAAAATGAAGCTCATCCTCAAGGGCCTTGAAACCAGTGAAGACGCCCGCCTCGCCGTCGAACACGGCGTCGACGGCATCATCGTTTCCAACCACGGCGCCCGCGCCGTAGAGTCCGGCCGAGGCACCCTCGATTGCCTCCCCGAAGTTGCCGACGCCGTCAACAAACGCATCCCCCTCCTCCTCGATGGCGGCATCCGCCGCGGCACCGACATCTTCAAAGCCCTCGCCCTCGGTGCCACCGCCGTCGCCATTGGCCGGCCCTACCTCTGGGCCCTCGGCGCTTACGGCCAACCCGGCGTCGCCAAAGTCCTCGAAATCCTCCGCAACGAATTCGCCCTCGCCATGCGCCAGTGCGGCACCAATTCCATCAGCGAAATCAAGCCCACCTTTGTGGGAACCTCAAGATATGGAGTCTAGAACCAACCTCCAGCACACGGACCCCTGGAATGGCATCAAGCCAGAGCTCCTCTTCGCCTGCCTCGGCGGCTTCATGCTTCTCATTGCCATGCTTGGCACCTACCAGTTTGGCTTCCAACCCTCGCAATGGCCCCAGGCCGTCGTCTTCGCCCTGGCCATCCTTGCCTTTTTGCTCCGCCGCTCTCGTCCCAGCCAGGCCCAGCGGCAACTCGTGCCCACGCGGGTCCAAAGCGTCCTCGTCATCCTGCTGGCGGCCCTGCCCGCAATTGGCTTCGTTTGGCTCAAAACTGGTATCGCCTTTGGGATGGGCTGTGCCTTCCTCTCTTGGTGGGTCCTCCGCCCGCGCCGCATCGTCTACCCCTTCGCTGCTGCCGCCCTCTTCGCCTCACTGCTTCTTTTCGAGAACCAATGGGCCCCAGATGCCATCCTTTATTCCTTGACCGCCTTCGGCTCCATCCTCTTCTTTGATGCCCTCGACCAACGGCGCGAAAAGTATCGCAACAATGCTCGAACTTCTTAACTTTTTCACGGCCCCATGCTATGCTTGAATTTCATGGCTTTTGGGCTGCATCACCACCGTCTCCATCACCATCTTCACCCTGTGATGCGGCCGGCCCATATGTTGTGATCTTTGCGATCTACTTCTCCTAAATTAGCCCGCCGCGCTGAACCCCAGCCCGGCGGGCTTTCTGTTTTTTAAGGATTTTTTCGTGCCTATCCCAAAACTTGACTACTCCAAACTCGACGGCCTCGTCACCGCCGTCATCCAGGACTGGAAAACCCAGCGCGTCCTCATGGTCGGCTTCATGAATGAAGAAGCCTTCGCCAAGACCCTCGAGACCGGTAAAGCCTGCTTCTATTCACGCACCCGCAACAAACTCTGGCTCAAGGGCGAATCCTCCGGCCACTTCCTCAACGTCAAAGAAATCCGCACCGACTGCGACTTCGACACCCTGCTCATCCTCGCCGAAGCCGTCGGCCCCGGCGTCTGCCACGAAGGCTACGAATCCTGCTTCGCCAAACAACTCAACCCCGACCAGGAATTCGTCTACGTCGACACCAAAGCCTACAACCCCGAAGAGGTCTATAAACACTAGCCATGAAGCTTAAACTCGGTATCCCCAAAGGCTCCCTCGAAGCCGCTACCATCGATATCTTCCGCCGCGCCGGCTTCCAGATCACCACCAGCTCGCGCAGCTATTTCCCCTCCATCGATGACCCTGAAATCGAATGCATGCTCATCCGCGCTCAGGAGATGGCCCGCTACGTCGAAGACGGCATCCTCGATGCCGGCCTCACCGGGCGCGACTGGGTCGAAGAGAACGATTCCGACGTCGTCGCCGTCGCCGACCTCGTCTATAGCCGCGCCTCTTTCTCCAAGGTCCGCTGGGTCCTCGCCGTCCCCGAAGCTTCCAACATCAATTCGGTCAAAGACCTCGAAGGCAAAGTCATCGCCACCGAACTCGTCGGTGCCACCAAACGCTACCTCGATCGCAATGGCGTCAAAGCCAAAGTCGAATTCTCTTGGGGTGCCACCGAAGTCAAGCCCCCCATCCTCTGCGATGCCATCGTCGAAGTCACCGAAACCGGCAACTCCCTCCGTGCCAACAAGCTCCGCATTGTCGAAACCATCCTCGAATCGAACACCCAACTCATCGCCAACAAGAAGTCCTACGAAGACCCCTGGAAGCAGCGCAAGCTCGCCGACATGAAGCTCCTCCTCGATGGTGCCATCGCCGCCCTCGGCAAAGTCGGCCTCATCCTCAACGTCGAGAAGGTCAACCTCAAACAGGTCCTCGCGGTCCTGCCAGCCCTCAAGACTCCCACCATCAGTCAGCTTTCTGACGATGCCTGGGTCGCCGTCCACACCATCCTCGACGAGACTACCGTCCGCACCATCATTCCGCGCCTCAAAGAAGCCGGTGGCTCCGGCATCGTCGAATACCCCCTCAACAAGATCATCCTCTAATGCCGTACCTTCGCATCCTTCCACGCACCAGGGCCACCAGCCTCCTCAAGCGCCGGCAGGCCAGCTTCGATGATGCCATCCGCGTCGTCGAACCCATCCTCGCCGCAGTCCAGAAAGAGGGCGACAAGGCCCTGCTCGAATACGCCCGCAAGTTCGACAACTTCGACCGCAAAAGCCCCCGCGTCTCCCCCAAAGAGTGTGAAAAAGCGGCCAGCCAACTCTCGTCAGCCTTCGTCAAAGCAGTCAAAACTGCTGCCGCCAACATCCGCAATTTCGCGAAATTCCAAATCCCCAAACCCGCCTCGATTGAGCTCTCCCCGGGGCTCAAGCTCGGCTATCTCGTGCGGCCTCTCGATACGGTCGCTGCCTACATCCCCTCGGGTCGCTACCCCCTCCCCAGCACCCTCCTCATGACCACCCAGCCCGCCCAGGTCGCTGGCGTCCCCAACATCTGTGTCACCAGCCCCCGCTTCGTGCCTGAGATCTTCGGTGCTGCCCACCTGCTCGGCGTCACCAATACCTTTCTGCTCGGTGGCGCACACGCCATCGCCGCCTTTGCCTTCGGCACCAAAACCGTTCCTAAAGCCGACCGCATCGTTGGCCCCGGCAACATCTACGTCGCTGCCGCCAAGAAGCTCCTCGCCGGTGAGGTCGGCATCGACTTTGTCGCTGGCCCCACCGAGATCCTCATCATTGCCGACAAGGGCAACCCGAAGTGGATCGCCGCCGACATGCTCGCCCAGGCCGAGCACGATACCGATGCCGCCGCCATCCTCCTCACCACCTCCACCAAGCTGGCCGAGCAGGTAGCCGCTGAAGTCGATCGCCAACTTGCCACCCTCCCCACTGCCGACGTGGCCCGGGTCGCCATCCAGCGTAACTCCGCCATCCTCCTCGTCGACACTCTCGAAGAAGCCTGCGAGCTCTCCAATCGCTTCGCCCCCGAGCACCTCTCCATCCCCAGCGACAAGCTCCTCAAACACCTCAAGCATGCCGGTGGCATCTTCATCGGCGGCTACTCGCCCGAAGCCGCAGGCGACTACGCCAGTGGCCCCAATCACGTCCTGCCCACCAGCGGCGCGGCCCGTCTCCGGGGCGGCCTCTCCGCAGCAGACTACGTCAAGATCATCACCACCCAGCAACTCAGCGCCGAGGCCCTCACTCGCCTCGCCCCGGCCATCACAACACTAGCCCGCGCCGAAGGCCTCGAAGCCCACGCCCGGTCCGTCGAGGAGCGTCTCCGCTAATGGAAATGCCACGCCCCATCCCGCGTCCCGCCATCGACAGGATGGCCGCCTACCACCCGCCCAGCTCGGGTCGGGCCGGTAAGCTCCGCCTCGATTTCAATGAGAATACCTCGGGCGCCAGTCCCAAAGTCCTCGCCAAAATCCTGCAGGTCCTGACCGCCGACGCCCTCACCGTCTATCCCGAATACACCGAAGTCATCCCCGCCCTCGCCCGCTTCTTTGAAGTCGGCGAAGACGAACTCGTCATGACCAACGGCACCGACGAAGCCATCCAGGTTCTCGTCAACGCCTACGTCGACAACGACGACGATGTCCTGATCCTCACCCCCAGCTACGCCATGTACCGCTTCTACTCCGAAGTCGCCGGGGCCAATGTCCGCACCCTTCCCTACAAGAAGGACACTCTCAAGTTCCCCCTCGAAGAGCTTTTGGCTTCGATTCGCCCCGACACGAAAGCCATCTTCATCTCCAATCCCAACAACCCCACCGGCACCGCGATCAAACGCGACGGCATCGAGCGCATCCTCGACAAAGCCCCCCGTGCTGCGGTCCTGATCGACGAGGCCTACTTCGAGTTCTGCGGCATCACCATGCTGCCTTACTTGAACGAATACCCCAACCTCTTTGTCAGCCGCACCTTCTCCAAGGTCTACGGCATGGCCGCCCTCCGCGTCGGCTGCCTCTTCTCCTGCGCCGACAATATGGCTGCGATCCACAAATCGCACTCCCCCTACTCGGTCAACTTCATTGCCGCCATTGCGGCCAAAGCCGCCGTCGAAGACACAGGCTTTCTCAAGTCCTTCGTCATCGAAGTCCTCGCCGCCCGCGAAGTCCTTACTGCAGGCCTTGAAAAGCTCGGTGTCCCCTACGTGCCCTCGCAAGCCAACTTCGTCCTCATGCACATCGGGCCCCGCGCTCAGGAAGTCTGCGACCGCCTCAAGGTCGAAGGCATCCTCGTCCGTAACCGCAGCTATGAGATCCCCGGTTGTGTCCGTGTCACCGTCGGCACCCAGGAGCAAACCCGCCGCTTCCTCGCGGCCTTCGAACCACTCTGGAAGGAGATCCAACGATGAAGCCCATGCTGGTTTTCGACATGGACGGAGTCCTCGTTGAGGTCAAAGAATCCTACCGCGAATCGATCCGCGCCACCGTCCTCCACTTCACTGGTCGCCACGTCGAGCACGACCTCATCCAGCACTACAAGAATCAGGGCGGCTGGAACAACGACTGGAAGCTCAGTCGCGAACTCTGCAGCGTCTACGGCAAAGAGATCCCTTACGACACGGTCGTCGAGGTCTTCAACCAGTATTTCTTTGGCCACAACGGCGTCCCCGGTTTGATCCTCCGCGAGAAATGGATCGATACCACCGGCACCCTCGCCCGCCTCAACGAGCGCTTCGATTTCGCCGTCTTCACGGGTCGCCTTCACGACGAAGCGCAAATCACCCTGAAGCGCTTTGCCACCCACCTCAACTGGGTCGCCGTCATCGGCGACGACAACGTCACCCAGTCCAAGCCCAACCCCGAAGGCCTTCTCAAACTCAAAGAAGCCCATCCCGTTGCCTACTATCTCGGCGACACCGTCGACGACGCCAAAGCTTCCAAGGCCGCCAAAGTACCCTTCATTGCCATCACCGCCCCCGGCGGTAATTTCGCCGCCTTCAGCCCGGCCCACTTCCTGCACAGCATCAACGAACTGGAGACTGTCCTCTAATGCGCACCGCCAAAATTGAAAGAATCACCAAAGAAACCCAAATCAAGGGCTCCCTCAAGATCGAAGGCAAAGGCAAGTACACCATCTCGACAGGCGTCCGCTTCCTCGACCACATGCTCGAGCTCTTCACCAAGCATGGCGGCTTTGACCTCAACCTCGAAGCAACCGGTGACCTCGATGTCGACCAGCACCACACCGTCGAAGATGTCGGTATCGTCCTTGGCCAGCTCTTCAGCCAGGCCCTCGGCGATCGTAAAGGCATCAACCGCGCCGGCTACTTCGTCCAGACCATGGATGAAACTCTCGCCGTCACCGCCGTCGACCTCGGCGGTCGTCCCGCCCTCGTCTACAAAGACCTCGTCAAAGTAGTCCATGTCGGCGACCTGCAAACCGAACTCCTCGTCGACTTCTTCGATGGCTTCGTGACGCACGTCAAGGGCAACCTCCACGTGAAGGTCCTCTACGGTCGCTCCAACCACCACAAGATTGAAGCCATCTTCAAGTGCTTTGCCCGCTCCATGAAGTACGCCTGCTCGAAAGACGCCCGTCTCAAAGGCCAGCTTCCTTCCACCAAGGAGCTCCTGTGATCTCCATCATCGATTACGGGGCAGGCAACCTCCGCTCGGTGCAGAACACCCTCGCCGAACTCGGTGCCAGCTACAAGCTCATTGACACCCCCGAGGCCGTCCTCGCTGCCGACAAGCTCGTGCTGCCAGGCGTCGGCCACTTCGGTCAGTTGATGCTCTCGCTCGATGTCTTGAAGCTCCGTGAGCCCATCCTCCAGAAGATTGCCGCCGGTACTCCCTTCTTCGGCATCTGCCTCGGCATGCAGGCTCTCTTTTCTGGCAGCGACGAAGCCCCGGAGCTCCAGGGCCTCAGCCTCTACCCCGAGCGCATTGAACGTTTCCCCGCCGGCGCGCGCGTCCCCCACATGGGTTGGAACTCGCTCATCGCCCGCCCCGGCTCCAAGCTCCTCACCGGCCTCAACGATCCCATCTACGTCTACTTCGCCAACAGCTACTACGCCCCGCCCATCGAAGCCACAGCCGCTACCTGCAACTACCAGTTGCCCTTCAGCGCTGTGCTTGAGCGCGACAACGTCTATGGCGTTCAGTTCCACCCGGAAAAGTCCGGCCCCACGGGTCTCAGAATCGTTCGTAACTTCCTGGAGCTTGCCTGATGCTCGCCAAACGAATCATCCCCTGTCTTGATGTCACCGCCGGTCGCGTGGTGAAGGGCATCAACTTCGTCAATCTCCGCGATGCCGGTGACCCGGTCGAGCTCGCCCAGCGCTACAACGAACAAGGCGCAGACGAAGTCGTCTTCCTCGACATCACCGCCAGCTCCGACGAGCGCAACACCATGGTCGATGTCGTCTTCCGCACCGCCCAGCGCGTCTTCATTCCGCTCACCGTGGGCGGCGGCATCCGTGAAGTCCGCGACGCCCGCAAGATCCTTGTTTCTGGTGCCGACAAGGTCAGCGTCAACACCGCCGCCGTCCGTCGCCCGGAACTCATCACCGAGCTCAGCAAAGAGTTTGGTGCCCAAGCCGTGGTGCTCGCCATCGATGCCCGCCGCAAAGGCGACTCCTGGTCGGTCCACACCAAAGGTGGCCGTGTCGACGAGTCGATCGATGTCATCGAATGGGCCCAACGCGGCGAAGCCCTCGGGGCTGGAGAAATCCTGCTGACCTCCATGGATACCGACGGTGTCCAGAAGGGCTTTGACTGCGCCCTCACCCGCGCCGTCAGCCGTGCCACCCGCATTCCCGTCATCGCCAGCGGTGGCGGCGGTACCCCCGAACATTTCCTCGAAGTGCTCACCGAGGGCGAGGCCGATGCCGCCCTCGCCGCCAGCATCTTCCACTACGGCACCTACACCGTCAACGACCTCAAAGAGTTCCTTGACAAGAACAACATCCCGGTAAGGAAGAACGCATGATCGTACCCTGTATCGACCTTCAGGACGGCAAAGTCGTCCAACTCGTCCAAGGCAAAGAGAAGGCCCTCGAAGGCGAAGAGCCGCTCGTCATGCTGGCGAAGTTCGCCGGCTTCCCTGAGATTCAGGTCATCGACCTCGATGCCGCCATGGGTCGCGGAGCCAACGACGACATCGTCGAACTGCTCGCCGGTCGTGCCCGCTGCCGTGTCGGCGGCGGCGTCCGCTCGGCCGAACGCGCCCGCACCCTAGTCGATCAGGGTGCCGCCCAGGTCATCGTCGGCACTGCCGCTTTCAACACAGAAGTGCTCGAGAGCATCGTTGCCGCCGTCGGCCGCGAGAAGATCCTCATCGCCCTCGACTCCAAATACGGCAAAATCGTCGTCAAGGGCTGGCAGGAATCGACCAACTTCACCGCCGTCGAAGTGATCCAGCAAATGGAACCCTACTGCGGCGGCTTCCTCTGCACCTATGTCGACAAGGAAGGCATGATGCAAGGCACTGACCTCGACTGGTTTGCCAGCCTCCGCGCTGCCACCTCTCTGCCCATCACCGCCGCTGGGGGGATCACGACCATTGAAGATGTAAAATCCTTAATGTCAATGAACATCCACTCCGCCCTGGGCATGGCCATCTACACCGGCAGGCTCGACTTGAACGAATTGCGACAGTTGCTCTAAGTCTGCCCCTCCCGAGCCGATAAGGCTCTTTGTGAGCCTCCTAAGCAATCTTTTCCACAAGGGTTCCGAGTCCGAGTCGACCTCTCTGTCCGAGCAGTTTACGAGCCTCGAATGGATCGAGGCGACTCGCGATGCCGCCATCCAGCTTTGGCGCGCCAGCATGTTGAGCATGAGCGAAGCCATGCCGCTGGTTCCCAAGCAGATCTCCGAGCCTCACCGCAAAAGCCTCAAGCAACTCGTCGACGAGATGCCCAACAAACCCGCGCCCAACGTGATTGAGCAGCGCAAGCAGAAGACCGCCGAGATCCTGAAGAGCTATGGCGCGCAAATGGGTTCGTTCATCGATTCTCAAGACAAAGAAGCCAAAGCAGTCTTAAACTCCGTGGCCCAACTCACCGACACCCTCTCGGGCTTCGATCAGCGCTACGCCGTCAAGTTCCAGGGCATCACCAAGAAACTACGCCTGCTGGCCACCTGCAACGACCTCGGAGAGATCCGCACCAAGCTCTCCGCCGAAGTCACCCAACTTGAAAAAACGCTCGAAGAACAGCAGCGCGACACACGCTCGGCCGTCCAGCGCCTCGGCGAAGACGTCAGCCGCAGCGAGGTGCGCAAGCAGCGCGCCATCCCCGGCCCCGGCTCCCAGCACGCCTCCGATAGCCTGCTCACCCTAGACCGTGCCGTCAGCGGGTGGGACCTTTACTGCCTCGTCCGCTATGAATTTCAGCCCCGCCCCGGCGTCATTCTCGATGCCAAGTTGTGGGAGACCAAGCAAGGCCCGCTGCTCGAGGCCCTGCCAGAAAGGCTTGGCCATCCCGTCCGCGTCGTCGTTCCCAAGCCGGGGGTGCTGCTCGCCGCCGTGCATTGCCAACTGCTCGAATATGCGGGTCAGGCCGAGTCGATGGAGCGATCCTTGGCCCAGGTCACCGGCATGGTCTGCGCCTCCCGTGTGGTCGAACCCCTGCGCGGAGAAGTCATGCGTGAGGCCATGGTGCGCCTCGAGAAGGCAGGGTAGTGATGCTCCGATACGCTGTCTTCTCACCCGACGAGTCCCTCGCTTATGCCCTCGAAGGCCAACGGGGGCTGCTTCTGCTTAAGGCTCACGATCACTTTCTCTCGCCCGAAGCTCTGCTCGACTATGTTCGCGCCTACTCCCCGCAAGTCCTCTTCTTCGATATCAGTGACGGTCGCGAACCCCTCATCGAAGCCTGTGAGTTCCTGCGTAACTCGGCCCACACCCATCTGGTTGCCGTAGCCCGTGAGCTCGACCCTGACGTTCTCATTGAGCTCATGAACATTGGGGTTCGCGAGTTTCTGCGCTTCCCGCTCGACCGCGACAAACTAGCCGCCTCGATGGCCCGCATCGAAACTGCTGTCGCTTCCGCCCCTGCCGAGAGAGAAGCGACCGAACTGCTCTTCAGCTTCCTGCCGGCCAAGCCCGGAGTCGGGGCTTCCACCACTGCCATCCACACCGCGCTCGAGCTCGCCCAGCGCCCCCATAGCCGTGTGCTGCTGACTGATTTTGATCTCAATTGCGGGCTGAGCCGCTTTCTTCTGAAGATCGCCAACCCCCTTGGCATCCGCGATGCTGTAGCGAAAATGCCTGAGATGGACGACGGCCTCTGGGCCGAAATCAAGTCCAATGTCGAAGACCTCGACGTCCTGCCGCCCGGTCTGATCGATCCCGCCATGGAGCTTGAGCCAGTGCGCATCCGCTCCCTGTTTGAGTTTGCCCGTCGCCGCTATCGCATCGTCCTGTCCGACTTGAGCGGCATGATGGAACATTTCTCGCTCGACATCCTGCAACAGTCGCGCCGCATCCTGCTGGTCGTTGAACCCGAACTCGCTACCGTTCATATGGCTCGCGAGAAGCTGCGCTTCCTCGAAGCGCGAGAGCTGCAAGACCGTGTCGCCCTCGTCATCAACCGTTGGCGCAAAGACGCGCCCCTCACCATTGCCGATATTGAAAGCGTCCTGGGTGTGCCTGCCGAGATCACCATTGGCGAGTCGGCCGAACAAGTCTACAAGTCAGTCATGCGTGGGGGCGCACTCGACCCCGCCTCCACCTACTACCGCGAAATTGCTGACCTTGCCTCCTGGCTTTCCTCAGAGGCTGGCGTCAAGCGTGGGCCCAAGCCCAAGCGCAAGGTAGAGTACTTCTCGCTGATCCCCAGCCGCTACTCGCTCAATCGCGCTTAAGCAGCTCGGCATAGCCGATCTGGCCGTTCAGCCGCTCGTCCGGCTTCGGCAAGTCGCCACCACCAAACCAGACGCGCGCTTTGTCCTTCTCCACCAACACGGTGGCATCACACACCACCGCCGCATTCCAGGGCTGCTCCCCGCGCAGGACGGGCTCCTTCAGCTTCTGCCAGGCCCGGCCATCTTTCGAGACGGCATAACCCATGGCCCGCTTCTCCTTGCGGTCCCGGCCCGTATAAAGCATCACCCATTGCCCATCGGCGGCAAAGACAGCCGGTTCACCCAGCCCGTTCTCATCAAAATCGCCAGCACCCCCAAGCTCAAGAACGGGTCCCCGGAGCTTGGTCCAATTCACTCCATCACTCGATTTGGCAATCCCCAGCCGCTGCCGACGTGCGCGGTCCTCACCCAGATAGAAGAGGTAGAGGGTGCCGTTCGCTTCGATCAGATAAGGGTCGCCGAGGCTGATTTCATCCCAGCTCATTCTCGGGCCCAGCTCCAGAATCGGTTTCTCCGCTCTGTCCCACTTGCGACCATCAGAAGATCGCGCCAGGCCGATGATCGTCTTGCCCTTGCTGCCCATCTGGAAGGCATAGAGCAGCTCATTGCCCCGCTGCACCACGCCGCCGTTGGCGGCGATGTACTCGCCCTTGGCTTCGAGCACCTTGCCTTGATCCTGCCAGGCAAGCCCATCCGCCGAGGTCGCCAGGGCGGTATGCCAACTGGTGCCGTCGAAGATCGAATAGAGGTTCCAATACTGTTCGCGCCAGCGCACCACCGACGGGTTCAGAGCATCAAGGGATGCTCCTCGGGCGATCACCGGCGTTGGCATCGCCTGCCACTTCAGCTCGAGCTTCGGCCCAGATGCGGTAGGCAGAGTGAACTCGTCATAGCGGCCGCAAGAGCAGAGCAGCAGGCCAAGTGCAGCGACATACCTCATAAGGGAATGCGAACCCGGATCGTCGCCCCGTGCCCCGGGCGGCTATTCACTACAAGGTCTCCTTCGAGGCTTCGTACCCGGCGTTTGATGCTGCCCGGGCCGATGCGCAGAGCTTCGAGTTCACTCAGGTCGTAGTTGCCACTGAAGGGGAAGCCGGTGCCATCGTCTTCAATCTCAATGTGGAGCATCTCTCCCTGCATGGTAAGTGCAATGGCGACACGAGAGGCTTTCGAGTGCTTGTGTACGTTGTTGAGTGACTCACGGACAATCTGCAGGACTTCGAGGAAGCTCTCCGGCTCACCAGTCACTTCCTGGCTCGAGTAGTTGGCTGCAATGCCAGTGTCCTTCTTGAAGTTCTCGACCAGCCGGCGAATGGCTGTTGAGAGACTCTCGCCTTCTACCTCCAGCGGACGCATGCTGCGCACAAAGGCACGCAGTTCGGCCACCTGAGTGCGGCAGATCATCTGAAGGTCTTGCAGCTCTTTGAGGCCCGTCCCCAGGTCTCGCCCCAGCATCTGCTGGACGACATTGAGTCGCATCTGGAAGCTGATAAAGCTCTGCAGGGGGCCGTCATGAAAGTCATCGGCAATGCGCTGGCGCTCGATCTCGCGCAGTTGTTCTGCTTCAACACGTAGCTGTACTACATCCTGCTGGGCTTTATCGAGGCGGTCAGAGAGAAAGCGCTTCTCGAGAGCCAGAGTACTGGCCAAAATGCCGGAGAGCATCACGAGCGGCTGGAGGATCTCAAACTGTGTCGGCCGCAACAGAAGAAAGAAGCCCTGACAGAGGACCAGCACTGCGAAGACCTCTCGCCAGGAATGCAGGATCGCCGCCTCCAGCAGCAGGTAGACATAGAACAGAGAGTTGAACCAGATGTTCTGGTCGGCCGAGAAGTGAGCGAAGAAGAGAAAGACCACAACATCAATACCCAGACTCATCATCGGGGGCCAACGACGTTCGACATCACGCCAGAGCAGGGCCATCAGGCTGTAGATCGTAAAAGCCGAGGCCAGGGCCATGACGGCCCAGGGAAGGGGCCGGGTGGCGGTGCTGCCGACGGCAAGGAATGCCAGGGCCAGAATCGTGCGGATGACGGCCAGGCTCTGCCACCAGAGAGGAGACAAGTATTTGGGTTCGCTCGGATTCATGAGGTTAGCGCCGGTAGAAGAACAGCGTATGGCTGCGGCCTTCGCTGTCCTCCATCACTTCTGTTTTCTCGGGGTTCCATTCGGTGAACTCAAAGTCGTGGCAGACGATACGGGCACCTCGCTTCAGCTTCTTTTCCAGAACCGGGGAGAGGCGGATGTTGGTGACCGGGAGCAGGTAGACGGTAATGAGATCGGCATCGGAGTAGTCCTGGGCAAACAAGTCGCCCTCGATGATGCTTGCTGAAGATTCAAGGTTGAGCTTGGCGATCCTCTGCCGGCTTTGGGTGACGAGGGCAGTGTCGAGCTCGACGCCTACGGCACGGGCACCGAACTTCTGGGCAGCGGCCAGGACGATGCGGCCATCGCCGCTGCCCAGATCGTAGATCTTCTCCCCCTTCTTGAGTTCTCCCAGCTTCAGCATCCGTTCAACCACGACCTGGGGCGTGGGGTAGTAGGGAGCTGCCCGTTCTGGCGGCTTGCCCTGATCTTGAAATGCCAAAGCGATGAGAAGGAGGAGTTGCATAGGTTACCGGATTGGAGAATAAGCCGTGGGGCTCAGCATGGAGTTCGAGATGTTGGAGACGACTTCGCCGTCACTGAGGCCTGGGGTCATCTTCAGCTTGTCCCACTCTGGATGGGAGATGAACTTCTTCCAGTTCGCTTCGCGGGCGGCCAGGTTGTCGTACCAGAGCATGTAGGTGAGGTTCGGCATGTTGTTGCCGAAGATGGTTTCGCCGAAGAAGACGGGGTTGAGGCCGGTCTTGCGGAAGATGGCAATCTCGCCGTTGTTGAACATGCCGATCTTCTTGCCGAGCGAGTCAAAGGTGTTCGACTCGTAGGTGCGAAGTTCGAAGGCGCGCGCTGGGCGACCGGCTTCGGCAGCGGGCATTTCGAGGGCAGGGAAGCCGTCGAAGCTGCGCAGCAGGCTGGCTTCAATGCGGACATAGTCGCCGACCTGATGGCCGACGCTGTCCCAAGTGGCTTCCATTTGCGCGAGGCTTTGGAACTCGGTGACCTGGAGAACGAGGGGGCTGCCGTTGCCGATGACGTTGCCAAAGAAACCCACTTTGGTGATACCGGCTTTCTTGAGCGCGGGCAGTTGTTTGGTAGCGAGGTAGTCGTTGAGGCGCTTGGGAAGGCCGTCGGTGGTGTTGCGGAGTTTGTAGTAGCGAAGCTCGATCAGCGAGTTCGATTTCTTCTGGGTTGGCTCGTAAGCCGAGGCGCTGAGGGCAGCGGAGCTAGCAAGAAAGAGACGACGATTCATTCAAGTTGATCGTACAACGCCCGAAGCGGCGCTCGCGCGAGCGGAAGTCATCGACGGCAGATTCGAGGTCAGTTTCGGTGAAGTCTGGCCAGGCGACGGGGGTGAAATGGAACTCGGCGTAGGCGCATTCCCAGAGGAGGAAATCGCTGAGGCGCTTCTCGCCGCCGGTGCGGATGAGCAGGTCGACGTCCGGGCCGAGGCAGCGGGAGAGCTCTTCGCGGTTCATGCCCGGGCGGAGTGCGGCGAGCAACATGTCTCGGGAGGAATAGTCGAGGGCGATACGGACATGGAGGCGCGTGCCGAGGGAGGTGTTGAGCTCGGCGGACTCGATGAGGGGGATGAGGTGGGCCGGGAGACGGTCGCGACGGCCAATGAACTGAAGGCGAACACCGTTAGTCATGCACTCGGCCACTTCTTTTTCAATGAAGAGGGCGAGGAGGCGCATGAGACCGGAGACTTCTTCGGCGGGGCGCTTCCAGTTGTCACTCGAGAAGGCGTAGAGGGTCAGGACCTTGACGCCGAGTTTGGGAGCGTGGCGGATGGTACGGCGCACGGATTCGGCACCTTGTTTATGACCTGAGAGACGGGGCCAACCGAAGCGTTGGGCCCAACGGCCATTGCCGTCCATGATGATGGCGACGTGCACAGTTACTGCTTCTCCTTCGGTTTCATGGCTTGAATCAGGGCTTCCATATGGTTGACGTATTTCTCGAAGGCTTTTTTGCCAGTGGGGCTGAGTGAGTACTCGGTTTGGGGCCTGCGGCCTTCAAAATATTTGCGGCACTCGATATAACCGGCGTCTTCAAGCTTGCGTGCATGGATACTCAGGTTTCCATCGGTCAGATTGAGGATTTCCTTCAGTTCTCCGAAGGTAAGTTTTTTTGTGGCGGCGAGGGCACTGACGATGCCGAGGCGGACACGTTCGTGGATGAGCTGGTCGAGGTGGACGGCTCGTTGGATGAGTGGATTAGCCCCCATGCTTCCTCGCGATCCAGAAGCCGAAGCCGAGATGGAGGCCGCCGAAGCCGAGGGCCAGGCAGAGATCGTTGTACTCGGCGGGTGAAAAGAGGGTGAAGACGCCGAGCGTCATGAAGCACACGCCCATGATGGGGACGGCGCGGACACTGGAGACGCCACCGGTGATGATGCCTGCCCCGTAGAGGAGCAGCCAGAAGCCGGGGACTTCGGAATAGTGATTGGCGCGGGCGGCAGCGGCGGTGAGGGCGGCACCGGCCAGCAGGGGCGGGGCAAAGCCGAGGCCGAAGCGGCGGGCGGGGCTTGAGAGGAGTGAGACGCCGGAATGATTGGCCTTCCAGATGAGTGCGATGAATCCGAACAGGATGGCTGCCATGCCTTCGGCGGTCCAGATGGCGAGCCAGGCTTCGCGGGTTTTTGCGCCTGAGCCGAGCCAGGCGGCCAGAAGAGCAGAGAGGCCAACCAGGACCATGCCATAGCCGGGCACGGCGGTGAAGGCCGTGGTGCTCTCCATGGTGTTGCGGATGAATTTGATGTTGTCGAGCGCGTGCTCGTGCATGTTGGCGCGTTCGCCCATAGGGAAATAGTAGAGTACTTTGCAGCGCAAAGCAACTACTAGTTTTCGCGATTGCGATAATCAGAGCATTGTGGAGCGAGGATTGTGACGAATAGCGACCAGGGGACACGGCTGCAGCAGCAGATGGCTTTTCTGCTGGAGATCGACAAGCTGAAGCAGGTGATGCGGCGGACAAAGCTGCTGAGTGGGGAGCGCTTTGAGAATAGTGCCGAGCATAGCTGGCACATTACGCTGGCGGCGCTGGTGCTGGCTGAGCACAGTAATGAACCGGTGGATGTGGTGCGGGTTGTGAAGATGTTGCTGGTGCATGATGTGGTGGAGATTGATGCAGGAGATACGCCGGCCTACGGAGAGCAGGGCGATAAGGCGGAGCTTGAGGCCGTAGCGGCCGAGCGCATCTTTGGTCTTTTGCCGGAAGAGCAAAGGGATGAGTTTGTGGAGCTTTGGCGGGAATTCGAGGCTCGGGAGACGGCTGAGTCTCTCTTTGCCAACTCGCTGGACAGACTGTTCCCCCCGATACAGAACCTTCATAACGATGGGGGCTCCTGGATGGATTTTGATGTGGACCGAGCTAAGGCAGATCGGCGGTTGAGCCCGATCGGAGATGGTTCGCGGGCTTTGTGGGAGGTGGTGCGGGGAGTGCTGGATGAGGGGGAAGAGAAGGGCTACATCCGGAAGTGATTTACCAGGGTGGGGCAATGCCGTTGATGCGAGCATAGGCTATGAGTTGCCCGAGGTGCTCGTTGGCATGGACGATGATGCGGAGGTAGATGCCATCGACGGTTGCTTCGCGGTTGCCGACTTTCACTTTTCGATTGAGATCGGAGGGTGTGAGTTTTGGTCGCGCGGACTTTACGGCATCCAAGGATTGCCGGAGCCATGCGATGACTTCGGGCTTCGACATTGTCGCGCTGGAGTTGAAGTCTTTGGGCACGGGCGGGCCGGTGAGGCTGAGCAGGGAGTAGTTGGCGCTGGCGGTATGGAGCAGGACTTCGCTGGTGGATCGGACATTGGGGGCGGGGCGCCAGCCGTATTTCTCGGCGGGGATTGCTTCGGCGAGGGCGAGCAAGAGGCGGGAAACGTGGGCCCATTCGCCATCGAAACCCTGCCAGAGGCCTTCGATGGAATCGACCTTGGGTTGGGCAGGAGCCAGCGTGGCGGCCAGCAGCAGGGTGAGTATCAGTTTCATCGGAGTTGGTCCTTTAGTGCTCGATGAGAGCGATGCGGTTGCCTTCGCTGTCCTGGAATTCGGCGACGAAGATGCCGGGTGTGCTTTCTGTTTTGGGGTAGAGGGTTTTCGCGCCTAGGGCGAGGGCCCGCTTGAGGGTGGCGTCAATGTTTGGTGTTGCCAGATAGATGAGGGTGCCGGAGCGGGTGGGCTTGTAGATTTTGCCTTTGGCCAGGGCCCCAGCGGCGAAGGGGAAGATTGCCATCTGGTTGCCGTCGATCTGTTGGCGATCGAGGGTGAGCTGAAACACAGCTTCGTAGAAGCGGATGGCACGATCCAGATCGGTGACCGGGATTTCAAAGTAGCGGGCGAGGTTGGGTATTTCTTTTTTCTTTGCGGCGGGCCAGCTTTCGAAGACCTTTAAGACAGCGTCGGTGACGTGCTTTTCGATTTGAGGTGTGAAGGGGGTGGTGTTGGTTTCATAGCCGCCTTCGGCAAAGCCTTTGGCGGTTGGCAGGTAGCCGAGCCAGCCGTTGGTGAAGCCGCAGAAGAAAGTGTAGCGGAAGGGGGACTGCTTGCGAATGTTGAGCGCAATTTCAGAGAAGAGCTCGACGGGTGCTGCCCAGAAGAAGGCTTCGCCGTTGATGCTGAGGAAACGAAGGGGGAGTTTGACGTTGTTTGATGGGGTGGTGTAGGCGGCGAGGTCCTCGGTCCAGCCGAGGCCTGGCTTGCGGGGGGATTCGACGATGGTTTCTGTGGTGCGGAGCTGGACGGTAGCGGTGGATTGCGGCAGGCGAGGGAGGGCTTCGAGGATCGGGTTGCCCAGCAGGACGTTGAATTCTGTGATGTGGGCGGCATTGAAGTTGGGGCCGGAATAGAGGGGCGCGGTGTCGCCGGCGGCACCATTGACGAAGAGGACGGTGGTGTTGAGTTTGGATTCGAGATAGGAAGCAACGATGCCTGGAACGTCGCCGCTGATCTGGAGATTGGCGGCGCCGAGGGCGGTGCCGTGGATGGCGAAATTGGCTACGACTGCCAGCAGGGAGCCATCGGCTTTATCGATGCGAATCAGGCCGACCTCATGGTCGACGGGGCCGTTGGGGTTGAGGCCGAATTTGATGCGGCCATCGATATCTTTGGCGCGGCGATTGATGTTGGCCATCGAAGAAGCTGCGCCGAGGGAGAGGCGGGCGGGGGCGAGCTGGGCGCGGGCCTGGCGAATGGCTTTGAGCAGGCTCGATTTGACGAAGCTCGTGTAGGTGTTATCGCGGGTGTGTTTGTAGCGATCGGGCATGAAGGCCTGGGGGAGGCCGGGCGGGCCGACTTCAGGGGCGGAGTGGGTGTGGGTGTTGGTCCACCAGAGTTGGTGGCGGTCGATGTTCAGTTCGGCTTTGAGTTCGCGGCAGAAGTCATCGTAGACGGAGGGAGAGATAAGGGCAATGTCGGTGGAGACGAGGAAGAACTGGAGGGTGCCGTCGTCGAGGGCGAGGACGCGGTGGTAGAGGGAGTCGTGGACACCGGTGGAGGTGCGGGCTTCGAAGCCGAGGAGGGGTTGTGGGGTGGTGGGGGTGATGTCGACTTTGACTACGGATGCACGGAAGTCGGCCGAGAGGGTGGCCAGAGTGAGAGTGAGCAGGAAGAAGGCTCGCAGCATGGGGAGCAGTTTAGCAACATTGCATGAGAGGATCCCTTCATTTTGGCTTGTTGTAGCCTGTAGGGATGTTTAGGGGGTGGGCGTTTCTGTTCTTCGTTGGCGTTGGTGTGGAGGGGCAGAGCTTTTGCACGCACATTCCCAAGGTTTGAAACGATGAGACGGTTGTGCTGCAGAGAGGAGCAGCCTGCTAGGCTGGTCCCAGATGGCAACCCCGAGGCCTCGTGCCCTCATCTTCAAATGGCGGCATTTCGAGCCTCACATCATTCTTTGTTCCGTCTGGTGGTACTTGCGGTTCAGCCTGTCCTATCGCGATGTGCAGGAACTGCTGACAGAGCGGCGAGTGAGAAGTCGATCATTCCACGCTCTGGAGGTGGGTCCAACGGTTTGCCCCTGAGCTCGTGCTGTAATAGCGGCCACATCTGAAACCGACCAACCGCTCCTGGCGAGTGGACGAAACCTACGTTTGCGTGAAAGGCCGCTGGTGTTATCTTTACCGTGCGATCGACTTCCAAGGGGCGACCATTGAATTCTTCCTGTCAGTCTTTCGTGATCTGGATGCTGCCAAAAGCCCATTCCGCCGGGCGCTGCCCAATGCAGCCCCTCTCCAGCCCCGTGTGTTCAACACCGGTCTGGCACCGACGTATACTTCAGCCATTCCCGCGCTGAAACGGAGTGGAATCATCGGTCGGCGGTGTAAACATCGACCAGTTCAGTACTTGAACAACATCATCGAACAGGACCACCGAACGATCAAAAAGCGGGTGAACGCAAAGCAGGGATTCCGCGTGTTTGGCGCGGCGAGTCGGACGATCAATGGCTATCAACCAGTGCACATGATCCGTAAGAGGCAAGTCCGCTGGCTTGCCGGTCATGACATCATGGAACAGATTCGGTTCGTAGACGGATTGTTCGGCCTCTGAACACAAATAATCGCTCAGCCTCACGGATTCTCGCGACTGGCAGATTCTTGCAACACAACCCAATCCGGACGGCCTACGCATTCGTTTTCAGTAGCTAAACTTCGCTTTGTCTGAAGCGGAGCAGGAAAATTTCTTCGTAAGTTGGGGCGATGATATTCAAAACATCATCGCAGATGGCTTTGGAAATGTTTAGCGGTCACTAAATCGAATTAAGTTTTTGCAAGAAGTAAACCAATATTTAAGTCACCTCACAGCAGTTCTGGTTTTGGATCGGGAGTACAGCGCGAACGACGTCGTCCACTTCAGGGCCTCCGCGTCGCTTCAATTGAAGGGCCCTGTACACGGCATCTTTAGCATGATCTTCGGGACAACCGACAACTCTAGTCGGCATGAAGCGAAGACTGCTGAAGACCTTAACAAGGGCCGCGCAGGCGCGTGCGAAAGTGTCTCTGGTGGTCAGTGGGTAATGAGAATCCCGGCAGATTACGTTGAATCGACCCCGCCTGAGGAGGGGGTGGACCCGGAAGAAGACAATGACGATCCGACATTTCCCTACACGCCCTACGGAAGCTCTCGGAGTGTGGGCCTAAGCAGCCCAGTAAGGATAATCCGGATTAGCTATAGCCAAAGCTCTTTTATCCGACTCGGGCCGGAGCTTCGGTTGAACGATTTCGACGACTGCTCGTATCTCTTTTTCTTAAACCAAAGCTTGGCTTAAAAACTTCGCTCTATCGACCTGTACGCCAACGAATACAAAGTCGCTGAGATTCCGGTTGGCGTATTCATTATCGATGACACACCGGTAAACTACAGCCATCTACCGGTGTTCTTCAGTGACGAGGAACTAGTTGATCCTTGGGTGCGTATCCGTCCAACTGACCATTCCTCGACGTTTCACCTTCGCTTCTCAGATCACACCCCGCGACGGTTTTTTGATGCTCGAGAAATTCAGGATGAGGCTCTAGCTTAGAGCGAATGCTGCGCTGGATCGTCAAGCGGTTGGCTGCGGCGGTGGTGGTAGCGTCCGACTCGGAGCTGGCACGTAGGGCGGTTTGGTCAGCGTGTCTCTCAGCGTACTCACAACTCCTGTTGCAACTTCATCAATTAGGTCACAGTAGCCGGTCAAATCAGTCGTCGTAAGGCTTAACGTTGTGGCCCCTGTATGGGCGCACTCGTTTCTAACCTGGATGAAGCTCCCCAGGCGGAGCACGACGGTATTCTCACTCCAGCTCATCGCAGCCGCTAACGTCGGAATTGGATTTGCAACATCAAATCGCCCTAGGAACTCCCCGATCTCCTTAGAGCCAGGATTGGCCTGAGTGTCAGCAAACGCCTCCCAAAGAATTTCGTAAGGTGCCTGATTCGAAGCAACGGAGGCCAGTCTTCTTGCCACGTCTGAGGCGTTTGCGAGTAGGAGGGGCCTTTCTTTCCGCTCCTTGCGAGTCACGTCTGTAAGTCGCTGCCCACCATCCCAGTAGTGGGTCACTCGAATCTTTGGAGGCAAGTCGTTAAATGGAACAGCCTTGCTGCAAATTTCCGTGACCATCTCCTCCGCAACCTCTCGTAGGAACGACTCGAGGAATCCGCTTAGGATCACCGTAGATGCGCAGAGAGTCGTCTCATGGCGCGCTTGCACTGCTGCATTTGCCAAAGCAGCCTGGGCATTCGCATCGATGTCCGCCGCGATGTTCCTCACACGCGTGAGCGATGCCTTGAGGTTAGTTAGGGCCCTTTGCATATTGTGGCTATTGAAGCGCCTTGGTGACGGCTGCCCGTGCGAGCGTTATCCGAGTCCTGATGGCCCCTTTGCCGTTCGTGCCCGTGCCGAACGCTTTCTGAAACTCTTGGTTGTGAGACAGTAGCGACTGGATTGCGGCACGCACCTGCGCCGCTTTCGGGCCGACAACGTCCGGCGAATGATCTGAGAGAGCTACCATGACGGCATCTGCGAGTGGTGCGGACTTTTTGGCGCTTGCCTCCTTACGGAACACAGCGTCGCCGAACACAGTCCAACAGTTTGTTACTGCATGTTCAAACCTTAGCTTGTCTGCCGCCGCCAGAGACGGGTCAATGGCGTACTCCTTATTTCGCGCATCCATGAAGTCGCCAAGGTAGTCCTTAAACTTCATGTCCATGCGCTCGTAGTGCCAGAGAGCAAAAAAGCGCAGCACCAGTTCGATATCGTCCATCTTTCGATAGAGGCCGTTCTGCTCGAGAGCCGGTTGCTCGGACGGAATATCCCAGAGCCGCCGAAACCCTGGGCTTTCCGCCAGGTCTCTGATCAACTTGTTGAAAGGTCCCTGGAACACCGCGTTCCGAATCTCCATCGGCTCGGCAATAACCCCGCCAGTGTTGAGTCGGTCGAACACGTCATACTTCACCTGGGGGGACGATTCCTTCAAGATCACAACAGCAGGAACAAAGCGTCTGGTGATCGCCCGATCCAGTTTTCTCTTTTGCAGGTCGAGATAGTTCTGCCCATTAAGGTCTTCCCACACCTTCAAACCCTTTAGCTTGAATGCGTTTTTGAGGAAGTCATCGATTGCAGTTAAGCGCTGACGCCCATCTAGCACTACGTAACTTCCGTACTGGTCCTCACCTAAGAACACCGGAGGAATCGGCACGTTCATGATGATGGACTCAATGAAGCGTGATTGCTTTTCCACATCCCACCGAT
This sequence comes from Bryobacter sp., assembly GCA_044340255.1. Taxonomy (GTDB): domain Bacteria; phylum Acidobacteriota; class Terriglobia; order Bryobacterales; family Bryobacteraceae; genus Bryobacter. The sequence continues at coordinate 49,697 of JBIITX010000006.1, read as the reverse complement.
CACGTCTTTGAAATTCCGGGTTGAGATTGATCTGATCTTTGATCATCTCGGGCAGAGTCGAAATGGGAAGATCGATCTTCTGCGAGATGATCTGCCTCATCTGTTGGCTGTATTTCTTCTCTAGCGGCGTCTGGTCCGGCTGATCTCCGACCGGCTCGTCACCAAACTCAATGAGGCTGTCCTGTTCAAGCGGTTCTGCCATAACGATTGTCACCAACCCTTTCGGTCGCGAAAGCGACTCGCTCCGGGCCTTTCTGTGTCCTTGTGCCTCATACCTTCTGCAAGAGTAAAACACTTTCCGTGGCACTCGGGCGTTTGCGGTACTGCCGAGTCCCCGGATGAATGCCAGCCATAGTGTTGTGGTGTTGAAAATCTACTCGCTTAACCAACTCAAGCTCGCAGCTGGAAGCCATCTGATGCAAGGTGCCGGGAAGGTCGTTATGAAGTTCCTTATAGTAAGAGTCCTGAACAACCACGGCGCACATCGCCCCGTGTTTGAGCACCCGGCCTATTTCGCGGACAGAGTTAAAGAGGCCATCGAAATACTGTAGATGGTTCTTCAAGTAGTAGCCCTGCGAGGCTTTGGATTTATGGCTGGCAAGCTGTTTGAGGAACGTGTTGCACACTGTTCCCCAGTGCGATTGCACAGCGGGAGGTGTTGCTTGAACCATCGAGGTCCCTAGCATGCGCGTTCTCAGTTCGCCCAACCCGTGAGGGCCATCGTATCCCAGCAGCCCCAGCTCGAGGCTTGTCGCCACCGCATAGTCAATGCGTGTGCAGTACGGCGGAGATGTGAGCACGAAATCGATGCTGCCGTCCTCAAGAGGAATGTCATCCGAAGATGCGGTCGTAAGATGAACACTTCCCTTTCGGATAGGAAGCGCATCACCATCTAAGGAAGAAAGCATCCCCTTGGCTTCGGTAGCGAACGAATTGAGAATGGTTTCCAATGATGGTCTCAACCGCTCTCGCTCAGTGGATGGCCGTTTTACCCAAGTAGGATTGCTGGCAAAGAAATTCTTCAGAAGCGAGCGGGTACTTCGGAACAGAGCGACGTAGAAAAACGCGGCCAAATCGGAGATTGCTCGCTCCGGCGCATCAGCATAAAACGTGTGAACATCGCTTTCGACAAGTAGATGCTGAATTGCCGCTTCGACTCGACGCAGGTCGGCGGCACTCGATGGCGTCAGCCAGGTGCACAATGGATCAACTCTAGAAAGCTCGACTGTCGAACATGTCCGGGCATTCTTGATGATTTCAGCGGTTAAGGGTGGCAGACTGGCTTTTGAAAAAGGACTCAGCATCTGCGCTTTGGCAGCGATGACCATGACAGGATTGAGGTCATATCCAAAGACATTGTGACCTCTCCGTATAGCCGAAAGTGTCGTCGTCCCACTTCCATTCCAAGGGTCCATCACCCGGCTGCCCCTGCGGATGTTTAGTGACTCGATGAGGGTCTGCGCAAAGCGATGAGAGAAACCCGCGTAGTAGGGATACCAGTTGGCTCGCCCTAGAGCCAATTTGCTCTCTCGCTTGGGGTTGAGCACGATCACCTTATCGAGAGCGAACTTGCTCAGTGTCCGTTGAGCTGACTGAGAGGAACGCGGGGTGGAACCGCGGGAGATCACCTGGTAACCCGGGTCTCGACCTGGCGCGATTCTGGTTTCAGTTTCTGGCGTTCTGCTCAATGTTTCCCTAGGCGGCTCGGACAATCAACGTGCAACTGCGTCTCAGGAGCCGCAATGGCGAGTTGTAGCCCACCGGCAATATAATGATCCCGCGTTTTGTCCTCTGTTGCTAGGGTTGTGTTGCAAAGAGGAGCAGCCTGATAGGCTGGTCCCAGATGGCAACCCCGAGGCAGCGTCCCCTCATCTTCAAGTGTCGGCATTTCGAGGCCCACATCATTCACTGCGGGGTCCGCTGGTACTTGCGTTTCCGCCTATCCTAGCGAGATGTATAGGAACTGCTCAGCGAGTGGGGTGTGGAAGTTGATCATTCCACGATCTGGAGGTGGGTGCAACGGTTTGCTCCGGTGCTGAACCAGCGCTTGAGGCCACATTTGAAACCGACCAATCGAGCGTGGCTGTTAGACGAGACCACCGTGCGCGTGAAAGGCTGCTGGTGTTATCGCTACCGCGCACTCGACTCGCAGGGGTTGCAGCGAGGGGAAGGCGTTCCGCCTTTGACGAAAATCCAAGAAGTGTGAGGGGCGCTTCACCACAGGCACGACGGAGCACCGTAAGCTGTCTCCGCCAGCAACTTCCTTACTGGTTCGGGCTGACTATCGACGAAGCGAGGATGGGTACCGAAAAACAGAACGCCGGAAATCTCGGCCTGCTCCCACTTCCATTCTTTTCGCGCTGTCTGCTGCAATGTAGCTCCAGATCTCCCTGATGCCGCAAGCCGCTTCCGGCGAGAGCATAAATCGCTTCACGCTGCCGGAGATTTATCGAGAGCGGCTTCTTCTTGTTCAAGCTGAGCAAAGAATTCATCACCATCAACGCCTTGGCCACGTTGCAGCGAATCGAGCCCCTGGGCGATCTTTTTGCGGAGTTCTTGTTTGCGCAGTTCCATCAGTTCGTCACGATCTGCCAGCAAGCGCAAAGCGTCCCTGACGACTTCACTGGCCGATCCTTAGCGGCCACTTTTGACTCGGCTCTGGACGAGTTGTTCCAGTTCTTGGGTGAGATGTACGTTCATGGGGGAAGCCTCCTCCGAGCGTGAGAATAGCCGGTATAGCCAAAACTGTCAATCTTGGACAGGCTACCTATTCTCGAACAGGGGTTTAGGTTTCACTTTGCAAACTGTTTGGCGTACCGAGCAACCCCCCATTGCGAAAACCTGTGGCCATGCCCGGACGTAACGCAAGAGAGTTTTGCAATGCGTGAAGCCGGGCAAAATTGCCTTAACGGACGATGGCGGCAAAGTCGGCTCGCTTGCGGAGGGGGTCGAAGACCGGTTCGAAGCGAGGGGCGCTGGGGTTGATACAACCCGCGGCGAGGCAGGCGCTGAGGAGTTTGACGGCCTCTTCTTCGTGGCCCAGGCCCATGTGGGCGACGGCGCGCTGGTAGGGCGAGACGTACATCATTCTGGACTGGTCTTCCATGGCGAGAAGGATGCGTTTGGCATCTTCAATGCGGCCGCTGCGGCCATAGGTGTAGGCCAGGCCCATGGCAACCATGGGCTGATTGAGACCGGCGCTGTCGGCCCGGCCGGCGATCCAGGCGGCAGTGCGCCAATCGCCCGTCATCCAGAGGGGAGGGACGAGGAGCCCGTAGCCGGTGGCGCTGCGGGGATTGTCGCGGATCAGCCGCCAGGCTTCGCGCTTGGAGAGGTCGAACTGACGGCTCTGGTAGTAGTGGTAGGCGAGAATCTGCCGGCCGAGGGTGAGGGTGGGGTCGGACTGGATGGCGCGTTTGAGGATCGATTCGGCGTCCTGAAAATGGCCGAATTTGGAGAGGAGTTGACCGGCCAGAAGCTGGAGGTTGACGCTGCCGGGATCGGAAGCGAGGACGCCACGGACGATGTGTTCGGCTTCTACTTCGTTTTGACCGGCATAGGCGAGGACCATCGCCTGGACCATGCGGGCTTCTCCGTTGGCCGGGTCGAGGGCGACGGCACGTTGGGCGAGATCGCGGGCGCGGGGCCAGACCAGTTGCGGCGCTTCGGCCTGATTGATGCCTTGCCAGGCATAGGCGAGGGCCATGCCGGTGTAGGCGGAGGCGAAGTCGGGATCGGCGCGGAGGGCGCGCTGGAAGGCCTCAATGGCGGGTCGGCTTTCGGTGGATTTGCGGGCGAGCAGACGCTGGAGGCCATCGAGGTAGGCAATGTAGGCTTCCTGATTGGCGGGGGGCTTGCGGCCTGCGAGGTTGCGGTGGCGGGCCCCGGCGAGTTCTTCGAGAGAGATTGCGACTTGGGCGGTGAGTTGGGCTGTCAGTTGGGGAAGGGAGTCGGACCAATCACGACGCCAGATGAGGTCACCATTTTTGCGGCGGAGCTCGGCGGAGAGGGTTTGGTTCTGGAGGGAGCCGGTCAGGATGAAATCACCGGAGGAAGATGAAGCGACGGGTTGGACGACCTGGATCTGGATGCCATCGAGGCGTCCGAGGCCGGCCGCGACTTCGGCGGCGATTGCCGCGCCGGAGGGGCCGCTTAGGGGGTGGATCGAAACCGTGGGTTGGGAAGAGGCGGCGGGTTGGTCATCGGCCATCCAGAATTCCCACTGGCGGCGGGCATAGCTGACGGTGACCAGGAGGATGGCCGCGGCGGCGGTGGCCCAAAGCCAGACGGGGATGCGGCGGCGGATGGGTTCCACGACTTCGACGGGGGCGACGAACTGATAGCCGACCTTGGGGAGGGTTTCGAGGAAGGGGGTCTCACCGGCGACGGAGGCGAGTGCTTTGCGGAGCTGGAAGATGTGTTGGGTGAGGTTGTTTTCTTCGACGTGAACGTCGGGCCAGACGAGATCGCGGAGTTCCTGTTTGTCGATCGGACGGCCGGCGCGTTCGAGCAGAGCGAGGAGCAAATCGAATTGTTTGGGGGTGAGTGCGAGGGGTTGGTTGCGCCAAATCAGGGTGCGGGCGCGCGGGTCGAGGGTGAATTCCGAGAAACGATACAACGAGTTTGCCAACTCGTCAGTGTAACGCAAGTGTTTGAAAGCATTGAGATTTAAGAAGAATTAAGAAGGAATGATTGGCCCTGGGTGCCGGGTACATGGGATTCTTTGCCCAGCTATGTTGCGAACTTTTATCCTCCTTTGCTTGCCCGCCCTGCTCTTTGGGGCCAAGCCAGAATATGCCTGGACGCTCGAAGCCAATGGCGACGTGAAATGGCACCGGGTGACCAGTGCCGGTACTTATTTGTACGGAACCGACAATGGCATTTACTCGGCCGATGTGGAAACGGGACAGCTGCTTTGGAAGCGCGAAGATTTGAAGAAGGTGCCTGACTTCGCGATTGAAGAAGTGGCGGGAACGCCATTGCTGTTTGTCGCCGATGACGATGGCAAGCTGATGAAATCGACCAAACTGTACGCGCTCGACCTGATGACGGGGAAGACGATCTGGGATACGGACAAGGTGCAGGGGCAGATGGCGGATCTGTTTGCCGACTATCAGCACAATGCGATTGTGCTGGTGGCGACGGCCTATACAGGGAAGGCGCGGCTACAGGTGTTGCATCTGGACCTGAGCACGGGGAAGGCGAACTGGGAGCTGCCGCTGGAGGTGAAGGTTGATCTTTATGTGTCCGAGAAAGGGAGCAAGTTTATGCCCCGGATGGATTTGAACGGGCATGCGGCACCGACGATTGCCGGGGATGCGCTTTATCTTGCTTATGCGGGACTTCACAAGATTCATCTGAAGACGGGCAAGCTGGAATGGGGGTCGGGGTTTGATGTGACGGAGAAGTCGCTGAAGCATACGAATGCTTCTCCGGTGGTGGCTGGGGGACTGGTTTACAGCAGTGCCAAGGGGGTGATTCGTGCCTTTGATGAGGCGAGTGGGCAACTGAAGTGGACGTCGGCTGATTTTGGGGCGGCGATTCCAGAGTTGATTCATGACCAGGGGACTTTGTATGGGCGGATGGGCGGGGTGTTTCTGGAGCCGGCGAGCCGTAGTTATTTGTTGAAGAAGCCGGTGGGAGTGGTGGCGCTGGATTCCGGTGCGGGGTCGGTGCGGTGGCGCTATGAGGGGGCGAAGGAGTCGATCACGAACATGCACCTGGACAAGAAGGCTGGGGTGCTGCTGGTGGCGGATGCGAAGAACCTGATTGGGCTGAGTCTGGATGCCTCTGGCAACAAAGTGAAGGAGAGCTACCGGGTACCGCTGGAGTTTAAGTTCAAGTCGAGTGGGGCCAAGAAGGCAGCGAAGATGGCAGGCCGATTTGCGATGGGCGGGATTGCCGGGATGGCGCGGAAGGACAAGAGTGATGAGGACCACCCGATTGCTCTGGTGCCACGGGGAGATGGAGGGGTGATTGTGAGAGGCAAGCAGCACTTGCTGCTGTTTCAACCGCAGGGCAAGCAGACGGGATGGGGGAGCGCGTTCAAGGCACCTGGCATTTCGAACTTTGCCAAGATCATGACGGTGGCGGCATTTGCCATGCAGTATGGGTATCACACGGGCCAGGCGGCTTCGACCTACCTGGGGACCAGCCAGAACCGCTGGCACAACGACCAGCGCTTTACGGCGATCAACCAGTTTGAGAATGCGATGGCGAAGCGGTATTCGGCTGCAGCACTCAGTGACAAGTACGCGTACATGTTGACTGATGTGGATACCGAGGAAGGTGATGGGCCTGGAATTGTGGGCGTCAACCTGGACAACGGAGAGGTGGAGCGTGAGCTTTATTTTAAGGACCGCGAGCCGGATTATGTGATTGACGAGAAGACCGGAACGGTGATTCGCACGCACAAGGGCAAAGGAGGGATTGTGGCCCAGCAGGTGCGATAGCCGGAGGCCCCGGGAGCTTTCGCAGCATTGCAGCGGGAGCGTTGTTCGGGGTGGTGTAGGCGGCAAGGTCGGTGGTCCGGTACCGGCCTTGCCAAGGCAGTCCCGCCCAGGAATGAGGGTAGAGGAACTGTTTGCAGCCAATTGGTGTCTGAGGAGTTGATGGCGCTGATTCGACGAATTCGGTTGGTGTTGGGGTATTGCGGATTCGTTTGGGTGTCGCTTTGGCCGCAGATCTCGCTGGTGCTTTTGCTTGGAACTTTGGGTCTGCTTCGACCAGATTGGAATTCGAAGATCTTTCACTGGAATCCGCAGACTGGACAGTTGGATTGGCGAATTGGCCAAGTGAGGGTTCCGCCGGGGTATACGTACTTTCGCGACGTTGGTGTGGATTCGTTTGTGGGTCATTTCACTTCGGCTGATGGGGCGGTGGTGATTTGGCATGACATCGGGCCTTATGCCGGGGAATGGGCGAAACCCAGGGATGCCTTCGAGTTTCAAGCAAGATCTCGGTGCGGAGCAAGGATTTGGAAGTCGAAGGCCGTACGGCCCGACGGCCCCGACGGCGCACAGATTCTGATGGCACTCACCTTTCCTGATTCGGGTACTGCGAATTTTTATTCGTACGGCCCGACGCCCGCTGCTGAGGCAGCACTTGAGTTCCTTGCTGCCAGCTATGTTCCGAAGAGACTGGGAGCTTATGGCTTTGCTTGCCAGGTTGTAAGATCGAGTGATGTCTTGCCGATGGATGTTGCTATTGGTCGTTGCTTCCGGGATATACGGGCAGACCTTTCGCCCTGAAATCCAGAAGGTTTGGGACGATGAGGCGGTGGAGCGGTTTGAGTTGCCGCTGGCGCAGGCGGATCGCTCGCCGCGGCACATGAGCGCGAAGGAATACTATGCGCTGCAGGTGCGGCCCATCTATAAGACTTACCCGATGTATGAGGCGGGGCGGGAGCCTGCCGGATACATCGAATGGTTGAAGCAGCAAGAGCCCGAGATTGTGTTTGACCCGGCGAAGCTGAAGACCAAAGAGGATTGGATTGCGGCGGGGAAGCTGGTGTTTGAGCATGAGCCGCTAGTGTTGCCGCTGCCGAAGTCGGGGGTGTTTTTTAAGACGCCGTTGCCGGCCTCGAAAGAGGGAGTCCTGCCGTATTTCGTTCCTGGGAATCGGTACATCATTCGCAAGAAGGGTGTGCTGGAGGTTGGGATCAATGCCTGTGCCGGATGCCATACGCGCGTTTTGCCCGATGGAAGCTTTTTGCCTGGAGCACAGGGTGTCGTTGACTTTAAGGTGGATGAGGCGGTGCTGGTGCGGGCACGGGCTGCGACACCGCAGGCTCTGGAGCGGCGCAGGGAGTCAGGGTGGGTGCTGTTTGGGATGCCGTGGATCGAGACCAAGGAGCAGTTTGCCGCGCGGATGACGAAAGACGAGATTGTGCGCCAATTGTCGGCGCAACACTCCGGGGTGCTGGCGCGGCAAGGTACGAGCGCAAGCCATCCTCCGCACATCCCTTCGCTGATTGGGGTGAAGAACCACAAGTACCTGGACAACACTGGCTTTGCGCGGCACCGGTCTATCGGCGATCTGGCGCGGTATGCGGTGACCAATCAGGGCCTCGACACGATGGCTCATTTTGGGGATTTTCAGCCGAGCCTGAAGGAGACGCCGTTTAGCTCTGAGAAGGGTACGCGCTATAGCGATGAGCAACTGTATGCGCTGGCCCTCTACATCTATTCGCTCGAGGCACCGAAGAACCCCAATCCCGTGGATGCGCTGGCCAAGCGTGGGCAGAAGGTATTTGGGCAACAGGGTTGCGCGGGATGCCATACGCCGCCGCTTTATACGAATAACAAGCTGACGGTGGCGAAAGGATTTACGGTGCCTGCGGCGTTGCGCAAGACCGATGACATTCTGGATGTGAGTGTGGGTACAAATCCGACGCTGGCGCTGAAGTCGCGGCGAGGGACTGGATTTTACAAGGTGCCCTCGCTGCGTGGGGTTTGGTACCGGAATGCGTTTGGGCACGGCGGTTGGGCCGATACGCTGGAGGAGTGGTTTGACCCGGCGCGGGTGAAGAGTGACTATGTGTCCCCGAATTACTGGATGCAGCCGGGGCCTATCGAAGGCCATGAGTTTGGGCTGAAGCTGTCGGTGGAAGACCGCAAGGCATTGATTGCGTTTTTGAAGACGCTGTAGTCTTTAGAAGCCCAGGGAGAGTTGGCTGCCTTGCTCCCAGTCTGGTGGCAGGTAGGGTGTGGCGCGGCGGCTGAGGCCGGTGGAGAGACGGATGGATTCGAAGAGTTGTTCGATCTTTTCGTGATAGTCGCGGGAGGGGCGGGAGGAAGTCTCGTAGGTGCTTTCGTAGCGGGCGGCGAAGCTGGGTTGCTCGCGCTTGAGGTAATCCATGAAGACTTCTTTGGTGGGGCTTTTGAGGAAGAGGACGCCGCCGCCGAACCACTGCGCGCCGTGGGCTTTGGCCTGATTGGCGAGGGCGGTGAGCTGTGGCTCGGTGTCGTTGAGGCCGGGCAGGACCGGGGAGGCGATGACGCCGCAGCGAATGCCGGCCTTGGTGAGTGACTGCATGGCGGCGAGGCGGAGGTCAGGACGGGGAGCTCTGGGTTCCAGACCGCGGGCGAGATCGGCATCGAGGGTGGTGATGGTGAAGTTGATGTAGATGAGGTTGCGCTGGGCGACCTGTTTGAGGACGTCGAGGTCGCGTGGGGGGAGGTCACTTTTGGTGGTGATCCAGTATTTGCGGCCCGATTCGGTGGCGAAGATTTCTAGGATGCGGCGGGTGAGTTCGTAGCGGCGCTCGGCGTGCTGGTAGGGGTCTGTTGCGGTGCCGAGGGCGATGGCCTGGGATTTGGGGATGCGGGCGAGTTCGCGGCGGAATTCGCTGGAGTTCCAGACTTTGGCGAAGATGCGGGTTTCGAAGTCCTGGGGTTGGCGGAGTTCCATAAATTCGTGGGTGTAGCGGGCGTAGCAATACTGGCAGGCCATTTCGCAGCCGCGGTAGGGGTTGATGGACCAGTCGAAGGCGAAGCGGGAATTGGCGACGCGGTTGATCCACTTGCCGGTCGCGAGGTGGCTGTAAGAGACGGAACTCTTCGCTTGGAGGAGGGCCGCCTCAGACGCCACCTTCGCGATGCCGACGAGTTGCATAGGGAGAATGAAATGATCTTCGCCTTTTCTTCTCCTGTTGTCAAGGGCTTTGCTCCGATAGGATGAAATTGGCTGAAATTATGAGAGTTAGTGTAATTCTGCCCGCGGCCGGACTGGGAACGCGGATGAGCAAGACATCGAAAAAGCAGTTTTTGCAACTGGACGGGGTGCCGATCCTGATCCATACGTTGCGCCGTTTTAACGGGATTGAGAGTGTGGGTGAGATTATCATTGCCTGCCGGGCTGAAGATATGCCTGATGTGCAGGGGATGCTGGACGGGGCGTCGATTGGCAAGCCGGTGCGCCTGGTCGAGGGTGGGGATTCGCGGCAGGAGAGCGTGGAGCATGCGCTGGCCACGGTGGGAGACGATGTGGATCTGGTGGCGGTGCATGATGCGGTGCGGCCGTTTGCTGAGGAAGCGATGATTCGCAAGGTGATTGAAGAGGCGGCTGAGAGTGGTGCGGCGATTGTGGGGATCGTGCCGGTGGATACGGTGAAGCAGGTGCATCTGGCGAAGATTCAGACGACGATTTCGCGGGACCGGCTGGTGCTGGCGCAGACGCCGCAGGTATTCAAGACTGGGCTGCTGAAGCAGGCGTTTTTGAAGGCCCGTGAGGATGGATTTATCGGGACGGATGAATCGAGTCTGGTGGAGCGGCTGGATGCGGTGGAAGTGCATGTGGTGCCGGGGCATGACCGCAATATCAAAATTACGAAGCCGACGGATCTGGATTTGGCGCGGCATTTTTTGGCTGAGGAGTTGGCAGGTTGAGCTACGAATACCGGACGGGGCTGGGGTGGGATTCGCACCGGATTGCTGTGGGGCGGCCGATGCTGCTGGGTGGGGTTTTGATTGAGAGCGAGTTTGGCCTGGATGGGCATTCGGATGCGGACATTTTGTTGCATGCGATTACGGATTCGTTGCTGGGGGCACTGGCGCTGGGGGATATCGGGATGCATTTTCCGGATACGGACCCGAGGTGGAAGGGTGCGGAGAGCATGCAGTTTTTGCTGCATGCGGTGGGGATGGTGCGGGAGCGGGGTTATGAGATTGTGAACCTGGATACGACGGTGATTCTGGAGCGGCCGAAGTTGAAGGATTACCGCGTGAAGATCCGTGAGCACATTGCGGGGAGCCTGGGTGTGGGCGTGGATTGTGTGTCGGTGAAGTTTAAGACGGCGGAGAAGGTGGGGCCGGTGGGTGAGGGGAAGAGCGCGGAGGCGCAGGCGATGGTGCTGGTGCGGCGGAAGGAAACTGTTCGCTAGCGGGACTGCTTTGCGCCGATGGCTTCCGCAATGATGGCCGTGACGAAGCTATTGATGCTGACCCCTTCTTTTTCGGCTTGCAGGGTAAGTTTCGAGTAGAGGGTTCTAGGAAGGCGCTGGCGCCATTGGGCTGCCTCGATTGCCCGGGAGTCAGTAGAAAGCAAGAAGCAACGGCGTACACATCGGCGGAAGGGGCCGTGCCAACTCAGCAAGTTCCCAAGTTCTCGGCTTTTCGCTCCGCTGAATGGATTGAAAATGAAGTGAAGGCAATGCCCTGAAGTTGGTAGGAATGAGCCAGTAGCGGCCAGTATCGATTCGCCGCTCAAGTCCCTGTGGGAATTGGGGTTATTCTGATATAAGATAAGTGCTCAATGAATGTTCATTGAGCTACAGGAACATGACGAACTCATCCCAGCTGGCGGCTATCGCCCGTCTGTTTTCATCCGCAGTGCTGAGGGAAATGGCTCGGCAAGGGAGTTCTGCGCTCTTCGCAAGGCTGGCTCGGGAAGCGATTGCATCGTCGAATTTGTCTGCTGAATCCAGAGTGGGAGGGTTCTTCGACGCCGCGTTCGAGTTGTTCAAGCGAATCGACTGCCGCCATGAGTATATCTACAAGGCGACGGTGACACAGAAGATACTACTGGGCAGGCATTCGCTTCAGACCGCATCCATGTTGAGCGAGTTCCGAATTGGTGACTGCAAGGCGGACGTCTCCATACTTAACGGCACCGCTACCGTATACGAGATCAAGTCTGAGCGCGACTCTTTGTCCAGGCTTGAGAAGCAAATCGAGACCTACAAAAGCTTCTACGCCAAGGTTTACGTGATTGCTGGAGTTAACCACGTTGAAGCTATACGCGGGATGGTATCAGATGATGTCGGAATCATGATTCTTTCCAGTCGGCACCAAATCACCACTTTGAGGGAAGCTGTCGACTGTCCTGAGCGCACATCTCCAATCACGATATTCGAATCGATCCGTACCGCTGAAGCCAAACAGATTCTCGAATTGATGGGTGTAGACATTCCCGAAGTACCCAATACTCAGATGCGCGCCGTGTTGCGTGAATATTTCGTAAAACTGAGTTCGCGGGACGCGCACACGGGAATGGTCACAATCCTCAAGCGGACTCGTAATCTGCAGCCTCTTTCAGCTTTGGTCCAGAGTCTTCCACGTTCATTGCACAGCTCCGTGCTTTCTGTGCCGCTCAGAAGAATAGATCACGAGCGGCTGCTTCGTGCCGTCGAGACGCCCCTCGCTCAGGCATTGTGTTGGAGCTAATGCGCGATGTACCATCCTTATTTTCGCGGCAAACAGTACGAGCTTATTACCATTCGAGAGTCACTCGACTTGCTCAAGGCTTCCGACTTTGTACCCATCATAGAACCGGTAAAACAACCTCTTGGGGCTCTTCAGAAAACATTAGAGGGAGTCCGCGAAAAAGAAGCAAAGGCCATTGTTATCGTCAACCCATTCCATGGCGATCATGCCAAGGACGGTCAATACATCTCGACGCTCTTGAGGCAGGACTATGCCGACTGTGAAGGCGTTTCTGCCGGAATTCTGCTGAGAGAAGATACGAGTATTGACGAAGTCATTACTCGCTGCGACGCTCACGAGAGCCATAAGGTGACTCTCATTCACAACGGATTCACCGATGGCAAGGGCCTGACTTCGCAACTCGGTAACCGACTTCAAACCATTCAGAATGTATTCTTTGAGCGGTGTAGCGGGAAGCTCTATCAAAAGCACTTTGCCGGTACTAGCCGAATCCTACTCCGCGACGGCTTCAATCCGCGCTGGAACAAGGACCATCCAGATGAAGAGTTTTTTTCAGATCTACACGCCACATATACCGACGAGGGAATGACAGGGTTTGGTGACTTCCTGATGGTAGGCGACCTTTACATCGATAGTGGCGGACCTGCCTATGCCATCGCGATTCACCTGACGTTCATTGATAGTAGCAGGGACGATCAAATGCGTATCCATCATTTCAAGTCGATTCGGCAAGACACCCCGACCGACCCCGCAGGGAAATTTGCTGAGGCGCTATCGAAACTGATTGAGCAACTAGACTCCCCCGGCAACAAGATATTCGAAACGGAGGCAATTAAAGAGTTCCGGCAGCTTCATGAGCAGCGCCACTTTCCGGGCTTGGGGTATGTTAAAAAGCTATCGATGAATCACCACATCGAGACGTTGGCGAATTACTTCAAGCCTGCTGCGTAGGATCGAACTATGACGTGCTGCCCGAATTGCTTTGGTGATCGCGGCCTCCGGAAGAGCATCTTTCCTTCCCAAAAAAGCCAGTATGGCAAGTGCAATTACTGCCTCAGCGAGGATGTTTTAGTTCTCGAGGCACAGGAACTCGGGGACGTTTTCGCAACTATTGCAAATATTTACGAGCCCAACGAGGAGGGTCAGTCACTCATTCAATGCCTTAGGAAAGACTGGCATCTATTTGATCACGAGCGAATGGACGACCAACGCGCTGGGGATTTGCTAGCTGAGATCTTGGGAGATACCGCCATTCTCCGAGGCACGTTTGCACCCTCACCAAGCTATTACACGGACCGCCTCATCCACTGGGAAAAACTGCGTGACGAACTGATGTTCGGAAATAGATTCTTCCCCACTGCCGAACTGGATCAGGACCGTTTGGCGAACCTTCTTACCCATCTGATCCTTGATCCCGATGAGCTTGCCACCGATTGGTATCGCGCTCGCCTTCTGCGCCAAGACACACCCTACCCCATCCAAAAAATGGGTGCGCCTACCAAGAAACTTGCGTCGAATGGAAGAGCAAATCCTGCTGGAATCCCTTATCTCTATCTCGGTTCAACCGAACAAACAGCCATCGCGGAAATCAGGCCACACACTGGAGAGACAGCCTGCGTCGCAACATTCACGACACCCCAAGACCTTAAAGTCATTGATCTGCGAGACCCGCGCCGATCCGTTTCTCCATTCGTGCTCGGCGACGAAGAAACAATCGGATTTATGAGAAGCGACATTGAATTCCTTGCACGGCTCGGAGACGAGCTTACACGGCCTGTGGTGCCGGATTCGGCCGCCTTCGATTACGTTCCAAGTCAATATCTCTGTGAATTCATAAAGAAGTGTGGTTATGACGGTGTCATTTATCGCAGTTCAGTCGGTGAAGGCATAAATATGGCACTTTTTGATCCCTCGCGCGCAACAGGGGGCACGGTCATGCAGCGGCTTGTGACGCGTGTTCTCGTCGAACTTCAAGAGTCATGAGCCGTCCAAGCTTCGAGCAGGTTCAATCCAACGATGCCCGGCCCGTGCTCCCAACGGCCGCTAGGGAGAATTCTGCTGGTACGACTTGGTTTTATCAAACAAATCTTTTCGCATCGCGAGTATGACAAAGGACAGTGGAAGCAATGAGTACGATCCATCTTGAGATCAATGAAAAGCGGTACGGGCGATTGCTTGCCGAGGCGCGGCCAACGATCATTAAGACGGTTGATGAGAACGAACGGCTTCTGCGGGTGATCGAGGGATTGCTCCAAAAGGGCGAGGCCAATTTGAATGCTGAGGAAGAGGCGTTGCTGGAGCTACTGGTGCGCCTGGTTGAGGATTTTGAAAAACGGGAGTATCCGATTGCGGCTGGTGCGCCGCATGAGTTGGTGAGGTTCCTGTTGGAGCAGCGTGGGATGACTGCTAAAGATTTGTGGCCGGTATTGGGGTCGCGTGGGAGGGTGTCGGATTTGTTGGCGGGGAAGCGAGAGATCAGTAAGGAGCAGGCCAAGAAGCTGGCCGAGTTCTTTCAGGTTGGGGTGGAGCTATTTGTTGGCTGAGTGGGGGATTGGGTGTACCTGCAAGTGAGTGGGAATCGGGTGCAACAATGGTGGGGAGTGAAGGATCTTAGATGCAGATGATGTTGCGGGTTCTACTGGTTGCGGTTTTGACAGGTTTGGCCTCCTATGGCCAGGTGACGTATGCGAAGCAGGTGTCGCGGATTCTTGCTGAGCGTTGCGAGCAGTGCCACCGGCCGGGGGACATTGGGCCGATGAGTCTTCTGACTTACCAGGATGCGGTGAATTATGCGCCTGATATCAAGCGGGTGATTGAAGAGAACCTGATGCCGCCGTGGAAACCCTCTGAAAGCCACGGGAAGTTTAAGGGTGCCTTTGCGTTGCTGCCGCAGGAGAAGACCGATCTGCTGAGTTGGGTGGCGAATGGGACTCCGCTGGGTGTGGAGAGCGATTTGCCGCCGAAGCCGGAAGTGAAGGGATCGTGGGTGTTGGGGGATCCGGATCTGGTGTTGAAGATGCCGGTCAGCTTTACGCCGGAACGGGGTAAGGATATCTACCGTTGCTTTGTGTTGCCGACGGGAATGGATGCGGACCGGTTTGTGAGTGCGATCGATATTCTGCCGGGGAATCGGCGGATTGTGCACCATGTGATTATTTACCTGGACCCGAGTGGTGAAGCCGAGAAGCTGGATGCGAAGGACGCTGAACCGGGCTATGACTGCTATGGCGGGCCGGGCTTTGATATTGGGGTGTCGAACCTGCAGAGCCTGTTGCTCGATGGCTATACGCTGGGTGGCTGGGCACCGGGGGCGAGGCCGGAACTGCTGCCGAAGGGGATTGGGATGAAGCTGAGCAAGTCGGCGCGGGTGGTGATGCAGGTGCATTACTACACGGGTGGGCGGACGGCAGAAGACCAGACGGCGGTGGGGCTTTATTTCAACCGCGAGAAGGTAGAGAAGCAGCTTTACTTTGTGCCAGTGGTGCAGACGCAATTTGCCATCCCGGCGGGAGCGCCGGCGCATGTGGCGACGGCGTCGTTTCCGGTGGTGCCTTTCTTTGACCTGGATGTGATTCATGTGTTTCCGCATATGCATTTGCTGGGGACGAGGATTGAGGTAGAGAAAGAGTTTCGCGGGACCAGGGAGCGGATGATTCTCATCGATAAGTGGGACTTTAACTGGCAGGGGGCTTATACGTTTGAGAAGCCAGTCCGGATGCCGGCGGGGTCGCAATTGAACTTGCGTTGCACCTTTGATAACTCAGTGAACAACCCGCGGAACCCGAGCAATCCCTTGAAGGTGGTGCGGTGGGGCGAAGGCACCGAAGATGAGATGTGCCTGGCCTTTGTGGGTGTGGTGTTTGACCGTTTCTAAAGGATGAACATGGCAGAAGCTAAAGCACGTGTGCTGGTAGTGGATGATGAGGAGAACCAGCGGCGTGGTTTGTCTTCGCTGATTGGGGCCTGGGGTTATGAAGTGCGGCAGGCTGGCAATGGAGCCGAGGCACTGGCGGAGCTGGAGCACTGGCCGGCGCAATCGATTGTGACCGATATGATGATGCCGGTGCTGGATGGGCCGGGACTGCTGGCGAAGTTGCGGGAGCGGGCGGATGCTCCGGTGGCGATTGTGGTGACGGCGTTTGGGAGTCTGGAGACGGCGCTGAACACGATCCATGCGCTGGGGGCGTTCTGGTTTCTTGAGAAGCCGATTGATACGCAGGCGCTGAAGTTGTTGCTGGAGCGGGCGCTGGTGTCGAAGCGGTTGAGCGAAGACAAGCAGATTCTGGAGCGGCAGCTTGGCTATGGCGGGCAACTGGCGGGGCTGGTGGGGAAGACGCCGGTGATGCAGGAGTTGTTTGGGTTGGTGCAGCAGGTGGCGCCGACGAAGGCTTCGGTGTTGATTAGGGGGAGAGTGGGACGGGTAAGGAAGTGCTGGCGCGGGCGATTCACAGCTTGAGCTTGCGGGCGAAGGAACCCTTTGTGGCGCTGAATTGTGCGGCGCTGCCGGAGAGCCTGATTGAGAGCGAGTTGTTTGGGCATGAGAAGGGGTCGTTTACGGGGGCGCTGGAGCGGCGGGCGGGGTGTTTTGAGCTGGCGCACCGGGGGACGTTGCTGCTGGATGAGATTGGGGAGATGCCGGTGGCGACGCAGGCGAAGCTGTTGCGGGTGCTGGAGGACGGGCGCGTGCGGCGGCTGGGGGCCAAGGCGGAGATGGAAGTGGATGTGCGGATTGTGGCGGCGACGAATCGCAAGTTGGAGGAGCAGATTGCGAAGGGTGGATTTCGCGAGGATCTATTTTACCGGTTGAATGTGTTTCGACTGGAGCTGGCGCCGCTGCGGCAGAGGATGGATGACTTGCCGCTGTTGGTAGAGACGCTGATTCATCAGATGAACCAGAAGCATGGGGTGAAGGTGCCGGGGATTGAAGAGGCGGCGCTATTGGCGCTGAAGCGGCGGAGTTGGCCGGGGAACATCCGTGAGTTGCGCAATGTGCTGGAGCGGGCGGTGATTCTGGCCGGGGAAGGGGCGATCCGGGTGAGTCATTTGCCGGTGAGTGCAACAGAGGCGGCCCCGGTGGTATCTAACGACCCGGAGGCCATTGTGATGCGAGTGGGAAGTACGGTGGATGAGTGTGAGAAGGCGCTGATCTTCAAGACGCTGGAACATACGAAGCAGAACAAGACGCGGGCGGCTGAGATTCTGGCGATTAGTTTGAAGACGTTGCACAACAAGCTGAAGCAGTACGGAGCGGATGAGGCTGAGGCCTAGCTGCCGATGACGCTGAAAAGCCGGTTGCGGCTGACGATTCTAGGGCCGCTGCTGGCGGTGGCGGTGGGGTACTCGCTGGTGAGCCTGTCGACGGGCGCGGCGGTGTTGTTTCGTGAAGCATCGGAGCGGGCGATGCTGCTGGCGAGCCAGACGCAGACGCTGC
Organism: Bryobacter sp.; assembly: GCA_044340255.1. Classification (GTDB taxonomy): domain Bacteria; phylum Acidobacteriota; class Terriglobia; order Bryobacterales; family Bryobacteraceae; genus Bryobacter. The sequence goes on along the minus strand of JBIITX010000006.1, from coordinate 32,102 downwards.
TGGTGCAGCGGGTGGATGAGTATTCACGGCGGAGCGAGCCTGGGGCGAGCCTGGAGGATACCGAGCGGCTGTGGATGGAGATGGCGACCAGGGACGAGGCGCTGGCGAAGATGCTGGAGCAGACGATGGCGTCGACGCGGACGGTGGTGGAGATTGATGTAAGGGGTAAGGACGGCAAGGTGTTGTCGAGCTCGAACCCGCAGAGTATCGGGAGTGTGGGGCGGAAGGCGCTGGCGATGCGGGAGTGGGCGGAGATGGGGAGGGCACGGCAGATCTGGCGCGTGTTTACGAAGAAGGAAGAGTACGAGACGATCATTCCGCTGGGGCTGCCGGGGAGCAAGAGCCCGACGTTTGAGGTGAGGGTGCTGGTGTCGAGCGAGTTGTTGCGCAATACGCTGGAGCCGGAGGTGAGCAACCTGCTGTTTGCACTGGCGATGTCGTTGCTGGCCTCGATCGGGATTGCGATGTTGACGGCGGATTTGGCCTTTGTGCCGTTGCGCCGGTTGGGGGAGGCGATTGACAAGGTGTCGCGCGGTGAGGCGCTGAGCGATGTGGCTTCACGGGATGCGCAGGAAGTGCAGGTGGTGGAGAGTAAGTTGAGTTTGCTGGGCGAGCAGGTGCGGGGGGCGCGTGAGGATTTGAAGCAGATGCGGGGGAATGTGCAGCAACTGCTGGAGCGCATGGAAGATGCGGTGTTGTTGTTTGATGAGCAGGAGAAGCTGGTGAATGCGGGGCGGGCGATTGAGAAGTTTTTGGGGCGGGGACGGTGGGAGATGTCGGGGGCGCATGTGAGTGAGTTGTTTCCGGCAGGGACGGCGGCGGGGGATCTGGTGCAGGGGGCGATGGCGTTGGGTCAGGATTTGAGCAATGCAGAACTGACGCTGGGGGCGCGGCGGATTCTGGTGGATATGGAGGTGCTGGAGGCGAAGGGGTTTCTGGTGACGATTCGCGATGCCGAGGCCAAGCAGAGCATTACGCGGCAACTGGATGTGTCGCAACGGTTGAGTGCGCTGAACCGATTGACGGGTGGGGTGGCGCATGAGATCAAGAATCCGCTGAATTCGATTGGATTGCATCTGGAGATTTTGAAGGAGCGGATTGCGGGTTCGGATGAGGTGGCCGAGGAAGAGCTGCGGATTTTGCGTGAGGAGACGCGGCGGCTGGACCGGGTGGTGAAAACGTTTCTCGACTTTACGAAGCCGGTGGAGTTGAAGCTGGCTCCGCTGGATTTGTTTGCGGTGTTGAGTAGTCTGGTGCAGTTTATGACGCCGGAGGCACAGCAGAAGAATGTGAAGTTGAGTGTGGAGTGTGAGGCGGCGCGGGTGAAGATTCGCGGGGATGCGGATTTGCTGAAGCAGGCGTTTTTGAATTTGTTGCGGAACGGGATGGAAGCGATGCCGGAGGGTGGGCCGCTGGAGATTCTGATTCGGCGGGAAGCGGCTGAGATTGTGGTGGTGGTGAAAGATGCCGGGGTGGGGATACCGGTGGAGAGCAAGGCGAAGATTTTCCAGTTGTACTTTACGACGAAGACGCAGGGGAGCGGGATCGGGTTGGCGGTGACGTACCGGGTGGTGCAGTTGCACAATGGAAGTATCCAGTTTGAGAGTCAGCCCCAGGAAGGGACGAGTTTTGAATTGAGATTCCCGAAGTTAGAGGATGATGGTTGGGAGGCAAGCGAATGAGACGGAGGATTGCAGGAGCCACGATGCTACTGGCAGGGATGCTGGTGGAGCAGGGGTGTCTGTTCAAGAAGTCACCACCCAAAGCATCGATTGTGATTCCGCCGGCACCGCAGGTACAACCGCCGCAGCCTTTGCCGCCGCCGCCGCAATTGCCGCCGAGCCAGCCGAAGCCGACGGATAAGGCGGCGCAGGTGCCGCAATTGCCACCACCGATCGCGCAGCCAAAGCCTGTGAAGCCGAGGCCGGCACGGAAGCCGCAGCCGGCGCCGGCTGTCGCGGCTGAGGCACCGCCCGCAGGGGAGAGCTTGCCGGCGTCAGGGCCGGCGCTGGTGCCGAACCCTTCGCCGAGTTTGCAGCCGATTTTGGGACAGAAAGAAATTGCAGCGCGGACGCAGCGGATCCAGCAGTACCTCGAGAAGGCGCGGCTGGTGGTGCTGCGGGCGGAGAGAGGCAATCCCGATGCGAAGGCCAAGCAGTTGATCGGGCAGGTGCGGACTTTCCTGCAGCAGGCCGAAGATGCGCGCAAGGTGGATCTGGTGCGGGCCGAGAACCTGGCGGAGCGGGCCGAGGTGTTGTCGAGGGGGTTAGTTCGTTAGGCGGAAAGCCTGCTTACCAGGCGGCGACTGAGCCGTCGGGATGAAAGACTCTTGCCATGGGGCGAGTGCCTTCGAACTTGTACCTGGTGACTTGCTTTTCGTCGAGATCAAAGCCAAGCCCAGGCTTGCTCGGTAATGGATATTTGCCATTGACCATGCGCATGGCCGGGAAGCCGAACCATTCCTGCCAGATCTTCTCTTTGACTCCGGGTTCCACGCCGGAGCAGATTTCCTGCACGAGGAAGTTGGGCATTGCTGCGTCTACGTGAATGCTGGCGATTCCGCCGATGGGGCCTTCGCAAGCGTGCGGGGCGACCTTCACTCCCGAGGCGTCGCAGAGAGCGCCGATTTTCCAGAGCGCTGTAATTCCGCCGCAGTGGTTGATGTCGGTCTGGATGATGTCTACGATGCCCAGTTCTACCAGTTCACGGCAGTTGTAGCTGGCCACGAGCCGCTCGCCGGTTGCAATGGGCACTTTGGTTCGTCTGGCGATGCGCTGCATTGCCTTGACGTTCTCGGGCGGACAGGGTTCTTCAATGAACAGTAGCTTGAAGGGCTCCATCTCGCGGCAGAGAATGCTGGCTACCGAAGGAGACGTTTTGGCGTGAAAGTCGATGCCGATGTCGATATCGTCGCCGAGGTTCACACGCAGCGTTTCTACATGCTTGACGGCTCTGGAAATGGCCGCGTGGGTTTCGATCCACTCGTAAAAGCCGGGAATGCCACCCTTAATGGCAGTGACGCCGAGTTCTTTGGCCTTGGCTCGCACTTCGCGCATTTCTGCGGGAGTATTGGCGCGCACGTGATAGTAGCCGCGAACTCCAGCGGGGTCGTAGGGGCCGCCGAGTAGTTTGTATACGGGCTGATTCAGAACCTTGCCGCGAATGTCCCAGAGAGCCTGATCGATGGCAGCGATGGCGGAGCCGATGACCGGGCCAGCCCGGTAAAAGCTATGGATGTACATCGATTGCCAGTGATGCTCAACAGGCATCGGGTCGGCACCGATCAGGAACTCTTTGAAGTCTTCGATGCAGTGGATCGTGGCGGCAGCTTTGCCTTCGAGGGTGCCTTCTCCCCAGCCATAGACGCCCTGGTTGGTTTCGATCTTGACGAACACATAGGGGCGGTCGGACTGATCGGGTGTCGGCAGAGTGACACCAAAGGTCTTAATCGCAGTGATGCGAAACTTCGAGCCCAACGGAAACAGATCTGCGGCTCCGACCGGGCCAATTGCTCCCCGATTCGGATCGTTCTGAGTGGCTTGGGGCGCAAAGTTGCAGGCGCAGCCGAGCCCGGCATTGATCGAGAAAAAGTCACGGCGGTTGATGGGGTTCATTGTGTCAGTCTCCGGATGAGGGATTCGTTAACATTCAGGCCGAGGCCGGGCTTGGTGGAAAGCGAGAAGTAGCCGTCTTTCACGGTCTCGATTGGTCCACCTACCAGTTCATCGCGGAATTGCCTGGTGTCTCGCGATAGCGACACTGGAACTTCCTGAATAAAGAAGTTCGGCAGGCTTGCGGCCAGATGCAGTGCCGCCGCGGTTCCAATGGGACCACCGGTATGGTGTGGAGCGATGGCGGTGTAGTAGGTTTCAGCGATGGCAGCCGCGCGGCGCAGTGGCGTGATGCCGAGACGGTTGATGCTGAGGCGGAGGATGTCGCAGATGCCGTCGCGCAGGTAGTTCTGCACGGGAGCAAATTCGTTGAGGTGATGACCCAGGCCGAGAGGTGTTGTCGATTCTGCGGCGATGCGGGCCAGCACTTCTTCGTTGGGTTCCCGTGTGGGTCGGTCAAACCAAAGCGGATGATAGGGCTCGAGGGCCAATGCCAGATCTGCGGCCTCGGCCGAAGGCAACAGGGCCTGGCCATCAGCAGCGAAATCCACATTGTCTCCGGAAGACTTGCGCAGAGCGGCAAACTGACTGGCAATTTGTGCCACTACATTCGGCCGCGAAGTTATCGTGGCTGGCAGCGTCACCGGCACGAGGAAGGCACGGTGCCCTTGCGCGAGCAGGGCCTCCCGATCCTCAGGCCGTGCGAGAGTCGTCATCGCGCGCACCTTAAATCGCGTCGGTCCGCCGAGCAGTTGGAATACCGGGGCCTTGGACTCCTGCCCGTATAGATCGAGCATGGCCATGTTCACGGCAGCGGCTATCGGGTCGCGCGACAACTGGCGGGTGAGCACGTCGTAGCGCGAGGGCTCCTGGCCGATGGCGGCCGCTTTGGCCAGTTCCAGAGATGCTGGAGTGATCTGCGTGCATTCCCCCCAGCCGACGAGTGCCTGGTCTGAACTCACTTTGAGCAGCGAATAGGTTCGGCCAGAACCCGGCTCGCGCAGGGCGAATGCTTCGAGAGCGGTAATTTTCATATTGAACCTTTAGAATGCATAGCGCAGAGCAAACTGGATTTGCCGGTTGGCGCGTTGGGTTGCCGTAATCGTGCCAACTCCTCCAACGCCAATGGTGCTGCCCGGCAAACTGAATTGGGGTCGGTTCATCGAGTTGAAGAACTCGGCGCGGAACTCGAGCCTTCTGCCCTCGGAGAAGAGGAACTTCTTTGAGGCAGACAGATCGAGGTTCCAGATGCCGGGCCCTCGCAGCGTGTTGCGGCCCAGGTTGCCCCAGGTAAAGGCAGGGGGCACGGAGAACGCTGCCGGGTTGAACCAATTTGTGATGCTTTGATTCGATACTTCGGTGCTCACGCCAGAGACCGCGTTGGCGCGCGAGCCAGACCCGGTATTGGAAGGCGAGCCTGGTACGGTCACCGTGAAGGGAAGGCCACTCTGAATCACCGTGAGGCCACCCAGTTCCCAGCCATGTACGATGGCCTTTGCCGGTCCTTTCAGGCTGGAGCCGAAGGGAAGCAGATAGGACGCCGCAAAGTTAATCCGGTGTCGCATATCTGCATTGGAGCTGGACCAATCGGCGCGGCGGTTGCGAGGATCCTGAGGAATCGGACCGTTGGCTCCGCCATCGCCGCCGACGTTGTCGAGACCATGGGCCCAGGTCCAATTGCTCAAGAGGTAAAGCCCCTTCGAGTATCGCTTCTCCACGTTCAACTGCATCGAGGTGTAGGCTGAGTTGGCCGATGATTCCAGCCAGGCGATGCCGGTGACTCCTGGCAGTCGGCTCGCATAAGGACGTCGCGGATCGATGGCCCCTGCTCCCGGGTCAGGCTGATTGATGTTGCGCTGCCAGCTTAGTAGAGCTCCGGTGGAGCCAACAAAGCCAAGAGTCACGACCGTGTCCTTTGAGACTTCGCGCTGGGCGCTGAAGTTGAATTGCTGAATCTGCCCGTTACGATAATTTGGCGTTACTCCGCGGAGGGCATAGAACGCCGGGCCGCGAGTGAGGTCTGGCACTTGCGTTGTGATCGGGAAGCCGTCGGCGGCGCGCCGAGTGGGTATGTCGTTGCCGCTGAAGGGAATGTTGACGACGAAGCCGAATGGGAGCTGGCGGAACTGGCGAATCGAGGTGTTGAAGTTGCCTTGCGGCTCGTAGAACAGGCCATAGCCACCGCGGATCACCGTCTTTTTGTCGACCTGATAGGCGAAGCTCACGCGAGGGCCCCAGGCCTTCCAATCGGTGTTGATGTTGCCTGTGTCGGAGACACCGTTGCGGCCGGCAATCAATTGTGTGCCGCTGGCCGGGTCAAAGTTGACCCACTGATTTTTCTGCTCGCGGAAGGGGGTGTTGACTTCGTAGTGAAGACCGATATTGAGGGTCAACTTTGAGGTTACGCGCCACTCATCCCGAATGTAGAAATTCCACTCGTTCGTGTTCAGGGTTGCCGTGCCAGGCAAGAAGACGTCGCGCCGCAAGGCGAGCGGAAAGCCAAGCAACATGGTGGCGATTGTATCTCCTGTGCCGCCGGGTGAGGCGGGATTGCGGGAGTAAGCCGGGTCGAAGTTCCAACGGCCGAAGGCGGATTCTCCGGGGGGCGATGCTGTTTCTCCGGTGGTTCGCAAGCGGAGGTCAATGCCGTACTTGATATTGTGTTTGCCTTTGAGGGTGGAGATATTGGCAATGAGCTCGTGCATCTTCTGATCGCGAATCAAGGGAGTGGATCGCGCGTTGCCGAGACCGGCATAACCTGCCGTGCCCACGATGGGTGCAGTGGGTTGCAAGGGGTCGCCCGAGTCACGGCCGGGAATGCGTGACCAGATGGGATTGGTGAGCTGCGTTGGGATGAGCGAAGAATTGAATTGGGTGTACCCGTAGCGGAAGTCACCCACTGTCGAAGGGGAAATCACCCGCGTGAAGGCCCCGACGATGTTGCGTCCCGTCGTGTCGAGATTGCCGGCAAAGCTGGCCTCGTTGCCGCCGATGTTTTTGTCGAAGGTGTCTGGCATCGTGATGATGCTCTTGTCGATCGAGTAGCGAAAGAAGCCACTGTTGGCCGAGTTGAAGACATGATCGACCCGCCCGTCGGCGCGGTGCAGGCTGGACTTCTTGACCGGATTCACCACAAAGTTGTTGATCAGCCCGGCTCGCTGCGGATTGGGCCACAACTGCGCCATGCCCGCCCCAATTGGGTCAAAGCGGCTGGCCGGAATCGTATCGTTGGCGAAGCGTTGCCGGATCGCCGCTCCGCCTGCCGGGTTGGCCGTGGTTGTCAAAGGATCGAAGATTCCGTTGGCCGCGACGCCGCGAAAGTCGCCGGTTTTCATCGCCGCAGTGGGTACGGTGACCAGTTGGGTGTCACCAAAGATTTCGCGATAGCCTTCGTAGTCGGCGAAGAAAAATGTCTTGTTGCGCTTTACGGGGCCACCCAGTGCAAAGCCATACTGGTTCAGCTTGAAGGGAGGTTTGGCGGCGTCAGGCCGGGCAAAGAAATTGCGCGCATCGAAGACTTCGTTTCGCAAGAAGTGGAACATCGACCCGTGGAATTCATTTGAGCCGGACTTGGATGTAATGACCACGACGGCACCGGCCGAGCGGCCATATTCTGCGCCCGCGTTATTGGTTAGCACCTTGAATTCCTGAATGCCTTCGACGGCCGGTCGCACAATGAAGGTTTGCGAGATCATCTCGGTGTTGTCGATGCCATCGATGAGCACCTGGTTGGATGTGCTGCGCGCGCCGTTGGCCGCGATGGCTGTCCCGCCGGGTCGCAATTCATCGGGACGTCGCCCGGAGTTGATCGTGTTGGGTTGCGCATAATCGAGACCGGTGACACCCGGTGCGAGAATTGCAAGCTGAACGAAGTTACGGCCATTGAGCGGAAGGGATTGCACCGCCTCCTTTGAGATCACCTGGCCGACGCTGGCGTTCTCGGTTTGCAGCAGTGGCGCCGCGCCCGTTACTTCGACGGACTGATTGACATCGCCAACTTCCATGACGATGTCGAGACGTGCGGCCTGGCTGACTTGCAGCGTATAGTCCTTGAAGACCACATTGCGAAAGCCCGATTTCGATGCCTGGACGGTGTAAGTGCCTGGAATCAGATTGACCGCTGAATAGGCACCGGCGTCATCGGTGGTCAGACGTTGGGCGTTACTGGTTGCCAGGCTGGTTACCGTGACTTCGACGCCCGCCATTGCGGCACCGGACTTGTCTGTCACATTGCCAACCAAGGATGCGCGTTCCACTTGTGCTTGCAGGGCAAACAGAGCCACCAAAAGCGAAGCCAAGAATTGAAAGGAAATCTTCATACGGGGCTTTTTATCATGGGCAGGAACTGTTGTAAAGGGTAAAGATTCTTTTCGCCTTCCGCTGACTGGCAGGTAGAGGGCATGAAAAAGGCGCCTGCTGCGAGGGATGCAGCAGGCGCCCGGGAATGGCCACAAGGGAGTGGTCAGTTGGAGGAAGCGGTGATGGTGGCGGCCTGGTCGGCTGAGATGAAGAGCTTCATCTCGACGCGGCGGTTGAGCTTGCGGCCATCGCGGGTCTTGTTGTCGGCGACCTGATTTTCATGGCCGAGTCCGGCGACGAAGATGCGGTGGAGCGGCATGTTGTGTTTGACGGCGAGGTAGCGGACTACGGCGTCGGCACGCTTGCGGCTGAGTTCGATGTTGAGATTGCGGGGGCCGATGCTATCGGTGAAGCCCTGCACTTCGACGACGAAGCTCTTGTAGGGGGCTACTTTGGTGACGGCTGCATCGAGCATGGCCATCGACTCTTTGCTCAACTCGGAGACGCCCGAGGCGAAGAGGACCTGATCGGTGGAGACCAGTTTGTAGCTCTGCAGGTTCTCGATGCGCGTGTTGAGATGGGTTACGTCTTTGCCGAGCTGGTCGGCACGGGTGAGGCCTTTTTCGGCAAGAGACTTGCCGGTTTCGGCGACGGTGCGGCCTTCGGCGGCTTCTTTGCGGGCGAGCTCGGCGAGGGTGTTGGCGGAGTCTGCTTTGCCCTGGGCGCCCTGGGCGCGCTCATCGGCGCGGGCTACGCCACGCTCGAGTTCTTCGATGGATTTGGCTTGCGCCTTGGTGACGCCGTCGAGGTCGCCAACGCGCTGCTCGATCGGGGTGACCGTGGTGCGGACATATTTCTTGGTGGCGCAGCCGGTGATGAAAGGCGCCAGCGCCAGGGCTGCGATGGAGGTGGAACGGAGAAAGTTGTTGGTCATGGTGTTGCTCCTTGAGAATTTGGCGCGTTGAGGTTCGTCTGAGGCAAAGGCTCTGGCGGTGTCTGGTGTGGTGACACCGCCAGAGGCTCTACACACGCTACCGGTGTTCTGATTCCGGTTGCTGCCTCCGAGCGTGTGTAGAAGCGAAGTCATTGCATCTCGGAAGATTGCAAGTGGTGTGCCAAACTCGTGGGGTGCGCTAAGTGACTGATTGGAAGGGGGTTGACAGGAGGGATGTAAAAAAGGGAAGCCTGTAAAGACTTCCCTGTCAGGTAAGAACTACTTAGTTTTGCGACGGCGAAGGTGCGCAAGACCGAGTAGCGAGGTGCCAATGAGCGCATAGGTGGTGGGCTCTGGCGTTTGAAAGAGGACGTCCTGGTAGGTGTTGCTGTTGAGGGCCCAGATGCCGGAGGCTCTGGGGCCGTTGCCATTGAGGGCGTTGAGGTAGGTTTGTGCCTGATTGAGCACGTTGGTACCGGAGGCATTTCGAAATCGGACAAAGCCGGTGCTCACGTCAAAGGTTGGGTTGGTTTCGCGGATCACTTCCCAAAGGGCAATCTGGAGAGCAGCGGCAACGTTATCTGAGAGTGGGGTGTTGATTGTTGGGTAGAAACGGCCGAGGAGTTCGAGCACGTAGTTGGCTCTGGTGGTGCCCATGCCGCCAATATTGGTGGCCCCCTCGCTTAAGGGCTTGAATTCGTAGGGGACGTTGTCGAAGGTGGTGCTTTGCAGGGGTTCGATGCAGAAGGTGAGGTAGTTGTACTGGTTGGGGCCGGGGTTCACGATGAAGCGAAGCAGGCCTACGGTGTAATTGCTGAAGCTGCCGCCGTTGATGCTGCGCTCTACGGTGCCGCCGTGAGGGCTGCCCTGATAGTCCATCATGAGGGTGTTCGCTTTTGCGGAAAAAGTACCAAGAGTAGGGAGTACCAAGGCGAAGAGTAAGGCGTATTTCATAGGTTATGGGCTAAGAATAAGGCCCTAGCGGCACGAGTACTATAGGACTATTTTGTGGTTTGTACTGGTACTAGGGTTTGTGATTTAGCCTGTAAGGAAAAGGGCAGTAGTGTGGCTCAATATACTGGAAGGCTGATGTCTCAAGCTCAAACCTCGCCCCGCGTCGAGGCCATCGATTTGTTGCGCGGCCTGGTGATGGTGGTGATGGCGCTGGATCATGTGCGCGATTTTGTGATGCCGCTGGCGGACCCAACTAACCTGACGACAACGTATCCGGCGCTCTTTTTTACGCGATTCATTACGCACTACTGTGCGCCGACGTTTTACTTTCTGGCTGGGGTGGGAGCGTTTTATGCGTCACGACGCCGGAGCCCGAATGAGTTGTCGTGGTTTCTGGTGACGCGGGGACTCTGGCTGGTGTTTCTGGAGATGGTAGTGGTGCGCTTTGGCTGGTATTTCAGTTGGAACAACACGAACTTTGAAGGGTTGACGATTTGGGCGTTGGGGTGGTCGATGGTGGCGCTGGCGGGCTTTGTGCGGCTGCCGGGATGGTTGATGGTTTCGATTTCGGCGGCGATGGTGTTGGGGCACAATGCGCTTGATGGGGTTCGGCCTGAGGCTTTTGGTGCTGCCGGGTGGTTATGGAAAGTGCTGCATGCTCCCGCGCCGATCCAGATTGGGACGGCGACTTTGCAGACGCCCTATACGCTGGTGCCCTGGATGGGGGTGATGGCGCTGGGATTTGCCTTTGGCCGGGACGGGATCCGGAGAGCGTTGCGGATTGGGCCGGCGTTGATTTTGGCATTCATGGTGTTGCGATTCTCGAATGTTTATGGGGACCCGCATCCGTGGGCTGGGCAGGCGAGCTTGAGCTTGACGGTGATGTCGTTTCTGAGTTGTGAGAAGTATCCCCCGTCGCTGCTGTATCTGCTGATGACCCTTGGGCCTGCACTTACGATGCTGGGGCTGGTGCAATGGTGGGGCAAGAAGATGCCTGCCTTTGCAGAGCCGGTGGTGTTATTTGGGCGGGTGCCGATGTTCTTTTATCTGCTGCACCTTTACCTGGCACACTTGCTGGGTGTGGGGGTTGCGTTGTACCGGTTCGGGGATGCCAGTGGATTTTTCCAGATGCCAGCGGCGCTGATGGGAAATCCGAAGATTCCATCGGATGCGCCGCTGTGGGTGGTGTATGCGGTTTGGCTGGTGGTGCTGATGGTGCTCTATCCAGCTTGTCGGTGGTTCGCGGATTACAAGGCTCGGAATCGTGACAAGGAGTGGCTGAGCTACCTCTAGCTGCTAGGGTGACGTTTCATGATCTGTCATGATTGGTCTAGGATTACAACTAGAGGTCCACGATGCCGCAAGAAAGAGAAAAGTTCGCAACCCAAGTGAATTCGGAGATTCTCGCCGTTATCCGGACGCTTGCCCAAAACGAAGGCCGACAGATTCAGGCCCTTGTTGATGAAGCGTTGGCCGATCTCATCGAAAAGCGCAAAAAGACGCAACCGCGGGCACATGTGATGGGGGCGTATTTGGCGAGCCACGAAAAGTATAGCGAGTTGTACAAGAAACTTGCGAAATGACCGACTATCTGACCATGGCTGAGATCCTCGCCATGCATGAAGATCAGGTTGCACGCTACGGTGGACTGGAGGGGGTCCGCGACCATGGATTACTCGAATCTGCGCTCTATCGGCCGCAGACAGGATACTATGCTGACCTGATCGAAGAAGCTGCTGCTTTGTGGGAAAGCCTTGCGCAAAATCATCCCTTCATCGATGGCAACAAACGAACTGCGTTTGCCGCAACCTATACTTTTCTTGCCATCAATGGAGTGAAATTGACCGCGGATGCCGAGGAGACTTTTGCCTTTGTCTCGGACTTGTATGCGCGCCGTGTGTTTGATTTTGACCACCTGCTGCCGTGGCTGAGGAAGAATGTTTCGCGAGAATCCTCGTAGTTTCCTTTTCGGAAACTACGAGGATTCGTGGCGAGCTTTTAGAATCGGCCGCGTACGGTAGCGACGCCGAGTGCACCGCTGAGCTCAGGCGCTAGGGGATGTCTTTGGGGTCGACGCCTTTGGTGTCGCCGAAGCTGGCGAAGCGGATGTAGGCGATGAGATCGGCGAGTTGGTCTTTGGTGAGGCCACGCGATTCTGGGGGGTGCTTCCATGCTCCGTTGTCCTTCGCCGATTTGATTTCGGCTGGGGTGAGCGTGACTTTGGCCGGAGGGTTCTTGGATAGGTCAAAGTAGGTGTCGCCCGATTTGATGGCCGGGAAATTCTTGCCCATGGTGGGCGAGATGTCCTGGACGTATTGGGTGCGGGTGGCGAGAATGCCCATCACGACGGCGCGTGGATGGAGTCGGCCCATAGTCTTGAGATCAGGACCGATGGGTGAGCCGATGTTCTCGAGTTGGTGGCAGGTGGAACAAGCGAAACCGGCAGCGCTTTTGAGGGCGAATAGTTCTTTGCCGCGTTTGGCTTGATCGGGAGGGTCTGCGGCGAAAACCGCGAGAGGAAGGACTGCGAGGAGGGGAAGGTACCGCTTCATGGGGAACCTCTTTTCGCCTTAACTATACACCCGTTTTAAAAAGGTGGTACATGAATTTTTTGTTGATTTTGATACTCTGATGGCAAGCGCTTGCGCCGCTGTGCGAAGCGGGTTTTGAAGGCCTGAACCGGGGGACGAGTTCGAGGCCGGGAGCCCAAACGGAAAGCACGAGGCAGAGAGCGAATATGTGCGGAATCAGCGGGTTTTTGGATCGAAGAGCGGCGATGCCGGATTGGGATTTGGCGCGCGTGGCGGGGGCGATGTCGCAGGCCCTTTTTCATCGTGGACCGGATGATGGCGGAGTGTGGGTAGAGGCTGAGGGTGGGATTGCACTGAGCCAGCGGCGGCTTTCCATTGTGGATCTTTCTCCAGCGGGGCATCAGCCAATGGTGTCGGCGAGTGGGCGCTTTGTGATTGTGTTCAACGGGGAGGTATTCAATCACGAAGATCTGGGGCGGGAATTGCAGAGGGACGGGATCCGGTTTCGTGGGCACTCGGATACGGAAGTGATTCTGGAGGCTTGCGAGGCCTGGGGTGTAGAGACGACGGTGGAGCGATTGATCGGGATGTTTGCGATTGGATTGTGGGACCGGCGGGAGCGGGTGTTGTGGTTGATACGGGACCGGATGGGGATCAAGCCGCTGTATTGGTGCGAGATGGGTGGGCATCTGTTGTTTGGGTCGGAGCTGAAGGCGTTGAAGGCACATCCGTCGTTTGTGGGGGATGTGGATCGCAATGCGCTGGCGTCGTATATGCGTTATGGGTATGTGCCTGGGCCTTTGAGTATTTATGAGGGAGTGCAGAAGCTGCAGCCGGGGCACGTCCTGAAGGTGAGCGGGCGGCGGGAGGTGCAGATACGGGCGTATTGGAGTACGCGCGAGGTGGCGCTGCGGGCGAAGAAGAAGGGATTCTCAGGGACGGAGAACGATGCGGTAGAGGCGTTGCATAGTTTGCTGCTGGATTCGGTGCGGCGGAGGATGATTGCGGATGTGCCGCTGGGGGCGTTTTTGTCGGGCGGGATTGATTCCTCGCTGGTGGTGGGGTTGATGCAGGCGCAGAGCACGCAGCCGGTACGGACGTTCTCGATCGGATTTCGGGAAGAGAGTCACAACGAGGTGAAGCAGGCGACGGCGGTGGCGCGGCATCTGGGGACGGAACACACGGAGCTGTATGTGGAGGCGCGGCATGCGCTGGACGTGATTCCGAGGTTGCCGGAGTGGTATGACGAACCGTTTGCGGATTCCTCGCAGGTGGCGACGTATCTGGTGTCGGAGATGACCCGGCGGCATGTGACGGTAGCGTTGTCTGGGGATGGCGGGGATGAGCTGTTTGGCGGGTACAACCGGCATGTGTGGGGGCAGACGGTCTGGCCGCGCTTGCTGCAGATTCCTGTTGGTTTGCGGCGAGGGGTGGCGGGCTTTCTGGAGATGGTGCCGGCGGGAGTTTGGGATGGATTGTTGCAGATGGCGCCGGGACGGCTGAAGGCGGTGCAGGGCGGGACGAAGATGCAGAAGCTGGCGGCGGTGATCGGGCTGGAGCGTGAGAGCGCGGCGTACCGGAAGCTGGTGAGTCAGTGGGATGCTGAGGGTCTGGTGATTGGGGGAGAGGACCGGAGCCAGTGGGTGGAGGAAGCTGGCTTTGATGATTTTGTGGAGCAGATGCAGTGTTGGGATCTGGAGACGTATTTGCCGGATGACATTTTGACGAAGGTGGATCGGGCGAGCATGGCGGTGGCGCTGGAGGCGCGGGTGCCGTTGCTGGATCATCGGGTGGTGGAGTTTGCGTGGCGCTTGCCTTCGGAGATGAAGGTGAGAGAGGGGCGGGGCAAGTGGATTCTGCGGGAAGTGCTGGACCAGTATGTGCCGCGGGAGTTGGTGGACCGTCCGAAGATGGGGTTTGGTGTGCCGCTGGGGGTGTGGCTGAAGGGGGAGTTGCGGGATTGGGCTGAGAGCTTGCTTGATGAGGGGAGGATGCGGCGGGATGGGTATCTGGCGGTGGGCCCGGTGCGGAGAGCGTGGGAGGATCACCAGAGTGGGAGGCGGCCTCGGGAGCATGCGCTGTGGACGGTGCTGATGTTTCAGGCGTGGCTGGAGAGGGAGAAGGCGGGGGAAGGGGTTGGTTTGACGCTGCGGGACTGTCATTTTGTTGGAATGGACAGAGGCTATGCTGGAGAGAAAAAGGAGCAACGATGACACGAAGATTTTGGGTTTGCGGGATGCTGCTGGCGGCGCTGGCTGGTGGGGCGGATGGGCTGAGCGGGAAGTGGAACATGTCGATGGAGACGCCGGGTGGGGAGCGGACGGCGGTGCCCAGCTTTGTGCTGGATGGAGAGGCTGTGACGGGGAAGTGGGATAGCGCGGATGTGAAGGGGACGCTGAAGGAAGGGAAGCTGGAGCTGGAGTTTCCGCTGACTTCGAGTGAGGCGGGGTTTCAGGCGACATTCAAGGTGTCGGCGAAGCTGGAGAGTGGGGTGCTGACTGGCACCTGGAGTTGGGCCACTTATAGCGGGAAGCTGAGTGGGAAGAAGCAGTAGGAGTTGAGGGTGGATTCTAGCGGACTTCGCTGACGGGGATTCCGGCTTTGTCGCCGGTGTGGGATTTATGCGGTGGTAGCAATGAAGTGATGCATTGCAGATGAGAGAGTCCTCGCGCTTGAGACCCGTTATGGGGTGATCTCCGTGTATTGTGCTGAAGCCGATTACTTGTGATGGCGGCGCATTTCGGATTGGCGCATGGGCATGGTGTCGATCAGGTTGGCGATGGTTTGCGGATCAACTGGGGTGAGCCAGCGAGCCTTTTCGCCGCCGTCTTTGCCAATGAGGATCAGGGCGAAGGAGGATTCGACCTGGAAGGCTTTGCGGAGTTCGGGGCTGGTCGCCTGCAGGAGAACCAGATCCCGCTCTTTGAAGGCTGACTGGATTTTGGCGGAAAGCTTGATGGGTTCCCCGAAATTGAGCAGAACGCGGGACTTCCAGCGATAGGCTTCGAGGTCCAGGAGGAAGAAGGCTAATGAGCTCAAGATCGAAGTCATGCCCTTGGGATGAGTGGATTGGGGAGGAGGATGGATTATTGAGGTTGGCGGGGGTTGGTGCAGAGAAGGCCGCTGGATTGATGGGAGTGGTGCCCGGGGCGGGACTTGAACCCGCACTTCCCTTTCGAGAAAACGGATTTTAAGTCCGTTGCGTCTGCCGATTTCGCCACCCGGGCGGAGACTTGTCCCATTGTAGCGGTGGGACGGGGTTGTGTGGAAAAAATGACGCAGGGATAGGACTAAAGTCTAAAGGAGCTAAGCAATTCTGCCGAGGTAGTTATTACAAACCAGACTAAGGTGAATGCGCTGACTCCCGTCGAGGATGTTGGCGCAACAGGAGAGCCATATGAGAAGGACCTCGGTATTCCTCGCAATCTTGATCGGCTTCTTTATTACAGGGGCCACGGCACAAAGCTTTACGTTCTATTCGACCCTCCATGCCGGGCAGAGCGGCGGGGCCGATTGGGAGGTTGGTACGGGGTTGAGTATGCCGATCACCTCAGCCTGGAATACGGCGCATTTTAATGCCGATGGGCCGGGGAACTGGTGGGTGAATGGGCAGGCACAGACGTTCCGGATTGGTTATGACGCGGCTACAAATTCGGCGTATACGCGGCTGTTCAATGCTGCACCGGGGAACCCGCTGGGGGCTTCTGCCACGGCGACACAGGTGAATCCTGGAGCTGCTCCGGCGACGACTGTCTGGACGCTGCCGGCGGCGAGTTTTAATGTGAGATCGAGCTTCAATGGGTCTTCGATTACGGTGCAGAATCTGACACTGGGGCCGAATGTGAACCTGCTGAGCGGCACACTGCCTACGAGCCTGACTGCGGCTCAGAATGGCGGATTCAGCGTGAGCTCGCGGATGAGTGATCTGCTGGTGATCGATGCGGCGGCCAATGGAGGGAGCTGGTACATCCAGGGAGTGATTACCATGGCGGGCTTGCAGGGCAGCGGTAGTGGAGCGGGAGCAAGAAATGCGCAGCTGCAGTTCAATCTGGCTGCGACCGGCAACAATACTCCGGAAGCCTCTACCATCAGCCTGCTGGGTGCAGGATTGCTGGTGATGGGATGGATGCGTCGGCGCGCGAGGGCAGGGACGCAGAAATGAATTTGCCGGCGCCAGAATGGCCGCCGAGCACACCAGGTCTGGCGAACTTCATTGAGGTAGCGGAGGCACGCGACCTGAAGTGGTTCGTGCGGAATTACTGGGTTTGGATTGCTCTTGGTGGTCTTATTTCCTCGTTGCTTGGGATGGCTTGGGTCTACTACTTTCCACCGCAGTATGTCTCACAGGCTGCAGTGCGATTTTTGCCGCCACAGGTGGCTGGCCGATTTGTAAACCCGAATTTCTCGATGGAAGTGGGGCAACGGATGTTTGCGCTCTCGCAACTGCTGGGTAGCCGATTGACGGCGGCCAAGCTGATTGAAGCGAATGCGCTGTATCCGGAGCGACGCCGTTTCTGGACGGTGGAAGACCTGACTCCCAAGTTTATGAATGACCTGCGGATTGTGCAGGTGGGGAACTCGCCGGGGGAAGACCATCGGGCGGTGCCGACGTTGCGGATCTCTTTTGCCTATCCGGATGCCGAGAAGGCGCAGCGCGTGGTGCAGAAACTGGTGGAGCAGATCTATGAGGAGAACCGCAAATATCGTGGTGACCAGTCGCTGGGTACTACGGAGTTTTTGCTGGAGCAATTGAATGCTTCTGAGGAGAAAGTGCTCGAGACCGAGCAGCGTCTGGGGGAGATACAGGATTCGATTGGATTGACGGTTTCGCAGACCCGGTTGGGGCAATCGACCTCGCGAAGCTATGTGATCGATTCGCGCCTGCGGGACTTGAGGCATGACCGCAGACAGCAGGAAGAGCGTAAGGCTACCAAGAGAGCGGAGTGGGAACAGCTGGAGTTGATGCAGAAGCGGATTGAGACGCGGCCGGTGGAGTTTTACATTCCCGAATTTGAAGGGATGCAGCACTACTGGAATTTGCGGGAGCGAGTGAGTGGGGCGAGGTCGCGTTGGGAGCGACTGAAGGAGCGCTACAGCGCAACGATGCCAGAAGTGATTTCGGCCGAGAATGACGTGAAGGAATCAGAAGCAGCAGTAGAGCGATTTCACAAAGAACGTGGGACGAGGTTGCGCAACCGGGATCTCGAGGCGAATGCGGCGAGAATATCGCTGGCGAAGCTGGAGCTGCAGGCGATTGACAAGGAAGCTGGGGAGCAGATGCGTGAGGAGGCGGAACTGCGCGCTGAGGCGCAGAAACTGCGGGAGCAGCAGGGTACGCCAGCGGGACAAGAGGTGGAGTTGCTGATTGCCAAGCGGGAGTATGAATCGGCCAAGGAACACCACAATGAATTGGTGAAGAAGCATGAGGAGTCTCGTGCGGCTTCTGAGATGGAGCGACGGGGGCAGGGTGAGAGTGTGGAGATGCTGGAATCGGCATCGAAGCCGACTGAGGCTGAAAAGCCGACCTGGTGGATGAGAGTGGGTATCGCCGGTGTTTTGGGCATGGGCCTGAGTAGCTTGTGGTGTCTGCTGTTGGTATTGCGTGACCCGAAGGTGTTGCATGGTGGGCATGTGGAGCGATGGGCTGGGCTGGAGGTGCTGGCTGACTTTGCCGTGGATGGACAGGGTCGGAAGCGCGTGGGCCGCGGCAGCATTGCGGCACTCAGTTGCCTGGTGATGCTGCTTAGTGGTTGTGCATTCGACAAGGATGCAGCAGCGCTGGTGCGGGCTGGTCAGGCCGAAGAGAAGGCGGGTAACCTGCCTGCGGCGATGTTGCAATACCGAATGGCGATTCGCAAGGATGCCCGTAATGGGGCAGCGCATGCGGGTATGGCCAGAATGGCTTTGCAAATGGGTGAGTTGGCCGCGGCTCGCGAATCGCTGGCTCGTGCGGTGGAACTGCAGCCTGGCGATGAGAAGCTGACCAAGCAACTGGCTGAGACGAGCTACCAACTGTATTTTGGTGACCCTGGACGACCGACCACGCTGTTGCGTGAGGTGGAAGCGCTGGGCGAGAAGCTGCGTGCGAAATGGCCGGGGCATCCGGATGGGTACCGGATCCTCTCGCAGGTGTTGATGGAGCGACATCGTACGGATGAAGCCATCGAATTGCTTGCCAAGGCGAGTACGACGGTTCGGGACAATCAGAGCCTGCGGGCGCAGATGGCTGCGGCGATGTTTCGGGTGGGGCGTGGGCCAGAAGCGGAAGAGACGCTGGTTCGGCTGATTGCAGAGCATCCGCGGTATCTGGATGCTTATGACTTGCTGTATCTGGAGCGGATGCAGAGCAGACAGAGTGAGCAGGCGCGCGAAGTGTTGGTGGACAAGTGGAGCAAGACGCAGGAGCTGGATTCCGGATTGCAACTGGCTGCGCATGATGATGCCCGGGGACAAAGGGTTGAGGCGCGGAAGCTGGTTGCCGAGCTGGAGAGTTTTGCGAAAGGCAAGGCGCTGGGGATGGCGAAGATCGGGGACTTCTGGCTGCAACGGGCGGAGTGGAAGGCTGCCTGGGATGCTTATGTCTGGGGTCGCGATCAGGAGGCGGGGCATCGGGCGGAATATGTGGGACGGTTGGCGGAATGGCATTTGGCGCAGAAGCAGACCCGAGAAGCGCAGCAGTTGGTGGAGAAGGAATTTGCAAAGAACAGCAAGAGCGTAATTCTGGAAGCGTATGTGGCGGCGGTGCGGTTGGGGGAAGTGCCGGCGGACCGACGGACGGAGGAGCGCAAGAGGCTGGAGGCGATTCTGGCGAAGATGCCGGCGTCGCCGTTTGTGCGCTATCACCTGGGGCGGGCTTATTTGCTGGAAGGCAAAGCGGGACCGGCTGCAGAACAGTTTGAGAGGGTGGTGCGTCTTGATGCCAACTACACTGCGGGTTGGCTGGCGCTGGCAGAGATTGAACTCTCGCAAGGCAATGGCGGGGCCGCCGAACTGCGGGCTGACAATGTGTTGCGGATGAATCTGCGGGACGGTAAGGCGAGGATGCTGCGTGGGCGGGCGCTGGCGCAGCGGGGCAAGCTGGCTGAGGCGCAAAGTACCTTTGCGGCCGTGATTGCCGAGGAGCCGCAGAACCCTGAAGCGCTGTTTGCTTTGGCGCTAACGCAGGCCGGACAGGGCAACCCGGCAGAGGCAGCCAAGCGGTTGAAGCAAGGTAAGGAAATGGAGCCGAAGGAGCCGCGCTGGGTGATGGCGCTGGCAGCAGTGCAGGCCCGCGAGGGCAAGTATGAAGAAGCAACGCGGACTTTGAGCGAGGCTTTGGGGCAAGTAGGGAAAGAAGAAGTGTTGCTGCGGCGGATGGCGGAATTGCAGATCCAGATGAAGGACGGCAAGGGCGCGCGGCAGAGCTTTGAGCGGCTGGTGGGGATGGACGGGAAGAACTTTGAGTATCAATTGGGAAGGGCAGGGGCTATGGCCTTGGCCGGAGACCGGGAAGCGGCTCTGGTTGCCTATGGAGAGTTGCAGGCGTTGCGTGGCAGCGATCTGAGAGTCTGGCTGCAGCCGGCAGCTCTGTTAGGAGAGATGGGGCGTGAGGCGCAGGCCAAGAAGGCCTATGAGGAAGCATTGCAGCGGGATCGGGACAATGTGTTTGCGCTGAATAATCTGGCCTGGCTGCTGTTGCGCAGTGGGCAGGAATTGCCGCGTGCTCTCGAGATGGTGCAGCGAGCCAAGCGGGCTGTGCGGCAATCGCCAGAGGTGGATGGGACGCTGGCGGAGGCTTATACGAAGATGGCGATGCATCGGAGTGCCGAGGCCATTTATGAGGAGATGCTGAGCTATCTGCCCCAATCGGAGAAGCCGAGAGTCGAGAAGTTGCTGGTGGCGGTGCGGCAGAAAAGCCGGAAGGAGAGCAGGTCATGATCTCAAGACTGGGAACCGAAGAAACCTTTGGGGCACCGGAAGCGCTGGCGGCACTGTCGGATGCCTGGCAGCAGGATCCGATTGAGACGCAGCGTGTAACGAGCCGGGCGAAGAAGCCGCGGGTGCTGGACCTGCATCTGGTGCCACAGATGAAGCTGGCTGAGACGACGAAGGTTTTTCCGTGTCTTGATGCGAAGTATCCGCTGGGTGCCAAGCAGCAGGTGCGGCAGCTGCGCAACAAGCTGACCCACTTTGATGAGGAAGTGCGGGGGCGCGAGCAGCGGGGGATGAAGGTGATTTCGCTGTTGAGCCTAAATGGGCAGCGACCGCGACGAGGGCTGGCGGGGAATCTGGCCTTTGCGCTGGCGGCGATGGAAGATACGAAGGTGTTGCTGGTGGATGCCAAGGTGATGCGACCGGACCTGGACCTGCAGTTGGGGTTGAGTGAGGCGAAGGGTTTGTGCGAGGCGACGCGGGCGCAGAGAGAGGACTTGCCGGATTGTTTTCGGCGGATCGAGGGGACGCAGCTTTATTTGTTGCCCTTCGGGCAGAACCCTTACGGGATGGGCGAAGGGTTGGATTTACGGGGCTTGCAGAAATTGATGGCGGGGTTGCGGGAGCAGTTTGACTGGATCCTGATTGACGGGCCGGGCTTTGATACGCCGGCGGATGCTTCGCTGATGACGTTGTGCTCGGACGGAACGGTTTACCTTGTAGAACAAGGCGTAGACCGTTTTGAAGATCTACGCCTTGCGTTGAAGCAGACACAGGGCCGGTATATGGTTGGCGCTGTGATGATGTAAGTGGCCTAGGCCGATTCAGTGGTGGAGCGCATGAAGGGTTGCGCGATGAACTCAAGGAAGCGCGGCTTGGACTTGGGGATCTCGATGCGGTCATCGAGCAGGATTTCAGCCAGCTTCTTGTAGCTCTTGCCGAGGTTGGTATCGGATTTGACGAGAGCACCATTCTCCATGGAGCAATTGGCTGCTTCGTAATTGTTGGCGATGGTCAGCTCGACGGGGACGCTGACGAGGTCGGAGATGCGGTCTGGCGTCATGATGTGGCGCGGGAGGAAGCGGTTGACGATCAAGCGGAGCTGCTTGTCGAGACCGGCGCGGCGGAGGCGTTCCACTTTGCGCAGCAGCAGGTGCTGGCAGGCGAGTTCCTGGGTGCAGACGATGTAGATCTTCTTCGATTCGAGCAGCGCTTCGATGGCCATGGAGTCGAGTTGGCCGGAGAGGTCGATGCAGGTGAGGTCGTAGGCGCGGCGGAAGAACTGAACGAGGCGGGCGGCGCGGTTGGCATCGAGGGCGGCGGTGGAATCGAGGTCGGCGGGAAGGACATCGAGATCACCGACCTGGGAGCGGAGACGGGCCCACATATCGCCGTCCATTTCCTGCACGATGTTGAGGGCGTCGCGGAGGGTGTGCTCGGAGCGGAGCTTGAACAGGAAGGAGAGGACGCCGGCGTTGCGGTCGAAGTCGGCCAGGAGTGTGCGCTTGGTGGCCATGCGGGAGGCGGCATAGGCGGTGTTGGCTGCGATGGTGGAGGCACCGGAGCCGGGCTTGGCCGGGAGGAAGGTGATGACCTCGCCGCCCAACTTGGTTGTGGGGGGACGCTTGTAGAGGCGTTCGGCCTGTGCGCGCAGGGTGTCGTTGATCTGTTCGAAGTTGGAGGAGGGAGTGACGTAGTCACGGATGCCGGCCCGCAGCAGGGTGGAGAGGATGGTGATGTTCTCTTCGCAGAGGGCGAGGATTTCGGTGCCGGGAGAATTCTGCTGCACGATGTCGACGATGCGCAGGGCCTTGGGGACTTCGGCGAAGTCGATGACGAGAAGGTCGGGGGCGCTGAGGCGCAGCATGCGCAGGAGTGCGGATTCTTCGGGATACTGTTTGAGCCACTCAAACATTTCAAAGGTAAAGGAACTGGAAATTGCTTCACGCAGTGGCGTTACGTGGGTCCCTTCGGTGGCGATCATGACACAGTTCAGAATTTGCGATGACATTTTGCGTTCCTTATCGATTCGTCAGATTTCATTTAGAAGAGGTTATCTCTTCGACAATCTGAGATTAGGGGTTGGGGATCGTGAATCCAACCACTCGTTAGGACTACACGGACTATGGCCCAGGACCAAACCGAATGCAGCTCACTTAGTACTTTGGTACGAAGTCGATGCTGTAAGTGATTGATTTATCGGGATTTTAGGAAAACGGACTGTGCGTTGACGGCGTCCGGGGCATCCCGGCGAGGATTTCTCAGGTAGGTGCCGTCGCTTTGCATGGTACGAACTTTGGCTTCGTCGGCGAGGTAAGTACCGAGGACTTCTTCGCGGATTTGTTTGGAGAGCCGTTTGTCTTCGATGGGGAAGAGGGTTTCGACGCGGCGATGGAGATTGCGTGGCATCATGTCGGCGCTGCCGAGGTAGAGGTCATGAGCGCCGCCGTTGCGGAAGTAGTAGATGCGGGAATGTTCGAGGAAGCGGCCGACAAGGGAGCGGACGGTGATGGATTCGCTGACGCCCGGGACGCCGGGACGCAGGGAGCAGGCGCCACGGATGAACAGATCGACCTTCACGCCGGCCTGGGAGGCCTGGTAGAGGAGCTTGATGATGCCCTGGTGGGCGAGGGCATTCATTTTGAAGATGATGTGGCCGCCGCGGCCTGCCTGCTGGTGAGCGATCTCACGCTCGATGAGGGCCTTGGTGCGCTCGAAGAGATCAACGGGGGCGACCAGGAGTTTGCGGTAGCTCTTTTTTGCGGAGTAGCCGGTGAGGTGGTTGAAGAGATCGGTGGCATCGGCACCGAAGTCGTCGTCACAGGTGAGCAGGCTTAAGTCGGTGTAGAGGCCTGCGGTGACGACGTTGTAATTGCCGGTACCAAAGTGGGTATAACGGCGGATCTTGTCGCCTTCTTTGCGTACTACTAGTAAGAGCTTGGAGTGGATCTTGAGGCCGAGCAGGCCATAGACGACGTGGACGCCCTGGGCTTCGAGGCGTCGGGCCCACTCGATATTGGACTCTTCGTCGAAGCGGGCTTTGAGTTCGACGAGGACGGCGACCTGCTTGCCGCGTTCGTTGGCTTCGAGGAGGCAGTCGACGATGGGGGAATTTCGCCCGACGCGGTAGAGCGTCATTTTGATGGCGAGGACTGCGGGGTCGTGGGCGGCCTTGCGGAGGAGTTCGACGACGGGATCGAAGCTATCGAAGGGATGGTGGAGGAGGATGTCGCCTTTGCGGATGACGCTGAAGATGCTGGCGCCTTCGTTGTGCTTGGGGTCGAGAGATTGGGGGATGCGCGGGATGAAGGCTTTGTCGCGGAGGTCGCGACGGTCTACCTGGAGCAGGTGCTTCAGGCGAACGAAGGAGAGGGGATCCTGGACGCGGTAGACATCGTTCCACTCGGCTTCGAGGTTGGAGACGAGGATTTCCAGAATCTGGTCGGGCATTTCCTGGTTGACCTTGACGCGGACGACGTCGCCGAAGCGGCGGGCGCGGACGGATTCTTCGATGGTTTCGAGCAGATCGTCGGCTTCGAGTTCCTGGATGGCGACGTCGGCATCGCGGGTGACGTGGAAGGGGTGAGCCTCGAGGACTTCCATGCCTGGGAAGAGCTCATTGAGGTGGGCGACGATGAGATGTTCGAGCCAGAGGAAGCGTTGGTTGCGGCCGCGGCGGGTTTTGCCGTTGGTGTCGATGGGGATGAGTTGGGGAAGGGAATCGGGTACTTTGAGGCGGGCGAAATGATTTTCGCCTTCGGTGCCGCGGATGAGGATGGCGAGGTTGAGGCTGAGGTTGGAAATGTGCGGGAAGGGGCGGCCCGGGTCGAAGGCGAGCGGGGTGAGGACGGGGTAAACCTTATCGAGGAAGTAGTCGTGGAGGCGCTGGCGGGTGGCTGCATCGAGGTCATTGATGCTGACGAATTCGATGCCTTCTGCGGCGAGGGCGGGGAGCAAAGACTCGTGGAGGCAGCGGCGGGCGTCGATCATGAGCTGCGCGACGACGGGGCGGATGGCTTCGAGTTGGGCGGCGGCGTTGAGGCCGTCGGGGCCGACTTCATCGAGGCCGGCATCGACCTGGTGTTTGAGGCCTGCGACGCGGACCATGAAGAACTCGTCGATGTTGGAGCCGAGGATGGAGAGAAACTTGACGCGCTCGAGGAGCGGGTTGGAGGGGTCGTTGGCTTCTTCGAGAACGCGGCGCTGGAAGCCGAGGAGGCTTAGCTCGCGATTGATGAAGAGACTGCGGTCATCGAGCGAGAGCGTTGGGGCTGTGGCCGGTTTGGGTAAGGGTTTGCGTTTCGGTTGAGCCATGCTCACTTACTAGGGTACCGATTCTAGGGGGTTGCGGGATTGGCGAAGTTGCGCTGGATTAGATTGTAGGCGGCTACGGGGCTCTCCACGCCATTGGTGCCGATGGCGCGAACGCCGAGAATGATGTCGTCGATGGAGAGGTTGTGCATGGTGTGTTCGGTCACTTTGCCGACGAAGACTTCGCGTTGCCAGTCTGGGGAGGTGGTGGAGCGGACGGTAATGGCGTAGCCGGCGATGTCGTCGTCGGGCTTGGGTGCGGTCCACTTCATGGCGGCGTCATAGCCTTTACCGCGGGCAAGATTGGGGCCGGTAACGTTGCCGCTGGAGTTGGTGCGCATGACTTGCGGGATGGCGGGGGCGAGGGCGAGGCTGGAGACGGCGGCGGCGTTGACGCGGACGACGCGGGCGGCGTAAGAGGGGGAAGCATGTTCAAAGGTGTCACCTGCGGAGTGCTGGAAGCCGTAGTGTTCGACGGGGGTGGTGAAGCGGATGGCGGGGTAGCCGGCGTCGTGGAAGGGGGTGTGGTCGCCACCGCGACCGAAGCGGTCATTACGAAAGACGGGGTTGGCCTTCATGGCCGGGTAGTAACGATTGGCCATCTCCTGGGTGTAGCGGGCGAGGGCGCGGGAGGGGGAATCCATGGGGTCGCCGGAGTAGACATTGACGAGGTCGGTGACGCGGCGGCCGTCGCCTGCGTAGTCGTTGCCGATGATGTCGGAATTGAAGACGCCGGCGAGGGTGCGCTTGGCTTCTTTGGCGGCTTTGGAGTAGCCGCGGCTGCCGAAGAGACCCTGCTCTTCGCCGGAGAAGGCAATGAAGACGATGGTTTTGGGCCACTCGTGCTGACTCATGAGGCGGGCGAGCTCGAGGACGAGGGCGACGCCGCTGGCGTTATCGCTGACACCGGGAGAGGGGATGGCTTCGGCGGTGGCGACCCAATCGGTATTGTCGGCGGCACCGGGCGTGGCGTCTTTTTTGCGGATGACGTTGAGGGAATCGTAGTGGCCGCAGATGATGATTTCCTGGTCTTTCTGGGTGGTGCCGGGGAGGGTGGCGACGACGTTGACGACGTCGAGGTCGCGGACGATGCGGCCTTGTTTAGTAACCTTGTGGGAATCGAACTGGACGTCGAGGCGGGAGGAGAAAGACTTGAACTGTTCGGCGATCCACTCGCGGGAGGCTTTGTTGCCGGGTTCGTAGTTGGTGTTGCGGGAGGGGAATTCGCCGAGGCGCTTCATGATGGCGGAGATGCGCTCTTCACTGACCCCGTCGACGATGGCTTTGACCTGGGGGTGGATGGATTTTGGGGGGAGTTGCTGGGCGGAGACGGTGAGGGCAAGGAAGAGGGCTAGGCGCATGAGATCTCTTAAGGGTATCGAAGTCGTGGATTGTGAGGTGGAGATGTGATGTTTGTTACAGGATTGACATCGTATGCTAGTCGGTTTGAAACCATGGCTGGCTACCCTCAAGAGCATGACTCGTATTTTTGCTTTTCTGGGGCTGTCGTGTGCGCTGCTGGCGCAGACGGACTCGGCCTCGTTGCGTGTATTGGTAGAGGACCCGTCGCAGGCGGCGGTGGCCGGGGCGAAGGTTAATGTAATCAACAGATCGACAGGCTTGAGCCTGAGTGGGGTGAGTTCGGGGGACGGCTATGCCGTGTTCAGCCCGATTTTGCGGGGAACCTATGATTTGGAAGTGGTGCAGAGCGGCTTCAAAACGGTGAAGCTGACCTCGCTGGTGATCAACGTCGATGAACGGCGTCTGGTGCGGGTGAAGCTGGATGTGGCCAGCGTGAACGAGACCGTCGAGGTGACGGCGAATGTGGCTTCGATCCAGACCGAACAAGGGTCGCTGGGGCAGGTGATCAGTGGGCGAACTGCGGTGGAGTTGCCGCTGGCGGGTCGCCGTTATACGGAGCTTGCGTTGCTGTCGCCCGGTGTTGCCGCCAGTACGCTGAACCCGACGACGCGTGGGCCGGGTTGGTTTGTCGCCAACGGCAACTACCATACCCAGAACAACTTTTTGCTGGACGGCGTGGATAACAATCAGGGCACACAAAATGCGCAGTCTTTGAGCGCGCAGGTGGTGCAGCCGAATCCAGACGCGATTGCGGAATTCAAGGTACAGACGAATGCGTTCTCGGCCGAGTTTGGCCGTAGCGCGGGTGCGGTGGTGAACGTATCGATCAAGAGCGGTTCCAATGAGACGCATGGCACGGGTTATTACTTCAACCGGGATTCGGCTCTGGCCGCCCGTGGTTGGACGAACAACCTGCAGAACGTGCCGAAGAACAATTTGAAGTGGCAGCAGTATGGCGGTACGGTGGGTGGCCCGATTCAGAAGAACAAGCTGTTCTACTTTGGCGCTTATGAAGGGTTTGCGCAGCGCTTTGCCGATACATTTTTGACGGCAGTACCGACGGCAGGGCAGAAGGCCGGCCAGTTTGGTGCGTTGAACATCAATGATCCGGCGGCGGGCAATACGCAGTTTCCGGGCAACGTGATTCCGGCTTCGCGCTTTGACGCGTTGGCCAAGAAGGTGATTGATCTCTATCCGGACGCAAACCTGCCTGGGGTATTCCAGAACGGCCGCCCGACGCAGAACTACAGTCTGCAGCGCGATGGCAGGGAAGATACTCACAAGTTTGATACGCGTGGGGATTACAACCTGAATGACAAGAACCAATTGATGGCGCGCTTTAGCTATCTGCGGCAGAAGTTCAACCGGGATGCGATCTTCCCCGGTCTGGCTGACGGTGTGGGTAACCAGGGTGCGCAGTTCAATGAGAACCGCAGTCTGGCCTTGGCCTGGACGAGTACGCTGTCGCCGCGTGTGGTGAACACGCTGCGATATGGCAACAACTATACGTTTGCCGAATTTGCCCATGCGACGGCGAATGAGACGAAGGCGGATGCGTTTGGCTTCCGCGGCTTCCCTGCCGAGATGTTGCAGGTGGGTGGGCTGCCGCTGATCAACCCGACCAACTACAACCAGTTGGGGACGCGGAACTTCCGGCCGCAGTTCCAGTCGCCGAAGCTACACCAGTTTGTCGATACGATTTCGATGACGGCGGGACGGCACTTTTTGCGCGCTGGGTTTGAGTTGCGTTTGAAGGCGAATAACTTTGTCGATGTGACGCGGCGCAGCCCGGCTTACAACTTTCTTGGCCGCTACACCAATGACGCGATGAGCGACTTGTTGCTGGGCTTCCCGGAGAGCGTGCAGTTGAACACGGTACCGGAAGTGAATCAGAAGCAGGAAGCGATCAGCTTCTTCGTGCAGGACGACTTCAAGTTGAGCCGGACGCTGACCCTGAACCTGGGACTGCGCTATGAATACACGACGCCGTTCTACGGGAGTGGCACCAACAAGAACGTGAACTTCGACCCTGCGACCGGTGGCCTGCTGCGGGCGAGCGACGATGACAAGTATCTAACCACGCCGGACAAGAACAACTTCGGGCCCCGCGTTGGCTTTGCCTGGCAGGCGTTGCCAGAGAAACTGGTGGTTCGTGGTGGCTACGGCATCTTCTACAACACGGAAGATATTTACGGTTCGGAAGCGAATCTGCCGCTGAATCCGCCGCAGTTGATCCAACCGACTTTGCTGCGTGTGGGTACGGGCCCGGCTCCGGTACGGTTGAGTGATCCGCTGCCGAATGGTGTGCTTTCGAACTTCGATAGCCGCACGATTGGCCTGCGTACACGTGAGCGTGACCAACGCTCGGGACGCATTCAGCAATTCAATCTTGCGGTGCAGTATCGCGTGAGCGGATCGAGCACGTTTGAGGTTGCTTATGCTGGCAATCGCGGAACCAATTTGTTTGGCCTCTATGAGCGCAACCAGACGAACTTCGGTGTTGATGGTTCTGTGGCAGCCAACCGGCCCTTCCCGCAGTGGCAGGGTATCCAGACGGGTGCCAGCCGCGCCAAGAGCTGGTACAACGCACTGCAGACGAAGTTTGAACACAACTTCAACAAGGGCCTTTATGCGCTGGCGAGCTTTACCTGGGCTAGTGCGATTGACCAGGCGGGAACCTGGGATGCGGGTGCTTCGCCCCAGTTCCGGGATCGTTTTGATCTGGAGAATGGCCGCATGACGCAAACGCCGATTCTGCAGTACACGACGGCTGTAACGTATGAATTGCCCTGGGGCAAGAGCCTGCGTGGCCCGGCGAAGTTTGTGCTGGCCGGCTGGCGCAGTTCGTTCATCGTGAACTGGCGTACCGGACTGCCGATCAACGTTGGCCTGAATGGCAACGGTATTGATCCGGCGACGGGGCGGGCTTATGTGTTTCTGAACCGCAATGGCGGCGGATTGCGTCCGGATCGTATTGCCGAAGCGAATACGGGGATTGATCCGAAGACGGACCGGTTCCGCTTCCTGGACCCGGCGGCGTTCCGCGTGCAGACGCTGAACACGGCTGGGAATGCGGCGCGCAATACGGCATACGGGCCGCGCTTCTTCAATACGGATTTCAACCTGTCGAAGGCCTTCAATATTCGGGAGCGCCAGCAGGTGGATATTCGCTGGGAGGCGTTTAACCTCTTCAATACGGTGAACTTCAACAACCCGGCGACGGGTATTGGCGGGACGACCTTTGGCTGGATCACTTCGGCTCGCGAGCCGCGCATCATGCAGATGGCGATTCGCTACCGGTTCTAGATTGTAAGGATCGATGGCAGGAAGCGAGCCTCCCTTTTTGGGAGGCTCGTTTCGTTAGGAGAGACAGAATGGCGATGACGAGAAGACAACTGATGGCGGCTGCTTTGGCACCCGGGCGGTGGAAGGTACTGATTTGCCTGATTGATGGGATGGGGCCTGATTACATTCGAGCCAGCGAGATGCCCAATCTGAAGCGGCTGATGAAGGAAGGGACGTACCGGGAGGGCCAGGGTATGATGCCGTCGCTGACGAACGTGAACAACGCTTCGCTGGCGACAGGGACCTACCCGGAGCGGCATGGGGTGACGGCGAATACGTTCTTTGACCCGGCGCTGGGTCGCATCGTCGAGATGTCGGACCCGCGGTATCTGCTGGTGCCGACGCTGTTTGAGAGTGCGCGCCAGAAGGGATGGAAGACGGCGTTTGTTGGGGCCAAGGACAAGATTCGCAGTCTGATTGGCGCGAGGGCCGACGAGGCGATTTGTGCCGAGAAGCAGGGCGTGCCGATGTATGAGGCGGCCAACAGCTACTGGATCTTTGCGCAGGGGCGTGAGGTGCTGCAGCGCACGGATTTGCTGTACCTGACGACTACGGATTACATGATGCATACCTACGCGCCGGAGGATGAGCGGTCGCGGGAACATCTGAAGCGGATTGACCAGACGCTGGGCCTGATAGTGAACGACCACCCAGGGCTGGAGCTTTATCTTTGCGCCGATCACGGCATGAACGCCAAGACGCTGGGCATTGACCCGGTGAAGATTCTGGCGAGCCGGAAGATTCGGGCGCGTGGGGCGGCGGCGATTGCTGATCAACACAAGGTGCACCATAACGACCTGGGTGGATCGATCTATCTCGATCTGGAGCGGCCTGCAGAGATCGCAGCAGCGCAGGAGATTCTGGCGAAAGAACCGGGTATTGATGCGGTGTTGACGCGTGAGGTGGCGGCGCGGCGCTTTCGGTTGAAGGCGGACCGGACGGGGGATCTTTACGTGCTTGCCGCTAAGCATGCGGCGCTGGGGGAGTTGAAGACGGAGCGCGAAGAAATCAAGATCCGGACGCATGGGTCGCTGCATGAAACGACGATTCCTTTGCTGGTTTATGGACGTAAGCCAGGGGAGCTCAAGACGCTGGTGGATTTGACGGCGGGGAGGAATTGGGAGGATCGTTAAGAGGAAAGGATTTGCTTGAAGACGGATCTGGATCGATTGCAGGGGAGTTGGCGCGTGGCCTCGCTGATTGTCGATGGTGCTGCCTTGAGCGCCGGGATGATCGGGGAAGCGCATGTGCTGGTTCTTGGGGATCAGTTTGAGTCGCTGGGGATGGGGATTCCCTATGCGGGGTTATTGCGGGTGGATGTGAGCCGGAAGCCGAAGAGTTTTTCGTTGAAGTTCACGAAGGGGCCCGAGAAGGGGCATGTGGTTCACGGCATCTATGAACTGCGGGCCGATAAGTGGAAGCTGTGTATTGCCGCAAAAGGAGGCCCGGCTCCATTCACGTTTGTGAGCGAGCCGGGCAGTGGTTTTGTGGTGGAAGTATTAAAGCGCGACGTCAACCCAGCCACGCCGGTCGCTTGAGGCGGCTACGGCTTCGAGCAGCAGCATGCCGCGCAGGCCGTCGGCGAAGGTGGGGTAGTCGATCTCGGCCTTGGGGTCGGCGACACGACGGTAGAAGCGCTTGAAGAGATTCTTGTGGCTGTCGTCGTAGCCTTCGCTGTGGCCGCCGGGGAGTTCGGCAAACGCAGCGGCGGCGGGGTGGAAGAGGCTGCCGTCCTTGACGATGACCTGGTTGGGCGAATTGCGGTGGCCGATCCAGAGTTCGTCGGGCTTCTCCTGATTCCAGGACACGCCGGACTTGGTGCCGTAGATTTCGATGCGGAAACTGTTCTTGTTGCCGGCTGAGATCTGGCTGACGGTGAAGGCACCGCGGGCGCGATCGCCGAGGTGGAGCAGAACGGCACCGAAGTCGTCGGTATCGATCGGGATGTTCTGGTAATCGTCGGGGCTGAGGGTTTTGCCGGAGAAGGTTTGGACGCTGCCCTTGGGCTTCTTGCGGGTCTTGTGGAAGGTGGTGAGTTCGCCGCAGACGCTGGTGATGGGGAGTGCGGTGAGGTGTTGGATCATGTCCATCCAGTGGGAGCCGATGTCGCCCATGGCGCGGAGTTTGCCGTTGTGTTCGGATTCGATGCGCCAGTTGTAATCGGTGTCATAGAGCAGCCAATCCTGAGAATAGGTGCCCTGGACGGCGAGGATCTCGCCGAGTTCGCCGGCAGCGACCATTTGGCGGATCTGCTGGACGGCAGGGTAGTAGCGGAGATTGTGGTTGGTGGCGTGGGCGATGCCTTTGGCTTCGGCCAGGGTGAGGATTTCTTTGGCCTCGGCGCTGGTCATGGTGAGAGGCTTCTCGCAGAGGACGTGTTTGCCGTGCTCGATGGCGACTTTGGCCATGGGAGCGTGGAGGGCATTGGGGGTGCAGATGTGGACGGCGTCGATGTTGGGGTCTTTGCAGAGGGACTCCCAATCGCCGGTTGATTTCTCGATAAAGAGTTGATCGGCAAAGGCTTTTGCCTTGGCGTCGGAGGAGGCTGCTACGGCGGCAACTTCGACGTTGCCGAGGCGGCGGATGGCTTCTGTGTGCACGATGCCCATAAAGCCCGTGCCAAGCATGGCGGTTCTAATTTTTTGCATAGTTTTCGCTATAACAATCTATCGTATCGCCTGTGATTCGGTCGATATCAGGGATTGGGTAGAATGGAACTGACCTGCTCCCCGTAAACTCCACCAGTTAAAACTAGAGAGCTCCTAATAATGTAGAAGGAAGGAGCTTTGGAGATGAAGAAGAGCCGGTACACGGAAGAGCAAGTGATCGGAGCGGTCAAGCAGA
>JBIITX010000005.1:0-233759 GCA_044340255.1 Bryobacter sp. | reverse complement strand
GGCTGGTGCGATGGTGATTTTGGATTGGGGTTGGGGTGTTAGCGGCCGCGGCGGTCGTGGACGACGACGCCGGCCTTGATGGAGGTGCGGGTGGCGATGGCGTTGTGGTTGAAGGTCGTTTGTCCGCCGGCGTTGATTTTGGTCTTGAGGTTCATGTTGGTTGTTTCCTTTTTGATTTGTTGTGCCCGTTGTTCAGGTTCGCTTGTAGTGCGATGGGGTGGGGGGAAATCGATCACGGGGGTGTGATTTTTTTTGATTTGTGCTGTTGCGCTAAACGGGATAGGGGAGGAACGGTACTCCCCAAGTAAACATGTGGCGACGCCACAGCCAAGGAAGTCGGTGTTCTCAGTCCAGATCGGACAGCCGAGGGCAAGCGCTGGAAGATCGTGAGATGTTTGAGTTACATCGTAACGACGTCGAAGTGGAAGCGCTCTGGGGGGAAGTCTCTGATGGGATCAGGAGTCATGCCGGACCAGGTTTGAAAGGCAGATTGCGCCAGGGAACCGTTGAGATAAAAGAGGAACTGGTCGCTGAAGCAACTGATGGGTGGGGGCTGGCGGAAGGTGAGGCGGAGGCCTACGGCACCTTCGAGATTGATCTTGTCGGCCGTGGGGACATGCTTGTCTTCGAGCAGGACGACAAAGCTCTTGCGACCGGCGTGGGGCCAGACGTCGGCTTTGAGGAGGGGGCGGAGATCGGGGCGGGTCTCAAAGGCGGACTCGCAGTGGCGGATCCATTCAAGGATTGAATCGCCCCAGGCCCAGGTGTGCATGAAGGTCTGGTATTGGTCGACCAGGTTGAGAGCCAGATCCATGCGGCGGCGCTCGAATTCGAGCTCCAGCTTGGGATCGAGCACAGGAAGGGTGGAGAGGACTTCTTCACTTGAGATGATGTCCTCGGCCATGTGCATCATTTTGTCCAGGCGCTTGACGGGGGTGGAACGGACTAGCAACGGGGGTAGTTCATGCGTGCGGTCGCCGGGAATTTCAACGAATTTTCGTTCGCCTAAGATATCCATTTGAACCTCGCTCAAACTTCTATTGAGTCTTATCGTCCTCCAAGGAGGATTTCTGCAATTATAGGACGTGAACGGGTGAAAGCAAGTTGCCTGTTTGAATTTGTTTTAGTAGCCTAGTAGCCTATTTGATTTCCTGAGGAGGAAAGCCATGGATGAAATGACAGTGCGAATTGTCGCTGGAGCACTTGCGGTGCTCTGTGTCGGCGTTATCATCATGCGACGCAAGGGCAAGAAGTCCACGTCTACTGAAGATGATTTCTAAAAAGAGCGGGGGCGTTGCCCGCCCCCAAATCAAAAAAGAGTTTTGTAACTTTGAGCTGGAAGTATTGCCCAGTGTGATCCATCGCTGGGGCGTGTTTGCGATGGAAAACATCCCGAAGGGCCGTAAGGTCATGGAGTATACGGGGGAACGGGTGAGCCGCAAGGAAGGCAAGAAGCGGGCGGAATCGAATCAGATTCATTGCCTGTTTACGGTGGATCCTTACTGGTATCTGGATGGGGCCGTGGGGGGAAGCGGGGCGGAATTTGTGAACCATTGCTGCGACCCGAGTCTGGAGTCGCGGGTGGTGAAGGGGCACATTCTTTATTTTTCGCTGCGCGACATCCCGAAGGGTGAAGAGTTGACGATTGACTATCACTTTGGGAAGAACCAGGAACGGGTGAAGTGTGGGTGTGGTTCGCCGAAGTGCCGGGGCTGGATTAACGTGCTGGATTAGGCAGCAAAGCGGGAACGGTGGACCAGTGGGGTAGCTGGGTGGTTTGCTCGAGCACGAGCAGGCGATTGTATTTTGCCAGGCGTTCGGAGCGGGTGATGGAGCCGACTTTCAACTGGGCCATACCAGAAGCAATGGCGAGGTCGGCGAGGAAGGGGTCTTCGGTTTCTCCACTGCGGGCGCTGATGACGGCGCGGAAGCCGGCGGCACGGGCCTGATCGATGACGGCAAAGGTCTCGGTGAGGGTGCCGATTTGGTTCATCTTGACGAGGACGGCGTTGGCGGACTGCTCGGCGATGGCGCGGGTGAGGCGTTGGGGATTGGTGGTTAGAAAATCGTCGCCAATGATCTGAGCGAGGGAGCCGAGGCGGGCTGTGAGCTGGGGCCAGTGGGCCCAATCGGATTGGTCGAGACCATCCTCGATGGAGGTGACGGGGAAGCGGGCCGTGAGGTCGGCGAGCAAGTCAATGAACTCGAGCGGGGAGAGGGGATGATCGGCCGAGCGCAGGATGTAGGCACCGTTGTCGTAAAAGTGGCTGGAGGCGACATCGAGGGCGATCGAGACCTGAGCGCCAGGCTGGAGGCCGGCACGCTCGATGGCACGGGTGAGGACTTCGAGGGCGAGGTCGTTGGAAGGGAGCTTGGGGCCCCAGCCGCCTTCGTCGGCAACGCCGGTGAAATAGTGGCCCTGCTCTTCGAGCACGAGGCGGGCTTCGAGGTGGATGGCAGTGATCCATTCCATGGCCTGGCGGAACGAATCGGCGGCGTGGGGGATGGCGAGGAAATCCTGGAACTCCATGGCGTGGGCGGCGTGGAGGCCACCGGAGAGGATGTTGACCATGGGTAGAGGGAGGATGGCTTGGCGGGTGCCGGCGAGGTATTGCCAGAGGGGCTGGCCGGCGGCGAGGGCAGCCGCGCGGGCCGCGGCGCAGGAGACGGCGAGGATGGCGTTGGCACCGAGGCGAGACTTGTTGGGTGTGCCGTCGAGGGCGATCAGGGCGTGGTCGAGGGTGGATTGATCGAAGACGTCGAAGCCGTGGAGGGCGGTGGCGATTTCGGTATTGACGTGGTGGACAGCGGTGAGGACACCGAAGCCGTTGTGGCGGCGGGGGTCGCGGTCTCGTAGCTCGTGGGCTTCGGTAATGCCGGTGGAGGCGCCAGATGGGGCCTGGGCCGTGGCAGTGAGGCCGCTTGCGAGTTGGATATGGGCTTCGACGGTGGGGCGGCCGCGGCTATCGAGGACCTCGAAGGCGCGGATAGAGTGGATGGTGTGGTTATTCATGGAAGGCCTCGGCTTGCATTTCAAAAACTTCGGGGATGGTTAGGGGTGGATTTTGGATGAGGTCGCGGGCGAAGCGGCGGACCTGGGGGATGACGGTTGGGGATAGGTATTTGACGGGGCTCTTGCCATCGAGACGGGCGAGATGGAGGCAGCCAAGGTGGCGGAGCGTGTTGGCCTCGAGATCATTGAATGGGTGGCGGAGATTTTGCCAGTAGGTGAGGGCGAGGCCGGCGTATTGGGCACGGCTGCGGGCGCGGTGCCAGCCCTTGAGCAGGAAGTGGTTGAGGAGGAAGGCGACGTCGAAGCTGGGGTCGCCGAAGTGGGTGACTTCGTAGTCGATGGAGAGGAGTTGGGGGCCCGGGTTGACGAGGAAGTTTTTGGGGGACCAATCGCCGTGGGTGAGGGCGACGAGGTTGGAGCGGCTTTGGTCGATGGCGCGGTCGAAGAACTTTTTGAGGTCGGGGTGTCTGGTGGAGGTGGCGCGGTAGTAGGGGTCGAGGCGGAGCTGGTCGAAGAGGTCGAGGCCTTCGAAGCGGGCATCGAAGGAGTGGGGGGCCATGAGGAAGGAGTGGAGGCTGGCGGCTTGCTCGGCGAGGGTGGGGTGGATGATGCCTTCGAGGAGCTGGGTGCGCCACTCGGGAGCGCCGGGGGCGGCGGCGGTCATGGCGTAGAGGTAGTTGGGTTTGTCTTCGAAGAGGACTTCGGGGAGGTTGGGGTGCGGGGCGAGGAGGCGGAGGGCGTCGATTTCGTTGTAGATGCGAGAGCGGTCACTGAACCAATCCTGTTCGACGCGGAGCTTGGCGAGGGATTGCTTGAGGACGAGGTCGGGTTGGTCCTCGATGGTGGCCCGAAAGACGAGGCCGGAGACGCCGCCTTCGAGGGGTTGGACGTCGATCGAACTCAGAGAGAGAGCGAGTTTTTCGGCCAGATATTGGCGGGCCGAAGCGGGATTAAGATCTTGCAAAACTCCAGTTTAGCTGGAGGAACGCGAGAAGAGATTGAGCAGGCCGCCCCAGGAAGAGGAGCTCTTGGTGGCTTTGGGAAGCTCGGTGGCGTTGCCGCCCATTTTTTCGGCGAGCTGGGCGAGGCCCTTGCCGAAGGGAGAGGTTGTGGGGGACGGTTTGCCTTCGATCATGGCGCGTTGGACGCCTTCAAAGTCGCTGGGGAGGACCTGGAAGACTTCGCAGCGGATGGCGGTCTCGATGACTTCTTTGCTGAGGCCGACGTCGCGATTGTAACGATTGACGACGAGCTTGACCTTGCCGCGGTCGATGCGGTTTTGGTCCATGTAGTTGAGAGCGCGCTGGGTGGCCTGAAGCGAGGGGAGTTCGTTGGTAGAGACGAGCAGGATCTCATCGGCGAGGCGGAGGATGGAGAGATTCCAGGGGCCATAGGGGCTGCAGCAATCGAGGATGGTGGTCTCGTAGTGCCAGCGGGCGTAATCGATGATGGATGAGGCATCCATGAGGTCGTGGACGCCGTCGACGGCGCCTTCAGGAGAGAGGAGCACGTCGACACCCTGGGTGGTGGCAATGAGATTGCGCCAGAGGTCGGAATCGAGACTCTGGGTGAGAGTGACGACATCCATGAAGCTGTACTGGCTTTTCAGCTTGAGCAGGAAGCTGAGGGTCCCGGTGAGGGGATCGAGATCGGCGAGCAGGGTTTTGCCGGATTTTTTCTTCCAGTGGAAGGTGAGGCCGCTGGCGACGGTGGAGGCGCCGCAGGCACCCTTGGCAGGAACGATGGCGACGACGCGACCGGCTTTACCGGTGCCCTTGATGAGGGGATTTTTGGCGACGAGACGGCCGAGGACTTCTTCAATCTGATCGGAAACCAGAGGGTGAAGGAGGAACTCAGCGGCACCGGCGCGGAGGCAGCGCAGGATCAGATCGGTATCGTTACCGGGGATCATGGCGATGACCGGGATTTTGGGGGCCATGCCGGCCAGTTCTTTGATGAGGTTGAGGCCACGATCACGGTCACTGACGATATCGGCGAGGCAGACGTCGGGATTCTGGACGGTGATGACTTCGAGCAGGCCAGCGGCAGGGGGGTAGACGGGAATTTCGAGAAGTTCGGCGCCTGGCATGAGGCCGCCGAAGGACTGTTGGAGGTCTTTAGTGATGCCCTGGGAGGGGCAGATGACGAGGTACTTCCATGTCCCTGCAGTCTGGAAAATTTCGGCCTTGCTCATATCGTTGATTCCATGGGACTTAGAGACGAAGGGACTCAGTAGCTGAGTAAGGTCTCTATTACCCGTGGTTGAATATCGTCCAGAAGGGCGAAGAACGATAGAGAAAAATTCCTGAAAGATTTACTAAAACCATGATGTTGCTCGTCGATAAGCTTTCCCGAGTCGAGATATTCCCCTGAGAAGGGGTGATGGCTAGACCCGAGTCAGAAACCAAACTAGACCGAAGCGAGAAGCGCAGCTAGTTGGGTTCCCGAAAGGCATATTCCAACGTGAGTAATAGCAACGTGATTGAGAACAACCTGATGGAATTTTCTCCCACCTCCCCATCCCCGATGTCCAGTGCCCCGATGTCCAGCGCGACCGAAACCCAGGCGACGGTTTTGTTGTGCGAAACGCAACCCCTGACCGTTGAAGGGGTGCGCGCCGTGCTCTCTTCTACGAACGACCTCCGCGTCACCGGAGTTTGTGAAAACCTGGCGCTGTGCCGGGAAATTTCCCGTCGCCAGAGGCCCGATGTGGTGCTGGTGGATAAAGCGCTTGGCATGCAGGCGGTGATGGACTGGATTCAGGATTTGCGCCTGG
Source organism: Bryobacter sp. (assembly GCA_044340255.1). Classification (GTDB taxonomy): domain Bacteria; phylum Acidobacteriota; class Terriglobia; order Bryobacterales; family Bryobacteraceae; genus Bryobacter. The sequence goes on along the minus strand of JBIITX010000005.1, from coordinate 227,970 downwards.
CCGAGCAGGACATGGAACGGTTGGCGCAGGGCAACGGCAGGACGGATTTGCCGATTGCGAGCCAGACGCGCCCGATGCCGAAGGCGATTGTTTGGGGTGTATCGATGACGGAAGCGGAAGCGCTGCGCTTTCTGCAAGCCGGCGCGAAGGGCATTTTGCGTAAGGCGACGAGCCCTTCGAATATGTTGAACTGTGTGCGGACGGTGGTGCAGGGCAAGAACTGGATGGAAGACAGTGTGTTCCGTGAGCAGCCGCGGGAAGACCGTCATCCGCGCTCGGAGCTGACGCCGCGCGAGCAGCAGGTGATGGAGCTGGTGGAGCATGGGCTGAAGAACCGCGAGATTGCGCGGGAGCTTGGGATTCGGCCCGGTACGGTAAAGATCCACTTGAAGCATATCTTTGAGAAGACGGGTGTGCGCGGGCGTTATGGCCTGGCGCTGACGGGTCTTCGTCAGAAGGGTGTGTTGTCGGTGGAACGGCAGTTTGAGCCGGCGATGGCGCGCTAGTTTCGCTTTAGTTGGATGGAATGGAGCGCAGCATTGCGTTGATGCTGCGCTCCACGTCCTTTTGGGTGGTGGCGTGGCTTGAAACGCTGATGCGCATGGCTTTGCGGCCGCGCCAGATGGTGGAGCCGGCCCAGCAGGTGCCTTCCGTCTGGATGGCTTCGATCCAGCGGGTGGTTTGCTCGTCGGTGTCGAGGGCGGCGAGGACCTGGTTGAGGTTGACTTCGTTGAGGATGTGGACGCCGTGCTGGCTGAGTTCGGCGGCGAAGGTGCGGGCGTGGTGGCAGCAGGTGGCGATCATGTCGCGGACGCCTTGCTGGCCGAGGGAGAGGAGCGCGGCCCAGGCGTCGATGCCGCGGGCTCTTCGTGAGGAGTCGGGGCTTTTTTGCATGGGTTCGATCGCGCCGTCGGAATTGAGATAGCTGGCGGTGACGGCGAGTGCGCCGGTGAGGTCTTCGGCGTTGCGGACGTAGGCGATGCCGGAGTCATAGGGGACGTTGAGCCATTTGTGACCGTCGGTGGCCCAGGAGTCGGCCTGGGTGTAGATGGCGTCAGGGGACCAGAGGCCGAAGGCACCATCGATATGGACCCAGGAGTTGGATTGTTTGGCGAGTTCGATGAGTTGTGGGGAGTCGAGTGCGCCGGTGTTGACGTTGCCGGCCTGGAGGCAGACGAGAGCGGGTTCGTTGAGGGTGGGAAATTTTGAGGGGTCCATTGCGCCTTGTGAATTTGTGGGGACCTTGATGACGCGGTTGCGACCGAGGCCGAGCATGGAGAGGGCTTTGTAGACGGTGGCGTGGACTTCGTCGCCGACCACGACGGGGAAGGCTGGGGCGTTGAAGAGGCCATCGAGTTCGGCGTTGTAGCCTTTGTTCTTGAGGAGCTTGTGTCGGGCAGCGGCCATGCCTGTGAAGTTGGCCATGGTGGCACCGGTGACGAAGGTGCCGGCGGCGGTTGCGGGGACGTGGAGGAGTTCGGCGATCCACTTGAGGGCAATGTTTTCGAGGTGGGTGGCGGCCGGAGACATGAGGCTGAGGGAAGCGTTTTGATCCCAGGTGGTGGCGAGGATGTTGGCGGCGGTGGCGGCGGGGAGTGAGCCGCCGGTGACGAAGCCGAAGTAGCGGCCCGAGGTGGTGAGTACGGTGGCGGGGGCTACGGTTGTGGCGAGGGTGTCGAGGATGGTGGTGAGGTCTGTGGGGGTGGTGGGGAGTTCGGTGGGGAGGGACTTCAGGTGGTTGAGGGTGTCTTGAGAGGGGAAGACACGGCGGGTGTCGCGGTCGCTCTCGTAGGCGTGGATGGCGGTGAAGAGGTTGGGGGGGAGGGCCATCTTTCTATTGTGGATTGGGATGGCCCTGGCACGGGAAGGTGTTTGGCGTCGGAACAGCCGCGTCATGACCTCGGCTTGTTGTTATGGATTTTGCGGTGAGAGTAGTAGCCAAGCGCCAAGAGGGCGGGGGCCAGGGAGAAGAGAGTGGATGGCTCGGGAACCGGGGCCTCGGCGTAGCGGAGGGTATCGAGTACGTAGGCATAGGTTGCGAGGGAGAAGCCGGTTCCGAATCGGTCGACGGGGAGTGCTGAAATCGTGACCGAGTTGAAGGGAGTGTCTGAGACGAAACCGATGAATTGACCGATGGTTTGGCGGCCTGATTGAGAGAAAGGATCAAGAGCAATGAATGGGGCGTATTGGCTCAGTATTTTGTCTCCTGTGCTTAGCTCGGCCTGGTAGGCACCACCTACAGGTGCATTGCTGGTGATGTCAATCGCGAATGCGGTGATCGGTTTCGCAAACGAAAAGGTGGCTGTTTCCGATGGGACAAACAAGCTGTCAAAGAAGCCTCCTCCATCATCTGAAGTGGAGCCGAGAGTGTAAAACGGAGTCGACGCAAAGTAAAGGCCCGTGACAAGGGGAGAGCCAAGAGAGGCAGAAAAGGTGACATCGCCGACAGTCGAAATGGTTTGATTGCCGGGCAGGGAGTCGAAATTCTGAGTGATGACCGAGACTCCGTTGACTGTCGATGGGAATGTGGCGCGGGTGTACTGCGTAATAGTTGCGGCCTGGAGGGGCAATAGACACGAGATCAAGGTTGCGGCGGCAATGGCTTGGAATGAGGGTTTCGGCATTTGGGATGTGCTCCTGAAAATCTTGAGCTTGCCCCTTGGAAAGGGGAGCTTCAAGGTAGATCGCGGAATACAGCGAAAATCAGGACGCGTTTTTTGTGGCCGAATTGGATGAATTAGTTCTGGTACTTGGGGCCTAGGACATAGGGAGGTGTTTGTGGCAGGCGGCCTGGGGTGGGCGGATGGTGAGTGGGGAGATTGGTGGGGAGGGTGTTTGGGGACAGAACGCTATTGGGTTTAGGTCTACCCGCAGAGTGCCGTCTGTGAAGTGAACGTCGCGGACTCTTTCGCCCGGGTTAGGAAGGGAAGAATTCATACCACCTCCGTAAAGAGTATTGTTGATTTTCGGGCGAGCAGGCGTTCGGGCTTGCGAGAGGACTGTTGGGGCGAGAGAGGCGTGATTGTTGACTCAAGTATGGTGCTGACTATGCGTAGGAAACCTTGAAACGCTGAGCGAGCACTTGAAGACGTGGGTCGACAGTCCAAAGCAGTGTGCGAGATGCTACGGCGGAAGCCAGGAGGTTGATATCAATCCAGCCGGCTCCCTGGGCCTGGAGATGATGTTTTTGCACGAACTCAACCACGGCTTCATGTTGCAAGGACTTGGCTTGCGGAAAATCAAGGAGAGAGTCGAGCAATACTCTGCGTCCGCCGGTATCTCCAACCAACAACTCGCCGTAGACCAGATCGTGCACCACCACCTGCTTTTGGGAAAGAAGTTGATCCAATTGGATGGACCAAGGAGCCTTGTTGTAAAGGAACCGCACCCATACGGATGTATCGACCAGGACCATTATGCGGCTCGGCTCTTTTTGGTTGGAGCTTCTCGGCGGCGTGGAGTCTCGTTCAGAGTTTTCTCAGAGCCGCGGAGAGCTCTGACGCGCTCAAAGGCATGGTCGCGGATGAGAGCCTGCAACCCAAGGCGCAACGTGTCCGTATCGGTGTCGGCGCTGCAGGCCTTGCGGGCTCTCTTGAGAAGATCGGCGTCAACGTTGAAGGTCTTCTTCATGTCTTCCGTTGTAGCACAGAGCGTATGGTCGAATGTAGCGATTCGGTATGGCTGCTACTCGGGTAAATCTTCGGCGGAGGCGGCGGTGAAGTAGGCGGCGTCGGGGTGGTGGAAGACTAGCGCTGAAACGCTGGCTTCGGGTTCCATCATGTAGCCTTCGGTGAGGTCGATGCCGATTTCTCTGGGGTTGATCAATTGGAACAAGGCCACTTGATCTTCCATGTTGGGGCAGGCACCGTAGCCGAAGCTGTAGCGCTTGCCCTGGTAACGGCTGGTCCAGCGTTGCTGCATGGTCATGTCGGTGGGATCGGGGAAGCCCCAGTCTTCGCGGATGCGGCGGTGGAGCCATTCGGCTGTTGCTTCAGCCGTTTCTGTGGCGAGGGCGAGGAGGGCTACGCTCTTGAAGTATTCGCCCGCCTGCTTGGCCTGTTCGGCTTTTTCGCGGAACTCGCTGCCGGCGGTTACGGCGAAGATACAGATGGCGTCACGGGTGGGCATTACGTAATCGCTGAGGCAGAGACCGTTCTCTTTGGGTTGCCGCAGGAAGTTGTACGTGTGGACCGGAGTGGACTGGCCCTGGTGGAAGAGATGGATCGAGTTGCCGTCGCGTTCGGTCTCGAAGAATTGCCAGACGGCCTTGGGCTTGAGGAAGTCGGCGGCCCAGGCTTTGACTTCTTCGACCTTGTGGAACATGTCCATGGCCTTTGCTTCGCGGGCAGCGAGGTTGGCTTCGAAGTTGCCCTTATAGCCAAGGTTCTTGCCGTAGAGCATGAAGGGGTTGATGTATTCCCAGACTTCTTTGAGCTGGGGGACGGCGCGGATTTTGCGGTCGTAGTAGGGAGCGGGGCGAGCGGGAATGTCGATGCGGACTTTAGCGCTGCGGGTGGTGGACTGGGCCAGTTCGGGGTTGCCCATGGGCTCGGCGGCCACGGTGTCGGTGACCTTTGAGAAGTCGGTGGACTCGAGGACCTTGCGGGTTTCGGGATCGACCAGATCCTGCATCAGCTTGAGGCCGGTCATGGCGTCTTTGGCGTAGAGGGTGAGTGCTCCGTAGGCAGGAGCGATCTTGGTGCGGGTGTATTTGTCGCTGAGGGCGGCACCGCCCACGAGAAGGGGGACATCGATGCCGGCGTCTTTGAGATCGTTGCCGGTGATGACCATCTGCTGGGCGCTCTTGACAAGGAGGCCGGAGAGGCCGATGGCGTCGGGCTGGTGCTCTTTGAAGCCCTTGATGAGCTCTTCGGGGTGGACCTTGATGCCGAGGTTGACGACGTCGAAGCCGTTGTTGGAGAGGATGATTTCGACCAGGTTTTTGCCGATGTCGTGGACGTCGCCTTTGACGGTGGCAAGGAGGAGTTTACCCTTCGAGGAAGTGTCGGCTTTCTCCATGAACTGCTGGAGGTGGCTGACGCCGGCCTTCATGGCTTCGGCGCTTTGGAGGACTTCGGCGACGATGAGTTCGTTGGCGTTGAAGAGGCGGCCTACTTCATCCATGCCCTTCATGAGGGGGCCATTGATGATGTCGAGGGGGGCAGCGCCTTCTGCGCGCTTGAGGTCAAGGTCGGCGACGAGGCCATCTTTGGTGCCTTCGATGATGTAGCGGGCGAGGCGTTCGTCGAGGGGGAGTTCGGCGGCACTGACGCGTTCCTTTTTGGTAGCGGTGCGGAAGTGGGCGGCGATGGCGTCGATGTGGTGCTTGTTGAGAGCGGCCTTTTGTTCTTTGGACTGTTCGCGCCAGTCGGCGGGTTCGCCATTGACGGGGGAGTTGAAGAGGAGGTTCTCGGCGAGTTGGCGTTCTTCGGCGGGGATGCTGGCGAAGCGCTCGAGCTTTTCGGTGTTGACGATGGCGAGATCGAGGCCGGCCTTGGTGCAGTAGTAGAGGAAGACGCTGTTGACGACTTCGCGGGCATTGGCAGGGAGGCCAAAGCTGATGTTGGAGATGCCAAGGGTGGTCTTGACGAAGGGGATGTTGGCCTTGATGAGCTTGAGGGCTTCGATGGTTTCTACGGCACCAGCGATGTAGTTTTCGTCACCAGTGGCGCAGGGGAAGACGAGGGGGTCAATGATGATCGACTCCGGTTGGAGACCGTATTTGGTGGTGAGGATGTCGACGCTGCGCTGGGCGATGGCGAGCTTGCGTTCGCGGGTGAAGGCCTGGGCCTGGACGGGGTCTTCATCGATGGTGCCGACGACGACGGCAGCGCCGTAGTCGCGGATGAGGGGGCAGATGAGCTCGAACTTTTCTTCGCCGTCTTCGAGGTTGATCGAGTTGATGATCGCTTTGCCCTGGCTGTAGGAGAGGGAGAGTTCGACGGCTTTGGGGTCCGTCGTGTCGATCATGATGGGGGCTTTGATTTTGCGGATCAGCTTTTCGTAGAAGGGGGGGATGTCTTTGAGTTCGTCGCGTTCGGAAGTCTGGAGGCAGACGTCGACGATGTGTGCGCCGGTGCGGACCTGGCGGCGGGCGATCTCGGTGGCTTCTTCCCACTTCTCTTCATTGACGAGATTTTTGAAGAGGCGGGAGCCGATGACGTTGGTGCGTTCGCCGACGAGGAGGGGGCGGTTGGTTTCGTCGGCTTCGACGAGTTCGATGCCGGAGAAGTAGGCGCGGTGATTGGGGGATCTTTTGGGGCGGGGCTGGTAGCCTTTGGCTACGCTCGCGATGGCGTTGATGTGATCGGGAGTGGTGCCGCAGCAGCCGCCGACGATGTTGAGCCAGCCTTGCTGCATGAACTTTTCGAGCTGGGCGGCGAGGGACTGGGGAGTTTCGTCGTACTTGAGTTCTTCGTTGGGGACGCCGGCGTTGGGGTAGCAGGAGATGTGATGGTGGCTCATCTCATGGAGGCTGCGGATGTGGTCGGTCATGAACTCAGGACCGGTGGCGCAGTTGAGGCCGATGGAGAGGATGTTGGCGTGGGAGAGCGAGGCGTAGAGGGCTTCGGCGTCTTGCCCAGCGAGCATGGTGCCGGTGGCTTCGATGGTGCCGGAGACCATGACGGGGATGATGTAGCCGAGTTCGCGACCGAGTTGGTTGATGGCGAGGAGGGCGGACTTGATGTTGCGGGTGTCCTGGGCGGTCTCGATGAGGAGGATGTCAGCACCACCATCGATGAGGCCTTTGGATTGCTTGTAGTAGCCATCGCGGAGGGCATCGAAGGTGATGCCGCCGGTGACGGTGATGGCTTTGGTGGTGGGGCCGATGGAGCCGGCGACGAAGCGGGCTTTGCCGTCGATAGCTTCGAATTCGGCGGCCGCTTCGCGGGTGATCTGGGCGGCCATTGCGTTGACTTCGTGGATTTTGTCTTCGAGGCCGAACTCGGCGAGGGTGACGGTGTGGCCGCCGAAGGAGTCGGTTTCTACGATGTCGGCACCGGCTTTGTAGTAGAGACTGTGGATGTCGCGGATCCAGTGGGGGCGGGTGTAGAGGAGGTTTTCAGGGCAGTTTTCAAAAGCAGGGCCGCCCCAGTCTTCGATGGTGGGGTTGCGTTGTTGCAACATGGTGCCCATGGCGCCATCAATGATCAGAATGCGGGATTGGAGTGCTTCTTCGAGCGCCTGACGGCGTTCCTGTCTGCTGAATTTCATCGTAAATCATTGTAGCAAGATTTACTGATAGATAGATTTTCGAGTCCAGGCGCCGTATTGGATGGAAACCATGAGCCGGCTGCCAGTGGCGAGACTTTCAAAGCGAGGGGCCAGGCTGATGACGGTACTGGCAATCCAGGAGTATGAAGCCGAGCCGCTTGCGCCGCCGACCGGAATTTCGGCGGCCACGGTGGGAAAAGGAAGGTTGGCGCCGAGGAAGATGCTGGCGAGGCGGAAGGCTTGCGGGACGAGCCAGAGAACCTGATCGAGGAAGTCACAGGCGGGTGTTGTTGGCGTGGGACAGGTGAAGTCGGGTTGGTAGAGGAGTACGTAGCGGCCTACGATGGCGTCGAATTGCCGGGTTATCGAGAAGTCATCGAGGGTTGTGGTCTCGAAGGAAACCCAGGAGGAGCAGCCGTGGTGGACGGTACGCTCGCGGGCGCGCTGCAGGCTGACATCATCCCGATCGAGGCCGAGGACAAGGCCACGGGGGCCGACTCCGGAGCCGATATCGAGAACGCTCATGCCCTGCTCGATGCCTGCGACATGGGGTGAGCTAAGTCTCTACATCGATTCCAGTCCGGTGAGGGTGGTGGTGCTGGTGCCGAAGGAGTTGGTCTCGATGCCGAGGCGGTGGAGCATGGAGAGGTAGAGGTTGGACAGGGGGGCATTGTTGTCGCGCTTGAAGGCGATGTGCTGGCCGTGCCTGAAGCCGCCACCGGCGAGGAGGATGGGGAGGTTGGTGTTGTCGTGGATGTTGGCGTCGCCCATGCTGCTGCCGTAGAGCACCATCGTTTGGTCGAGGAGGCGGTGGCCGTTTTCTTTCAGGGCGGCCAGGTTGGTGAGGTGCTTGCTGACGAGCTTCAACTGTTGCCGGTCGGCTTGCTCGAGTTGCCTGATCTTTTCGGGAGCCTGGCTGTGGTGGGTGAGGTTGTGATAGCCGTCGGTTGAGGTGTGCTCGCCATCGATTTTGAAGATGGGGGTCATGAAGGTGTCGACCATCAGGGTGATGATTCGGGTGGAGTCGGATTCGAGGGCGAGTTGGACCATGGAGAGCATCAGCTCGAACTTGTCGAGGAAGAGCTTTTTGTCCTGGATGTCGGTAGGAGGAGGGACAGTGGTTTTGGGCTTGGGGCGGAGTTCCCATTCGCGGGTGGCCTGGAGGCGCTGTTCGACGTCGCGGACCGAGGTGAGGTACTGGTCGAGGCGGGCCTTGTCGGGGGTGCCGAGTTTGCGGTTGAGATTGGCGGTGGGTTCGAGCAGGGTGTCGAGGATGCTGCCTCGTTGTTCGAGGCGGTGGAGCTGTTGCTCGACGGCTTTGGGATCGCCCTGGAGGAACATCATCTCGTAGAGTTTAGCGGGGCTGTCTTCGGCTGGGAGCAGGACGCCGTCGCGGGTCCAGGCGAGGCTGCGGTTGGCTTTCTCGATGTTGACGCCGAGATTCAGAGTGGAGAAGCGGGTAGCCTGGCCGAGCTTTTCGGCGGCGAACTGGTCGAGGGAAATCTGATTGCGGAAGCCGGCTTTGAAGGCGCCGCGAGCGGCAGTGAGGAAGCAGTTGTCGGTGCTGTGGCCGCCGGTGACGCCGGGGTGGGAGAGGCCACTGAAGACTGTGAAGTCGTTGCGGTGTTCGGCGAGGTGTTCGAGGTATGTGGAGAGCTGGTAGTCGCGGCCGGTGGTTTGGGGGAAGAACAGCTTGGGAAGCACGCCGAGGTTGTTGGCGATGATGAGCATGCGCCGCGGGGGGACGGTGGCGGCTTTGGACATGCATTCGAGAAAGGGCAGGGTGAGGGAGGCGCCGAGGCCACGGAGGAGAGTTCTTCTGGGGAGAGGGTTCATGGTTGTCCTCGGAAGATGGGGCTGGCAATCAGAGCGAGCAGGAGGTCTTTGGCACGGTAGCCGCCCGGTTTGGTCGAGTCGAGGATCTTTTCGATTGCGCCTCGATCGGAGAAACGCACAGGGGCACCGGTGGAACAAATCGTGAGTTGGTGGAGGAAGTTTTTGGCGAGCTGACGGGGGTTCGAAGTGAGCAGTTGTTTGAGCTCGCGGATGTCTTTGAAGTGGCGGCCATCGGAGAGCTGGCCGCTGGAATCGACGAGGCCTGAGAGCGTGTAGGAATAGTCGTGGCCGGCGCGGTCGATGCCGGTGACGCGCTGGCCGTGCTGGAGGCCGCGATAGTGGGTACGCCAGGCACCCATGACATCGAAGTTCTCGAGGGCGAGACCGACGGGATCGAAGCTGGCGTGGCAGGCGGCGCAGGAGGGGGACTTGGTGTGGAGCGAGAGCAGGTCGCGCATGGACCTGGCACCGCGGATGTCGGGCTCGACGGCGGGGACGCCGGGAGGAGGAGGCGGCGGGGGCTCGCCCATGAGGCGATCCATGACCCAGGCACCGCGGATGACGGGTGAGGTGGTGGTGCCGTTGGAGGTGACCTTCATGATGGCGGCCTGGGTGAGGAGGCCACCGAGGGGGCTGTCGGGCGGAAGCTGGATTTTGCGGAGCGCCGCGCCCTGAAGGGGAGGCAGGTTGTAGTGGGTGGCGAGGCGATCGTTGGCGTAAACGAAGCGGGCATCGATGAGGTTGGTGATGTGGAGGTTGTCGCGGATCAGCGCGGTGATGAAGGCGCGGGTTTCGCGTTCGGCGGATTCGTTGAGGTAGTCGTCGAAGCGGTATTCGGGGAAGAGGCGGTTATCGGTGTCGTCGCGGCGGAGGTTGCGCAGGTCGAGCCAGTCGTCGGTGAAGGATTTGATGAAGCGATCGAAGGTGGGGGCGGCGATGTACTGTTCGGGGGTGGCGCGGCTGGGCCGGGAGTTGGAGAGGAAATAGGAGAGACGGCTGCGGGTGTCGCTGGGATCGAGAAAGAGAAAGTCGCTTGAGGCGAGGAAGGCCTGGTAGCCGGCGAAGAGGGCCGCTTGTGGAGTGTCATTTTTATCGAGGCGGGTCTGGACCAGCTTTTCGAATTTCTGGATGGTTGATTCCGGGACGGGACGGGTGGAGGTGCGCTCTATGAAGCCGCGGATCGGGAGCAGGGATGGGCGGGGCGGTTGAGGGAGAGGGCCTTCGATCTCGAGCCATTCGAAGGCAACGCCGGGTTGGCCGCCAGGCGGGAAGGGCGGGTAGCGGTAGGTGCCGGGCTTTTCGGGAAAAACGTCGATCAGGGGGACGGGGAGGCCGTAGAGGCCGTACTCGACGGTCTGGCCGGCGTTGAGGAAGACAGTGGTTTCCTGGACCTTCGAGACAGGGTCGATGTCGAGGATGCCGCCGGTGGAGCGGACGTCTTCGGCGATGTCGTGGCTGGTGGGTTTGCGGGAGCGAAAGGTCATGGCCACGGAGGTTGTGCCGGGCTTGATTTCATAGCCAGGGAGCTGGAGGACGGAGCGGGCCTTGAAGCGGACGCGGTATTCGCCGGTGGCCTTGGCGGAGAAGCCGAGGGGGAAGGCGGCGTAGGGCCAGCCGGGGGAACGGAAGAGGCACATCTCGAGGGAGGGATCGTGGTTGCCGGTTTTGACGATGCTCGCGTATTGGTCTTTGGTGATCTTGATGCGCTTTGAGTCTTTGGCGAAGAACATTGCTTCGTCGATGGTGAGGACGGTGTAGGTCTGGAAGAGGGCAGTGCCGACGGCGCGGAATTTGGTGGGAGGAGGAGTAAAGACGAGGGTTTGGCGGAGGGCGGATTCGGCGGCATCGAGGTAGGCGGCGAGTTGGACGCGGGAGATGTCGAGGGTTTCGGAAGACTTGTGGAAGTGGTAGCTGATGCGGTCTTCGGGAAGCATGTCGCGGATGTCGAGGTGGGGGAGGTGGAGGATGTCGCGGAGGGTTTGTTCGTACTCGTCGCGGGTGAGACGACGCATGGGGATGCGGGCGGATTCGGTTTGCCGGATCTGGGTGGCAAGTTGATTGAGGAGTTGGGTGCGTTTTGATTCGGGAAGGGGGATGCCCTTGGGGGGCATTTCGCGATTGGCGATGCGGTCGTGGATGCGGATGAGGCGATCGGGTGGGGGAGGAGTGGTGAGGTCCAGGCCGCCCTGGTGGTTGGTTGGATTGTGGCAGCCCTGGCAGGTCTGTTTGAGGAGGGTGGGTTGGGCGGCCAGAGTGGTGGCTAGCAGGAAGATGGTGAGGTTGCTAAGCATCGGGACTGGCGGCTGAGTTTGTTGTATCACGGAGGCGCCCAGACTTGAAGGATGTTGTTGGATGTGGCGTTGTGGTTGGGGTTGGGGATAATGGTGCATGCGTTTTTTTTTGCTGGCGATAGCTGTGTCCTGTTTTGCGGATGAGGTGAAGTTGAAGAATGGGGACCGGATGACGGGAACCGTGGCGAGGCTGGATGACAAGGAGTTGACGCTCAAGACGGAGTACGCCGGAGACATCAAAATCAAGCGGGAGGCGGTGGCGAGTGTTGAAACATCAGAGGCCGTAAATGTTTCGCTGAAAGATGGGCAGAGCCTGGTGGGGCGGCTGAAGCTGGCCGAGGCGAAGGTTGAAGTGAACAGTGAGACGACGGGGACGGTGAGCGCTAAAGAGGCCGATGTGACGCTGTTCCGGAGCAAGGCTGATATGGAGGCCTATGCGAAGGAAGTGGAGCGGATGAAGAATCCGAGACTGGTGGATCTTTGGACGGGGTCGGTGGATTTGGGATATGCGCAGGCGCGAGGTAATGCTTTGACGAATACGATCAATTCGGCGGCGAAGGTGCTGCGGACGACTTCAAGGGATTCGATCAACGCTTACTTCTTGTCGCTTTACTCGAAGAACGATAACAACGGGTTGTCGGTGCTGGCGGCGAATTCGATTCGGGGTGGGTTGAAGTATGACCTGAATATCACGCCGAAGATCTATACGTTTGGATCGACGGATCTGGAATTTGATGAGTTTCAGAGACTGGATTTGCGGTTTGTTCCGGCAGGTGGTTTGGGGTATCACTGGATCAAGAGCAAGAAGACGGTTTGGGATGTGTTTGGGGGTGGATCGCTGAACCGGGAATTCTTTAACAGTGGCCTGAAGCGTACCTCGGGGGAAGTGCTGTTGGGGAATGAGTTGACGCACAAGTTTGCGGGGATGTTTACGTTGAGCGAGAAGATTGTTTTCTACAACAACGTGACCTCTTCGGGGAACTACCGTTTGAACGGCGATGTCGCATTTGCGGCGGCGATCAAGAAATGGTTGAGCTATCAGGTGACGGCGAGTAACCGGTATTTGTCGAACCCGCTGCCGGGACGGAAGACGAATGACCTGGTGATTACTACTGGCGTACGATTAGTGTTTGTCCGCTAAAGCTTATGAAGACCTCTGCCATTGATCGATCGACACGCATTCTGTCACTGGACCAGTTTCGCGGCTACACGGTAGCCGGGATGTTTCTGGTGAATTTTATTGGCGGGTTTCAGGTGGTGCACGATGTTTTGAAGCATCACAACACTTACAACAGCTATGCCGATACGATCATGCCGCACTTCTTTTTTGCGGTGGGATTTGCGATGCGGCTGGGGATGATGAAGGGGGCTGAAACGGGGGCGATGGTGAAGCGGTGCCTTGGGCTGGTGCTGCTGGGGGTGGTGGTTTACGGGCTGGATGGAAATTACAAGACCTGGCAGAGCTTGAGTGAGTTGGGGCTTTGGGGGTTTATCGAGAAGAGTATGATGCGGAGCCCGTTTCAGGCGTTGACGCATATTGGTGTGACTTGCCTATGGATCCTGCCCGTGATGCGGAGGCGGAGCCGGGATTTGATTGTGTTTGGAGTGTTGAGCGGATTGTTGCATCTGTGGTTGAGCCAGGCGTTCTGGTTTGAGTTTTTGATGCGGGTGCGCGTGATTGATGGGGGTCCGCTGGGCTTTATGAGCTGGGCGGTACCGACGCTGGCTGGAGCGCTGGCTTACGATGCGGTGAAGAAGTATGGTGCGGTGGAGGCGCTGCCGGTGATTTTGAAGTGGGGCGCGGTGTTGAGTGTGGTGGGGTACGGCATCTCCTGCGTTCATGGCGTGGAGGCACCGCCGTTCTGGCCGCCCTGGAACCCGGTGGATTTGTGGACGATGACGCAGCGGGCGGGGAGTTTGTCGTACCAGACGTTTAGCGCGGGATTTTCGCTGCTGGTGTATGGATTGTTTTTATGGCTGGCGGATATTCGCAAGCCGGGTTTTGATTCGAGTGTGTTTCGAACGTTTGGGACCAATGCGCTGGCGGGTTATCTGATCCACTCGGTGGTGGGCGATGCGGTGCAGAAGTTTGCGCCGAAAGATTCGCCGCTAGTTTGGGTTTGCTTTGTTACCGGGATTTACTTCCTGATCACGTGGAGCTTCATTCGGGCGCTGGAGAAGCGGAACGTTTTCCTGCGGCTCTAGGCAGTAATCGACTTCACGATTGAGGTAGTAGGAAAGGCCGTAGCGGAGGCCGCGGGAGGCACCTTCGGGCAGGCAGGTGAGCTTGCTGTTTTTTGCCGAGACGGTGCTGGCAAGGTTGGGGTAGAGGGAGAACTTGAGGCTGAGAATCGCGAGAAGCAGCGTGGCGAGGACAGCGCGTTGTTGCCAGCGCCAGGCGGCGTAAGCAGCGATGGGGGAGGCAGCGAGCCAGAGCCAGGTAGTGTCGCTGAAGCTTGCCTTGCTGAGACCTTCGTCGATGGCGGTAGGGACCCACGGACTGGCAGCGGGGAGAGCGATGAGGAGTGCTGCAGCGAAGGCGTAGTGCCAGCGGAGGAGCCGGGGGGCAATGAGGATGGCGATTGAGGGGAGCAAGGGGAGGAGGTAGGCGGGGAGTTTGTTTTTAGAAATGCTGAGGAAGAGGAAGCCCCAGAGTGCGGTGTAGAGATAGGGCTTTTGCTCGTCGGTGAAGCGGAGGCGGAATATGGCCGGGGCCCAGGGCATGAGCAGGCCGAGGAGGACGGGGAGGTAGAACCAGAAGGGCTGGACGTGCTGGAGCTCTGGGGAGAGGAAGCGCTGGATGTGGTGGCGGATGATGAACTCATCGATGAAGGCCTGGCCGTTGGCGGCATAGCAGGCGAGATACCAGGGAGCAGCGACGGCGAGCATGGCGACCCAGTGACGCCACTGGTGCCTGTAGAGCCAGAAGACGGGGAGGCCGAGGGCGATGGGCACGAGGCCTTTGGCGAGAACGGCGAGACCGAGGGCGATGCCTGCGGGCCAGGGCTGACGGCGGAGGGTGAAGAAGAGGAAGGTGTGGAAGCAGACGCTGAGGGGGATGTCGGTTACGGCGACCTGCGAGAGGGCGAGCCAGCCGATGGAGGTGCCGAGTACGAAGGCGGCTTCGAAGGTGGGGAGGAGAAAAAGAAGGCCGAGGCCGAGCAGGGTGACGGGGATCCGGGCGGCCAGATCGGGAGGGAGGCCGAGTGTATCGAAGGAGGCAATGAGCCAGTAGAGGAGAGGAGGTTTCTCGAACCACGGCTTGCCCCAGAGTGTGGGAGTGACCCAGTCGCCGGAGTTGGCCATTTGGTGACCGATGGCGGCGTAGCGCGGCTCATCGGGACCGAGGAGGCCGCTCGAGGCGAGAAAGAACAAGTAGGGAATGGCAAGCGCGGCCACGAGCCAGACGCGGGGCTTGGGCACCTCTCAAGTATAATCAGAGCGTTCACCATGGGTCTTCTAGATATTGCTAAATTGCCAACTGCGGAGAACTCCGCGATCCGCCTGCATGAAACTGACAACGTTGCGATTGCGCGCGTTCCGCTGAGCCCGGGAGGGACGATTGTTGTTGGCGGCAAGACCGTTGCCGTTTTTGACAATGTGCCTGCCGGACACAAGGTAGCCTTGATGGCGATTGGAGCGGGCGAGGTGGTGCGTCGCTATGGGCAGGTGATTGGGAAGACCCGCATGGCGATTGAACAGGGCCGCCATGTGCATGTGCACAATCTGGCCTTTGAGGATCATGAGCTGGGATTGGTGTTCCCAGAAGGGGAAGTGCCGTATCCGGCAGCGCCGGCGGTGATGCCGACGTTTGAGGGATTTTTGCGTGAGGACGGACGCGTCGGTACACGCAATTACGTGGCGGTGGTGGCGGCATCGAATTGTGCAGCCTACACGGTGGACTGGATTGCGGAGAGCTTTGGCGCGGGGAGCATTTTGCCGAATGTGGATGGGGTGGTTGCGTTTCCGCACGGAGAGGGTTGCGGCCATGCGATTGGGCCGGATACGGACCAACTGAAGCGGACGCTGGCCGGGGTGTTGAATCATCCGAATATTGGGGCAGCGCTGATCATTGGACTGGGTTGCGAAGTGAACCAGATTGATCACTATCTGGGGCCGAATGCACCGCGGTCGAAGCGGCTGCATGGGCTGACGCTGCAGACGAGCGGCGGGACGCGTGGCACGGTGGATGCGGCGCGGAAGCGGATTCAGGAATTTATGGAAGAGATGACCGAGCAGAAGCGCGTGACGGTGCCGGCGTCGAAGATCCAGCTGGGATTGAATTGTGGCGGTAGCGATAGCTTTAGCGGGATTTCGGCGAACCCGGCGCTTGGTGTGTGTAGCGATATGCTGGCGGCGATTGGTGCCAGTGCCGTGTTGGCCGAGACGACGGAGTGTTTTGGGGCAGAGCATCTGCTGGTGAAGCGGGCGCGGAACCGGGAAGTGGCTGAGAAATTTTTAGGATTCATTGAAGGGTACAAGAAGTATTTGCGCCAGTTTGGTGGAAGCTTTGATGACAACCCGAGCCCGGGGAATAAAGAGGGTGGGTTGTCGAACATTCTCGAGAAGAGTCTTGGGGCGGCGGCGAAAGCGGGGACGAGCCCAATGATGGATGCCGTTGATTATGCGCAGACGGTGACTTCGCCCGGGTTTGTGTTTATGAACACGCCGGGTTATGACCCGGTGTCGCTGACGGGACTGGCGGCTGGTGGATGTAATCTGATTGCGTTTACGACGGGGCGTGGGAGTGCGATCGGGTTCCCGAATGTGCCGGTGATCAAGCTGGCTACGAACTCGAATACTTATAAACGCATGATCGACAACATGGATGTGAATGCGGGACGGATTGTGGATGGTGAGGCGAGCGTGGAGCAGGTGGGTAAGGAGATTTTTGATCTTTGCCTGCGGGTGGCTTCGGGTGAGAAGACGAAGGCGGAGGTGCTGGGGCATAAGGAGTTTGTGCCGTGGCGGATTGGGCCGGTGCTGTAGGGGGGGCTTCGGATCGCCTCATGCCTGCCTGTTGAGCAATACTTGCGCTACGGCGGTAAGCCGAACGTAGAGTATTGCGACGGGGTTTTGAGGCCTTAGTCGAAGATGCCTCCGTTTCATGCCTGAATCCAATTCTTGCTGGTGGTGCTGCCAGAGGCGGGAACTGACTGCTGAGTTGTTTAGCCGAGTCCTCTAAACTGGAGGGATGCGTTTTCTCTTCATTTGCTTGCTGGCTTTGACTGCGTTTGGGCAGAAGGACAAGAAGCCGGGCAAGGTGGCCAAGAAGGTTGTGGAACAGCCGGCGAAGATGGATCCAGCCAAGCTGGAAGCCTATTTGCGGCATTTGAACCTTTGGACGCCTGATATCAAGTTTGAAATCAAGGATACGCAGCCTTCGGCTTTGCTGAAGGGCTTTGATGAAATCACGGTGAAGGCGTCGCTGGGGGAGCGGTTTGCGGAACAGAAATATCTCGTCTCGACCGATGGGAAGACCATCATCAAGGGAGATGTGATGAGCACGGAAGCGAATCCGTTTATCCGGGAGATTGGGCTCATTCAGAATGTGGGTTCGCCTTCGATGGGCACTACGGGAGCGCCGGTCGTACTGAGCCTTTATACCGATTACCAGTGCCCGTATTGCCGGGAACAGGCCAAGGTGCTGCGGACGAATTTGCTGAAGACGTTTCCGAAGGAAGTTCGCTTGTTTGTGCATGACTTTCCGCTGGAGTCGATTCATCCCTGGGCGCGGGCGGCGGCGATTGCCGGGCGCTGTGCCTTGCTGCAGGGTGAGGAGAATTACTGGAAGTATCATGACTGGGTCTTTGAGCAGCAGGCGACTTTGGGGGCGGAGACTTTCCGTGGGGCGTTTATGGGATGGGGCCCGAAGAATGGCATGGATGTGTTGCAGTTGACCCGTTGCTACGACAACAAAGAGACCGATGCCGATGTGACCAAGGACATTGAGGCGGGGAAGAAATTGGGGTTGAATTCGACGCCGACGATTTATGTCAATGGGCGGAAGCTGGCGGGTAGTGTGTCGTGGGAGCAATTGAAGTCAGTGATCGAGATGGAAGTGAAGTATCAGGAGACTGCCAAGAATGCCGGCGACACCGCTTGCTGCAGTGTGAGCCTTGCTGTGCCGGGGGTGAAGTAAATGTGGCGCCTGCTGCTGGTTGCTTCGATTGGACTGGCAGCGAAGCTGCCGGAAACGATTGACGGGAGGCGGATGCTCGAGGACGTGAAAGTGCTTTCGAGCGAGCGCTACCAGGGGCGGTTTACGGGGACGCCGGAACTCGACCAGGCGGCGAAATGGATTGCCAAGAACTTTGAAAAGGCAGGATTGAAACCGGCCTTTGCGGAAGGTACGAGCAAGCCTTCTTACCTGCAGAAGTTCATCGTTAACACGGATTCGAAGCTGGGTAAGAAGAATACGTTGCGGGTGGCTGGCAAGGAGTTGACGGTGGCGAAGGACTTTCTGCCGCGGGTGATCTCGGCGAGCAGGACGGTGGAAGCGCCGATGGTGTTTGCGGGGTACGGCATTACGTCCAGCGATCATCGCTATGACGACTATGCGGGACTGGATGTGAAGGGAAAGATTGTAGTGGTGCTGCGCAATGAGCCGCAGGACCAGGACGAGAAGAGCGTGTTTGAGGGTCGGAACCGGACGCGGCACTCGAACATCGACACCAAGGCTACGAATGCGAAGCTGCATGGGGCGGTGGGGATGATTCTGTTGAACAATGCGGTGATCTACCCGGAGGATGCCGATAAGCTGGATTCGTTTGGGAATCAGAGTGGGGCGATGGATAGCGGGATTCCGGTAGTGCAGGTGAAGTCGAATGTGGCGGAGCGTTGGTTTGAAGAATCGAAGCACGAGCTGAAGGGCATTGTGAAGGCGATTGACCGGACGCTCGAGCCGCAGAGTTTTCGCTTTCCGGAAACGATGAAGGCTGAGATGCACATTGAAGTGGACCGCGTGATGCGACCGACTCATAACGTGGGTGGGTACTTGCCTGGCACCACCGATGAGTTTCTGGTGATTGGGGCGCACTATGACCACCTTGGCTATGGACGGCAGTTCTCGATGGCCCCGAGTGAGGTGCCGAAGATACACCCCGGGGCGGACGATAATGCCAGCGGGACGGCGGCCGTGATGGAGTTGGCGCGCTACTTTGCCAAGCAGCCGAAGATGCGGCGCGGGATTCTGTTTGTCGCCTTTACTGGAGAAGAAATCGGGTTGCTGGGATCGAGCCACATTGCCGGGAAGATGCCGGTGCCGCTGGAGAAGTGTGCGGCGATGATCAACATGGACATGGTGGGGCGGATGGTGGATGGGAAGTTCTTTGTGGCGGGCGTGGGGACGGGGTCGAACTTCAAGACGGTGCTGGAAGAGGTGGTGCGCGATCAGGCGGGCTTGAAGCCGGACTTCAGCGACAACCTGAATATTGGAGGGAGTGACCACACTTCGTTTGCGGCCCGTCAGGTGCCGGCGTTGTTCTTCTTCAGCGGACTGCATACGGATTATCACAAGCCTTCCGATACGTGGGAGAAGATTGAACCGGGGGCTTATGCGCGGCTGATTACGCTGGTGGCGGGGACGGCGCAGGAGTTGGCGATTGCCGCGCAGCGACCCCAGTATCAGCGGCAGCAAGCGCCGGCGGCGACAGGTGCGCCGGCTGGTGGCAGCGGCAACAGCGGGTATGGCCCTTACTTTGGGAGTGTGCCGGATTTTGCCGAAGTTCCGGATGGGGTGAAGCTGGCGGATGTGCGGCCGGGGAGCCCGGCAGAAAAAGGTGGGGTGCGCGGAGGAGATATCCTGATTGAATTTGACGGGAAAAAGGTGGGGAACCTGCAGGATTATACGTATGTCCTTAAGTCGAAAGCCGTAGGCGACACCGTAGAAGTTAAGGTAAAACGCTTAGGCGAGACCCTTACTTTTAGGGTGGTACTAGAGGCGAGAAAGTAATCTATGCTGGGCAGAGGGGTAAGAAGAAAATGATTAAGGAGATCGGGAAAGACAGCCGATTAAGAGAAAGAAGAGCTCGAAACTGCCCACCATGCCCATCACGACTGTGTCCGAAATGAACCGAACGAAGACCTGGAAACTGCCGCCGCTGATTCTGCATCCTTTTGCCGAAGCGGCTGGACCGGACAAACTGGTAGAGAGTTCGCGCGCGAGCCTGATGCTGCAGGGATTGTTGCCGAGCGGAGAGACGACGCGCGAGGAACTGGATCGCCGATTGCTGGATGGGCGTTTCTGCGAGATCCGGATGTTGTTTTATGTGGGTAAGGATTTGTTGCGCTGGATTGAGCAGTGCATGGAAGTTGTGGAGCGGGATGAGGATCTGAAGCGGACGGGATTCTGCTATCAGGCCTTTGCCGCGATTCTGACGGATGACCCGCCACGGAACATCAAAGAGAAGTTGAAGAACTGGGGTGTGGCGGACTACAAGAGCATCTTCACGCGGGCTCTGGGGCTGAATGCGATCTTCAATGAGGTGCCGCAGCGGCATCTGGTGACGGACGAATTTGTGCGTCACTACTATCGCTACGCCGACCAGCTGTTTGCCTGCCGGCAGTTGTTGTGGAGCTTTGGGGAGATCAAGTCGACGCAGTTTGATTTTGACTTGTATGCGTCGGGGGAATATTCAAGGATGCTCGAAAGAGAATGGGGAGCGGACTTGAACGACGGGTTTGAATCATAATGATTTCATGCCTTTGCCGAGGATGCTTCGCATCCATCAACACTTTCCAGACCGAGCTGTAAAAGATATTCCGGCGGCGATTGCCGCTGAGTTGCGCCGGGCTGATTTTGCTTCGAAGCTTAAGCCAGGTTCGCGGGTTGCCATTGGTGTGGGTAGCCGCGGAATTGCCAACATTGCCACGATTGTGCGCGCTGTGGTGGATTACTGGAAATCAGCGGGGATGAACCCCTATATTTTCCCGGCTATGGGAAGCCATGGAGCCGCCTCGCCCGAGGGGCAGGCCATGGTGCTTGGCAAGTACAAGATCACGGAAGCGACGATGGGTTGCCCGATCGTGAGCCAACTGGAAGTGGTGTCGCTGGGAGTGACGCCGGAGGGCATTACCGCCTATCTCGACAAGAGTGCGTTTGAGAGTGACGGGGTGATGCTGGTGGGTCGGGTGAAGTGGCATACCGACTTTGAAGGCCCGATTGAAAGCGGCCTGTACAAGATGATGGCGATTGGGTTGGGGAAATTCGCCGGGGCGCAGTACTATCACACGTTTGCTTACAACATTGGGCTGGGGGCGATGATTCGCTCGGTGGGTCGGCAGGTGTTGTCGAGTGGCAAGATTCTGGGTGGCCTCGCGATTCTCGAAGATGCCAACCACACGACGGCGCAGTTGACGGCGGTGCCGGTGGAGACGATGGAGTCGCAGGAAGAAGAACTGCTGCGGCTGGCCAAGAGTTGGCAGGGGCATGTGCCGGTGAAGGAACTGGACATTCTGATTCTCGATGAGATCGGGAAAGATATTTCGGGCGCGGGGATGGACACCAAGGTGGTGAACCGTGGCGTGAACGGCGAGTATAACTGCTGGCAGGGGCCGCCGAAGATTCACCGCGTGTTTGTGCGGGACCTGACGAAGAATACCTATGGCAGCTCGGTGGGCATGGGCATGGCCGATGTGATCAACAGCCGTATTTTGCCGCAGATCGACTGGGCCCCGACGCAGATCAACTCGCTGACGGCTTCTTCGCCGGCGGCGATCCGAACGCCTGTCTACTGGGATACGGACCGGGAGTGCATTGAGCGGTTTTTGCCGACGGTAGGTAAGCACGATTTGACGAAGGTGACGATTGGCAGGATTCGCAATACGTTGTCGCTGACGGACCTCGAGTTGAGTGAGAACCTGTTGCCTGTTATCGAGAGCAATCCGAACCTGAAGATTGTGGAAGGGCCTTACGAGTTCCCGATCGATGCCAGTGGCAACATGACCACGCTGGGAGGCGGCGATGGCCACTGAGCCGACGGAATCGGCCGCCAAGACCCTGGAGCAGGATCTGGAAGAGTTGCAGAAGATTGTCTCGCAACTGGAGAAGGACACGATGGGGCTGGAGGAATCGATCACGCTGTTTGAGAAGGGCGTGGCGTTGAGTGAATCTGCGAAGAAGCGGATTGACGAGGCCGAGACGCGCGTGGAGATTTTGACCAAGCGAGGAAGCAAGGTGGAGCCGGAGCCGTTTGAGCGATGAATTTGAAAGAGTACCTTGCGGCGCGGATTGCCCAGGTGGATGCAGCGCTTGAGCGATGGGTGCCTGCTGAGACGGTAGAGCCGGAGACGATACACCGGGCAATGCGCTACAGCCTGTTTGCGGGCGGAAAGCGGATTCGGCCGGTGCTGGCGATGGCGGCCGGTGACGTGGTGCAACTGGAGGCACCGGGCATTGTAGATGCTGCGGTGACGCTCGAGATGATCCATACGTATTCGCTGATCCATGATGATTTGCCGGCGCTCGACAATGATGACCTGAGGCGAGGGCACCCGACGAATCACAAGGTGTTTGGCGAGGCGATGGCGATTCTGGCCGGGGATTCGCTGCTGACACTGGCGTTTCAGGTGCTGGGTTCTTTGCCGCATGCTGACGCGGAGAGGCGGAGCAAGCTGGTAGTGGAGCTGGCTTCAGCCAGTGGCACCGTGCGCGGGATGATTGGCGGGCAGGTGCACGACATTGAGGGCGAAGGACAGAGCCCGAATGCCGCATTGCTTGAGAAGATTCACCGGGCGAAGACGGGCGCGCTGCTGCGGGCCAGTGTACGGATGGGTGCGATCTATGCCGGGGCGAGTGCCGAGCAACTGCAGGCGCTGAGTGACTATGGCGAACATGCCGGGCTTGCATTTCAGATTGTCGATGACATTTTGGATATTGAGGCTTCGAGCGCTGAGCTGGGCAAGACGGCGGGCAAGGATTTGCACCAGCAGAAGATTACTTTCCCGGCCGTGTATGGACTGGCGGAATCGAAGCGGATGGCCGAGGAAGAGCGGCAGAAGGCGCATGCTTCGCTGGCTGTTTTTGGCGAGCGCGGGGCCAGGCTGAAGGAGATTGCCGATTTGATTGTGGATCGGAAGTCTTGAAGCAGCGACTGGACCAGGTGCTGGTGGAGCGGGGGCTCGTCGATTCGCGGGAGAAGGGGAAGGCGCTGATCCTGGCGGGACAAGTTTTGGTGGACGGCCAGAAGGTGGATAAGGCGGGGGCTCCGGTGGCAGCAGATGCGACGGTGGAGTTGCTGGAGCAGTTGCGCTATGTAAGCCGGGGCGGGCTGAAGATGGAGGGGGCACTGCGGGATTTTGGCATCGACCCGACGGGACGGATTTGTATCGACATTGGGACCTCGACGGGAGGCTTTACGGATTGCCTGTTGCAGCATGGCGCGGCGCGGGTGCACTGTGTGGATGTGGGGGCGACACAGATTGCCTGGAGGCTGAAGACGGATGCGCGGGTGGTGTTGCATGAGCATCAGAATGCGCGGGTGATTGAGCCGGCGGTGATTGGTGAGGCGGCGAGCCTGCTGGTGTGTGATGTGAGCTTTATCAGTGTGACGCTGCTGCTCGAGCGCTTCCCTGCCCTGCTGGAGCCGACTGGAGAAATGGTGATTCTGGTGAAGCCACAGTTTGAGGTGGGGAGAGCGGATGTGGGGAAGGGTGGCATTGTGAGAGAAGACAGCTTGCACGAGGCGGCCTGTGACAAGGTAGAATCTGCGTTACGTGATCTTGGATATGAGACACGACGGATTCCAAGCCCGATCCTGGGTGGTAAAGGTAATAAAGAGTTTTTGATTCATGCCCGTCGACATTCCTGAAATTCGAAGCGTCGGTATTATTTCGAAGCCGAACGTGCCTTTGGCATCGAGCATTGTGCCTCGGCTGGTGGACTGGCTGGCACAGAGAAGTATCTCTGTGCGCGTGGATGAGGAGACGGCGAAGTATGGGCAACTGCGGGAGTGGGTGCCACGGGAACGGGTGCCGGTGGATACGCAGTTGGTGGTGGTGCTGGGTGGAGATGGGACGCTGCTGAGTGCGGCGCGGGCGATTGAGGGGAAGGCGATTCCGCTGCTGGCGGTGAATCTGGGGAGTCTGGGTTTTCTGACCTCGATTACAGTGGAGGAGTTGTACCCGGAGCTGGAGCGGTGTTTGCGTGGGGAAGAACGAATTGGCAAGCGAAGAATGTTGCGCTGCGAGGTGCACCGGGGCGGACATCGTGTATCCTCATACGAGGCGCTTAACGATGCGGTGATTACCAAGACGTCGCTGGCGCGCATTATTGATGTGGCTGTCCATGTCGACTCCCACTTTGTTTCGAATTACAAAGCGGATGGATTGATTGTGTCGACACCCACAGGCTCTACGGCGTACTCGCTGAGTGCAGGAGGGCCGATCATCTTTCCAAACGTTGACGCGGTGAGTATTACGCCGATTTGTCCGCACATGCTGACGCACCGGCCGGTGATTGTGCCGGGGGAAAGCGTGATTCGGTTGGAGAACCGGGCGCTCGATGGAGACGCCTATCTGACGATCGATGGACAGGTGGGTGAGGCCTTGCAGTTTGGGGATGAGGTGCGATGTGCCCGGAGTCCTCACGAGATCTGGCTGGTAAGACCGCCGCGGATGTTGTTCTTTGATGTTTTGCGAGAAAAACTGAAATGGGGCGAACGTTGAAAAAGATTTCACTTACTTCCTGGATCTTCATTGCGATGGGGCTTGGCATCGGGCTGGGCATGGTGGCACCGGATTTTGCCAAAGAACTGGCCCCGGTATCGAAGGTGTTTTTGAACCTGATCAAGAGCATCATTGCGCCGCTGGTATTTGCGACCCTTGTTTACGGCATTGCCGGGACGGGGAGTGCGAAGGCAATGGGGAGAATCGGCGCGAAGTCGATTATCTACTTTGAGGTTGTGACGACGATTGCGCTGTTTTTGGGATTGGCGGCGGTGAACCTGGTGAAGCCGGGGGTAGGTGTGAATTTGCCGGCTGAGAAGGCGACGCTGGCGGCGAATAAAGTGACGTTGGCCGGGATGCTGGACCATACCTTCCCAACGTCGATTATCGAGGCGATGTCGAAGGGTGAGGTGCTGCAGATTGTGGTGTTCGCCTTTATCTTTGGCACGGCCTGCATCTCGATCGGCAAGAAGGCAGAGAACGTGGTGAGCTGGTGCAAGAGCCTGTCGGACATCATGTTTGAGTACACGAAGTACATCATGTACTTTGCTCCGTTTGGTGTGGGTGCGGCGATGGCAGTTACGATTGGCACCAAGGGCATTGGCGTGTTGTTCAATCTGGGGCAGTTGATTGCGACGCTGTTTGTATCGCTGGCGATCTTTGTGGTGGTGGTGCTGGGCGCGGTGGTGATTATGTTCAAGATCCCGCTGCGGCGGTTTATCCAGGCAGTGAAGGACCCTTACATTTTGGCCTTCTCGACTGCATCGAGCGAGGCGGCGCTGCCGCAGGCACTGGAGAACATGGAACGGTTTGGTGTGCCGAAGCACATTGTGAGCTTTGTGTTGCCGACGGGTTATAGCTTCAACCTGGATGGGACGACGCTGTATCTGAGTTTGGCGAGTGTGTTTGTGGCGCAGGCGGCGGGCGTGGATATGCCGTTCAGTCAGCAGTTGGTGATGATGTTGACGCTGATGCTGACGTCGAAGGGTGTGGCGGCGGTGCCCAGGGCGTCGATGGTGGTGTTGAGCGGTACGCTGGGCAGCTTCAATCTGCCGCTGGAAGGCGTGGCGCTGTTGCTGGGTGTCGATACGATCATGGACATGGCGCGTACGAGCGTGAACCTGCTGGGCAACTGTCTGGCTACGGCGGCGGTGGCGCGTTGGGAAGGTGTGGATTTGCCGACTGGGGATCTGGAGCCGCTGGAGGAGAAGGCGGCGGAGGCATCGGCCTAGATCATTTAGGTCGCTTGCATTTCGGGAAAGCAATTGGCGGCCTCTTCGATGCAAGGCGAGATCTGGGGTTGCCTGAGCAACTCCTGGAGGATTGGGATTACTCTGCGGTCTTGACGTCTGGCGAGGCCGCTGATTGCTTCTTCACGGGTATCTCGATCAGGATCTGTAATTCTCAGCAGCAGCGCTTCCCTAATCTTGGGAGAATCCAAGTCGCCAAGGACTCCGAGTCCGAAAGTAGCCCAGTCACGCACTCTTGCCTCTTCGTCGGTCATGAGTTGCAGCAACGCTTCGACGGCGGGCATGTGATTTGAGAACGACCCAAGAGCGAAGGCGACAGAAAACCGGATCTCGGATGAGGGGTGCTGAAGGAAGCGGATGCAATGATCGATACCCTCGGGATTGCCGATGTGCCCGAGAGCGGTTATCGCAGCTGCGAGTGGTTCCTCATCCTGTTCGATGAGGAGAAGAGAAGTAATGACGTCGAAGGCCTGCTGCTCAAAGGGATGAGTGGGTTGCTCGCGGCTGATTCGAAGTTGAGAAAGGATGTCAACTCCGCGAGCACGTATCCAAGGGTCAGAGGAAGTGCAGCAGATTGCAGCCTTGTCAAAAACCTGCTGACTGGCTAGCGCGTGCAGTTGGATGATTGCTTGCCAGCCTGCATTCGGATCCTTCGATGGATCGAGGGCTTGCGTAAATAGATCTTCCATCGAAGGATTGGGGTGCATGGGATCTAGTGTTGCTTTGAGGGGTGTGAGTTGCCTGCGAGGGCGTGCTCAATGCGGCGATCGGGGATAAGCCAGACGAAGGCGATGGCGATGTAGATGGCATCGGCCAGGAGGGGGTGGACGAAGGAAAGTGGGATGGCGAGGACGCCGTCGGAGAAGGCTTCTAGACGGTTTTTGTGCATGGGTATTGCGCCAGGATTTTGAGGATGAAGTCGGTTTTGCCTGCGATGTAGCTGTCGATGTCGTTGGGGAATTTTTGTGCGAGTTCGAACTTGAGCCTGGCGTAGGCGTCGCGGTCGTTGGGGTTGGCGCGGAGGTGGTCGCGCAGGGCGAGGTGGTTGTGAAGGGGGAGTGAATCGGCTGGGCAGACGTAGAGGTGTTGGGTGCGGACGGGCTCTATGAGGCGGTAAGCGTCGCGGTCGGGGATGCCCTGGTTGCCACGGTACTGATAGCCAAGATCGGCCAAGGCCGCGGTGATGGCGGAGAGATGTTGGCGGGTGGGGATGACGATGTCGACATCGAGGATGGGCTTGGCTGGGAGGCCGGGGACGGCGGTGCTGCCGACATGTTCGATTGCAGTGGCGAGGTGGGACACGGCTGGCCAGAGGCGCTGTTGGAGGGCCTCGAAGTGGCGGGGCCAGTCGGGGTTGTAGGGATGGACTTGGACCTTCATTCGCGGCTGAGACGGATGTCGACTTCCCAGTTTACGAGGTTCCCTTGGCGGGTGGCGAGGCGGCGAGTTGGCCATGAGCCGGTGTTGCGGGATCTGTTCTCTCATTGAAGCGAAACAGTAACTGTGCAAAATGGATGCTATGCGGATTTTCATTTTCCTTTTGATGGTGATGAGCTTGTGGGCGCAGAGGCGTCCGGTGGTGGTGATCTCGGTGGATGGATTGGACCATCGCTACCTGCGGGATGCTGACAAGCTGGGGCTGAAGATTCCGACGCTGCGGAAGATGATGCGGGAGGGGGAATTTGTTGGGGGTTTGATCGGGGCAGTGCCGACTGTGACCTGGCCTTCGCATACGACGCTGATTACGGGGGTGGCTCCGCGGGAGCATGGGATTCTGGGCAACCGTCGGCCGGCGCGCGATACCGGCGATTACTACTGGATGGCGGACATGCTGCAGGTGAAGACGCTTTGGCATGCGACGCGTAAGGCGGGACTGAAGAGCGCGGCGATTACCTGGCCGGTGACGGTGAATGCGGATATCGACTTTAACTTGCCGGAGTATTTTCGTGGGCGTGAGGGCGGGAGCATGGACTACATTTCAGTGTTTGAGAAGGCGACGGTTGGGTTGGTGGAGAAGATCGAGAAGTTTGACCCGAGCTTCCGGCAGCAGTGGGTGGATGACCGGACACGGAAGGTGGCCACGGTTTACCTGCTGAAACAGGAACGGCCGGATTTGATTTTGTTGCACTTTGTGGATCTGGATGCGGTGGCGCATGAGGCGGGGCCGTTTGAGAAGGAGGCGAACCATACGCTTGAGGTGACGGATGGCTACATTGCCGAGATCATGAAGGCGGCACCGAAGGATGCGGTGATTGTGGTGTTGGGGGATCACGGGTTTGAACGGGTGGACCGGGATCTGAATCTGGCGGTGTTTGCCAAGGGGATGGAGGTCGAGATGGTGGGGGGACTGTTGGGGACGCGGGATGCGAAGGTGGCGGCGACGTTGCGGGCGTCGGGGAAGTTGGGTCGCGAGGTGCCGCTTGATGAGGTGCGGAAGTTTGTGCCGGATGCAAAGGTGGTGGCGGCGTTTGAGCCCAAGCGCAACGAGGGCTTTGCGCGGAAGCCGGGAGGAGAGTTGTATGTGCCTCCTTATGAGAAGGGGAACCATGGCTGGTGGCCGGGGCTTGATGACTATCGGGCCGGGATGGTGATGTGGGGTCAGGGTGTGAAGCGAGGGAAGACGCCTGCGGTGCCGATGGAAAGTGTGGCGGGGCGGCTGGCGGAGATACTTCAGGTGAAGCTCGAACGCTAAACTAGAGATGATGCGAACCCCCTTGATGGCCGCGAACTGGAAGATGTTCAAAACACCGGCCGAGACGAAAGCTTTTTTTGAGACGTTTCTGCCGCTGGTGAAGGATGCGGCCCACTGCGAGATTGCGGTGTGCACGCCGTTTGTGGACCTGCCAGCCGCGATAGAAGCCACTGCAGGATCCGCTGTGGCCATAGGAGGCCAGAACCTGTACTGGGCCAAGGAAGGAGCCTTTACGGGCGAAATTTCGGGCCCGATGCTGAAGGCTCTGGGTTGCACCTGGGTGATTGTTGGACACTCGGAGCGGCGCCAGTATTTTGGGGAGACCGATGAGACGGTATTGAAGCGCACCAAGGCGGCGATTGAGGCCGGGCTGAAGGTGATTGTGTGTGTCGGCGAATTGCTGGCAGAGCGGGAAGCTGGCGAAACCGAGGCGGTGCTGACGAAGCAGTACGCTGGCGGGATTGCCGGGCTGACGGCAGAAGAGATGTCGCAGATTGTGATTGCCTATGAGCCGGTATGGGCCATTGGCACGGGCAAGACGGCGACGCCGGAGATGGCGGCTGATGCGCACCGGGTGATCCGCAAGATGGCTGGTGCGAATATGCGGATTCTCTATGGTGGATCGGTGAAGCCTGACAATGTGGCTTCGCTGATGGCGCAAGAAGAGATCGACGGGGCGCTGGTGGGCGGGGCGAGCCTGGACCCGGTGAGCTTCTCGAAGATCGTGAACTTCTAGTTTTTGGTGGCCTTCATTTCGCGGCCACCCTGTTTCAAAATCAAGCCGGTCACTTTTCCGTTCTCGCGCAGAATTTGAAGGGTGGCCGGCATTGCTTTTGGAAAGAGGATGTCTTTGGCTTCGACGAAAACCGGGATCTTGCCCTGGCCGGTGGCCTGGGTGATGAGTTGATCGCCTTCGCGGGTGATGGTGAGGGCGAAGGTTGGGGAAAGCTGGTAGGTGCCGAGGTATTCGTCGAGGGTCTCGGAGGGGAGCTGGATTTCAGGGCGAATTTTGGGGTATCTGACAGTGCCGCCGTTTGCCAGGGTGAGGAGGCCGCGGCGAACTTCTTCTGTTTTGCCATCTTCAAAATTGGAGAGAACTACGATGAGGGTACCGTCGGAGGGGATACGCAGGAGCGAAGTGGAGAAGCCGTCGATACCTCCATCGTGGCCCTGGATGGTCTTTCCTGCGCGTTTGGTAATGACCCAACCGTAGGCATAGTCCTCTTTGTCGGGAGTGAACATTTTCTCTATGCTGGCAGGGGAGAGGATGGTGGCTGAGGCCAAGGCACGATCCCACTTAAAGAGATCGCTGGTGGTGGAGAGGAGAGCGCCAGCGACGCTGGGGACTTGCATGTTGATGTAGTCGGCATTGAGGGTTTTGCCCTCGGGGGATTTGTAGCCAGAGGCTCGCATTGGAACGATGGTGGTGGATGAATCGGCGCGAGTTTGGGTCATGCCGGCAGGGGCGAAAATTTGCTCGGCGAGGAATTGCTCCCAGGGCTGGCCACTGGCTCTCTCGATGATTTGGCCCAGGATGACGTAGCCGGTATTGGAGTAGGAGAACCTGGTGCCAGGGTGGAAATCCATTTTCTCGTCCCAAACCGATTTGACTTGTTGCTCGTAGCGGGAAGGAAGGATCTGTAGCTTCTCATAATCTGGGAGGTTCGTGAAATCCGGGATGCCGGAGGTGTGGGTGAGGAGGTGGTGGATGGTGATAGGCTTCCAGACTTCGGGGCAAGCGGGCAGATAGTTGCAGGCCTTGTCGGTGGTCTTCAGTTTGCCCATTTCTTCGAGCTTCAGGATGGCGGCGGCACCGAACTGCTTACTGATGCTGGCGAGCCGGAAGACCGTATCAGGAGTGTTCGGGATGGACCACTCCTGATTGGCCATACCGAAGGCCCGATTGATGAGGATTTTGCCTCCTTTGGCGATTAAGAGAGCGCCAGAGAACTTGTAGTAGTTCGCGAGTCGGTCGACTTTCCCAGTCAGATCCTGCGCGCAAGAAAGTGTAGTGAAGCTGAGAATTAGAAGCGCTTGACGAATACCCATATACTCCAAATTACTCCGAGGGCGGCAAAGGCCCACTGGAGTCTACGCATCACAGTGGCTGGAATGTTCCGAGAAAATCGTGCAGCCAGCAGGGTGATGGAGAGGGAGGCGATGAGATTGCCTGCGCCGAAGGCGATTGCACCGGGGCCGGTGGGGCGAGCGAGGATGGCGAGGGCGGTGCCTTCGAGAAGGCCGATGAAGGCGAAGATGGCCCACTTGGCGGCGCCGTCGGGGAAATAGATTTGCTCGAGGGCGAGGTAGCTGAGCGAGATGGCTGTGGCGAGCTCAAAGAAGCCTGGGACGGCGTAGAAGCGGTCTGGGAGGATGACGAGGAAGGCGGCTGCTGCGGCGGCGGTATAGGGGATTGGCCGGCCGATGAAGAGCAGGAGGGCGATGAGGATGGGTTGGTAGGCGAGTTGAACAAAGCCCATGCGGGCGGCACGCCACCATAGCTCCACTTTGCCGACTTCGCGAAGGTCGATGCGTTCGTTTTCAAAGGTGCGATCGAAGACGGCTTGCTTGGTTACCGGGCCACGGGTGAAGCGCATGATGTGGACGTGGTTGGGAACGGTGACGCGGGCGAGGGTGACGTTGGCCTCGACGAGTTCGGCGGGTGGATTTTGAAATTGATAGGTGAGGTCGCAGAGGATTTCCTGATCGACGGCGGCGCAGTTGGAAGTGGCCAGGTTCGCGTTTTTGAACTGGATGGCGGCGGCGAGACCGGAGGCGGGAATGTGCTCGGCTTCGTAGCGCGGCATGCGGAGATGAAGAGAGATGGCCTGGCCGTCGAGCTTTGCATCGCTGGTAGAAACACTGCTGGAGTGGGCGTCGAGGGAGAAGCCGAGGAGCAGCATGATGGCACCGCGCTTGAGCCAGTGGCGGTAGAGAATTCGCAGGGTTGCCAGGAAGGGGATGGAGAGGAACATGCCGCGGATGCCGCCGAGCATTTCGCCTCCGATGACGCCGGCCAGAACTACGAGGGCTGGGAGTTCAATGCCGTTCTTCATGAGGTAGGGGGTTACGACATAGTCCTGAAAGATGCGGAAGACGATGTAGAAGACGAGCATGGCGAGCAGATGGGAGTAGCCGGAGAAGGCGGCCACGATGAGGCTGAGTATGGCGGCACTGATCCAACCGAGGACGGGGATGACTTCGAGCACGGCAGCGAGCGTGGCGAGGAGGAGTGCATAGGGGACTTGTGTGATTTGGTAGAAGGCCAGGTAGCCGAGGAAGACAGAGAGGCTTTGCAGGAAGAGGGCACGGATGTAGTTGCTGAGAAGACTGCGTAAATCTTCAAGCAGGCCGGTGAGCCAAACCTGATGGCCGGTGCGGGCGGCGAACTGGATGAGGGAGTGGCGGTACGCGGGGCCTTCGAGGAGATAGAAGAGGGCGAAGATGGGCGAGAGGATGAGGAAGCCAGTGCTGCTGAGGCTGGAGACGAAGGCATTGGCCGTGGAGCGGGCGAAGGCGAGACCGTAGTTGAGGAGTTCGTTACGAAAGGGTTCGAGCTGGGCGGGGAGGGGGAAGGAGACGGCAGTGGTGGGGTCCTGATCGAGAGAGGGGAGTTGTTTGATGAGCTCACCGGCCTGGTCGACCACCAGTTGGCCAATGAAGACGACCGTGAGCGCGGAGGCGAGGAAGACGACAAGGAAGGTAGCGAAGATCGAAGAACGCCGCGAGACTTGACGTGGAGTATGGCGGTAAATGGCTGCGATGAGGGGTTCAACAGTGTAGGCGAAAAAGATGGCGAGGAGGAAGAGGAAGAAGAGTTCTCGCAGGCCCCAAAGAACCCAGAGACCCGCCGCAAAGGCAAGTATGGTGGCCAAAACTTGCGCGGTCTTGCGGTCAAAGAGATTCATGGGTCTTCTCATCTTATAGTTTGTTGCGGCATTCGCCGAAGTGAAGACGCAGATTAGCGATCCGTTATTAGGAGATTTAAATGTCGAATGGGAGCGGTTTGGGATAAGATCGTCCCACTATGCTCCGAGTCGCGTTGCTCTTTCTCCTCACCAGTTGCTCTTTGTTGCTGGGCCAGACTGTATCTGGCTCGATCTCTGGAACCGTTGTTGATTCTGGAGGGAACGTCATTCCGGCGGCGTCCGTGAAGTTGATCAGTGAAAGGACTGGGGAGGAGCGGACCTCGACGACAAATGAAACGGGAGACTTTGTGTTCCCCGCGCTGCAGCCTGGGAGCTATAGCGTGGTGGTGGAAGTCAGCGGATTTCGTCCGTTGAAGAAGACGGGTAATGCGTTGAGTGCGGCCGAGCGATTGAGCGTCGGCAACTTGACGCTGACCATTGGTGCGGTGTCGGAGTCGGTGACGATTGAAGCGCAAGCGGTGACGGTGCAGACGAGTTCTACCGAGCACTCGGCGCTGATTGGAACAAGGCAGCTTGAGCAAGTTTCGATTCGGGGTCGCGATGTGGTTTCGATGCTGCGGATTCTGCCTGGGGTATCGCAGCAGACGGATACGGAATTCCTTGGGGGAAGCTTTGGTACACAGTCACCGAACATTCAGGGGACGCGGAGCAATTGGAACAGTCTGCAAGTGGACGGTGTGACGGGCAATGACCTGGGGAGCCCTGGAACGTTTTCGAGCCCGATCAACATGGACGCCATTGGCGAAGTGAAAGTGCTGATGAACAACTACCAGGCGGAGTACGGGAGGAACGGTGCGAGCTCGATCAACATTGTGACCAAGTCTGGATCGCGTGAGTATCATGGCACGGCTTATTGGTTTAAGCGGCATGAGAGCTGGAATGCGAACGACTTTTTCAGCAACCGCAATGGTGTGCCACGGAACATCTACCGCTATGCAACGCTGGGTGCGACGCTAGGTGGGCCGATTCCGCTGGGGAAGAAGTTGAAGGAGAAGGCCTTCTTCTTTTATTCGTTTGAGAAGAGTTGGGTGAAGAACCCGCAGGCGGTGCGCCAGGTGACGGTGCCGACGGCGCTGGAACGCATTGGTGACTACTCGCAGTCGGTGGATTTGGGGAATCGGGTGATCCCGATCCGTGATCCACAGGCGAATGCAAACTTTCCGAATAACGTGATTCCGGCGAGCCGGCTGGATCGCAATGGGCAGGCGATGCTGAATATCTTTCCTTTGCCGAACCAGTTGAACCGGGCGGTGACGGGCGGGAACTTCAACTATCAGTTTCAGGAGGCCATTGAGCAGCCGCGGAACCAGCATCTGTTTCGGATTGATTTGAAACCGACGTCGAAGGACACGGTGAACTTTCGCGGGTCGACGTGGTTTGCCGATTCGATCGGCTATGCGGTGGCAGCAGGGTCTTCCAACTGGGGCTTGATCAAGCAGAAGTATACGTTTACGGATGACGGGATCGCGATGAACTGGGCTCGCATTCTGAGCAATCGGACGGTGAATGAGTTTACGTTTGGGGCGCGTCACTCGGTGGAAGATGGGCCGCCCCTGAACGACGAAGAATTGAAGAACGTGCTGCGGAGAGAGCGGGGCTTGAGTAGCCTGGGACAGTTTTATCCGTCGAACAACCCGCTGGGAGTGATTCCGCAGGCCAGCTACGGCGGTGTGCTGAATGCTGCTGCGATTACGTATGACGGTCGCTTTCCGCTACGTGGTGCGGATACGGCGTTTAACCTGAGTAACAACACGACGCACTCGATGGGACCGCATACGTTCAAAGCTGGTATTGCGTTTGAGCGGGTGCGCAACTATGAGGGCGAACAGGGAACCTATGGTGGGAGCTTTGCTTTCGGGCGTGATGTGAACAATCCCTTTGACTCGAACTACGCTTATTCGAATGCTGTGTTGGGGAATTTTGCGAACTACAGCGAATCGCAATCGCGGCCGTCCAATGAAGGGCGCAAGACGACGATGGGATGGTTTGTGCAGGATACCTGGAAGATCAACCGCAAGCTGACGATGGACATCGGGATGCGGTTTGTCTGGTTCAACCAGTGGTATCACAACCGGAAGCAGGCTTCGGCCTGGGACTTCTCGTTGTTTGATCGAGGCCAGATTCCGACGCTGTATGCGCCGGTTAGCACTCCGCAGGGCCGGAGGGCGGTGAACCCGCGCACCGGGGCACTGCTGCCGGCAGTGTTTATTGGAGCGTTTGTACCTGGAACAGGGAACCCCTTTAACGGGGCTGTTGTGGCGACGGATGAGAAGTATCCGCGGGGTTTCCGTGAGCAGGCACCTGTTCTCTATGAACCCCGATTTGGACTTGCCTACGATCCGTTTGGTGACGGCAAGACGGCGATTCGAACGGGCTTTGGGATCTTCCACAATACGGTGGCACCGGGGGTTCGCGGATTCTCGCAGAATCCTCCGACGCAGCAGACGCCAACGGTGTATTACGGATCGTTGGGATCTTATCTGAGTTCGACGGGAGTTCTGTTCCCGAACAACACGTCGACGTTTGAACGCAAAGCGGTGACGCCTTCGATGTACAACTTCACGTTCGGCGTGCAGCGAGATATCGGTCGGGGAACCGTGGTGGAAGTGACGTATGTGGGCAATGTGGGAAGGCACTTGCAGGTGAGCCGCAATATCAACACGGTGCCTTATGGGGCGCGGTATTTGAGCGCCAATGCAGACCCTTCCAACCCTGCTACGCCGCTGCCGGATAACTTCTTCCGTCCTTTCCCCGGTTGGGGGAACATCAGCTACAACGACTTTTCTTCGACTTCGAACTACAACTCCGGGCAGGTGACCCTGAACCGGAGATTTGCCCGAGGACTCTCGGTGAGTACGGCTTATACGTATTCGAAGGCGATGGGATACGCAAACTCGGATGGAGACGGGATTGCGCAGTATCGCGACATTCGAATTTGGAACTACGGCAAGCTGGGCTTTGACCAGACGCACATGTTTGTGACGAACTACATTTGGGATTTGCCGAAGGGCAGCAAGTTTGTGCCGAACAAAGTGGGGCGACTGGTGTTTGACAACTGGCAGGTGTCGGGCATCACGACCTATGCCAGTGGAACGCCGAGTGGCGTGGGCTTCTCGACCGTTGACACGGTGGATCTGAGTGGTGGTGGTGACGGGAACCGCATTAACGTGACGGGTAAGGCGCAGCTTGCTTATGGAGACCGCACGTTCTCGAAGTTCTTCAACACTTCGGTGTTTGCACGGCCGGGCCGCGGGGACTTTGGGAATGCGCCGAAAGACGTCTTCCGCCTGCCAGGGACCGCCAACTGGGACATCAGCTTCTTTAAGAACATCCCGATGTTCAGCGAGAAGAAGAGCTTGCAGATTCGCTGGGAGATGTACAACACGTTCAACCACACCCAATTCAACGCAGTGGATACGACGGCACGATTTGAAGCGAGTGGTGCACAGGTGAATACGCGCTTTGGTGAAGTGACGGGCACGCGGGCCCCCAGAAGAATGCAGGCGTCGTTGCGGTTCCGCTTCTAGGACCAGCGCTGCAGGGCGGCGAAGAGGTCTTGCGGCAGGAATGGCTTGGTCAAGAAGTCATTCCTGCCGGCCGCGAGACAGTTCTCTCGCTCGCCTACGAGGGCGTTTGCCGTAAGGGCGATGATGGGAATCGTGGCACCTTTGGTTGTTGCGCGAATGGCGGCCGTTGCCTGGTAGCCGTCGAGGACCGGCATGTGGCAATCCATGAGGATGAGGTCAAAGGTGTGTTCGGCAAAAAGGGCCACGGCCTCTTCGCCGTTTTTGGCCAGTGTGGCGGTTGCACCGAAGCGATCGAGCCAGGTCAGAGTTAACTTCTGGTTGACCGCACTGTCTTCGGCCAGCAAGACTCGCAAGCCGTTGAGGCTGGCATAAGTCGTACCCGTTTCCGGCTGGTCTGCGGTGGCATCTTCTGGGAGCGCTTCAAAGGGGATCTCGGCCCAGAAGGTGGCACCCTCGCCGATTTGGCTAGTGCAGCCGACTGTGCCCCCCATGCGGGAGGCCAGTTCGCGGCAGATGGAGAGGCCGAGACCGGTACCGCCGAAGTGTCTTGTCGTGGATTCATCACCTTGCTGGAAGGGCTGGAAGAGTTGCGCCTGTTGCGCAGGAGAAAGCCCGATGCCGGTATCGGTGACCGCAAAGCGGAGAGTGCCGGAATGGGAGGAAAGTGGGGTCCATTTCACTTCGAGGTCAATGTGACCCTGCCTGGTGAACTTGACGGCGTTGCTGAGAAAGTTGGAGAGGATTTGCCGGAGGCGGGTGGGATCGCCGAGGAGGCGCGGAGGGAGAGCGGGATCGATCGATGAATTTAGATTGAGGCCTCTGGTAGAGGCATGGTTGGACATGAGATCGATGACAGCTGTGAAGACCTGGTGAGCGTTAAAGGGGATGGCTTCAATGCGAAGCTCGCCCGCTTCGATTTTGCTGAGATCGAGGATGTCGTTGAGGAGAGTGAGAAGGGACTGGCCTGAGGATTCGATAGTCTGGACCCACTCGCGCTGGTCTGGCCGGAGGGGGCTGTCGAGGAGGAGGCGATTCATACCGAGCACTCCATTCATGGGAGTTCGGATTTCATGGCTCATGTTGGCGAGAAAGCGGCTCTTGGCGGCACTGGCTTGTTCGGCGGCGAGGCGAGCGGATTCGAGTTGGGCGGTTTGTCGACGGACGCGGGATTGGAGAGCGAAGATCCAGGTGGTTGCGGCAATGACGGCGGTGAAGAGGAGAAGAGCGGCCTGACCCCAGGGAAAGGTTTCGTACCAGGGCTTCGATTCGAGGACGATGATGTCCTCGGGGCCTTTCGTAAAGATGAAGCCAAAGGCACCGGATCGATTCGATCCACGGCTCAACTGGGGGACGCCAACGATCTCGATTTTGTCACCCGGCAGTGGCAGCCGCCAACCATCGCCCGGACGTCGCGGCACCTCGGCCAGGAACTCATGAAAGTTGTAGTGGAGGTGGACCTGGGTGCGATTTTGCCATTGCTGCAAGTGGCTGACGGTGGCGGGCAAGCGCACGAGGGAACCCTGAAAATTGAGGCCGACGGTATTGTATTCGTTTATCCGTTGTGGCACGAGGGGAGGTTGAGGAGATGCTGGCCGGAATATCGCCTCTGTCAGAAGAGTGCCGTCACCACTATCGTCATAGGTGATGCGGCCGAGGGCTTCGAGAGAATCGCCGACGGCAAAGGTAGCGGGCTCGGCGGGTTGCACGGGCATGCCTCCGGAGGAATCCTGCAGCCAGAGGATTCCCTCGGGGGTAATGCGAGAGATGGTTCCCTCAACCCGGACCAGATCGCCGAATGCAGCCTTGGAGCTGTAGGTCAAAACGAGGCCCGCTTTAGAGAGGGGGATGTTCCAATCTCTGGTTACAGGTTGGAGTATACGAAGGCCCTCAGGCCCATCCATAGCCAAATTGATGGTGCGGCGCTGGCCGCGACCATTGAAGTTGGAGCCGCAGACGCCAGTGAGTTCGACGAGTGCGCCGATGGCATTCTCCCACTTGTGTGGCTGGTGCTGGAAGATGGCCGCAGAGAACAGCAGAGGCTGCGAATTGGGGTCGACTCCGGGGATTTCCAGAATCATGGTGGAGACGTGTCGATCTTCAATCAGGACGTCAGACTTGATTCGCCGCAAACGGGCACGGACACGAATGCGCACATTCTCAAACCGGTTGGAGCGCATCTGATCGGCAGTGACGTCGAGAACCGGTGGAAGTGTGCCTGAACGCAAGCGCTGGATGGAATCGATACGGATGGCGGGGGAGTAACCGCCGGTCATGGCCGAGCCTTCCACATGTACCCAATCGCCAAGCTGAAGATTGGGGAAGGTTTTGCTTTGGGGCCAGCCGTAGGCGGCCAGACCGCCTTGTTCAAAGATGAAGCCGAAGGCACGCTGGTGCTGGAAGGTGATCTGGGCGTCCAGAGAGACGGGGAGATTTTGGGGGGACAGACGAGAGAGAGCCAAATCTTCGGCCTTGGCCTGGAGTTGCTCGATGGAAGTGATGGTTTGGGCTGAAGCTCCATGAAAGGAGGCCAGAGAGAAGAAAGCGAAACAACTTAGGTACAACTCAAAATTTCGTCTTGGTTGCAATGGATCACCTTCTGGAGTCCAGCCCAAACTGGATGATTGAGAGAGTTACGCGCCTTTGGCTTTCAGGACGTCGACCAACTCCTGCACGGCGGCAGCGCTCTTGTTGAGTTCAGCGGTTTCAGAATCGCTGAGCTTGAGTTCATAGATTTTCTCGATGCCGGTTGCGCCCAGTTTGCAGGGGACGCCGACAAAGAGACCGTTGATGCCGTATTCGCCTTCGAGGAGAGCGGCACAGGGAAGAACCTTTTTCTTGTCCTTGAGGATGCTTTCGACCATTTCGACCGTGGCGGCCGAGGGGGCGTAGAAGGCGCTACCGGTCTTGAGGTACTTGACGATTTCGGCTCCGCCTTCGCGGGTGCGCTTGACGATGGCGTCGATCTGATCCTGCGGGAGGAGTTCAGTGAGCGGGATGCCGCTGACGCTGGTGAGACGCACGAGCGGGACCATGGTGTCGCCGTGGCCGCCGAGCACCATTGCCGTGACGTTCTCCATCGAAACCTGCAGGGCTTCGGCGATGAAGGTGCGGTAGCGAGCGGTGTCGAGAACCCCAGCCATACCGATGACACGATTCTTGGGGAACTTCGAGACGACATGGGCGGTGTAGCACATGGCGTCGAGCGGATTGGTGACCACAACGATGATGGCGTTGGGGGAATACTTGACCACGCCTTCGGTGGCGGCCTTGACGATTTCGAAGTTGGCCATCAGAAGATCGTCGCGAGTCATGCCGGGCTTGCGGGGAAAGCCAGCGGTGATGACGACCACATCGGAGTTCGCCGTGGGGGCGTAATCATTGGCTCCGGTGACGCTGACGTCATAGCCTTCAATGGGGCCGCTCTCGAGGAGGTCGAGGGCTTTGCCCTGTGGGACGCCTTCCATGATGTCGACGAGGACGACATCGGCCAGTTCTTTGTTTGCGATCCGGAGGGCACAAGAGGCTCCTACATTGCCTGCTCCGACTACAGTTACCTTTTTACGCATTGCTTCCTTTCGATTCAGGGGGTGAAACTATAAGTATATCTGTGGGCAAAGCACCTTTCCATTTCAGCTATCACCCGGGCTACCATTTGCGGCTGGGGGATCATGTTTTTCCGTCGACGAAGTTTGGGTTGATTCGGGATGCGCTGGTGCAACGCGGGTTGCTGGGGGATGAGAATTTGCTGGTGCCGGAGCCGGCGACTCTAGAGCAGGTGCAACTGGTGCATTCGCGCGAATGGGTGTCGGCACTGCTGGACGGGACGATCCGCTATGAGCAGGTGATGAAGCTGGAGATTCCGTATTCGCAGCCGATGGTGCGCGGGTTTCTGTACCATGTCGGGGGCAGTATTGCGGCGGCTGAGGCGGCGTTGCGGGACGGGGCAGCGTTTAACGTGGGGGGTGGATTTCATCATGCGTTTGCGGGGCACGGGGAGGGATTCTGCGCGCTGCATGATGTGGCGATTGCGATTCGTGTTTTGCAGGAGGCGGGAAAGATCAAGACCGCGATGGTGATCGACACGGACGTGCACCAGGGGAATGGGACGGCAGGGATCTTTGCCGGGGACGGGAGTGTGTATACGCTATCGATCCATCAGCGGGACAACTATCCACACGACAAGCAGCAGAGCGATCTTGATATTGAACTGGACGACCATGTTGGAGATGGGGAATACCTGGAGGCGTTGGGGGCGGGGCTGCAAGTGGCTTTTGCGCGGATGAGGCCGGACCTGATTGCTTATGTTGCCGGGAGTGATCCTTACCAGGAGGACAAGCTGGGAGGGTTGCGACTGAGCATGGCGGGGATGCTGGACCGGGATCTGTTGGTGATGCGGGCGGCGCGGGAGAGACAGATCCCGATTTTTGTGACGCTGGCCGGGGGCTATGCGCGGAAGTTAGAAGACACGGTGGAACTGCATGCGAACACGGCAGTGGCACTGGCTCGGGTGATGGGTGGAGAAAATGAGGGTTGAGGATTGAAGCGCAATTGACACAGCGATTGGGCTTTGGGACCATAGAGGAACTGCTGGTTATTTGCGGATGTGGCGGAATTGGCAGACGCACTAGTTTCAGGTACTAGCGGGGGCAACCCCGTGGAGGTTCAAGTCCTCTCGTCCGCACCATAGAATCAACAGTTTACAGACTGCAACAGGCATCAATTCACTACCTCAGTTGCTTCCGATGTGCGGATAGTGTGCGGATTTTGATTTTGTGTGCCAATACCGCCTTTTTCGGCCTCACCTTCCTGCTGTGAAATGTAGCCGCTCAATCGGGAAATAGCCGTTCTGAGATCCGATTCAGCGACGATGTTGTATCGGTCGAATACCGCCCTCGTCTTGTGGCCGCTGATCGCCATAGCGACTTTTTCAGGCACTCCACCGCGTAGCAGGTTGCGGACAGCACTTCGCCGGAGATCATGAAACAACAGTTTGGGCTTGCCCTTCTCGTCGACAAGGCCAGCTTTCGCCGCCGCTGCGTCCCATCCGTCGCGGAAGTCCTTAAACGGCTTACCCCGGTAGTGGAAAACATGAACGCATTCGGGATACTCAAGCTGTGATTTTTCCCGCTGCATTTTCAGGCACTCCCAGAGATCAGGCGCAAGTGGAACAATACGTCCTTCGCCGCTCTTGGTTGTACCAGCTTCAAGCCGGAGTACTCCGTTTCTCAGGTCGACCTGCTCCCACTTTAGAGAAGTGATCTCCCCACGTCGAAGCCCGGTCCAGTATCCCATCACCAGAACGGCCTTTAGGTGCTCGGGTAGTGTCTGAAGCATTGCCTTGTAATGCTCATGCTCAAAGAAGCCCTTGCGGACGTTGTTTTCTTTGAAGAGCTTGATTCTCGGAATACGCTCCACCTTGCGGGGTTCGCACTGGTAGCCGAGAGAGAAGGCACGACGCAACAAGCCAAGCTCCCGGTTTACGGTAGCCACCGCCGCCCCACTCGTCAAACGAAAATTGGAGTAGCCTTCTATCGACGCCGTGTTGATTTTGGAAGCTTGCAGCTTTCCAAAGTTTGGGCGAAGATACCTCTCGACTTTCATCTTGAGGATGCCCACCGCCTTGCCATTGATGGTGTATTCACGGATGAGATCGTTTAGAAGCTCATCCACTAGAAGCCTTTCATTTCGAAGAATCGAAGGGCCCAGGCTGCGGGTTCGCAACATCTCCGCAAGTACCCTCTCAGCATCCTTCTTTGCCCCTGCAATGGTGCGATTTTGGTAGACCCGTTTTCCGTGTTCATTGTTGCCTAGGAAAACACGAACGCACCATTTGCGATCACCCTTGCGTATGATTTGGCCCGCCATTACGCCACCTTCAGCGCATCGCGGAGCACATGCGGTTCATGCTTGGCAATCTCAGCAACAATCTCGGAACGGCTCAACAGGTAGTTCCTGTAGTCCGTCAATTCCGCCTCCACCGAACCGTCTTCCGTCGCGCCGTGAATTCGCCGCCTAAGTAGTCCGCTTACCAGTGAATCAAACGGTCGCGCTACCTCCGTCAGGTTGGTTACTGCTTCCGCCGCCTGAAGGACGCATTCGGCCTCGATGCCTTCCAATTCGATCACACGGCCATCACTGGTTGTCAGCGTTGCCTTGATTTCCCGAATAACACTTTCCATGGAATTCCTCTCTTGTTTTGGGTGCCAATGGTTGCACGCCTCCCGCGCGTGCTGAATTGAGAATTGTTTCCCTATGCCGCCTTCTCCGCCGCCAGTGTTGCCACGAAACTGAATTGCCAAGCCGTTCCTTTCCGGGTTCTGTAGCCCTGCTCATTCAGCGCAACGGCAATGGCACGAACGGGCATTCCCGCCGCCTTCATGTTGCGGATGCGCTGAAGCATCGCCTGTTCGTCGCCATCCTGAACAAGGCCCTTGCCATCCTCCGCGATTCGGAAGCCGTAAGGGACCGCCCCCACGCGCTCACCCTTCGCCTTCTTGTGCCGCATCGCGTCCCGCGTACGTTCTCCGATGGCTTCGCGCTCCCATTGGCTCACAGCGCACATGATGTTCAACACAAGCCGTCCCGCCGCGCTCTTTGTGTCGAGAGATTCCGACACGCTAACCAATCCCACGTTGCGCTTCTGGAAGCGCTCCAACAGGGTAGCTAAATCCTTCACCGAACGCGTAAGCCTATCGAGTTTGGCAATGATGACCGTTTGAACTTCGCCGCGATCCACCATGGAGAGAAGCCGCTCCATACCCGGCCTGCTCAGGCTCTTTGCTGATTCCCCGCCATCAACGATGAATTCGTCGATTTCGATGTCCTGAACCGCCGCCATCGCGCGAAGTTTGGCTTCTTGCGCCTCAAGGCTCACGCCCTTCTCAGCTTGCTTGTCGGTGCTCACTCGGATGTAGCCAATCGCTTTCATTCCCCAATTCTATCTTAGACCCCCTTTTAGTTCAAGAGGATTGTCTGGATTTCTTAGACCCGGTGTAAGATTTAGGTATGGCAAAGAAAAAGCTCCCGCCGGAAGTACTGGAATACTTTAAGGAACAGGGTTCTATTGGTGGCAAGACGGGTGGAAGTCTTGGCGGTAAAGTTGCCGCACAATCCATGACCCCTGAACAACGCGTTGAGCGTGCCAAGCGAGCCGTGGCGGCCCGAGAAGCCAAGCGAACCGCTACAGCAAAGAAGGCAACGAAGGCCAAGAAGCAAGCCTAACCGGGTGCCTTGTGCAACAGGGGAACCGTGATTGCACAGACGGCACGCTGCCACCGTTCCGCGCTGGCCCAGCCTAGAATCCAAACCAGTGACATACTCCCGCCCAGGACTCTACTTCTTCGGCTTCCATTCCCTGCTGAGCTTCTGTGCCTCTGCGATTTGTTCTCTCGTCATATCTGATTCCAGCGCTTCTCTAGCCCGCATAGCGATTTCATTCCCCTGAGCTGCTGCCAGATTTCTCCACATGTAGGAAATGACGAGATCTCTTGGAACTCCCTCGCCTCTGGCATACTTCGCACCAACGTTGCTCTGTGCGTCCGAGTCGCCCTGTTCCGCCGCTTTGCGATACCAATAGACGGCGTCCGCTGCGCTTTTCGGAACACCCTTGCCGTTGTCGTACATCAATCCGAGATTGAACTGCCCATCCGGATTTCCCTGTTCAGCCGCTTTGCGATACCAGTACGCTGCTTGCTTCGCGTCTTTTGGTGCACCCTCGCCTCTGCTAAAAATATTTCCCAAGTTCAACTGTGCCAATGCATTTCCCTGTTCAGCCGCTTTGCGATACCAGTACGCTGCTTGCTTCGCGTCTTTTGGGACGCCTTTACCTTCCTCGTACATGAAGCCTAAGCTTTGCTGTGCCGAGGAATGGCCCTGTTCAGCGGCCTTGCGGTACCAAATCACAGCCTGTACGGCGTCTTTGGAAACGCCTTCACCGAAGTGATACGCGAAAGCTGTGCTGATCTGTGCGCCTGCATTCCCCTGCTCGGCTGCTTTCCGATACCATCCGAAGGCCTGTTCTAAATCCTTCGAAACACCCCAACCAAAGTTGAACATAATGCCCAAGCGGACCTGTGCTTCAGCATCTCCTCCAGTCGCTAGAGTAGTCAGCATGCCAAGCGCTTCAGCATCCCCTGCTCGCGCAGATAAACTCAGGTCAGCTACTGTTTTGGCTGAATTTGTCTGCTTTATCTGTGCCTCGGACTCAAAAGGATGAAACGCAATGATTACTGCGCTGCAAATCGTGCAGAAAAGAGCTTTTGGATTCACAAGCATGATTGAAAGTTTAACCTCATATGTTTGGATCGTTTAGATTGACCGACGACTAAAGGCTCATCGGTAAGAGTTAAACCCCATCGCCATCAACTAACCGACTTTCCTCAAACCCAACGTGCTCATGATTTCTCCCGCTTGATCGCCTTCCATTCCTCAAGCAATTGACGCATCATGGCCCGCTCTTCTTTGGCTAGTTGTGAGCGTCGCCCGTGCTTCGTTCTGGACCGCCGGATACTCTCTATGCCCGCCGCCGTCTTTGGCCCCGTGCTGAGCCCACCGTGAAGCCTACAACGGCCATTGGTCATTGCTGGACACTGGCAAGGCGTTCCCCTTCGATTCTTCGCCCCGCATCGTGGAGCGTTGGCAAAGTCTCCCGGTGAATTCCCATTCTTGAGCCAACCAAGTCGATTGTCATGGCCTTTACTGTTCGTCATGGTTCTTACCCCTCCCCCGGCCCGCCCGCGATCCTGCCACGGCCCCTACAATCGCTTGCCCGCCGTCGTGAACGTGAACATGCTCCACCGTTACTCGCTGCTGGCTTGTGTGTCCCTTGAGTTTCTGCATAAGCTCAACCTGATCCATAAAGACCCTCATTAGGCGCGCTGCACGATCTGTATTTGAATCAATTCCGTATGGGGTTTGGTCCTTCAGGGTGGCTCGCATCATGAACGTGCATACAGCATCGTGAGTTGCAATCATTTGCGTTGCCAGCATTGCCTGAGTGCCGTTTTGTGGAGCGTGTTCTGCAATTGCTGAAGCCGCCCGCAAGATGACATTCTTCTCTTCCGCCCTAGGATAGATCAAAGCGTTTCCAACTTGGTGGAGTATTCGATCTCCTGCTAGAAAGTCCTTCGTGCCTGTAATCCCTTGAACGTTGTTGATGATTTCATCCTCCATCTGTTCGCGTGTCTGCTTCGCCTTCAAGACAATCTTTCCTTCCTCATTGCGGGTCGGCGCACCCAACTGGATTGGCTCATGGCCCTTTCTGCCGTTGCTATTTGATGCGGCATTTCTCTTCACTGGAAGGGCTTGCCTTGCTTCTGATTCGCTCTTTGCCATACCTA
Organism: Bryobacter sp.; assembly: GCA_044340255.1. Lineage (GTDB taxonomy): Bacteria > Acidobacteriota > Terriglobia > Bryobacterales > Bryobacteraceae > Bryobacter. The sequence goes on along the minus strand of JBIITX010000005.1, from coordinate 183,226 downwards.
GACCTCTTTCACGTCTGGAATTCGTTGTCGGTCGCGCCAGCGATGAACTAGCTTTCGCGCATTCGGTGGCGCATTGAATCGCTTGAGTGTTTCCATTTCGACCGTCCCCGGCCATGCGTTTGTTTTTACTTGGCAGAGAACAATATCGGTGCTACCCACCCCGATGATGTCCCAGGCCCCAAGACTCGCCGCCGCGCGGGTGCATTGGTATCCAGCCGCTTCGAGCAGGACGATTGAGCGATGCTCGTTCCGAGTTCCTTTACGTTTCGCGTTCATCTTTGCCTTTCTGCTAATCCCAATCCTCAATAGGGTCCAAGAAGTCCTCGCTGTTAAGGTATGTTGCCGCTAGCGGCTGAAACTCCACATCCCGATTGAGCATTGCTTCTTCGTCTCTCGACATGTGGGCTTTACACCCCTCCCATAATCCTTCTGAGGTAATCTGTCTTCCAAAAGCAATCTTTGCTTTCCACTTCTGTTCCTTCCGCCAATAAAGCCCCCAAAATTCGTTAAACCAACCGTCCTGCTGGGGTGATAGCCGTATGGTTGACTGCTCCGCTTCATCTTCATCAGCGTCTAAGGGTCTTGCACATGGCGGGCTGCAACGCCGTGCCTTTTGTTCAAAATGCTCTGTAACCACCGATACGAACCAGCTAATGGACCTTGGCGCTTTCTTGTGATCTGGACCATATCCCTGGTATTCAGCCACACGGATTGCCTCAAGAGCTTCATTAGGGTCTTGATTTGGGGTGACGGCAACGATCCTCTTCAAGTCCTCCCGATATGGTTCTCTGAACATCCTTGTAACCAATTCCTTCAATTCTTTGAAGGCTGCTTCGTTGCTTCTTAGAAATTCAGGCCCGCGAAGCGGGTAGTCTAGATCATTTCTTTTAACCTGATCCTTTTCATTGATCCTTTTAGTCGGAAGTATCGTTCCGTATGAACCGGAAGGATCGTTCCGGTCAACATCGGAAGGATCGTTCCGGTCAACATCAGTTGGCGTTTCGTCTTGATCGGAAGGATCGTTCCGGTCTGGCTGATTCAACCAATCGCGCCAAATGAACTCGTAGCGGTTCGAACGCCCTCTCCCACCGCGTTGCTTTTGTAGCAATCCGCCCTTCACAAGTTCCCCCACATGTTCCCGAGCCCATCGTTCGGTTATGCCAAGATCGTCCGCAATGGCCTTCATGGAGGGAAAACAATCCCCGCTCTTTCCCGCAAACTTGATGAGGATTCCGTAAACCAGCTTTGCCCCAGGACTGAAGCCCTTGCGGCGTGCCAGTGCTTTAGGAATCAGCAGATACTCCTTGAACTTCCTGTAGGGCCTGAAAATTTCGCCATCCTTCAGGCCCCGTTCAATTGGTGGCTCATCTGCCTTCATCTCAGTTGCTTCCCTCCCGCCGCCAACCTCCCGCTAGTCCCTGGCCGCCGCCCTCGATCCACTGAACGAGCCGTTCTCGATTGATAAGAAGGCGTCGGCCAATCTTGACGGCCACGCCCGCAGGGATCACGCCTTCACGAATGGCCCGATAAAGAGATTGATCGCTGGGCCATGCCGTGGGGAATTCCCGGCTGATTTCGCTTATGGTCTTAAGCATGGTTCACCTTCCCGGTGCTGCTATCTCGTTTGGTTTGGTGGCTGATCCAAGCATCAACAATCTCGCGCTCATAGCGCACTGGTGCTGTTCTTGTGTTTGGAGCAAGCAGCTTCAAGAAGGCTGGACCGATTCCCTTTTGACGCCACTTTTGAAGCGTGAAAACAGAGACGCTGAGATATCTCGCCACGTCTCGTTCACTCATTAAACGCGGAGCAATAGCCCCGCCGCTCAAATCGGTGTTCATGTTGTTTCCTTTGTTGTTGGGTTTGTTGTTGAGGCGAAGATGTCGCCCGAAATGGAAAACCCTCCAGGATGGAGGGCTAGAGATTGGTTTTGTTCAAGACTGAAGGTGAATATTTAGGGCAAAAGCTGCGAAGTCAAAATCAACTCTTACGGAGTCATTGAAAGTCAACGCGACTAAGTTGAGAGAGCCGGTCTCGTGATCAATGCTAGGGCGCAGAGATCAAAAGGTTGCTGCGATGTCGAGTTTAATGTCCGCATCGACAGACACATATACGGGATGCAGCCGCGTATAGGCGAGCCAAATTCTGTTGGCAGATTTGACCTATCGAGATTGTCACATAAAACATTCGTCGGTCCAAATGTTTTTTAGGATGGATTGGTATTTCGTTCGGCCAATCTGGTTAGCGACAGGCCTCAAGAAAACCCCAAGTTCACTGGTTTCAGTGTGCGGATAGTGTGCGGATTCAGCCAAACTCAGCAACTTGAATGAGTTCTCCTGAGTGCTGCTACATTGCATTTACACTCATTTCATTGGGCTTTTGCGGTTCTCAGGGTAACTCAGGAAAACTCAAAACAAGGCTAATTGCTTTCAGGTACTAGCGGGGGCAACCCCGTGGAGGTTCAAGTCCTCTCATCCGCACCACAAATCTCCAGTATTTTGAATAACTTGCGCACTGCCTGCGCTCATTGTGTTCCGATTGAGTCCGAAAAAGGGGTGTATTCTGATCGGAGAATACAACCATGTTGGAACTTCGGAAACGACACAAGGAAGGCTGCAAGCATTTTTCACCGGGCCGTCCCTTCTCCAAGAAATTAGATTGCAAGAAGTGTCCGTACTTCGCCTACGGGTCGGTGTCGGGTGAGAAGGTTCGCAATTCACTGGACACGTGGAACTACGAAGAAGCCCGTGCGCTGCTTGTTGCACAAGAAGCCGAAATCAAGAACCCGTCACCCAAGACGGAGCCGTTGAGCGTAGGCGAAGCTGTTACTCGGTTCACCAACGAATTGACGGCATCGAATCGCGCGCATCGAACTGTACTTCGTTACCGGTATTCGCTGGAACGGCTCACCGACTTCCTTGGCTCCTTGGGCATCAATCAAATCGCGGACGCAAAGGCCGACCACCTTGCGGCATGGAAGAACACATGGACCATGCAGACGGACGTTGGGCGGAAGAAAGAACAAGAACGGTTGCGGACGTTCTTTCGATGGACCACCAAGCGGAAGTACACGTCAGAGAATCCGGCTGAACAACTAATGGCGATCAAGGTGAGGCGGTCCTCGAAGCGGGAACGGTTCACAGATGACCAGATCGCCAAAATCTACGAAGCGGTTGACGAACTTCATCCACCCGGAACACAGCGGGGCGACTATGCGACGAATGCCCACGTCCGCGCATTTTTGATGGTGCTCCAGTACGCTGCACTTCGAATCGGTGATGTATGTGCGTTACGTCGCTCCGACATCACGGGTGATCGGCTGACCGTTGGCCGCATCGAAGTCGAAACGGGCAAGACAGGAATTATGGTGAGCGCCGTGCTGCCGCCTTCGGTTCTTGAGGCACTGGATCAACTTCCGCATCAAGGCGACCACTTCTTCATGCCCGATGACGGCAACCTCACCGTTCGAAAGAACAAGTGGGGAGAGATGCTTGGCAAGGTCTACAAGGCCGCGCGTGTGCCTCACCGCTCTCACGCATGGCGTGACACCTTGGTATTCAAACTGCTTCAGAAGGGTGTCGGCATTGATCTGGTCGCCATGCTCCTTGGCCACACCGATATCCGAATTACGATGAGGCATTACGCGGCGTGGGTGCCGGAGCGCCAGACTTCTTTGGACGTCGCTTTGCGGTCTGTCTGGTAGTCGTTTGTGATTCCTGCCCAAATGCCTCAAACGCCTCTTCAGAGATGAACAAGGTCGTTTTTCCCCGCTTGCCCGGAGTTCTTGTGAATTGTTCCTTGACTCCGGGACGTCCTTTGAACCATCTATGAATGGAATCCTCTGACACAGATAACCGCTGAGCTACTTCCTTGACGGTAAGAAAATCCTTCGCTGGCGCTGGCGGCGCTGGTGTCAGCAACTTGCCCACAAGTTCCATTATTCGATCACGCTGACCAAGGGTGTATGCGCTTCGTAACTCATCGAACATCTCCGGCGGCATAACGATGCTGACCTCAAGTCCGAATCGTGCGTCCCAAGCCTCTGACGATTCAGAAGATGCCTCTTCGTCTCCAAACAGGTGCGCCAGTAGCGTATGTACGGCGAAGTGATCGCCGGTTTCGTAAGCAATTCGAAGAAATTCGTTCATTCCGTGTTGAACACCAATGATTTGGGCATCATCATGGACCGGCGTTATGAAGGTGCGGGCCTTACTTGCCCTCATCCTTCAGTTTCGAAGTTGATTTCGCATCTTGTGGAGATTTCGTATCCGCCTGTTTCGCACTGAAGATTCGAAGAACCTCATTTTGCTTCTCCGTGAGATCCTTGATCGCTTGCCACACGCGGTCGCGTTCACGGTCCAAGCCGACAAATCCGTAATAGAGTACAACAAGGCTCAGAAGGACCGGGATGAGCAACGAAGTATTTGACGCAATCCACGCCCAAGTAAGGCTATTGCTGGTTGCCAACCGGCCAAGTCCACCGGGAGTCGATGACGGTGGCGCGGGAGCGGGCACCGACGCGGGAACGGGCGTCGGCACCGTGGTTGGTACTGGCGGCGCTTTTAGGAACGTTGCGAACGCCGGGCCAAGAGTGGGAGCAAAGACTTCAGCGTTCAGTCCTTCAACGAACGCGCTCGAATTATCGGTGAGTGCGTACGCCAGTGCTAGTGGGGCGTATTGTGCAAGCACCATCTGACAAAGCATCGCATTTCCATCAAAAAACTCAACCAGAGCCTTCAATCCGGTGACGTCTAGGTCAAGGCTCAAGCTCCCATAACGAAAGCCCGCAACTTGAAACGCGAAATTAGGTCGTGGACGGCGATTGTCTTCGTTCAGGCCGAACTTCCGCAAGAACGGCTGGCGACGCCACTCCGGGCCTTCTTCGTAGTCCGTAATCAACATCTCCCGGAGCCTACGCCCAAAAGTACTAGCAACCAATTGTTCGAAGCGGAAGTACGATTCGTTGTCGTTGATGTCGCCGTTCTTGATGTGGCGGCTCACATAACGCCAGAACTGCAATGGTCCAGTTTCCGGTTCCCACTGGTTCCTTTCGTCACCGGCTCGAAGCACAATGGTGATCTGAATCGACGCGGGCGGCGGACCAATGGATTCCGTTTCACTTGGCATTTCCCTACAATATCGCGGGGACCGCGCTTCTGTCCGATACTCACTTACCTACTGACCTGTTCCCTCGATGAACCTAGGCCGTTCTCGAAGCCGGTTCAGTGTCCAAGACGCTTTCTCAAGACGAATCACGGCTTGAAACGCTACCGAACAAGCCTAAAAGGTTGTGAACCTTGACAGATGGTGCCGGACATGAATGTCGTCAGGGATGTGCGCCGAATTAGAACTGCCCATCACGATTCAGTTTATCGGTGGGTGGACTGGCATCGATCTGGAATCCAATCACCGGCGACTGGCGTCCAAATCAATGGGGAACTTCTACTTGCCACCGGCGATCCATCCCGACGACCAGACCCCGGAACTGCTCGAAGCAATGTTGGCGGAACTCCGGGCATACGATCAGGACATCACCAACGGAAAGATGCATCCCGTTGCGGCACTGGCGTTCAATCTGTGCGGGTTCTTCTTGACGCGAAATTGGGTGGGCTACCAGCGATTCGTCGTTGAAGAAATTCGTCGCCGGATGCCTGATATCGACATTGAAGACGCACAACGGGCTGTCGAAGATGCCCGTGAGCATTGGTCGGATGTCTACTACCCGTGACGTGTCACAGCGGTGTTTGCCACAATAAGGGGAAGGGACTATGGCAAACTTCCTTTTCGTAGATAACTCAAACGTCTGGATCGAAGGCATGAGGGTGAGCGCCGTCCAAAGGGGTATCGCTCCCGACATTTGGACTGCGATCCAGAACCGGATTCAAGACCCCGGCTGGCGCATGGACTTCGGTCGCCTGTATGAGTTCGCTGGCGGCGATCCGGCGGGTTGTGCATACCTCTATGGATCGCGGCCACCATTGAACGACTCTTTGTGGAACATCGTCAAGGCAAAAGGCTTTGACCCGGTTATCTACGACCGTAACGCCTCGAACCGTGAAAAGAAAATTGACACGGATATCGCCGCCGGGATGATGGAAGCATCGTATGAACGGATGAAGGCGGGACAGGACGTACTCACTCTTGTCGCGGGCGACGCCGACTATGTTCCCGTGATCGAGCGCATCACCAAACGGGGCTTCCAAGTGGACGTTCTGTTTTGGAAGCACGCATCGCATGAGCTGAAGTCGGCGGCAACCAACTTCATTGAGCTAGACCCTCATCTGGACTACCTCAATTTCCTTCACCAATGATCGAATGAACAGCGGCGGCTGACATATATGTCAGCCTCAATCCCAATCAACAAGGAAGACCCCATGAAGGCGACTCTGGCGGACCTCTTGGCACTTCGCGATGAATGTGGATCTATCTTTGTTGTTGGCGGGCGCGGTCCCGAATTCTGGAACCAACAAATCGACGCCTATCCGTTCGGATCGGACATTGGTGTGCTGCTCATCCAAACATATGCCGACGAATGCCGATATCCCTGTTTCTTCGCGACGCCCGTGAAGGGTGGTGGCTATGTCCTGACCGATCACGTCCCGATGCCGCTGGCGGAAGCCTTCGCTGCCCGGTGGAACCTGCATCTCGAAGGAATCGTCGAACACAGACCGCCTACGATGCAACTTCCTCATTGGGCATTCCCGCCCGGTCTGCCCGACTCACTCCAGTTTCACAGTTGACGCGGCGTCCGCGCGGCCTCATCAATCCGCCGGTGAAGAAGAGAGACCATCGACAGGATGTCCATTGCGTCCTGCTCCGTTATGGTCCAAGAAATCTTCGGGGCGTGGGCTGTTGTGTTTCGGAACGCGGAGAACATACCCTTCATCATGTTCATCATCCCGGTATGCTCATTCCTCTCCGTTTCCGTGGTGAGCGTATTGAAGGCCAAGAAGGGCATCCCTACTGTACCGGAGCCGAACACTTCGTCCACCAGCTTTGAGCCATCCGACATGACGCCCGTGCGTCCACGAAGTTTTTCGGCCACGCTCTTGGTGGCTTCGAGCACCGCATGGAAGTAGTTGTTTCGAACAAGTTCAGCCCGGCAAAACTTCAGTACGTCCGGGTGGACATTGCGCCGCCGAAGTTCGACGCGAAGCCGGTCGGCCCGCTCTTCAGCTTCGTCAAGAGTGCGAACAGCTTGGGTCGTCTGAAGTTTCCCATCGTCGCCCACGCTCAACCCACAGAACACAAGTACATCGTTCAGACCATGACGCCGGGTGTCGAACAGTTCTCTGTTGCTGACGTACCGCACCGGCTCCATCGCCTTGTGAATGAACGCCACCACGTAGTTGCCACAGCCGTCCGTTCGCTGACGTTCGCTCAGCGCAGCATGAAGGCGCTTCCTCTTCGTCATGGTGGGGAATGGGTCCGGTATCCCCAACTGCCTCAGCACTTCGCCTATTTCGCCGCCGGTCAGCCCGGTGCCGGTATCGCCCAAGACGGAGCAAATTTGCTCCAAATGCACTTCATCAAAACTTTGAACTGTCGCCACCGGGGTTTGCCTCATGTGATTCGTAAAGGAATGCTACAAGCGTGGACGCCGCACCAACCGCCAGCCTTGCATGCCGCCGCTCCAACCCAACGTGTGAGGTGGTTCGACCGTGGCCGGTGCCGAACTGATTGCGGATTTCCGCCAGTTGTTGGCCGACAGAACCAAGGTTGTTCAATAGCACCGTAATCTTTTTCTCCGCGTCTCCGGTGTTTCCGATTTCATCTGGCACTACGCCAACTTCCCTGATAGTCAGTCGGACTAGGCCGGGGAAGTCGTCGTTCTTCGAGAAGGTGATGCCACGCTCAGACAGGATGGTTTTGCATAGGGATTCCACGAACTCCTTTGCCGTTCCAATCGCAAGTTCGGGGTCTTCATCAACAGCCCGTTCGAGGCGTCGAATCTGTTGCGCGACATGGCTCCCATTCAGGCGTTCCGCAACGGCCTTCGCCCGATCAAGGTGGGTTTGGGCACTATCCGTTAACCGACGGAACCCATAGACCGGTCGCCCGGATATCTCCTTGCTGACATATAGCTCCCACCCATCAGCGGCCAACTCCGCATTGAACTCCTTAACCATGTCGCGGGCGGTGGTACTTTCGGGCCGGACGATAGGATGCACGGTCTCCGCAAGGAAGCGAAGGAACGCTTCATCCGGGCCGTGGAGCAAGTCAAATCTGGAATCGGTGAAGACCCAATCGTCGGGCCAATCCGTATTCATGACCCGGTGCTTCCATATGTCCTTCGCGGCTGTGTTGAACTCCGCTCGATAGTCCGTGGAAGGCATCCGGCTGAGCGGATACAACCGACCAAGAAAATCGTCTTCCTGCAAGACTCCTGACCAATGACGGCCAACCGATAGGTAGTCGATGATCGCCCGCCGGGTTACTTCGGTCACCGTGTTCTGGTCCGCGTGGATCAATTCCATCTCCTGTCCCAAAAGGCAATGTCGCGTAGGGGCTGAAAAGCCCTTGATTCTAAGGTATCGAAAAACGCCGAATACTGTCCCAAACCGATTACGTTTTGGGACGAAGAACGAGACAATGAAGTCGATGAGAGTCGCACTGTACGGGCGGGTGAGCACGAAGGACAAGGGTCAGGACGTGGAGAACCAGTTGCTCCAGCTTCGGGAGTTCTGTGAACGGCAAGGATGGACCGTGTATCGGGAGTACGTTGACCGGAAGACGGGCCGGACGGCTGACCGCGAAAACTTCCAAGCCATGTTTCAGGACGCCTACCAGCGACGGTTTGACCTAGCGTTGTTTTGGGCATTGGACCGGTTCTCAAGAGAGGGAGCCGCCGACACGCTCAAGCATTTGCAACGGCTTACAGGATACGGCGTGAAGTGGAAGTCGTTCACGGAACCATACATCGATAGCGCCGGAATGTTCGCCGATGTGATCGTCTCTCTGCTTGCGACAGTTGCGAAACAGGAATCCGTTCGGCGGTCGGAACGGGCGACGGCTGCATACTCCCGGCTCAAATCACAAGGCAAGACCGATCACCTTGGCCGCAAGAGGTTGGTCGTTGACAGGTCGAAGATTCTGGCACTGCATGGTTCCGGCATATCGATTCGTGAAATCGCCGCGAAGTTAGGCATTGGCCACGGCTCTGTCCATCGCATCTTGAGGACAACGCTATGACGGGACCGAAGCATATTCCCGTCGCCGTATTCAATTTCGGGTGGTTGGCTCAGTCACATGCGCCGACATTTGCGGGTCTGAGTCATCACACGTCGTTCGAGAGAGTCCGATTTAGCAAGGAGCGCGAAAGTGCGCTCAATTCAGCTTGCCGCTTCCCACCAAGACTTCGGAGTTTAGCTAGGCGTGCCTGAATACCTCTGTAAGCTCCAACGATCTCCGTCTGCGTGGAAATAGATGGGACTGGTAGCTCCACTTCACGGAGTGCGGTTGCGGAGATTCCTATGTTTCCAGCGGTCGTTGCACAGAGAGATTCAATGGATTCTCTTACGGCGGGGCTGTTCATGGCAATGCAAACGTACTCAGGGATGGCTTGATTTCGGTCCACACGGATACGGATGAGTTTGTCGGGATACACTTGTGCTGCCCCGGAATACGCCGTGTACAGCGAAAACCTTCCAACGAAGTGTTTATTCCCATTGAAGCGGCACGCAAGAAGGTCGCCATTCTGAAGCCGGTACCTTGCTTTGTCGGCATCGTCAATGACCACGAATCTGGTCTGATCCTCATCAACCACAAAATCGGGCCTAGCCGTACCAGCGCTGATTCTGAGGATAGGTTCGCCGGGCGGAAAACCTGATGGGCATGCACTTAGGCCGTTCAATGTCGGTTCTGAAAGGATACGTGAAAGCGGCTTTGATGCTTTCAAGTGGTCGCCAATCAACTCTCGAAGGATTCCTTTTTCAAGGGTGCTAAGTGCCTTTTCGATCCATGATGCGCTATCTTGTGCGGCGGTGATCTTTTCAGCCAGACGATCCAGCCGCGCAACTATGCGGGTTTGCTCTTCTAGGGGTGGTAGCGGAATTCGGTACGTCAGAACATCGGCGGGGCGAATAGCCGCGTAGTTCGTTGAACCCTGTGCTGTCACTTGGTCTCGAAACGATGTGGTCTTCAGACAGTACCCCAAGTAATCGGCACTGAGCCTTGAAGCGTCTACCTCGAAGAGGAAGTAGTGGCTGCTAACGATTGCGCCTTCGAGGTCTAACGGAACTATGCCGAATCCACCTACCTTTGCGTCGATCTCAGCGACAAGAAAATCCCCGGCCCGACAAACTTGCTGAGACTTTGTTTTGATTTCGGAACCCGGAACAATGTCACGCATCACAATGCCTTGGGCATGGAGTTGTACACGGCACCGCTTGTACCGTTGATCATCGGCAATTTGCACGAACGCTTTTCGATGGCGAACACATTCTCCTAGTGGCGTCAGTTGCCACTGATCGCTCATACCTCAACTCCAATAGCGATTTGTATCTCTTCAAGAATCGTCAGGATTTGTTGCTCCTTCGCTAAGATTTCGCGGAGAAGTTGGTCCGGCGGCAAGTGTTCCAAATCCGCTTTCGCGTTCGGGTTCTTCATATCGAGGTTTGCCGCAATTACGCTTCCCGTGGCATCCTTCCGAATCACTTGGTCGGCGGAGACACGCCAAGCCTGTTCATTCTCCACACGGTTCGACCACCACTCTAGGCAAGGCCCGAACTCTTCGAACTGCATCGGCTGTGTCTTCGTGTAGTTCTTGCGTCCTTCCGGGAGCGGATGTTCGTACAACCAGATGTCTTTGGTCGGACCACCACGGTCGAAGAACAGTAGGTTCGTTGGGATCATCGTGTACGGAGCGAAGGCACCGTTGGGCAATCGAACGATTGTGTGTAGATTGAACTCCGTCAGGAGTTCTCCCTTAATGCGGGCACACACCCCGTCACCGAAGAGCGTGCCGTTCGGCACGACGACACCGGCACGGCCCGGCTTGGGCTGACGCCTAAGTTTGCGCATGATGAGTTGAAGAAAAAGGAGTGCTGTTTCTGCGGCGCGCTTGTCTTCCGGGAAGTTCTCTTGGATTCGTTTCTCTTCTTCGCCGCCGAAGGGTGGATTCGTCGCAATGACATCCACGCGGTCGCGGTCTCCCAACTCCCGGAGCGACACTGCAAGGCTGTTGTTGGGGTCGATTTGCGGGGACTCCACGCCATGTAGCAAGAGATTCATTTGCGCCAGCAAGTACGGCATCGGCTTGGCTTCACCGCCGAAGATGCTCGATTGCTGAAGAATCTGACGGTCGCGCACAGTTTTCGCCTGCTTTGACAGGTGCTCGAACGCTTCCACAAGAAATCCGCCGGTTCCGCACGCCGGGTCCAGCACGGTTTCCCCAAGCCGGGGATTCAGCACTTTGACCATGAACTGAACGACGGGGCGCGGCGTATAGAATTCGCCTGAATCGCCAGCCGCGTCCCGCATCTCCTTCAGCATTGATTCATACAACGCACTGAGAGTGTGGATCTCATCGCTCGACGAAAAGTGGATGCCGTTGATCTTGTTGACCAGTTCGCGGAGTAGAAAGCCGCTCTGCATCGGGTTGGCGATGCCACGGAAAATAGTCGCCACCACGTCCCGCTGGTCGCGATCCTCACCAGTGCTGCGAAGGCCCCGCATGTACTCAAACAGGCCCGGCCCCTTGGTGCCGTCTGGCCGGATTGCTTCCTGCTGGTTCACGAACCGCAACAGTTCGTCACCGGTGATGCCTTCTTCGTTCGCCGCCCAATCCCGCCACCGGTACGGCGGCTGAATGATGGAGCGATACGGCTTGCCCGCCAGTCGCGCCTTCTCTTCGCGCAAAAGCTCCAGATCATCCAGAAACTTCAGGAACATGATCCACGTCAGGACCGGCAACCGGTCAAGGTCGTGATTCGTGCCCTTGTCCTTGCGCAAAATATCCCGCGCTGACTTGATGACGCTGCCAAGCCGCTGTGCTGTCGTGAGCGGTTGCGCCGCCCGTTTCGTTCTTGTCGCCAATGCTATTCCTCTGTCGTTTCGTCAGGGTCGGGCACGTATACGCGCTTCAGTGGAAGCACGCCTTTGTAGCGCGAATCGAACTGTTCGTAGTGCATCAAAATGAGGTTGACCAGTTCGTCGCCGTCGATCAGGCGTAGGTTCGGTTTACCCTTCGCAAATTGTTTTGCTTGGTTGGTGTACGTGCCCAAGGTGACGAACAATCCGAATTCCTTGGGGTCTACTTTCCCGTAAAGTGCGGTCACGACGGGATCGCCAATCGACGACCCTTCACCACTCTTGACCTGCACTTTGATGATTGGCGGTTCGAAGCCAAGCTCATCCTTGTGGGCGATGATGTCCACGCCACCGTCCGCGCCTTCCGGTGAAACCCGTGTTCGGTATCCCATCGTGTTCAACAGGTGGGCGACGAACTCTGAGAACGGGTGGCCCTTCAATTCCTGTGCCAGCGCCTTGATGATGAAGTCGCGGGTTGTCTCTTCGATGTCGCTCTGCACCAATTCAACCGTCGGATCTTCCTTCACCCGCACCGGCGGCGCTTTTCCTTCGAGTACTGCGCGGAACTCATCGGCGTAGTTCTTGATCTGAAACAGGCTCATCGCGGAGCCGATTTCGTAGAGCGCTCCTTGGGAGAACTGCACGCGCCCCACCGATTTCAACCATCTGACGTTGCGGACATTGGGATACGGCTGCGAAATGCCGGGGTCGAACCTATAGTCGCCGGTGACTTCGCCGATGTTGATCTGACGATCTGCCTTGGATGGGTAGACCACCAAGTCACCCTTCTTCATTTCATGGACGAACCGGTAGAGTTGCCCGGCGTTGTTCGGGATGGCCCCGGCCTTCGCCGTCGGATATGTTTTCGCCACCGCCAACTTGAAGGCGTCGCGATTGGTTCCGATAGCGGACAGGTCGCCCATCGCGGGCCATCCGATTGCGACAACGTTGTTCTGAAAGAACAAGGAATGCGCATCGCCGGTTTTTCCTGCGTGGATGCCCCAAATGACTTTGTTGTTGCTCATGGTGGTTCCTAGGCGGCGTACAGTGCACGCTGCATGTCACTTACGGCATTCCGCAACTGATCCGCGCCACCGAATCGTTGGGCGATCTCTATCACATTGCCGAAGTCGGACAGGGGCGGAACTTCAAGGATATCCGGGATGCTGAGTTGTTCGGCACCGTGGTCCGCGTACTTGTCCAGCATCGCCGCCAATACTTCACGGGCTTCCTTGCTGAACTTCGACAGGAAAGCGTCCGGTTGATCCTTCAGGCGTTGGGCGCGATCCTTGCGGGTCCGAATCGGGGCTTTGAACGCAAGGTGTGCCAACAGGTCGAAAGGATCGGCGTCCGGCTGATTTGCTGCCTCAGCCAGAACGGTTAAATCGATGCCGCGTTTGTCCAGTTCGTCTAGGATCGTGTTGCGGGAATCCAAGTCCGCCCACACTGTCCGGAATTCTTCCGGCGACCGCCAAAGGCTGCGAACCTTTTCACCGGCGTAGTCGGCCAACTGGACCATGCGGAGCCGTCGCCCGTCCGCGTCCAAGTCGAACACCACGGAACCGGCGATCTCGACGGGATGATTGTCGATGTAGTATTTCCGTGGCGGGCCGGGAAGGGTATCCACGATGACCGCCGGGCCGTCTGGTGGCTGTTGTTCATCGCCCGGCGGCTGTGGAGTCTCTTCCGTCGTCGATTCGGTCACTTCGCCTTCATCGTCAATTTTTGTGGATTCCACGCACACGGGGTCGCCGTCAAACTCAGGGTCGGCGAAGTTGGTCACCGCCGCGCCGGTATAGTCGAGGATGTTGAAGAACAGCTTGCCTTGGTCTTCGCGCACGCGCGTGCCGCGTCCGATGATCTGCTTGAACTCCGTCATCGAGCCGATGTTCCGCACAATGGCGACGTTGCGACAGGTCGGAACGTCCACGCCCGTCGTCATCATCTGCGAACTAGTCACGATCACTGGCGTCCGTTGCTCAATGTCCCGGAACCGGCCCAATGCCGCGCGGCCTGTATCACCTTCGTCGGAAACAATCCGGCTCACGTAGTCGGGGTGCTGGCGCATCAGGTCCGGGTTCGCACGCGCGATGGCCGCGCGCATGTGCTCAGCGTGTTCCTGATCGACGCAAAACACGATGGTCTTCCCATACGGGTCGGAGTCGCGGACAAACTTTGAAAGGTGCTTCGCTATCGCCTCTGTCCGTTTCTTGAGAACTACGTCCCGTTCGAAATTGGGTGTCGTGTAAAGCTGGTCAGGCACGGCACGTTCATACCGGTCAGTTTCACCATCAGCCGGACGCCAGCCGACAGCATCTACCGTTGTCAGCACGCGATGCACACGATACGGTGCAAGGAACCCGTCCTCGATGCCCTGCCGAAGGCTGTACTGGTAGAGCGGATCGCCGAAGTACTTATATGTGTCGATGTTGTCTTTGCGCTTCGGCGTGGCCGTCATGCCGATCTGGATGGCCGGTTCGAAGTACTCCAAAATGTCGCGCCAACTTCCGTCTTCGGCGGCGGAACCACGATGACACTCATCCACGATGATGAGGTCGAAGAAGTCGGGGCTGAACTGCTCGAATAGCGCTTTCCCACCCGCTTCACCGGCCAGCGATTGGTACAGCGCAAAGTACATCTGGCGGCTGCGATTGGCTTCGCCGCCGGTGATCTTCCAGCGGGCGTCGCCGAACGGCGAAAATTCTTCTTCAAAGGGCTTATCAACTAGCACGTTCCGGTCAGCCAAAAACAAAATTCTTGGCTTGCCTACCCGCCCCGTCCGGTTCCAACCGGATGCCCACAGCTTCCAACAGATTTGGAAGGAAACTGTCGTTTTGCCTGTGCCGGTCGCCAGCGTCAAAAGATTTCGCGGAGTGCCCTTCACTACGGATTGCACTGAGCGTCCGATAGCGATGTCTTGGTAGTATCGGGGACGCTTACCCGCCTGCACGTTGTATGGGGTCAACACCGGCGCGGCCTGTTCGTCGCTCAATGATGCGGCGGCGCGGTATCGCTCCCACAACACGGCGGGCGTAGGATATTCCGTGATCTCTCTTTCGATGCCCGTGGTGAAGTCGAACTCAATGATCCCCTGACCGTTTGTTGCAAAGGCGAACTTCAGACCAAGCATCTCCGCGTAGTCTTTTGCTTGTTGAAGTCCGTCGGCGGCGCTCCGGTACTCAGCCTTCGCTTCAACGACCGCCAGCGTCACATCCGGCGAATATCGCAAAAGGTAGTCGGCCTTCTTCCGCTTCAGTCGCTTGGCGTTGTTGCCCGCCACCACGATCCGTCCATCTGTGAACTGGCGTTGTTCAGCAATGGAATGCGGGTCGCTGTCCCAACCGGCGGCTTGTAGCTTCGGAACAACGAAGCGGCGACACGTGTCGGCTTCCGTGACATTCGATGCGATGGTCCGGCCCGTTGCTGGCATCATCGTGTTCAAGCCGATTTCGCTAATTCCCGTTCCAGTTCGCGCCGGTGCCGCTGGACTAACCCCACCAGTAGCGCGGATACGGATGCCCTGCCACCGCGTTGCCGCGCACGTTCAAATGCCACGCGGTTCAAGAGTTCCCACACTTCGACAGGTAAGTTGATCCCGGTGGTTTTGTTCGTTCGCGCCGGTGGTTTTGATTGCGGCATAGGCTTAGTCTACATCGTCAGAAGTATCAATTGACAATTCGCGCGGTGGTTGGTTGGCTGTCTGGTTCGGTTGCCAGACACCCAAGCCGTATGACAGGAAGGTGCCCGCCAATCGCCAGTAGTCCGATGGGCTTCGACAGATTCCCGGCGCGATGCGATTCATGATGGACATCCCACGCTCAACAATGTCGTTGGTTCCCGCTTCAGCGCGGAAACGGATGGTTTCGGGCTTCGGCGGCTCAGGCACATTGTTCTCCTTCGGGCCGGGCCGATCCTTCTAAGGACACCCGCTTCCGTTTCAGTTTTGATGCCCGCGTTCGAATGGTAGATGGAGCCGGAAGACGGTTTGGGCGGACGGTTGTCAGGAAGTTCAACAAGTGCTGCTGGAACTCCGTGCGCACCTGTGAGCTCACGTCGCCCTGTTCGATCTCGACCGCTTCCAGTGCGTTCCCTGTTGTTATGGCCTTCCCGGTCAGTTGGGCTTCGACCGACGCCCGAAAGAGTGCGTTGAAGTCCGGGGCTTTGGCGTCCGTTGCCACGGTCGGAAGTAGTTGACGGAACTGAGCTACGTCACCACCGGCCTGCCGAATTCTAGTAAGAGCACCAGTGATGCCGCGATCCCGAATCAGGTAGGAAAGGAGCATTAA
This sequence comes from Bryobacter sp., assembly GCA_044340255.1. GTDB lineage: Bacteria > Acidobacteriota > Terriglobia > Bryobacterales > Bryobacteraceae > Bryobacter. The sequence continues at coordinate 166,912 of JBIITX010000005.1, read as the reverse complement.
GTCCCGCACTGAGTCCCAATCGCCGTTGTGCTCTTGTGCCACGCCGGGCACACCGCGAACGTAAAACTGGTGTTCCGGGAAGGGGTCGAACCGGAGAATATTCTCCAGAAGGTCAGGCACATTGCGCATTGACGCCGGGACGTAGGCGTCCCGCATGCGGCACTCTAACCGGGAAACAAGCGGCGCATCGGCCCAACGGGAAGTGGGCCGGTTCTTAGCCGTCCTTTCGGCCAGCTTATCGTACACGATGAAAGAGCGGTCTGATTCCGGCGAACCCCACTGAACAGTTTCGATACCGCGCCGTGCGGTGTATTCAACTTTCTCCCACTCCTTCATGTTCCTTGCCTTGGGCACATATACGTTCTCCCTAAACCACTTCACGGGTAGTGGCACATCGACCGCTAGGTCAAGGCGCACGATCTTCGCCACGTCCGGTTCGCGAAATGCCTTTGCCGTCGCCGTGCGGATGGCGGTTGAGTCCATCTGAGAAACACCGCGCAACGCCAGCGCGCCGATGTTCTTCACGGTGGGGTAGCGTGGATAAAACTTGAAGGCCAGCGGCATCGATGGCTCAAGCACAAGCCATCCGCCCTGTTTGTACCCGGCGCGGCCAACATCGGCGGCGTCGATCAGGTTCCTAACTTCCGTGGTGAGCGCTCCCAAATGGGGCACTGCAAAAATTGTTTTGTCGATCATCAAATCCTTCTGCTGACATATGAGTCAGCGTGTTGCTGTGGAATCGCCAGTGCCGTTGAAGGCACCACGGCCACAGAGTACACCCGGATTTGAAAGGTGAAATTTGGAAACGAACGGAGTGCGCCCACAGGTGCGCCCGGACCCCGATACTGACATTCTCGGTAAACCAAGAGCACCTTAAGTGCCTACGGCTGAACTACTCGATCCAGACCCCATTTCCAGACGTTCAGTGGGCGCTGCTTTGAGGGCGTTCTGAAGAGGTCGCTTCTGGAAAAGCAAGGCAACCACTGCACCCAAGAGATCGGTGCAACCACCGACGCAAAGGCTGAGCGACTGGTCAAACGCGGCTTGGTAAAGCCGGTGCCGATGTGTGGGTGCTTCGTCGCGCGGTGCTTCCAGTGACACGGGTCTTGCGTTGTGTCCCGATTGTGTCCACATTCTTGCGTTATGAGCGTTTTGAGCACTCTTGAGCGGTAAGCGCTATCGAGCAATTTCAACAAGTTGCTGGAAACAAGGAACTTCGGGAAACGTGTCAAGGTCCTCAAGTCCTCTCATCCGCACCAAAGAAGTTTCTGTACAGCCGGGCCGAATGACATCATTCGATCCGGTTTTTGCATTTTTAGGGGTAGCCGTGCCAGGCCCAGGGCGTTACGGTGTTGCCGAGTATGGTTTCGAGGAGGGGGCGGAAGGCGCGCTCGCCGTTGTCGGAGTTGGTGAGGATCATCATGCAGGATTTGGATTTGGTGAAGCAGATCATGAAGTTCTGCGCGCCGTCGCCGTGGCCTTCTTTGAAGAAGGCGGGGCCGAATTTCGTTTTGGTGAGCAGGCCCCAACCCATGCCGTAGGCGAGGTTTGGGAAGGCAGGGGTGGGAGGTTGTACGGGGTCGAACTGCTGGGCCGAAACGATTTGGATGGTGGGCTTGAGAAGCGCTTTGGTGTTGACTAGCTTGCCCGAGAGCAGGGCGGAGGCTAGCCTGGAGAGATCTTGGACGGAGGTGCTCATGTTGCCGCCGGCGCGGGCCGGGAAGCGTCGCGTTTTGGAGATGAACGCACCCTGGTCGTTGAAGCGGTCTGCGACGTTGGCATCGAAGTCTTTGCGGTAGATCATTCCGGTTTGCGTCATGCCTAATGGCTTGAAGAGGGCGTCTTGCATGAGTTGGTCGAGGGGACGGCCTTTCTGTTGCTCGATGACGAATTGGAGGAGGTTGAAGCCTTCGCCGGAGTAGCTGTAGCGGGTGCCGGGTTCGAAGTGGAGCTGCATTTTTTTGCTGGGTTCGAGGAAGGCGAAGTTGATGAGGCTTGAGGTGTGGTTGAGCAACATGCGGGGAGTGACGCGCGGCCAGCGGGGGTCCTTGACGATGTCGGTGGCTATCTCTTTGTAGTTGGGGTAGGTTTCGAGGGAGTTGGGGAGGAGCTTGTAGATGGGCGTGTCGAGAGGGAAGTTCTCTTTCTCGACCAAGTGTTGGACGTAGACGCCGAAGGTGCCCTTGGTGATGGAGGCGGCCCAGATGTTGGTATCTGGTGTCATGGGGAGGTCGGGGTTGAGCTGGCGATTGCCGTAGGCGAAGGACCAGACGAGGCGGCCGTTGTTGAGGACGGCGATTTGGGCACCCGTTACTTTTTTGTCGGCGAGAGTTTTTCTGGCAAAGGATTCCGCTTCGGCAATGGAGATCGTGGAGCCATCGAGTTTGCGGATTGATTGTGAGTAGGCCGGAACGATCAGCAGGGCGAGCAGCCAGAATTGCATGACGAGTATACGGGCGGCACGGGGAATTGTTCCCTCGGGATTGAGTTCCTATAATGGTCGGCGTGAAGCTTGCCGCCTGTTTGTTATTTTTCGGATCCACACTGGTTGCCCAGACGCAGGGGTTTGAGCAGTCCCAACAATTTCTGAAGCAGTATTGCGGGAACTGTCATGGAGGGAAGGCGGCGGTGGGCGGGTTCCAGTTAGACAAGGTGAAGGACAAGGCGAGCTTTGCTTCGGACACGCACTCCTGGATTCGGCTGCGGACGCGGATTGAGAATCATGAGATGCCACCGAAAGGGGCACCGATGCCGGGGCTTGATGGGAGAGAGGCGTTTACCAAGTGGGTGGATGCAGAGCTCAAGCGGGAGGCCTGTTCGACCGGGATTACCGTGGGGCCGAGACCGATCCGACGATTGAATCGCGAAGAGTACACGGCTACGGTGCAGGACCTGCTGGATATTCATTTGGACATCGGTGCGAGCTTGCCGGCGGATGGGGCTGGTGGGGAAGGATTTGACAATGCGGCAGAGACCTTGTTTCTGTCGCCCTTGCATTCGGAGAAGTATTTGGAGACGGCCAAGTTGGCGATGGACTTTGCGGCGAAGGAGTATAAGAGCCGGACGCGGATCCTGGTGGCGAAGCCGGGGAATGGGGTGACGCCGGAGGCGGCGGCGAGACAGATCTTGCAGAAGTTTCTGCCGCGGGCTTTTCGACGGCCCGTTGAGGAATCGGAGATGGTGTCTTATCTGGCTCTGTTTCGGGCGGCACGGGCGCAGGGTTCGGAGTTTGAGCCGGCTATCTTTTACATGCTGCGGGCGACGCTGGTATCTCCGCATTTTCTGTTTCGGTTAGAGAAGGGTGAGTATGCGCTGGCTTCGCGGCTCTCTTATTTGTTGTGGGGGAGCTTGCCCGATGAGTTGCTCTTTGATCTGGCGCGGGAGAAGAAGCTGAACCGTCCGGAAGTGCTGCGGACGCTGGTGGACCGGATGTTGCGCAATGAGCGGAGTGGTGAATTTGCGAGGCGATTTATTGAGCAGTGGCTGCATACGCGGGATTTGGGTGGAGACAAGATGCCGGATGCGAAGGTGTTTCCGCAGTATGCCAAGGATGAAGATTTGCGCGGCGATATTCGCTTGCAGCCGGTTTACTTTTTCCGCGAGATTCTGATGCGGAAGCTGAGCCTGCTGAATTTGATCGATTCGAATTTTACGATCGGGACTTCGCATCTTGAGAAGCACATGGGATTGAAGCTGCCGATGGATCCGGGACGGCGTAGCCAGCCGCAGTGGGTGGCTTTGCCCGAGGGGAGCAAGCGGGGAGGGATTCTTGGAATGCCTGCGGTGCTGGCGATTTCTTCGTACCCTTACCGCACGAGCCCGGTGTTGCGGGGGGCGTTTATTCTGGATTCGATTTTAGGGACGCCACCGCCGCCACCGCCGGCGAACGTGCCACCGCTGGAAGAAGAGAAGGCTGGCAGTGCACCTAAAAGTGTGCGTGAACGACTGGCGATGCATCGGGCGAATGAACCTTGTGCCGGGTGTCATAGCAGGATTGACCCGATGGGCTTTGCGCTGGAGAACTACGATTCTGTGGGGCGATGGCGTGATGAGGACGGCGGCAAGAAGGTGGACAGCACGGCCGAGATGGCCGATGGGCGGAAGATTGAAGGCCCGCAGGAGTTGCGCAAAGTTTTGATGGAGAAGCGGGATCTGTTTGTGCGTAACCTCACCAATAAGATGCTGGGCTATGCCTTGGGGCGCGGCCTGACGCTGAAGGATAGCTGCACGGTGGATGCAATTGTGGAAGAAGTAAAGCAGAATGACTATAGCGCCTCGAAGTGGTTGGAAGCGATTGTGTTGAGTGCGCCATTTCGTGGAGAGCCGGAGGTTGCCAAATGATCGATCGTCGAACTGTCTTGCGGGGTGCGGGTGTTGCGCTGGGATTACCGTGGCTGGAAGCAATGGCGTCGACCACTATGCCGAAGCCACCGGTTCGTATGGCGATGCTGTACATGCCGAATGGCGTGAATCCGCATGCGTGGACGCCGGAAGGCAAGGGGAAGGACTTTCAGCTTTCGCAGACGCTGTCGCCATTGGCCGATTTGAAGGACAAGATTGTGGTGTTGCGCAATCTTTGGAATGAAGGTTCGAAGGGTGGGGATGGTCATTACGTTAAGGAAGCGGCCTGGCTGACGTGCAGCACGATCAAGAAGACACCGGGGGCGGACATTGCGAATGGTGTCTCGGTGGACCAACTGGCGGCGCAGCGAATGGGAATGCAGACGCCGCTGCCGTCGCTTGAGCTGGGTGTGACGCCGGTGGCGATCGGAGTGGATGCGGTGGTGGGGTACACGCGGATTTATGGGTCGCACATTGCCTGGAGCAGCCCGACCACACCGCTGGCCCGTGAGTTGAACCCGAGAGCAGTTTATGAGCGGCTGTATCGGGCCTCGACTGGAATTGGTGCTGAAACCGCGCAGATGGACAAGCTGTTGCTGGACCGGGTGCAGGGAGAAGCGAAGCGGTTGCGGACGCAGTTGGGGGCGGCAGATCGCCATCGCATGGATGAGTATTTGAGTGTGATGCGTTCTCTCGAACAGCGAATGGAACGAAGTGGCGGGGCGGATCGCAAGCAGTGGAAGGCGCGGGTGGCGCTGGATGCCAAGGCGGCTCCTGCGGAGCGGCCGGCAGACCACGCGGAGCATGTGAAGCTGATGCTGGACATGATTGCGGTGGCCTTTCAGAGTGACACGACGCGCATTGCGACATTCATGTTTGGCAATGCGGTGAGTAATGTGAGCTTTCGGTGGCTGGAGGGAGTGAGTGCGGGGCATCATGATGTTTCGCATCACGGCAAGGATGCCGATAAGCTGCGGCAGTATCAGTTGATCAACCAGTGGCACGTGGCGCAGTATGCTTATCTGCTGCGGAAGTTGAAGGGGATGAGCGAGGGAGAGTCAAACGTGCTGGAGAACTCGATGGTGTTGTTCGGTTCTGCTCTGCATGATGGAGACCGGCATGCGCCACACAATTTGCCGATGGTGTTGGGTGGCGGTGGAGGGGGAAGGATTATCGGCGGGCAGCATCTGGAGTATGCCGAGGATAGTCCGCTAGCGAATTTGTATGTGTCGATGCTGGATGCGTTTGGGGCTCCCGTCGAGCGATTTGCGGATAGCACCGGGCCACTGGCGGGGTTGTTGCATACATGAGGCTGCTGCTCCTGCTGGTGGGATTGAGTTGCTTTGGTGCGGACCTGACGGGACGCTGGACCGGCACGCTCCCTGGGCGTAACGGAACGCTGGAGGATGTGGCGTTTCAATTTGTGCAGCAGGGTTCGACCTTGAGCGGCAAGCAGTATGGGGAGTTTGAAAGCACGCCGATTTTGAAGGGGACTGTGGCTGGGGAACTGGTGATGTTTGTGTTGGTGCGGCAGGAACAAGCGGGGAATGAAATCAATCAGACGAAGATTCGATTTACGGGGCGGATGGTAGGGGATGAGATTGAATTGACGCGGGAGCGAGAGGCATCGACGAGGTCGGGATCGGGTGCGGCGGCTTCGGTGAAGAACAGTCCGCGGCAGACCTTCCGCCTACGGCGGCTCACTTAGGCATATAATCAGCGCAGTTGGATTTTAGTCTTTCTGCGAGGATATTCAATGCAAAAAACTGCGTCTGTTTTTTTGATGCTTCTGCTTGCCGCCGCAACGGCCTTTTCGCAAGCAGTGAACGGGACCCTGGTAGGAACCGTTTCTGATAGTTCCGGGGCCATGGTTGCTTCGGCGAAGGTCACACTGATCGCCACCCAAACCGGAATCAGTCAACAAGGTACAACTAATGCGAGTGGTAACTTTTCGTTTCCGAACCTGCAACCCGGAGTTTATAAAGTAGAGATCGAAGTGTCGGGGTTCCGCAAGTCGATTCGGGATGGGATTGACGTTCTGGTGAACTCGACTGCCCGCGCCGACTTTGAATTGCAACCCGGCCAGGTGAGCGAATCGATTTCAGTTACCGCAGAAGCAGCCGTGCTACAGACGGACCGCACGGATACGGGACGCAAAATTGAAACGCGCCAATTGGCAGATATGCCTCTTGGCTACAACCGTAACTTTCAGAACATGATCAATCTGGTGCCGGGGGCGACACGTTCGTTCCGCCCGCACTCGGAGTTCTTCAATGTGCAGGACTCGGTATCGACGCGCGTCAACGGGCAGAGCCGGTTGTCGAACAACGTGCAGCTGGAAGGTGTCGACAATAACCAGCGCACTGGTTTGCTGACGGCGATGATTCCTCCGATCGAAGCACTGCAAACGGTGGACGTGACGACCTCAAATTATGAAGCAGAACTGGGCCGCGCTGGTGGCGCGGTGACGAATGTGAACTTCAAGTCGGGGACGAATGAGATGCATGGCAGCGTTTACGAATTCAACCGGGTGAGCCGGTTGGGTGCGCGGCCGTTTTTCGCTAACAGGAATCCGGTTACTACGGTCAACAATTTCGGCTTCACCTTCGGTGGGCCGATTATCAAGAACAAGCTTTTTTACTTTGGTGACTATCAGGGGATTCGCGATCGCCGCGGGGACTTCCACCAAGGGACAATCCCGACGACGGCCTTCCGCAACGGCGATCTGAACTGGTCTGGCGGTACGGATGTTTATGACCCCCGCACGGGAGCTGCCGACGGCACGGGCCGTACGCCCTTCCCGAATCGCACCATTCCCGCTAACCGCATCAGCCCGATCGCGGCCCGCATACTGGCGTTGATTCCCGCGCCCACCACCACAGGAATCCTGCAGAACTTTCAAACTTCAACCGTTCGCCAGAAGGACACCAACGGCGGCGACATCAAGGTGGATTATCAGATTTCGAGCAACGATCGCATCAACGTCAGATACTCCAAACAGAATTCCAAGCTCTTCGATCCACCACTTTATGGTGCGAGAGGCGGCGGATTCCGCGATTTCGCCGGAACCGGTATTCAGAAGGCAACCAATGCTGCAGTGAACTATACGCGCGTCTGGAACCCAACCCTGATTACCGAAATCCGGACTGGCATTGCTTATTACCGCAATGACGCTCAGAACGAAGACATTAAGTTGAAGACCTCTGAAGAGATCGGAATCCCCGGAGTGAATGTCAGCGACTTCACCGGTGGCATCACAAACATCGTGATCAATGGCTTTAGCAACCCGGTTGTGGGTTACTCACCGAGCCTCCCCTGGGAGCGTGGCGAGACCAACTTGAATTTCATCGTGAACAACACGAAGGTGCTGGGCAACCACACCATCAAGTTCGGCGTTGACTACCGCCGCGGTCGCGATGAACTGTTGCAGAATCAAACCTTCAGCCCTCGCGGACGATTCAACTTCACCGAAGGGACTACGATCCTCGCTATTCGTAATGCTGCCGGCCAGCTTGCCAATGGCTCAACGCAGAGCTTTTCGAATTCGTTCGCAAGCTTCCTGCTGGACCAACCGAATCAAGCAGGCAGAGACCTGCCGCTGATTTTCCCCACCTTCCTGCAAAATCCGCTGTTCAGTTATGTCCAGGACAATTGGACGGTGAATTCGAAACTGACCGTGAACATCGGCCTGCGTCATGAACTCTGGCCGCCTCCGACCCCACGGGCGGAACGTGGCGGGTTCTCGAACTTCAATCCGTTCACGAATTCTCTCGAAGTTGCCGGCTTCGGAAGCGTGCCTCAAAACCTGGGTCGCAAGAATTTCAAAACGAACTTTGCCCCTCGCTTCGGCATGGCTTATCGCTGGAATGAAAAGACAGTTCTTCGTGGCGGATATGGCATTTCATGGGTCCCCTTGGCCGATAACGGCTATGCATTCAACTTCCCGGTTCGCGAAAACAACTCGTTCCAGGCGGCCAGTGCATTCACGGTGGCTCGGACCATGCAGCAAGGCTTCCCGCCCTTCGTCCCAACGCCCATTCCGTCGAGCGGGATTATCAACCCAGCCCCAGCCTCTGTGTTCAACTACGTACGACCCGACGCGCGCGAGGCTTATATTCAGAGCTGGAACCTGGCGCTCCAACGTCAATTGCCTTACCAATTGGCGCTGGAACTCGCCTACGTTGGCAACAAAGGCACTGGCGTGACTGGAGTACTCAACATGAACCCCGGTCAGCAAATCGGTGCCGGAGCAGCGGGCCAGCCGTTCAATGTTTTGTTCGGCCGCCGCGACGCGATTAACGATATTTTCTTCGGCACGAGTTCGAATTATCACTCGCTGCAGACCAAGCTCGACCGCCGCTTCTCCAATGGCTTCGCTTTGACCACGGCTTACACCTGGGCCAAAGCGATCGACATCACTGGGGCAGACAACGGCGGCTTCCGCTACTACATCAACCCTGAGCGCAACCGGGCCCGTGGCGATGGCGATATCCGTCACGTGTTCGTTCAGAGCTACCTCTATGAACTTCCGTTTGGCAAGGGCAAGAAGTACCTGACGAGCGGCCCGATGTCGTGGATTGCAGGCGGCTGGCAGATCAATAGCATCCTGACGCTGCAAACTGGGGGCCCCTTCAACCTGAGTGTTCCCGGTGGCATCATCAATGCCCCCGGCAATGCAAATGATCCCAACCTCGTCGGAACTTATTCCACTCCCAAGGGCGTTGGCACTCACACGCAGTGGTTCGACCGTAACGCCTTTGCGCAGCCCGCGGCAGGCACCTTTGGCAATATCGGACGCAATGCATTTACGGGCCCCGGCCTGTTTAACCTGGATGCATCGCTGTTCCGTCGTATCAAAATCACGGAGCGGTTTACGGCAGAGTTGCGACTGGAAAGCTTTAACGCCACCAACACGCCGAAGTTCAACAATCCGAATGGCGACATCACGAGCCCGAATTTTGGGCGGGTGGTGGGCGCACAAGGTGCACCGAATGGACCCCGTGAAGTACAGTTGGGATTGAAGATCACTTTCTAAACGAAGGAGAAAGATGGCCCCGCAAAATTGCGGGGCCATTTTATTTTTGAAATGACAAGCAGAAGATCCACCTTGATGGCTATGGCGGCAGCGCCGCTGGCGATGGCGGCGGGGCTCAAGCCCAGGTTGCGTCCGGCGCTTTGCGCCTACTCCTTCCGCAATGACTTGCAGAAGGGGACTTTGAAATATGAAGACCTGATTCGCATCTCGGCCGAGAATGACCTGGATGGCGTGGACATGACGGTGTACTGGTTCCCGAACACCGAAGACAGCTTTTTGCTGCCGCTGAAGAGAGCCGCTTACCGGGCTGGGATTGAGATCTATTCCATCTCGGTGCGGACGGAGCTGACCAAGCCGGTTGGGCCAACGCGGGATCAATCGTTGACCGATCTGAAGAAGTGGGTTGACGTTGCGGCCAAGCTGGGGGCTGGTCACATTCGTGTGTTTGGCGGGGCGATCCCCAAGACGAGCACTGAAGACGAGGCGGCCGATTGGGTAGCAGAGATGCTGGGACCGGCGGGCGAGTATGCCGGGAAGCACGGGATCATTCTGGGCCTCGAGAATCACGGCGGCGTGACGGACCGGGCCGAGACGATTGTGAAGATCGTGAAGAAAGTGAACAGCCCGTGGGTTGGGATCAATCTGGATACGGCGAACTTCAAGACGAAGATCTATGAACAGATTGAGATGATTGCTCCGCATGCAGTGAACGTGCAGGTGAAGGCCATGGTGAAGGATGAGAACGGCCCGGCCCCGTCGGATTGGGACCGCGTGGCAAAGATGCTGGTGAAGAATGAGTATCGAGGGTATCTGGCTCTCGAGTATGAAGAGAGGGTGCCAGCACTGGAGGCTACACCCGCATTGTTTAAGAAGCTACGCGAGGTTTGCGCCCGACACTCGTAGGCGTTATTTCAGCTTGGCGATCTCTTTCGGCGTCAACACACGGTTGTAGATGGCAATATCGTCCATCAAGCCGGCGTAGTTGACGCCGAGTCTGATTGTGGCCTTGGCGAGATCCCAGGTGAAGGGCTCTGTGATGGGCGAACTGTTGCCCTGGAGCTTGCCGTCGACGTAGAGGCTGGCGGTACCGGTGGCGTAAGTGATGACGATGTGGGTCCACTTTTCGCGGGTGAAGGGGGGTTGCTTGACGACGACGAGGCGCTCGTTGAACTTGGGGTTCTTGTCGGGCGGGATATTGATGGGGTTCCAGGACTTGAGTTCACCGAAGACGCCGAGACGGAAGAGACGTGGCTTTTCGTCTTTGGTGAAGTCGACCCAGAGGGCGGAATCGTTGTAGGCTTTGTCGGTGAACTGAATGGGGTCGACGTAGTCGGGCGGAAGATCGAGAGCCGGATCGAGTTTGAGTTTGAAGGCGATGGTGCCCGTGGTGGGATTGACGTTGTCCTGGATTTTGAAGAAGAGAGCGGTGGTGTGTTTGGACTTGAAGCGGAGAGCACCGTTTTCAAGGGCGACCGGGGCCTGGCCCAGGCCTTTGACGGCGGAGGCTTGCTCTTTGTAGCTGGGGGCGAAGTAGATCGACTTGTCGCCTTTGGCGAAGTCGGCGTCGGGGCCTTTGTCGAAGGTGGCGCGGAAGGTGAGGGCTTGCCTGGGGTCGGCAGCGAGTACGAGCAGGAGAGGGAGAATCATGGTTTGGCCTTTCTTTTGTAGGTATAGCTGGAGAAGTCAAAATCGTAGTCGGTGACAGGTGGTTGTGGCGGCGCGCTTTTGGCTGGAGCGAAGGCGAGGAGTTCTTGTTTGAGGGCCTTGTGCGCAGGGTTAGCGGCGAGATTATTGAATTCGTTGCGGTCGGCTTTGCGGTCGTAGAGTTCTTCAGAGCCATCGGCGTAGACGATGTAGCGCCACTGTTCGGTGATGACGCAGTGGGTTCCGGGCAGGTGAGTTGAGACGACCGGAGCGTGCCTGGCTTTGGGATTTTCAAGGAGCGGCCGAAGGCTCTTGCCCTCGACACGGGGATTGGCTGGGAGACCGCAAAGATCGACCAAGGTTGGGTAGATGTCGAAGGTGGAGACGGGCTGGGTGCGGGTGACACCTTTACTCTTCAGACCCGGCCCGGCGAAGACGAAGGGGACGTGCGTGGAGCGCTGCCACAGGGTGGACTTGTGCACGTGCTGCTTTTCACCGAGATGCCAGCCATTGTCGGACCAGAAGACGAGGATGGTGTTGCTCGAATAGGGGCTGGCGGCGAGCGCATCGATGACGCTGCCGACCAAGGTATCGGCAAAGGAAATGGCGGCGAGGTAGGCGCGGACGAAGGGCTTCCAGTTGCCGGTGGCGTAGATGCGTTCAAACTCAGGACGGCGGAAGGCGGCGAGATCTTTGCCGAGTTGCGGGAGATCGGCCAGATCGTCATCGCGTGTTTCAGGGATGTGGACTTTCGCTTCCGGGTACATGTCGAAGAAGCGTTGCGGGGAATACATGGGGATGTGGGGGTGCCACATGCCGGTGGCGAGGAAGAAGGGTTTGGTGCGCTTGCGGGCCAGGAAGTCCTTGGCAAACTGCACGGCTTTCTGGTCGCCATACTGGTCTTCGGGAGTTTCGAGGACGCCCCAATCGAATTCGCCGGCGAAATCTTTGAGGCCATTGTAGGGGTGGCCTTTCGGTGCGGGGATGCGCTTGTTCCAGGGGTACCAATCGGCGCGGCGATACCAGGGGTCATCGAATTGCTGGAGCTGGAATTCATCCCACTGGTCGGGCGGGTTGTGGCCTGCGACATGATGGAAGACCTTCCCTGCCCCGGCGACATGATAGCCATGTTTGCGGAAGTATTGCGGCATGGTGACGACGTCGGGAAGGTTGGGGCGCAGGTATTGGTCGTTGTTGTAGATGCCGCTGGTGGAGGGGCGCAGGCCACTCAGGATCGCTGTGCGCGAGGGATTGCAAAGGGGGGCCGCGCAGTGAGCATCAGAGAAGAGAACACCGCGCCGGGCGAGCTTGTCGATGTTGGGAGTTTTGACGCCGGGGTAGCCGCCGAGACAACCGACCCAGTCATTGAGGTCGTCCACTGAGAGGGAAAGAACATTCGGGCGCCTTGATTGGGCAAGGCTCGTGGCGGCAGTGAGGGAGCTCAGGAAGTGGCGGCGATTCATGGGAGGGTTGTTGCCATAATAAGCCAATATGAAGTGTTTCGGACTGTTGCTGGGAATTGCTCTTGTTTGTGCGACAGCGCAGGAGTTTCGACGGACGGAAGATGTGGTGTACGGGCGCAAGTTTGGGACGGCCCTGACGATGGATGTGATTGAGCCAGCCAAGCCGAATGGGTTTGGGATGGTGTTTGTGGTGAGCGGAACGTGGAAGTCGAACCACAACTCGATTGTTCCGAAGTACTTCAGCAAGGTATTGGAGCGTGGCTATACGGTATTTGCGGTGGTGCCGAGTTCGCAGCCGCGATTCACGATCCCTGAAATTATTGAGGATGTTCGGTTGGCTGTGAAGGTGATTCAAACGGACGGAGCCAAGTGGAAGATCGATGGGGCGAAGTTGGGGTTATCGGGCTTCAGTGCTGGTTGTCATTTGGCGTTGCTGGCGATGGAGAAGGCCGGTTCTGTAGCTTGCTTTTTTCCTCCCACCGATTTTTTGAATTGGGGGCAGGCCGGGGTGAATGGGGCCGGCGTGGGGCCGCTGGCTGCGTATCGCGAGATCTTTGGGCCCAAGGCAGGAACGGAAGAACTTGGCCGGGCGGTTTCGCCGATTTATCTGGTGAACGAGAAGACGCCGCCGGTGCTGTTGATCCACGGCGACAAGGATCGGACCGTGCCGCTGCAACAGTCGGAAACATTCATCGAGAAGATGAAGCAGGTGGGGGCTAAGAATAAGCTGATTGTCATGCCAGGTAAGGACCACGGCTGGCTGAGCATTTACGAAGACTTCAGTTTGTTAGCTGACTGGTTTGACCAGACCCTGCGCGGGATTCAGGCCGAACCGTAAAGGCAATGCCAGGCGACGATGGTGTCGCCGGAGGATTCTTCGAGGTAAAGGCTGACCCGGACGCCGATGCCTTCAATGTGGGCTGAGACGCCACGGTCGGTGCGCCTGGGCGCGATGTTGCGGGTGAGCAGGAACTTCTTGCTACGGATCTCCTGCATCAGGGCGGTGACGATGGGGAGGAGACCGATGTCGATCACCCGGGACATGATGCGCTCTTCGGTGGTGAAGCGACTGAGGTCTTTGTAAGGCTCGAGGGCTTCTTTGAGGCGGTTGGCAACCAGCGGGATGCCGTTGTGAGTGGAGAGATCCATCAGCTTGCCTGGGGTCGGCTCATGGAAGTGCTGCACGCTTTGCAACCTGAGTAAATTGGAAAGGCGCTGCTGAGCCAGCAGCGCCAATTTGTCGACGGTTTCCTGATGTGTCAATGAGTTCTGTTAACGCTTGCTGAGATCACGAATCCAGATGTCTTTGAAGCGCATGTTGCCTTCGCCACCAGAGTGGAGCTGAAGGGCGATGGGGCCATCGAAGGATTTGGGGTTGGGGTCGGTGAAGTCGACCATGACGACACCGTTGAGGCGGGAGACGTAGCGATTGCCTTCGACCTTGAGGGTGTATTCGTTCCAGTCGCCTTTGCGGACGTTGAGTTCGTTTTCGGGTGAGGGCCAGACGATCCAGCCGCGCCCGTCGCCGTAGATACCACCGGTGTGTTGGCCGATGCGGCAATCGACTTCGAACTGGAGGCCGCGGGTGATGTCGGGGGTGCCGGGCTTGAAGGCAGTGTGGAAGAAGACGCCGGAGTTGCCGTTACCAACGCACTTGAATTTGATCGAGAGATGAAAGTCTTTGTAGTCCTTGTCGGTTTGCAAATAACCGTAGGCTTTGCTGACTGCCTCGCCTTTGATCTCGCCTTCTTCGACGGTCCACTTCTCTTTGCCGACTTCAATCCAGCCACTGAGGTCTTTGCCATTGAAGAGCTGAACCCAATCTTCCCCGGCCAGCTTGGCGGGTTTCACATTCTGAGCAGCGAGAGAAGAGACGAATAGAGAAAAAAGGAGCAGATTACGCATTGCCCTTATTTTACGCCCATTGCGAGTTGGAGTGCGTCGGCAATTGACTTGGCGTGAAGTTGTACCTTTTGTTCGTCGTCGCCCTCGACCATCACGCGGGCGAGCGGTTCGGTACCGGAGAAACGAACCAGAACGCGGCCATTGGAACCGAAATCATGTTCACAAGCTGCGATACGGTGCTGCACCTCGTCGCAAGATTCCAAGGGAAGCTTGGTGCCGAGGCGAACATTGATCAGAAGTTGGGGATAGGCCTTGAAGTCGGCATTGAGTTGGTCGAGGCTCTTGCCGGTGGTCACCATGGCCTCCAGGATGCGCAGAGCGGTGAGCATGCCGTCACCGGTGGTGGAAAACTCCGAGAAGATGATGTGGCCGGATTGCTCGCCGCCGAGAGGAGCCCCAGAGCGTAGCATCTCTTCGAGAACATACTTGTCGCCCACAGAGGTACGGGCCATGGAGATGCCGTAGCGGCGCAAAGCGACTTCGAGACCGAGGTTGGACATGACCGTTGCCACGATGCGGTTGCCTGGCAGGTGGCCGGAAGCCTGGAGGCTGCGTCCGCAAATCATCAGGACAGAGTCTCCATCGATGCGACTGCCGGAGGAGGACTTGAACATGGCGCGGTCGGCATCGCCATCAAGGGCGATGCCGATATCGGCGTTGTGGTTCAAAGTTGCTTCGCGTACGAAGTCGGTATGCAGGGCGCCGACGCCGAGGTTGATGTTTCGACCGTTGGGCTGATTGGCAATTGCCACCACTTCGGCTCCCAGGCTGGTGAAGAGCCTGGGAGCGAGTTCTGAGGCAGCACCGTTGGCGCAATCGATGACGAGTCGCAAGCCACTCAGGGAATGTTTGAATGTAGAACGGAGAAAATCGAGGTAGTGGTCGGCCAGTTCGGCATGCAAGGGAAGCTGACAGGGAGGAACGACGGCGTTCTCGCGGATGCGGAGGATCTCCTGCTCCAAGGCCAGTTCCTGGGCGTCAGGAAGTTTGAAGCCGGAGTGGTCGAAGACCTTGAGGCCATTGTCTTCAAAGGGGTTGTGCGAAGCCGAAATCATGACCCCGGCGACATAGGGGCCGTGCTTGGTGTTAAAGGCTACACCAGGAGTTGTGAGCAGGCCGGCAAAATGGGGTTCGACACCGGAAGCAAGCAAGCCGGCACCGACAGCTTCTGCGAGCCAGGGGCCGGACTCGCGGCTATCCATACCGATCAGAACCTTTGGCTCTTCTGATTTTCCTTTTGCCCAGGCTCCGAGGGCTGCACCCAGAGCGAAGGCAGTTGGCTTGTCGAGTGGTGGCTCACCGGCTTTACCGCGGATTCCATCTGTGCCAAAAAGTTGTCTTGCCATGCTACCTACTAGGGTAGCTGGGTTGTCTGTAACTTTACGGTTACGAGGGGGGAGCCAACAATCGAGAGTTCGGGATCGGTGAGCAGGACATTGACGCGGATTGGCTTGCCGGAATTGATTTCGCTGAGGCTGATGGGTTCGGTTTTGAGAGAATCGGCCAATTCGATTCTGGATTCAGGGCCAACGACCTTGACGCTGGCAGGGGAAATTTCTGTTGCGATGATCTTCAGGCTGGCAGGGAGCAGGTCTTCGTAAGCCACAAGCACGGGCAGCTCTTTGTAGAGGCGGCGCTCTAGCTTGACCCGCAATTGGGAGGGCATGGCCCGAACCAGAGTGACGGCGGCGGGAAGATTGATGGAGTTCGCCTGGATGGTAAAGGTGCGAGCCGAGGGAGTGCTCATGGAGCCGAGATCGAGGACGATGTTTGTTTTCTCGGGAGAGACTTCATTGAGGCGACCGCGCGGACCACGCACCTGAACCTGGATGCGGGTGGGGGCGTCCGGAGACAAATCGAGAGCGCTGCTGAGGTTGCGGTACTCGACGGGGACCGTAACGGTTTCAATCAACTCTGGCTCGTCGACCAGGGCGACCCAGAGCAGGAAGGCAATGAAAATACTAAAGAGCTTGGCAGGGATGTTGTCTGTGAAGAGCTTCATGAGCGGCGGATCTCCATTTGGGAGTTGTCGCTGATGGGAGGTGCTAGAGGCTGGCTGAGGTGCTTGGTAATTTGCTCTTCGACGTATTCCAGGGAGACACCGTGCTGGATTTCCGCATAGGCGCAGAGTGAGATCTTGCCGGTCTCTTCGGAAACGACGATGGCGAGGGAATCTGTTTCTTCGGTGATGCCAATGGCCGCGCGATGGCGGGTACCGAGTTGACCGAGGCGAGCCGGATTCATGGTCAGCGGCAGGAAGCAGGCAGCAGCGGCGATGCGGTCGCCCTGCACGATCACGGCTCCATCATGAAGAGCGCCGCCGGGGTAAAAGATACTCAGCAGAAGATCGCGAGACAGACGGGCATCGAGGTTGACTCCCGTTTCAATGAAGGTCTTGAGACCGGTGTCACGCTCCACGACAATCAGCGCCCCGATGCGGTGCTGCGTGAGGTAGCTGACGGCCATCAGAATTTCTTCGGCGGTTTCGCGACGTTGGAGGCGACCACCGAAGGTGAAGATGCGGGCTCGGCCGATGCGGGCGAGGACGCGACGGATCTCCGACTGGAACATCACAATGATGGCGAAGGCCGAGTAGGGAGCCAGCGTGGAAAGCAGGGTGCGGAGTAACTCCAGATGAAACCAGACACTTGCCAGGTAAGCAGCGAGAAGGATCAGCATGCCGCTGAGGATCTGCGCCGCGCGGCGTCCACGGATATTGATGAGGAAGATGTAAATGAAGCCCGCAACCAGCAGAATGTCCAGTACGGCCATCGGCGTGAGCTTAGAGAAGACGGCAGTGAACTGGTCGAGGATGCGAGTCATCAGGCGCTCATGGGGAAGCGGAAGCGCAGATCTTCGATCTTGCCTCCGATGACTTCAATTTTGTTGAGATCGGCGGTGCCGAGGCCAGCCTGTTCGGCGAGCAAGAGCATGTTGTCGCACTTATGGAACGGCGGAGTGCCCTTGGTGGCTCGTGGATTGTAGCCCATGAGGGCAGTGCCAACGGCATCGGTGGTGACGGGGTTTGTCCCGAGGATGAGGAGCCCGGGCTTGGCGTGTTCTGTCCCTTTGAAGGTGCCCTTGGGGTTGATCCAGGGGCCCTCGCCGCCGGTCATGGTCTCGATGCCATCGATGAAACCGATGTCGATGGGGCGGGCTGCGGCTACCTCGACAGAGATGCGAGGCATGCGGTGGAAGGCGTCGCGGGGGGAGTTGGGATCGAGCTCTGGCAGTGCGATTTTGGAGGGTTGGCGTTTGCCGGCGTGGCAGATCTGGTCGCGGCCCGAGGTGGGGGCTTCGTTGGGGTCATCGACGCCCGAATCGTTGCCGTAGATGGAGGCTGGTGTGCATCCAAACATGTTCTTCATGGTGAGAGTGATGCCGCAGGTGTCGTGATTCTTCAGTTTGGCCATCGACATCATGACGTCGGTTTCGGCATAGACCTCATTGAACTCAAAGGCAGGGAAGATCCAACCACCGTGGGGAACTTTCATGCGAACGTAGCGCTTGGCAAAGCCGCCGAGGGCGTTGGTGTTGAGGAACTCGACCTGCTTTGCAGCAGTGGAGAGTTGGCGGACGGGCCAGCCGGAATCGAGCATGTACTCGGCGAGAGGACCGGCGGTACCCCAGGCGGATTCGACGAAGCGGATGCGTTTGGCACCGGCGCGGTCGAGCAGCGCTGTCATGGCAAGGACGTGCTTGGGATGGGTGTAGTGAGTCAGGCCGAGGGCTTTGCCCTGGAAGCGAAGGCCGGGGGACCCGGTGAGGTTGAGTTTGATGGTGACGGTTTTGTTGCGGACCAATTTGGGAAGGCCGCCCAACTCGTCGAACATGCGCGAAAAGATCTCGAAGAAGTCCTCGTTGTAGGATTCGCATTTACGCAGCGAAACCGGGGCCGTGGGCAGGGACTTCTCTTGAGACAGGAGCGGGAGAGCGCTCATGGCAAGCAAATCGCGACGAGTCATCTCCCTATTGTAAGTGCTGTTTACTTTTCGGCAATGAGGATCGCAGCAGATTCGAGGATGTCGATGTCGACCCCGGAGCCGTCTTCATTGTCGTAAGTGGTAAGTGACTTGGGCGGACGCTCTGGCCAGTAAATGGTTGCCTTGGAGAATTTGCCGAGCAAATGTACAGCGATGGTATCGACGGGAAAGTCGGCATAGTTGACGAGGTAGACCACTACGCGAGAAGCATCGGGGGGGCCGAGCATGTTGGAAAGCATGCTGGAGACATTGAAGAGGCGAACACCGAGATTGCGGCGGCCCATCATGGAATTGACTTCTTTCCAGATCTGATCGAGCTTTTTCACCTCTTCGGGCGCGGTGACGATTTGGTCTGGCCGCGGTTCAGGCATGCGCCAGCCGGGGGGCGCGGTGAGCACTGTGCCTCCCCCGCGGGTGAAGTCTTTGAGCACCTGCTGCTGGGCGGGGTTGAGGGATTGGGGATCGACATTGACGGCCATTTTGGCCTGATCAAAGGTCTTGGCCTCGACTGCCTTGAAGGGAACGGGGCGCACTGGGGTGTGTTTGACCGTGATCATGTCGAGGACGCTGCCAGAGAGCAGTGCGCCGTTGGCCACGTCTTCGACGACGGCGAGTTGTCCGAAGGCTGGCAGAGATTGGAGTTTGCGGTGGGTCTCAAAAAAGGTAAGGACCTGGTTGATTCGTTTGAAGTCTTTGGTGGCCTTGGGCTCGGCGGCCAATAGGCGGGTGAAGAATTCGGGTTCGAACTGGACTACCCAGCGGGCACCGATCATGGCTGGGTCGGCAATCATTTGCAGGTAGCGAGAGAGGGTGACGACAGACTTGGGAACCGGGGCGGCGCTGAGCCAGAAGGTACGGTTGGTGGCCGCGCGGACGAAGCGCAAGAAACCGGCATTGGTATCGATCCAGGGGGCACCAGAGGGGGCAGCGTGGGCTTCGCCTTCTTCATGTGGATTGATACCGGCCCAGACACCCTGGAAGGTGCCAATGATGGGGGGAGCGTCGGCCCCGAGAGGGATGCGGCCACGGAGGCCGAGCTCAACGGTCAGGCGGGAGGCCTGGGTTAGGGTCTGGCGAACGGCTTTTGAGTCTGCTTCGGGAAAGTTGCCTTCGAGGACTACACCGTCGAGGCCGAGGTCGATGGCACGTTTGGCACGAGGTAAGGCAGGATCACCCGGCTGGAGGAGGCCGAGGACGGTGATGTTTTTGGCGTGTGCGGCATTGAGGAAGCTGTTGTTCCAATGCGCTTCGGGGAGGAGGAGGCAGTTAATGGGAGAGTTTGCCAGAGCGAGCAGGGATGCGGGGTCGGCTGTAGGCCAGCGGGCCGGGATGAGGTCGGCGGGCGAAGGAGCTGACCAAAGCAAAGAAGTGAACAGTAGAATCCACAAATACTGCATGAATCTATTGAATCGCTTTTGGAGAGAAGCGAGTTAGAGTATTGATGAATTTTTGACCGGAGGCGGTAGGCTTCGCCTTGCGCTCTTTGACTATGTCAGCGGTGGTGAGACGGCGTTTGTAGAGCGCTTCATTGGAATCCAGATCTGCCCGGAAGGTGGCACCCTGGAGCGAAATGCCTGCGAATAGACCGCGGGCGCGGGAGTAGGAAAGGATTTCGGCTCGCATGGCTGCATCGGTTTCGGCGGTAGAGCTGCGCCCGACAGGGCCGGCGGCGGCCTGGATGGCGCCACCGAGTGTGAATTTGCTTTGGAGGAGCGAATCGGCACCGCGCTGATTCATGACGAGGAGAATGAGGTCGCTCTCGGTGCCGCCCAGTTGGGCACCAATACTGCCACCCTGGAGGAGGATGGTGGCCGGGGCGCTCCAACTCGATTTGCCGGGTTGGCGGCAACTGACGTAGCCTTTGCCGTAGCTGACGCCGATGACAAAAGCCCCTTTTTTGAAGCCCGGAATGACAGCAACGCAACGGGATTTATTGAGGAGTTCTTTGGGGATGGCTTTGTCTGGCGCAGCCATGACTTCCCTTAGAACTTCTGAAGCTTCTGTCAGCCGTTCATCGTTCTTGTTGGCGGCAATGAGTAAGGTGCTGGCGAGGCAAAGCAGCAGCGAGGAGCGCATGCTTCCGATTGTAGGCTCGAATTAGCCCAGATAGTCGAAGAGGGTTTGGCGGGGGCGCTGGCCGCGGATCTGGAAGGCGGCTCTGGACTGGAATGCTGCCTGCTGCATTTCGAGAATCGCCTGGGTGAGGTCGGCATCCTCGAGGCGGGCTAGTTGGGAAGTGAGCCGGAGTGAGGTGGATTCAGCCGCTGCGGTAGCTTCGGCAACCCGGCGTTGGGTGGCACCATAGAAACTGAGCTCACCCGAGATGTGTTTGGCGCTCACCTCGACCGCCTGGAGGGCGTCACGGAGCGCGTTTTCATCCTTAGCCGTCAGGGCATCACGCAGGGCCTTGAGTGCAGAAAAGGCGCTCTTGGATACGCCATCGGCATCGACACCGGCGTTATCAAATATCTGATCGCCGGAGCGGGAAATGTTGAAGGCGTTGCCACCTGGGAAGAGGCTTTGTCGCGTGGCGGCGCTGCCGGCATAGGAAGTCACCGCGTCGAGGCCGGGATCGAAGTCGAAGGGTTGAGTGGCATCGTTGTTGCCAGCGAAGATGTAGCGGCCCTCAATGGCCAGGTTCGAGACGTTGAGAAGTTGCTGGTTGAGGTCGCCGGCTTCGAGGGAGAGGGCGGTCCAGGTGGATTCGACGTTGAAGCCGTTCTTGCCCTGGGCGGCAAGGGTTCTGGCTCGCTCCAGAATTTTGATGGCTTGCTGGAGGCCATTTTCTGAGGCATCGACTTCGGCTTTGGTGCGGCCAAGGTTGTTTTTGATTTGGTCGTTGGCATCGATTTCAGCTCGGGTGGTGAGGAGCGCGCTGATGCCGTCTGGCTCGTCAGAGGCGCTGAAAATGCGTTTACCGCTGGTGACCTCAAGCTGAGCGCGTTCGGCGCGGGCCTGGATCTTCTCGATGTTGCGAAGGAAAGTAGCCTCGGAGGCGGAGAGGTTGTTAATCATGGGTGGGCCAGCCTTTCAATCAGCGGAGCAGAGTGTTGATGATCGTGTCGGTCATCTCGTTAATGGTCTTGAACAATTGGGCGGTGGCCTGGTAGGCGCGCTGGAACTGGATCAGTTGGCCTGCCTCTTCGTCGAGAGAAACGTCCTGGAGTTCGGCCCGTAGCTCTTTGGCCTGGGTGAGGAGGTCGGTTTGGACCCCGGCGGAGGCAGAGGCACCGGATAGGTCTCGGCCCACGCGACCGGCAGAAATCCCATAAAACTGGCTGAAGGTTTGGTTGTTGATCGTGGGCTCTTTGGCCATTTCAGTAATTTTGATGGCGTTGGCATTGCCGCCGGGTTGTCCGGTTGCCGAGAGGGCGAGGGACTCGGGGAGGATGTCATTGGCACGGATCGTAAAGGCAGCGCCGAGTGTACCGTCGAAGGAGAACAGATCCTGGATGGGAGGATTGCCGTTTTGATCGACGCCTTGCGCTAATTGTGCGTTGATGGTGTTGGCAAAGTTGGCAGCCAGGGTATTGAGGTCACCGAGGTAGGCGGGAATTTTGTTGTTGTAGACATCGAGCAGGCCCACGAGTTTTCCGCCGGAGAGCTGATCGCTGATCTCAATGCCATCGGAATCCAGAATTCGGGCTTTGTCGTCTAGCACATCGGTGGAGAGATTGTATTGGCGGTCGCCAATGACCAGCAACGATTGGCCACCGAGGTAAATGCTGACACCGGAATCGGCGGATTGGATGGCGGTAAAGTCGACCAGTTCGGAGAGTTCTTCGAGTGCGGAATAGAGCTTGGCGTCGCTGCCAGGATCAACCGAAGCGGCAGAGTCGCCGCGGCGAGTGGCATTGAGATCACGGATGCGGCCCGCGATTTCGTTGATTCGGGAGACGCTGGACTGGATGGTGACTTGCGTATTGCCACGCTCGGCCAGCAGGAGGTTGGAGGTGCGACGGAAGTTGAAGGATAGATCGGCAGCGCGGTCGAGGGCGACCTGACGGCCGGAGGCGTCATTGGGTGAGACCGTCAACTGCGAGAAGGCATTGAAGAACTTATTGATCGCACCGGGAACGCCGGCACCTTCTGTCACCGGGAAGAGGGCTTCGATGGATTTGAGTGAATTGGATCGTTGCTGCTCGACGGCAGCCTGGGAAGTACGACGTTGGACGTTGCGCTCAGAGAAGGCATCCCGATAGTTATACAGGCCTTCAGCACCTACGCCGCCAATGATGTTGCGCTCTGGCTCGAAGCGTTTGGCCTCGAAGATCTGGCGCTGTTTGGCATAGCCTGGGGTGCTGGCATTGACCACGTTGTTTTGGGTAGTGGAGATGCCTTTTTCGAAGGCGCGCATGGCACCTCCGGCAGCGAGCAAGGAACCAAAGAGATTACCCATGGGCTAAGCCTCCGCACTCCAGCGTGAGTTTGTCGCCGCAGAGTTGGGCTGGAGCCAATCTCCTTGCGAGGAGTAGGCCGCAGCGTCCCAGGCGCCATTCTGAATCGATTCGGTAGCGAGGCCCTGGAAGAAAAGCGAAGCGTTGCGATAGAGGGCATGCACGGTTTGTGCGAGCGACTGGATTTGAAGGAGGGCCTGGCGGTCGGGCTGGGATAAGGGTGGGCTGAGATAGGAAGGAAGGGTAGAGATGCCCTCCTCAATTTGGGCCAAGTCGAGCCCGGCAGTTTCGAGGGAAAGGCTGGACGGGGAGTGGAGTAAAAGTTGGCGCACTCGAGCGAGGGAGTTGAGCAGGGATTGCAGACGGGGATCGGAAGCGGAATGAAGATCCGGCATGGTGGATTACTCCGATGGGATGAGAGCGTCCTTGACGATGGCCGAGGCAGTTTGAGCGGGATCGGCCTCGTATTGGCCGGAGGCAACTTCGAGGCGAAGGCTCTCGAGGTAGGCCGCGCGCTGCGGGCTATCGGACTGTAAATCGTTGATTTTGCTGGACAGGCTGGACAGCTGCACTTCATCGGTACGATCCGCCCCGGAGGCGCGATTCGTGCTGGAGCTACTGATGCGGACCGGATCGAGCTGGGCGGTCTTGCCGGTTGCGCCAGTGCCAGCAGCACCGGCGCCAGCAGCACCGGCGCCCGCTGGGCCGTTGGGGTTCAGCGCCGCCGGGTTTGGGTTGGGATCGTTTACGCGCATGAGTTTATTCTCGTCAAACTACAGATCGGGCCCGAGAAATAAAGTATGAGAAAAAAGATGAGAAATTTGAATTCTCCTCATCCCTTGTTGAACTTCTCGGCTCAAAATCGCGTAAATTTAAGCTGGAAGGGTCTTTTTCAAACTCCTATGAATGTTCGCCTGCCTGTCGCGCTACTCGCCTGCCTCGGATCGGCCTTCGCTGCTCCGAAGCCAACCTTTTACAAAGACGTTCAGCCGATTCTGGAGAGGAGTTGCGTCGGTTGCCACCGGCCGGGTGAGGCAGCACCAATGAGCCTGTTGAGCTACAAGGAAGCCCGTCCTTATGCGGCAGCCATCAAGATGAGCGTCTCCCAACGCCGGATGCCGCCCTGGAATGCCGACCCGACGGTGGGTCACTTCGGCAACGATCGCAGCTTGAATGAAGCCGATGTGAAGACGCTGGTGGACTGGGCTTCGACGGGTGCCAGCGAGGGGAACCCCAAGGATGGCGCCCCGGTCAAGCGTGACTTCGCCGAGGGTTGGACCATTGGCAAGCCCGATTTTGAGATTGAAATGCCAGAAGCCTTCAAGGTGCCAGCGCAGGGGACGATCGATTACCACTACGTCGTACTTCCCTTGGGATTCAAAGAAGATCGCTGGGTAGTCGCGGCGGAAACGCGCCCGATGAACCGGGCCGTCAACCACCACATCATTGCGTTTATCCGCGAGCCCGGTAGCAAGTGGCTGAAAGATGCGGTTCCCGGTAAGGTGTTTATCCCGGGCAAGGGCGGGGACGGCGGAGCGACCGACTTCCTGACCGGGTATGCACCGGGTACGGTGCCGGATCAGGTGAAGCCGGGTCAGGGCAAGTTGATCAAGGCTGGCAGCGATATCGTGTTCCAGTTGCACTGGACAGCAAATGGCAAAGAAGCTCTCGACAAAGCCAAACTGGGGCTCATTTTCGCCAAGGAAACTCCAAAGGAGCGGGTGCTGACGCTGCAGGCGATCAACACAAGGTTTGAGATCCCGGCGGGTGCGGACAATCATCAGGTCGACGCCAGGATGACGCTTCACTCGGAAACGACGCTGGAAGCCCTGGTGCCGCACATGCATGTGCGCGGCAAGGCGTTTGCGATGCAGGCCAAGTTTCCCAACGGAGAGGTGAAGGAGTTGCTCAAGGTGCCGCACTATGACTTCAACTGGCAGTTGACCTATCAACTGAAGGAGCCAATGAAGCTCCCTGCTGGTACCCAGATTCTGGCCAGCGGCTGGTTTGACAACTCGCCCAACAACAAGTACAACCCCGATGCGACCAAGCCGGTAAAGTGGGGCGACCAGAGCTGGGAAGAGATGATGATTGGTTTCTTCAGCATTAGCGTCCCGGTGGAAACCTCGGTGATGGACATTGTTCGGCCGAAGAAGAAGACTGCTCCGCCATCGAGCGCCGGTGGTCTTGACTAAGCAGTTTCGCCAATTCGTCTGGATCGTGGCCGCTGTGGGATGGAGCATCCATTCCGCTGACGGCCACGATGTCGTTACGACCAAATTGACCTGGGGCAAGGAAGTGTCTCGGGTGGTGTTTCAACGTTGCGCCAGTTGCCATCGGCCCGAGGGCAAGGCGTTTTCGCTGCTCACTTACGCTGAGGCCAGGCCCTGGGCCAAGGCGATGCAGGAAGAAGTACTGCGGCGACGCATGCCTCCCTGGAATGCGGTGAAGGGGTTTGGGGAGTTTCGCCATGATCTCGGGCTGAGTGAGGAAGAGATCCATCTGCTGGCGGACTGGGTGGAGGGCGGGGCCCCGGAAGGTGATGCGAATCTGCTGCCGCCTACGCCGCGGGCACCGAAGGCGACACCAGGCATTGCCAAGGGGACCAAACTCGCCTTTGCCCACGGCATGAAGCTGGCCCGCCGGCTCGAAGTGAGGGCGGTACAACTGGGCCAGCTTGCGGAAGGAACCTCGTTTAAGCTGCTGGCAGAATTGCCGGACGGGAGTCTGTTGCCGCTGCTGTGGATTGAAGGCTTCTCGTCACAGGCAACGCGAGTCTATGAGTTTGCCCAGACGCAGATACTCCCAGCGGGATCGAAGTTGCTTGCCTATCCTTCGGCGGGAGTACGGTTGGACCTGTTGGCTGCGCCGACTACAAACTCTTCACGGCAACGTTAAAGGGAACCGTATTGACTACACCGGCCCTTTGAAACTGGGCCCAAACGCGATAGACGCCGGGGCGCGGGAAGATCACGTTGAACTGCACGAGCTTGGCATCCTTAGGGGGATCGGCCATACCGCCATCTACCAGGAAGGGGTGGGTGTGGAGGAGATCGATCAAGTCGGCACTGGCCACCAACATATGCCCCATGGCCCCGAGGAAGGGTTCGAATGCTTCGCGGGGTTCGATGCGATATTGCAGCAGGGTCTTTTCTCCGGCGAGTGGCTCGGCGGGGGTTAGCCGCAAAGAGACGCTCATGTTTTCGGCCTTGACGGGCTTGGCCACGGTATCGACCAGTTGTGGAGCCCGGTAGGTGCCGCCGGGGAGCAGGAGTGTTTTTGCCACCAGTTGGGGAGTGGCGTTGGCTGGATAAAAGTCTGTGAGCAACCGCCACATGCCGCCGGCAGGGAAAACCCAGTCGAAGTCAAATGTGCCAGGAGCTACCGGGGTGGGATGCTCATGTGCAAAGTGGTTGAGGTCTTCAGAGATGAGGAAGAGATGGAAGACACGTTCGTGGACGAGCTCCAGATCTGGAACCGGCTTGCCCGTTTTGGGGTGCAGGACGGTGAAGCGGAGGCGGACCTTCTGGCCGGGTTTGGGGTTGCGCGGAGTGGTGGTGAGGCGGACGGGGTACTCGACCGGGTCGGGCAGGCCGGCCACGAGTTTCATGCCGCAGCGGGGGCAACGACCGGGTCCTTTTTGCCGGATGTCGGCATCCATAGGGCAAATGAACTCGACGGGCTTCTCGGCTGGCTCCTGGGCCAGGGCGGTGAGCGTGCTTGCGAGGAAGAGTCGTCGGGAGGGCATGGCTAGGAAGTCGGCTCAAAGGGCCAGATCTTGGTGCAATTGGCACCGCCATCAACGGCGAAGTTCTGGCCGGTGATGAACGCGGCACCGGGGGAGGCAAGAAAGACAGCCATTGGGGCAATGTCTTCCGGGATACCCGTGCGGGGGATTGACTGGGTGGCGCGCAACCAGGCCTTCATTTCTTCCGGCTGCCACATCTGGCGGTTGAGGTCGGTGATGATAAAGCCGGGAGCGATGGAATTGACGGTGATGCCGTGCTTGCCCCATTCGGCGGCGAGGGTGCGGGTGAGGCCGGTGATGGCACTTTTGGTCATGCCATAGATGGCGACATAGGGGACACCATTGGTGCTGAACAGGCTGGAGATGTGGAGGATGCGACCGCCTTTGCCGCGCTCGATCATACGGGCCCCGACCTTGGCGGTAAGCCTTGCGATGCCGTGGAGGTTGGTTTGAAAGATCTTCTCGTATTCGGCCTCGGTGTAGTCTTCAAAGCGCTTGCGGATGTTGGTGCCGCTGACATTGACCAGAATGTCGAAGTCGTGGGAGGAAGCGATGGCATCGATAGAATCTGGTTGCTCCATGTCGAGAAAGGCGCTGGAGGCCAGATAGCCCTGGGCGCGGAGTGTCGCGGCGTGCTGCTGGAGGGTATCGATGCTGCGGGCGGCAAGAACGGTATCAGCCCCGGAGGCAGCAAAGGCCTGGGCGATGGCGAGGCCGATGCCGCGGCTGGCACCGGCCACCAGAGCTTTTTTGCCGGCCAGAGAAAAGGCAAGAGGGGTTAGGAGGAGGTTGGCAGGGGGAGCAGTAGAGTCCGGCACAACTTCATTTTATGACCATCGCGTTGAAATTCTTCTAAATGCTGGGGGCATCTCGTCGAAGAGGCTTCTATGGAGGAGATCTTACTCTAATGGCAATGGACGTGTTGATCGTTGACGACTCGGCGGCGATCCGCAAGATTCTGCAGAGGGTGTTGAGGCAAACCGAGATGCCTATTGGCAACATCCACGAAGCTGGTGACGGGGTGGAGGCACTGGCGATGCTGGAACAGCAATCGGTGGGCCTGATTCTGTCCGACATCAATATGCCGAATATGGATGGTCTTGAAATGCTGGGCAAGATCAAAAGCATGGATGCCTATAAGTCGGTGCCGGTGATTATGATCACCACCGAAGGCAATCAGAACAAAGTAATGGAAGCGGTAAGCCTTGGGGCTTCGGGATACGTGCGAAAGCCTTTTACCACGGAGCAAATCAAGGAGAAACTCACTGGGCTCGTTTAACGAACTCAGCACCTAAGAGAGGGCTTATATGACTGCAACAACTGCCACCGCGGCACCTACGCGGGATGAAATCGTTGAATGGGTAACCAGTTCCACGAACGAAGTGTTTCAGACGATGCTGGGCATGGATGCCAAGTTTGGAGAGTACTTCGTCGAAGACCCCGGCAAGGGATTAAGCATGGGGGTCATTGGGATCATTGGGCTCGTTGGCGATTGGACGGGAACGGCGGTGGTGAGTTGCAGCTCACCTTTGGCATGCAAGATCGCCAATACGCTCCTCATGGCTGAGTATCCAAACGTCACGGACGAAGTTTTGGATGCGGTCGCCGAGATGACCAACATGATCATCGGAAACCTCAAGAACAGCTTGGAATCCAAGCTGGGAACGATGGGGCTGTCGATCCCAGCTGTGGTGTTTGGTCGCAATTTTGCGACCCGGCGCAGCGGCAAGGAAAGCTGGTACGTGATTCAGTTTGAGGTGGATGGAGAGCGATTCGATGTGCAGCTCTGCATTGCTCCCTCACAAGCTGGAGCGCTGACGGGAACGGGTATCCCGCGGATCATGACACTCGCCTAGCTGCGACGGATTACCAGGGCAGTGGGTCGTTCAGGTGGAAGAATCCGCCGGTAGGCCCGCTTGCGTCCAGCGTTGCCAGGCGCACTGAGGTTTTGGCTCCGTCGGACACCTCGAGAGTTGCGCCCTCTCCGCCCAAATCGGTTTTCACCCAACCTGGATGAGCCGCATTCACTTTGATCGCAGTATCTTTCAACTCGAAGGCCAAGGTCGCCGTGAACATGTTTACGGCGGCCTTTGAGCCGTTGTAACCAAAGCTGCGCCAGTCACCCAATTGGGCATTGAAATCGGAATTCAGGTTGAGACTGCCCAGGATGCTCGACACATTGACAATGCGACCCGCCTCGCTTTTGCGGAGCAGCGGTAACATTACCTGGGTGAGTTCTACCAAACCGAAGACGTTGGTCTCAAAGGTATCCCGAATGAGTGCGATGGGGGCGTCACTCGGCTTCTTCCCGTTGTCAGGACCAATGCCTGCATTGTTCACCAGCACATCGAGTTTGCCGAACTTCTCGTCAAGCCAGGCGGCTGCAGCATGGAAGGTCTTTGGGTTGGTCATGTCTAACAAAACGAAGTGGGCCGAGGGGCCAATGGTTGCAGCTGCGGCCAGTCCATCTGCTTCTTTTCTGGCTCCGAGAATCACGGTGTAGCCAAGGCTTGCCAGTTGGCGGGCGGTTTCAAGTCCGATGCCCTTGTTGGCTCCGGAGATGAGTGCAACTTTTGAATGGATCACTCTCAGATAGATGTTGGCTGCCTGCAATTCGTCGCGGCATTTTTTCGTTAGCATTAGCTCATGAAAGCAGCAGAAGTGCAGAGTGAGTGGTCGCGGCGGGTCTTGTTGGCCAGCGGAGTTGCCTCGCTCGCTTCCTGCGCCAAAGAGAAAAGCATTTTGGTTCACGAGCATGTCCTGGTGGACTTCGCTGGTGCCGAGGTGGTGTCGCGCTCCCGCTATGTTCAGGATGAAGTGTTTGCGGCGGCAAAACCCAAGCTCGAGGCGATTGCCAGGCTTGGTTGTGTGCGTCTGCTGGAATGTACCCCGAATTATCTGGGGCGGGACCCAAAGTTGCTGGCACGGCTGGCCGAGGCGACTGGCATCGAAATCTGGACCAACACAGGCCTGTATGCAGCCAATCAATACCGGCACATTCCTGGTTTTGCAAGAACGGAAACGGCACTGGAACTCGCCAAGCGCTGGATTGGGGAATGGCGCAATGGCATCGAAGGGACCAAGCCTCGCTTTATCAAGATCGGCGTCAATGAGGGGCCGCTGCGAGAATTAGACCGCAAGCTGGTGGAGGCGGCGGCGATTGCCTCCCTCGAAACCGGGTTGACCATTGCCTCGCATACGGGCCGCAAGGCAGCACCGGAGCAGGTGGAGATCCTGCAGAAGTTGAAGTTCCCTCTGAACAAGTTCGTTTGGGTGCACGCGCAGAATGAGCGGGATCATCGTGTCCACGCAGACGTGGCTCGTGCTGGGGCGTGGGTGGAGTTTGACGGGATTTCGCCGAAGACCCTGGCCTGGCACAAGGAATGCGTGGAGTTTATGGCCAAGGAGGGGCTGCTCGGTAGGGTGCTCTTGAGTCAGGACTCCGGCTGGTGGCACGTTGGCGAGGCGGGCGGGGGAAACTACCAGGGCTACGATTCGATCTACCTGGACTTCCTGCCGCAGATTGATCGCCGTTGGTGGAAGCAATTGCTTTGGGAGAATCCGCGAGCTGCGTTTGGAGTTTAAGCCGGCAGGAATTGGAGCCGGCAGTCGAAGTCGAACCAACGACCATCTGATTACAACGCATCACATTGCGGGAGCGATGCCTTTGGCTCATGCGAAATACATCGCCGCTAACGGGATCGCGGCACCGCTTCAAGCGAGCGACTCCAGATTGCAATGAAGGCTGAGCCGTTTCAAGTAATCCTCAAATTCCGCGAAGTTGGCTGCCGTCGAAACATTGGGGAACTGGTGGATTTGGGCAATGGAATCATCTTGAATTGCCTGGCCGCCGATGATGATTTCAAGCTCAGGATAGAAAGTCTTGACCGATTGTATGAGATCAAAGAGGGCAGGCAGATGTTCGAGCAGGATGACTGAAAGTGCGAGCAACTCGGGCTTGGTTTTCTGGAGGAGCTGGATGAGGGAATCGTTGGGAAGACCCGACCCGATGTAGTGAACCTTGTATCCTTTCAATTCAAGTGCATTGCGGATCATCTTCGCGCCGAGTTGATGCTTTTCTCCAGGCGCACAAGCGACTATCGCGCTGAGCTTTCCATTTACCGGGATGCTGTTTTCGGGTAGATTCGCGAGCAGCCTTTCGGTGATCGTTGCAGTTTCATGAACTACAGCTAGTGATATCTGGCCATAGGCCCAAAGCTCACCAACCCGATACATGGAAGGCTGCAGCAAGTTTAGGTAGAGATCCCCTTCTGACACTCCCCTGAATCGCAAAGAGTGGACCAAGTTTCTGCAGCGACTAAGATCTCCGTCCAGGAGCGCATCAAGATAATCCTTATACTCTGAACTGGAGATCTCCGATGAAGTGGCAGCATTCGGGTCTTTCCGAACAGCCTGCCGGTGCTTGCGGATCAGCTCGAAAAGCTGCGATGCGTCGATGGGTTTGCTGAGAAAGTCATCCATTCCAGCAGCAATGCAACGGTCGTAGTCTTGAACCATGGCGGCGGCAGTGACAGCAAGAATCGGAGTGTGGACTGAGTCACCCTCCCGATTTCGAATGAGGCGTGTGGCATCAAGACCGTCCATGTTCGGCATGTGGCAATCCATGAGGATCAAGTCGTAAGGGGCTTGAGCCGACATCGTTACAGCCTCGACACCATCAGAGGCTACGTCAACCAGGCATCCCTTCTTTTCAAGCAGCCTGACTGCCAAGCGCTGGTTGACGAAATTGTCTTCTGCGAGCAATATGCGGCAGCCTGCAAATTCATGTTGTTCGCTTGCAGGGCTGATCTCGCCGGGGGGGATCTGAGAGTTTTCCTGAGTAGCCAGCTGAGGGGTCGTGGCGAATTGAGGTGATTCTGAGGGACGTGCCTCAGCATTCATCGCTTCGAACACTGGAAGCTCGATGGTGAAATTAGAACCTTTACCAGGAACACTGGCAGCCTGAATGGTTCCACCCATCAGGTGAATTAGCTTTCTTGATATGGACAGGCCAAGCCCTGTACCACCGTATTTTCTGGAAGTTGAGAAATCGGCCTGTTGAAACATTTCGAAGATGTCTTCGAGTGCCGTTGCATCGATTCCAATTCCGGTATCTTTCACCTGAATGGATATCAATATCTGATTGCCTTTGCCACGACGGTGTGACACCTCGATACCGACTTCTCCCTTCTCTGTGAACTTGATGGCGTTTGAGAGAAGATTCATGACGACCTGCCTCATACGGGTTGGATCGCCAACCACCATCCGAGGCGTTTCCGAGCCATAAAGGAATACCAGTCTGAGATGCTTTGCCATCGTTAAAGGTCGAAAGAGATTGCAAACATCCTGTATGGCAACCTGCAGATCAAAATCGACCAGATCCAGGCGAACTTTGCCAGCCTCAATCTTTGAGAAGTCGAGAATCTCGTTGACCACATTGAGCAGCGCTTCGCCGGACTGTCTAATGGTCTGAGCATAGTGTAATTGCTCCGGATTCAGCTTGGTACCCAGCAGGAGGCCGGTCATACCGATCACACCATTCATGGGTGTGCGGATCTCGTGACTCATGGAAGCGAGAAACTCTGTTTTGGATTTGTTTGCCGATTCTGCCCGTACCTTCAACTGTGTGATTCGCTTTATGATCAATGCCGTAATCAGCAGTGCAATCAGTGCAGCAGCCGACGTAAATCCGAGCAATCTGATTTGGCGTCGATAATCCGTCAATTGCAGCAGATAGCGGGTCTCTTCTTCGCCGTACTCCGGGTTCCTTCCATAGATGGCACTGAGCGTACCGTCATCAGCCATAGATCTAATGGCACCCTGAAGCGCATCGGCAACGCTGGCCTCGGCGAACGTGGAAGCAACGCCAAACTGAATTGCAGCACTGTCAATTTTCTCGGCTCTCAGAGTCTTTCCCGCACACCCAGCCGGAGGGAACAAGAGCAGTGCGAAGCCCAATCGCGCTTCTATCAACGCGCCCCCCGCTGATCCAGCGCAAACTGCCTCCACAGCGCTAACGCGACTTGAGAACTCCACGAGGTGGGCCGGCCTTAAAAAGCTTTTCGCCGCATACACTGAGATCGGAAGGCGAAACGTGGCGATCTTATCGATTTTGTTGGCCGCCAGGCTCGTATTAGCAGAAGCGTCGACGATGAGATCGTAATGCTGTTCCATCCAGGGTGGGCTGAAATGCATTCTTTTTTGACGCTCTGGAATGATGGCGGCCAGTGGCCACAGATCTGCAGCGCCTGTCGCAAAAGCTTCGTCAGGGCCATCCGCGAGTGTCTGCCAATGCAACCGCACATCTAGCCTACGAGCAGCTTCATTGAGAACGTCGACCGCCAAGCCCTTTACCGAACCGTCTGCCTGCAGAACCTGATACGGCGGATTCAGGTTCACTCCAATTCGGATTGTTCTCCCCGCATGTCGACCCGGATTTGTGCGGATTGAATCAACGTACAGTAGCGCAAAGCTCAAAATTAAAACGCTTGCAAAAGCTGCGATTGCCTTTGGAGTCTTCGTCACCACGGGAATCATATCGGACTCCCTAAGCCTTGCATTCATTAAATAATTAAAACGTCTGCGCTTTTCACTTCTCCACAACAGAGGCTCTCAGCTGGGGACGGCAAACCGATCCTTCAAGGTAAGTCAATGAAAAAATACATAATCTCCTGAAAGGGAATTCATTCCCTTCGTAGCATCGACTTCAGCGGAGAAGCCGAGAACCACAGGCTTCTACCGGAATCGCGCCAAAACTTTGCTCAAGTTCAAGAAGTTTGATCGCAGAGCATGTGGCATATCGACGTTTCCATGCTCCAGAAGAGACTGGCTCAGGCGATCCAAAGAGCAAACCTGAAGCACTTCGTTCTCTACTCGCTTCGCCATAGCTGCCTGTCGCGGTGGGCCGGTGCGCTTGATCCTTTTCAGCTGAAAACCATCGCGGGCCACGGGAGTATTGTGACAACACAGCGGCACATTCACCTGAACAAGAAAAGGCCCGCCGAAGCGGGCCTTATGCATTGATTCTAAAGTGATGATCTGGAGCCGGCAGTCGGAATCGAACCAACGACCATCTGATTACAAATCAGGCGCTCTACCAACTGAGCTATGCCGGCGTCCTAGTCTTTTTCCATTGTAACTCAGCGGATCTTTTCGGTCACCGTGAGTGCGCTCGAAAGACGGAAGGGAATCTTGGTTTCTACATCAATCTGAGCAGCATTGCCACGAGTGGCGAGCACCACTCCCGTGCCTGCTCCAGCGCCGCTGGCTGCTCCCACTGCAGCACCCTTGCCACCACCAGCAATCGCACCAATCGCGGCGCCGATGCCCGTTAAGACGCCCACCTTCACCGCATCTTTCTTGGTGGAACTTTCCGCCAGACGCTCCCAGGAATCGGTCTTTAGTTCCACGCGCTGGCCATCACTGAGCTGGATTCTCGTCAGCGCCAGGGCTAAACGGGCCGAACCCTTGACACGACCACTGCGATCCACTTCTACGATCTTTCCTTCCACCTTTGCCCCACGCTCTGCGAGAACGATGTCATTGACCACGAGTGGGCTCTCGAGAACCGCTGAGAAAGAATCTCCGGCAATGTTTTTCTCGGAGTTCAAGGTGGAGTTCAGCCGCACCATCACACTGGTGCCAGCCGGAACCGTGACAGTCTCCGGGGTACGTTGCGGCTGCTTTGCCGATGGGTCTGGACGGAGGATCTCGGCGTGCTTCGGTTCTTCTTTTGGCACGGCAGCGGTCTTCGGTGGTTCTGGTGAAGAGAAGGGAGGCAGAACGACGCCACCCGGATCGTTGGAAGTGGAACTGACGACCGTTTGCGCGTCGGGCGAAACTTTGACCGGTTCGGCAACGCTACCCTTTTTGACAACGACAGGCGCTGGCTTGGGAAGCTTGGTTTCCTTGCGCATGTTCTCGACCGGGCGAGGTCGAACCGCTTCAATGCTGGCTGCCACATCGCCGGCATTGCCCGCAGCACCTTCCACGGGGCGCTCTACAATCGATGGTGCGCTGGAAGCTGTGGTGACCGGGGTTTCCTGTGGGGCAGAACTGCGAGTCAACAGCACGGCCAGGGCTCCCGCCAGGGCGGCTCCACCGACAAAGGCCAAGATAATCTTCGAGTTCATACATCTCCTGACGTAAACAAGGCGAGGCTCGTTTCTCGTAGTCTACTCTCGAAACCCTTCATAATAGAAAAAGATGCGTTCATTTCCGGCCAGTTTTCCCATTGGCTCCACGAATATCGTTCCCGCAACTGTTCTTGCCCCCATGGCTGGGGTGACAGATACTGTGTTTCGGCGCCTGATCCGCGACCAGGGAGGTTGCGGATTAATCATGACGGAATTTACATCGAGCCACGGCGTCGTGGCCAGTGTTCGATCCAAGAAGGTCTCCAAGACGGAGAAGCGCTATCTGTGCTTTGAACCGGAAGAGCATCCGATCTCGTCGCAACTGTTCGGATCTGACCCCAAGGTGATGGCCGATGCGGCTCGCCACTGTGAAGACCTGGGCTTTGATTTTGTCGACATCAACTTTGGTTGTCCGGTGAAAAAAGTGGTGCGCTGCAACGGGGGCTCTGGATGCCTGCGAGACTTGCCGCTGATTGTAGATATTTTGAAGGCGGTCAAGGGCGCGATCAAGATTCCACTCACCATGAAGTTTCGATCCGGCTGGAACGACAATGAGCTTGTCTACTTGCAAATGGGGAAGATTGCGGAAGACCTTGGCTTAGCCGCCATTGCGTTGCACCCACGCACCAGGGAACAGGGCTACGCGGGGAGAGCAAATTGGAATCACATTGCCGAACTCAAGGCCGCCGTGAAGGTCCCGGTAATTGGCAATGGCGACATCATTACACCGGAAGATGCCGTCAACATGATTCAACAGACAAACTGCGATGCGGTGATGGTAGGCCGTGCAGCCAGCTATAACCCATGGATCTTCCGGCAAATCAGCGAGTACCTGGCAACCGGGACCTACTGGCAACCGACACATGTAGACCGCTACGAAATCATGAAGCGGTACTTCACCATGCTCGAAGAAACCAACTGGCCCGAAGCAGTTGGCAAGATGAAGCAGTTCACCAGCTACTTCACTCACGGGGTGCGCAATGGTGCGCACTTGCGAGCTGGCATCTACAAGCATCATGAACCGCGCCAGATCATCGAGGCCGTGGAAGAATTTTTCAGCAAGGAACAAGAGGCAGAGATCGTCGCGGCATGAAGAGTGTGGAATTGATCACGGACGGGGCCTGCTCGGGCAACCCGGGGCCCGGCGGCTGGGCAGCCATTCTGAAGTACGGTGCGCACAAAAAAGAACTGTGGGGCTGTGAGCCGCAGACCACCAATAATCGGATGGAATTGCAGGCAGCCGTTGAAGGCTTGAAGCTACTGAAAGAAAGGTGTCAGGTGACGATCGTTACTGACTCCGAGTACGTCCGAAAAGGCATCACTGAGTGGATCCACGGCTGGAAGCGCAATAACTGGCGCACCTCCGACAAGAAGCCCGTCAAGAATCAGGATTTGTGGGAGCAACTGGATGCGCAGGTGGCCCGTCATGAAGCGACCTGGAAGTGGGTGAAGGGCCATGCCGATCATCCCGATAACAATCGCTGTGATGAGTTGGCAGTGATCGCCTCGAAGACCCAAAGCAGGTCGGACTAAATGCTCCTGCGCGAGTTGCTTCTGGCACCCGGGGCACTGATGGCTGCCCCTTCGCGGCCCGCGACCGTTCTGTATGAAGATCGCAGGATCGAGCTCCGGCAGAGCCGTGTCGAGAACGATGACCTTTGGATTCCCGTGGGCGAGCTGGGTCGGATCAACGAGTTTGTGGTGAAGCCACAGGGGGCTTGCCGTAGTGATATTTGTATTCCTCTTGGCAACGAGCTGAAGAGGCGTGGGTGGCTGAACCTGAGCGGCTTTGCCCGTAAGGTGAAGCAAGTGGTCGTCAGAGAGGGCGAGCTTTGGAGCCTGAGTGAGATGCCTCTTTTGAGGAGTGGCTTCCTGCAGTCGCGGATTGCCCCCAACTTCTCGGTGAAAGATCGCAAAGGCCAATCCGTTCAGTTGAGCGACTTCAGAGGCAAAAAAGTCCTGTTGCTCTCCTGGGCCTCCTGGTGAGGATGCCGACTTGATCTGCCGGTCTGGCAGACCCTATACATGGAATTGAAGCAGCAAGGATTTGAGTTGATTGCGGCCGCGCAGGACACAGGCGGTGAAGCGGCGGCGGGCAAGTGGTATGACGCGGCCAAGGCAACCTACACCACGCTGCTCGACACGAATCATGCTGTGAGTTCCGCGTATCAGCTTGTGAATGTGCCGTCGGGCGTCTGGATTGACGAGAAGGGTCGAGTGGTAAGGCCACCGGAAACGGCGGCACCGAAGAATCAGGAATTGAAGATTGGCGGTAAGGTCATTCGTACGCAAGGCGAGGACTACGTGGCCGCGCTCAGAGACTGGGTGAACCAGGGCGAGCAGAGTGAATATGTCCTGAGCGACGCCGATTATGCCGGGCGGGTGAAGGAAAGAACGGCGGCAGAGAAAGAAGCGGAAGCCTCCTTCAAACTCGCGGTCGCACTGTTTGAAGGCAAGCAGGAGGAGCTGGCACGAAAGTGGTGGCAGAGGGCTCAATCGCTCAACCCCGAAAGTTGGAATTACCACCGGCAGGATTGGAGCTTCACAAGCGATGCAGGCAAGAAGTGGATGGAGAAGTTCCAGAAGACCGAAGCCGATTACTACCCGAAGGTAGAACTGAAAAAGCAGGGCCGACCCTAAGGATCGGCCCTGCTTTCCCGTTAGGAGGCTTTGCGTTCGCTGAGGTATTTCATCAGCGTTGCGGCAAGCCCATCGAAGGCTCCACCATTGCTACCTGAGACCAGGATCTCCGGTACGAAGCGATTGCCACTTTTTGAAAGAGCGTCCACGGCATTGACGAAGGCGGTTGCATTGGCTCCAAAGCTCTTTACCTGCGCGTCATAAGCTTCGGCCTTGGCTAAACCGACAGAGCGAACTTCAGCTCCTTTGGCCTTACCCGTCTGCTCAATGTAGTAGCTCTCGCCCTCGGCCTCGGCACGCCGGGCGCTTGCCTGGTTGGTCTTGATATTGACACCGACCGCAGACTTGGCCAGCTCTGCCTGCATGTCGGCCGT
The DNA here is from genome assembly GCA_044340255.1 of Bryobacter sp. GTDB lineage: Bacteria > Acidobacteriota > Terriglobia > Bryobacterales > Bryobacteraceae > Bryobacter. The sequence continues at coordinate 129,247 of JBIITX010000005.1, read as the reverse complement.
GCCGCGAGCCTGCTCCATGCGGATGCGCCCATCCTGGGCCTGCCGCTGCTGCTCGAAGGTGGCAATCTCCTGCTTGGCGATCTCGCGTTCGGTCAGCACCTTGACGAGATCGGCCGGGAAGAGCACGTCCTGAATATAGACGCCCTTGGTCTCTACAAAGTAGATGCCGAGCAATTCCGCAATTCGCTCAAAAGCGGCTCGTTGCACCTCTTGCCGCTTCTCGATAAAGCTGATGGCGGGCATCGATTGGAGCGTGTCTCTGAAGTGGTTGCCCACTGCAGCCTGCAACACTTCGTCAACGAGGTTGTTGATGGTCCCGACGGTGGAGATGACGCGAGGGGCTCGCGTATCTGGCACGTGAATCTGCACTTGCAGGTCGATGCGAAAGACGAAGCCTTCGGCGCTTTTGGCCGTAATCGTTTCGAGCTTGGCATCGAGATGATGGGCCGAAGAGATTCGCTCGGCCCAGTTGAGGGTGAGGATTGCCGTGGGCACAATCTCGGCCTTGTAGCAGTAGGGATTGATCGGATACTTGCCGGTACGCAAGGGCTCTTGCCAGATGCCACGATGACCGGGACGGACCAAGGTCCCGAACTTGAATTCTGCGCCAGAGGTATCTCGCGGCGGCAAGCCCACATAGCTCTTGATCACCGCAACCTGGCCCTGCTCGATGACAAGCATCGGGACCAATTCGACACGTACCAGGAAGGGGTTGATCGTATAGGCACCATAGAGCAACGGGTCATGTTGCAGACCGATGCGGCCGCCATGGTCCAGGAAGGCTTGAAAGTCCTGGTAGTTATTGTGAAGATCGTTCTTGGCACCGAAGAGAAGCTCAATGATGTCCTGATCGGTAGCCGTCGATTGCTCCATGGCGATGACATCTTCAAAACCGCTGAGGCGGCTGGAGATGTCACCACTAGGCAGGGGATTGCCTTCAAGGGTATTCACGATGCCCACGATGTCGCGCGAATCATTACCGCGGCGAATCTGAAGCACTTCAAAATCTTCTTCGCGCAAGTTGAAGCTTGCTGGAGTGATGGGGCCGCCCTGTGCGCTGAGCTCCGGATTTACAGGTAAGCCAAAGGTACGGTCGCGGGTGATTACCAAGAAGGCTACAGGGTGCAAGGGAAGTGTGGTTCCAGGAGGCAACACGGGACGTTGCACGCCTTTCTGGCCTCCTTCACGGATAAAGAGATCGAGGTCAGCGAACTGCCCGAACTGCTCTTTGTAGGTCGCACTTTTGGCGCCTACAGGGAGCGGGTTGCCCACCTGCGCGAGAACCACTCCGATCTGTCCGGCTGGGATCTGAACCCAGGGAAACTTCTCCACGCCGTAGAGGGGCCAGAGGCGGAAGCGCAGGCCCGGCATCAATAACTCGGCCTGATAACCAGCCTCGCCATGGAAGGCGATGAGATTGTCTTCGCTCAGTTTCTTCAGCGAAAAGCGTTTGGTGACAAGCCCAATTTCACTCGGGCCAATACGATGAAATGACATCAAATAGACGACCAGAGCGGCGAGCAGACACAGGCCCGCGACGCTAGCCAAAAGTACGATCCACATGGGATAGCACTCCTTTCAAGGAATACAGGTTCAGTTAAATTGTTTTTTTTGGGGGGGGGGAGACTAGAGCGGCGCTCTAGATTGGATTGGAAGGATGTTGCATTCTGGAGCCCTCAAATGGCTCACAGTTTCGATATTAGGCCCACTTTCGATGGGAGTCAATCGAAATCGTATGATGGTGCGATGAATCGGATCGCAGCTTTGGTGCTGGCCTTTGCGGCTCTTCTACATGCAGCGCCTCGCAGGGGATTGCGCGCTGCAGACCTCGAACAGATGGCCGGGTTACTGTTTCTCGAAGACTCAAGACGGATGGATGAAAGCATCCTTGCCAAGGCACTGCAGGCATCACACCCGGAAGTCCGACGAAGGGCTGTTATGGCGGTGGGTCGCATTGCCGATCCACGAGGCAAGGCATTGTTAGTTCCTGCACGGCTTGATCCAGACGCGGAAGTGGTAGCAGCGGTTGCCTTTGCAGCAGGTCAATTGAAAGACGAAGCTTCGGTGGAGTGGCTCGCAGAAGTTCTGCTGGCACCGCAAAGTGCGGCGCGCGTTTCGCAGCAGGCAGCCCGATCGCTGGGAAAGATCCAAACTGCAGCTTGTGGCGCAGCGTTAGCGAAGTATCTTTTGCAGGTGCCGATGAAGACGGCAGATACGGCAGTGGTTGGAGAAGCACTGCTGGCCTATGGCAGAATCTCAGGCAACCTGGATCTGGCACCGATGCTGCGCTGGGCGAATAGCCCGATTGCCGACCTGCAGTGGAGGGTAGGGTGGGCGTTTCGAAACCGCGAAGCGCAAGAGAGCTTGCCTCATCTGCTTCAATGGAGCAAACACCCCAATGCAGAATTGCGGGCCTGGGTGGCGCGGAAACTCGCTGCGCCTGCAGGGGCCGCAGCAAGGCTGCTGGAAATGACAGAAGACGGCGATCGACGTGTACAGGCTGAAGCGATTCGGGCTCTGAGTTCTTATGGAGATGATGCTTCTTTCAAGAGAGTCTTAAAGGCCCTGGATTCCAAAGACGCGTGGGTCGCCAGTTTCGCCGCGGACGGGTTAGGGCGCTATCCCGACAGGGCTTCGATTGTGGTTCCCAAGCTGATTGAAGCATCACAACCAACGCGAGGGCTCGGGCTCAGGCTTGCCATCTTGCCTGTGCTCCGCAAGCTGTCTCCAGAAGAGGGGAAGAGGTTGGCAGATGTCTTGCCGCAGCCTCCTGCCAGAGCAGAGATCCCGATCCGGCCAGCCAGAACCCTCGCCGAGTGCCGTCGCATTGTGAAGCAATGGGTGTTACCGGACTACCTGGGAAAGCCTAAGCCGCGAGTGATTTGGCAGACCTCGAAGGGTGTCATTGAGATGGAGCTTTATGCTGGGGATGCCCCGCTCGCAACCGACTACCTGGTTGAACTGACGAGACAAGGGAACCTCGAAGGAACGGAGTTTGGCCGGGTAGTTCCTAATTTTGTGGCGCAGCAGAGACCCATTCGCGGGGTGAACAAGATTCGTGACGAGGTGCATCTGCGGCCACTGACGCGAGGCAACCTCAGTTGGGCGACCAGTGGACTCGATACCGGCCCACCCGGCTATACCCTCGGCGTTGGACCGATGCCACACATTGAAGGGAGCTTCACGTCGCTGGGCCGGGTGGTGAGTGGACTGGACGTCATGGACAAATTGGAGCTAGGTGATTCTGTAGTCAAGGCCCGCATGCGCTGAAATTCCTGTCAGTATGAGCTTATGAGTGAAGAGTTACTGAACCCAGGCCGCACCCTGGGGGTCATTGGTGCAGGTGTGATGGGGACAGCCCTCTTGAAAGGCATGTTGGACCATGGGCTGCTCACACGCCGTCAAGCCTGGGGCACAGCGAAGACGGATGCCAGTTGCGAAGAGGTGGCGCAGAAGCTTGGCATCACTACCGCCAAAGACTATCGGGATCTCGTCGCTGATGCCGAGATCTTGTTGATCGCCGTCAAGCCTGGGCAGGCAACCAAGGTTGCCGAGACGCTCAAGTCAGCAGGGCTACGAGAAGACACCTTGCTGATCAGTGTGCTGGCCGGGGTCTCTACAGACCGCTTTGAAGGCTTGTTGGGAACCGAGAATGCGTTCATTCGCGCCATGCCGAATACACCCAGCCTGGTCGGGCACGGGGTGACAGTGTATTGCAGTGGCAAGTGGGCCAAAGAGAATCATCTGGAGTTGGCACGGAAGATTTTTTCGAGTGTTGGCAAGGCGCTCGAGGTAGAAGAGCACTACTTCAACGCCATCACGGCCCTGAGCGGATCTGGGCCGGCGTATATGTATCTGGTGATGGAAGCGCTGGCCGATGCGGGGGTCCGTGTGGGGCTGCCTCGGGATCTGGCAATGGATCTGGTGGCACAGACGATGCTCGGCTCGGCCCGTATGGTGCAAGAGACGGGCCGCCATCCTGCCGCACTGCGAGATGACGTGACCACGCCAGCCGGCTGCACGATTGGCGGCTTGCTGATGCTCGAAGATGGCAAGATCCGCAGCGTGTTGGCCCGTGCTGTTGAAGAGGCGACACGGATCGTCGATCAGTTGGGGCGAGGAAAATCTTAAAAACCTGCATTCGATCTCAGATCTTGTGCGTACTAGGAAGCAGATGGGTTCTTTGCCGAGCTTCAGCGAATTGGTTCACCGCCACCAGGGGATGGTCTTTTCTATCACTCTGCGGGCTTTGGGCAATCGTGAAGTGGCAGAGGACCTGACCCAGGAAGTGTTCTTGAGTTTGCATGAGAATCTCTCTTCGATCGAGAGTGAGGATCACGCGCGTAACTGGCTGAGGCGAACCGCAGCGAATCGTTCTGTAGACGAGATCCGTCGTCAGAAGTATCGTCGTGGTCCGGCCTTGGACCAGGTGGCAGAACCGGCGGTGGACGCTGAAGAGTCTGACCCGATGTTGATGGCGCAGTTACGGGAGTCGGTGGCAAGCTTGCCACCACTTGCCAGGATGTTAACCATCATGCGTTTTCAGCAGGAGTTGGAACCGCGCGAGATCGCAGCAGAGTTGGATATGCCGGTGGCAACGGTGAAGAGCCGTCTCCATCGCACGATGAAACTGTTGCGAGGCAAGTTAGAGAAGCGAGCTGAAGTGAGGAAGCAATGATGATGGAAGATCGCGATTTCCAAGCGAAACTGCGGGAAGCAGTCAAGCCCGTAGCGGCACCGGATGGACTGGCAGAACGGATCTTGCAGCGGGCGGAGGCCCGTAGCGCGAGACCCCGCCGGGCTTCCGCGCAGCAAACCTGGCTGCGTTGGGGCGCGTTGGCCGCGATGCTTACCATTGGCACTTTTGGGGGTCTCAAGTGGAACGAAGAGCGGCAGGCTCGACAGGTGGAAGCCCGTCGCGCAGCCGAGCAATTTTCTCTGGCGATGAATATCACCACGAAGAAAATTTCGAGAATACAAAAAAATCTAATCGTTGAGATCCCGCTTCATCTTTCGAGAAGCGGGCAGTGAGAGAAGCCATGAATTCCAAAACTATCATTGCCGTTTTGTTTTTTAGCCTGGTCGCCTTCGGCGAGCAAGAGCTTGACCTGCGTATGTTGAAGGGCCTCGAAGCGAAGGCTAAAGAATCTGCTGATATCAACTTGGGGCCCGAACAGCTTCAGTTGATGATGGGATTCTCCGGTGAAGGCTCCAAGGAGTTGCAGGGCCTGGGCAAGTCCATTGAGCGAGTGCAGGTCAGAACGTTTGAATTCGACAAAGACTGGGCCTACAACATCGCGGATGCAGAAGCGCTGCGTGCTCAACTCAAGTCGGAGAATTTTCTGCCTTTCATTTCAGTGAAAGGAAAAGGCGGATTCACTGAGATCGTGATGCGGAAGGGGCCCAAGGGAACCCGTGGCTTTGTGATTGTCTCTGCGGAGCCGCGTGAGCTCACGGTTGTCAATATCGTCGGTGATCTTGATCTTGGCTCACTTGGCAAGCTGGCTGGAAAGTTTGGAATTCCGAATATCCAGATGGGGCCAACCGGCAAGGGTAGCGACAAGGCCGAGAAGAAATCGAAGAACGAAGAAGACGAGCAATAAGTCTTCTATCATCGATAGTGTGTTGGACGTAGCCATATGAAAGTGCTTGTCGCAAGCTGTTTGGGTTTGGCGGTCTTGTGTGCGCAAGGGCCGCCAACGGGCCCTGCTAGCGGAATGGCAAACTTTGCGACCGGACCCGACGGCGAAGTATATCTTTCATGGATCGACCCGGTAGGCAAGGATTCACATGCGCTGCGCTATGCGAAATGGCTGGGCGGATCCTGGACTGAGGCAGAGACCATCACACAAGGCTCGAGGTGGTTTGTGAACTGGGCCGACTTCCCTGCTCTGGCAGTTGGAGCAAACGGCGACCTCAAAGCGCACTGGCTCACACGTCATCCGAATGCCACCAGCTACGGCTATGGCATTCGTATCGCTGCCAGGCCGAAGGGCCGCAAAGCATGGGCCGAAATCCACGGCATCAGTCTGGACGAGGCCAAAGAGTATGCCGGTTTCCTTGCCTTTGCGCCAGCGGCAAAAGGGGCGATTTACCTGGCACCTCCGCAAGAAAAGGGGGAAGGCCATCGCAAGACGGTTCGCTATGTTTCTTTCGGTAGCGAAGGAAAGGTTGTGGAAGATCTGGAGTTGGACGGCGATGCCTGCTCCTGCTGCCAGACTTCTGTAGCCCAAACCAGGCGAGGCTTGATTGCCGCTTACCGGGATCACCTGCCCGGAGAGATTCGAGATATTGCGATCGTTCGTGAGCGCAATGGGAAATGGTCCAAGCCTGAAACGCTCCATGCGGACGGATGGAAGATCAATGGTTGTCCCACCGATGGCCCGAGCATCAGCTCAGAAAAAGATCACGTCGCCATCACATGGCTGACCAGAGCCAACGAGAGTGCACAAGTACGCTTGAAGCTCTCGGGCAATGGGGGAGATTCTTTCGGTGAGATGCTTCGTATCGATGAGGGTAATCCGCTGGGTCGCCCTACCCTCGCGAGTCTTGGCGATCAAGGTGTGGTGGCAGTATGGCTGGAGAAGCAGGGAGCAGAGCGGGTTGAAATCCGCATACGACGCCTGGATTGGAATGGGACGCTGCATGCCTCGCAAAAGGTTGCGGATGCCCCGCTCGGCCGCGTAGTGGGTTTTCCGCGAGTCGCTGTCTCGGGCCGGCAAATTCTGGTTGCCTGGCGGGATGGTGGCATCCGCACGGCAGTGATCCCGCGCTAGCTCTGGTCGAAATCCACACGGTCGCTGCCCAGGCTGGTGCGTAATGCGTTCAGCACACTAGCGACATCGATCGCTTCCTGGAGCAAAGCACCGTAGAGTGGCGGCAAATAACCCATGGCGGCAAAAATCATACCGACGGTGCTGAGGGCGAGGCCGCCCAGAGTCGATTGCAATGCGATACGTCGCAATCGCAGCCCGAGATGAAGCAACTCGTCGATCTTTGCGAGACTCGGCTCCAGGACCACGGCGCTTGCTGCTGCTCCGGTCACGTTGCTGGCACTGCCAAAGGCGATCCCAACAGTAGCGGCCGCCAAGGCCGGGCCATCATTGATTCCATCGCCAACGTAAAGCGTCGGCCCTTGCCGGTTTGCCTCGCGGATGAATTTCAGCTTCTGCTCTGGAGACTGCCCGGCGTGAACTTCGGCAATGCCTGCTTGTGCGGCCAGTTGCTCTGCCGCTGCCTGTTGGTCGCCTGTCAGAAGCACGGTTCGTAGGCCACCATGGCGCGGCCCCAGGTGATCGAGAAACAGACGGGTATCGGCCCTGGGCGCATCAAAGAACTGAAAAACACCGACCAGTTCTCCGTCCTTGAGCAGCAGACACTCAAGATGGCCGGGTGGAAGGGGGGGCAGAGTGTCTTTGCCTGCGTACTGTTTGCGACCCTGCACAGTAAAAGTAGATCCCCCAAGCTGCGCATTGAGACCCTGGCCAGCTTTTTCAGAGACCTCATCAGCCTCAAGCAAGGCGAGCCCTTTGCTGGAGGCAACCTCCAGAATCGGAATCGACAAGGGATGCTTGGAGTAGCGCTCGAGGCTGGCAATTTGCGCCAGAAGATCGTCTGGTTTGTGGCCACGCAATGGCAGGATGTGGACTAATTGCGGCTTGCCGCGTGTCAGGGTGCCCGTCTTATCGAAGATGAAGGTTCGAACGCGTGGCATCTCTTCGAGAATCGCAGGATCGCGAATCACAATGCCTGCCCGGGCCGCGCGTGAAATGGAGCCAATCAAGGCAACAGGAATCGAAATCAACAGCGGGCAAGGGGTGGCCACCACAATCACTGCCAGAAAGCGCTGCCAGTCATACGCCCACCATCCAGCAAAGGCGGCGATCAGGAGAGCCAGCGGGGAGTACCAGGCACCCAGTTGATCGGCCAGGCGGCGAATCCGGGGGCGTCGCAGTTCGCTTTCTTTCATCACACCCATGATTTGCGCGTAGCGCGAATCTTCAGGCCTTCGCTGCACACGAATCTCGAGAAGGCTGTTGCCGTTCTTGGCCCCTGAAATCACTTCCACGCCGGGAGCCTTCCTGACCTCGTAGGGCTCTCCCGTCAGAAAGCTCTCATCCATATGGCCCTGGCCTTTCACAACCACTCCGTCGGCAGGGACTACCTCATGCGGAAAAATCAAAAGGATGTCTTCGATCTGAATCGCATCGAGAGCGACATCCTCGTGTGAACTTCCCAAGCTGCGATGGGCAACAGTTGGAAGCCTTTCGGCCAAGGCACTGAGGGCAGAGGAAGCTCTTCTGACAGCGTAACTCTCGAGAATGCTACCACCCGTGATCATCACAATGATGATCAGTGCAACGAGATATTGCCCCGTAACGATGCCGGTAAGAATCGCAACGGCAGCAATCAGGTCCGTCGACCAGTTGCCTGCCAGCAGCTCTTTGCCGATGCGATGCAAGACGGGGATCGCAGCCACCAGAGTAATCGCGAGATAGATCAAATCATTGTTCACGGCGCTAGAGTAAGAGTACATGGTTCAGCGGATTGCCAAGCGTTATGAGCGTGATGGTTTGACAATCGATGCAATGCTCTACCCTCCGCCGGGAGAATTGATTGACCTCGGAGGACGCTCGCTGCATGTACAAAAACAGGGCAGCAGCGGGCCTCCCGTCATTCTGGAAGCGGGCATCGCTGCCTCCAGCCTGAGTTGGCGGCTGATCGATGCTGAAATTGCAAAGTTTGCCACCGTGTATTCGTATGATCGGGCTGGCTTTGGATGGTCTCCCTATAGTGACCGCCCTAAGGTAGCGCGAGAACTGGTGGAAGAGATGCGCCTGGTTATGGAACGGGCAGGAGTGCCCGTCCCTCGCTATGTCGTGGGCCACAGCTTCGGCGGCATGATGATGCGCATGTACGCCGCCATGTATCCAGATGAGGTTGCCGGGGTTGTGTTGGTGGATGCGTTACCGCCAGAGGAATGGTTTCCGCTGGACCTTCGAAGAACGCACACGCTGCGACGCGCCGTCCAACTGACCCATCGCGGAGCGTGGCTCGCCCAACACGGCGTGGTGCGCTTTGCGCTGCGCTCGCTCGAGCGTGGCAACCAGATCATTCCCAAGCTCTTCAGGTTCTTGAGTGGCGCCGGCGGGATTGGAGTCACGCAGCGATTGGTGGGGAAAATTCAAAAATTCCCGACAGCCATTCAGGGGCAGATTCGAGCGCATTGGTCGAGGTCCTCTTCGTTCCACACAATGGCGGAGTACCTTTCGGAATTGCCAGCCTCTTGCGCTCAAGCGATGGTGTGCCCGGACCTCGGCAACACTCCGCTGATCGTCCTGTCTGCCGAGCAGGGCCATTCTGGCCACCAGGGTCGACAGGCAAAATTGGCCAAGCTTTCCAGCCAGGGAGACTTTCGCATGATTCCCGGCACAACGCACTGGATCATGCTCGATGCGCCTGAGGCGGTCATCGACGCAGTGCGGGATCTTGTAGTCTAGTAGGTTATGCGATTGCTCTCCTCAACAGCTTTGGGCCTGGTGCTCACAGCTTCCCTTTTTGCGCAGAAACGCACGGTTGATATGTGGCCCGGCGCCCAATTGGACCCGGCGATCCCCACGATCAAAAAAGTTCTTGGCTACGAACCAGGAGAGCGGATTGCACCGCATTCGCACCTCATGAAGTATTTTGAGGCACTTGCGGCTGCGCAGCCCAATCGCGTGAAGCTCATCGAATACACCAAGAGTTGGGAAGGCCGCAAGCTGATTGTCGCAGTGGTCGGCAACGAAGCCAACATCAAGCGCCTGCCCGAAATTCAAGCTGGCATGAAGAAGCTTGCCGACCCGCGCAAGACGACCGACGCTGAAGCACAACGCTTGATCGCAGGCCTGCCTGCCATCGTCATGCTCGCCTACAACGTACACGGCAACGAGATTTCAGGCTCTGACGCGGCCATGGCCACTGCCTACCACCTGCTGGCCTCGAAGGGCGACAAGGTGGTGGATTCGATTCTCGCCAACACCCTCGTCATGATCGACCCGACGCAGAACCCGGATGGGCGCGATCGCTTCGTACACAACTTTGAAATTGCCGAAGGTCTCGAACCGGTTGCCAACCCTTTGGCCGCCGAGCATGCCGAACCGTGGCCCGGCGGGCGCACCAATCACTACATGTTTGACATGAACCGCGATTGGTTTGCCATGACGCAGCCAGAAACACGCGGTCGCATCAAGACCTTGCTCGATTGGTTCCCGGTTGTATTCGTCGACCTGCACGAAATGGGCGGTGACTCCACCTATTACTTCGCACCAGAAGCCGTTCCTTATAATCCGCACATTGTGAAAAACCAGCGCGAAAGCCTGTTTGTATTCGGCAAGAACAACGCCAAGTGGTTTGACCAATTCGGCTTCCGCTACTTCACGCGGGAAGTCTTCGATGCGTTCTACCCGGGTTATGGTGCAAGCTGGCCGATTTACTATGGCTCGATTGCGATGACCTATGAAAATGCCAGTGCTCGCGGCTTGCTCTGGGAAAAGAGCGACGGCACCGTGTTCAGCTTTGCGCAGAGCGTCCAGAAGCACTTTGTAGCCAGCGTTTCTACCTGTGAAGCTGCCGCAGCAAATCGCAAGACGCTGCTCGAGAATTTCTGGAACTATCGCAAGACGGCCGTCGAAGAAGGCAAGACCGAACCGAGCAAAGAGTACGTGTTGCTGCGTAGCGGCGATACCACTGCGGCTGACAAGCTTGCCGAGTTGCTTGCTGCACAAGGGATTGAAGTTCGCAAGGCAAAAGATGCCTTCATGGTGGAAGGAAGTCAGGCACCGGCAGGTTCTTATCTGATCAGTGCGGCCCAACCGATGAAGCGCATGATTCGTACCCTGCTCGACCCGGACACCAAGATGGAAGAAGACTTCCTCAAAGAGCAGGAGCGTCGCCGCAAGAAGAAGCAGCGCGATGAAATTTATGACGTCACCGGCTGGAGCCTCCCCATTCAGTTCAACGTCAAGCAAGTCATTTCCAAGGCGGCCCTCACCGTTCCCGGCGACATGGTGATGGCAGGCAAGATGCCTGCAGGCAAAGTAGAAGGCGGTAAAGCGACCGTCGCTTATCTCGTTCCGTGGGGCACGCAAGGCAGCACAAAGTTTCTGGCTGAAGCCTTCAAGGCAGAACTCAAGATGCTGAGCGCCGGCAAGGCCTTTACACAGAATGGTAAAAAGTATCCCAACGGCACCTTGATCATTCAGGTGAAGGAGAATGCCGAAACCATTCACGACACCGTAGCTCGCATTGCGGTAATGAGTGGTGCCGATGTCGTTGCAACGAATTCCAGCTGGGTCGACGAAGGCCCGAATTATGGTTCCAACAATACGGTGAGCCTCAAGCGCCCCAATGTTGCCATCGTTTGGGACAGCCCGATTTCAAGTCAGAGTGCAGGTGCTACAGCCTTCGTGCTGGAGCGCCAATATGGCTACCCGGTCACGCGTCTGCGTGGACGCAGCCTGGCGATGGTGGACCTCAGCAAGTTCCATGTGCTGATTGTCCCCGAATCACAAGGGAACCTGAGTGGCGAACTCGGACGCGCCGTGGGACGCATTAAGGATTGGGTTGCCGCCGGTGGCGTGATCATTGGCCTCGGTAATGGAACCGGTTTTCTATCGAGTGGTGCGGTAGGATTGCTTCCTCTACAACAGGAACTGCTGGCCAAGGATGGTAGTGGTGGCGGCTCCGGCCCGATTGCCGAAGCAGGTGGCCGACGCACCGCAACAGGCACGGCACCCCCGCCCGCTGCCGCTGGCCCGAGCAGCGATGGCGGCCCGGTCGCCGGCAAACTCTTCACCAAAGAAGAAGACTATTTGAAGGCAATTCAGAGCGACCGCGAAATGCCGGATGACGTCGCAGGTGTGCTTTGCAAAGCCAAGGTAGATACGGAATCCTGGATCGGCGCCGGCTCGCAAGAATATGTCAATGCGCTGGTCAATGGCCGAGCGATCTACTCCCCGATCAAGATCGATCGTGGCATCAATGCCGCCGTTTACGCAGGCCCGAACGATCTGCTCCAGAGCGGCTATATGTGGGAAGAAAACAAGAAGCAGCTTGCCTACAAGCCGCTGGTTGTTGTGAGCCGTGAGGGCCGTGGTCTCGTGGTTGGCTTCACCGCCGATCCGAATTATCGTGGCTACATCGACGGCATGAACCTGCTCTTCCTCAACGCAGTCCTGCGCGGACCCGGCGTTGCGCGATAAATTAGGCGAATGACGACACGTCGAAATTTTGTGACCAGCTCCGCGATCGCTTTAGCCAGTACGGCGTTTGCCAACCCCAAAGGCTTCCCTTATGGGGAGTTCGAACAGCGCATCGCAAAGAAGGATTTTCGTGGCATCACCAAGGACATCCTTCCGACCCCCTGCATGGTGGTGGATCTCGACCTGTTTGAAAAGAACCTGAAGACGATGGCGGACGCAGCAAAGGCATCGCCGATCCTGCTGCGTCCTCACGTCAAGGTGCACAAAAGCGTGGACGTCGCACGCCGTCAGGTCGCGCTCGGTGCCATTGGAGTCACCGCCGCGACCATCGCTGAATCCGAACTCATGTCTCGAGCAGGGATTCGCGGTGTGCTCTGGACCAAGCAGCCTGCCAGCTTCAACAATGTGTCCCGTGCCATCGCTCTCACCAAACAAGACCCCACGTTCTTGTTTGTCGTAGACGATGAGGCAGTCGTTCGAAATGTCGAAGAGGCGGCGGCAGCAGCCAAAGTAAAGTGTCGAATTGTAGTCTCAGTATTTGCTGGCTTGACGCGCCAGGGTATCGCGAACGGAGAACCTGCCGTCAAGTTGGCTCAGAGAGTTCACCAATCGAAGCATCTGAGCTTTGAAGGTTGGATGGCCTACTCTGGCGGGGCTTCTCATACCAAGGGATTTGCGGCACGTAAGAGAAAAACCGCAGAAGACCTGGCTGGCATCAACGAAACCGTTGCGCTTGCCAGGAAGGCTGGACTACCTGCTGGCATCGTCAGCGGTGGCTCTACGGGCACGTACAACATGGACCACGAGTTTGGGCTGACAGAGCTCGAGTGCGGCAGTTATGTGTTTATGGATTCTCTCTATCGCGCCGTCGGAGGCAAGTCCGATGATGCCGTATACACCGACTTTGAAAGTGCCATGAGTGTGCTCGTGACGGTTGACAGTAAGCATCACAAAGGTCAGGTGACGACCGACTACGGCAATAAGGCCATGGCCCAACTGACTGACCAAGTGAAGGGGAAGTCCTGGCTGAAGGTAGACAAGCAAGGTGCCGAGTATGGATTGCTGCGCTGGCAGGATGGTGGTAATGAGATTCAGGTCGGTGACCGGGTTGAGATCTACTGCAGCAACCTCGACATGAGTACCAATTGCTATGACCGCTACTTCGTGGCCAAGGGTGATCAGATCGTGGATGTCTGGCCGATCATGGGCCGCAGCGGAGCAGCCCAGCGCTGATGAAGTTTATACCCCTTCTGCTTGCCGCCGCGTTTGCTTGCCTGGCGCAAAAGCAGGAGGGATTTGTGACAGTCCCTGGTGGCCCTGTCTGGTATCGCATTACCAGGCCCGACAAAGGGATTCCGCTTGTCGTGCTGCACGGCGGCCCCGGTGGCACTTCATGCTACTTCTCACGCCTGGAATCTGGTGTCGATCAAACCGTAGTTACCTACGATCAGCTCGGCAGCGGACGCTCTGGGCGTCCCAATGACCCTTCGCTTTGGAATGTCGACCGATTCGTGGAAGAGCTAGATGTGCTGCGCAAGTCGCTCGGTCTCAAGCGAATGCATTTGATGGGACATTCCTGGGGAGCTTCTCTGGCCGCGGCTTACGTTTTGAAAAAAGGAACAACGGGAATCGAGTCACTGATACTTTCGAGCCCGTTACTTAGCACTAGCGACTGGATTCGTGATGCGCAGATGCTCAAGAAGCAATTGCCTCTGCCAACCCAGCGCATTCTTGAGCGACACGAGGCTGCTGGAACCACCGACAGCCCTGAATATCATGAAGCGGAGCAGGAATACACAAATAGATTTGTACGCCGCGCCGCGCGCGTGAGCAATCCAGACTGCGTCGAATCCCTACCGAATCGCCAGATCTATCAGCAGATTTGGGGGCCTACCGAGTTTCATGCCACAGGCACTTTAAAGAGCTTTGATGTCACCTCACAGTTCAGCAAGCTGAAGCTTCCCGTGCTGCTCATCGTCGGGGAATTCGATGAGGCCACCCCGGCAACCGCAGAGCGATACCAGAAGCAGATTCCCGGCTCAAAGCTCGTGGTCATACCGGGGGCAGCCCATGCACAACTCAATGACAATCCTGATGCGGCTCTCTCGGCACTCCGTTCGTTTTTGCGTTCAGTCGAAAAAAACTAACCCAGGGTGAAGGGGTTTTGGTGCCAACGTCGCCAATCCTTGCATGCCGAAGTTTTTTCTTACCATCGCCTTTTCTCTGCTCATGGCAAGTTCCTTGGTGGCTCAACAGCCAACGGTCACCGTGGAAGAGGGCTTCCTGAGCCGAAACCCAAGGGTCGGCACCAAAGCCCATATTTGGGCACAGCAGAACCAGGCCACTCGTGTTTTTGCCGGCTGGAGTGGTGACGTTCATCTTTTGCTGGATCCTGCCGCACCCTACACAACCTTTACTGTTCCTGATGCCTCCGTGCGGCTGCAGGCAAATTACCGCACGGTCCCAGCCTGGACGGTACGAGCAGAATCCTTGGGCGGTGTTCCTGTCTCATATTTCGTTCCAGCCGATCCCATCGGACTGGTCTTCGTGTTTCATGGAACCGGCGGAACGGGCGCAGGTCAATTCGTCGCTGCTGAATTTCTTTCGTTCATGCGAGATCTGGTCGCTGCCGGCTTTGGGGTGGCAGCCTTCGACTGTCTGGATCGTGGGACTGGCCAATGGAACACAACCATCACCGGCGCAGGAAATCCCGATATCGTCCGATTGAATGCCGTGATTGCGGCGATGAGGACGCAACGAATCATCGGCTCCGATTTGCCGCTAGTCGCATTTGGCCATTCCAATGGAGGCTTCTTTTCGCATTTCTCTGCACCTGTCATGAACTGGAAGGCAGTGGCTATTTCTTCGGTGCAGGGTTCTGCATTGGCCGTTTCCAGCTATACGGGTCCGGTTGCCTGGTGGATGCCGAAGAATGACGATCATCCACAAGTAGGCCTGGTAGGTGGAGTCGCAACATCCGTGTCGCGCTATGAAGGGATCGTTAACCGTGGTCTCCATGCACGTCACACCATTCAGGAGGCGATGCCTCTTTTCCCGGAGCGATTTACCAGAAGCGCCATCATCAGCCTCGCAGACTCCATTGAGGTCTATAACCTCTTTAAGAGCAGAGCCTGGCTGGATGAAAACGACTTTTTGATTCGAAACCCCAATGAAATCGAGTGGCGCGCGGCGCTGCCAGCCCGCTTCACAGAGACCATGAAGACAAGCATCAGCGCTCAGTTGGAAGGCACCTTCATGACGCACGAGTTCACAAACTTTGCCCCCAACCTGACAATCGATCTGTATTTGCGAGCGATCGGCAAACGCAATGAGATTCGGCCAGTCTCAGGTGCCAGCTTCTCCGGGGCAGCTATCGCACCCAATTCCATCGCCACAATTTTTACTCCTGCACTTGCTGGGGGGTTGCAAGTTGCCAGTAGTGGTCCTGAGGTGAGGCTCGCTGGAGTTAATGCGGCACTGCGATCCTCGGCGGGCGTCGAGACGCCTGTCGGTTGGTTCTTTGTTTCGCCTGGCCAAGGGAGCTTTCTGGTTCCTGGTGGGCTCGCAACAGGCTCAATGACTCTAAAGATTAACAGCGGTGATCGGCGAGTGGCCTTCCCTGTCTCGATTGCGGCGACGGCTCCAGGTATCTTTACGGCCAACGGCAATGGGCAGGGCGCACCGGCAGCAGTGCTGCTGCGCGTCAAGCCAGACAATTCGCGGTCTACGGAGCTTCCCTTTGCTGCCGGAGCTGCCGGGTTTGAGGCGACGCCCATTCGATTCGGTGGAGATCGGCTTTTTCTCGACCTTTATGCCACTGGGGTACGCGGTGCCACCAGCGTGGAGGTGCTGCTGGACGGAGTGTCAAACACACCGCTCTATGCTGGTGCGCAGCCACAATTTATCGGGCTCGACCAGGTGACCCTGGAGCTGCCAGGATCTTTAGCTGGCAAGGGCAAGGTTAATGTGGTGATCGTCGCTGGAGGGGTGAGGTCCAACCAGGTAGAACTCAATTTTGGAAACTAGCTTCAGGCGCAGGACTGCACTTGATCGGAGCGCAAGCAACTCAATCGCTGCAGTACACGCTCCCAGCATTGGCCGATTTGTGGGTCGTACTCTATGTATCCCAAAAGTTGCGAGAGCGAAACGGCCATCAACTGGCCTACCCGGCAGGCTCCCGGCATTTTTCGAGAGACCCCTCGAGGCTGAAATCCAAATACGTTCTGGTAGGCCGTCACTTGTTCTACCGGTGGGCAAACCAGTACCCATTTCGTATGGAAGAGCCGTGCTAACGCCGCCAGATTCCCGATCAAAGAAACGAAGCCATCGCGACGACTGGATGGCTCAAAGCAGAGGTGGCTTGCCGCCACAAAGCCGCCCTCGAGAAAGTCTTCGGCCCCAACCCATTCTCGAGCCGGAGAATCGATCCAGCCAAGCTCGGGCTTCACTACGCTCACGCGAATCGTCGCGGTCGGATGCTCGGCACTCGGATGCAAAAAGCTAAAGTGATTGATGGTCTGATCAAAGGCGTCCACAAAGAGGTCTGCGGAACCTGCAGCCATGCAATGGGAACGCAGGCGAAACACCGATTCATAGTGGGCACCGGTTTTTGCTAGTTGGCACGGAACAGATTGGATCGACATAACAGCAACTCCTCAGTTTGGGAAGCGCTGAAGCGGCGAAAGTTCCGCCAACTATTTTGCAGGCTTTAGGCCGGCGATCAGTGTTTGCACGGCAGTGATGGAAAAATCGATGGCCTGTTTGCGGGATTGAAAGCCGGGTTGCTTGCGGAGTGCTAATTCGGCGATCCCATGCTGCAGTGACCAGAACATGAGGGTCGCCGCCTCCGCATCCCTGGCGGCAAACCGGCAAGATACTACAAGTTTCTGAAGTGCCTGAAGCACTTGATCCGGGGATGCGGCAGCAGGGGTCGGGAGTGCCAGAATCAGATAAAACTCATCAGGGCGCTCCAGCGCAAATCGCAAGTAAGCCAGCGCGCCACGCTCCAGGCATTCCTTAGGCTCAATCCCCTTAAGCGAATGGTAGGTAATGCGGTCCGCAATTCTGGAAAAAGTCTGCGAGGCCAAGGCACAAAGCAACTGGTCTTTATCGCGAAAGTGGCGGTAGGGTGCGGCGTGAGATACGCCTGCCTTACGAGCCAACTCTCTCAGGCTAAATTGATGAAAACCCTGATCGCGAATCATTTCACTCGCAACATCAAGAAGCACCTGCTTCAGGTTTCCGTGATGATAGGTTTTTTCCGAAGCCATTCGATAGATCTTCACTTTAGCGCAATCATTTTTGTTTTTTTCGAACCAAGAGTCTCGGCTATACACTAGAACCATGTCGACTGATACACAGATCCAGGGAATCGATTTGCGCGGTAGAACCGCAGTGGTCATTGGTGGTACTTCAGGAATTGGAAAGGCTCTTGCACTCGGGATGGCGCGGGCTGGTGCAAACGTTGTGCCAACCGGACGCCGCGAGGCGAACATCGCCGAAGTTTGTGCCGAGATTGAAGCCATGGGACGCAAAACATTGCGCCATGCTTGCGATGCTGGCTCCAAAGCGAGTCTCGACGCCCTGCGCGATGCCGTGGTGGCAGAATTAGGCGGAGTCGACATTTTGCTCAATGCCGCTGGACAGACGTTTCGTAAGCCGACCCTGGACGTGGAAGAAGCCGAATGGAATCGGATCATGGATGTCAACGTCACCGGCATCCTGCGCGCTTGCCAAAGCTTTCATGCTCCCCTGAAAGCGAGTGGCAAGGGGCGGATCATCAACATCGCAAGTCTCAGCTCGTTCGTCGGGTTGGTGCAAGTCACGGCATACTGTGCCTCCAAAGCTGCAGTGCTGAGCCTGACGCGCTCTCTCGCCATCGAATGGGCGGTGGATGGAATTAACGTCAATTGCATTTCGCCCGGAGTCTTCCCCACTGAATTGAATGCCCCGTTGCTCAACGGCACCGAGCGTGGGCGTGAGTTCATTCTGCGCACGCCCATGAAGCGCTTTGGCAAGACGGAAGAACTGGTGGGAGCCTGTGTCCTGTTGGCCAGCGATGCCGCGAGCTTTATTACGGGTCAAAGCATCGCTGTCGATGGCGGCTTCCTGGCATCGGGAGTTAATTCCATCTAGTGGCTGAGGGCTCCACGGGATCTATGATGAAAGATATGGAGCAACTTACGAATTGAGACTAGGGATTGATTTTGGGACTACCAGGATCGTTGTGTCCTGGGTAGACCGCGGAAACTATCCTCTTGTTTCTTTCGAATGTCCTGATGGAGCAAGCCGGGACTGGTTCCCTGCCCTGGCAGCGTTTCATGTAGAAAGCACCGGCGAACGTGCCTATGGCTGGAACGCCTGGACCAAGCAGGCGCAGCCGGGTTGGGCTTCTGTTCGGAGCCTGAAGAGATTGATTAGTGAAGTGGGGCCGGAGACGCCAATCAGCGTGGGGCCCCACCGCTTTCCTGCCCTTGATCTGTACCGGGAACTCGCGTCTGCCCTCAAGCAGGCCCTGTGCGAGGCATCCAATCTGACGATCCCAGCGGGAGAACCGCTCGAAGTCATTCTCGGTGTGCCAGCGCACTCTAACTCGAACCAACGCTTCCTGACAGCTGAGGCATTTCGTCTGGCAGGATTTCAAGTTCTGGCCATGCTCAATGAGCCCTCTGCAGCCGCCATTGAGTTTGGCCATCGTAACAAGCTATCTAAAGACCGCATTCTGGTTTACGACCTCGGTGGTGGCACTTTTGATGCCTCTGTTGTGGCTCTGACCGAGACCGAGCGGAGCGTCCTGGCCAGTGAAGGCATCGCCACCTTGGGCGGGGATGAATTTGATCTGGTGATGGCCGAGATGGCCTTGGAGTTAATGGGGATCGATGCCAGCGAAATGAACCAACAGCAATGGTTCCTGCTGGTTGAAGCATGTCGCGAAAAGAAAGAAGCGCTTCACCCTAATACAAAGAAGATCGAAATTGATTTGGAGGAAATCACCGCGCAAGGCGGCAAGGTGGTTCTCTCTGTTGCAGACTTCTACGAAAGAGCCTGGCCGCTGGTGGCAGAGACGCTGCATGCAACCACTGACCTACTTCATCAATGGGGTGGGCTCGACGCCATCGAAGCCGTTTATGTAACAGGCGGCGGCAGTGAACTTCCTTTGATCGCACGCCAACTCAAAGAGCAATACGGTCGCAAGGTGAAGCGTAGTGCCTACATGCGCGCGGCCACCGCCATTGGCCTTGCGATTCATGCCGATCAACAGTCTGGCTATACCTTGCGAGAGCGCTTCCACCAATACTTTGGGGTTTGGCGCGAAGCCGACCAGGGGCGTCGCATTGTCTTTGACCCGATCTTTGCCAAAGGCACAGAACTCCCAGCAGCCAAGCAGCCTCCTCTCGTTGTCGAACGCCGGTATCGACCGGTTCACAACGTCGGTCATTTCCGATTTCTCGAGTCGACGCGAATCGCCGAAGACCATCAGCCGGCGGGCGAAATCACCTACTGGGACGAGATTTTGTTTCCCTTCGATCCAGCCCTCGAACATCATCCCGATTTATCAAATATCTTTGTCGGCCATAACGAGCGTGCCCATCACTGCGAGATTGTAGAGCGATACCGATGCGATGCCAACGGTCGGGTCAGCGTTGAGATTCTCAACCAGGCAACTGGACACTCGCGACTCTATCCGTTAGCTCGCTGGGGGCACAAGCCGGAAGCAGTTTCCGCGGACACAACCACCAAAAAACGACGAGCAAGAAAGGCGGCGAAAGCTTGAACTGGCTTCTGCTACTCACTCCGGCGGTGCTTTACCTGCACTTCTCTCACTACTCCAATCAGACTGTGATTTTTATTGTGGCCTGTGCCGCGATTCTGCCCTTGGCCGGCTGGCTAGGTCACGCGACAGAGCACCTGGCCGCCAAAACCAACGAGAGTGTCGGTGGGCTTCTCAACGCCACCTTCGGCAATGCAGCCGAACTGATCATCGCGATCAGCGCGATGAGAGCGGGCCTCTTTGATGTAGTTAAAGCTTCGCTGACGGGGTCCATCATCGGGAACCTTCTCCTTGTGCTCGGTGCCTCCATTCTCGCCGGTGGCCTCAAGTACAAAGAACAACGTTTCAGCGCACAAGCGGCCAGAGCGCAAACCACTCTTCTCACCATCGCTTCCATTTCGTTGATTCTGCCCGCGATGTTTCACTACCTCGCTGGGGGACACAAAGCCTCTGCAGACCTCGAAAGAGATCTCAGCCTGGAGTTTTCCATTGTTTTGCTCATCATCTATGGCTTGAGCCTGCTGTTCTCACTTCGAACGCATAAGCACTACTTTGCTTCCGAAAACGAAGAAGAGGCGCATGGAGAAAGCTGGAGCATGGGCAAGAGCCTGGGCATCCTGGCAGCGGCAACCGCAGCGATTGCTGTGGTCAGTGAGATCCTCGTTCATAACGTGGAAAGCGCGGCGCAGAGCTTTGGCATGTCCAGCGTCTTTGTGGGTGTGATCGTCGTCGCAATCGTCGGCAACGCAGCCGAACACTCTACGGCGATTCTGGTTGCCCGCAAGAATCGCATGGATCTGAGTTTGTCGATCGCCATTGGCTCCAGCCTGCAGATCGCCATCTTTGTCGGCCCGCTGCTGGTTGTGCTCAGCCACTTCATCGGGCCCAGGCCGATGGATCTTGTCTTCACCATGGCCGAAGTTCTTGCCGTTGTCATCAGCGTGTTCATCACCGCGCAAGTGGCAGATGACGGGGTGAGCCACTGGATGGAAGGCGTGCAACTCCTCGGCGTCTACATCATGCTCGGCATCATTTTCTTCTTCCTGCCAGCGGCTGCGGGGCAGCACTAACGCGGCAGTTGCTGCAACAGCCGCCTGAGATTGGGCTGGTCGGGATCATACTTCAAGGCAAGCTCCATCTCTGCCCGGGCTGCAGCCCGATCCCCTTTCCGCATCAGGGCTTGTGCCAGGTTCATGCGCACCCCGGTCTGTGCCGGATTTACTTTGAGTGAGGTACGCCAAAGCGCAATCGCCGCATCCACCTGTCCCTGCTTCACTCGAATCACGCCTAGATTTGCGCTTGAGCTTGAATGGCTGGCATCCAGCTTCAGCACGGCCTGATAAAGCGGGCCCGCCAAATCTTCTCTGCCCTCGCGGTCATAAATCTGCGCAAGTTGCGAGAGCGCGGCAAGATCATTCGGATTCTTCTTCGCTGCTGCTTCCAGCAACCCCTTTGCGCCTTCAAACCGCTGCAGTGCAGCGTAAGCCAATCCCAGGTCTCTCGCCGCAGCCTCCCCTCCCCAAAAATACTTCAGCTCAGAACCATTGCCGGCAGCCGCAGCCCTTGGCTTGCGGGCAATGGAGTGATCGGTGTAAGAGGAATGGTCCACTCCACGGCCAGCGGCCTTTGGCATGTGGCACTCAATGCAATTGCCTTGGGGTTGCTTCACGCAGGGTTTGCTGGCATGGCAAGACTGGCAGCGGGAATTAAAGTACACCGCAGCGTCTTTCGGCTCTGAATGTGGGTCGTGACAAGTAGTACAGGTGAAGGAATCACCCGAAGCAAGCTTGCACTGGCTGATCATCATCTTCTCAAAATGACTTGTAACCCCAATCGCACCTGCGGCTTCGTTTGCCTCTGCGCTAAATACCGCCGAGAAGTCTGACAGCTTCAGCCCAGGCACATAGCTGCGGCCATTGGCCTGATACCTGGCCACCCGGGCGGCACCTGTTAGGTGGCATTGGGCACACACACTGTCCCGCTCATGAGGAGCAAGCTTGGAGGGATTTACCACAGGCAGCTTACCCGAGGAAGCGATGTGCCGCGTGCTATCGCCGTGACAGCGCTCGCAAGAAATGCCCGGCTCAATCACCAGTCGGGCCGCATCGAATTGCGAGCTATGGCAGTTCAGGCAGGACGGTTCTACTGCCCGCGTCAAGTCGAGGGTAGGACGTTTGTCAAAGCCGGGAGAAAGCTGCCAATGCTTTGCCTCGGAATAATAGCTCAAGGGTGCTTGAAACAGCCGCTGGTCCAAGCCGAAAAGATAGCTTCGCCCCACACGGCCAGAGCCAATGAACCAATCCAGCTTCCTCACTCCAACCACATCGGCGCCCTTTGCAAAATGCAAATTGAGATCTGCATCGACCGAATAGGTTGTACCAGTTTTGGGCTCAAGAAATGAAGCCGATTGCTGGTGTTGTGAAGCAACCACGCGACCGCTGGTGCGGGCCATGGCAGTCTGCCCATAAGTGCGGACTATTTCAGCATGACAGGGGCTGCAGGGATGCTTTACTTGGGCCAGCAGCGCCGCGAACAATAGCGTGTGCATTATCGGAGGCTCAGCCACACATGAGTTGCAAGGGGCATTGGGCTCAGTATAGCGGTCGTGACTGGGGGATCCAGCTGCGGCTTGGCCCCACCCGAAAGCATCACCAGATCAGAGGGCCTTTAAAGGAAAGGAAGCAGCGTGAGCAACAGGGATCAATATGGCATTTGATTTGAGAGCATAATACAGAATCGTGGCGACAAAAACCAATGCAATGCGATTGCTCGATCAATTTGGCATCGCGTATCAAGTGAAAGAGTACGAGATCGACGAGAGCGATCTCAGCGCGGAGTCGGTAGCGCTGAAGATCGGGCTACCCGAAGAGCAAGTCTTCAAAACTCTGGTCGTGCGCGGCGACACCAACGGCGTCGCCATGGCTGTGATTCCGGCAAACACCGAACTGGATCTCAAGAGTTTGGCACGCGCCACTGGCGACCGCAAGACCGACACCGTGCCGCTCAAAGAAGTCCAACCACTCACTGGCTACATCCGCGGGGGCGTCACGGCTCTGGCCGCGAAAAAAGATTACCCGGTAGTAGTCGACGAATTGGCACAACTGTTTGACATAATCTCCGTCTCGCCCGGGCAGCGCGGCATGCAGATTCTTCTGAGCCCGCTCGATTATCTTCGCGCTGTCCAGGGCAAGTTCGCACCGATCTCACGCTTCAAATAGAATGGAGCCATGAAATTTCTGTTTCCGTTTCTGTTGGCTCTCTGCCTGCAAGCGCAAGGCTTACCCAAGGGCTTTAAGCCCTTGTTTGATGGCAAGACACTCAAGGGTTGGCACATCAGCGAAACGAATCACCACGGAAACACAAAGGCCTGGAAGATTGAAAATGGCGTGATCACCGTCACGCAGGATCAGCCCGGCAATGGTGGCATTCTCCTCACAGACAAGGAGTACGGCAACTTCGAGTTGAGCCTGGAGTTGAAGCCCGACTTTGGTTGTGATGGCGGCATCTTCCTTCGCTCCACCGAGAAAGGCGAAGCTTATCAGGTGATGGTGGATTATCTCGAGGGTGGGGTCGTCGGGGGCATTTACGGAGAACGCCTGCCGGAGGCACAAGCCGAAGGCAATGGCAGCGGCATGAAGATGGATCGCGAATGGAGCCGCCACTGGAAGAAAGACGACTGGAACCACATCCGCATCCGCATTGAAGGCGAAATCCCCCACATCCAGGTCTGGATCAACGGCCAGGAAACCGCCAATTGGACCGATAGCAAGAACCACTCCAAGACCGGGACAGGCAAAGGCATGATTGCCTTGCAGGCACACCGCACTGACCCGAAGGCCAAGAGCCAGCGCTGGGTTCCCGGAGGTTTGCATCGTTACCGCAATGTCGGAATCAAAGAATTAAAGTAACGGATGCGTCGAAACGCCGTCTGTTAACATAAGGTTGCGGAGAGAACCACCCCATATGAACCGCCGATTTCAATTCTTGTTCGTGTCATCTTCCCTGGCTGCCGTTCTGATGCTGCTCGTCGGCGTCAAACTGGGCCGCAGTGCCAGCAATAGTGACGACCCCTACAAACACTTCAGTGTCTTCAGCGAAGTGATCACCCGGATCAAGAGTGATTACGTCGAAGAACCAGACATGAAGAATGTCACCCTCGGCGCTCTCAATGGACTGCTCGAATCGATCGATCCTTTCGCCAGCTACCTCAACGCCGACCAGTACAAGCAATATGTAGCCACAAAAGGTGCGTCCAAAGCGAACGTCGGCCTCGTTCTCAGCCGCCGCTTCGGCTATGTCAGTGTTGTAGATTCTATTCCCGGCTCGCCAGCCGCTAAAGCTGGTTTTCATACCGGTGACATGCTGGAGACGATCAAGGGAATTTCAACGCGAGATATGCCCCTCGCCTTCGCCGAGATGCTGCTGATGGGTGATGAGAATTCCACCGTCGAAGTGCAGGTGCTCCGCTCCCGCAAGCCGGAACCGGAGAAGGTCACACTCACCCGTGTGAAGACAACGTATCCGCAGCCGGTGCTGACTCTCGGTGCCGATGGCGTTGCTACCTTTGTGGTCTCTTCCCTCCAAGGAAATCTCAAGGATGCAGTGAAAAAGGGCATCGAAGGGGCTATCGCCAAAGGCTCCAAAAAACTGATTATTGACTTGCGCCATTGTTCTACCGGGAACGCTGCTGATGGTGTAACACTGGCCCAATGGTTCCTGGAAAAAGGGGACATTGGCTCGCTCAAGGGCCAACGGCTCGGCATGGATCAACAAACGTTTTCTGCTGACACAAGCAAGTTGCTGTGGAAACTGCCCGTTGTATTGATCGTCAACCGCGGCACGGCTGGCCCTGCCGAAGTCTTCGCCACCGCCATGCTCGAAAACAAGCGAGCTGATGTTGTCGGTGAACGTACCTATGGACATGCTTCTGTGCAGAAGGCTCTTTCACTCGACGATGGCAGCGCCGTACTTCTGAGTGTTGGCAAGTATTATTCGCCCGGCGGCAAAGCCATTCAGGACACCGGCGTGGTCCCCAACTACCCGATGAACGACTCGATTCTGGGCCCTGAAGAGGATCCGGACGGGGACGGCATTCCGAACGAAACCTCCGATAAGCCCAAGGAAGATACCTTGCTCAAGAAGGCTTTGGAGTTGATCAATGGCGTGAAGACAGTGGCCGGAATTAATCCGGATGCTGCTATGAAGCGCTAGGCAATACCTGCGAAAATAGAATCATGCCGATTTATGAGTACCGCTGTGTCGACTGCGGTAAGACCTTTGATTCCATTCAAAAGTTCAGCGATGAGCCCTATACAGTTTGTGGTCAGTCCACGGTAGAGTGTCCCCAAAAAGGCGAAGGCAAAGTGGAGCGCCTGTTGAGCTCTCCCTCCTTCCATTTCAAGGGGAGTGGCTTCTACATCACCGACTACAACAAGGGCAGTGGTGGAGCAAAAACTGCGACGTCTCCCTCCACTTCCTCCTCAGAGAGCAAGGCAGAATCCAAGCCCGCCGCGGCCAGTACTTCGGAATCTTCTTCGAGTTCCACCACCACGAAAAAAGATAGCTAGGCCCTTCCTCTAAGGGCCGGACCTGCGATTCATAAACCAGTCCATGCGGGTTTTGAAGGCCGCATCGATCCCAATAAACACCTGGCCCACCATCATCTCGTCGCTGGACTGTTCGCCAAAGCGAACCTCAGCCGTGGGGTCCGGGTTGAACTTGTTGTTCGGAGAGTTGTCGAACCAGGCGGTACATTCGATCTTCATTCCAGGCACCAGATCAATCGGCTTGGCCAGGTCGTAATCCAGTTGCCAGTTGAACAGATAGGGATTCACTTTCAGCAACGGTTCCACGCGCCCGTCTGGATGCACGAGCCGATATTCGAAGGCCTTGCCACGCAGGTGCATGTGTGGAGACAGGCTCAGCAGTCGCGCATGATTGCGAATCGTGAAGCTCGCCTCAACTTTGAAATCCTCCGCACCCGGCGGGATCACAAATCGCGAATTCGTTGGAGCCACCAGCGTGATGCGTTCCGTCACAGGCTCCTTGCTGAATACAATCCCCAGCCGCGATTTGTCGGTAGTAGCTTTTCCGTTCGGTGTGTAGTGAATCTGAAGCACGATGTCGCTGCCGGCGCGCAGCAAGTAACCCTGCCCCGCCTTGAGCATCGGTGGCTGGTCTCCGGGCACATAGGAGGCTAGAACTTCTGAACCCGCACCTCCCGTATCAGGGCCGGCCTTCTGCCCTGGGTTGCGCTTTGGCTGGTAATACTCGCCAGGGGCGACATGGCGCAGCCACTTCGATTCCGGATCCCGAACAAACGCTACGAAGTGATGGACGATCGACCGATTGCCCGGCCGGGCTTCTGCAAAACGAACCCATTTGTCTTCCTTCAGGTTCAAGGGCAGCACAACGTACTGATACTCCACTGTGCCGGTTGCCGGGATTTCAAATTCTTTCGCCGCTTCCACCACCAGATCGGGAGTCGGAATGGTCCATCCGCTTACGAAGTTCCTGGCAGGAGGAGCATCCGCCGCTTTACCCTCTTTGGCTCCACTCTTGGCCCACTCAGACAGAGTTGCCAGATCCTGAGCTGAAAGGGTTGGATCATTCGCCAGCGCATGAGGCGTCGACTCGGCAAACCAGGGCGGCATCTTCTTCGCCGCCGTAGAGGCAGCGATGGCCTTGGCATAAGGCCGTACTTCCTGATAGGTCAGCAAACTCATCGGCCCAATCTCACCGGGGCGATGGCAGCCCTGACAACTACGCTGCAAAATAGGGGCAACATCTTTGTGGAAGGTCGGGGCAGCCGCCAGAACGGCAGGCAGCAACAATAGCAAATGCTTCACTTAAGGTTTCTCCTGTTTCAAAAGCCCAATACGTTTGAGAAGTGCTTCGGGTTCGGGGTCCCTACCCATAAACTCGCGAAACAATTCGGAAGCTGGTTGCGAATTCCCCTTGGCCAGAATCGCACGTCGAAATTGATTGCCCACCTCGCGACTTACCACCCCGGCTGCTTTGAATTTCGAGAAGGCATCTGCGTCCAGCACCTCAGCCCATTTGTAAGAGTAGTAACCCGCAGCATAACCACCAGCGAAGACATGTGAGAAATTGCAAACTGGGCAGGCTTCTGGAACGAGGGGCGCCGGACTGAATCGCTGCGCAATCGTTCGCGCATAATTCACGGGGTCACCAAAGTCAGTGTTGAGCTTGTATTCGGTATGCAGTTGGATATCGATGGTGCCAAGACTCAACTGGCGCATCTGCGCTGTTGCCGCCATAAACGTGCGCGCCTTTGTCATCTTGTCAAAGAGTGCTTCCGGCAAAGCAGCATCAGTTTCGTGATGGAAGGCTAAGGTCTTCAGCACGTCTTTCTCCCAAACAAAGTTCTCCATGATCTGCGAAGGCAGCTCGACAAAGTCCCATGGCACGGTGGTGGCGTTGAGTAGTTGCAAGCTGCCTTCACGCAGCGCCAGATGCAGCAAATGACCAAACTCATGAAAGACCGTGCTCACTTCGTTGTGAGTTAACAGTGCAGCCCCCGCCGCATTGGGGGGCGTGATGTTGGACACAATCGTCCCGATGTGTGGGACGCGTTTGCCATCGCGTTGATAGCCAACGTAGAAGTTGTTCTGCCAGGCACCAGAACGCTTGGATTCCCTGGGAAAGAAGTCCGCGTAGAAAGTTGCCAGCAACGTTCCATCCCCGTCATTCACGCGGAACGCTCTCACCTGCGGATGCCACACCGGCAAGTCTTTCACTTCGACAACCTCAATACCGTAGAGTTGGCGCACCAGGCCAAACATCCCTTGCAAGACGCGATTCAGTTCGAAGTAGGGCCGGAGCTCATTCTGGTCGAACTGGAATTCCTTTTGCCTGAGCTTCTGTGAGTAGAAGCCGAGATCCCAACTCATCAACGGCGAGGCATCAGGGCCCTCAAGTTGTTTGCGGTAGCGCAACAGTTCTGCCGATTCGCGGTCAAAGGCAGCGCGTGATTGCGATTCGAGCTTCGCCAAAAATTCCTGCACCCCGCGCCCAGACTTTGCCATCCTCAATTCTGTTTGGTAATCCGCAAAGTTGGAGTAGCCCAGCAAGGCCGCCAACTCACGTCTTAACCCAGTAATTTGGGCAACAATCGGCCGATTGTCATAAGCTCCTCCCGAGGCAATCGAAGCGGAGGCGCGAGTGAGTTTTTCTCGCAGTGCAGACTGCTCGGCATACTGCAGCACGGGCTGGATACTGGGGGCTTGCAGCGTAAAGCGGTAGCCGGCTTTTCCTTTCGACTTCGCACTCATTCGTGCGGCCTGCCGGGCGTCAGCCGGGAGCCCGCTGAGTTGCGCCTCGTCCTCAACTACAAGTTCAAATTGATTGGCGCTATCGAGTGCATTCTGCGCAAACTTTGCTGACAGCTGCGCCAATTGCTGCCGCAACTCCAGGACACGAGCTCGCTTGGCCGGCTCCAGCGTCACCCCAGACCGCCGGTACTCATCGAGAATGATGCCCAGCATGCGTTTGCGATCCCCCTGGAGAGCCTTGGCCTCTGCCGTCGCGGCGTAGGCGCTGACGCGGGCATCGATCGCAGCATCCAGCGCCAGCGAGCTCAAGAAGCGGGTCACCAATGGCTGGGTAGCGTTAAACTCCTTACGCAGCTCTGGGCTGTTGTTGACGGCCTGCAAATGATTCACCAGGCTCCAGGCTTGTTGCAGGTCTTCTGTGATCTCAAAACGGGCCTGAATTGTGTTGGCCCAGGTGGGAGGTGTCGTCAGTGCAGCCAGCGCGGCACGCAGCCGTTCGGCCTGACGAATGTGTTCTTCCATTGCGGGCCGTATGTGTTGCGGCTGTATCTGGTCCCAGGCGATTGGCGTCGAAAACTTCGCAAGGGGATTCGCATGGAGCAGGATCGGCAGAAGCAAAAGGAAAAAGCAAAGTCGCATCACTCCCAATTACAGGGCAGTGGAACCGAAATTGCAATCCGTAGTCCCGGACCTAAAGGATGACCGAAGGCGATGGCGTCAAATTACGGCCAGACAAACCCAGCCTGGCGCACTCGGCGTAGTCACGGTAAAGGGTCTCAAACACGTCATCCCAGGTCTGGACAAACTTCGACTGAAGCGCCCCTTCTCGCAACCGCATGCGCATCTCCACGTTAAGGGCCACAGAAACCGCTGCGGCAACAAACTTGGCATCCGTGGAAGCAACAATACCGGAATTCCCTTCCTCTACCAGGAATTTAGGGCCACCACCGGAGGTGACAATGCAGGGAGTTCTGCAGGCCAGCGATTCCAGAATCACGTTGCCGAAGGTATCGGTCCAACTCGGAAACAAAAACACATCCATGTTGGCGTAAGCGGTGGCAAGCTCTTCTCCTCGCAACACTCCGGGAAGCTCTACAGACTTCATATTCTGCTGTAGCCACTGCCGCTCGCTGCCATCACCAACAATCAAAAACTTGTAGTTGGTTACCCCTTCAGCGATCAGCATCTCCTCAATTCGGGCAAGGAGCCTGACATTCTTTTCGGGCCGCAGTCGGCCGCAGAAGCCGAACACCAACTGCCCATCCCGACGGGTGCGGCGCATCGGGTGAAACATTGCCCGGTCCACTCCGCGGTGCATGAAATGACAGGGCAGTTTCGTCTTGGCTTCCAGCATTTGCTTCAGCTCCGCATTGGGAGCCAGCAGCAGCTTGGCCATCGAATAGTAGAGGCACAACAAATCGAGCGACAGCTTCTCGGCCCCTCGTTCTACTTTCAAACGATTGGGTTCATTCAAACACCAGGAGAGCAGCTCTCCCAACCTCGTACCCGCATACTCATGAAGATTGGTGTGCCAACTGGCAAGAATGGGGATGCCGAATCGCGAAGCGGCAACAGCGCCCAGAATGCCGACATCGCTTGGCCCTGTAATGTGGATCACTTCCGGTCGAAACGAAGCGACTACTTCAGCCGTTTTGCTCCAGTGCCGCATAAAGAATGGATCGAAGCTCATGTTGTTGTCGAGCGGAACACCCAACGCCGATCGCTTCAGATTCAATTCAAGATGATTTCCCGTTTGTTCCAGCGCAGTGGATTCTCCAGCATGGACACTGAGAAAGGGCAGATTCCTGCGCTTGGCAAACGCATCCAGATTCCTGCTCGTGTGAGCAACGCCGTTGATTTCGTGGAAAGAGTCGGTGAAGAATGCGACGCGCATAATGTTCAATTCATTCTCCGCCCACCAGGCACTAGGCGGATAGGGCCATCCGTAGCACCGCCCTGACGTGGCGCGATTGAACCAGTTGCATGGCGGCAATAAACTGCCCAACTACATCCGGACCCCTACCACTCCAGACGTCGGAGAGCCGGCGGACGGTTTCATCCTGGCAACGATAAAAAATCCGGTCTGACCAACGCCGCCGTTCGATATCAAACTCATCGTAGGTTCGAACCACATCCGACATGACCTGCAATACACGCAATCGAATCGGCTCTTCGTACTGCTGCATGTATACGGTATGCGTGGGCTTTCCGTCTCTGATTTCTTGAGCAAAGTCGTTGAAGGTCTCAGCCGAAGTCAGGTTCACCAGAGCATTCGGCTCACAACCATGACGATCCCCGCCAGAAAGCAGCGGCAGGTCGAATTCTTCGGCCAGGCGCTCTACAGCCTGGTTCTCTTTGGGGTCACGCAAGCCATTCAGTTCAAGGCCATGGATGTAGCGGCCATAGCGCTTGAGAAATTGCGTCACCATCCGAACATGCTGCTCCTGGCCCAGCTTGGCTTCATCCCAAAGCGGGTGGTTGACCACAACCAATGTATGGGGGTCCCGGTTTAGTTCATCAAGCATCCCTTCAATGGCATCAGGGCAGGCATTCGCGGTCACCTCTGCCATGGCCCCCTCCAGCATCCGGGCGCGCGAAGCATCCAGGTTATGGACCCCGATATGAAGGAAACTGATTCCTAGCGGAACAGTCCATTCTGTGGATATGGGCGCACCGGCGCACTCTTCAAAGATACGAAGAGCGTAACCGGCATCCACGTTGTCGTGGTCGCTGAGACTGACCAGGGCCTTACGCCCAAGCTTGGTTTGAATCTGGTTGCGCTCCAGGTCAAAGGCAGCCTTGGGCTCAAGTGGCGGGGTCCACCACACACGGGAATAGTCAAAAGTCTGTCCATGGTATTTGAGGTACTCCGACTCCAGATGCCTGATCCGATTCGACAGGTAGGGAACCTTCTCCACATAGCGTAGGATAAAGCTCATCGTCTCTTTCGATCGGCTGGTATGGGAATGTAGGGAAACTCCAGTAGTCAGTTGTGCTGGCAGAGCCTGACTGGAGGCACGGTACAACAAGGACCGCTTCAAGGCTTCGCCCCGAATCGAGACCGCTCTATGACAAGAGCAGAGGATTTCATGACGCTGGATAAGAAAACCACGGTCTGAGTTTGACCGTGGTTGTTTACAACGCCATTTGTGGTAGGTAAAAAATCAATGAATTCTTAAAACAAAACGCGAAGTTTTTTGTTTTAGAGACGATTACTCGGCTTCGGGCTCTTCTTCCTCGTCGGCAAAGAAGACTGGATCCTTACCGGCAGCCTCAAGCCGCATGTCGAGGGCGATGCCAACTGAGGTCGCCTCATCGCGATTCAAGCCACCCGCTTCCTTCTCAATCCGGGTAAAGAGGCTCTTGACGCGGCTGGCAGAAATATCCGAGGGCACAGCCATGGCGTAGGCGAAGATGGCATCCTTGCGCAAATCTTCGTCCATCATCAGGTCCCGCAACTTACCAATCGCAGTCACGTCGCCACAGACGCCTGCTCCACGGATTGCCTGCTTTTGGACGGCCAAATCAGGATCATCAAGAAATGTTCCAAACCGGGTTCCGTAAGAAGCTTCGCGACTTCGCCACATGGCGTGCACAGCATCGGCTCTCGAACTGGGATCGGCCAGAAACTCCTCCACCAGCACTCTGAGCCGTGCAGCAGGGACACTGTCGGGCAGAAGTGTAATGAGACTGGCCGCGCGAAGCGCTACAGGAGCCTCAAGATTGCCGAGCGTCGCATCAGCCACGGCGCGAACTTCGTCAATCTGATTCAGTCGGGCGAGAGCACGGAAAGCAGCAGCGCGAACAGGAATACTATCCTGGCCAGTCGCGAGGCCAATCAACGGGATCACGGCGGACTGGGGCAATTCCAAATCTTCCAGCACATCGAGAGCCGCCAATCGAACCGATTCTTCTTCGTGCTGCGTGGCAAACTCGACGATCTCGTCGTCTTCCAACACTTCAAATTCCGGCCCACTGACTTCCGGATAGTCCGCCAGATGATCCGTTACCGGATCCGAATACTCGGCAGGACGATGACGAAGTTGTTCCAGTGCAAAATCAATCTCGCGATTCTTGCCAACTTCGAGTGAAAGCTTTTCCAGTGGAGCAATCCCAGCCGGGTCACCGTAAAGCCCCAGCAGCATGACCCCATCTTCCATATCGAATTCGAGGCGCTCCAGAATGATGGCGAAAATGCGCTCATCCTTCAGGCCAAGCCCAGCCAGCAGAAAAGCTACCTCGCTTGAGCTTTCCTCATCCAACTCCCGGTAAAGATTCACCAGGGTATCGATTGCTCCGGGCCCTGCCTTGCGAGTGATCTCGAGCATGCTCTCGGGAATCTCAGTGAAGCCGTCGCGCAACAGGCTAGCCACGTAATCCATCGACTTGCGGGCAGGTACCGTAGCAAGAAGATTGAGGAGATCGGCATCCAGTTGCAGGCGGGCATCGTCGGGGACATTCAAGCCATAGGTCACCAGCGCACCAGCAGCTTCTTCCGGACGGGAAGTGATCGCACGGATCAACCGCTGGTCCATACCCACACGGCCCAGTCCTGCTTGCTGGATCAGCGTCTTTACGGCAGTGCTTGCGTATTGCGAGGGCTGTACGGGCATCTAGTAGGTAGCCCGACCACCGCTGGCATCGTAGGTCTGTGCCGTCACGAAGGACGAATCAGGGCTGGCAAGAAAATGAACCACAGCGGCAATTTCTTCGGGCTCACCGGTTCGACGCATCGGGATGCGTTGCGTCATGTAGTCCACTTGCTGCGGGGTCAACTGTTCCAGAATCTTCGTACGCACCACAGCCGGCGTCACGCAGTTCACAGTGATGCCATCGAGAGCCACTTCTTTACCGAGTGACTTACTGAAGCCAATCAGTCCGGCCTTTGTCGCCGAGTAAGCACTCATGTTTGGATTGCCTTCTTTACCGGCAATCGAGGCAATGTTCACGATGCGACCGTACTTGCGTTCCCGCATGTGCGGCACAGCAGCCCGGCACAGGTAAAAAGGCCCATTCAAATTCACAGCTACACACCAGGCCCAGTCTTCATTGCTCTGTTCCCAAACGGGTGCAGCTTTGCCGGCAACGCCAGCGTTGTTAACAATGATGTCGATGCGGCCCGTGCGGGCAATCACATCGGCCACCAATTTGTCGCAGCTCTCGCTCGATGTGACATCGAGCGAGAGCGCAAACGAGCTATGAGGAAGCGAGGCCGCAACCGCCTCACCGGCAGTGACATTCAAGTCGGCAATGACAACCGTGGCACCAGAGGTAGCCAAGCGACGGGCGATTGTCTCGCCAATCCCGCCCGCAGCTCCAGTCACAATTGCAGTTTGTCCGGTTAGATCGAAATAAGCCATCGCTGAGTTCCTAGCTTTCCTTGACGATATTGACGGTGATCTCGGCATCCACATCTTTGTAGAGGTGGAGCTTGACCTTGTGTTCACCCAGAACCTTCAGAGGCTCTTCGAGGTGAATCTTCTTTTTGTCAATCGTGAAGCTCTTCTTTGCCAGAGCCGTTTCGATGTCGATCGCCGTGACCGAACCGAAGAGGTGATCTTCATCACCGGCCTTGCGGGCAAACTCGAGGCTTACACCATTCAGCAACTGGGCCAGACCCTCGGCATCAGCCTTGACTTTGGCTTCCTTGCGGAGCCAGCTTTGGCGTTCCTGCTCGACGATCTTCTTGTTGGCTTCGGTGGCAAATACGGCCAGGCGACGCGGCAAAAGGAAGTTACGGGCAAAACCGTCCTTTACCTTCACCAACTGTCCGCGTGAGCCAAGCTTGTCGATATCTTCGCGGAGAATGACTTCCATTTACTTCTCTCCTTCCCGCGTTGCAAACGGCAGCAATGCGATGTTACGGGCGCGCTTGATGGCTACTGCCAGGCGGCGTTGAAACTGGGTGCTGGTGCCCGTCAAACGACGAGGCACAATCTTGCCGCGCTCGGAAATGTACTGCCGAAGCAAGTTCACATCCTTGTAGTCGATGTAGTCGATCTTCTCGACCGAAAACCGGCAAACTTTCTTGCGGCGGAAATACTGCTTCTTGTTGACGATATTCGCCTTGTCCCCGCCAGTGGGGCGCATTGAGGCCGCGATGGGGCGGCCGCCTCTTCCTTCAGCCATGGTATGGGTTCTCCTTTTTCGCTTCCACTAGTTATTCAGCGGCCGGAGCAGGAGCTTCGGCAGCAGGGACTTCCGCTTCGTTGGGCTTGCCAGGTGCCGGGATCGCCGGTTCGCTGGGCAATGCCGGAGCAGCAGGGGCTGCGGCAGGAGCCGCAGGCATGGCAGCAACTTGCGGCTTGCGGGCGGCGCGCTTTTCGCGGCGCTTCTTGCGCTTTTCCACCCACTTCATCTCTTCATCGAGACGGACCGTGAGGTACTTGATCACAAGATCATTCACACGCAGGCGGCGTTCAATTTCCTTGATCGTGGTGCCGCTGGCTTCAAAGCGCAGCAGGATGTAATAACCTTCGAGATAACGACCAACTTGATAAGCAAGCTTGCGGGTGCCCCACTTTTCAGTGCTCTGCACGTTGCCGCCGTCTTTCACAATCAGTTGCGTCATCTGTTCCACTAGCGGATCGACCAACTCGTCGGTCGAGTCGGGTTTTACGATAAACAGTTCTTCGTAAAGTCTGAGACTCATTTTTCCTCTTCTTTTGAACCTGGGGCGCGACGATTGAACCTCGTCATGGCCTTTTCGGCGCCTTCGGCAATTATGGACTCGATGCTCGATGATGCTTCATCCAGCCAGAGATCCAAATCAGCACGCATACTCTTCGGTATTACCGCGAGCACATAGTGCTTGGCTTTCTCGCCCAAAACGATGGGCCCGCTGCCTTGCGGAGAGCCCGGATTGATTCCAAGCCGGACACGGGTGAATTCTTCCGTACGGATGGACGAAATGATCGATTTCATTCCGTTGTGTCCGCCGGCCGAGCCGCGGGAGCGGATTCGTAAGTTACCCCACTCCAGCGCCAGCTCGTCAAAAACAACAATCAGGTTTTCCGGCCCCAGCTCATACTTGTCGAGGAGCTGATTCACTGCCGGACCGCTGAGGTTCATATACGTCAGCGGCTTGGCAACAATGACGCGGTCGCCCTTCACGTCTCCCACCCCAACCATCGATTGGCATTCCGGGCGGGAGATCCGTAGACCGTTGCGAACAGCAAATCGATCTACGGTCAAAAATCCAACGTTGTGTGGAGTCCACTCGTACTCGGGGCCAGGATTGCCAAGACCGACGATGAGCCAGGATGCCACAACGAAAACGCTTACTTCTTCTTCGGTGCCGCTGCCTTGGCCGCCGGTGCCTTGGCTGCAGGAGCAGCGCCCTTGGCTGCCTTGGCTGCAGGTGCAGCTTCTTCCTTCTTGCCCTTCTTGGCGACTTCCGGCTCAGTTGCCTTCGCTTCGCCGTCCGTTGCTTCTTCAGCACGCAGCGAAACCACGTGCGAGATCACCAGTTCGGGGTCAGAGAGCAAACGCATCGAACCGGTAAGCGGAATATCCTTGGCTCGAACACTCTCATTCAACTTCATGCTCGTAACGTCGATGGTGAAGTGCTCGGGAATGTCGTCCGGCAACACTTCAATTTCTACTTCGCGATTGACCAGTTCATAGTGGCCGCCCTGCAGCTTCACACCGGCCGGTTCGCCCGTCGTCTGTACCGGAACATTCACGTTCAACTTCTTGGTCAGATCGACGCGCTTCAGGTCAACATGCAAAAGGTTGCCCTTGATCGGATGCGTCTGCCAGTCCAAAATGATGACCGGGGTCACTTGACCCTGTACATCCAGATTGAAGATGGTATTGAAGCCGCTCGAGCTCATCAGGATCTTCGTCACTTCTTTCGGGCTCACGGTGAGCGCCACCGGATCCCCACCCGTGCCATACAGGACACCCGGGCTCTTGTGCTCAACACGCAGCCGACGTGCTGCATTCTTGCCACGAGTTTCGCGGGGTTCGGCTACGAGAGTTATATCTTTGCGCATGATTTCTGCCTCTACTGGTCTTTCTTTCGCCTACTCAAAAAGTACGCTGATCGATGTTTCGCCATGGATGGAGTCAATGGCCCGAGCTAGAAGCTTGGCCACGGAGAGCACGCGGATTTTTTCGCACCGCGCCGCCTCCGGACTCAGGGGAATGCTATTTGTGATTGCCACTTGCTGCAAGTACGGAGATTCCGTAATTCGTTGCACGGCCGGCCCGCTCAGCACACCATGGGTGGCACAGGCCTGAACCGTGGTCGCACCACGGCGCGACAGCGCTTCAGCAGCTTTCACAAGAGTGCCTGCCGTGTCGATCAAGTCATCGACCAACAAGCAATTGCGACCTTCCACGTCGCCGATGATATTCATCACTTCGGCTACATTCGGCTGGTCGCGGCGTTTGTCAATAATTGCGAGGGGAGCCTGCAGGCGCTTGGCAAAGGCCCGGGCGCGCTCCACGCCTCCGGCGTCAGGAGAGACGACCGTTAAATTCTCTAGAGGACTATCCTTGAAATGGTCCAGCATCACAGGCGTGACAAAAAGATGGTCCACCTGAATATCAAAAAACCCTTGAATTTGCGCAGCGTGCAAATCGAGAGCCAACACACGGTCTGCCCCGGCACGCTCAATCAGATTTGCTACGAGACGGGCTGAGATCGGCACCCGGGGCTGATCCTTACGGTCCTGACGCGCATAACCAAAATACGGAAACACAGCCGTGATGCGGTCAGCCGAGGCGCGCTTCAGCGCGTCGATGATGAGCAACAGCTCCATCAAGTGCTGATTTACCGGAGTACAGGTGGGCTGGATCACAAACACATCCGAGCCACGAACATTCTCGTGCACCTGAATCCAGGTCTCACCATCCGCGAAATTCTTCACAGACGTGCGGGCCACCTCTACGTCAAGGTGGGCACAAATCTCCTGTGCGAGCGCGGGGTTCGCATTGCCGGTAAGTATTTTGATGCGGTCAAATCGCATGGCGCTAAGTTGTTTGTCGCAAAACCGTTCACACAACCACTGACCGGGGCGGCCAACTTGCGCCATCCGTGAAGGATGTTAAAGCTGTTTGCCAGGCACGCTCATAATGGCGGCGGCTAATCGTATGGAATTTCTCCACCCGGATGGCCGTCGCGTGCCCCGATACTTCGGCCTTGAGCTTTGCCTCCGCTACTGCCGCAGCTTCAGCATCCTCGTAGAATCCAAACAGCGTAGAGCCACTCCCAGACATTCTTGCCGGTTGTGCCCCCGTCGACTCAATTTTCTTCAGAAGAGAATCAAGAACGAAATGCTGCCCAATCGCTACGGGCTCAAAGTCGTTTTCGCAATCGCCAGCCCAGACTGCGGGCGGCTGACAATCGTGCACACTACGCACGAGAGCGCGAAACCTTTTCATTATCTCGACTTGGGCCTCCGGTGTCAATTCGGCCTCCGGAGGACGACCCAGCCCCCGGTACGCATCCGGCGTCGAGACGTGCAACCCTGGCGCAATCAGCACTCCATGCCAGTCCTCATGGTCCGGCAACGAATCGAGCCGCTCGCCTCGACCTGAGGCCAGCGCGGTACCGCCCAGCAGAAAGAACGGCAGGTCCGAGCCGAGTCCGGATGCAATCTCGTGTAACTCCTCGATCGGACTCTCAATCCCCAAAAGCGCAGGCAGCGCAAGCAGCACACTGGCCGCATCGCTGGATCCACCGCCCAAACCGCCACCCATGGGGATTCGCTTCTCGATTTCAATCTCCACATGCGCGTAGAGGCCTTTGGCCATGAGCCAAGCTGCGGCAGCGCGACTCGCCAGGTTCTCGCCAGCGATTTCTACATTACTGGTAGTAGAAATTCGGGTTTGGGGAGCCGGCACAGCCTCAATACGAATCGAGTCGTGCAAAGAGATCGTCTGGAAGACGGTCCCGATTTCATGAAATTGATCGGGCCGCTTGTAGAGCACCTTGAGGCCAAGGTTGATCTTGGCAAAGGCTGGAATCAAAGGCATTAGTAGTGCAACAAACTAAAGATGTCGTGCCCGGCCAGCCGATCCCGGCCCTTCAGGAAATCGAGTTCGATGACAAAGCTCAATCCCTGCAACGAGCCACCCGACTGATGCACGAGATCCGCCACAGCCTTGGCCGTTCCGCCGGTAGCCAGAACATCATCCACAATCAATACCCGCTGTCCCGGCTGAATCGCATCCTCATGCATCTCCAGCTTGTCCGTGCCGTATTCCAGCGCATACTCCATTTGTCGCGTCTTGTAAGGCAGCTTCCCGGGCTTACGCACGGGCACAAACCCTGCCCCCAGCGAATAGGCAACAGCGGGGGCGAAAAAGAAGCCCCGCGCCTCAATGCCAACCACCGTATCGATCTGGGCACCCTTATAGCGCTCCTTCAGTGCATCGAGGGTTCGCTTCAGCCCAACCGGATTCTTGAGAAGAGTCGTAATGTCAAAAAAATTAATACCAGGCTTGGGAAAGTCAGCGACTTCCCGAATCATTGCTTTGAGGTCATTCATCGGATCTGAAAACCATCGTAGCGAACGACGCCCGCTGCCTGCTCATCTACTGTACGAACCTCCGCAAACATAGGCCCCCGTCGCACGTATCCAGAGAGCCGGTTTAGCGCTTCTTCCTCGCCAACGGCATGGACTTCAACCCCACCATCTGCCAGGTTCTTCGCATAGCCAGTTAATCCCAGCTTCAAGGCATGCTTTTGAACGTAATTCCGAAACCCGACCCCCTGTACCCGCCCAGTAACTTGCCAGATTCTTCCAGTCATCCTCCCCATAATAGGACTTCTCACCGTAAAGCAAAACGGCCATACTGTCGAATGTCCCCACTGGAGCGCCAGCTTGACTTGACCTCCGCTAGCAGTCAAACTGCAAGGGAATGAGTAAGGACCGCAAGATTCCGCACAAGAAGGTAAAGCAATGAAATACAAGCCTTTAATATTCACTCTGTTCACGTTGACCCCTGTCTTTGCTCAATTGGGCGGCATGGGCGGGATGGGCGGACCGGGTGGCGGCTTCGGCGGACCAGCAGTCCTGGGGCGTGGCGCGGGCGCCAATACGGGACAAAGAGGTGGTTCGGATACAGCAATCAACTTTTCTGCAGGCATCCTGGGCACAATTGACAGTGGACTTACTGGCTTCCAGTTGGATTCCAATGGAAGGATTTCGAATGCATCCTTGAAAGGGCTGGATGGCTTTGCCAGTGTTTTCGGATCCAAACGCTTGCGCAGAGGCAGCTTCGGCATCAATTATGCCGGCCACTATCGGCAATATTCCAACGGAGGAAACTTCAATGGAACTGATCAGTCCGTAGGGCTTTTCTTTAGCCGCCAAGTTACGAAGCGATCCATGTTTTCCTCAAACTTGTCAGCAACCACAACGAATCGGCCATTCGGAATCGCCGGGATCGGGATCCCTCTCGACCCAAGCACTAGCGCCTTGTTTGCACCAAGCGCCGATATCTTTGACAATCGCATTTACTTTGCGAACGGTGGCGTGGAATATACCCTTCAGAAGTCGGCGCGCCTCTCTTTTTCCCTCAATGGAAGTGGGTTCATTACCCGCCGTACCGGCGGAGTTTTGTTTGGAGTGAATGGAACGGCAAATGGAGCAAACGTAGCCTACCGGGTCAGCAGAAGGCAAACGGTAAGCCTTGGCTATCAATTCTTCATGTTCAATTTCACAAGAAATTTTGGAGACACCTACGGCCATGGGGGCTTCTTAGGCTATTCGGCGCAATTGGGGAAGCGCACTCAATTTTCGCTACAGGCGGGTGCAACGCGGTTAGAGTCTTTAGGCCTCCGCTCGGCTCGAGTGGATCCAGTCATTGCTGCCCTGATTGGAGTCAGCACAGTCCAGGAAGTGTTTTATGGAATATCGATTCTGCCAACTGGACAGGCAACATTAACGTACACGCCAAATCGTTTTCACTCATACATGCTTGGCGCAGGCGTGATGGCAAACCCCGGAAACGGCGTGATTAATACTTCCAGAAATACGAACGGTGGATTCACCTACACCTACTCTGGAATTCGAAATTTTGGCTTGGGTGCCAATGTCGGTTATGCACGAATGGCAAGCTTGGTTGGCGACAACCAAGCCTTTGAAACGATCCAATCCTCTGGCAACGTGAGCCGCAGGATGAATAACCAGATCTTTGCAACATTCTCAGGAGGTTACAGGAAGTTCCTCGGCAATGGGTTCAGCACATTTGCAAGAAACAGCTATTTCGTATCCGCCGGCCTTTCCTGGAACCCCAGCTCCATACCAATTTCAATCCGCTAATTCTTAATAGTGGATCCACTAGCGGCAAGCCACTGCAGCCGCTCACTCAAATTACCGCCCGCTTCGCTCCAGAGCTTTCGGTCCTTCAGAGCAAGCGCCGAGCCCCACTCTGCGCCTAGGCGCAGCAAGCTCTTGATATTCGACTGGAAGTAGTGCAAAGTTGCTGGGTCCTGCTCGATCGAAGGCAAAAACAAAGACTCAAGCCCCAGCTCAATCCGAATCGCTTCCCCGAGCTCGCTGGGATAGTCCGGCCCATAAAAATGCAAGTTGATGCGATTCGGCTTCAACCTCCATCCCTCCGGTAACTCCATCCATAAGTCCCAAAACCCCTCCACCTCAAACGACGTATCTGCTGAACGCCATTTCTCTAAATCGGCAAACAAATCTTCCTGTTGCTGCGGCAACTGGTAAACCTGCTCGAGCAACGCCGGCTCCGCACTATCTACCGCCGAAACTCGCAAATAAACCTGCGGTGCCTGCGTCGAAAAAGGAAACCGGGAAAGTGCCGTCTGAAACTTGCGGTGCATCCCCAAAGCAGAGTGGTTCTCCAACCACATTGAGAGGTAAAGTCGGTCTGACATCGAAATTCGATGGTAGCGCGGACGCTTGCGAGAAGGGACAATGGAAGTAGTTTGGAAAACATCTCACCCGAACGCCTCTGTGGCGTTCTTGTCCTCGACAAACCCTCAGGCTGGACCTCTCACGACGCCGTCAACAAGCTCCGCCGCATCGCAGCTACCAAAAAAATCGGCCACCTCGGCACCCTGGACCCCCTGGCTACCGGCGTCCTTCCCATGGTTGTCGGTCGTGCAACACGCCTCGCGCAATACTACACAAAAGACCTCAAGGCCTACCGCGCCACCATCCGCTTCGGCCTCTCCACCGACACGTACGACCGCGAAGGCGAAGTCCTCACGACCACCCAGCTCGACCATCTCGACCCTTCCCAGGTCGAAGCCGCTGCAAATCACTTCCGCGGCAAGCTCTCCCAGGTCCCGCCCCCCATCTCGGCCAAGAAAATCAATGGCATCCCGGCCTACAAACTCGCCCGACAAAACAAGCCCGTCGAGCTGAAGGCAGTCGATGTCGAAGTCTTCTCGATCCGAATCGAGAGCATCGAGGCCTGCGATGTCACGATGGATATCGAGTGCTCCTCTGGGACCTATATCCGCTCCATTGCTCATGAAATGGGCCAACTCCTCGGCTACGGCGCGGTGGTGCAGGAACTCCGCCGCACCCTCAGCGGCGAATTCCAACTCGCACAGGCCCGCACCCTCGAACAACTCGAAGCTCTCGCCGCAGAAGGCAAATTCTCCGAAGCACTCATCACTGGCGAACAACTCCTCCCATCATTCCCGTCCGAAAGAGTAGACCTCATCACCGAGGCCCAAATCCGCCAGGGCCGGGACTTCCGCACCTCACCCTTCCGCGTTTCCCAAAGCGCACCAAGGGTCAAGGCCATGAGCGAATCCGGAGAACTGATCGCGATTGGAGAGCAAAAGCTCCCCAACCTCTACCATCCCGTAGTCGTGCTTTAGCTCTTGCCGCGCTTGCGACTCACCCAACCTGCAATGTTCGATTGTCGGCTGCGACCCACCGCCAACGCATCGCCAGGTACTGCGTGCGTAATCACACTCCCTGCCGCCACATAGCTCTTCGCCTCCAGTTTCACCGGGGCCACCAGCGTCGAATTACTACCCACAAACACGCCATCACCAATCTCGGTCTTGTGTTTATTCACTCCGTCATAGTTGCAGGTGATCGTACCAGCCCCCACATTCACTCCCGCCCCAATTACGCTATCGCCCAAATACGCCAGGTGCATCGCCTTCGACCCTGCGCCAAAGTGCGTCTTCTTCAATTCCACAAAGTTGCCAATATGAGCCCCCGCCTCCACGTGGTTATCCTGGCGCAACCGACTGAACGGGCCAATCTGCGCCCCCTGCTCCACCTTCGAAGTCCCGACAAAACAATACTCCCCAATCTGAACCCCATCGGCAATTTCGCTATCCCGAATCACAGACCCCGCGCCCACCCGACAGTCAGCACCAATCCGCGTTCGCCCCGCCAGTTGCACAAACGGAGCGATCACCGTGTCCTGCCCCACTTCCACTCCCGCATCAATGGCCACCGTCTCCGGCTGAAGAATCGTCACCCCATCCAACATCAACTGCCGCGCCTTGCGTGCCCGCAAAATACGATCTGCCTCGGCCAGTTCCAGCCGCTGGTTGATCCCCAAAATCTCATTGGGATCGTCAAGCACCAGCGCCCCAACGCGATGCCCGGCTGCTCGAAAATGCTCCACCAGGTCGGTCAGATAGATCTCACCCGAGGCCGCGTTCGGCTTGATGTTTCCAATGTGCTCCCACAACAGCGCAGAGTCCACACAGTAGATTCCAGAATTGATCTCCCGAATCTGCTTCTGTTCTTCGGTCGCGGCCTTTTGCTCCACAATGGCTGCCACAGTTCCGTCCTCTGAGCGTACAATCCGCCCATACCCGGTCGGGTCCTCCAGCAGGGTGGTAATCAAAATGCCCGCCATGCCAGAGCTTTTCTGGGCTGCCACCAGCTTCTGAATCGTCCCAGCAGTCAGCAACGGACAATCCCCATACAGAATCACAGTCAGGCCCTCTTGCGATGCCGCTTCCCGGCAGATCGCCACCGCATGCCCTGTCCCTCGTTGTTCGGTTTGCGTCACAAACCGACAGCCCCGCCGGGCCAGCAGACCCTGCACTGCCTCTGCCTGGTGCCCCACCACAACCACCGTCTCCTCGGCCCCAATCGAAGACGCAGCAGCATCAAGAACATGCTCCACCAGCGCCTGCCCGCCCGCCTCGTGCAACACCTTCGCCTTGCGGCTCTTCATCCTCGTCCCCAGCCCTGCAGCCAGGACAATCGCGCTCAATTTCATAAAAACCTACCTCCGATTTTGATTCCGTCGAACCCGCGACTCGCCAGCCAACTCCATTGCCACCCGAGCTATTGCCATTGAGTCATGTCGCACTTTAGTCCCCTTGGCCAGCAAGGGCCGTCCAATCACCCGAAGGCCCATCTCTTCGATCCTCGGTGTATCCAGCTCGACGGGGAAAACCTTTTCAGCCGCATACAACCTCCGCTGGCTTCCCGTCAATGGCGTGGTATTCAAAATCACACGCTCGATCGTGCCAAGGCCGCCATGCGCGTGAATCGCATCAATGTGGTCCGCCGCCGAATACGACATCGTCTCCCAAGGCTGCCACATCAGGTTCGTAAAGTACGCTTTGGCTGCTTTGCTCCGCCGAATCGCATTCGCCATTCCATCTACCAGCAGATTGGGGATCACACTCGTGTACAAACTCCCCGGACCCATGGTGATCAAGTCTGCAGCAGCAATCGCCTCCAGGGCATCCTTCAGAGGCTTCACCTTGCCCGGCGTCAGTTCCAGCTTCACAATCCGCTTCCGGCTCTTGCTGATCCTGGTCTCACCCGCCACAATGCTGCCGTCGCTCATCACGGCGCGTAGCCCTACATTCTGATTCGTCGAAGGATAGATGCGCCCATAAATCGCCAGCACTTCACTCGATACCTTCACTGCTCTCGGAAAATCCCCGGTAACATGCGTCAGCGCGGTCAGAAACAGATTCCCAAAGCTATGCCCCTTCAACCCACGCCCTGAAGCAAATCGAAACTGAAAGAGCCGCGAAAGCAAAGCTTCGTCTTCACTCAGCGCCACCATGCAATTGCGAATATCACCCGGTGGCAGAATATCGAAATCCCGTCGCAACCTGCCCGATGATCCCCCATCATCAGTTACCGTCACCACTGCAGAAATGTCCACAAGCCCCTGCCGGGCGTAATCCTTTAACCCATGCAGTAGTGTGGAAAGCCCAGTTCCACCTCCAATCGCTACAATCCGCAGCGGCCCTGCTGCTTCGCGATAGCCGGGAGGAGGCGCAATCATCCGCCAGCCTTAGTGAGATCCGCTCAATAATTCGCGGATTGGCGCATGCTGCATCAACT
The DNA here is from genome assembly GCA_044340255.1 of Bryobacter sp. Taxonomy (GTDB): domain Bacteria; phylum Acidobacteriota; class Terriglobia; order Bryobacterales; family Bryobacteraceae; genus Bryobacter. The sequence continues at coordinate 84,663 of JBIITX010000005.1, read as the reverse complement.
CTGCAAAATCCGGGTCATTGTGGGCGGTCACTCGGTTTCGCGGCGAGATCTCAATCGCCCGTTTGAGGTGCTGTACTGCACCGTTCACATCCTGCTTCAACCCATGCACCAATGCCAGCGCATAGTGCACATAGTCAGCATCTTCGTGCTTCAATGCCTTCTCGAAGCTCGCCTGCGCCCCGTCCAGATCGCGCTGATTCATCTGCCCGATCCCAAAGTTATAAAGATCTTCCACATTGTCCAGCTTGACCGTTGATTTCGCCAATCGCTGCTGGCACATCAGCACATGCTGCTTGGCCGCATAACCGATCTCCTTGGCTGGCCCCTCTACCGCTGCTTCAAAATGCTGTTTCGCCTTGCTGAAATCACGCATATGAAATGCCTGCATGGCAGCAGTAAATGATTTCTGCTGGGCCGAGGGTTCTGGGGTGCTGGGTGCGGGCTTGGTCGCTGACTTGGCTGCGCCCGCTTTCGTGTTGCTCTTCTGCATCGAATTCCTGTTTATCCGCAGGCTCATCCGCAACGAGCCCACCGCCATATTGTAGCGCTCTCAGCGCGTCTCGTTGTAAACGCTCACCCCGGTGATCCCCTCAAAGCCCATTCTGCGATACAACCCCTCTGCCACTTCGCTCGACTCCAGCACACAACTTTCCAGCCCGCTTTCTCGCGAAACCTGATCGAGTGCAAAGCGAACCGTACGCTCGCCAATACCCTGTCTCTGCACATCGGGTAGTACCGCTACACCATAAACACCCAACACTCCGTGAGCTGCCATCACACAAGCTGTCCCCACCGCCCGGTTTCCCGAATACGCCACAAACCCACGCATCGCCCCACGCCAATAATCCGTCGTGTGATAGACATCAAGAAACGTCGCCAGTGGTGTGCGAAACGCCACAGCCATCACATGGCAGAAGTCAAAGCGCGAAGCCGGTGACGACACGGCTTCAATCCGCAACTTCGGCAACACCCGTTCCACAGGAGCCAGCTTCTCCACAAACATCCCGGACCCTTGCGAGACCAGCCGCAACGAATACTTCTCTGCCAATGGCCCCAACTTCTTGCGCAGATCGGGCGGCAACAGATACTCCACCAGCCAAAGGCTCCACCGCGCCCGCCTCTGCCGATACATCGCTTGCACGTAATCAAACTTCAGACGCAGTTCCTTCTCATTCGTCACCGGCTCCGTCAGCAACACCGAGTTAAACACTGCCCCAGGCATCCCGGAGTAAACGCAAAGCAACCCGTCGTCCTCCCACACTTCCGCCGTGTCCCGGACCGTAGCAAAGCTCCGCATCGTATCCAGCAAATTCGACAGCAGCAACGCCCGTTGGTGTTCTAGCTCTTCCATGCCCGGTTCCACTACAACAGATTCAAAGGGTCCACATCGATCACCAGCGCCGTGGCAGGCCAGTTTCCTGCAACCGCATGTGCTTTCACCTTCTCAAGAATTTCAGCCAGCTTCTTGCGTTGCGCCGCCTTCACCAGCATCTGATAGCGAAACTCTTTATTCACCCGCGGCACGGGTGCCTCCGCAGGGCCCAGAATCCGCACCCCATCCTGCTCGCCCTTCAGCAAATCCGAAATCTCACCACCCATCCGCAAGGCTTCCTCCTGCCGCTCGCTGCGAAACACAACGTTGGCCAGCGAAGCAAAGGGAGGGTACCGCATCACCTTGCGAAAGTGCAATTCCTTGGCATAGAACAGCTCATAGTCTTGAATCGCACTGAAGCGCACCGCGTAGTGCTCCGGGTTGATCGTCTGCAAAACCACCGTGCCCGGCAAACCACCACGCCCCGCTCTGCCTGCCGCTTGCGTCAACAACTGAAAGGTCCGCTCCGCCGCTCGAAAATCCGGCATCCCCAGCCCGATATCCGCATTCACAATGCCAACAAGCGTCACGTTCGGAATGTCATGACCTTTGGCAATCATCTGCGTCCCTACCAGCACGTCAAAACTCCCTTCCCGAAACCCATTCAGAATCTGCTCGTAGTCGCCCTTGGAATTAATCGTGTCCCGGTCCATCCGCGCAATCCGCGCTTCCGGAAAAGCCTCGCGCAGTTCCTCCTCAATCTTCTCGCTGCCACTGCCAATAAACTGAATGTGCTCACTCTCACACTTGGCACACACCTGCGGCACTTTCTCCGAATAGCCGCAGTAGTGGCAAAGCAGTCGCCGGTCCCGGCGATGAAACGTCAGCGTCACAGAGCAGTTAATGCACTCCGCCTTGTAACCACAACTCCGGCAGGCCACAAAGCTTGAGAAACCCCGCCGGTTCATCAGCAACATCGACTGCTCGCCAAGGCTGAGCTTCTCCCGCACCGCCTCCACCATCCTGCGACTAAAAAGGGCGTTCTTCTTCGTCTCAAGAAATTCCTGCCGCAAATCAACAATCTCCACCTGCGGCATCGGTCTCTGCTCAATCCGCTCCGGCAACAGCAATCGCTGGTACTTGCCGCGGTCCGCATTGTGTCGTGTCTCCATCGATGGCGTCGCACTGCCCAGCACAACCGTCGCACCAATCTGCTGCGCTCGCACTACCGCCACATCCCGCCCGTTATAGCGCGGCGTCTCCTCCTGCTTATAGCTTCCGTCGTGCTCTTCATCGACGATGATCAACCCCAGTTCCGGCATCGGTGCAAACACGCTGCTGCGCGTACCCACAACCACCCTCGCCTCACCGCGTCGAATTCTGCGCCAATACTCCGCCCGCTCACTCTCACTAAACGCGCTATGCAAAATCGCCACCTGGTCACCAAAGCGCACCGCAAACTGCCCCGCCACCTGGGGTGTCAAGGCGATCTCCGGCACCATCAATAATGCGCTCCGGCCCGCCGCCAGCGCGGCTTCAATCGCGCGCAGGTAAACTTCCGTCTTGCCGCTCCCGGTCACTCCCTGCAAGAGAAAGGCACTATACTTTCCCGTCCCAATCGCCTGCGCCAAAGTTTGAAACGCAGCATTCTGAGAAGCGTTCAAATCATGCGGGGCCCGTTCTGCCGGCCGACGGATCGCACTCATCCTCGGCGTCAACTTGGCCAAACCTCTGCGTGCCAGCGCCCGCGCACTTTGGCTCGCGTTCTTTACAAGATCCTCTAGCTCATCCAGCGGATGCACACCCGGATGCAAATGCAGGTAAGCATGCAACTCTCGCTCCCACTTGGGTAGCTTCTCCAGTGACTCTGCGCCACTGCTCTCCACATTCAGTTTGCTCGCCGGTGCGCGCAGCGGGTCCCGGTCATGAGCCTCTTCTTCCACCCGGAGATAGCCCTTCTTTTGAAACTCAGCCACCAGCTTCGGAGCCTCCGCACATCTCCTCTTCAACGCCTCCAGGCTCATCGCCCGCTCATCCAGCGCCTTCAGCATCACCAGCGCCGGATCAGTCGCCTCGGCAATCCCCAGCAGACTTTGCCGCGCCACATCACGTCCCGCCTCCGTCAGCGAAAACAGCTTTTGCCGCTTCACTTCCCCACCCAGCGGTGCCATGATGCGAAACACCTCACCCACCGGCGCCAGGTAATAGCGCGCCACCCACACCCCCAGCGAGATCAGCTTCTCATCGAAAATCGGCTCCTGGTCGAGAAGCCGCTCGATCGGCCGCAGCTTGTATTCCGGCGTTTCGTCATGAAGCCGCAAAATCGTGCCACTCAGCTTGCGCTGCTGAAATGGCACCAGCACGCGGCTCCCCACCTGCGCCGCCTCACGCGCCGTACCGATCAGCGAATAGGTAAAGACCTGATCGAGCGGTACGGGAAGGCATACATCGCAGTACAGAGCCATGCTGGTTTACAGTAACCGAAAGCTTGCCTTCAGGGTCGGGTAAAGAGTTCGGTACACCTGATGCCGGCTCGCGTACGACAACGTTTCGCGCGGCCGCGGATCCACAACAGTGGTTTCCACCACGCACTGCTTGCAGGCGTCAGCGACAGATCCAAAACCGCCTGTGCCCACCATCGCGAGCAAGCCCGCGCCGTAGGCCGAGCCCTCCTGCGAAGCCAGCGTCACCACACGCCGAGCAAAGACATCCGCCAGAATTTGCCGCCAGAAGTCACTTTGCGCCCCACCACCAGAGGCCCTTACCTTCTGGACATCCACACCCAATTCCAGAATCAGATCGAGGCAGTCTTTCTGCGAGAAGCTCACTCCTTCAATCACACTGCGAATCAGATCCTTCCGCTGGTGCCTGGCCGTCAGGCCAATCCAGCCTCCACGCGCAGTCGCATCGAGATGCGGCGTCCGTTCCCCCATCAGATAGGGCAACCAGAACAAGCCGTCACAACCCAGCTCTGCCCCCGCAGCTTCCTGCATCAGTTCGTTGTAGCTTGCCGTTGGTGCCAGTTGATTCCGAAACCACTGCAAGCTCAGGCCGGCCCCTTGCGTCACACCCATCACATGCCACTTACCGGGCACAGCGTGGCAGAACGTGTGCACACGACCCTCCGGGTCATAAGCAGGCATGTCCATGTGCGCAAACACCACACCAGACGTACCGAGCGTACAACTGGCGATGCCAGTTTCTACAATGCCATTGCCGACCGCACTCGCCGCCTGATCCCCCGCCCCGGCCACCATCGGCGTGCCCGCCCGCAACCCCGTCTCCTCGGCTGCACTTTCGCTCACCGTGGCGCAGATCTGCGCACTCTCATACACCGGCGGAAACCACGCTGCATCGAGCCCCAGTTCTTCCATCAAGCCGCGCGACCATTGCCGCTGCACCACATCAAATACGCCGGTACCGGAGGCATCAGAGACATCCTGCCCCAGTTCACCACTGAGCTTATAGCGAACATAATCCTTCGGCACCAGCACCGTCTTCAGCCGCTCATAGGCAGCAGGTTCGTGATCCCTCACCCACAACAACTTGGGTAGCGTGAAGCCGGTGATCGAAGGGTTCGCGGTATAGCCCACCACCTTCTCGCGGCCCACTTTGCTATGAATCGCATCCACCTGAGCCTGACTCCGCTGGTCACACCAAATCAAGCTCGGCCGAATCACTTTCCCACCGGCATCCAGCATCACCAGCCCATGCATCTGGCCTGAAAATCCAATCCCCTGGATCGACCCGCCATCCGCGTTCGCCTCGCGCAGCACCCCGCGAATCGCAGCTTTAGCCGCGCGCCACCAGTCATCCGGATCCTGCTCCGCCCACAAGGGCTTCTCCATTCGCATCTCGGCATGCGCTTCCGTAAAGCTCGCGCAAATCTGCCCCAGTTCGTTCAGCAGCAGCGCTCGGGTGCCGCCCGTTCCTACATCAATTCCCAACCAGTACATAGATTTCTCGAATCCTATCACTCGCCTCTACAGGCGATCTTTCTGCGCCTGAAAGGGTAAGTAGGCAGCTCCAAACAGGCCGGCCTTGTTCCCCAGCTTCGCCTTCTCAATTCTTGTCTTGGTATTGCGATACGTGAAGCTCCGGCGCTCCACCTGCTCCAGCATCGCCGGCGCAAAATAATCCCAGGCCGGCAGCGGGCCACCACTCAAAAGAAAGAGTGGGAAGTTGAAGGTATTGATCAACATCGCCAGCGCAATACCGAGTGCTTCGCCCATCGACCGAAACACCTGCTGTGCCTTCCGGTCCCCACCTGCCGCCAGATGATAAATCTCTTCCGCCGTCGGGTTCGGATGCGGGGTCACCCTCATCAATTCCGCCAGGCAGGTGATGGCCGTCGCAGAAGCGTGCTTTTCGAGACAACCAACATTGCCGCAACCACAAGGATTTCCATTGGGCACCACCGTAATGTGTCCAAGCTCCCCAGCCATTCCCAGAAAGCCATGCATCACGCGGCCCTTGTAAACGATCCCGCCACCAATGCCTGTTCCCAGCGTCAGCAACACCAGATCATCCACTTCGGCCCCAGCCCCAATCCAGCTCTCCCCGAGCGCCGCCGCATTCGCATCATTTTCCAAAATCACGGGTGCGCCAAGACGCTTCTCAATTTCATCCCGCAACGGCATATTCTCAAGAAACGCCAGATTGTTCGAATTCAAGATGACACCCTGCTCCATCAGAATGAAGCCCGGCACACCGATCCCAACTCCAGCAAAGCGACCCTCAAGCTGCTTGCCACGAAGCTCCTGAATCGACTCTACAATTTCACTGATGACGTACTCGCGCCCCTTCTCCGGGCTCGTGCTCGCCGAAACCTGAGCAATCAATTGCCCGTTCTGATCTACCGCAGCAGCGCGCAAGTTCGTGCCGCCAAGGTCTACTCCAATCGAATATTCACTCACCAATTCAGGCTAACAAGTCCACGCCTTCGACTCACCCAATAATTCAAAAAGGTGAAGCACCGTCCGCCAATTTCGCGCGGTCGTTACCATCCGCAATCGGGAATCAAAATAAGCATTCGTGAGCTTCGTGGTTGCGACTCCGGCCCCAATCTTCAAATAGACATGCGTTCCGGCAATCGCAAATTCATCCGGGCGGCCATAGCTACTATCGATTCGCTGCAAAACCTCATGGCTTGGCCTCCTCTCAAGAAACAGCAAATGCAGGGTCTTCAGATCTGCCATGCCCGTTGCATAGGGGTTCCCGGCAATCGCCGCAGCCAACTCCTCGCGTGTCCGAACTAGAGTCGGCACTTCAAATCCGAATTCTTTCGCAATCGCCGCAGCCAGTTGTTTCTCGAGTTTCGAAGCATCGGTCACTTTCGAAGAAAAAACGACATTACCGCTCTGGATGTAAGTGGTCACCTCGCTGCATCCCTGCCCGACAAACACCTCGCGCAATTCCGCCATGGGCACCTTTCGGTGGCCTCCCACATTGATCCCCCGCAAGAGAGCGACATACCGCATCAACGCACCCCCTCGATATAGCAGCCCCAGGCCTTCCGGCTCCGCAACGGAAACTTCTTTCCAGCCAGCAGCTCTTCAATCACTTCCACCAGATCATGCTGTCCCACCACCTGCCGCATCTTGCCTGGCCCGGCATAGCGGTCATCGATGCGTCCCCGGTAGCGTATCTGTACCCCATCCGACACAACCGCCTCTGGCGTCACACTGGCGCCCAGCCGTCGGGCCTCTTTGGCAAGAACATCCAGACGCACCGGAATCCGCAACTGAAAGCGCCGCTGCCAATCCTCCAGCGCCTTTTGTTCCAGCCGTGCTTCAGCAAACCACGCTTCAAACACCACTCCCCGCTCACCAAACACACCGGCAATCCGATTCAACTCCGGAATATAACGATTTGAAATCGGGCATTCCGTCGCCAGAAACAAATCCACCCGGACTCTCGCTTGCCCCTGCACCACCAGTGGTAGCGTCAAAAGCATGGATCGTCTGGTCAGTATCGAACGCTCGGGGGATGCAGCCATCATTACCATGATGAACCCTCCGGTCAACGCTCTGTCGCGCCAGTTGGCCGACGCGCTGCGCGAGGCCTTCCTGCAAATCGACACCCACCGCATTATCTTCACCGGCGCGGGCAAGCTCTTCGTCGCCGGAGCCGACATTCGCGAAATTGAGCGCATCACAAAACAAGAGATCCCCCCAGACCTCAACTACCTCAACGATCTGCTCAACCTCATCGAATCTTCAGGCCGCCTCGTCATCATGGCAATGAACGGAAGCGCCTTCGGCATTGGCCTCGAACTCGCCATGGCCGGACACTATCGCATCCTCGACCAACATGCCTCCGTCGGCCTGCCAGAAGTCAAGCTCGGCTTGATCCCAGGGGCCGGCGGCACTCAGCGCCTCCCGCGTTTAGTGGGCATCTCCAAAGCCCTCTCCATGTGCATCTCAGGCAAACCCATCAACGCCGAAGAAGCCTTCAGTGCCGACCTGGTCGACGAACTTTCCTCAGGCAACCTCATCGAACGCGCCTTGCAAATCCACCAAGGCCGTCGGACAGACCAACTCCCTTGCCCCCACTATGAGTCCTTCGAGGAGTGGGCCCGGGGCGCCAATCCCTCGCAGCGCTCGCCGCTCCGGGTCATTGCCGCAATCAAAGCGGCCTCCGAGGCCAGCACGTTTCAGCAGGGTTTACTCGAAGAGCGTCGCATCTTCGAACAAGCATTGCTCGATCCGCAAGCCCGCGCCATGGTGCACCTTTTCTTCGCCGAACGAGAGCTCGCCAAAGTTCCCTACATCCCCAAGGGCACAGAAGCCGCCGCCATCGATTCCGTAACTCAGGATGGGGACATCTGGACCATCCAGGCCCAGGGCACCTGTGAACTGCGCATTTCCCCTTCGCAATTCGGCTCTCGCATCTTCGAAATCTTCTGGCACGATTCCATGCAGCCACAATGTCTCGCCGCCGCACTTCTGTTTGCCAGGAAGCAAAACAAGCTAGCCGTTGTAGTCCGCAAAAAATGGGTCGGCGCAGAAGACTTCCAGTCCGCAACAGGTTCTACTTTGCTGCAGGAAGGCGCTGTCTTGCGCGCTTCAGATCTCGATGTCTTGATGGTGCGAGGCTACGGCTTCCCCGAAGAACTTGGCGGCCCCATGCATGCCGCTCAGTTCACCACACCCAGCCAAACTTCAGAGTCCGTACGAGAACCACTGAAGTAAATCCACTTGTTGTCGCGGCTCGCCCCGATTCCGCGCCGCTCCACATCCCAATCCTTCGACTGCACCACAATCTGCCGCACACCAGTATCGGTATGCAACAGCCATACCTTCCCCTCGTGCACAAAAAACATCCGCTTCGAATCATTCAACCAATGCGGATCCTGCCCCACTTCACTCCACTTGGTGAACTTCGTATCCTTCAAATCGAAAGAGGCAATCCCGGTAATGGCCCCGTCGGTTCGTTGCGTAAACCCTGCAATCCGTTCCCCATCCGGGCTCCAATCCCAGGCCGAAAAAATCTCATCCTGCGTCTCCATCGGCGGCAGTGCCTGCGGGCTCTGCTCGTTCCAGCGTCGCGTCGTATCCATCAGAAAGCTGTTGAACCCGAACACCGTATAGGCAAGCTTCTTTCCATCCGGGCTCCACACCGGCCAGGCGGTCGTACCCGTCGCGCCGCGAGTCACCTGCTGCAAAGTTCCCCCATCCATCGTGTAGGTCCAGATCTCCCAGGCACCGCTCCGATTGGAGAAAAACGCCAACCGCTTCCCGTCAGGGCTCCAGCGCGGCCCGCGATTCTTGTACTGATCATCCGTAAGCTGTCGAAACCCCGAACCATCGGTCCCGAGAACAAACAGGTCATCCCGATTCGATTGCGAATTGAATGCCAGCCACAATCCATCACGACTCAAGTCGGGTCGCGTGAAGGCGGCCTTCCCGCTAGTCAAGGTCTCAGGCGTCGATTCCAGTTGCTCATGAACCGGGTCAAATCGCACCCGATACAAATTCGCGATCAGCGCATAATCCACAAACGCAATGCGTCGACCATCCCGGCTAAAGCTCACATGCGCAACTTCGTCCACCGGAAGGTGCACTGCTTCAGGAGCCCCCTCGGCCTCCCCGCTCTCAGAGTCAATCCGCATGCGCCACAAACCCATCTTGCCGTCACGGTCACTGATGAAATACAGATAAACGCCGTCCGGGCTAAAGACAGGGTTCCAGTCTACAGCGCTATCAGCCAACAAAGCCACAGGCTCCGGCGTGATCCCATTGCGCGGCCGCGCGCGCACTGTATAAAGGTCCCGCTGGCCGGACTTCGAGGCCCAAAAAGCGATCCGCTCCCCATTCGGGCTCCAATGCGGCTGCACCGCATCTCCCTTGTAAACCAGCCGCCGCGCCCCGTTATCGATGCGAATCGCCCATAGCTGACTCGACGCCGTATACCGATCCTCCGGCCGCACAATTCCTTCCGTCGCACAGACAATCTCCGACGCATCCGGGCTCCAGGCCGGATTATGCCCCAGCGGACTCAGCTTGCGAACTTCATTGCTCCGCAAGTCATAAAGAAACAATCCGCCCCCATCCCGTTCGCTGCGAAACGCAATCACCGTGCCATCAGGCGACAGCGACGGCTCGGTATCGTCCACGCTGCTCCCTTCGGTCAGTCGACGCGTCGTTTTGCTCTCTGTATCCATCAGGTACAGATCCCAATTTCCACCCTCGTTACTTGCGTAAACCACACTCCGGCCATCCGGGCTGATCTGCGGAAAAAACTCCGCCCCGCTACTCTCTGTCAGCGCCCGAAAGCTCGCGCTCTCAAACTGCAAAGGCGTAGCGCTCGGACGGCTCCGTATCGCCAACCATCCCGCAAACACAACCAGCACCAGCACAAACCCCACAAAAGCCGCCTGGGCAGGGGCCCGCGACCATAGCGGCAGCTTTGCCTTGCGCTCCTCAGCGCTTCTTCCAAATGCCGTTCGCCGCCCCGTAGTCGCCGCGCTCAAGTCACGCTTCAAACGAGAGAGGTCTGATCGCAAGTCAGCAGCGCTCTGGTAGCGCATCGCCGGATCCTTCTCAAGCAACTTCAGAATAATTCTCTCCAGCTCCGCCGGTGCCTCCGGGTTCGCCGTGAGCAAACTCGAAGGAGCCTTGTTCAAAATCGCATCGAACAACGCCGCGCTGGTCGCTCCCCGAAACGGCAACGTCCGCGTCGCCATCTCATAGAGCACCATACCGAAACTGAATAGATCGCTCCGCGCATCAATCGCCTGACCCAAGGCCTGTTCTGGGCTCATATAGGCCGCCGTCCCAATCGCCACTCCACTATCCGTGCGGAAGGCCGTCATGGTCGCCGAATCCCAATTCAACAAATCACGCTTGGCCAAGCCGAAATCAAGCAGCTTCGCCTGAACGCCCACGCCAGACTTTTCCAGGACAAACAAATTCGCCGGCTTGATATCCCTGTGAATGATCGACCGCTGGTGCGCTGCATCCAGCGCATCGGCCACCTGCAACCCCACATCCAGAATTTCTCCCACCCGCATCGGACGGTCCTGCAGAAACTGCCGCAGCGTTTTGCCTTCCAGCAGTTCCATCACCAGAAACGGACGGTCATGGTCTTCCCCAATGTCATGCACCACGCAGATGTTTGGATGATTGAGCGAACTGGCGGTTCTCGCTTCCCGGCGAAATCGCTCCAGCGCCTCTCCGCCCTCATGAAAATCATCCGGGAGAAACTTCAGCGCTACCCCACGCCCCAGGCGTGTGTCCGTCGCCCGCCACACCACCCCCATGCCTCCTCCTCCAAGCGGCTGCTCGAGGCGATAGTGCCCGAATAAATCGCCGGATTGAAGTGCTCGCTTTGGCTGCATGGCGTCTGGAATCAAGCTTGTCGGCTAGAATGAAAGTTTAACAGGCAGAATGAATAGTCGAGCGCATCGTCAGCAGTTCTTGATGGCCGGATCTTTATCGGCACTTTTCCTTGCTGCCATTTCCGTCTTTGCCCTCCGCGGGGACGTACCCAAAGAAGCGGCGCTCTTTGCCTGCCTCCTTGATTCTGTGCTCCAAATCCTGTTTGGATTTGCCTGCCTTTGGACACTTCGCACCAGCGGTATCCTCGGTAACGCTCCAGAATTCATCGACCACGGCAGCCCCTCGCTCAAAGCCATCGCTGCCGTTGCCCCCTGGCTCGTCGTCTTGCAAATCCTGATGGGGGCAGCACTCCGCTACAAGCTCATGGGCGCCATCTCCCACGTCGCCGGTGCGATGTTCGTCGGAGCATTCCTTCTATACTTCGCAACCGGCGTGATGGCGCCCGCCCCGGTCGGTCATCCCGCCCTTCGCGCTGCAGTGATCCTGCTGTGGATCATTCTCGCCCAGGTGATCTTCGGCATCGCTGCCTATGTCGTTCGCTTCGGCCAGGGCCCTTCGAACGGCCTGCCAGACACCCGAGTATTCTCCATCCTGCACATCATCACAGCATCTCTAACCTTAGGGGCAACGATCGTGCTTTGCTCTTTCGTTCGCACTTGTTCTCGAAAGCAGGAGGTTGCTGGACTGCCATCCACGGGTCCTGTTTGATCCACTCCACATGTCCCTTTTCCAAGACTATCTGGCCCTAACAAAGCCACGCATCACCTGGCTCATTCTCATGAGCACAGCCGTTGGCTTTTACTTCGGCCTCGAACAGCTCACACCAGGCACCTTGCACTGGACGCTGTTCCACCTCATCTTCGGCACCACCTGGATTGCCAGCGGCACCGCCGCACTCAACCAATGGTGGGAGCGCGAATCCGATCGTTTCATGGCAAGAACGGCAGCCCGCCCCCTCCCTGCAGGCAAAATCCCGGCCACCAACGCGCTCGTTTTCGGTATCGCACTCGCTTCACTCGGCTATCTGGAACTCTGGCTCGGCTGCAACTTCCTCACCGCCAACCTGGGTCTCTTCACGCTGGTTACCTATCTCTTCTTCTACACGCCGCTCAAGCGAATCTCCCCGCATTCCACTACCGTCGGTGCCGTACCCGGAGCCATGCCTCCCCTCATCGGCTACGCCGCCGCAACCGGAAATCTCACCCTCGAGGCCTGGGCCCTCTACGCCATCCTTTTCGTTTGGCAGTTTCCTCACTTCTACGCCATTGCCTGGATGTACCGCGAAGAGTATGGCAAGGCCGGCATCCTCATGCTCCCTGTGGCCGAGCCCGATGGTAACTCCACAGCCAACCGCATCCTCTGGACCTCCATCCTCATGGTGCCCACCAGCTTTCTTCCCTTCGTCCTCGCGATGAGCGGCAAAGTCTACATGGCCACAGCCATCCTCATGGGAGCCCTGCTGCTCTATTGCGCGGCCAAGCTCTTCCGCTCCCGCACCCGCGAAAACGCCCGTGGCGTCCTCCTCGCCTCCGTCGTCTATTTGCCAGTTCTCTACGCAGTATTGATTTTTGCCCCGAGATAACACCATGCTGCTTGCCGTCGAAAACGTAACCCATCGCTATGGCAATCTGGTTGCCCTCGATGAGTTCACCATGCACCTCAACAGCAGGGAAATCATCGGCTTGCTCGGTCCCAATGGCTCCGGCAAGTCCACCCTGCTCCGCCTCCTTTCCACCGTCACCCGTCCGCAATCCGGCAAGGTAGAAGTCTGTGGCTTCGACACCGCGAAACTCCCCCAGGCCGTCCGCGCCCGTATCGGCGTCGTCTTCCAAACGCAAACCCTCGACAAGCTTCTGACCGTCGAAGAAAACCTCCTCGCCTGCGGGGCCTTCCACAATCTCTCAGGCCGCCACTTACACGAAAGAGTCCGCGACGTCATGCACCAGTTGGGCATCCACGCCCGACGTCACGATCTCGGCAAGAATCTCTCCGGCGGGCTGCAACGCCGTGCCGAAATCGCCCGCGCCCTCCTGCATGAGCCCCAAATGCTGATCCTCGATGAACCCACAACGGGCCTCGACCCCGTCGCCCGCGAAGACTTCTGGGCAGCCATTGACCAACTGCGAGAACGCAAAAGCACCGCCATCATCGTCTCAACACACCTCTTCGAAGAGGCCGAACGCTGCGACTCCCTCATCCTGCTCGACGCAGGCCGCCGCGTCGCCGAAGGCTCACCTTCCGAGCTCAAGGCAATGATAGGTGGCGAAGTCGTCGAGCTCAAAGTTCGTCATCCCCAATCTGCCCTCGATCTCCTCCGCCAGCAATTCGATTTCCCCATGCGTCTGATCGATGGCGTCATTTGGGTCGAAGCCACCCAGGCCCATCACGTCATCCCGCGTCTGGTCGACGCCCTTCCGGGCGAGGTTATCTCCGTGGGCCTCCATCAACCCACCCTGGCCGATGTCTTCCGCAAAGTCACCGCCAGAGAAAGCCTGTCGGTGGGCGCATGATCCTTTCTGCTGCTGCACTCGCTCGTCGCGAACTCATCAAATTTTGGAGAGAGAAAGCCCGTGTCGCTGGCTTCGCCGCCGCACCCCTCCTCTTCTGGCTTGTCGTCAGCGCCGGCTTCAACGACTTCAGCCGCTTCTATGGCGGCTCGATCGCCCTCGCCCTCATGTTCTCCGCAGTGTTCTCCAACATGACTCTCATCGACGATCGCAAAGAGGGCTTCCTCGCCGGGGTTCTGGTCACCCCAGCCCCTCGCTCCGGCATTGTTCTCGGCAAAGTGCTCGGCGCCTCTACGCTCGCCTGGCTGCAAAGCCTGATCTTCCTCTTCTTCCTCCCCATCACCAACCTCCATCCCGGCTTCTTCGGTGTTCTCGGCGCTCTCGCCGTCCTCGCCTTGATCGCCCTTCTCTTCACTCTCGTTGGCTTCCTCTGCGCCTGGAAGATGCCCTCCACCCAGGCCTTCCACGGTGTCGTCAACATGCTCCTCATGCCCATGTGGATGCTCTCCGGCTCACTCTTCCGCTATGAAGAGGCTCATCCCCTCATGCAATGGGCCATGTGCCTCAACCCGATGACCTACGCCATCTCCCTGCTCAATCAATGCCTGGGCCTTACAGCCACCTTTGCTCCGGCACTCAGCCTCGCTATCCTGCTCGGCTGGACCCTCGCTCTCTTTACCTGCGCCTTGGTCTGGGTCGGAAGAAGCAATCATGCAGCGGCGTAACCTCCTCTTCTTGCCTCTGCTCCTTGGCTGCAAGGGCAAGTCCAACCTGCCCGAACTCGGTGCCATCCCGCCCTTTGAGTTCACCAATCAGGAGGGGCAATCCTACTCCAGCGCCAAACTCCAGGGCCAGATCTGGGTCGCTGACTTCTTCTTCACCAACTGCCCCGGCCCCTGCCCCCGGATGGCCAATCAGCTCAAACGTGTCCAGCAGGAAACCTCAGATCTCCCGCAGCTCCACCTCGTCAGCATCACCGTCGATCCAGACCGCGACACCCCGACCAACCTGAAGTCTTACGCCCAACGTTTCGGGGCCCGTCCTGACCGCTGGACCTTTCTCACCGGCCGCAAAGACCTCATTCGCAATCTCATGAGCGAAGCCTTCTATCTCGGCTATGCCGACACCCTGCAGGAACACTCCACCCGCTTCGTCCTCATCGATCGCCAAATGAAAATTCGCGGCTTTTACGACTCTTTGGCCAAAGACAGCATCGATAACTTAATCTCAGATATAAGAGACCTCCATGACCGTTCGTGACCTCCCAACAATCAACGCCAGCCTCAATGCACTTTGCACCGTTCTACTGATCTACGGCTATACCCTGATTCGTCAAGGCAAAAGAGAACAGCACAAGCGCGTCATGCTCAGCGCTTTCGCCGTCTCCATCATCTTTTTGATTTGCTACCTTGTCTACCACTACAACGTAGGCAGCGTCCCCTATCAGGGCCAAGGTGCCATGCGCACGGTCTATTTCACCATCCTCATTTCGCACGTCATCCTCGCCGCCCTCGTCCCCGTGCTGGCAATCCTCACCCTGTGGCGCGCCTTTCAGGAGCGCTTCGACAAACACCGCAAGATCGCCAAAATCACATTCCCCATTTGGCTCTATGTATCGATCACCGGCGTGATCGTCTATCTCATGCTCTACGTGCTTTAGCCAGAGCCAACGCACCCAGCACTCCCGCCTTGCCCCCCAGCTTCGCCGCAACAATCTTGGGCAACGGCGCATACCCATTCATCTCCTGCTCCGCCGATTGCTTCACCATCCCGAGCATCCCTTTACGGAGCGATATCCCGCCCCCCAGAATGATCACCTCAGGCGAATAGGCGCAAGTGAGATTCACCACCATCTGCCCCAGATAATGCGCCTCCATCGCCCAGGCCGGATGATTCTCTGCCAGTAGCTCCGACTTCTCCACTCCCCAACGGGCTGCAATCGCCGGCCCCGCCGCCAATCCCTCCAGGCAATCCCCATGCACTGGACAATTCCCCGCAAACGTATCTCCGCTGAAGCGCCGCACCCTCATGTGGCCAATTTCAGGGTGCAACAATCCATGTACCAGCCGCCCCTGCACCATCGCACCACCCCCAATCCCGGTCCCCACCGTCACATAAACAAAGTGCTCGGTCTTGCTGGCCGCCCCCCAAATCCTCTCCCCCATCGCAGCACCATTGACATCTGTATCCAGCACCGCTGGGCATTGAAGCGCTTTCTCTACCGCACTCTGGATCGGGAAATTGCGCCAATCCAGCTTCGGCGTCAGGGCCCCAATCCGCCCCTTCGACAACTGCAATGGGCCAAAGCAGGCGATGCCCACCTTCTTCAACCGTCGTCCCGCAAAGAATGCCTTTACAGCCGCCATCGTCTCCTTCGGCGTCGTCGTCGGGATCGCTTCACTCACCACCAGATCACTGGGGCTGGTTCCATATCCGCAAATAAATTTTGTTCCGCCAGCTTCAATGGCTCCGTAATTCATGGCAGTAACCAATATAAACTTGATGACTGGATGAGACTCGCAATTTTCCTTCTTCCCCTGTTAGCCTTTGGCCAGATCCAGCAGACCTTCATTTACGAATCTGCCCCCTTCCCCGAATGCCACGCCTCCACCATTGTCGAAACCAGCCCAGGTGAATTCTTCGCCTCCTGGTTTGGCGGCTCTCGCGAAGGCGCCAAAGACGTCGCCATCTGGGGTGCCCGCTGGAAGGACGGCAAATGGGAAGCCCCCGTCGAAATCGCCCGCGAGCCCAACTACTCCACCTACAACCCCGTCCTCTTCCACACCAAAGACAAAAAACTCTGGCTCTATTACAAGTTCGGTCTCAGCCCCAGCACCTGGAATGGTGCCAAAATCAGCAGCGTCGACGGCGGTCGCACCTGGGCCAATAAAGAATATCTCCCCGCAGGCGTTTACGGCCCCATCAAGAACAAACCCCTCGTCCAGGCCGATGGCACCATCATCTCCGGCACCAGCGTCGAATCCGACTATGCCTGGACGGCCTGGGTCGAACGCTCCACCGACAACGGCCAATCCTGGACCAAGCACGGCCCCATCGTTTACCCCGACCACGCCAAAGGCATCATCCAGCCCGCCATGGTCACCATCGGCAAGACCATGCGCATGTACCTGCGCTCCACCCAGAAAATCGGCTTCATCACCTATTCCGATTCCAAAGACGGCGGCAAAACCTGGTCCAGCGCCAAGATCACCAATCTCCCCAATCCCAACAGTGGTATCGATGCCGTCACCCTCAAAGATGGCCGCATCGTCCTCATCTACAACCACACCTCCAAAGGCCGCTCACCTCTGAACATCGCCGTCAGCAAAGATGGCGACAAGTGGAGCGACCCCATCGTCCTCGAATCCGAGCCCGGCGAGTATTCCTACCCCGCCATCATTCAGTCCGCAGACGGCAAAGTGCACGCCACCTGGACCTGGAAGCGCAAACGCGTCAAGCACGCCGTGATCCCGCTTGAGGCCCTCACCAAAGCCCAATAAAGCGCCACCAGGCAAACCCGACCGTCATCCAGATCGCCAGATTGGCCAACGCGCATACAAACCCTACGCGCCACCAATCCTTCATCTCTACGTATCCTTGCCCGAAGAACATCGGCGACGGCGTCGTCCCATAGTTGGTCAACCCCGCCGACAAACTCGTGAAGATCGCGAAGCTGAAAGCCGTAAGCCCAGCCGGTGCCCCTTGCGCCACGATCACCGCCACAAAGGCCGGAAACATCGCCAGCATATGCGCCGTGATGCTCGCAAACGCGTAGTGCGCAAAGAAGTAAACCAGCAACGAAATCACCAGCAAGGGATACCAGTCCCATCCCGTCAGCATGGCCCCCACTCCCTTGGCAAACGCAGTAGGAATTCCCGTCGCGTTCAAAGCCTTCGCCAGATTGATCAACCCGCCGTACCAGATAAACATGTCCCAGGCGGCATCTTCTTTCCGCACATCCTCCCAACTCAACACCCCTGTCACCAGCAAGGCAATCACTCCAAGCAAGGCCGGTACCGCAACATCCAGGTGATGCAATGAAGTCGTCGTCCACCCGCCACAAACACCAACAAAAACCCCACATAGAATCCACTCTGGCCGTGTCAGCTTGCCCATCTTCAACAACTCTGCCCGCGCAAAACTCGACGCCTCGGGCGTCTTCAGGATCTCAGGCCGATAGATCTTGCTGATGATCCACGGCACCAGCAGAATACTCGTGACGCCCGGCACCACTCCGGCCCAGAACCACCCAAACCAATCGATCTGCACACCGCTGATCTTCGACGCCATTTGCGCTGCTAGCGGATTCGATGCCTGCCCTGTCAGAAACATCGCCGAGCTGATGCAGATTCCCTGATAGACACTCGTCATCAAAAAGGCCCCAATCAGCGGTGCCGTCACTCCGGGCTTCGACCCATACAGTTCCGCCACGCCCCTCACGATCGGCAAAATCACACCCCCACTGCGCGCCCCGTTCGAAGGAATCAGCGTCGCCAGCACCAGGTCGCTGCAACACAGAGCATAGCTCACACCGAGCGAAGTCTTCCCAAAGAGCCGCACAAAAAACAGCGCAATCCGGCGAGCCAACCCGGTATTCAAGAGACTCCGCGAAATCAGAAATGCCGCCAGCACCAGCCAGTTCGTCGGGTCAGAATACCCATCCAGGGCCTGCTTCAGCGTCAATCCACCAACAAGGCTCGAGAACACAATCGCGATCAGAACCAGCGCCCCGCCTCGGATCGGCTGAAAAATCAATCCCGCAACCGTGGCAGCAAAGAGGGCAAATAGCCGCCACCCCGCCGGCTGGATCGCCTCGGGCCGCGGCACTCCATAGGCGATCCCCAGGTAAATCAATACCAGGAGCCCAAGACCCCAAGCGCGTTTTGAAATTGGTTCCACTACTACCCTCGGTTAGACTGGTGTAAGAGTTTCACATCATCTCATGATCTCGATTGTCATTCCAATCCATAACGAAGAGCCGTCGATCCTTCCTCTTTACGATCGGCTCACCGCAGTACTCGAACGGTTGCAGCGAACCTACGAGATCATCTTTGTAGATGACGCCTCCACAGACCGCAGCTTCGACCTGTTGGCCAATCTCGTGGAGACCGATGGCCGTCTCAAAGTAATTCGCCTCCGCCGCAACTTCGGCCAGACACCTGCTCTCCAGGCTGGCTTTGACGAAGCCCAGGGTGAAGTCATCATCTCGATGGATGGCGACCTCCAGCATGATCCCGAAGACATCCCTGCCCTGCTGGAAAAAGTAGAGCAAGGCTGGGATATCGCCAGCGGCTGGCGCAAGAACCGCATCGACAACGCGATCACTCGCAAAATTCCTTCCCGCATCGCCAACTGGCTCATGGCCAAGGCCTCAGGAATCGAGCTGCACGATTTCGGCACAACCTTCAAGGCCTACCGTTCTGAAATCCTCAAAGACATCAACCTCTACGGCGAACTCCACCGCTTCATTCCAGCCCTCTCCAAGCTCTATGGCGCTCGCGTCATCGAAGTCCCGATCAAAAACACCCCACGCGCCGCAGGAGATTCTCACTACGGCCTCAGCCGCACTTTCCGCGTTCTCTACGACATTCTGACCATCAAGTTCCTGCTCACCTACTTCACGCGCCCCATGCACTTCTTCGGCACGCTAGGCCTCACAGGAACCTTCCTCGGTGGCATGATCATGCTTTATCTTTTTGTCTACAAGATCACCGGACATGAAATCGTCGTCGAGCACGGGCCGCTGATGATTGCCGGTGCACTCCTGCTTCTGGCAGGCATCATGATGTTTTCTACAGGCATCCTCGGCGAAATGCTGATGCGCACCTACTTTGAAAGCCAGGGCCGAAGAATCTATGCCGTCCGTGAAGTCCGCTTCCGCAAAGAAGAGAAAGCCCCAGAGTCCGCACGCTAAAGCATACCCTCCCACAGTGTGTTAGCTTTAAGCTTTTGGTCGACTGAATAGAACTATGCTGCTACCTACTACTTACGCCCTGACAATGGCCCTTTTGATCGTTTCCATGATCTGCTGGGGCTCCTGGGCAAACACTCTCAAGAAGAGCAATTGGCGATTCGAACTTTTCTATATCGATTTTTCTCTGGGCACCGTTTTGGCCGCCGTTGTAGCAGCGTTCACCGTCGGCTCCATGGGCACTGATCTTTCCGTCAATGACACCTTCCTCCTCACTGGCAAGCGGCAAATCATTTTCGCCTTTGCCTCAGGCTGTATCTTCAACTTGGCGAACATGCTTCTGGTGGCTGCCATTGAACTGGCCGGCATGAGCGTTGCCTTTCCCATCGGCATCGGCCTAGCCCTCATCGTAGGTGTGGTCTGGAACTACATCATGCAGCAGGTTGGCAATCCATTCTTCCTGTTCGGCGGCTGTCTGCTCCTGCTCATCGCTGTCATTTTGAGCGCCGTCGCGCACGGCACAATGGAAGGCATCCGCCGCAAAGCCGCCAAAGCGGCCAAGCTGGCAGAAGAAGCCGCAGACCCCGACGCCCCCAAACTCACCGCTGCCCAGATCCGCAAGAAAAAGAATGAAGAAGAATCCGGCCCAGGCAAATTGCTTGGCGTCTGGCTCGCCTTGGCGGGCGGCTTGTTGATGGGCGCATTCTACCCGGTGATGAAAATGAGCACCGATGGCGAACTGGGCATCACCAATCCTTTCGCTGTCACCCTCATCTTTTCTGCCGGCATCCTTCTCAGCAGCTTCATCTATAACCTGTACTTCATGAACCTGCCCGTCAAAGGGTTGCCCATTTCCTTCTTTGCTTACTTCACCGGCTCCCTCGGCCAACATGCCCTGGGCCTGTTGGGTGGCATCATCTGGATGATCGGTACCTGCTGCAATTTCGCTGCCGCTGCCGCCCAAGGTGCCGCCAATGTCGGACCGGCCGTCAGCTACGGCCTGGGCCAGGGAGCAACCTTCGTCAGCATCCTGTGGGGGCTACTTGTCTGGAAAGAGTTCGCTGGTGCCCCGGGTTCAGTCTCCCGCTTGCTCGGCATCATGACGGTCCTCTTCCTTGCAGGGCTCACCTTGGTTGCGATTGCGCCTCTAAAGTAGCTTTGCGCTGATTTCCCCTAGCATTTCTCGGTCAGTGAAGCTGCCCTGAGCCAGCTTGGGCGAACCACCGCCTTTTCCCCCATACTCGGCAATCACCTGCTTCATCAGCTTGCCGCAATCGAGGCCCAAATCAGGATGTGCCCCAAACGCAACGGCGCCATTCTGTCGCGCTACCAGCAGAGCAACGGCTCCGCTATGGGCAAGAAACGCATTCATCTTGAGCCGTACCGGCTCTTCCATCGTTTCCATTTCTTCCCGCCAGACGCGTCGCCCCTGCCCATCAGCCTCGAGGCTCCGGTACAACTCACTCGCTTCAAAAGCCGCCAGTTCCGTCGCCATCCTGGCCCGGGCCTTATCCGCCGCTGCCAGCCGCTCGCGCAGTTCCACACATTGCTGCTCGGCCGTCTCCGCACTCTTGCGCAAATACTGCCTCGCCCGCTCCCCACAATAGAATTCGATCCGCATCGCACTTCGAATCTTCTCGGTCTTCCCCAACACAATCATTCCGATCTCCCCGGTCCGGCCAACATGCGTTCCCCCACAGGCACTCCGGTCCAATCCCCCAATACTGACGATGCGAAGAAGACCCTCCCGGTCCGGAGCCTTTCTCAACCCAACAGCAGTAGCTGCGTCTTCAAACGTCACCGCAGTTGCGTGATTTTCCCAAACACACCGGTTCGCCACCGCTTCAATTTCTCGAAGCAGCTTCGGGCTAACAGTCTGCGGTTCCACATCAACGGTCGCATAGTCGCTCCCAAGATGAAAACTCACGGTCTTGAGCCCAAAGTGTTCCTCCATCACCGCACTCAGCAAGTGCTGCCCCGTGTGCTGGCGCATATGGTCGAGTCGCCTCTCCCCATCAATCACACAATGCACTGCCACGATTCCCTCGGCCAGGGGTGAGGCCAGGCGATGCACCACTCGATCTCCCACCTCCTCCACTCCCACAACCGCAAGCCCTCCCATCGTTCCCACATCGTAAGGCTGGCCGCCGGAAGTCGGATAGAAAGCGCTCCGATCCAGCTCAATTTCCAACCCATCGTCGGAGCGAAAGGTCACTTGAGCATCGAAATCCCAAAGGTAAGAGTCGTGATAGTAAAGTCGTTCGGTCAAATCGCTACTCTAACGCAAAAAGAGCCCCTTTCAGGGCTCTTTTTGCAGTCTGTGCGCTAATGGACTACTGGCCAGTTGCGATCTTCACCCGATTGCTCGCCTGGTTGTTGTACTCAATCGACAAGTCATATTCATCGAAAGCAGGAATGCCTTCGGGAACCTGCACATTGATTTGGAACAGCCCCACAAAACCAGGCGAAAGCCCGGCAAATTGGGCCGACACCGGAATGGAACTTCCAAACGCATCCGGCACACCAAACCGTACAATCACATTCGACAATTGCGCCAGAGGCGAACTGGGTGAAGCTGCCCCGGTCTGCACCGAAGGATTCGTTTGTCCAAACCCAATGGCATAGATCACCAGCGTGTCGCCACCCCTGGCCGGCTTGGAAACAAAATTCCCGAGCCTCACCGAGGCCGGCAGGGGCAGCGTGCCATCCGCATTCACAATAATTCCGTATCGCAAACCAGACCAAACCAGAATGCGTCCCGCTTGTGCCACCACGTTGACGCTGGCTCGATTGCCAACCACTCCGTTGCGCTCCACCTGAACCACGGCGCTTCCACCAAGCGTTTCAAGAGGCACCTGGAAGTTGATCTGGCTGGGCGAGGCGAAGTAAATCGGGGCCGCTCGTCCATTCACCAGCACCCGAACTCCACCCAGGGTCGTCGGCAACGGCGCACCAGGTGCAAAGTACAATTGGTCCGTCAGAAACTCTCCAAACAAAGCAGCAATCGTTCCGACACCAAGAGAATCTCCGCTGGCAAAGTTCGCATTGTTCAAAATGCCGCCGGTGGAAACGGTGGGTAGCGGGTTCGCGATCACCTCCATCTCCACAGGCACCAGTAGCGCTGGAGCATTGATGGAATTCGTCGCCATCCCAACCAGCCCACGATATGTCCCCGGGGCTAAGCTGCCAGGCCGGAAGGTCACAGTAGAACCTGTAAACGTAGTAGCCAGCACAGCACTCAACCAGTTCGTGCCATTGTTCTCCGTAGTAGCAATCGAAGTCAACGCAAGTGATCCTCGCCCTCGATTCCCCACTCCAACATTGACAACGCTTTCCCCGGAGTTCTGCGCCACTCGAACACTAATGCGATTGGGCGCAGCAAAGGCAATCGGTTGTGAGGTCACAACCAGCCGCGTCTGTACTGTCTTGTTGTCTCCAGAAAAGCTCGATCCGTCAACGCGTATCGTTCCGTTATAGGTACCCTCAGCCATGCCAGGCAGATGTTGGCCAGACACGCGGTAGGGTTGGATGAACCGGAAGCTCCCCTGCCCTTCATACGCAACCGTAAGCCAGTTCCCACCGGTCTGTGTATTGGAAATCGTATTCAACACACTGTTGGTCGAGAAGGTAACGCTGTCGGTACCCCCATTCGGAGGCGTATAAAGGAAAATCGTATCCGGAATCCCGCCGCCAACCTGAATGGTCACGCTAATCGATTGCGGTGCATCAATCGCATTCGGATCACGGACAGTAATCACACCCGTGTAGGTTCCACGCGTCAAACCTGCCGTGTTCAGAGCCAGGTTCAGCGGCAGGCAGGTGCTTTGTTGTGTGGTGGCCTGGCAAGGACGCAAACTCCCGACACTTCCCGCCAGCCAAGTCGAATTCGAGGCAAGCGTAAGCGACAAGGCACCGCTGCCGAGGTTGAAAGCCTCAACCGTCTGCGCCGGCCCGTTGGCCCCAGTCGCCACGGAAATCGGCCCAAGTGCCGTCTCGGTCAGTCGAAGTCTGGCCTGCCCAAAGGCAGCCTGCGGAGTGAATAAACATGCCAGGGCCGCAAGGCCAAGACATTTCGTAGTGAGTGAAAAAAGAGCTCGTTGAAAGCCGGTCGAGGTCACACCCAATCGAGTGCGCCCTTCTTGCGAGCCCATATGTAACCGGCAATAAGAATGGTGAGAAATAACG
This sequence comes from Bryobacter sp., assembly GCA_044340255.1. Classification (GTDB taxonomy): domain Bacteria; phylum Acidobacteriota; class Terriglobia; order Bryobacterales; family Bryobacteraceae; genus Bryobacter. The sequence goes on along the minus strand of JBIITX010000005.1, from coordinate 60,906 downwards.
TTACCTCCGCTACCCCAAACCAGCCCAGTTGTTTGTAACGGACGGCCCAGGGGAATAAGAAGATCGTTTCCACATCAAAGATCACGAAGAGAATCGCAACGATGTAGAAGCGAACTGTAAAGCGGACGCGGGAGCTGCCCTGTGCTTCTATCCCACACTCGTAGGCCTCATACTTTGCCTGATTGGGAATGGAGGGTCGAAGGAGGCGGGCGACAATCAACGCGATGACGGGAAACGCGACTGAGATAGCCAGAAGGAAAAATATCGGCAGGTAGCCTTCCGGCATGTGTTCAGAATAACAGAATTAGGTAAAACTGCAACGTCAAACTTCAACCGATAATGGGGGAGTAGCATCCAAGCCCATATGTGGAATTCAATTCGAGAACAGATCGATGTCATCTTCCGGGAAGACCCCGCTGCCACCAGCATTCTCGAAGTCCTCATCTGCTATCCCGGCTTGCATGCCATCCTCCTCCACCGCCTCGCTCACAAGCTCTATCAATGGCGATTGCGCCTGCTCGCTCGCATGATTTCCCAGATTGCCCGTACCTTCACCGGCATTGAAATTCATCCCGGTGCAACAATTGGCCGCCGCTTCTTCATCGATCACGGCATGGGCGTCGTAATCGGAGAAACCACAGTCATCGGCAACGATGTCATCCTCTACCAGGGTGTCACCCTCGGCGGTACCGGCAAGGAGCGCGGCAAGCGCCACCCTACCCTCGGCAATCGCGTTGTGGTCGGCACGGGCGCGAAAGTACTCGGCAACATCTCCCTCGGCAACAACGTCAAGATCGGTGCCGGCAGCGTCGTAGTTCACTCTGTACCCGATGACTCAACCGTCGTAGGCATCCCCGGCCGCGTCGTCAGAACTCGTGGCCAAATGGCCGATGACCTCGAACATGGCGCCTTACCAGATCCCCAGGGCCAGGACCTAGAAAACATGCAGCAGCGCATCGATCAACTGGAATCCGTACTGCGCTCGATTCTCGAAGAGCGAACCAAGCCATGAAGTTCCTTCTGCTACTGCTTTGCCTTTCGGCCCAGGCACAGGTTCACATCAAATACTGGTCCGGAGGCCATGAACGCGCCGACCTTGCCGTCTTCGCCATGCAAGCCTGGGCCAAGGCTTCCTCGGGCAGCCTCACTGTCGAGCGCGTTACCAATATCGACGACGCAGAGATCCGCTTTCGTTGGGTCGAACCCCGTCGTCGCGGGCTCTACGGCCAAAGCATCGCCACAGAACAAAATGGAAAGCCCGTGGCCGAGATCATCATCAATCCCTCATTCGAGAGTCTCGGGCCAGATATGTCCGTCACTGCTGCCAAAGATCCCCTCTTCGGCGAAGTCATTCTCTTTCTCACCTGCGTCCATGAGGCAGGCCACGCCCTGGGCCCCGAGCACACCAGAGACTTCGCCGACATCATGTACTCCTTCGAATACGGTGGAGATTTCCTCGCCTACTTCCAGCGCTACAGGGCCAGACTCAAATCTCGCGCCGACATGCAGTCCAATTCACCCCTCTCCTCCGGCGATGTTAAACAGATTCAGGCATGGATGCGGCGTCGAATGCATAACGGAAGCCGTTAAGCCGTAGCTCCTCCAACTCCATCTCCGTGAAGCCAAGCTTCTCGGCCAACTGAAACTCCTGCACGAGGCTGGTGCGAAACAACCCCGGATCATCAGTGTTCAAAATAATCGGGACCCCCGCCTCAAACAACCGACGCACTGGATGCTCCTCCAGCGCACCAACCGCTCCGGTCTGCACATTGGAGCCAATCGACACCTCCAGCGGAGTCCGGCTATCGGCCAATGCCTTTACCAGCACTGCATCGTCTACCGCACGGATCCCGTGGCCAATCCGGTCCACCCCAAGCCGAAAAACCTCCCAAACATTTTCAGCATCCGATGTTTCACCCGCATGCGGAGTCAGCTTGAGGCCCGCCGCCCGCGCCAGGCCAAAGGCCCGCTCCAGATCACGCCCCTGGCACCCGGCTTCATCACCACCCACCCCAAACCCCAAAACAGAGCTCCCGGCAAAGCCCGCCGTAAATCGCGCCGTGGCTTCAATATGCTCTGCCCCAAACTGGCGCACCGCATCAAAAATCCAGCGCACCCGCAGCGGAGCCCGCTCTCCTTCCTCAATCAGTGCCTTGGCAATCGCCGCCGCGTCCTGTTTCCTCCACAGGCACACCCCGGCCGAATGCGTGACCTCCGCGTAAACAACCCCCTCCGCTGCCAACCGTGCAAACGCATGGCGCGCCAGCAATCGATACTCATCGACGCCCTTCAACTGCATCACCGCAAACTTGAAGCTCCCCAGAAATCCCGCAAAAGAATCGAATGTCAGTTGGCTCCGGATCAGCTCCCCATCAAGGTCCGGAGAGATCTTCCCCAGGATCTCCGCATCAAGGCATCCTTCGAGATGAATATGTAATTCAGCGAACCGCTTAGAACTTGCCATAATACCTATGATGCTCCCAGGCGAGATTCACGCGATCGTCAACGGTTACCATGGTGATCCGGCTAAGGTTCTCGGGCCGCATCAATTCAGCGTGAACCATTGGGAAGTCCGTGCGTTCCTGCCCCAGGCGCAAAGCGCAACTCTGGTGCTTGGCAACACGGAAGTTCCCATGACCAAGGAAGATCCCGCCGGCTTCTTTAACATCGTCCTCAGCGAAGACCCCGGGGATTACCGCATTCGCCTCCAGACCTGGAACGGCCTCGACACCCTCGTCTCCGACCCCTACCGTCACTCCAACATCCTCTCCAGCTTTGCCCTCCATTTGTTTCTGGAAGGAACAAACTACGAGTCCTACAAGACCTTTGGTGCTCATGTCGTCGAACACCTCGGGCAACGCGGCGTCGTCTTCGCCGTCTGGGCACCGAATGCCGAATCCGTCCACGTCTGTGGCGTCTTCAATCATTGGGACAAAAACAGTCATCCCATGCAACCACGGGAAGGCGGTGTCTGGGAACTCTTCATCCCTGACCTCAAAGCCGGCGAAATCTACAAGTTCTTCGTCCGCTCCCGCATGAACCTCTACCAGCAGATGAAGTCAGACCCCTATGCTGCCTTCGCCGAAGTGGCCCCCAAGAACGCCTCCATCGTTTGGGATTCCAAAGGCTACGACTGGCAGGACGCCGCCTGGCTCGAACAGAGAGCCAAAGGCAACATCCTCAAAGAGCCTGTATCCATCTATGAAGTACACCTGGAGAGCTGGGTCCAGGGTCCGCAAAACAAACCACTCTCCTACAGGGAACTCGCCGATCGCCTCGTCTCTTATGTCAAAGACCTCGGCTACACTCACATCGAGTTGATGCCCATCCTCGAGCACCCCTTCTCTGGGTCCTGGGGCTATCAGGTCACCGGCTACTTTGCCCCCACCTCCCGCTTCGGCACTCCCGATGACTTTAAGTACTTCGTCGACCAGTGCCATGCCGCCGGCCTCGGCGTAATCCTCGACTGGGTCCCCGCCCACTTCCCCAAAGACGCCCACGGTCTTGCCCTCTTTGACGGCACCAGGCTCTATGAGCACGATGACCCGCGCAAGGGCGAGCAACTCGATTGGGGCACGCTCATCTTCAACTTCGGGCGCAACGAAATCAAGAGCTTCCTGCTTTCGAGCGCCATGATGTGGCTCAAAGAATTCCACATCGATGGTTTGCGTGTCGATGCCGTCGCCTCCATGCTCTACCTCGATTACTCGCGCGAAGGCAAAGAGTGGCTCCCCAACCAATACGGCGGTCGCGAGAATCTCGAAGCCATTGAATTCCTCCGCCGCTTCAATGAACTCTGCCACTCCGTACAAGGTGCTTTCACCGCCGCCGAAGAATCCACAGACTTCCCGGGCGTCACCAGACCAGTCTTTCTGGGCGGTCTCGGCTTCACTCTCAAATGGAACATGGGCTGGATGCACGACATGTTCCGCTACTTCAAATTCGACCCCTACTTCCGCCGCCACCACCACCAGAATATCACCTTCAGCCTCTTTTACTCCTTCAACGAAAACTACCTCCTCCCGATCAGCCATGACGAAGTCGTCCACGGCAAATCAAGCCTCATCGGCAAGATGCCCGGCGATGAGTGGCGGCGCTTTGCCAATGTCCGCGCCTTCCTCGGCTACATGTACGGGCACCCCGGCAAGAAACTCCTCTTCATGGGCCAGGAGTTCGGCCAATATGAAGAATGGTCTGAGCAGCGGCCTCTGCGCTGGGAACTCCTCCAGTTCGGCTTGCACGCTGGCGTCCAGAGCCTCGTACGAGACCTCAACCACACCCTCCGCAATGAGCTTTGCCTTTACGAAGTGGACTCACACTACGAAGGCTTCGCCTGGATCGATTTCAACGACACAGAGAACTCCGTCATCTCCTTCATCCGTTACTCCGAAGACAAAAAGCAGCTTCTCGTCTTCGTCTGCAACTTCACTCCCGTAGTGCGTCACCGTTATCATCTGGGTGCACCCTTGCCAGGCAAATGGACCGAGCTTATCAATACCGACGCCCCAAAGTATGGGGGCAGCGGAGTCGCCAACCCGACCATCATTGAAACCGAAGCGATCAGCTCTCACGGCCACCCGCAGCGCTTCACGCTCACCCTTCCCCCGCTCGCGGTGCTAATCCTTAAGCCAGACTCTTCTGATACCAGTCAAACGTTCGACGAAGCCCCTCTTCGAAAGTAAACTGCGGGTCATGCCCAAGCATCTGCTTGGCCGCAGTCGTGTCTGCCTGCGAATGCCGCACATCCCCTGCCCGGCCCGGGCCATAGTGAGCAGTCAGTTGCTTTCCGGCAATCTTCTGCAAAACTTCCCAGGTCTCGTTCAGCGTATAGCGATTCCCATTCCCCGCATTGAACACCATGCCGCTCACACCACCAGCCCGTGCCGCTTTCCATACGAGACCGGCAACATCCTCCACATAAGTGAAGTCACGGCTTTGCTCGCCATCCCCAAAAATCGTCGGCGACTCTCCAGTAATGAGAGCCTTCATGAACAAACTCAAAACTCCGCTATAAGCACTGCCCGGGTCCTGTCGAGGACCAAACACATTGAAAAAACGCAGCGAAACCGTCTCCAGCCCAAAGCACGATGAAAAGACACTCGCGTAATACTCACCCATCAACTTCTGCGCCGCATACGGGCTCTTCGGGTTCGCCTGCATTGTCTCTACCTTCGGCAGTACTTCCGTGTCTCCGTAAGCTGAGCTCGATGCCGCATAAACCACCCGCTTCACCCCGGCTGCTTGCGCTGCACGAAAGACATTGAAAGATCCGTTGATGTTCACATCATGCGAAGGAATCGGCTCCTTGATGCTCCGCGGCACACTCGGGATCGCCGCCAGGTGAAACACATACTCTGCCCCGGCAAACACCGGCAGCAACTTCTCGTAGTCGCGAATATCCACTTCCGCAAGCGACACATCACCCACTACCCCATCCAGGTTCTTCTTATGACCGCTGTTCAGATTGTCCACAGCAACCACTTGGTCCACGCCCTCAGCCAGCAAATGGCGCACCAGCGCCGAACCAATAAAGCCTGCCCCACCCGTTACGACTGCTTTCATTAGGCCAAAGCCTCCTCTATTTTCTGGTTGAGATATTGGATGCTCTCGCGCGCCAGCGTTTCGGCCCCCGGCTTAAAGTCAAAGGCCTCCATCGAGATCCAGCCACTATATTGCAAGCGACGCAAACACCGAAATAGAGTCACAAAATCATAATTCCCACAGCCAGGGTGACGCCCATCGTTTTCGTTCACATGCACATGGCGAATCAGTCCGAAATGCCGCTCGATCAAAACCTCGTGCGGCTCCACTTCGTCAATCGCGTTATGCGTATCAAACATGGTCTGAATCGCCGGGCTTCCGATGGCCTTCACATGTGCGGCCGCCTCATCCAAGCTTAACACCACGTCCGTCTGTTCCTGCGGCAGCGCTTCAATCAGAATCTTCACCCCGCGCTGCTCCGCCTGTGCTGCCACCGTTCGCAACCCGTCCACATAATTTTCGGTCGCCTCAGCAACCGTCAGTCCGCTCTCAGTCGAACGCTGCTTCGGGCTACCAAACACCATCACACCATCCGGCCCAAGATCCGCACAAAGGTCAATCAGATTGCGAATGTGCAGCCAACTCTGCTCCCGCAAATTTGTATTCGGGGTTGTGACGTGCAAACCCTTCGGGCTCACCATCAACCAGTGCAAACCCACAAACGTCAAACCTTCCGAGCGGATGATGTCCGCCACTTCCTTGCGCCGCCCGGCGCTAATGTCCTTCGGATCCTCAGCCAGCGTGAAGGGAGCAATTTCAATCCCCTCATACCCCAGCTTCTTCATCACCCGACAGGACTCGGCAAAGTCCCACTTCTCAAAAGCCTCATTGCAAATAGCATGACTAAAAGCCATCTACTTCTTCCTCGCAATCACTACAAGATTCAGACCACTCCACGGCAGCACCGGCTCCAGCATCCGAGTAATCCATACCGTCTTATCGAACAATTTCAAACTCAGCTTATTGACCTTTTCATTGCCCAGCACACCGCCAAACACAGCCCAGGCCAATCGCCCCACCTTGTTCAATTGCATGCTGCGTTCCACCACAAAACCGGCCTGCTCCAGCATCCCGGTCAACCCTGTTTTTGTAAACCGGTGCAGGTAGCCCATGCCGCGATCCAGCGAATTCAGCTTCTCCCCCTGCGGCACTGAAATAATCAGCCGTCCATTCGCTTCGAGACTCTGGTGCATCAAAGCCAGGCACGCCTTCGGGTTCTCAGAGTACTCAAGCGTCTTCAACAGCAGCGCCGTATCAAAACTACCCTTCAGATCTTCGAAGCCTTCGGGCTCCGCCGCGCTCAGCTCCCGTACTTCCACATTCGGCGTCCGCAAGAACCGGTTCCGCAACGAATGCAAGTGCAGCGGCTCTTTCTCACCCGCCAGATATCGCAGTCGCTTGCCCATCAACATACCGGTCAGGCTCCCCAATCCCGCCCCCAGCTCCAAAATCCGGTCGCCCAGATTCGGCCTCACAATCGAGACCAGCCAGTTCAGATAGGCCGGAGTCCCGGTCAAGGTATTCAGATAGTTCTGGCCGTAGCTTTCCTTGTACAGGTCATCGACGATCCAGAAATAAAGCACCACGCCCAGTGCCTTCACCCCGTCCTTCCAACCAATCTTCTTCCCTTCTTCATACGTCCGCCCGTGGTAGCTGATCGGCACTTCATAAATGCGAAACTTGCGCTTCGAACACTTCATCGTGATCTCAGGCTCAAATCCAAACCGGTCCGAGCGAATCGGAATACTCTTCAGCAGGTCCGTACGAAATACCTTGTAGCAGGTCTCCATATCGGTCAGATGGAGATTCGAAAACATGTTCGAAGTCAGCGTCAAAAACAGGTTGATCATCGAGTGCCAGAATGGCAGCACGCGCCGCTGCTCACCAGAGAGATACCGGCTACCAAATACCGCATCGGCCCGCCCCGACAGCAACGGTGCCATCAACACCGGATATTCACTCGCGTCGTATTCGAGATCGGCATCCTGAATCAGGCAAAAGTCCCCTTCAGCCTTGTCGATGGCATAGCGAACCGCAGCTCCCTTACCCTGGTTTACTTCATGCCGAAACAAGCGAATTTCAGGGTGTTTCGCAGCAAACCGGGCTAGAATTTCAGACGTTCCGTCTTTTGAACAATCATCCACAATGACCAGCTCACGCTCCAGTCCTTCCGGCAGGGGAGCGGCTAAAACCATCGAGAGGCTTTTTTCAACAACAGCCCGCTCGTTATAAACGGGAATCAGGATCGAGAGCTTCATTTTCAATCTCTTACTATACCCGGCCTCAGCCTCAGATCAGATAGAATCGCAGCAGTTATGGAAAACACCACTCCAAGAAGAAACTTCCTGGCCTCCTCCGCTGCGGCCTTCAGCATTGTCGCTCCGCAATCCGTCCGAGGCTCGCAAGCCAACTCGGCTCTCACCATCGGCCTTGTAGGCTGTGGCAACCGTGGCATGTATGTCAGCGGAATCTTCGCCAAAAACGAATTTGCCAAGGTCACCAAAATCTGTGACATCTACGACGACCGCCTCGCCGCCGGCAGATCCAAATACTCCGGTGTTCAGGAATTCAAAGACATCAAAGAACTCCTCGCCTCCGACGTCGACGCCGTCCTCATCGCCACCCCCATCGTCTACCACCCCGAACACTTCGAGCTCGCCACCAAAGCCAAAAAGCACATCTACATGGAAAAGGCTGCCGCCATCGACGCCAAAGGCTGCATGCGCGTCCTCAAAGCAGCCAAAGCCGCCGACCCCACCAAGCGCATCTCCATGGGCTTCCAGCAGCGCTACAGCACCGACTATCGCCGCGCCCACGCTCTGGTCAACTCCGGCGAAATCGGCAAAATCAAAATGATCCGCGCCGCCTGGCTCGGCACCGGCCCTGCCTACAAACCCAACTTCACCGGCCAGGAAGAGAAGATCCGCAATTGGTACTTCTACAAAGACATGTCCGGCGACATGATCACCGAGCAGGATTGCCACAACATCGACGTCCTCCACTGGTTCACAGACCGCAATCCCGTCCGCGCCGCCGGCTACGGTGCCCGCGCCAGCCGTAAAGAAGGCGACATCCTCGACACCCTCTCCGTCACCTTCCAATATGCCGACGGCCTGGTTGCCAGCTTCTCTGCCAACCAGCTCGGCTCCGGACCTGCATTCCAGGATGTTAGCGAAACCTTCATGTGCGAAGGCGGCACCGTCAGAACGTCCCGCAAGGGCATCTCCGTTTGGCGCAAGGGCATGAAAGAAGCAGAGGAGTGGCCCACAAACTACGACATCACCATCGATGCCGTCAATCAGTTCGTCGAAGGCTCACGCACCGGCAAGCTCGAGAACGCCGCCCTCTGGGGTGCCGAATCCACCATGGCCGCCATCATGGCCCGCGAAGCGATCTACACCGGCAAAGAAGTCACCTGGGACAAAGTCAGCAAGGGCTAATCCCCCTCACTCACCGCTTGGAGGCAAGAATTTCGTTAACGATCACCTTGGTGAATTCCGCAACGAAAGTCCTGCCTCCATTCCTCAAATTGTCTACGGTCATGTAGTCGAGCTCCACATCGGGCCGCACCCCAACATTCTCCAGAAACGGCGAGGTAGGAAACGGCGGATAGCTCCGCTCACTCAGTCTCACCATCAACCCCTCCGTCAGGCTCGACGTCGTCTCAGACCACGGCCCGCCCGGCGTCTCAATGATCGTTGCCCCCGCCCCGTTCGTTCGCACCCCCACCAGCTTCCCTCTCTTGTTGTCCTGCATCATCGCTGGAAACAAATCACCTCCCGATGCCGAAAAATCATCCATCAACGTAATCACCGGCTTGCTATAGGCAAAGCTCTGGCTCCGCAGCGGAAAATCAAGCCCGCACAACGGAATCGACCCCGTCATGCTCCGCCCATTGTTGAAAGCCGAAATCAGCAGGTCCCGCTGAAAGCGAAACGTATCGATGAAGTATTGCGGGTCCCCAAAGAATTCCGACTCCACGAGAATCTCATCATAGAGTCGAATCTGCGCCAGACTCGGCCGGATCGAAAAACCAATCTGCCGGTACCCGCCCGGCACCACCATCGAAACGGCATTCATCACACTACAAACAAACCCGCCCGGATTCCGCATCACATCCAGCACCAGCCCATCCGTATTCGCATTAAAGAAAACAATCTCGCTCGCCAACTGGTTCAGTTGCGCATTCGAAGAAAAATCAAAATCCCGAAGCCTCAAGTAACCAATGCGCTGCCCCTCAGAGACATAGGTCCCCGAGAAGAAAACATCATTGGGGCTCCGACCCAGCCGACGTTGGAATCCCGCTGGCAATGTCCAAACCGGCGCTGTCTCACCCCGCCCAAGCACCGCTCGCAGCGGCTTATCCGCCCCCTCATCCTCCGCGCGAGAGAACAGCCGGTTGCCCGCCAACTTCGCACGCCGCGACTTGTAGAACAATTCCCGCCATGCCGGTCGATCCGTAGGCTCTTCGATTTCGCTCTCTTCCACAGCCCTCAATTGAATTCCGCTCGAGAGCGCCCCGGGCGTCGAGGCCGCCCCCAGGTTCCGAATCGGAAAACCCACCTTGTCCCACTTGATCTTGTAAGTCTCAGTCGCCCCACTCTGCCTCAAGATCACCACCGTGCTCTCATCCGGCACATCCGCCGCAAAGGGATTCACCTCCTGGGTCCGGAACGTCAATCGCTGCAAAGCCAGCCTCAGTCCCGCTCGCGGATTCCCAGACCCGCTCAACAAGGCAATCTGCCGCGCCAATTCCAGCGGTGCCCGACCATCAATGCTGATCAGCTCATCCCCGCTCCCAAACGGATAAGTCCGTTGCGGCAACAGAAACCGATCCACCAGATCAATCATCACCTTGCCGTCATACAAGTCGCAGTAAAACCCCAGATCCGCCAGAAAGTTCGACTGCATTCGAACCTGAGCATGCGAATCCTGAAAACTCGCCACGTACTCCATCAGCACCTGCACATGCTCGAGATCACTCTTGGCCGCCCGCACCCGCGCAATCCAAGGCTTGGTCTCAAACAGATTCACCCCAAGCGAAACGATCTTCCAGTTGGCTCCCGCATAACTCTTGGCATAAAGCCCCGAAAGCGCCTGAAAGTCCTGAACCCTCTGTTCCTCAGTCAACGCTCCAAACAGGCAGGAAGCGGACAACATCAAGGCAACCACTGCAAATTTTTGTTTCAAAATCGTTCACCTCTTGAAGGACAATAATGGATCAAGGCCTTAGGTACTCAAAGCTTGTCGCAAGTCATCCTCGAAACAAATTTGCCCGGAGTCACTCTCCACGCGCGCGGTAAAGTCCGCGACGTATATGTCGTTGACGCAGAGACCCTGCTTTTTGTTGCATCCGATCGAATCTCCGCGTTCGATTATATTCTTGCATCTGGCATCCCAGACAAAGGCCGCGTCCTCACCCAACTCTCCCTCTTTTGGTTTGACTTCCTCAAAGACCTCACGCCAAACCACCTGCTCACCGCCTCTATCAACGAATACCCGCAGCACCTCCGCCAATACGCTGACCAGCTCGAAGGCCGCTCCATGCTCGTCAAGCGCGCCCGCATGGTCGACGTCGAGTGCGTCGCCCGCGGCTACCTCTGTGGCTCGGGCTGGAAAGACTATCGCGCCACCGGTGCCGTCTGCGGCATCAACCTCCCCGCAGGCCTTGAGGACGGCAGCAAGCTCCCCGAACCCATCTTCACCCCCGCCACCAAGGCCCAGTCCGGCCATGACGAGAACATCAGCTTCGCCCAGGCCGCAGCCTCCATCGGCCAGCCTCTCGCCGAAGAACTCCGCCGCAAAACCCTCGCCATCTACTCCAAAGCCTCTGACTACGCCGCCACCAAAGGCATCCTCCTCGCCGACACCAAATTCGAATTCGGCTTCATCGGCGATACCCTCGTTCTCGGAGACGAAGTCCTCACCCCCGATTCCTCCCGCTTCTGGCCCCGCGACACCTGGGCCCCCGGCGGTGCCCAACAATCCTTCGACAAGCAATACGTCAGAAACTACCTCGAACAAATCGGCTGGAACAAACAACCTCCCGCCCCGTCCCTCCCCGATGAGGTCGCCCTCGAAACCTCCAGAAAATACAAAGAAGCCTACCGTATCCTGGCCGGGAGAGACCTGCCCTAACCATGAACTGGCTTGACATGATCCTCGCGGCCATCATCGGTATCTCTGTCGGTACCGGCATCTGGAAGGGCTTCTTCCGCCTCTCCATCGGCCTCGCCGCGACCATCCTCTCCATCCTCCTCGCCAGTTGGTTCTACGGCATGGCTGCCTCGCTCTATTCGCCCTACCTCAAAGAACAATCGCTGGCGAACTTCCTCGGCTTCCTCACCATCCTCATCGGTGTCCAGGCCCTCGGCGTACTCCTGGCCAAACTCTTCGCTGGCTTCTTCAAGAAAGCAGGCCTCGGCTGGCTCGACCGTCTCCTCGGCGGCCTCTTCGGCCTCGTCCGTGCCGTGCTCATCTCCAGCGTGTTCGTCATGATCCTCACTGCCTTTGCCTGGAATCCTCCACCCAACGCTCTCTCTGGCTCCACCCTCGCCCCCTACGTCATGGAAGGTGCCAGCATCCTCGTCTATCTCACCCCCAAAGAGATTCGTGACGGCTTTCACAAAAACTACGAGAAACTAAGAGAGAAGTGGAACAAAACCCTACAGGACACCCTCGAGAAGGCACCCAAGGTCTTCAAACAATAAGCCCATTCCCAGCTCCCAGGCTGCTCATCTTTGATCTCGATGGCACACTCATCGATTCCAAGCAGGACTTGATCAATTCCGTCAACGCCACGCGCACCCGGATGAACCTGCCTCCTCTACCGGGCCCGACTGTCGCCAGCTATGTCGGCAACGGGGCTCCGGTCCTCATCCGCAAAGCCATGGGCCCCGATGCCAGTGAACCACTCATCGAAGAAGCCCTCGACTTTTTCATCTCCCACTACAACGACCACTGTCTCGACACCACCCGCCTCTACCCCGGCACCCTCGACACCATCAACGCCGCCCGCGAGAAGAACATCCAACTCGCCGTCCTCACCAACAAGCCCGTCCGCATCAGCAATGTCATCGTCGACGGCCTCGGCCTCAACGGCGTCTTCTTCCGCGTCTATGGCGGTAACAGCTTCGCACAAAAGAAACCCGACCCCATTGGCATCGACACCCTCCGCAGCGAATCCTCCACCCCCGCCGACCGCACCGTCATGATCGGCGATTCCTCCGTCGACATCAACACCGCCCGTAACGCCAAAGTCTTCTCCGTCGGCCTCACCTATGGCCTCCAGCCAGAGTCCCTCATCGAAGTCCCACCCGATCTCTTGCTCGACCGCATGGAAGATCTCATCCCCCATCTATGAGGGTCCTGCTGGCACTCGCGATTCCTTTCGCCGGCCTCGCCCAGGACGTCACCTGGCGCGAGGTCGCACCACTCTTCGACCGCTACTGCAACAGTTGTCATCGCGCAGGTCAGGTAGGCCCCTTCGACTTCACCACCTTCGAAGGTGCTTCCGCCTACGCGCCAGAAATCGCCCGCTACATCCTCGGCAACAAGATGCCCCCGTGGCGCGCCAAAGCCTCTCCGCTCGCCTTCTCTAACTCCAAAGCGCTACCCGACTCTGCCACCGCCGCCATCCTCAAATGGATCAACACCGGCACCAGGCCCGGTAATGCACCCCCGCTTCCAAAGCGCAACCCGCAATGGAACCTCGGCACCCCAGACCTTATCCTTTCTCAGCCCAAAGAACACACCGTATCGGCCGAGAAGACCGTCGAGATCGTCCAGTTCACCATCCCACCCGCAGAGCTCGGCAACACCAACAAAGACCTCTACTTCAATGCCTTTGAGCTGCGCCCCTCCAATCGCAATCTCCTCCACCACGCCATCCTCAAACTCGCGGGCCAACCCATCGCCGCCGCCGCCATGTGCGACACCGGCATCCGCTTACCCTCTGGCATCGGCTGGCACATCCCCAAGGGCACAGCCCTCACCGTCGAGCTCCACTACTTCAAACGCAATCTCCGCCCGGCCCGCGATCTCACGCGCCTCGCACTCTTCTTCACCCCACAACGCCCCCAACGCATCGCCTCCCTGCTCGAGCTCACCAAACCCGAACTCCGCATCCCTGCCGGAGCCAATCTCCACCCCGAACAAACCACCTTCACTGTCCCCAACGATGTCTCGTTACTCGGCATCCTCCCCGTCTTCCAACTCCTCGCCGCCGACGTCCGCCTCAAACAAAAAGGCAACAGAGACTACTTCCTCTGGGTCGAACCCTTTGAGCATCACCTCATGAGCAGCTACTTCCTGTCGAGGCCTCTCCCCTTGCGCCGTGGCTCGATCCTCCAGGCCGAAGCCATCTTCGACAACTCCACACAAAACCCTTACAACCCCCACCAACAGCTCCGCGAAGTTCGCTTCGCTGAAAATGGCCTCGACGAAACCTTCCGCTTCTGGCTCACGGTGGCCCGATGATCCCCTTCCGTCCCCACCGCCGCGTCGTCACCGCCAACGGCATGGGCTGGACCTCCAACACCCTCAACGAAATCAGCGAGCTCTTCGTCCAGGCCTGTGCCCAAGCCCCAGGCCATGCTCTCGACATCGGCGCGGCCCTCGGCGTCGCCACCATCCCCGCCCTCCAGGTCGGGGCCCACGTCATTGCCAACGACGCCTCGCTCGATCAGTTGCAGCAGCTCGAGCAATCCGTCCCCCCAGAGCTGCGCCCCCGTCTCCAACTCGCCCCGGGCCGCTTCCACCGTGACGTCCAACTCGCAGCAGACAGCCTCGACTTCGTTCACGCCTCCAACGTCTTCCACTTCTTCACCGGCCGCCAGCTTGAGATCAGCATCCAGAACATCCACCGCGCCCTGCGCCCCGGCGGTCGCGTCTTCGTCATCGCCGCTTCGCCCTACATGGGCCCCTTCCGCGCCTTCGCACCCATCTACGAAGAACGCCTCGCCCACGGCGACAAGTGGCCCGGCTGGCTCGAAAACACCCGCACCATCTCCAACCACCGGCTACTCTCCCAGTTCCCCAAATCCATCCACCTCCTGGACGACAAAATCCTCTCCGCTCTCTTCACAGCAAACGGCTTTACCATCGAATCCTGCTATCTCTTCCGCCGTCGCGACCTCCCCGCCAGCATTCACTTCGATGGTCGCGAAAACGTCGCCTTGATCGGCCGCAAGATCTGACGCGCCAGCCGGTACGTTTGCGCCGCAGCCGTCACAGTATGCGCAATCGGCTCAGCATATCCGCCCCCCAGCGTCACCACACAGGGCAGCCCCGTATCCCGCACCGTTTCAAACACCATCCGGTCCCGCAGCTCAATTCCTTCCGCCGTTAAGCACAGCTTCCCCAACCGGTCCGACCCCAGCGCGTCCACTCCCGCCTGATAGAAAACAAAGTCCGGCCCACAAGCAAATGCCTTCGGCAGCGCCACCGCCACCGCTTCCAGATACTCCTCATCCCCAGTCCCGTTCTCAAACTCCACATCAAGGTCCGAGGTCTGCTTGCGAAACGGAAAGTTATTCTTCCCATGCGCCGAGAAAGTAAACACACGAGGCTCTTCAGCAAAAATCGATGCCGTCCCATCCCCCTGGTGCACATCGAGGTCAACGACGAGAATCTGTCGCACCACCCCCTCTTCGAGAAGTCTAGCCGCCGCCACAGCAATATCATTCAACACACAAAAGCCCGACCCAAAGTCCCGGTAGGCATGATGCGTCCCACCCGCCAGCACCCCCGCCCATCCTTCCTGCAGCGCCACCTGCGCTGCCGCCACCGTCCCGCCCACACTCGACAGGCTGCGTTCAATCAAACGCGGCACTTGCGGAAATCCAATCCGCCGCATCTCTGCCTCACTCAACCTCCCCTCTAAAAACGCATCCACATAGCTCTCTGCATGCACTCGAATCAAGTCTTCGCGCCGGGCTTCCAGCCCCGGCGCGAAACGAAATTCACTCTGCGCCTCCAGTGCTTGACGGATCATCCGATACTTCTCCATCGGAAACTTATGTCCTTCCGGCAGCGGAATATCAAACTGGTCGCAGTAGTAAAGCAGCGGGTGTGTAATCAGGCAGGCTCCGTCCTTGATTGTAAGAAATTGCCACTACTCGGCAAGTTCTTCGCACACGTCCTGCATCTTCTTCAAGATCTCCGTGTACTCCCCGGCATGCAGACGCCCCGGCCGCTCTTTCACCAGCGCCTGCGCCTCCTGCGTCGCCGAAGCCAACCGCACAATGTTCTGCATCAACTGCAGGCCCATCGGCGAATCAAACTCTTCACGCGACAGCGACATCGACAACTTCACCGCCCGGTCCAGCCTGGCCTGTGCCGTCTCCGTCAATGCCACAACGCGTTGCCGCTCGCGGGCAAGCTTCGCCGTAGGTTCGTGGCCAACATCAGCCCGCGCAGCAATCAAGTGGCTCATCATCAAGGTAATCGTAAGTAAGGTGGTTTTCATGTTCTCGTCTCCTGCTAGCAAAGACGAGGCAAATCGAAAAATCGACCAATAAAACCGTGTTAAGAAGTGTGTGTAAAACCCTGTAAAGACAGCCACTCGATGAGCGGTTGGGCAAAGGGAAGAATCCCCTTGTAGCGCAACATCTCCTCCGGGCAGGTCCGCAACACCCCTAGCAGAATCTCTTGCTGTTCCTGACTCAGGGATGCCACAGTTTGTGTGTAAGTATGCAAAGTAAATAAGACAGTTCTCGTTGCCTCAAGCAGGCTCAACGTTTGGCGCTCCGCCCGCATCCAGCAGCGCTCACCAGCGTTGTCCGCATTTACAAGCCCATTACATTCAGCCACGGTTTCATTCCAGCGCGAGGTCAAATCCATTTGCCCCGTCGCCTTCACCGCCCAATTCAAACGCGACACCGGACGGTTCGCCTTCAGCCGCTCCAGGAGCTTCTCACTCGAAGGCCCAATCGTCCGATCAAAACCAGGCACTGGCCCATGGATCGCCATAAATGGCAATCCCAGCTTTTCATCCAGACACCACGCATTGGCAAAGCAAAGGTGTCCGGCAATCAACGGCAATCCCGGCTGCTTCACGTCCAGCAACAACAGGTCTTCCTGTACAGAATTCCCAAGCCCAAGAATCGGCAGCCGCGGCGTCTCCTCCACTGCCACACCACAATGCAGTCGCATAAAGGCCGCCAACTCCTCCTGCGCCTCCATCGAATCCGCAGTCCCCTGGCAGTAGTAGTGCTCGTCAAATCCAATGCATTCCCGCTTCAGCGCCAGCTCCTGCTCGCGCTCCTCGTCTGGCTCAAAAATCTCCCCGTGCCCTGCCAGCGGCCCCGCCCCAATCTTCAGCTCATAGTTCGGCTTCGGCAAAGGAAAGTACCGCTCTGGAATCATGCCTTCTCCTCCGGCACCGCCGCTACGCCAAACAAAGCTAAAAACAGCGTCAGCACTTCCGAGTCCCCCAGGTTGTGCTCAAACAACCCACTCGCCGCCAGCCCCGCCATCGACGCCAGCGCAAAATACCGCAACACCGATCGATGCCTCACCCACGACCGCACATTCACTCCCACAAAAATCAGAAAGCAAACCAGCGCCGGCACACCCCGCTCTGCCGCATATTGCAGATACAGATTATGCAGATGGCCATAGTAGCCATCCGGCAAAGGCTTCGCCCGCCGCTCCTCCGGCAGATACTCCCGAAAATACTTCCCCGGCCCCTCAGGCCCCAGCCCCAGCAGTGGATGCGCCGCAATCATCCGGTAGCCCGCCTCACGCGTCACCACCCGGTGCTGATTCGAATCCACCTCACCATGCGGCCGCACAATACTCTCGATGCGACTCTGAACCGGCGCAGGAGCAACCAGATAGGTCAGCATCCCAACCACCGGCAACGCCAGCATCGACCAGGGCCTCCAGAACCCCAACAACACCGCCGCCGAGCACCCCACCCCCAACCAGATCGAACGCGTCTGTCCCAACAAAATCGCCACCGAGAAAACCCCGATCAGTGCCCCCAGCCCGATCCGCCGCAACAAGCTCTGCTTCGAAAACAGCAGCACCGCCCCCGCCAGCGAAAACCCAATCATCATATGCGCCCCAAACGTCATCCAGTGGCTCATAAACCCCGTAATCCGGCTCGCCACATAGGCAAGATAAAAGTCCTCATGCCGGGCAAGCGCGGTCTGCCATTTCACCCAGTACTCAAAAAAACTCCATAACGCGGAAGCACCAGCCGCCAGACACATCGGCCAAACCATCGCCGCTTTCGGAAACCCCTTCCCCAGCAAACTCGCCCCCAGCGGCAGCAGCGTCCACAGATAAAGTTTCTTCACCTGCGGCAGCGCACTCTTCGGGTCCCCGCTCACCAGTGCCGCCACCAGCGTCAACCCCAGAAACGCCCCGGCCCACCACATCCCCGGCGGCCATTTCCACTCTTCCCGCAGGCTCAAAAACAACAAAAGTGCCAACCCCAAAAAGATTTGGCTCGCCGCAATCGAGCAGAAAGCAAGCACAATCGAACTCGTCAAGGCGAAGCAAGCACAATCTCGTCGCGAAATAGACACAGCTTTCATCGTAGTATTGATAAGCAGAGGCAGTATCAGGGGAAATGGAACTTTATCTTCTCAGGCACGGTATCGCGGAAGACTCGGCACCCGGTGGTCGCGACGCAGATCGCGCCCTCACCGCCGAGGGCAAGCGCAAGTTGAAAGAAATTTTCAAGGCCGCCCTCCAGGCAGACCTCCGCCCCACCCTGATCATCTCCAGCCCCTACAAACGCGCCAAAGAAACCGCAGCCATCGCCGCAAAAGCACTCAGCTACTCCGCAGACATCCTCGAGTCCAACGCCCTGGTCCCCAACGCGCACCCGCAAGAACTGTGGGAAGAAGTTCGCATGCATAAGACCGAGTCGAAGCTCCTGCTCGTCTCCCACGAGCCCCTGCTCAGCACTGCCTCCGCCCTCCTGCTCAATGCTTCGGGAATGAGAGTCGACTTCAAAAAAGGGGCCATCCTCCGCGCCGATCTCGACTCCTTCTCAGCCCAACCCAATGCCACCTTAAAGTGGTACCTCACCCCAAGGCTGGTAGCTTGAGTCTAAGGAAGTCTTTTCTTGATCCAGTCTTTCACCGAGCGATGCGCCTTGCCCAAAGCATTTTCTGTTTGCTTGTTGGCCGTACCCAGCGCGTCAATCGTCGTACTGCCAGCGGCCATCACCGGCTGCACTGCCGGATTCGAAATTCCCAGAGCCACCACCCGTCGGCTCTGATCAAGCTCGCCACGAAGGAGAAGAGGGAAGTCGCTGTCCATTTTCTCTCGCAGTGGCCAGAGAGCAGAGTGGAGCCAGCTTGATCCATTCAAGCTGGCATTCTGTTCTCCCAGATTAATAATCTGCTTCGGCTTCCACCTCTGGCTCCGGTCACACCGGTCCGAGCCGCATCCACTCCGGCAAGTCGCCTCACTCAAAAAAGACCCGTGCTTGCCCCGCGACACCCAAACCTCCGGGCCACGCCACTCCGCATAAACCACCGCCGCCCGCGCCGCCGATCCCCGATCACAAATCGTGTCTTCATGCGCCGCTGCATACCAATACTTCGCCCGCCATTCCCCCTGATCCTCAATCAACAACGCCGACACATGCTCGGCATCGAGCGCATGCTTCACCCGCCCACAATCATTCGCCCACAAGTGATAGTAGTGCAACTCAATCCCCCCATCCACCCGAAACGCCTGCCCATACAATGTCCCGTTCCGCGCCACCACCTTGGGGTCCTTCAGCCCTCGCTCAAACTCAGCCGGCAACACATCACAATCGTTCTGCGCAATCTGAAACGCCGGCACAAACTGCTCCAGCAGCTTTTGCTCCAGCGCATCCGCAATCCCGTCCGCATCTTCATCCACAGTCGCCCCTGTCCACAGGAGCAAGAAAACCGCAAACCACATACTTCAGTTATAAACGGTTGGTATGAACCTCGTGATTTATGACCCCGGCTTTGGCCTCTATGAGCCGCTCCTCCGCAAGTGGGTCCAATCCCCTTGGAGCATCGAAGGCGACTGGGGCGATGAAGCCTGGCTCCGTCAGGAACTCCGCCGCGCCGACGCCATCCTCACCAGTCGCTATGACCCCCGCTGGCTTCCCCTCTGCCGCCACCTGCGTGCAGTCTTCTATCCCGGCGCAGGCGTCCCCACCATCGACCCATCCCACCTCCCTTCCGGCTGCGTCGTCTCAAACGTCTTCGAACACGCAACCCCCATCGCCGAGTATGTCTTCTACGCCATGCTCCGCCACTTCACCCAAATCGAAACCCACGCCGCCGCCTTCCGCGACGGCTACTGGAGCGGTAGCGGTCGCGTCGCCGGGCAAACCCATCTCGAGCTCAGCGGCAAAACCATCTCCCTGCTCGGCTTCGGCACCATCGGCCAGGCCATCGCCAAACGAGCCGCCGCCTTCGACATGCGCGTCCTCATCAAGCGCAGCACCTCCGAAGACCCCGGCTTTTACACCGACGCCGACGTCCTGGTCATCGCCTGCCCCCTCAATGACTCCACCCAGCGCCTCATCTCCACCTCCCAACTCGAAGCCCTCAAACCCGGCGCCCTCCTCATCAACATCGCCCGCGCCGAAATCATCGACGAAACCGCCCTCTTCAACGCCCTCTCCCACCGCAAACTCTACGCCGCCCTCGACACCTGGTATGACTACCCCAGCGACCTCGAAGAGCGCCGCCACGGCTCCCGCTATCCCTTCCATGAGTTAGCCAACGTCCTGGTCACACCCCACCTCAGCGCCTGGACCTCGCCCATGATCGAGCGCAGAATGAAGCTCATCGCCGCCAACCTCGACAAGCTCTCCGCTCGCCAGCCCCTCGACCGCGTTCTCCTCGAAGGCACCACCCTTTTGTAAGGCTTTGTAAGCTTTTCGGTCCCAACGAATCCCACCAAACCCAAGCGGCGTCAGCTCCACTTGTGCCTATGATTCGTTCCATTTTTGCTCTTCTACTCACCGGCTGCACCGCCTTCGCCCAGGACGGTTCTTCCCTTTCTGGTTCCATCATCGACCCCAGCGGTGCGGCCGTTCCAGCCGCCAGACTCACCCTCCATGACCCCTCGCGCCGCACCACCCGCTATGCCCTCACCAACGAAGCAGGTCTCTACTCTTTCGATTCCCTCGTCGCTGGAGACTACACCCTCTCCGTCACTCGCGAAGGCTTCAAAGACCAACGCGTCGACCTCATCCGCCTCACCGCCCGTGACACCCGCAACCTCCGCTTACAACTCGAAGTCGCAGCCGCCTCAGGCACCAGCGTCACCGTCACCGCCCAACTCGAAGGCCTCTCCACTGACGTTTCCTCCGGCACTTCCTTCAACACCGAATACGCCAAAAACCTCCCCGTCAACGGCCGCAATGTCGAGGCCCTCGTCAATCTCACCCCAGGCGTAGTCAACGGCATCGGCCCCGATGGTGGCATCAACTCCAATGGCCTCCGCTCCAACACCAACTACTACACCGTCGATGGCGTCAGCGCCAATACCGGCACCGGCGGCGGCAGCGGTGCCCCTGGGCCAATGGCTGCCATGGCTTCGCTCATGGGCGGCTCCGGCACCAGTCCCGGCTCTACCGGCACCGGCCAATCCAACCTCATCACCATGGACGCCATGCAGGAAGTTCGCGTCCAAACCTCCGCCTTCGCGCCAGAGTACGGTCGCTCCCCCGGCGCTCAAATTTCAATCCTCAGTCGCGGCGGTGGCAACAGCTTCCACGGCTCCCTCTTCGGCTACTTCCGCAACCAACGCTTCAATGCCAACGACTGGTTTGCCAACCGCGCCGGCCTCGACCGCGGCCGCATGCGTCAAAACAACATTGGCGGTGTCTTCGGTGGCCGTCTCATCCCCAACCGCACCTTCTTCTTCGCCTCCTACGAGCAGAACTCCCTGGCCTCCCCACAAACCACCTTCGCCTCCGTCCCCTCTCGCGCCACTCGTCAGAGCGCCCCGGCCAACCTCCGCCAATATCTCAATGCCTTCCCGGTCGCCAACGGAGAACTCCTCGACAACGGTGCCGCCCAATTCACCGCCGTCTACTCCAACCCCTCCGACATGTTGTCCGCCAGCCTCCGCCTCGACCACACCATCAACTCCAACATGACCATGTTCCTCCGCTACGCCACCACTCCGTCCAACAGCCAAAGCCGCGGCGGCGTCTTCTCTACCGCCAACACCCTCAGCACCAATCACAGCAAGAACGAAACCCTCACCGGCTCCTGGGTCTGGCTCCGCTCAGAAACGTCTTCCAACGATCTCCGCATCAACTTCACCCGCGGCAAGTTCGACTCCTCAGCCGTTCAAGATAACTTCGGCGGTGCCACCCCGCTCGACCCGGCCCGCATCTTCCCCGCTGGCATCAATCCCTCCACCGGCTCCTACAACCTCCAGATCAATGGCCTCGGCGGCTACTCCATCGGCCAGGGCAACACCAACCTCCAACAGCAGGTCAACATCGTCAACACCTATGCCCGCACCTCTGGCACCCACCAGTACAAGATGGGCGTCGATTACCGTCGCCTCGCCCCTTCCTACATCCAGCGCCCCTATAGCGCCAACATCACCTTCAACGGCCTCGGCTCTGGCGACGCTGGCAGCTTCCTCTCCGGCAAAGCATCCAATGCCATCATCTCTACCAACATCCCGCGCACCGAGCCCCTCTACCAGAACCTCTCCGCCTATTGGCAGGACGCCTGGAAGCTCACCGACCGCACCACCTTCACCTACGGCATCCGCTGGGACTTGAACCCCGCTCCCACCTCACGCACCGACCTCAAGCCCCTTTCCATCACCGACGAAAACGCATTCTCCCAGGACCAGGCCCTCTACAAAACCCGCTGGTTCAACATCGCTCCCCGCTTCGGCGTCGCCTACATGATGGACAATACCCCCGACCGAGAACTTATGTTCCGTGGCGGCCTTGGCATCTTCTACGACATCGGCTACGGCACCTCCAATGCCGCCTTCACCAGCCCACCTTACTCCAACATCCGCCTCATCACCAGCCCCAACTTCCCACTCTCCAGCGCCAACCTCGCCGCCCCCGGCCTCCCCGCCAAAGAGCCCTATGGCCAGGTCATTGGGGCCGACAGCAACCTGCTGGCCCCTCGTATCTACCAATGGCAAATGACCATGGAGCGCTACTTCGGCCGCAAGCAATCCCTCGAAGTCGGCTACGTCGGCACTGCCGGCCGTCGCATGGCCACCCAGGAAACCCGCACCATCTTCAGCGAAAGCGCCAGCACCATCAACGACGCCACTCTCGTACGCCTCACCACCAACGGTGCCACCTCCGACTACCATGGCTTGAACATCCAATACCGTCGTCGCTTCTCCAGCACCTTCCAGGCCCAGATCAACCACACCTGGAGCCACTCCATCGACAGCGCCTCCAACGACCTCGGCGGTGGCTTCCAGCTCTTCAACACCAACAACCGCGGCAACTCCAACTTCGACATCCGCCACAACTTCAACATGAGCGGCAGCTACCGTCTCCCCGGCACCAACAACTCCTGGTTCAAGCCCCTCACCAACTATTGGTTCGCCGACTTCATCGTCACCTCCCGCAGCGGCATCCCCTTCGACATCCAAAGTCAGTCTGCCGCCGCCAGCTCCAGTTCCGGCTCTGCCCCCCGCCTCGGCTTCTTCGGCCAGGGCCGCCCCAACTACAACGGCCAGCCCGTCTATGTCAGCGACAAAAACGCACCCGGCGGTCGCCGCCTCAACTTCGATGCCTTCACCGTCCCTGGTGAATTTGAGCAAGGCAATCTCGGCCGCAACATCATCCGCGGCTTCGGCCTCAATCAGGTCGACTTCACGCTCCGCCGCGACATTGCCATCCGCGACGGACTCCGCTTCCAAATCCGTCTCGAGGGCTACAACGTCCTCAACCACGCCAACTTCGGCAACCCCAACCCCTTTGAAGGAGCCAATCTCGCCAGCTCCAATTTCGGCATCACCTCCCGCATGGCCAACAACAACTTCGCGGGAGCCGGCATCTACACCAGCGGCGGCCCCCGCACCATGCAAGCCTCACTCAGGCTGGAGTTTTGATCTTGTAAAGTCGATGGGTATTCCCCCACGCCACCTTTTGTAGTGCCGCCCCATCCAGGTGCTTGTGCAGCACCGTCAGTGTCTCGCGCGCCACACACTTGCCAGCCAAACGGCTAGCCGCCGGGTTCTTCTGTTGCGACACCCCGCTGCCTCGCCCATCCGCGCAGGCGCAGTCACTTCCAAACATCAGCTTGTTCTGGTGCCGCTTCAAAAAGCCTGCCGTAAACTCCGGGTCCCGCGACAGCGCATTGTTCCCTGAATTCGCCGACATGTCCCCATACAGGTTCTCGAAATCAGCCAGCAGTTTGTCCGTCACCCCGCCCCGCTTCACCGGCCCGCTCGGGTAAGCCGCTTCCTCGTGATAGTCAGCACTCACATTGGCCCAAAACGCATCCGCATGGCCCACAAACTTCGTCTTCGGGTAAGCCTTCAGCATCGCCGCAAAATTCTTAAATCCTGTCGACCACTTCCCTTCCCCTTCAAAATGATCCACCTCCTGGAAGTGAATCAGAATCGGCACATCCAGCTCGGCCGCCAGCGCATAAGCCCGCCGCAATTCCGGCCCATCGGCCGCCACATGAAACTTCAATTCTCCAAACGCCTTGGCACCTTTCTTCACTGCCTCAGTCAACACCTGCTCGGCATCCGGCTTGGTAATGTCAGCACTCACCGACCAGATAAACTTCTCCGGATACTTCGCCACCACGCCCGCCGCCGCATCCCCAGCAGCCGCCCGCGTCAGCAGCACGGCCTTGTCAACGCCACACCCATCCATATGCACCAGGTTCGCGTCCTTGTCCAAACGCAAGTCCTGCCGCCAGTGCAAATGAATGTCGATGACCTTCGTCTTCCACTTCGGCGCATCATTGCCTTGCGCAAAACAAGCCGCTCCACTCAGGGCCAGAAACTCTCTCCGGGAATTCATGCCCCAAAGTCTATCGAACTTACCTTCTCCGCCAACGCGCCCCCCGCAGTTTCGGCAAGCCCTCAAACCATGCCGGCAGGGCTGGCAGGTAAACTCTAAACTACTCCGTTACACAGGATGGATATCCGCGCCCTGATATCGAACCGTCGGCAGTGGCCCGGAAGAAGCAAAACACGATTCGGATCAATCACCGGAAGTCGAAGATTCTTCGTCACGCTAGTAACGAGAGATGTCCTGCAGCGTAATAGCAAGTGTCATGCGTTTTATATCAAGTGTCATGCTTTGCACCGGTATCTTCTTTGTTCCGATCCTCTGCCTACCGCTGACTGGACAGGTGTTTTCAACCGCTCCCCCCGTTTTGTCCCCGGCTAGCCGTGCGATGCGTCTCATGACCCCCGCCGAGTACAAGAGATTCGCCGCTTGGGCGGAGGGGAACCCAAACATCAAGGTCATCCGTCAGCTTCCTCCCAACCTCAGTTCCGGTTACCGCGTGGGAGCGAACTTCGTGTACAACCTTGAGAACCACTCCTGGGTTCTTGATCGCGATTCCGATGGCTACAAGCTCTTCATCGACCTGAAGGGCGACGGCGACTTGAGCCGTTCCAACGCACTCCGCTTTCACGACCAGGACGGCGTTCGTCGCATCGATATCCACATGGGACAAGGGGAAGCCCTTTGGACGGCACGGTTTGATTTGGTTCCAGATACGGCTGTCCCCGGGGCCGTGGCCGTTCGGATGAATCTCGCAGCCTCGCGCTCCGGCAAGATTGTGGTCCACGGTCAAGAAATTCCATTCCGTCTGTCCGGTTCCAGCGGGCGCTATGACGTCTTGGGGAGCTACATCTCCTTTGATCGCGAGAAGAACGGCAACTACGAACCCTATCGGCCCACCGACCGCTGGGTAAACCTCGCCGGCAGGACCTACGAATTCCAAGTGGATCCGCATGGCGCATTCTTGACGCTCAAGGAGTCTGACTCCCGTTCGGATCGACCTTCGCTCAAACCCGGCAGCCCGATTCCGGACGTCTCCCTGTCCGACCGCGAAGGCAATGTGCATGCTCTTCGCCGCAATACTGCCGATGTCACTCTTCTCGAATTCTGGAATACCAGTTGTGGCCCCTGTCGGGAAGAGATGCCGAAACTCAAAGTCTTGTATGACAAGGTACCGCGTTCGCGCTTCAACATCATTGGTGTCAGCAGCGACGAGTCCGAGGAGGTACTGAAGAAGTACCTCTTGGAATTCGGAATCCCTTGGTCGGAATGCCGCGAGGCCGATGATGGCCCGATACACCGCATGATGCGCATCGAGATGATCCCGGCCTATTTCCTGCTGTCTCGAAATGGCGAGATCCTGGATCGCTGGGCGGGCTCCGGACCTACGGTTGCCAAGATTGAAGCTGCCCTCAAAGCAACATCTGCACCAGAGATGCCAATTCGCTGAGTGCACCGAACACACGATCAAACTTAATTTAGGCAGCAACAATCTCCAGCGTTCCTGCCCAACTTGTGGGCGGCGGTACAGCCAAACTCTCAGCCCGCAACCCTGCGACGTAATACTCGACTGCTTCGCGGATAAGAGACTCCACTTGTTCTTGCGATTCGCCCAAAGCGATGAAGCTTGGCAGGTCGAGGACGTAAGCACCCTAGGGTGAGTCGCCCTTTTTATAAATTACCTTGTACCTCTTTGCTCCTGGTCTCCTTCAAGACCCCCTGCGCCGGAGCGTACTGATCGGTATGTCTTTTCCGGGATGCTCGAACTATTGCACGAAGCAGCCATTTCTGATTGGCGAAAAAAAAATGGCTGGCAAATTGGAAGCAGCTGCGACCACGATTGGGACTCAACTCCACTTCAAGTCCAGCCCCCAGAAAATCACGAAACTGTTTCGGATCTGCCAATGCTTTTCATGGAATGTTGATGACCTTCGCTTTCCACTTCGGCGCATCAGTGCCAGAAACTCTCTCCGGGAATTCATGCCCCAAAGTCGATCGAACTTACCTTCTCCGCCAAAGCGGTCCCCAGCAACAGATGCTGATCCGCATCAAGGTGCACTCCATCCGTAGCACTCGTCTGAGCCACCTGGCTCCCATCAAAGTACAAACAGCCCGCCTCCTCGGCCACCTGCCGCAGCGCCGCAGCCAGCCCAGCCGAGCGCACCTCGGCCCCCTCAAACTTCGGCATCGGCTGCACCTCCGACCGTCGCAACGCCGGCGGCGCCACAATCAGGATCGGCGGCACACTCATCCCCGGCTCAATCGGTGCCCGCCGCATCTCGCTCACCACCCGCGCCACACCCTGACCCGCCGACCACGGCGTATTAAACGGCGTCGAGAACTGAAAGTCATTCGCCCCCAGCATCACAATAGCCAGCGCCAGCGGCGAGTTCACTTCCATACAAACACTCAACCCCTCCAGCCCATTGCGCCCACTCTTAAACGGGTCCTCCCAAACCGTCCGCCGTCCATTCAGGCAATTTTCAATCACCCGCACCCGCCGACCCCGAGCGAGCAAAAGGTTCTCCATCACCCCGGGCCACCGCTCCTCAAACGAAAGCCGCTTCCGAGTCCCCGGCACAATCCCCCAACTCAGCGAATCCCCATAAACAAGAATGCTCTGCATTCTCCAATCCTAAGCCTTCAAGGGCATCACAATCTGCAAGCGGCAGCCCTAGTCCTTAACCAGCTCTGCCACTCTCAGTTCGTTTCGTCTTACCGGGGCCAACGTCCGCTTAGGGGGAGTGTCGGCATACTCACTTGAAAAGCACTCCGCTCTGAGATACGGAGGGCCCAATAGCTTCGGCCGTGAGGTAGCCCGAGATGATGAGTTCGAACAACTTCGGGTTGCGCGTGACCACCGTGAATACAGTCCCATCTGCAATGTATGATTCTGGCTTCAGTTTGGCGATCTGCTTCCAGAATCGATCAGTACACCATTGAAACTCTGGGGCATAGAGCCGAAAGCCGCCCCAGTTCACGAATGTCTCAATCTCTTCAATAGGCACCGGCTTTTCGAAGACGTACCACTCGTCGTAGCCAGCACTGGATTCATCATGTGTCTGGTTCGGTAGTCCGTGCACAGAAGTAATGCTCGGGCTATAGGCTACCTTCCAATCGTCCTGAGATTCCCATGGACTCAAGGAATTACCTTGAAAAACCCTCGCAGCTTCCGTACTCCACCAACCCTCAACCTTTTCCTGCTCCGTCAGCCGCAAGGGACCGCTATCGATACTCGTCACAGCAAGATACTTGCCCAAAACGATTTCGGGGCAAATGTTCAGAAGAGAATAGATACCACGATCAGGCATGATCAGCCAACGGTATTCTTCGTGCACTCCAGTCATTCCTGGAGTGCCGTGCTCAACTCTAGCGAGTGCTTGCTCGGCTGCATAGACCTTGCATTGCCACTCAGACGCTTCGCGCATTCGGCGAAACTCTTCCGCGTCGGCATTACCACGTGCCGGATCAAGCGTCTTGACGTAGGCAGTATGCTCTGCCCACAGGCGTTCTGATGTAGCTTTTGCCAACTCCAGTGCCCGCCGCGCGCGTGTGACGTCGTCAATCACACTTAAACATTACCCTAGGCGCAATTCGGGCTTCAAACCAGGAACGTACGCCGAACGATTCTTATCTCCAGCATTCAGCGGACACAAGAATGCTCTGCATTCTCCAATCCTAAGCCTTCAAGGGCATCACAATCTGCAGGTCAGTACCGCGAAAATCGCGATCCAAAATCAGCAACATACTCCTCGAGTTGCTTCACACACACCAGTTGCCGTAAACGGCGGCCAGCAAAATAGAAGTATCTACGACCAAAGTTCGTCTTCGCTCTGGAATTTCAAGTTCGGATTCAACTCCGCCTGCAGCCCTGCCCCCAGCAAATCACGAAACTGTTTTGGATCTGACAATAGTTTTCGCTGAGCCGTCTCCTGGACAGCCAGCCGAATCGCCTCTGACTTCCTTCGATTGAGTTGCGCCACAGAGATCATGATACAGATGTCGCGCCCTCCCCCCCAAAACCACCCCACAACTTGCAACCCCGTCCACAATCCAGTAGACTAGAAAGTTGTGGCAGCACTGCCGCGCGTCCTCACGTGCACTCAGCGCTGTTTTCCACAGTTTGATCCGCCAAAGAAGGAAACAGACAGAGTTATGTACGCAGTCATCGAAACCAGTGGAAAGCAGTATCGTGTCTCCCCTGGTGACTTGGTTCGAGTAGACACCCTCGCCGTAGAACCCGGCGCTGAAATCGAGTTGGGCAAAGTCCTCATGGTTGGCGGCGACTCTGGCATCAAGACTGGCGCAGAAGCTGCCGCCGTCAAAGTTACCGGCACCGTTACCAAACACGGTCGCGCGGCCAAGATCATCGTCTTCAAGTTCAAGCGCAAAAAGCAGTACAAGCGCACCCAGGGTCACCGGCAGAACTTTACCGAAGTGAAAGTAAACGCGATCGCCTAACGCGGCCGCAAGAGCAACAGGAGTTAAAAGGCAATGGCAAGTAAAAAAGGCGCAGGCTCTACTAGAAACGGTCGCGATTCACAAAGCCAACGATTGGGCGTCAAGCGCTTCGGTGGCGAACTCGTCACTGGCGGTTCGATCCTCGTTCGTCAACGCGGCACCCGCATCCAACCCGGCGAGAATGTCGGCGTCGGCAAAGACTTCACCCTCTACGCACGCGTTCCTGGAATTGTCGAATTCCGTGACCGTGGCCGCATGGGCAAGTTCGTCACAATCAAGGAAGTCAGCGTAAACTAAGCTTCCTCCTCAGGATTCTGGTTCGGCCGCCAGCACCACGCTCGGCGGCCTTTATCTTTTTATGGTTCACTCTTCAAAATTCATCGACGAAGCGAAAGTCTACGTACGCGGTGGCGACGGCGGCAACGGCTGCTCCGCCTTCCGGCGCGAGAAATTCGTACCCCGTGGCGGCCCCTCTGGCGGCGACGGCGGTCGCGGCGGCGATGTCATTTTTGAAGCTTCCCGCCACTACAACACCCTCTTCCACCTCCGCATGAACCCGGAGCACACCGCCGACCGCGGTCGCCACGGAGAAGGCTCCAATCGCACCGGTCGCAACGGTGACTCCCTCGTCGTCAAAGTCCCCATCGGCACCGTCGTTTACTTCTGGGACACCGGCGAGCAAATCCACGACTTCACCTTCGACGGCGAGCAATTCGTTGTCGCCAAAGGCGGTCGCGGCGGTCGTGGCAACCAGCACTTCGCCACCCCCACCCACCAGGCCCCTACTGAAAAAGAAGACGGCATCCCCGGTCAAAACTTCACGCTCCGCCTCGAAATGAAGCTCCTCGCCGACGTCGGCCTCGTCGGTTTCCCTAACGCTGGCAAGAGCACTCTCATCAGCCGCCTTTCCGCCGCCAAACCCGAAATCGCCGCCTACCCCTTCACCACCAAAGAGCCCGTACTCGGCGTTGTTTCCATGGATGAATTCGGCCGCGAAACCTTCATCATGGCCGACATCCCTGGCCTCATCGAAGGTGCCAGCGAAGGCCACGGCCTCGGCATCACCTTCCTCCGCCACGTCGAGCGCACCCGCGTCCTGCTCCACCTCATCGACCTCTCCGAGTTCAACGAAAATCGCCCCGTCGACGCCTATCACATCATCCAGAACGAACTCGCCAGCTTCAGCGAAAAGCTCCTCGAAAAACCCCAGATCGTCGTCGCCACCAAGCTCGATTCCGCCCAGGACCCCACCCGCCTCGAAGAACTCCAGGCCTTCTGCCAGGAGCAGAATCTCCCCCTCCACGTCATCTCGGCCATCACCGGCCAAGGCCTCAAAAACCTCCAGCGCGACACCTGGGCCCTCGTCAAAGAAGCCTGGGAATCCCCTCATGACGATCTCGACGAAGACGACACCCCTACCCCACCCAATCCCGATCAACTCCTAAAGCTTTAGGTTCATCGCCGCCACCCCCAGGCCCACACACACCAGCACAATCCCCAGCGACTGCTGCAGCTTCAGCTCGCTCGCCGCAGCCCCCAGCCTCACTCCAATAAATGTCCCCACCAGGGTCGCCCCCATAAAGCTCATCGCCAGCCCCATCACCGGGCTCCACAACGCATGCTGCTGCGCCGCCCCGCTCAAGGTATTCACAGCGATCACCGGCAA
Organism: Bryobacter sp.; assembly: GCA_044340255.1. Classification (GTDB taxonomy): domain Bacteria; phylum Acidobacteriota; class Terriglobia; order Bryobacterales; family Bryobacteraceae; genus Bryobacter. Next base: position 30,259 of record JBIITX010000005.1, on the reverse strand, counting down.
CGACGTCGCCGCCGCCTGCTTCGCATCCAGCCCCCCAAACGCTATCAGCGCCGGCACCAGCAAAAACCCACCCCCCACTCCTAGCATCCCCGTCAGTAACCCCACCACAGCCCCCACCAACAGCGACTTCCACATCTGGCTCACCTGCGTCGTTTCAATCCCCGCCGTCCAGATCATACGGATGCCGGCGATCATCACCACCACCCCAAAGCTCACCAGCAACACCTGCTGCTCCACCTGCAACGAGATCATCGCCCCCACCCGCGTTGCCGGGATCCCCGCCAGTCCAAACAGCAGCACTTCCCGCCACACAATCCGCTTGCTGGGCCACTGCAGTAACGTCCCCACCAGCGCCGCAAATCCAACCACCAACTGCGAAACCGCCACCGCCTGCCGCACCGGCAACATCGCCCCATACACCAGAATCGGCAGCGCCAGAATCGCCCCACCGCTCCCCAGCGCTCCCAGCACCACACCGATCAACAAGGCCAGGGGCAGTATCGCCAGGTGTTCAAACATCTCAGATCGCTTTGGCCAGCGCCGCTTCCAGTCGGCTCCGTTCGCTCGAACACATCAACTCGCAGAGCCGCTCCACCACCGGGTCGCTCACAAAGTAAATCACCTCGAGCCCCGCCTTCCTCCGTCCTACCAGCTCCGTTTCATACAGTGCCTGCAAGTGGCGGCTCGTGTTCGATTGCGTCATCCCTAACTCTTTGACCAACGCACTCACACTACACTCACCCTGCATCAACCTCTGCAAAATCCGCAACCGCGACGGTTCACCCATTGCCCGAAAACGCTGGGCAATGGGTTCAAGAAATACTTCCGGCAACGCTTGCCCTTTCGGCTTCATTCCCACCATTATCCACTGACTCCCATCTTCCGCAGAATCGTCATCATCGGGCACCAGTTCGTAAACGCCGACTGCAACAGATTCACCCCAATGAAGGCCGTAAACCAGTACCACCGCGCATCCACATTCACCGCCAGCCAGACACTCAACAACGTCAAGGCTCCAGCGATCATTCGCAACATCCGTTCTACATTCATACAATTCTCCTCATTCGTTTTTGAACTAAGTAATAAACAACCGGTACCGTCACCCGCGACAGCAGCAGCGAAGCAACTTCGCCCGCCATCAACGCAATGGCCAGTCCCTGAAAAATCGGATCAAACAAAATCACGGCCGACCCCACCACCACCGCCGCCGCCGTCAGCATCATCGGGCGAAACCGCACCGCCCCGGCGTCAATCACTGCCTCATCGAGCGGCATACCTTCCTTCAATCGCAACTCAATAAAGTCCACCAGAATGATCGAATTCCTCACTACAATTCCCGCCCCGGCAATGAATCCAATCATCGAGGTAGCCGTAAAAAACGCCCCCATCAGCGCATGCCCCGGCAGGATCCCCACCAGCGAGAATGGAATCGCCACCATAATCACCAGCGGTGTCAGAAAGCTCTCAAACCACCCCACCACCAGCACATAAATCAACACCAGCACCGCCGCAAACGCAATCCCCAGATCACGAAACACCTCATAGGTGATGTGCCACTCCCCGTCCCACTTCATCGAATAACGATCCGTATCAAAGGGCTGCCGCGCAACATACTGCTCAATCACATAACCCTCGGGCCGGTACTTCTCAATCTCAGGCCCCACCGCCAGCACCGCATACACCGGGCTCTCAATTTCCCCCGCCACATCCGCCGTCACATACGTCACCGGCAACAGGTTCTTGTGATAGATGTTCCGCTCCTGCCGCGTCTCGACTACCTGAGTCAACTCGGCAATCGACACCAGCTTGCCGCCACTGCCAGCCACCTTCAACTGCCTCATCCGCTCCAGACTCGCCCGGTCGCCCTGCGGCAATCGCAGCGCAATCCCCACAGTCTCCTGCTCCTGTTCCTGATGCAGAATCCCAGCCTCTGCTCCCAGGCTTGCCATCCTCATCGTCTCGGCAATCTTGCTCTCGCTCACCCCGTGCAGCCCCGCCTTCTCACGGTCAATCCGCAAGTAGCTCTTCGCCTGCTCGGCCTCGACATACCAGTCCACATCCACAACACCCTTGGTCTTGCGCAGAATCTTCATCAGCTCGGCCGCTACGGTCTTCTGACCCTCCTGCGTCGGCCCATACACTTCAGCCACCAGCGTCGCCAGCACCGGCGGGCCCGGCGGCACCTCCGCTACCTGGATCTCAGCCCCCATCTTCTGCGCCAGCGGCAGCAGCCGATTCCTCACCTGCTTGGCAATCTCGTGGCTCTGCTGCTTGCGCTCACCCCGGCCCACCAGATTCAACTGGATGTCCGCCACATTCGATCCGGCCCGCAAATAGTAATGCCGCACCAACCCATTGAAGTTATGCGGTGAAGCCGTCCCCGCATAGCTCTGCGCATGCTTCACCTCCGGTTGCTTCATCGCCTCCACCGCCAGCATCCGCGCTACCTTTTCGGTCTGTTCAAGCGTCGTCCCCTCCGGCAGATTCACAATCACCTGAAACTCACTCTTGTTGTCAAAAGGCAGCATCTTCACCTTCACCCAGTGCAAAGGAAACAGCAGCATCACCCCAACCAGCAACACCACCACCATCATCAAAAAGCCGCCGGTATAAGCAGGCCGATGCAACAGCCGGTCCATATAGCGCCGGTACAGTCGCGTCACCAGATCCTCCTGCCTGTTCTCCTCCTCATGCCCTCCCTCCGCAGGCAAAAACCTTACCGCTGCCCACGGCGTAACAATAAACGCCACCAGCATCGAAAACACCATCGCCGTCGTCGCACCAATCGGGATCGGCCTCATGTACGGCCCCATCAATCCCCCCACAAACGCCATCGGCAAAATCGCTGCAATCACCGCCAGCGTCGCCAGAATCGTCGGGTTCCCTACCTCGTTCACGGCCTCAACAGCCACCTCAGCCAGCGCCCGCCCCCGGTTCGCCGCTAGCCTCGTGTGCCGCACAATGTTCTCCACCACAACAATGGCATCGTCCACCAGAATCCCAATCGAAAAGATCAACGCAAACAGCGTAATGCGATTGAGCGTGTACCCATACAGGTAGAACAACGTCAGCGTCAACGCCAGCGTCACCGGGATCGCCGCAAACACCACCAGCGACTCCCGCCATCCCAACACCAACCCAATCAACAACACCACCGAGATCACCGCAATCCCCATATGCTCCAGCAACTCATTACTCTTCTCCGCAGCCGTCTCCCCATACTGCCGGCTCACACTCACAGTCACATCAGCCGGAATCACCCGCCCCTTGGCCAACTCCACCTTCCGCATCACCTCATCAGCCACCGTGATCGCATTCGCGCCACGCCGCTTGGCAACAGCCAACGTCACCGCCGGCTCCACACTGTCCTTCTCGAAATGAAAAACATAATCAGCCGGTTCTGTTCCCGTGTCTTCCACCTTCGCCACATCACGCAAAAAAATCGGTCGCCCCGCCGCCGCCCCTACCACCACTCCCGCCACATCCTCGGCATGGCGCAGAAAGTCTCCCGTCTGCAGCAGCCTCTCTCCGTTATTGCGATCCATCTTCCCCGCATCAAAGCGCTGGTTCGTCGCCCCAATCGCCTGCCACAACTGCTCCGCCGTTAGCCCCAGACTGTTCATCCGCTCCACATCAAGCGTCACGCGAACCTCGCGCCGCTGCCCACCCATCATCGTCACCGTCGAGACATCACTGGCTTCGGTAATGTTGTCCTCAAGCTGGCTCGCAATCCGGCGCAACTCGAGCGGCCCATACTTGCGGCTGTGCAACGTCAACGCCACAATCGGCACATCATCTAGCGATCGCAACCGCACCATGGGCCGCGACGCCCCCACCGGCAACTGATCCCCATAAGCGGCCAGCTTCTGGTTCAGCTTCACCAGGCTCGCCCCCTCTTCTTCACCCACGCGGAACCGCACAATCACCAACGCCTGCCCCGGCATCGAAGTCGAATAAAGATACTCAACCCCCGGGATTTCCCAAAGCATCTTCTCAATCGGCTTCGTCAACCGCTGCTCCACCTCGCGCGGCGCCAACCCGGGCATCGACAGCACCACATCCACCATCGGCACCTGAATCTGCGGCTCCTCCTCACGAGGCAACATCACCACCGCAAACACACCCAGCAATGCCGAGGCCACCATCAACAGCGGCGTCAGCTTCGAATGAATAAAGGCCGCTGCCAGCCGGCCAGCAGGCCCCAGTCCTTCCTTCATCGTGCTTCCTCGATTCCAGTCCCGTCCTCAATCTCGCGCGTCAGCCCAATCACCACCCGCTCTCCGGCCTCCAGCCCCGACAGCACTTCCCGCACCCCTCCCACCGTCTCGCCCACTCGCACCATCCGCGACCGCGCCTTCCCTTGCTCCACCACAAACACCATCTGCACCTGGCCTTGCTCCCGCACCGCCGAGGCAGGCACCGACATCGCTTTCCGCTCCCCCACCGTCCACTCGCATCGCACAAACTCCCCACTCCGCAACTGCGGCAGCAACGGCAGATTCGCCTTCACCGTCAGGCTCCGCGTTGCCGCATCAAGGCTCGGCACAATCTCGCTCACCTTCACCGCAATGGGTTCGCGATCTCCCACCATGGCCTTCATCTCCATGCCCAGGCGCACCTTCGCAACCTGCGATTCTTCGACCGCAATCGCCAACCGATATCCACCCGTCGCCTCAATCACCAGCAGCGGAGCGCCCGGTACCGCCATCGCCCCCGGCTGCACCATCTTCTCGGTCACCAATCCCGCAAACGGCGCACGCAAAACCGTGTAGCCCTTCTGCGTCTTCGCACTCCCCACGGCCTGCTCCGTCTGCGCAATCCGCGCTTCTACCTGCAACCGTCTCGCCTTCGCCATCGCCAGCCCCGCCTCCGCCTGACGCACCCGCGCCTCTGCTTCATCCATTTCCTGTTTTGAAATCGATTGCCGCTCAAACAGTTGCTTCAACCGGTTCCGCGTCACCCCAGCCAGTTCCAACTGCGACCCAGCCGCCGCAATCGCCTCGCCACTTTCTGCCAGTGCACTGCGTGCCTCGAGCCGCACCGCCTCAGCTTGCGCCACGGCCGCCTGCATCTGTTCAGAATCCAGCACCACCAGCGTCTGCCCCGCTGCAACACGCTGGCCCACTTCTACCCCCACCTGCTTCACCATCCCCATCACCTGCGCCGAGATCACACTCCGCGTCCGGGCCTCAACGGTCCCACTGGCCTGCACCATGCTCGGTGTCAGTCGATCCCCGATCACTTCGGTCTTAGCCGTCACCTTCTTCGACTCTGCCGTTTTCACGGTCTCCGTCGCCTGCTTCGAGCACGAGCTCAGTAAAAGAAAAAATGCCAAGTATCGAGTCATTACTGCAATACCTCCGAATCTGCCTTCAGTTCTCCCTGCGCCACTGCCAGGTTCAGTTGCGAGGTTCTCACTCCGTGCCGCGCCAGCAACAACCGCAGCTTCGCCTCCGTCAGAGCCACCTCCGTCCGCAAAAGATCGGTCAGGTTCCCAAGCCCCGCCTCATACCGATCCTTGGTAATCCGTAAACTCTCCTCCGCCGCACCAATCGATGCCTCCGCACTACTCACCCTTGCCAGGCTCGCTCCAACCAGCGTCTCAGCCTGTATCTGTTCCAGGCGAGCCCGCTGCATCGCCCCTTTCTCTTCTGCCTGAGCCGCCCGCAACATCTCGCTGGCAGCACGAATGTTGGCACGCTCTGCTCCGCCCTGATACGGCGTCCACCGCAGGCTCACCCCCATCATCCAGTTCGCCCCGGCCCGGTTCACAAATCGCTGCCGGTCCACCTCGCCCCCAATCTGCGCACTCACTTGCGGCATCACAGCCAATCGCGACAATCCAATCTGCGTCTCGGCAATCTCCCGCCGCACCTGCTCCCGTTCCACATCCGGTCGCACACCCGCCGCCACAGCAACAGGCTTCGCACTCACACCAATCTCAGGAGCCAGACTCAGTTCCACATCAGGCCCCGCCCCTACCAGATCCCGCAGCACCTCCACGGCAATCCTCGCCTCCGCCCGCCGCTGCACTAACATCTCCTGCTGCATCGCCACATGCACCTTCGCCGACAGCACATCCGCAGCCGTCGACCGGCCCGCGTCATAAATCGTCTGTGCAAGCCGCAAGTCCGCCTGCGCTTGCGCCAGAGCCTGCTCTGCCACCGGCACTGCCGCCAGACTCAATTGCGCATCCAGGTAGGCCCGTGCCGCCCGGCTCGCTACCGCCAACTCCACCTGCTTTTTCCCCACCAGCGACAACTTCCGGTCCGCCTGGGCCAACTCCACCCGCTTCCCCGTTCTTCCCGCATCCCAAAGCACTTGCTCGGCGCTCACCAGCGATTGAAACTGGTTCAGCGCCTCCGGCCGATTCAGCGAATCCAAACCAAAATTGGCAGCCGTAAACTGCCTCTGCGTCAATAAAGATCCAAATACGAAGACCGGGTTGTTCGAGCGCACCCAGCTCTCCTGATAGTCCACACGCGGCTTCCAACCCGCCTTGGCGACGTCGATCTTCGCCGCAGCAGCGTTGAGACTCGCTTGTGCCGAGGCCACGCTGGGGTGCGTTTCGAGCGCTCGAGCCACAGCCTCACTCAGGCTCAGCACTTCGGCGCCCTCACACAACCTGGTTGCGCCAACAAATAGTAGGATCCAGCTTCGCATCTGGCTTTACTATATGCGCATTTGATCATATAGTCAACTGAAATCGAAGCCAAAAAAAGAACCGCCGTCAGGATCTCTCCCAAACGGCGGCTCTCTTCTAGTTCAATCTGTGATTAATTCTCAGGGGCAAACACACGCTGCGAATCGCTGGCAACCACCGCATTCGGCATCACCATCTGCGGATTCGAAGCAAAGTAACGAGACTCGTTCAGCTTCCGGAACACCTGTCCCGCAACGCCACTCGCCACCGGTCCGCTCACCAGCTTGCCGCCAGTCAGCATCACCACAACCACCAGCTTGCGGTCACCCACTTCGTTGTAGCTGCCAAACCAGCCCATATGCGTCTTGTGATCAGAATGCGTACAGGTGCCGGTCTTGCCGAAAATCGGCTCATGATCGTCATACCCGGCCCGTCGGCCCGATCCGAAGTTCACTGCTCCCTGCATCCCTGGCCGAATCTCTTGCGCAGCAGGTTCAAAGTTATCCAGTCGGCGGCGCACCTGCGGTACAAACGTTTCAATCTCAGCCTGCGTTCTCGGATATTGCAGGTAGTACATCGTCCCACCGTTGGCCACCACACTGACCATCGAGACCAACTGCAAGGGTGTTAGGTTAATCCCATCCCCAAAGCTGGTCATCATGCCAATCCCACTCGGCACTTCCTTCGAAGGCCATACCCCAGGCTGTTCCCCAGGAATGTTCAGTCCGGCCGTTTCCCCCAAACCAAGCAGCTTGGCATAGTAGGAAATCTTCTCGTATCCAAGCTTTCTCCCGATCGAAGCAAAGTAAGGGTTATTGCTCTTCGCCAGTGCTTGCGTCATGTCCATGTAATCGCGGCGCCCCATCTTCATCACTTTGTCGCGCGAATACTCCCCTTCCATCACACCCGCCACACTGGCCAGAATCTTGATGGTCGAGCAAGGTTGAAACCCATTCTGAAGCACCAGCTTCTGGTTCACCATGCTCAGCACACGCCCCGTATTCGGGTCCGCAACAACCACTGCCCCATTCAAACCGTTCAAGGCTTCGACAGCCGCGCGGCGAATCGTCAGGTCTTCTCCGTCAATGACATCGCCATCCGTGGCATCGGCAAAATTCGGTACCGTCCAAAAGCCCGCATAGGGGCTGTTGCGCTGGCGGAACCGCGAAATCGGTGCTCTTCCTTTCGTCAAGGAAGCCTTCCGCAACACAACCCCACCCTTAGCCGAAGAACTCTTGCGAACCGAAGTGACGCGCGTAGGCACCACTTTCTTCGCAGCAGTTTTGCTGGTACTTACAGTTTTTTTCTTGGCAGCAGTCTTTTTCGCCGTCGCTGCCCGAACAACATCGGGTGCCGCGAATCCAAGAATTGCTAGCAGTGCAGAAATTACAACTCTGTTAAGGTGCATGCCGTCCTTATCAGGCTTATCGGCGGATTTTGGACAAACCATCACCCACGACGCCTGCTGCTTTGGAATTTGCCGTCAACCGGGACAGCGCTATCAAATCCAACCCAAACAAAAGATTGGCCTTATGTAAATCTATGAAATTTCATAAGGCCATGTCAAGTCTAAAGTACTAGGCCAATCCCAGCGCTTTCGGCCCCTGTTTCACAATCGCTTCCATCGTCGAAGCAAACGTATCCACTTCTTCCAGGGTCGTATACACGTTCGGCGTCACCCGCAATCCGCTGTACTGCGTACCGCGAACAATCGGAACCACCATGATCTTGTGCTTTTCCATCAAGTATTCCGCCAGCTTCGGAATACTGAATCCGGCAAAACCCACCGTTCCAATCCCGCAGCTCATTTCCGGATCATCACTCGTGTGCAGCGTCACGCCCGGCAATACCTTCAACCGGTTCTGCCAACGCTTCCGCAAATAACGCAGCCGCGCCGCCTTCCGTTCTATGCCAATCGATTCGCTGAATGTTAATGCTTCTGTAATCGAATTCCGCTGGCTCGCCGGATGCGTACCGATCTCTTCAAACTTCCGGATGTTATTCGTCATCGAGTCGGGCGCCGCCATCAGCGGCCACACCTTCCCAATCTTGTCCCGCTTCACATAGAGAAACCCGGTTCCTACCGGAGCCAGAATCCACTTATGCAAACTCGTCCCATAGAAGTCGCAATCGAGGTCCGCCTGCTTGAAAGGATATTGCCCAAAGGCATGCGCCCCATCCACCACCACTTCAATCCCGCGCTTGCGCGCCATCTGCGCAATCTTCTTCACCGGGAAAATCTGCCCCGTCAAATTCGTGATCTGGCAGATATGAATCACCTTCGTCTTCGGTGTAATCGCATCTTCGATCAACCCCGCAAGGTAATCGAGCGACCGCGCTGGCACCTCAAACGAGATCTCCTTCAGCACAATGCCGTCGCGCCGCTCCCGTTGCCGCCAGGTCGTCAGCATCCGGCCATAATCCTGGTTCGTGGTCAGTACTTCATCCCCACGCTGCAGCTCCAATCCCAGTTGCACAATTTCCAGGGCTTCACTGGCATTGCGTGTAATCGCAATCTCTTCCGGGTCGCAGCCAAAGCTCTGTGCCAGCCTCCGCCGCACACTCTCCATCTCCGGCCCCAGCACCTTCCACATGAAGTGCGCTGGTCCCATATTGGAGATCTCAAGGTAGCGTTTCTCACTCTCCATCACGATCTTGGGGGATGGGGAAACACCGCCATTGTTCAGGTTGATGATGTTCCGGTCCACGGTGAACATGTGTCTCACCTGAAACCAGAAGTCTTCATCCATAGCCAGGGAATCGGCGGGTCTACCGCCTTGTGCTGCTAACGCTGCCTGCAAACGGGGAAGGGCGTCGCTGGAGAAAGCAACCGCGGCCATGCCGGCGGTGCGTAATAAGTCTCTGCGATCCATGCCATACAGTAATCCGTCAGCCCCCGCAATTGCAAGTCTTCGAAAACAGACAGCTAACGCGGCAACTCGGGTTTGGCGATGTATGCCTTCGGAATCTCCCCCGTCAGCGTCTTCAGCCAAGCCACAATGTCAGCCACCTGCTCCTCACTCAGTTGCACGTTCAACTGGTGCTTGCCCATCATCTTCACGGCATCCTCCAGCTTGCTGGTCTTGCCATCGTGAAAGTATGGCCCGGTCTTTTCAATATTCCGCAGCGACGGCACTTTGAACACCATCTTGTCTTGCTCCAGATGGGTAACCGCGCTCCGGCCAGGATCCGCCTGCGACGGCCAGGGATTCATCGCTCCCGCCTTCTGATAGGAAGCTCCTCCCAGATAAGGACCGTTATGACAACTCGCACACCCACCATGCATAAACTCGTGATGCCCGCGCATCTCTTGCGCGCTCAACCCGCCGCCACCCTTGAGAAACCGATCCCACCGCGACGGCGTTACCAGTCCTCGCTCGAAGGCCCCGATTGCCATCGCCATATTCTGGAAGGTCACCGGCTTCGCATCTCCCGGAAATGCCTCCCGAAACGCCGTCACATATCCCGGAATCCGCTCCAGCCGCCACTCCACTTCCGCCTTCGATGGCATTGCCATCTCAATCGGATTGAGCACCGGCCCCTTGGCCTGCTCTTCTACATCCGCCGCCCGACCATCCCAGAATTGAGCCAGATGACCAGCCGCATGATAAACCGTAGGGGAATTACGCCCACCAATCTGCCCTTTGTGGCCCGTGGAAGTCGCCTTCCCGTCCACCCCATAGCTCGCCAGATCATGGCAGGAATTGCACGACACATCGTTCGCCAGTGACAACCGTGGCTCGTAATAAAGCATCCGGCCTAGCTTTACCTTCGCCTCAGTGGTGGGGTTATGGCCAGATTCCATGTTGGCAGGCAATTCCCCCATCATCTTGCCCATCATCCCCCCTCTCATTCGACCCTGCATGGGCCCCTGGGGCTGCGCCACGGCCAATCCAGCCAGCGCCATCAACGTATAGATCTGCATTCTCATAATTCGCCTGATTTCTTATCCCAACTACCGTGTGCCTGCCACTACTGTCTCGAGGGTTGTCTCAAACGACTCCAAGTGACTGAACGACGCATTGAGCAGATTCGTGTACACCCGTTTGATGTCCGACTGCTTCGTTTCAAGCATCCCGGCCACCAGATCCTGGATATCCACCTTCTCGATCAACACTCCCACCTCCAGTGCATCCTGCACCGATAACTGTCCTTTGGCGGTCAGTTGTTGAAAGAGCGCTGTAAACGCTGCATTTCGGTAAACCCCAGGCCCTAATCCAATCGTCGGGTCCGTCAGCTTGTAACGATCCATCAACCGCCCCACCGCCTCAAAATGCCGGTCTTCGCTCTCGGCGATATTGCTGAACACCCGCAGCTTCCACTTCTCGGCTAAAAAACCGGTACACATCCCCCGCCAACTTCTCCTCTTCCCGCATCAGCAGCAGCCGGTCCTGTTCCGCCGTTTGCAACACGGGCACCCGATTTCCGGCCCCACCGCCCGGTCCTCCCATCTGTCCCGCCAATTGCCCCACCAACAACATTCCCAAAATTGCGTACCGCATAGTCTGATCTCCTTCGCAAAGACAGACTCATTCCGCACCAGAAAGTGACAAGAATCCTTTCCCCTCCAATTTCTTTCTCATCAACCCCCGCGCCCGTTTCAACCTTGTTTTCACCACTCCCTCGTTTACCCCCAATATTCCCGCCGTCTCCTCGATCGACATCTCCTCCAAATCCCGCATCACCACTACCGACCGGTACTTCTCCGGCAATCCATGGATCGCCCTCGCCAGCAACTTCCGCAATTCATGCTGGTAGGTGACATCCTCCGGCAAATCTCCCTTGTCCGCTAACCCACCCTGCCACTCCGTCGGTACCTTCTCGATCGACAATTCCTCACAAGGGGCATACGTGCTCCGCCGCCTCCGCGTCAAACACACATTCCGCGCAATCTGGAACACCCATGTCTTTACATGTTCCGGCTCCCGCAATTCATCAAAGTGCTCCCACACTTTCAACAGAGTCTCCTGCGCAACCTCCTCCGCATCTTCCCTCTGTCCGCAACTCAGATAGCTGTACTGAAACACTTTCTTCTGAAACGTTTCGATAAAAGACTCACGCGCAGACTCATCCCCCTCAATCAGCCTCCGCGCCAACTCAATTTCATTGCCCACAGCAGCCCGCCCTTCGCCCAATCATCCCATGGCCAACATTCCCCTGCGATGGCCATCGCGCTGGCATCAGGCTCGCCGCTGCCGCCCCCTCAACGCCGCGCCTTATGCTGCCAGCAAAACCGGCTCCCCGCCTCCGCATTGCGCGAGCATCGCTTCCCATCCTTCGTGTGCCCCGAACACCGCACCTTGGCCGCCGTCTTGACCACCGCGCTCGCCACCGGCTGATTCGCCTCGGCTTCCTCTACATCATGCAGTTGCCGCTCCAGCAACTCAATCTGCGTCTGCATCTCAAAGGCTTTCACCTTCATCTCGGCAATCTGCTGCCGCAACGCCAGCTTGTCGGGCTTGCCCGCCTGCTCGGCCAGCGCACAAACCAACACACTAAACAAGCAAAGAAATCGCATCTTGTAAGTAGTAGCTACAAGATGCAATTTCTCTCACAGAACTAGGCTTACGCCTTCCACTTGTAATAGAAAAACGTCAAAGGCTTCTTCCCGGTATTGCGGATATCATGCGACTGATGCGCCGCCGAGTACATCATGCTCCCCGGCCCTACCGCCTTATCGACGCCCTTCAATCCAATCACCCCGGTCCCTTCCGTCACCACCATGATTTCTTCTTCCTCGTGCTCATGCGGCGGATGCGGCGTAGTCCCGGGCTTCAGCGTCACACTCCCCGCCACCATCAGCTTCAACTGATCCGTCGGCCCTTCAAAGTACTTACGGTGAATCCCAAACGTCTCCTTCACCTCCGTCGTCTCCTTCACCGTATAAGTGAAGTCCGGCAGCTTCTTCGCTCCATCCGCCATCAGGCCAACCGGAGCCGCCAGCAACCCTGGCAAAAATGTACGTCTCGTTGCTTTACTCATCAGTCTTTCCTCTTTGCCCAACAAATGTATCCCAACGTATAGTCCTGACGCTGGTCCAGCCCATCCAGCAGGCCCACCAGCAGCGCCACCGGGGCCACCAACACTGCCGCAAACGGCATCAGCCAACCTGGCAAAAACTGCAAGCCATTCATCAATCTTCGCGAAAGCAGGCGAAAGTATCCACCCCCCGCCTCCAGCCGCACCACTTCCCAGCCATTCTCCTCGAGCAACCGCTTCACCCCAAACTTCGTAAACCGCCAGTAATCATGCGGATGCTGATGCACTTCCCACTCATGCGGCACCACCAGATACAGCATCGCCCCCGCCCGGGCCACCCGCCCCATCTCCGCAATCGCCTGCCCCGGCTCGGTCACATGCTCCAGCGTCACCACACTCACAAACGCATCAAAGCAACCCGGCCCAAACGGCAGCCGCAACAGATCAGCGACACAATCGAGGCCCGCATAGTTCCACTGCGCATCCCCCACCCCAAGGTCCACCCCCACATACTTCTGCTTCCCAAAATAATCCCGGTATTGCCCTTCCCCCGCACCCGCATCCAGCACTCGCGCCCCGGCCGGCAGCGCCCGCGCAAACTCCTCCACACCCGCAACAATCAGGCTCTCAAAGAAAAACACTTCGCGGCGCAACCACTGCGGCACCAGTCCCCGCAAGCCTGCATAGCTCATGGCTTTTTCCGCGCTTCCACCATCACCGTGCTCCCCGCCCGGCACAGCGCCTCGACCAGGCTGTAAGGCAGCGCCACCAACATCAACCCCAGGTGCACCGCATTCTTCAGAAACCGCTCCGCCGGGCTCTCCACCAGCTTCCTCACGCGCCGCGCCATCGGGTCCAGTCCCGGCGCCAGACTGATCGAAAATCCAGCCGGGTTATCCCGCAATGAAAAATGCTTCGTCCGCACCGGCTCAAACCCACACCGGTCCAGCAACACATTCAAATCATTCAGCTTGAAATTGTGCAGATGCCGCGGCACATCAATCCCGTTCCAGTTCTCACCAAACATCAGAAACTGCCAACTCGCCGCATTCGGTACCTGCACCACCAGCCGCCCCCCAGGCTTCAACAACCGGTGCGCCGCCATCAAATACTCCTCCGGCTTATACAGATGCTCCAGCACGTGAAACATACTGAGCAACGAAACACTGCCATCAGCCAGCGGCACTTGCGTCAGGGCCCCGCAAAACGCTGGCACCCCGTTTTGCTTCCAGGCAATCGACGCCGCATCGAGCGAAAAATCCATCCCCAATACCTTGTGTCCCCGCTCCCGCAACAACCGCAGCAGCAGCCCCCCACCACAACCTACATCCATCACCATCCCCGCCCCAGCCCCTCGTATGGCTTCCTCCAAAAAACGAACATGGTCCATCGACACCAGCCGCCGATAAAACTCTTCGATCGCCGTAATGCTTCCACCGTCATCGCTATGCCAGTACTTCGAAGGATAGTAGGTCGCTAATTCCTCCGGCGTCGGCTTTGGATAGAGCCGGATCAACCGGCACCGCTCACACTCCACCACCAGAAAACTCTTCTCCGTCGTCCGAAACAGCCGGTCCGTTGCATGAAACAGCGTTCGCATCTCCGCTGCCCCGCAAGCGCCACAGTCGTTCTCGCCGGCAATCGCGCCTTGCACTGGCTCAGTCAATGGACTTTCGTTCGAGATATCCGGCATCCTTTAGGCGAGCTTCTTGCTCAGTTCAGTCAAACTCAATTGGTGTTGGCGTATCAGAGCAATCACATCTCGATCACCCAGCAATCGCTTCTCACGCCAGGCTTTGCGCTTGGGCCACATCTTCCCAACCGCCAGCACAGCTTCAAGGTCAGCACGCAGCAGCGTCAACCCAAGATCTATCTTCGCTCGAATCCCTCGCACTTGTCCCGCTTCTCCCTGCCCTTGAATCCCAGCCAACAAACCTGCCCCCAAACGCATTCCATAAAACAAAGGATTCAACAACAACAGCCACCACGGAAAATGCAGCATCGCCAGCCATACCCGGTTTCTCTCAATCAAACGGATCCGCTCCATCGCCCACTTCCCCATCGTCGATCCCCGGTGATGATGCACCACTGCACCCGCAGCAAAGCGAGCCGTCCATCCCGCACTCCGCCCCCGCATCCCCAGTTCCGCATCATCAGCATAGGCAAAAAAATCTTCGTCAAAGCAACCAATCTCGTCGAGCATCGACTTGCGATAAAGCGCAGCACAACCATCCGGCCAAAGCACCTCCCGCAAGTCGTCATACTGCCCACGATCCACTTCCCCACTACCCACCCCGCGATTCTGCCCATCCCAGTAAATGCCGTGCCCCACCTTATCGATCACACGGTCCTTGCCGGCCACAAGAATCTTCGAAGCCACCATCCCCACCCGCGCACCCTGCTCAGCTTCTCGAACCAGCGCCGCGATCCACTCCGGCTCAGCCACCGCATCGTTGTTCAACAGCGCAATATACTCCCCACTTGCCGCGGCAATCCCCAAATTGTTACCTGCACAAAATCCTAAATTAGTACGGCTGCGCAACACTTTCGCCTGCGGAAATTCAGCCTCTACCATCTCCGCACTGCCATCGGTCGATCCGTTATCGACCACAATCCACTCCGCCCCAACAAAACTCTGTTCCCGCAAAGAGCACAAGCACTCACGTAAGAGATTCACCCTATTGAAGTTAACGACGATGACACTGACCCCAGGCACTATTGTGATTCACCCAAACTCATGTATTATAACGATAAGGAATTGCCAGAAGGCTAATGCAAAGCTTGGGAGTAAAGCTCCGTCTGGAGCGCGAACGCCAAAAGCTTGGGATCGCCAAGATCGCCGAGGAAACACGCATTAGCCAGCGTTATCTCGAAGCCATCGAGGCCGACGATCAAAGCTCCCTCCCCGGTGAATTCTTCTACCGCGCCTTCGTCCGCCAGTATTCGAAATACCTCGGCTGGAACCCCGACGAAGTCGACAGCCAGATCAACATGGTCAGCTCCGCCCCGGCGACAGAATCCATCGCCCCCCCGGCCGCTACCACCTCCGCGCTCAACCTCACTCGCGAACAACAAATCTCTGCCCTGCGCGAATCCCTCAAAGACAAGCCCATGCGCCCGCCCCAGGACGATGGCATGTCCAAATCCTGGCTCGTCTTCGCTGCCGTGGTCATCCTGGGCTGCGTTGTCTACTTCGCCTGGGACAGCTTCATGCCCGCACCACAAATCGCAAAAGTAGAGGCCCCCCCTCCAGTCCAGCCCCAGGTTTCTACACCAGCTCCCGAAGTCAAGCCACTTCCTCCGCCAACCGAAACACAAGCACCCCCGCCACCAGTGCAACCCGCCCCCACAGGCACCTTCGCGCTCAC
The DNA here is from genome assembly GCA_044340255.1 of Bryobacter sp. Lineage (GTDB taxonomy): Bacteria > Acidobacteriota > Terriglobia > Bryobacterales > Bryobacteraceae > Bryobacter. The sequence continues at coordinate 14,269 of JBIITX010000005.1, read as the reverse complement.
CATCCGCGCCAAAGAAACTACCTGGATCCGCCTCACCGCCGACGGCGCAAAAATCTATGGCGGCACCCTCTACGCCGGTCAGGAACGCACTCTCAACGCCGTCAATGCCGAACTCATCGTGGGCAACGCCGGCACCCTCGATGTCATCTACAACGGCAAGCCCCTAACCTACGGCACCAAGGGCGAAGTCAAAACTCTCTTGCTCAACCCCGAAGGCTGGAAGTACAAACCCAAACCCGCCCCCGAACCAGCCGCAACCCCAGCCTCAACCACCGGCAGTGGAACTGTTGGTGCTCCGGCGCCGGGCGCGTTCTAGCAACAGCAATTCCCGCCGCCGCCTTCTCTTCACACTCCCATCCACCTTGTGCCAGAATTCCCGCGCGTAATCAATCGCTGAAACCATCGTAAAGAGCACCGAAGCCCACAGCATCATGTTGGCAAACGTCTGCCACTCCGGCTGCCGCAAGCTCGCCATCGCCAACCCCACCGCCACCACCTGCAAAATCATCTTCGACTTCCCCAGGTCGCTGGCCGGAATCAGATACCCCTCACTCATCGCAATGCTCCGCAACCCGCTAATCGCAAAGTCTCTTCCAATAATCAGAATCACCATCCAAGCCGGCACCGCCTTCACTTCCACCAGCGCAATCAGCGAAGACGAAATCAGCAGCTTGTCCGCAATCGGATCCAGCAACATCCCCAGCGTCGTAATCTGGCTCCACTTCCGCGCCAGATACCCATCCAGCAAATCCGTCAGCGCCGCCACCAGAAAAATCAGCAGCGCCACAACCTCATTGCCAAACTCAAATTGCCCCAGTTGATACACACGTCTTTCCTGCACCAGGGCGGCAACCACCAGCGGCACAAAAAAGATTCGGGCAAGTGTCAGTAGATTCGGCAGGTTCACGCGAGAACTCGCCTCAGGATATCAGTTCATACTGCGCCAACTGCCGCCGCACACTCGCCGGGGCATCCACCTCCAGCTCGCAGTAATCTTCAATGAATTCTTTGGAATATACCCGCGTCCGCTCATGCACCAGATGCAGCGATGCTCCTGCACCCGCCGGAATCCGCACTCGGATCCTCTCCACCGGATCGAGTTCAAGCGCCAGATCAATCTCCGCCAGCAGTGCCTCGCTGCCCTCGCCCGTAAGTCCACTCACCGTGATGCACTTCGCATTCGCATCCTGCGCAATCCTTCTAGCCTGCGCCGTCCGGTCCGCCACATCGGGAATCAGGTCCGCTTTGTTCAACACCAGAATCTGCTTGGTACCCTCCGCCCCGATCTCCTTCAGCACATGCTGCACATGTTCCACATAAGAGCTAGCGTGGGGGCTCGACACATCCACCACATGGATCAACAATGCCGCCTCCACCACTTCTTCGAGCGTCGCCCGAAACGACTCCACCAGCGTCGTCGGCAGCTTCCGGATAAACCCCACCGTATCGCTCAACAGGATCTTCCGTCGAGACGGCAGAATGATATGTCGCACCGTCGGGTCCAGCGTCGCAAACATCTTCGCATCCGCCAGCACATCCGCCTTCGTCAGACGATTAAACAACGTGCTCTTGCCCGCGTTCGTGTACCCCACCAGCGCCACCGTAGCCAGCGGAACCCCCTGCCTCTGCTTGCGCTGGATACTCCGCCCACCACGCACTTTGTCGAGGTCCTGCTTGATCCCCTTGATCCGCCGCGCAATCTTCCGGCGGTCCGATTCGAGCTGCGTTTCGCCAGGACCACGCGTACCAATACCGCCACCCTGCCGCGTCATCATCACACCGCGACCAGCCAGTCTCGGCATCAGATAATTCAGCTGCGCTAATTCGACCTGCAACTGGCCTTCCCGCGTCCGCGCTCTCGCCGCAAACAAATCGAGAATCAATTGCGTCCGGTCCAGCACCTTACACTTCAGCTCGCGCTCCAGATTGCGCTGCTGCGTCGGCGTAAGGTCGCAGTCAAATAGAACCGTATCGGCCGAATGCGCACTAACCAGCGCCGATAACTCAGTGATCTTGCCCGCCCCAATCAGCGTCGCTTTATCAGCATGATCCCGAACCTGCACCAGTTGCCCGGCAACAACTGCCCCGGCACTCTCCGCCAGTACATGTAATTCCCGCAGCGACTCCTCGACAGAAAGTTCTGTCAGCGGGTTGGTCGGCTCTTTTTGCCGACGCAAATGCACCCCCGTTAGAATCGCAATTTCTGGCAATTAGTTCCCGTTTGGTTCCACTGGAATCGGTGCCGGTCCACCCACCGCCGCCGCATGCGCACCAGTATGCCCTTGCTTGGAAACAACCACAGTTGAAATCGCATGCTTAAAAATAAGCTGCTCCTGGTTATTTGCCTCAAGGACCACAGAATACTTATCGAAACTCTTGATCCGACCGGAAAGCTTGACCCCGCTCATCAGATAAATCGTTAAGTAAGTCTTGTCTTTGCGGGCGTTATTGAGGAAAGCCTCTTGAATGTTTTGCTGTTGTGCCAGCTTTTCCATCTCGTCGCCTCTGTTTCTTTTTGCAGCAAAAAGCACAGGCAGAACATCCCCGTTCCACTTAAATGCTGTTATTGACGATTGTACAACAAGGTCCCCTGCTCGCCGGGAATCGAAATAGTCTCAAATCAGCTCCAGAATCTTCGAAAAGATCCAGGTGAGCAATCGCTGCATCCAGGCTGCAATACTCCTTGTGCTGGCTCCCTCCCCATCCTAATTCAAAACCAGGAATTCTCCTGGTCGCCTTCACCGATAGGCTGAGCGCCTCGCCACAATGTACTGTCAGGCTCCGGCCCCGGCCGAACAATCCGCACCCCCAACTCGCAGCGTTTCCCTTCCCTCCCTCGACCCACAAGCCTGCTCTTCCATACCGCCCAGCATCGAAGCCACCCATCCAGGTCAACATCCAGCCCTAGCCTCCCTCAACATGAGTCATCCTAAACATGGATGACTCATGCCACTCAGTCCGCGCTGCGCATCGCCAAAGTCAGCATCACCGTCGGTCTCTTCCTGGCACTCATCAAAATCACAGCCGGCATCATCGCCGGTTCCATAGCCGTCATCGCCGACGGTGTCGAGAGCGCCGGCGACGTCGTAGCAAGCCTCATCCTCTGGCTCGGCCTCCGCATCTCCGCCGAACCGCCCGACGAGGACCACCCCTATGGCCACGGCCGTTTCGAGATCCTCGCCGGTCAAGCCATCGGGGCCTTCCTCATCGCTACCGGCTCCCTCCTCGGCTGGCAGGCCGTCCACCACCTCCAGCAACCGCAAATCCCTCCGCAGCCCTTCGCCATCTGGACAGTCCTCCTCTCCATCGCGATTAAACTCGCCCTCGCCCGCTGGAAGCATTCCGCTGCAAAGCAATTCCGCTCCGCCGCCCTCCAGGCCGATGCCGCTAACGACTGGCTCGACGTCCTCTCCGGCTGCATCGCTATCCTCGCCGTAGGCCTCAACCTCTACAACCCCACCGTCTTCTCCCACGCCGATGCCGTCGGCGGCATCCTTATCGCCATCCTCGTCGTCGTCCTCGGCCTCCAGGTCCTTCGCCAATCCTCCTGGGAACTCCTCGACACCATGCCCTCCCCCACCATGCTCGCTGAAATCCGCAACTGCGCCCTCCAGGTCCCCGGTGCCCTCGGCATCGAGAAATGCCTCGCCCGCAAAACCAGCTTCCAGTACCACGTCGACCTCCACCTCGAAGTCGACCCCCAACTCACCGTCGAGCAGGCCCATCGCATTTCCGGCGCCGTCCGCGCCTCCATCCGTACCAACATCGACTGGGTCGCCGACGTCCTCATCCACATCGAGCCCGCTCCATCCGACAATAGTCTTGATGGATAACATCCACATCGCCAAACTCCTCGACGAAACCGCCGACCTCATGGAGATCGCCTCCGAAGACGGCTTCCGCATCCGCAGCTACCGCAACGCCGCCAAGACCATCGAAGGCCACCCCGAATCCATCGACGCCATCCTCGAAGACTCCTCCCGCAAAGTCACCGACATCCCCGGCATCGGCAAAGGCATCGCCGCCATCCTCGCCGAAATCAAAGACCGTGGCAGCTTCGAGCGCCGCGACGAAATGCTCGAGAAATACCCACCCACCGCCCTCGAGATGCTCAAGATCCAGGGCCTCGGCCCCAAATCCATCGCCGCCCTCATCGAGAACTTCCGCGTCACCACAATCGACGATCTCGAGCGCCTCTGCCGCGAACAAAAACTCCGCGACCTCCCGCGCATGGGCGCCAAGCTCGAAGAGAAAATCCTCAAGTCCATCGCCATCTATCGCCGCTCCGCCGGTCGCTTCCTCATCGACTTCGCCACCGACACCGCCGCAGAACTCCAAAACCTCTTCGCCTCGCTCCCCGGCATCACCTCCATCAGCACCGCCGGCAGCCTCCGTCGCGGCAAAGAGACCATCGGCGATGTCGACATCCTCGTCGCCGGCCCCGACGCTGTCAAAGCCCTCGACACTTTCACCCAGTGGTCCAAGGTCGATGAAGTCCTCGCCAAGGGCGAAAACAAAGCCTCTGCCCGCGTCGGCGTCGAAGGCATTCAGGTCGACGTCCGCGCCCTCCCCACAGAGTCCTTCGGTGCCGCCATGCAATACTTCACCGGCAGCAAAGAACACAACGTCACCCTCCGCACCCGCGCCCTCAAACTCGGCTACACCCTCAACGAATACTCGCTCTCCCGCGAATCCGATGGCAAGATCATCGCTGCAGCCACCGAAGAAGAAATCTACCAGGCCCTCGGCCTCGCCTTCATCCCGCCCGAGCTCCGCGAAAACTCCGGCGAAATTGAAGCCGCCGAGCAAAACACCCTCCCCAAACTCCTCGAACTCTCCGACATCCGCGGCGACCTCCACATGCACACCCGCGAATCCGATGGCCGCGGCACCCTTGAAGAAATGGCCGCCGCCGCCCTCCACTTCGGCCACCACTACATCGTCATCACCGACCACTCCAAAGCCCTCGCCATGGCCAACGGTCTTGATGAAAAACGCGCCATCGCCTTCGCCCAAATGGTGGCCGCCATCCCCGGCCACGAACTCGGCCTCAAAGTCTTCTCCGGCATCGAATGCGACATCATGAAAGATGGCTCCATGGACCTCGATAACGAAGCCCTCTCCCAACTCGACTTCGTCGTCGCCAGCATCCACTCCCACATGAATCTCGACGAGCACGCCATGACCGACCGTCTCCTCGCCGCCCTCGAAAATCCCTACATCCACACCATCGGCCACCCCACCGGCCGTGTCCTCCTCCACCGCGATGCCTACGCCTACGCCTTCGAGAAAGTCGCCGCCAAAGCCGCCGAGAAAGGCGTCTTCATGGAAATCAACGCCAGCCCGGAACGCCTCGACCTCCACGCCGCCCTCATCCGCTCCGCCAAATCCAAAGGCTGCAAGTTCACCATCTCCACCGACGCCCATCACCCCAGACATTTCCACAACATGCAATACGGCGTCAAAATGGCCCGCCGCGGCTGGCTCCAGAAATCCGACGTCATCAACACACTCTCACTGCAAGACTTCACCAACACCATCAAGAGGCCCCGATGCTAGCACTCCTCCTTCTCCTGGCCGACACCCCGTCTCCCGAGACGCTCTTCCAGTCCGCCATCGCCCGTCACGAGGCGCAAACCGCAAAGAAATTCACCTACCGTGAAGAGCTCGAGCAATGGGCAGACGGCAAGAAGAAAAGCACCAACACCTACGACGTCATCATGCTCGAAGGCGACAACTACCGCAAGCTCATCCTCGTCGACGGCAAACCCCTCGACGCCAAGCTCCAGAAGCAGGTAGATGAAGACCTCGAGAAAACCCGCACCGCCCGCAAACGCAGCCTCCGCACCATCACCCGCACCCTCAATTCAGGCGGTCTCCGTGACATCCCGCGCCTCTTCTCGCTCACCCTGGCCGGTGAAGAAGTCATCAACGGCCGCAAAACCTGGCGCGTAGAAGCCACCCCGAATCCCACTTACAAGCCAGCCAACAAAGACGAAGAAAATCTCCGCAACACCCGCCGCACCTACTGGTTCGACCAAACCGACGGCATCGACATCAAGAGCCTCACGGTCTACACCAAAACCACCAACAGCTTCCAGCCCGGCACCGAGATTGAAGTCAACCACACCAACATCAATGGCACCTGGGTCCCCGAAACAATCTTCTTCCGCTACGACCTCAAAGCCATGGCTTTCGTGAAAGCCAGAGGCGAAGCCCGCCACCGCTACTTCGACCACAAACTCTTCGAAGCCGAAAGTAAACTCCTCCCGGCCGACCCCCCAGAAAACTAGCATGACGCAACCTACAGAATCCTCAGATAATGATTCGCATGTGAACTCCGGGTCTGTCGATCCGTGTTGGCGATCCACCGCAAGGTTACGCTTTGAAGAAGCGTACTGCGACGAAGATTCTATTTATGAGCAGCTTTTGAATCAAGCTCCAATCCGCTGAAGTCGTTTTGAGTTCCGCCAGGCGCAGGGCTCAAAGGCGCGGCCTGCAATGGTGTTGCTCGACACGGGAGACGAAGACCTCGTGGCGGCTCCGATTACTTCACAATCTCCTTCCTCCGCATTCTTGCCTGGAGCCTTCTGTCCAACTTCTTCAAGCGTGTAAACCCCGCCACCCTCGTGGGACATCATTGCCTGTGACTCTTGTCCGGCATACAATCTCCCACATGACCCGTCGGGACTTCTTCCTCCAATCCACCGCCGCCCTCACCACCACCTCCACCCTCCTCGCCCAGGCCCGCGAAAAAGCCAAACCCCTCAACCTCAAAATCACCGACCTCAAAACCTTCATCGTCAATCGCGGCGGCAACAACGGCGTCAACTACGTCTTCGTCAAAATCTATACGAACCAAGGCCTAACCGGCCTCGGCGAAGGCTCTGTCACCAGCAAAGAAGCCACCATGGCCACCGCCATCGAAGAGCACAAGCGCTACCTCATCGGCCGCGACCCCGCCGACATCGAAATGCACTGGCAGGCCATGTACCGCTGGCCCCGCTGGCGTGGCGGCCCCATCCTCAATTCCGCCATCAGCGCCGTTGAAATCGCCCTCTGGGACATCTTGGGCCAAGCCCTCGGCCAACCCATCTGGCGCCTCCTCGGAGGCCGCGCTCGCGACCGCGTCCAGATGTACGTCCACGCCAGCGGCAACTCCCCGCAAGCCTACGCCCAGGCCTGGCTCCAGGCCAAGCAGGAAGGCTGGACCGGCTGCAAGGCCGCCTTCATCACCACCCAGGGCGACACCATCGATCCCATGCGCTCCGTCTCCGAAGGCATCGCCAACCTCAAGGCCGTCCGCAACGCCGTCGGCGACGACTTCCGCATCTGCATTGACCTCCACGGCAAAACCACTCCCACCATGGCCGTCGATTTCTGCCGCCGCGCCGAAGAGTTCCGCCCCTACTTCGTCGAAGAAGCTACCCAAATCGAAGACATCGACGAACTCGCCCACCTCCGCCAATCCACGCGCATCCCCCTGGCCACCGGCGAACGCCTCTTCACCAAATACGGCTTTGCCACCATCTGCCAGCGCCACCTCGTTGACTTCGTCCAACCCGACGTCGTCCACTGCGGCGGCATCCTCGAAATGAAAAAAATCGCCACCCTCGCCGAGGCCTACCGCATCGAACTCGCCCCTCACAATCCCCAAAGCGAAGTCAGCACCCTCGCCTCCCTCCACGTCGATTTCTCCACCCCCAATTTCTCCATCCAGGAGATCACCCACCGCGGCAACGAACAATACTGGAAAGACCTCTTCTACGGCGGCGGCATCAGCTACGAAAAAGGCTTCGCCCTCCCTCCAGATCGTCCCGGCCTCGGCGTCGACCTCGACGAAAAAGTCGCCGCCCTCCGCCCCTACAAGCCCCACAACCGCCAGCAACTCCGCTTCCCCGACGGAGGCGTCGCCGACCACTAAGCGATAAACTCAATTCGGTATGCTTCCTCTCTGCCTCGTCGGCCTTTTCCTCGCCGTCGTTGCATTCCCGCAATCCCTGCTTCCAGACAACCCTCTCGAAGCAAGGCAAAACACCGGTCACGCCCTCAGCGAGATCGTCGCCGTCGAAGGCCAGTCCTTCACCCAGGCCCTCCGCTTCGACACCATCCAGCCCGGCGGCAAACGAGACTCCGCCGCCTCCTCCTGGTCCAACACCACCCCCATCTCCCAGGCTGAAAAACTCCGCCTCTCCTTCTGGGTCCGCAAGACCGCCCCCGCCGACCGCTTCAACATCCGCGCCACCCTCCGCCTTCAGGAAGCAGACTCCACTCCCATCCTCGACACTGTCTTCCCCATCAACACCTCCACCTGGACCTTCTACGCCTTCGAAGTCAACGCCCCCAAATCCTACGACACAGAAACACTCACCCTCCGCTTCCTCCATGGCCAGGGCCCACAAACTTATGAAGTCGGCGGCCTCCGGTGGATCAAACAACCCGCACCTCCCGCCCTCTCCGCAGAAGGCGAACCCGTCGAACCCATCGGCGATTGGTCCCGCGCCAGTTCTTACTTCGACGGCACCTCCGGCGGCGGCTCCGCCCTCCGTGTCCCCGTAGAAGGCCAGCCCTTCACTGAGGCCATGCGCATCACCACCAATGGCCCCTCGACCGACATCTTCCGCGCCGCCCTCTCCTGGCCGCTTGCGCGCGCCTCCAATCGCAACGATGTCATGCTCGCCTCCTTCTGGATCCGCCGTATCGCAAGCCCCTCTTCCACCATCGAGGCCCAGGCCGTCGTCGAGCGCAACGGCGGCAACTTCTCCAAATCCCTCCAGCTCCGCCTCCCTGTAGAAACCGACTCCTGGCAGCGCTTCCAGATGCCCTTCCGCATGGACGATAACTACACCTCCGGCGGCGCCGCCTTCCGTTTCCAATTCGGCGGCGGCCCCCAGGTCTTTGAAATCGCCGACGTCAAACTCCTCCACTTCGGCACCCGCGCCACCCTCGAACAACTCCCCGTCGAATTCACCTACCCCGGCCGCAACGCCGTCGATGCCCCCTGGAAGCGCGACGCCCTCTCCCGCATCGAATCCGATCGCAAGATCAACCTCAACCTCCGCGTCGTAGACGCCGCAGGCACCCCCATCAAAGGCGCCACCATCGCCCTCCAGCAACTCTCCCAGGCCTTCCGCTTTGGCAGCGCCATCACCGCCGCCGGCATCATGGGCACGGCTCCCGACGACGCCCAATACCGCAGCCGTATTGAGAGCCACTTCAACACCGTCGCCTTTGAAAACGATCTCAAGTGGCCCTTCTGGGAGGCCTCCACCAGCTTCCCCCAGCCGCGCACCCGCAACGCCATCCGCTGGTTTGAAGAGCGTCAAATTTCAATGCGTGGCCACGTCCTCATCTGGCCCAGTTGGCGCAACTCTCCCGGCGACCTCCCTAGCCTCGGCCCCGATGCCCTCCGCACCCGCATCGACAATCGCATTCGCAACGTCATGACAGACTCTGGCGTCGCCGGCAAGCTCCACCACTGGGACGTCCTCAACGAACCCTACGACAACTTCGACATCCAGGGCCGCCTCGGCGGTATCACCGGCGTACCCGCCTCCAACGGCGTCCTCGGCAATGCAGAAGCCGTCCGTTGGTTCGAGCTCGCCCGCCAAACCGACCCCAACATCAAGCTCTTCCTCAACGACTACAACCAGTTCGAAACCGGCACCACCAACGGCGTCCACCACAACTACACCTTCGCCTTCTTGAAATTCCTGCAAGAGCGAAACACCCCCGTCGACGGCTTCGGCTTCCAGGCTCACTTCGGCACCCCCCAATCGATTGACGTCATCGACACCGTAGTGAAGCGTTTCGCCGACGCCTTCCCCTACGACTTCGCCGTCACCGAGTTCGACGTCAACACCCCCGACGAAGCCATCCAGGCCGACTTCACCCGCGACTTCATGACCTACATCTTCAGCAACAATCGCTTCAAAGACTATCTGATGTGGGGCTTCTGGGAGCGCCGCCACTGGCTCCCCCGCGGAGCCATGTACCGCGCCGACTGGACCAGCAAACCCAACGCCATCGTCACCAACAATCTCCTCTTCCGCGACTGGTGGTCTGACATCGATGGCGAGAGCAACGATGAAGGCAGGCTCAACACCCGCGTCTTCCGCGGCAGCTACCAACTCACCGTCAAGCACGGTGAAACCACAAAGACTCTAACCCTCGACGGCACCGCCGACTCTGAGATCCAAATCGACCTTCCCTAGGATCATGCGAAAAGGCTTCACCAGAAAACCAACGGCGGATACTCCCGCCACCCCGCTCAAGAACTACATCACCCCCGGCGGCCTCCAGCGCCTCAAGGACGAACACCACTTCCTTCTATCCCGTGAGCGTCCCGCCGTCAAAGAAGTAGTCACCTGGGCAGCCAGCAACGGCGACCGCAGTGAAAACGCCGACTACCAGTACGGCAAGCGCCGCCTCCGTCAAATCGATTCGCGCCTGCGCTTCCTCATGCAGCGCATCGAAGCCGCAGTACCAATCGACCCGGAAGCCCCACGCTCCGGCCCCGCCGCAACCAAGGTCTTCTTCGGAGCCACCGTCCGCTACGCCGAGCAAGACGGCACCGAGCGAGTAGTCTCGATCGTAGGCGCCGACGAGGTCGATCTCGCGCGCAAGCACATCAGTTGGGTCTCCCCCCTCGGCCGAGCCCTAATGAAGGCCGAAGAAGGCGACCGCGTCGTCCTCCAGGCCCCCGGCGGCACCACCCATCTCACCGTACTAGAAGTAGCCTACGAGCACATCGCCGTCGAACCCTTCCGCGAACCCCTCGGAGCCGAAACCAAACCCAAACAACACCTCACCCAAACCGACCCACCAGACAAAACGTAAAGCTACAAATAGACTTCAAGTCGCGAAGCGAGGCAATGCCACCAGCTAGGCCGTTAGAATGAAGGTGTCATGGATAATCAAGCTGTCGTTTCCGACCCGGAGATCATGAATGGAACTCCGTGCTTCCAGGGAACACGCGTCCCGTTCAAGAACTTGATCGACTACTTGGAGGCTGGACATCCCCTCAACGAATTCTTGCGCCAGTTTCCCACCGTATCGCGCGAGAAGGCAATTCAGGCCCTTGAGGAGGCAAAGGATTCGTTGCTCGCCAGGATCGCATGAAGATCTTGCTGGATGAATGCCTGCCGGTTGATTTCCGCCACCACTTGCCAGGGCACGAGGTGCACACGGCACAGTGGGCGGGCTTCAAGAGCCTAAAGAACGGCAAGCTCCTGGAGGAAGCCGAGGCATCTGGCTATCAAGTCTTTCTAACCGTGGATCGGGGAGTCCCTCACCAGCAAAACCTGGTTCAACGAAGAATCTCGGTGATCGTAATCGGTGCCCCAACCAATCAGATGGAAGACTTACTCATCGCAGTCGAAGCGATTTTGAAGGCGTTGGAAAAGATTCAACCAGGTGAAGTTGTATCCCTTTCCTGACTCGACCCCTGCCCATCGTCAATTTTCAACGCACAATGAAGCATGCCCACTGGCAAAGAAAATGCCGAACCTCGATCGTCCAGGCTTGACGGGATAGACGCCCTGCGCGGTTTGGCAATTTTCTTCGTCCTGATGAATCACGTGCACATGCGCCTCTTCTTGGCGAAAGTGCCATGCACCACAGGCCTTCCAGAGCAGCTCATATCCTCCTTGGTCTGGAACGGCCAGTTTGGCGTACAACTCTTTTTCACCGTCTCTGGCTTCCTCATCACCACGACCTCACTCAGCAGGTGGGGCGCGCTCCCCGCCCTCGACATTCGGGGCTTTTATGCACTTCGCTTTGCCCGCATTGCCCCGCTCCTCTTACTCCTCCTCGCCACACTGAGCATCCTTCATCTCGCAAACGTGCCAAACTTCGTGGTCTCGCCCCGGGTAGGCGGCCTCAGCAACGCCCTCTTCGCCGCCCTGACATTCCAGGTCAACGTCCTCGAAGCCACCCGCGGCTATCTTCCGGCAAATTGGGATATCCTCTGGTCACTCTCCGTCGAAGAGATGTTCTATCTCTTCTTCCCCCTCGCCTGTCGGCTTCTCAAGCCAGAAAAGCGCTTCCTCAGCGCCCTGTTCCTCTTCGTTGCCCTGGGCCCCATGGCCCGCACCATCTTCGCGCAAGGCAACGAGGTCTGGAAAGAATACTCCTATCTCGGCAGCATGGATGCAATCGCTCTCGGATGCCTCATCGCCTTGCTGGCATCCCGCATTCGCTTCTCCAGCAAAACGCTTCTGACCTTCACCATCACCGGTCTCAGCTGGATGAGCTTCATCCTCCTCTTCTCGATCCAGGCAGAAAAATGGGGCCTCCATCGTCTTGGCCTGGACATGACCATCCTGGCAATCGGTGCCTGCCTGTTAATGATCGTAGCGGCGCAAACATGTTGGCAGGCCCCATGGCTCCTGCACCCGCTGCTAGCGATGGGCCAGCGTAGCTACGAAATCTACCTGACCCACATGTTCGTAATCTTTGCCCTCTTCGAGCTGTTCCAGCAGACAGGATCCCACCCCAATACAGTCCCAATCCTCTTCCCCGCAACCCTATTCTTTGCCACCCTGGCAGGTGCCCTCGTTGCGAGATACTTCACCGAACCACTAAACCGTCGTCTACGCCTCCACTTCACAAGCCGCACCACGGAGTGACCATCACGCCATGCCGCAAAATCAACGCCGTGCGACAACTCGCAAGCTCCTCACCGGCCAAAGGCCCTTTGAGATTCTCCCAGTGCATCTCAGCAGGGGAATTGAAGTCTCGCAGCATCCAAAAACCACATGCCCCGAAGAAAATGCTTGTCCTCTCCAATAAGCCCTCTGAAATGGGTCTGTCGATCCTTGATTCGAAAGGTATTTGTCTACTTGATTGCGATATCGCGAAGCCCATCCGGCTGAACTAATACATTCTTTCTGGTGGCCGGTAGTGGAGGGAATCCCTGGACAGCAAGTCTGAACGGCGTCCGATCCTTTCGCCGTGGAGACCTACTCCAGTCCGAAGTGTTTTTGCAAACCTTCATCGAACCATCTCCATAGCAAGCACGTACATCCACCAGGCTTTTGCGCCGGCGTCATGTTAACACCAAGAATCTTAAGTCGGTCGTCAGGTCTTTCCTTCGCCCGAGCTCGCCCAATCATGAACTGGGTAAAAGGGTGAATTCCATGGCTCTTGCGCACATCAAAACTAAGGAATGATTCGGGCAGTTGCTCTCCGCTCCAATCGAGCAGCTCACAGATGGGAGAGGTTCCTCCTCTGTCACTGTGGTGACCGATCGTTCGCAGAATGATAGAACGACCCGACAACAGTCGGTAAGCAACCAGATCACCAACTTGCCATTCATTCTCATCTCGGAAGCGTTTGGAGATTCGCTTCTCAGGAGGTTGGGGTGAAGTAAGTTGGGCGCGTAGCTTCTCCAACACCAGCCTACGCTTCGCCTGATCCCGGGAGCCTGGCTCCCATCGGGCCAAGTCCAACCCACTATCTATCAAGTTAAGGACTTGCTCTAGGACGGCGAGTTCCAACCGTCCACTTTCCACTGGGTGGCTGCCAGCGCAAGCCAGAATACAGGTGAAACGTCAGGGTCGTTAAGAGAAGATGACCACTCCAGCAGAAGCGCTTTCGTTGCTTCCGGGCCGGTCAGGCCGTCCCCAATTAAATCGACGTAGAAGTCCCGCACCTCGCAAGCGATATCGTCTGAGAAAAGACCCGTCCCCCAGGCACCCATGACACCACCAAACTACCACGAAGAATCCAAAATATTCCGCAATCCGTCATATGAGGAATCCCTGTCCCGGAGTAGAACTGCAACCTTCAACTCATGGCCCGAGAGCCCTCCCCAGAAGGCAGGACTGGGAAGCGAGACCGCTTGTTCCATAGGATCGTCAGATCTGTCGAAAAGGGGGGGTAATCGTGCACACTCGGAGGCATTGCCTTTTTGTCAGCACCACGGGAACATGGCGGCGGGTATAGCCTGGCAAAAGAGAACTCCCTTGGATAAACATAAGGTTCAGTTCGAATTGGCATAGTCAATCTTTGGTGATCCTCGGATTCTCACTCTAACGAGCGGGGGGCAGCCGTACCCGCCCCGGTCCCAGTTACTGCGTGAGCACGCAAATTCAAGGAATGAACTATTTCAAATTCTTAGACTAAGGCAGGTCTTGAATTATCCTAAATTCGGCAGTTGACCTCCGCGTGGGGGCGCAGTTTTCCGCGCAAGTTTCAGATAATGGGGCACATGGAGCAGCGCGGGAAGGAATCGACGGCTCACCCTTTAGGTGAGTGCATTTTGGAC
>JBIITX010000057.1:0-18861 GCA_044340255.1 Bryobacter sp. | reverse complement strand
TGATCTGATATGTTGCTTTCACGCGACTCTCCTTTTCTTTCTTGGCCGAAAGTTTCCCAAAACCTATCAAAAGTTAAGGGACGAGAGTCGCCTACTTTTCTACGATCTTCCGGACATCCTCAACGTGCTTGCCGGACTCTAGAGAAATGCTGCCAATTAACGGATTGTCGACGATACAGGCCTATGGCCAAGCAGATCTTTCGCAGTCGATTGTCCTCTGTCGATCATCGTCCTTAGACGTAATATAAAAGAAGAAAGGGCTGAAGCAGAAATGTCGACCAAACTTCATTGGATAGCGGGACCATGGTCGGGGAAGTTGGCAATGGCTGCGCGACCCCGGGGCGGAGATTGGCTTGGAGACGAGATTTCGGCTTGGCGCCGTGAAGGCATCGATACGGTATTCTCGCTGCTCACACCGGAAGAGGAAGTTGACCTCGACATCAAGGAAGAAGCGCCTTCGGTCGAGGGAAATGGAATGCGCTTCTTGTCGTTCCCTATACTGGACAGGCACGTTCCAGCCTCACAAAGCCGCTTCGAGGAAGCCCTGGAGGGGCTGGATAGAGAATTGGGGGCAGGTCGAAATGTCGTTTTGCATTGTCGCCAAGGCATTGGCCGAACAGGCTTGGTGGCAGCCTGCTTGCTAGTGGCCCGGGGGATCGCCCCCGACGCAGCCGTACGCCGACTTAGCAGTGCTCGCGGCGTACCGGTTCCTGAGACTGAGGAACAGCTGGCTTGGATTGATCGTTTTGCCAGCTCCTTTGCCACTCATCATGAGTAAACAACCTCCACTGGTTCCATTGCACCCAAAGGAGTCCTTGAGCGAAGCTAAGCTAGCAGTTTTCCAGAAGTTCTCAACTAGTCAACTCAAGCAATCATTAATGCCTGGGCAGGAGCACTGCCTTAAGGCCCGTCCAGATGGTACGATGCTCGACGGCCATCACCGGGTGGAGATCTTGCGAGACCGCGGCGAAGATGTCAACGAACTTCCCCGTGAAGTCATTCGACGAGAACTCATGGAATAGCGGACAGCTAGAATGGGTGGTTTTATCCAGATCCTCCTGAAGCCAAGAGCTGTAGGGCTAATTTGTGCAGCAGCCTCCAATTGACGCGCGATTCTGAAACTGGCCTGCTAAGGGGATTGCTGCTTCTTCTTTGGAGAGTCCGGATAGAGATTCTGTTCACGGCGACATTTCAAACTTTGAAGAAGCTTTCTGTTTGGATCTGCGATGGAAGCGTATGGTGTCGTTAGATTGGTGTTTGCTGGCCAGGTTGTTTCTGCACTTTGTGACCCCTTCACCATGGAAATGCCAATCAGCCACAAGAACGAACCCGGCGATTGCCTTCTTTTACCTGGGCGGTAATTCCCACAGCTTTGTACCATTTCCCTGCTTCGGTCCACAGTTTCCGAACTTCCTGCTCTCTTGCTTGTGTTGAATTCAAGACCGCGAAGGGCCGGATTGCATTGGCAATGTCTACTAACATTACGGTGCCAGTTGCATTTGGTGGCGACGGAAGAATTACGTTGCGCAAATAAGGCGATTTTGGCGGTTGCCGAGTATCTCAAGATCAGACGCGAAGACGAGACCACCGCGCAAGTAATCACTGACGGCTCAGCAGAACTCTGTGCGAAGACACCCGTCTTTGGTAAATCCGACGAGCGCCTTCCGCCTGCCCGCATGGCTGCCGGCCGATCTATTCGCGAAAATCATACGCTGTGAGTTTGGGCCGCAGAGAGCGGGCAGCTCCACGCTATTTGACGGCGACTACGAGTTGTTGCGGGGAATGCGGGACATCGAGCTTCTCGATGCTGGAGAAGCCGGAGGCGGTTAGCATTTGCTGGTATTCAGACAGGGTGAAGGCGTCGCCGGCGGGGGTGTTGCAGAGCATCATCATGGCAAAGGAGGCCGGGGCGGGCAGGGAGATGCGGTCTTCATTGGGGACCATCTCGAGAATCAGCATTTTGCCACCGTCGTTCAAGGCGGCGTGGAAGCGACGCATGAGCACTTCGCAGGTTGGCATGTCGAAGTGGTGGTAGAGATTGGTGACCAGAATGACGTCGTAGCCGGTGCCGAGATCAATGGTGAAGGCGCTGCCGGGGAGGTAGTCATATTGCGCATCGAGGCCAGCTTGGCTTACCTTGGCGCGGGTGACGTCGAGGACGCTGGGAAAATCCTGTGCGACTACTTTGGTGGCGGCGCTGCGGCGGGCGAAGGCCATGCCGAAGAGCCCGTGGCTGGCGGCTACGTCGAGGACTTTGGCGGGCGGGCCCTGCTGGCTTGCGACTTCGGCCATGAACTCGGCGGCGGGGCCCATCATCGGGTGCATGGATTGGGCGAAGGTGACCCACTCGGTGACCTCTTCGCCGGCTAGCGGCTCTTCGAGGGCGGTGTGGCCACGGCGGATTGTCTCTGTGAGCAAGTCTGAGGCTCGCCGGATTTTGGCCGAGAGGATGAAGGGTACGGTGGGTGCCATGCTGGCAGGAGAATCGGGGGCGAGGAAGACGGCGCTGGTCGGGGTGTGGGAGTAGCCGTCTTCGGACTTGGCGATGAGGCCGGAAATGGTGAGGGAGTCGCAGAGAATGCGGATGCCTCGCTCGGGTACGCCACAGTGCTGGGCGATGGCGGCGGCGGTTTTGTGGCCGGCGGAAAGGGCTCCGAATACGTTTAGCTCGACGGCGGCACGGAGGGCGGCGGTGCGCTGGTGCGCGTTGAGGGTGTCCCAGACGAGGCCGGGGTTGGGTTCGGACATTGGACAAGCTTACTATAGCGGGGCAGATTTTATCTGAAAGGTCTTGGAGGGTTTCACAGGGCGTTAGAGCCTGGTGTTGCCAACAACTCCTCCAAAACGTAGCGGGCTTTGGCCGGATAGCGGGCCAGTTCATAATACTGGCTCAGGATTGATTCCGCTTCAGCGACACTGCGTAGTCCAAGTTCACGAACGAGGAAGGTGACGTCCTGCAGATCTTGAAATTCCTCGCCAAGCCGCAAGGCTAAACATTTCATCGCCAGAAGGTAGCCTGGATGAGGGGCATAGATTCTCAGGTTGCTTCTCTCTTCGAACACTTCAAAAATACCGTGCTCGCTGAAGAAGCCCTTGACTGCGTCGTTGAGCCAGTCGCCAGGTATGCCTTCTTTGCTGGCAACAGCCTGTGCGGCAGCGCGGATTTCCGAAGGCGGCACCAGCATGGCATCAATATCCTTAGTTGCTTGCCGCGCTTGAAACACCAGGCACATAACTGCTCCGCCAGCGAGATAAACTTCACCGCATACCTGTCTCTTTCCAAGCTCCTCATTGAGAGAATCAAACAACTCATGGATTCGATGCGTGGTCAGCATCAGACACGATCTCCGAGCGTCGCATCGATGAAGATGTTTCTACGACGGAAAGGAATGGGAGAGTGGAGCAGCAGGTGGGCTCGCAAGCTCATCCAGGGAGTTGCAAAGAAGGGTTGGGATAGCGGGGTGATGGACGAGGTCCAACTGGGCGGTTGCACATTGCCGCTTCGATATGCAGCTTGCTCCACCATGGCAGCGACGTAATTGGATAGAAAGGGATCGGCCAGTTGGGGTGCGCTGAGGCTTTGAATCTGCGGACCCGTAGCATTGGTTAGAAGATCGTTCAGCTCAGCAAGAATATAGGCGTGCTGGCCCATTTGGAGTTGACCTGCGAGGCGCTGGAAGTCTTCGGCTATGGTCATGACCTCACTCTAACATCCAGGGCGGGATGGTTTAGCGGATGCCCGGGACGGCGGGTTTGGCGCGGTAGACGTAGCCGGTGACGCGGTCCATGTCAGAAGAGCTCAGGAAGAGCCAGCCGGCGGTGGGGCCGCGGCCGAACTTGGCGTTGGTGAGGGCTTTTTGCGCAGTGGTGATGGTCTGGATGGATTTGCCGTCCTTGTCGATCAGGTGGGCGATGCCGTGGGAATAGCAGGTGAGCCAGAGGTTGCCGTTTTTGTCGACGTCCATGCCGTCGGCCTGGCAGGGTTCGAGCTTGGCGTGGAGTTCCATCTTGCCGGAGGGCAGGGACCAGCGGACGATGTTGGAGGTGTTCTGAGCAATGTTGTGGGCGACGTAGAGGGTTTGCTCGTCGGCGCTGAGGATGATGCCGTTGGGGCCGGTGACTTCCTGCGAGAAGACTTCGGTTTTGCCTTCTTTGGAGATGCGGTAGATGGTGCCTTTGGGGGCGGAGCCGTCGTAGCCGTTGGGCTCGGTGAAGTAGATGGTGCCGTCTTTGGTGACTACGAGATCGTTGGGCCCTTTGCTCTTGCCCTTCATCACATCGAAGTTTTCGGCCACGATGCTGACCTTTTTGTCGGGAGTGATCTTGAGGATTTGCTGCTCGCCGGTGGCGGTGACGAACATGTTGTCGTTCTGGTCGAAGTAGAGGCCACCGGGGCCTTCTTTGGTGGCGACGGCGAGCCATTCTTTGAAGCCGTCTTTCTCGTTCCAGGAGATGATGCCTTTGAAGGAGCCACGGGAGGTGAAGTAGAGGTTGCCTTTGGAATCAATGGCGGGCCCTTCGGTATTGCCCCAGGTGGCGTTGGCACCGATGAGCTCTGCCGGTTGGTTGTTGGATTGGGTGGCTTGCTGGCAGGAGGCGAGAAGGAGGAGGGCGGAGAGGGCAATGTATTTCATCAGCTATGGGTCAATATATTGCGTTTGCCTGCGGGAGGCAAGGGGGCTTGGCCGACCAAGTCTGAGGCGGCCTGACTGAGGGTGAGCAGACTGGCAATGACTTCTTTGCGGCGTGGGGCGGGCAGGCGGTTGAGCATGGCGGCAATGAGCGCGGGCTCAAGGATTTGTTGCTGGCGTTTGACGGTGAGGCCGGCGGGGGTAAGGTAGATGAGCGTGCGGCGGCCGTCGCCGGGGTCTTTGCGACGGCGGACAAAGGTGGCCCGTTCGAGGCGGTCGAGTGTGAGTGACATCGTGGATGGGGCGATGCCGAGCAGACGGGCCAGATCGAGAACCGTGATTCCGCTGGTGACGTCGAGAAATTCGAGAACGTTGGCTTGCGTGGGGCTCACGGGTGGGCGTTTGCCGGCCTTGGCATTGGGGCGGGAATGACAGGCAACGTGGATGCGGACGTAGCACTCGAGAACCGTTTCGACATCGGATTTGGCGACCATCGCAACTAGTGGATCTCATGAGGATCGGTTCTGTCTATCGATTTTTTGAATCGCGAATACCGATCAAAACCGGGGTGCTCTATTGCAATTACAGTGAATTGTGATAGTCTACAGTTGAACAGTTATTCAAGTGAATCTAAAGAAAACAGAAGAAGTACCCTGCTCCCCGAGTGATCCGGAGCATCGCCGGAAGATCCTGCTTCCGGTCGATGAAGCGTCGATTGAGGCGGCAGCGAGGATTTTTCGGGCTATGGGGGACCCGCCGCGATTGCGGACGCTGGCGATGCTATCGCAAGGGGAAGCGTGTGTGAGCGAGATTGCCGCGGCAACGCAGGAAGAACTGTCGACGATTTCACAACGGCTGCGGGTGTTGCGCAGCGAGAATTTGTTGAGCCGGAGACGGCAGGGCAAGCACATTTTGTATTCCCTGGCCGATCAGCATGTAGCGGGATTGGTGTTTAACGCACTGGCCCACTCCACGGAAAAGGCACCAAGCAAGGGACAGAAAGGATAAGGAACCAAAAAAAATGACACATCACGTACACGAAAATCACGATCACGTCCACGGACCTGGATGCGGCCATACGGCCCTGAAGCATGAAGGCCACGTGGATTACATTCACGACGGGCATTTGCATCATGCCCATGAGGGACACTTTGACGAGCATGTGCTGGCTGTGAGCGATACGAACCCGGCCGCCTGCACGGGGGGCCATGCCTGTGACGGACACGAGGCAGGGCATGTGCATGGGGCAGGATGTGGCCATGAGGCTGTACCGCATGGGGACCATGTCGATTACATCGTCAATGGACATCTGCACCACTATCACGAAGGGCATTGCGATCACCATGGGCCGGTTGAGCTTGCCTGAGTCGGAAGCCAAAGCGAGCCTGCAGCGAAACACGCGCCAGAAGGCGGCCATCCGCGATGTATTTGTCGCGGAAGGCCGTCCGCTGGGGCCACAGGAAGTGTTGGAGCAGGCCAGCGGGCAGATTGAAGGATTGGGCATTGCGACGGTGTATCGCAACATCAAGTCGTTGCTCGAAGAGGGATGGCTCAATGAGGTGGAATTGCCGGGTGAGCCTTCGCGTTATGAGATTGCGGGGAAGGGGCATCACCATCACTTCCATTGCCTGGACTGCAAGCGGGTGTTTGATGTGCCGGGTTGTCCGATCCAGGTGAAGCCGACGCTGCCGGCGGGTTTTGTGACCACGCGTCATGAGGTGGTTTTGTACGGGAAATGTGTGGGCTGTGGGCAAAAGAGTGGCAAGCGAGGCTGAGGCTCGACCGTAACCCGATACACTATTTCGTAGACCTACTTCATGCTGATCGCTAAAGAATTTGTTTCCTACCTGTCGCGCCGCCTGGTGCAGCGTCTTTCCCCTACCTACATTGATACGGCAAACCCGCAGGGGCTGGCTGAATTGATTGCGGAGACGGTTACGAAAGACCTCTCGGTGGAGGACCAGTTGAATGATGAAGTGCGGGAGATTCTGGAGCAGTATTCCGATTACATGCGCAAGGAAGGCGTGTCGTATCAGGATATGTTCCGCAAGATCAAGAGCACGATGGTGACGCAGCGCAAGATCATTCGTGCCTCGGGGCGGGACACGGGCGACAACATGAAGCTGTCGCGCGATAAGATCACTGACCTTTCGCATACGCTGGCCGGGATGTTGCGCAAGCAGCGCGAGACGCGGCTGAAGAAAGATGTGAATGATACGCGCCTCGAGATTGTGAAGGCGTTCACGGAGATTCTGCAGGTGGAAGAGAAGGCGGATAAGGATGCGCGGACGAAGGTGCTGTCGCAGAAGAAGGGAATCCTTGAGGGCAGTGAAGAATATGAGATTCTGCACAAGCGCTATTACGCCGAGGAATTGAAGAAGCTGGGTGTTGATCTGGGGGCCTGATGCTGGTTGTGGTGGGGAGTTTGAACATGGATCTGGTGGTGCGTTGCCGCCGGATTCCTGTGGTGGGGGAGACGGTGCTGGGTGAGGGGTTTGAGATGTTGCCCGGTGGGAAGGGGGCGAATCAGGCGTATGCGGCAGCGAAGTTGAGCCGGGGTGGGGTGGCGATGGTGGGGAAGGTGGGGCGGGATGTGTTTGGGGAGCGGCTGCGGGAGAACCTGGCTGGAGTGGGTGTGGATGTGAGCGGGGTGTCGACGGTGGAGGGTGCTGCGACGGGGGTGGCTACGATTACGGTGGATGGGGCGGGGCAGAATTCGATTGTGGTGGCTAGCGGGGCTAATTTTGTTTGGGATGTGAGTGAGCTGGAGGGGATGAGGGGGAAGTTTCGCGGGGCGCGGTATGCGCTGTTTCAGTTGGAGACTCCGTTGTGGGTGGTGGAGCGGTTGTTGCGGATGGCCAAGGAAGAGGGAGTGCAGACGATTCTTGATCCGGCACCGGCGCAGGAGTTGTCACGGGAGATTTTGGAGGCGGTGGATTTGCTGACGCCGAATGAGACGGAAGCGGCGGTGCTGGGAGTGACGGGTGGGGAGAAGGTGTTGCTGAAGCTGGGCGGGAAGGGGAGCCGGTATGGGGAGATAGCTGTGCCGGCGATTGCGGTGGAGGCGGTGGATACGACGGCGGCTGGGGATACCTATAATGCGGCGCTGGCGGTGGCTTTGAGTGAGGGGGAAGGGATGGAGCGGGCGATGCAGTTTGCCAGTGTGGCGGCGGGGTTGAGCGTGACGCGGGTGGGGGCGCAGAGTTCGGCACCGGAGCGGGAAGAAGTGGACCGGATTTATAAGGCGTAGACGCGGTAGGTGGGAGAGAGGTAGACGGGCTGGAGATTTTGGGTGGGGTTGTCTTTGGTGAAGACGAGGTATTGGATGCCGCGGCGGCGGAGGTCGTCGTAGCTGTGGGGCGGGTGATTGGGGGCGAGTAGGGAGGTCCAGCGTTCCCACCAGATTTCGGCGTAGCGGGGGAAGTAGTTGACCTGACCGCCTTGCTTCCAGCAGACGTAGACGGCGCGGGCGGCGCGGGCGCGGAAGATGC
This sequence comes from Bryobacter sp., assembly GCA_044340255.1. Taxonomy (GTDB): domain Bacteria; phylum Acidobacteriota; class Terriglobia; order Bryobacterales; family Bryobacteraceae; genus Bryobacter. The sequence continues at coordinate 10,739 of JBIITX010000057.1, read as the reverse complement.
CTGGTTCCTGACGGCGGCCGAGATCGGGGAAGAAGAAGACTGCCTCGATGGGGGTTTTGGTGCTGGCCCAATCGGCGAGCTGGTTGAGAGCGGGGGAGTGGGTTGTGGTGTAGGCGCGGGCCTCAAAGACCTCACCGAAGAGGAGGGGGAGGGCGAGGCAGGTGGCGAGGGCCCAATGAGGGCGGGGCCAGCGGTGGGCTACGAAGATGGCTGCGGCGAGCAGGGTGAGGAGGAGGAGGTGGTTGGGGATTTGCGGAGTGGGGAGTTGGAGGAAGTCACCGCGGAGGGAGAGGGTGAGAGGGACAATGAGCCAGGCGAAGGCGCGGAGGGGCTTGTTGTCTTTGAGTTCCTGCCAGGCGGCTAGAGTGCCGAGGAGTTGGCAGAGGAGGTGGCAGTAGAGGAGGGCGCGCATGGGTTGGATTTGCGGGAAGAGGGCCCAGTTGAGCTGTTCGAGGAGGAGGTAGCTGAGGGGCATGGTGGCGAGGCCGATCAGTGGGAGGAACTGGAAGTAAGGTTGGATTGTGCCTGGAAGAAGGTGGCGTGTGCGGTAGAAGGCGGCGAGGGCGAGCGCGCCGGTGAGGAGGAACTGGAGCCAGTGGCGCGGGGGCCAGAGGGAGATCCAGTTGTAGGCGGCGCGGGCTTGCATGATGGCGCGGTGATTGGGTTCGATGAGGCTGAAGAAGGGTTGGGCTTCGACGATGCCGCGCTGGCTCGAGGCGAATGATAGAAGGATGGCGGCGCTGAGGGCGGTGAAGGCGAGGAGGCGCCAGTGGCGGCGGTAGAGGGCGACGGCGAGGATGGGCCAGACGGCGGGTGCGTGGTAGAGGAAGGCGAGGGCGAGGCAGGTGGCGGCGGTGTTTTTGTAGCCCTGGGCGAGAGCGCCGAGGCAGGCGACGACGAGTGGGACGGCGAAGCCGCGGGGGACGGGTTCGAATTCTGTAGTGATGACGGCAGGGCCGTAGACGAAGGCGCCGAGCCAGAGGAGGGCGCTGGTGAGGATGCTTGCGCTGAGGCTGAGGCCGCAGGCGCGGGCCAGCCAGAAGGCACCCCAGTAGCCGAGCCAGCGGAAGAAGGCTTGTTGGGTGAGCAGGCTTTGTTCGAAGTTGAGGGAGAAGAGGCGGGAGAGGGTGAGGGTGGTTTCGTCGTAGATCGTGTAGCTGAGGTGGGCACCGGAGAGGATGAGTTCTTTGGTGAGCAGGCGCTGATCTTTGAGGTGCTCAAAGAGGGGGAGATAGATTTGGGTGTCGCTTTGTAGGAAGGTGTGACCGGGGAAAATGAAAATGCCAAGGGCGGTCAACACAGCGAAGAGCGTGCTGAGAAGAACGGATTGGCGCCAGTTCATTGGGCGGGGGTCTTCTCGAGTTGTGTTTTGGCCCAGAGGCGTTTGGGGTTGAGTTCGAGGGCTTTGGAGAGTGCTTTGCGGGCTTCGGCGTTTTTGCCTGCTTTGCGGAGGGCGATGCCGCGCCAGAGGTGAGCGTCGGCGAGTTTGGGATTGAGCTCGAGGGCTTTGTCGAGGTCGGCGATTGCTTTGTCGATGCCGCCGCCGAAGGAGGAGGGGAGATAATAGTTGCCGACGCCGCGGGAGAGCCAGTTTTCGGCAGATTTGGGATTGAGTTCAATGGCCTTGGCGACTTCGTCCATGGCGCAGCGACCGTATTTGAGGCCGGCCAGGACGTTGGCGGGGATGATCTGACCGCAGAGGGTGCCGAGGATGCGGTGGTATTCGGAGTTGTTGGCCTGGGCGGCGATGGCTTTGCGGGCTGGTTCGATGCCTGCTTCGGCGGCAGCGGCGGAGGCGCGTTTGTCGCCTTTTTCCATGGCGATTTCGGCTTCGAAACTGCGGGCGATAGCGAGGTCGTAGTGGGCCTTGGCGGGGCTGCCTGGCTGGTTGGCGGCAGCGGTGAGCTTGGTGAGTTGGGTGGAGAGGGCGGCGGAGTCCTGGCGGTCACGGGCGTCTTCGAGAACACCGGCGCTGAGGGCGGCCAAAAACAGCATGGGGAGCATCATCTATATTCTAGACGCGTAAAGGCCGATAGTTAGGTGGATCAAAATCTGATAATTTTCTGAGAAGATAAGAGATGTAGTAACGGGCCCGTCCCGCGTCTGTCCTATATAGGAACCAAAAGAATGAAACTGAACTTATTAGTATACGCTCTAGCTACGTCTGGAGTGCTGCTGGCTCAGCCGGTGAGCGTGCAATTGAACCCCTTTCCGTCGCGAGTGCTTGGGCACCCACGGAGAGAGTTGGCAACGGTGTCACCGAATTTTGTGGAAGGCCGGGAGTTGACGACGCCGCAAGGGATTGCGGTGGATACCAGCTCGTCGACGCCGATTTTGTATGTTGCTGATACGGGTAACAACCGTGTGCTGGCCTGGCGGAACCCGGTGGGAGCGGCTTCTGGTGCACCTGCTGATCTTGTGATTGGGCAGCGGGATCGCTTTCGCAGTGACTTTAATGGACCGGGGACTGGATTTACTACTGGTTTGAACCAGCCGACGGGTTTGGCTGTGGATGGGCAGGGGAACTTGTATGTTGTCGATACGAACAACAACCGGATTGTGCGTTACCCGAAGCCGTTTGACCAACCGACGGACCAGTTGCTTGAGATCGATTTGATTTTGGGACAGGAGACGTTTGGCGGGGCTTCGACTGGAAATCTTGGGCGGCAGCCGAATCGTGGGAGGGCGACGCCTGGCGCGGGAACGCTTTTCTTTAGTGACCTGGGCAACAATGTGCTTCGGATTCGTATGGCGTTTGATGCTACGGGAAACCTCTGGGTGACCGACTCTGGCAACAACCGTGTGGTGCGGTATCCGGCGCGGGTTTTGACGCCGGGCAATTTTGGGGCCGATGCTGACGTGTTTTTGGGGCAGTTGAATTCGATTTCGAATTCGCAAGGCCAGTCTGGGACGGACAAGTCGACGATGGCACTGCCTTCCGGGATTGCCTGGGGGACCGATGGCCGTCTGTATGTTTCTGATGCGCGTGGAAGAGTGCTTGTATTCCGCAATCCGTCGAATACGGGGCAGGCAGCAGATCGAATTCTGGGCATCTTCGTGCAGACCCAAGGAGTGGCAATACCACCTGTCAATGATACGCAGATTGGTTCTCCGGAAGCCATTTTCGTGTCAGGGGGGACGCCCTATGTTGTGGATGCCCGCTTTAGCCGCATTGTTCGGTATGACAATCCTGAGAACTGGGCTCCGGAAACGCAGGCTTCGATTTCTCCCCGGATGAGGGACGTGATTGGCCAGCCGGACTTTAACAGCGGTGAAGTGAATCGTGGACTTCGGGTTCCAAGTGCTAATGGTTTGAACCAGGCCGTGGATGCCTTGGTGATTGGAACCAACCTCTTTGTGGTGGATGCCAACAATCACCGCGTGGTCATGATCCCTGGTGGGGCTCCGTTTAGCTCGCCCGCGACGAAGGTGCTGGGCCAAACGGCACTCGACTTGAATTCACCGAATCTGGTGGAAGGCAAAGAGTTTTTCTTTACGGGTGTTTTTCAGAGTCGGCAGTATCGTGGAGGCGGTATTGCTCTCGATGGGAATACGCTCTATATCGCTGATACTTTGAACAATCGCGTGTTGGGATATCGTGACGTGCGTAGTGTTGCACTGGGCCAGCCGGCGGATCTGGTAATTGGGCAGGTCGGACTGAACCGAACCACAATCAACTCGCCAGATGGTAACCAGAACATCGCCAACCAGACGGGTTTGTTCTTGCCCCATGCTGTGGCGGTGGACTCGCGTGGTGATTTATATATTGCCGATACATTGAATAGCCGTGTGGTGCGGTATCCGCGGCCCTTCGACAATCTTTCGAACCTGCGTCCGAATCTGGTGCTGGGGCAGTCGAGCTTTACGGGCCGAATTACTGACGCTAGCCCGCGTAACATGAGCGCGCCGATGGGGTTGGCGTTTACGACCGGTGGGCATTTGGTGGTATCAGACAATGCACATAATCGCGTTTTGCTGTTCTTGCGTCCGAACAATGGCGACTTCACTAACGGACAGGTAGCTGCCTCGGTGTTTGGCCAGCCTGACTTCATTACGACGTCAGCGAGCAATGACCCGAAGCGGTTGAGTGGGCCGCGCGGTGTGACGGTTGACGTGGATGACCGTATGTATGTTGTAGATTCCGGGAATCAGCGTTTGCAGATTTACAACCGCGTCACTCTGGCTGGCAATGACCCGACTCCGGCATTGACGCTGACCGGGCTTAACAATCCGCAGGGTGTTCATTCGGACCCCCGCACGGCGGAGCTTTGGGTGACGGATGGCAACAATGCGAGGGCCTTGCGTTTCCCGGCCTATGATTCGCTTTCGGTGACTTCACGGGCCAACCTGCAGACCGGGCAGATTGTTTTCCCGCTCGACGTCAAGGTGGACCAGAATTCGAACCTGATCATGTCGGATGCCGGCAATCGTATCGCCTTCTACTATCAGGCGCAGGCTAGCGTGAATGGCGCGAACCAGCAGAATACGAATCTGGCACCGGGCATGATTGCGTCGATGTACGCGCAGGGTGGCTCGTTTGCTGATGCGACGGTGGTCTCGCCGACGCCAAATCTGCCGACTGAGCTGGCTGATACCCAGGTGCTGTTTAATGACCGGCCTGCTCCCTTGTTCTTTGTGAGCAGTGGGCAGATCAACTATCAGGTTCCGTGGGGTGCACAGCCGGGTTCGCTGGCGGATGTGACGGTGGTCAAGCGGTCGACCGGACAGGTGCTCGCTTCGAGCTTTGTTCGGATCACGGATGTGTCACCGGGCTTCTTTACGGCGACGGCCAATGGTCGTGGCCAGATTGCGGCTTTGAACCAGGACAACACCGTGAATAGCATTACGAATCCGGTGGGTCGTGGACAGGTGATTCAGCTGTATGGCACTGGCGTTGGCGCGGTGTCGAACACTCCGGCTGATGGTGCGATTTCACCGAGCAATCCTTTGGCGGTGGGCGAACGGCCTGACGTCTTCATCAACGGTCGGCCGGTTCCGGCGGGCGACGTGCAATTCTCTGGTCTTGGACCGGGCTTTGTGGGTCTGTGGCAGTTGAATGTGAAGATTCCTGATGCCGTACCTCCTGGTAACGCGATTTCGGTATTGGTGAATCTGCGGTCTGTGCCGAGCCAGAGTGGGCTTGGTACGGTTATCGCTGTGAAGCAGTAATTGCTATGCGGGTAGGGTGAACCTTTTCACCCTACCCGCGTATTAGATAGCAGAGGTAAGCTGATGTTTACATTTCTGCTGTGGATGCTGCTGTTTGTGGTTTGTTGGCCGCTGGCACTGCTGGCGCTGGTTTTGTATCCGCTGGTTTGGCTGTTGCTGTTGCCGTTCCGGATTGTGGGCATTGCTGTTGGGGGGGTCCTGCGTCTGGTCTGGGAAATTGTGACGCTGCCGATTACGATTTTGAAAAGGCTCACACGCGCTCACGCTTGATATGCTGGAGGCCGTGAAGGGCCTTTTTTTCATTCTGGCTACCTGTGTGGTTTGGGGCCAGCCTGCCGATGTGAAACCGATTCTGAAAGAGCGATGTGTGATGTGTCACCCGTCGGGATTCAGTGATGCGGAGATGGTGCTGCGGGCTGTGGATGGGGATACGCCGCGGATGCCTAAGGTGGGTGGGAAGCTGAAGGCCGAGCAGGTGGAGGCAATTCGCAAGTGGGCGTTTGAAACGGGGCAGGGGATGTGGTGGTCTTTGCGACCGCTGGCCCAGGTAGAAGGCGAAACCGTCGATGGCTTTTTGGCTGCCAAGTTGAAGGAGAAGGGGCTCGAGTTTTCTCCGGAAGCGGACCGCAGGACGTTGATCCGGAGGTTGAGTTTTGATTTGCATGGTCTGCCGCCGACGCCGGCTGAGGTGGCTGCGTTTGAAGCGGACAGGGCCCCTGGAGCGTATGAGCGACTGGTAGACCGGTTGCTGGCTTCGCCGCGCTATGGGGAGCGATGGGCGCGGCACTGGCTGGATGTGGTGCACTACGGGGACTCGCATGGATACGACAAGGACAAGCCGCGGGCCAATGCCTGGCCGTATCGGGATGCGGTGATTCGGGCCTTCAATGCAGACTTGCCTTATGGGGAGTTCGTGCGGCGACAGCTGGCGGGGGATGTGCTGTATCCGGGGGATGCGCGGGCGATGGAGTTGACGGGATTTCTGGCGGCGGGGCCCTGGGATTTTGTGGGGCATCAGGAGTTGCGGGAAGGGACGACCGACAAGAAGCTGACGCGGACGCTCGACCGGGATGACATGGTGGCGACGACGGTTTCGACGTTTACGAGCATGACGGCGCATTGTGCCCGTTGCCATGACCATAAGTTTGATCCGATTCCGCAGGAGGATTATTACCGGCTGCAGGCTGTGTTTGCCGGGGTGGATCGGGCGGATCGTCCTTATGATGAAGACCGCGCTGTGGCGATGCAGCGGATTGCGTTGCTGAAACAGAAATTGGCGCTGCAGCAGCAGATGCAACCGTTGCTCGACCGGGTGGAGTTTGCCACGACGCCCGAGATTGTGGCGCTCGATGATCGCATTCAGGATGCTGGATTGTTGCTGGCTCATCTGGGGACGCCGAAGAATGCAGAGCAGCAACAGGAGAAGGCGATGCTCGAGGCAAGGCGTAGTGCCGACCGGGCGGCGCGGCAGAAGCTGGTGGATGTGGTGGTGGGTGCTGATACTTACGGGGCTATCGAAAAATCGAAGGCTGAGATGAAGGCGCTCGATGATCAGGTGGCGTTATTGCCGAAGCCGAAGCTGGTTTATTCGGGCGCGGGTTACTTTGCGCGGATGGGGAACTTCCGCCCGTCGCTTACGGCCCGGACGGTGCATGTGTTGGACCGCGGGAATGTGAATGCACCGGGCAAGGAAGTGACGCCGGGGGCGTTGCGGGCGCTGCCGGGGTTGGATGCCCAGTTTGGGGTGCAGGAAGAAGGGGCGAGGCGCGCGGCGCTGGCGGAGTGGATTGCGAGCGAGAAGAATGTGTTGACGTGGAGATCGATTGTGAACCGGGTCTGGCATTATCACTTCGGGGCTGGGATTGTGGATTCGCCGAGTGATTTTGGGAAGATGGGTTCGCTGCCGACGCATCCGGAGTTGCTGGACTGGTTGGCTGTCTGGTTTCGCGATGAAGCGAAGGGAAGCCTGAAGCAGTTGCACAAGAAGCTGTTGATGAGCCGGGCGTACAGGCAGGTTTCGACGCACAATGAGGTGGCGGCCAAAGTGGATGGGGACAACCGGCTGTTGTGGCGGATGAACCGGATGAAGCTGGATGCGGAGAGTGTGCGGGATGCGGCGTTGGCTGTGGCCGGGAAGCTCGACTTGAAGATGGGTGGGCCCGGGGTGAGGATGTTCTGGTTTCAGGATGATCATTCCCCGATTTACGACTACGCGAAGTTTGATGCCGATGGGGAGGGGGCTTACCGGAGGAGCATCTATCGCTTCATTGTGCGGAGTGTGCCTGATCCATTTCTGGAGCGGCTGGATTGCCCTGACCCGAGTGTGCAGACGCCGAAACGTTCGACGACGCTGACGGCGATCCAGGCTCTGGCGATGTGGAACAACCCGTTCATGTTGAAGATGGCCGGGCATCTGGCGACGCGAGTGGGCGAGGATGTGGCGCTTGCCGGAAGGCTGGTGCTGGGCCGGGAATTGCGGGCGGATGAGTTAGAGGCCTACCGCAGCTACGCCGCCAAGCATGGCATGGCGAATCTGAGCCGCTTGTTGCTGAATACCAACGAGTTTCTGTTTGTGGATTGAGGGAACATTGATGCAACGTAGAGACTTTTTGAGTGGGTTTGGTGGACTAGCGCTGTCGCATCTGATGGCGGGGGAATTGCATCATCCGGCACGGGCCAAGCGTGTGATCCAGATCTTTTTGTCGGGTGCAGCGAGCCAGTGCGACAGCTTTGATTACAAGCCGTTGTTGATTCGTAAGGCGGGCGAGAAGTGGGACCCGGGTGAGAAGGTAGAGCTGTTTCAGAGTAATCCGGGGGTGGTGATGCCGAGCCCCTGGGCCTGGAAGCAGTATGGGCAGGCGGGGAAGTGGGTGAGCGATCTGTTTCCCGAGACGGCACAGTGCGTGGATGACATTGCCTTTGTGCATTCGATGATGACGAAGTCGAATGTGCATGGGCCGGCGACGTTCATGCAGAATACGGGGTTTATTCTGCCGGGGTTCCCGAGTGCGGGGGCCTGGGTGAGTTATGGTCTGGGGAGTTTGAATCAGAATTTACCGGTGTTTGTGGTGATGCCTGACCCACGCGGGATGCCGCCGAATGGGCCGGCGAATTGGGGAGGAGGTTTTCTGCCGGCGGCCCATCAGGCGACCACGGTGAAGGTGGGGAGTGCGCATCCGATTGCGGATCTGGAGCGGCCGAGCGGGACTTACGTTAGCGAGGCGAGCGAGAAGGACGGCCTGCGATTGCTGGAGCAGGTGAACCGAAGGCATTTGAGTGAGCGGGGTGGAGATTCCCGACTGGAGGCGCGGATTGCGAGCTATGAGATGGCGGCGCGTTTGCAGTTGAGTGCGCCGGAAGTATTGGGGATTGAGGGGGAGAGCGCGGCGACGCGGAGGTTGTATGGGGTGGATGAGCCTTTGACCGCTGACCTGGGGCGGCGTTGTCTGACGGCGCGGCGGTTGGTGGAGCGTGGTGTGCGATTTGTGCAGATTTGGAGTGGGGCGGATAATGGCTTTCCGCGACGCAATTGGGATAGCCATGAAAACCTGAAGAAAGACCACGGTATGCTTGCCCATGAACTGGACCGGCCGATGGCGGGTTTGTTGAAGGATTTGAAGGGGCGGGGATTGCTGGAAGATACGATTGTGTATTGGACGACGGAGTTTGGGCGGATGCCTTGTAGCCAGGGGAGTCTGGGACGGGATCATAATCCGCTAGGATTTACGTCCTGGTTTGCGGGGGGTGGGTTTCGGGGAGGGGTGAGCTATGGGGCGACGGATGAGTGGAGTTATAAGGCGGTGGAGAAGCCTGTTTATTGTTACGACATTCATGCGACGCTGCTGCATTTGATGGGGATTGACCATACGAGGTTGAGCTACCGGAACAATGGGATTGACCGGAGGCTCACGGATGTCCACGGGACGGTGTTGCGGGAGTTAGTTTCTTCGTAGCTTCTTTTGGTGTGATAGTGTAAATGCACTTATGAACCCCCGGAACTTTGGACTTGGTAAGAGCAATCCACTTGACCCTCGCAAACTGGCATTTGATTCGGAGTTTGACGAAGTACCGTTGCCTGCGATTCCCGATGGGGTTCCCGGCCAGTTGGTGATTCGTTTGGGGGATGGCATGGCGGTTGCTCCGAGCCACAAGACGTCCCCCTATGGCTTAGTTGCGCCGGTGTTGGAGTTGTTGGCTGCATTGCGGCGGGAGAACAACTTGGCTCTGGTTCAGACACTCTGGTCGGTGGGAGTGCGGCCCTATGAGTTGTTGACTGGGACAAATGCAGAGGACGGACTGAAGTGGGCTCAAAATAGTGCTCGGATGTCCAGTGCAAACCTCGCTACCTTTCGCGCTATGTTGAATTCAGAGCCATTTGCTGTTGTAGAAACAATGGCTGGCTTAAATTACAATCCTCTCCCCAACAGGATTCGTGCCCGGCAATACCTCTTGCTTACGTTTCCCTTGCGTAGCCACGTGGCCGCAGCCAAAGCAAAGATTCTGGGCTGGCCTGGAATTTCTTTGAGCTATGTCAGCGACGTGCCCTATGTGCTTCCTCCAGCGATGCCGGTGATTAACGAGCCCGATCCTCTTAACCCAAGTGCTTTCACAAGGACAGATGGAAAATCGCGAAACCGCAGAAGCCCGCTTGATCTCATCGATTATGGAGACGCCGTTGAAAACGAAGTCAGTAATATAGCTATTCTCGATACCGGAGTTCAGACCAGTCATCCCTATTTGATTGAAAATGTGCATCCTTGGGACACACAGGAAACTGACACCTCTGGCCATGGGACGACTGTTTGTGGCGTGATTTGCGCGAAGCCAGACGGGATTGTAAAGGACTGGCCTGAAGGCAAAACTGGGCCGATGCCTGGGCTTCTTCCTCTAGCCAAGGTGCAGATGGTGCAAGTGTTTGGGCGAAGAAGGGGGTCGGCGTTTGTGCTTCAGATTTCAAAGCTCACCACGTTTCTTCAGGCGATTATTGATGATCACCCGAATACGAAGGATATTCGTGTCTTGAATATGAGCTTTGGCTCCGGCTTGTCCTTTCCGGTGGTTTATGACCATTTGACGCGACTGAACCAGAGCGCACGAAGTCCAATTGTTGTGGCTTCTGTTGGGAACAAAAGCGACACGCTCCACGGGACGAACAACATTCTCTATCCTGCAGCATACCGAGGCTTGATCAATGTCGGGGCTTTATCGGAAGACACAACCCACAAGGTTTGGACTGGATCGAGAACTGGAAAACCAAAGAAGCCCACCGACGGTGAATTGGCAAGGAGAACTGTTGATTGCTACGCCCCTGGAGAATTCATTTGGGGATGTGTGCCAACGGATTTGGACCGCCAGAACGGAGTGCGCTGGTGCCACGGGACGAGTTTTGCGGCGCCCATGGTGAGCGCCGCGTTTGGCCTTCGCTTGTCGAAAGGGAATGCCGCTGACCTGCCCCCAATGACTCCTCCAGCCATAACTAGAGAACTTCAAAGATCTTAGCCCATTTGCTCCGCCGTTAGCGGGGATAGGGGTGTGGGGCAAGGGGGTGGCGTCTGAGCCCCCTTACCCCG
>JBIITX010000004.1:0-236756 GCA_044340255.1 Bryobacter sp. | reverse complement strand
CCCAACATGCGTTAGCGGCTTAGCTCAACGCACGTTCACATCACCGAAAACGGGTTCAGCATCCCCTTGCAGCCCCGCCAGCCGACCCCGTTTCGCCGATGAGAACTTTATCATTCACATCGATTTTGAACTATTTTTTCGAGCTTAAACTACAACAAACAATAGACTTCCCCACCGACACCCCCGCGAGCTGTTCTTCCCGTCTGCTAGCTTGCGCGCATGGAAACTCTATCTCCGAACCATACTGCGGTCGGGTCTTCCAAAAAGACCATGACCGATGCCGCTTTGGCTGCCAACCGCTCGAATGCCCAAAAGTCTACGGGCCCAACCACCGAAGAAGGTAGAGCCAAGTCTGCCGCAAACAGCGTCAGCCATGGCTTAACCGCTTCCTCGCCACGCTTTCTCTCCCCCGACGCACAGGCCGACTTCGCCGACTTTGAAGCGAAGCTCCGCAAGCAATGCCTCCCCGATTCCGAACCCGAACTCCTCGCCTTTGAGCGCTACGCCTTTTCGAGCTATCAGGTCCTGCGCGCCCAGCGCATCGAAGTTGAAACCCAGGATGCCTACCTCAACAACCCCGGCGACGAAAAGCTCTTCCTGCTCATGGAACGCACCGTCAAAATGACCGCCATGCTCGAACGCCGCGCCGACAAAGCCTTCAGTGAACTCCGCAAGCTCCAGCGCGATCGCATCTCCGCTCTCGACGTCCACAACGAGCTCTACCTCATGGAGAAAAAGCTCGACATCCCGGCCTCACTCCCCGTCGCCGAAATGCGCAAGTCCGATCAAACCAAAACCACACCCTTCATGCTCGCCATGATGCTCCTCAACACAACGCCTGAAGTGAAACAAATCATCGAAAAACAAACGAAGCCAAAACACGACCCCCAACTCGATCAAATGGTCGCCGACTTCGTCCGAAACACGGTACGCACCAAATAAATTGGCTCTTAGGGCTCCAGATGATAGGTAAGCTCGCCCGCCTCAATCGCTACCTTCAGCGAGTTCTGCCTCGGCGGCAAGGGGCAGGTCGCGAAGGGTGTGAACGCGCAGGGCGGGTTGTAAGCCTTATTGAAGTCAAAGCTCACCGTGTTGTCCTTGGCCAGCTCTCCATACAGAAAGCGGCCGGCTGGGTACGTCGCCTTACCGCTCGAGCGGTCTCGGAAGATCAGCCACAACTGTCCCTCCCCGGCCTTGAGCACCTGCGCTTTGTGCGTCGCACCTCCCATAGCAAATTCAATCTCGCCCGGGCTCTCATGCTCTTCCACAACGCCTTCAATCACCGTCGGTACCCGCAGCTTCTTTGGCGTCGCATAAGGCAAAAACTTGCCCTTCACCTTATAATCCGCCTTCACGGGGTACCAGCTACGGTGTGTAAATTCCTTGCGGTACTTGCTGGTCTTATCCCGCATCCGGATCCCAATCTTGCCGCCCCGGTCGATAATCGTCATCGTGAGCGGTCCCAGCGTCACCAGATCCGAATCCTTGCCTCCACTGTCATCCTGAAGTGCACCTTCCGTAAACGGCTTCCCGTTCACCTGGATCCCGCTCGCAGGCTCCGCCTTCAGGCTCACTTTCTTGCCGTCAAAACGAAAAACGCCAGCCTTCGCCGGTGCCTTGCCGCTCGGCAAAACGAACCCACTCTTCGGGTCACTTCCAACTGTCGTCTCCCCAGGCTTTAACCAATGCAGCCCCGCCACCGTCAGCCAACCCACATCCGACTTGAGCGTCGTCTCCAGCTTGGTGCGGTATTCCTGCACCGATTTCTCATGAGCCGGGTCCGCAGCAGCCATCGCCATTCCTGCTCCCATCACAATCACCATAAAATTGATCGACATTGCTATCAAATTACTCTCTCACCGATACGATGTAGAATCAAGCCCATGCGATTCGCCCTTTTGGGAATCACCTGTCTCGCCCTCGGGCAGGATTTTTCCGACATCCAGATTGAAAAGGCCAGCAGCGGTCACCGCTTCACAGAGTCCCCACTTTGGTCCCGCGCTGCCAAGGCTCTTTTGTTCTGCGATATACCGTCCAACCAAATCCTCGCCTTCCTTCCCGACAAAGGCACGGCCAAGTACCGTGAAAACATGGCCGGCCCCAGCGCTCTGGCCTACGACCCCGACGGTCGTCTGGTGGTAGCCCAATCCCGCACGCGCCGTATCATCCGCCTCTACCCCGGCGAAGAAACCAAATTCGATGTTCTCGCCGAGCGCTTTGAAGGCAAGCGCCTCAATGCTCCCAACGATCTCGCGATCCGCAAAGACGGCCAGCTCTACTTCACCGACCCGGCCTTCGGTGCCCAGTCCGACACCCGCGAACTCGACTTCCACGGCGTCTACCACCTCAGCCCCAAAGGCGAACTTTCCCTGATCGCTAAACCCAAAGGCCGCCCCAACGGCATCACGCTTTCACCCAATGGCCGCATCCTCTATGTCGCCAATTCCGACGAGCGCAAAGTCTACGCCTATGACCTCGATGGCCGCGGTCGCGCCACCGGCGAACGCGTCTTCCTCGACAACATCAATGGTCCCCCCGACGGCCTGCGCACCGACGAGAAAGGCAATCTCTACGTCGCCGCCAACCACATCTACATCGTCTCGCCACAGGCCCAGCCTCTCCACACCATCACCATGGGCGACAAGCCCAGCAGTATGAACTTTGGCGATGAAGACCGCATGACTCTATACATCACCGCAAAATCAGGCGTCTATCGTGCGAGGATGAAGGTTAAGGGAGTCGCAGTAGAACCGTAGTGCAACCTGATGTCCGGCGCTATCCAAACAAACCCATTCTGGGCGTTGGAGCGCTAATCTACGACGGCGACCGCGTCCTCCTCGTCCAACGCGGCAAAGAGCCCCTCAAAGGCTTTTGGAGCCTTCCCGGCGGTGCTGTCGAAACGGGCGAACTCGTCCAGGACGCCCTCATCCGGGAAGTACAGGAAGAAACCGGCCTCGAAGTCAAAATTGTCCGTTTCGGCGAACTCTTCGAGCGCATCATGCCCGACACAGCCGGGGCAACCGAGTACCACTATGTGCTGCTCGACTATGTCTGTGAGATCCTCAGCGGCCAACCCCGCGCCGGCAGTGACTCTGCCGACGTCCGTTGGTTCAGCCCGGAAGAATTGAAAGGAGTGCCCGTCACCTCGGGCACACTCGAAGTAATTGAACGATGCCGAACTGGAGCCAAGACCTTCTAGAGTACGAAACACTCCGCGCCCTGCTGGCGCGATACGTGTCTTCAGCCGCTGGTCATCGCGAGCTCGCTGCCATGCAGCCCTCTACCGACCGCGCGGCTCTTCAGTCCAGCCTCGACCAACTCAGTGAGGCCCTCGACTTTCTGACCGTTGGCGACGCTGAAGATTCCGGCCTGCCCCGGCTCCGCTTCACAGACCTCGAAGACGTCAGTGAAGCCGTCGCCCGTGTCCGCATCGAAGGGGCTGTCCTCGATGGGCTGGAGATCCTCGCCCTCCGCACCTGGCTCACCCGCGCCACCGAGTTCCGCCTCGGGCTGAGTGAGTCTCCGCATCGCTTTCCTTTGCTCTGGGAAAAAGCCGAAAAGATCGCCGACTTCCGGACGCTGCTCCGCGCCCTCGACGGCAAGATCCGCCCTGACGGTAGCCTCGAAGACGACGCCAGCGTCGCCCTCAAACGGCTCCGCCAGGAACTTGGCCGCCAACGCGAATCGATCCAAAACTCCCTCGAGCGCTTCATGCGCACCCACAAGGACGACGGTGTCATGCAGGACGATTACGTCACCATGCGTGGAGACCGCTTTGTGGTGCCGGTAGCGACCAACTTCAAGGGCCGCGTCCAGGGCGTTGTGCATGGCACCAGCGGCTCCGGCCAGACCAGCTTTGTCGAACCGCTTGAGACCATCCAGCTCAACAACGAGCTCGTGCGCCTCATCGAAGAAGAGCTCCGCGAGTGCCACCGCATCCTCCGCGAACTGACCGGCAAAATGCGCGAGCAACACGCTGACATCGCCACCGCGGTCGAAGTCATGGGTGCCCTCGAGTTCGTCTTCGCCAAGGCTCGCTTCGGTGCCGAGTTCCGCTGCACCATCCCGGTCTTCTCCAGCGACACCAACCGCGAGCTCCATCTCAAACAAGCCCGCCATCCCTTGCTGACCGATGTCCTCCGCCGCCAGCGCAAGTCGGCAGTTCCGCTCGATCTCGATCTCAGCGAGTCCAGGCGAACCCTCCTCATCAGCGGACCCAACACCGGCGGCAAAACCGTCGCCATGAAGACCGTTGGTCTGCTTTCCCTGATGGCCCAAAGCGCGCTCCCCGTCCCGGCCTCAGAAGCAACCCTGCCCATCTTCGATCAGATTCTCGCCGACATCGGCGACAGCCAGTCCATCGAGACCAGCCTTTCGAGCTTTAGCTCTCACATGCGCCATGTGGCTGAACTGCTCGATCAAGCCAGTCCGGACTCTTTGGTCATCCTCGACGAAATTGGCCGTTCCACCGACCCCGAAGAAGGCGGTGCGCTGGGTGTTGCCATCGTCGATCGCTTCCATCGCGACGGCTGCTTCACCCTTGCCTCAACCCACTTGCTCGCCCTCAAAATCTACGGCGTCAATCACGACGGTGTTCTCAGCGCTTCGATGGGCTTCGATGATGCCACTCTTTTGCCTACCTTTGAGTTGCGTGTTGGCGCACCGGGCAAATCGGCCGGCCTCGATACCGCCGCCCGCTTCGGCATTCTTCCTGAGGTGATCGAACAGGCTCGAACTTCGATGAGCACACGCGATCAGGACATCGCTCGCTTCCTCAATGAGCTCCATCAAAAGCTTGAAGCTGCTACGGCTCTCGAAGTCGAATGGCAGGCCAAGCACCGCGAGGTCGTTGCCCGCGAGCGCGATCTGGAAGACCGTTTCAACAAACGCGATGCCCAGCGCATCCGTGAGTTTGAGGCCAAGACTTCGAAGCTGCTCAATGAGTTCGAGCGCAACTCCCGCGCCACCATCGACGACATCAAGAGCACCAGCGAAGCCCGCAAGGCAGCCGATCAGGCCCAGCTCAAAGCAGCAAAGTTCAAGCGGGAATTCCAGGCCGAAGTCGCCTCTGCTATCCGGCCCGAAGGTCAGGCTGCTGTCCCCACGGGCCCTAAGTTGGCAGTCGGCGTGAAGGTGCGCATCGAAAACGTCCGGGAGCCCGCTCAGGTGCTACGCATCCTCGATAACGGCCGCGTCGAAGTACAGGCCGGCTTCCTCAAGATGCAGGTCGCCAAGGATGAAATCCTCGAAGTGCTCACCGATGCGGCGGCCAGCAAGAAGCTGCCTTCCAATGTTCGCTTCGAACCCGGCCCCACCTGGGATGTGCCGACCCGCGAGATCAACGTCATTGGCCAAAACTCAGAGGAGGCCCTCGACAATGTTGACCGCTTTCTCGACAAGGCCAGCCTCGGCTCCATTGCCCGCGTCCGCATCATCCACGGCCACGGCTATGGGGTACTAAAAAAGGCCATACAGCAGATGCTGGCAAAGCATCCCCATGTGGCCCGTTACTTCGTTGCGACTGCGGCAGAAGGTGGCACTGGGGCCACCATCGCCGAACTACGTTCCTAACCCGAATAGGCGATGCAGTCGATTTCGACCTTCATCGTCGGGTTGGCAAACTTACAACCAATCGTCGTCCTTGCCGGACGGTCCTTGCCAAAGAACTCGATATAGACCTCGTTCATCTTGGCAAAGTCGCGCTCATCGGCCAGGTACACATTCACCTTCACCACTTGCGCCAGGGACGACCCGGCACCTTCGAGAATCCGCTGGATGTTGGTCAGCGTGACCCGCGTCTCGTGCTGGATGTCGCCGTAGCTCATCTCCATCGTGGCCGCATCCATGGGGATCTGCCCTGAGACGAAAATGAACCCGCCAGCCTTAACGGCTGGCGAGTACGGGTTCTTCGGCATCGGCACCCCAGGGGGGAACAAATGCTCAATCATCGGTTTTCTTCCTGCTGCGTGAGCGGGTTGTCGTCCCCGAAGAAGCGCGCTTGCTCGTCGTGCCGGTGCTCTTGCGGGCACGTGAGGTCGCTTTCTTCGGCTTGACGGGAGGAGGATTCGGCTCAATGATGCTGGGCTGGCCTTCCACATAAGGCTGCACTTCATCGTATTGGCTGTAGAACTCTTCTTCCTTCTTAACCTTCGGGGCTGGTGGCGGGAAGAACTCTCGGCCGAGGTAGACGACAATGCCGCGTTCCTCTTCCTTCTTCACGCTCACAACACCCTTCTTTTCAGAGAAGGTCAAAAATTCATGGAAGCCCGGGAAGCCATAGTTGTGAACATCAAAACCAGGGTGCTCGGTGGCGATCCACTGTGCCAGGTCGCCCGGCTCGACGCCGTCGCCCATTTCCATCTCGTAGCGGTGTGCTTCGAGGGCATCACGCAGCAAAGGCAGTGCTTCTTCCGGTTCCGGCAACGGCCGTGCGTTCGCACCGCCCTTGCGTTCAATCGTAAGCTTGCCACCCGTGCCTTGCACTTCCACCAACTCGGCCTTCTTGAGCCGGTCAATGAAGTCGCTGAAGCTCGATGCACCGAAGCCACGCTCGTGAAAGGTGGGGTCCAGTTGCATCATCGTGCTCTTGAGCAAGCCCAGTTGGGCTTGAACGCCACGACGTTCGAGGGTTTGCAGCGAGCGCTCGACCAGCGGCAGTGCCGCCTGGATCTCTTGCGTGACGCGGGGTTCGTTGGACTGCGGAGGACGCTCAGCGCGGGGTTGATCCTGACGCTCGGGACGGTCTCCACGGCCGCGCTCGTCACGACGACGGTCGCGTCGTTCCCAGCGGCTTTCCCGACCAGTTGCTGGAGGACGATCATTGCTTGGAACCACAATGGGAGGTGCAGCGGCGACGCGCGACAACCTCTCACCCGGCAACAAGCCAATGCCACCTTCGACAATGGGTTCGGCTTCGACAATCGGCTCGCGGTCACGGTCGCGATCGCGGTCGCGATCTCTTCCGCCACGGCTACCGCGGTCACGGTTACGATCCCAACGGTTGGTGCTGGCCGGTTGTTGGTCGGTGCGGGCCATGGAATCGGCCAGTTCCTGCTTCAGCCGCTCCATTGTCGGGCCATTCTCGCCACCATCGAGGCGAGCGGCGCGGTCCATGAGAAGGTTCTCATAGGCAACGAACTCGTGACAGTTGCTCTGCAGAATGTTCGACGTGAAGGCCTTACCGCCGACAACGTAAACGGTCTTGCCGTATTCTTTCAGTTTGTTTACCAGGGGGATGAAATCGCTATCGCCACTGATGATGGCGAAGGCGTTGACATGAGTGTGGGTGAAGGCCATTTCCAGCGCGTCGAGCGCCAGATTGATATCTCCCCCATTCTTGTCCCCGCGCGGGCTGGGCAGGCGCTGTACCATTTGCACAGCATTCTCTGCCATTTGCCGTGCCGCACCTTCTTGGCGGCCCCAGTTCGCGTAGGCGAATTTTGCAACAATATCGCCACGCTCTTTCAATGCATCTAGACAAAGCGAGACGTCAAATTCACGTCGCAAAGTTGTCTTAAGTCCAATTTCGATGTTGTCGTAATCGACGAACACCGCAATGTTTGTTTTGTCTTGGAGAGGCATTCGCTCCTCTTATTTTCAAATATCGTCAGGCGGGGATGCTCGCCGCACCACGGATGAATTCCACTACCGATTCGAGTGAAGTTCCGGGCTGGAAAACCGCCGCCACTCCCAACTGCCTGAGTTGTTCAGCATCATCTTCAGGGATGATTCCGCCGACAACCACCAGCACGTCTGACATCTCGCGCTCTCGCAAGAGAGTGAGCACCCTAGGCACGATTGCCATATGCGCGCCGGATAAGATCGACAAGCCGATGACCTGGACGTCTTCGTCCAGAGCGGCATTGACCACCATTTCCGGCGTCTGACGCAATCCGGTATAGATTACTTCCATGCCGGCGTCGCGAAGAGCTCTGGCGATCACCTTGGCCCCGCGGTCATGACCGTCGAGTCCGGGTTTCGCCACTAATACGCGTATGCGTTTCAAGGCCAGACGCCTCCATTATAGTTCACACTGTTAGTTGGTGAACTGGATTCGATTCTTTAGTGTATTCCTCCTCTCTTTTTCCTGCTGGTCGCAATACCCGGCCTGGAAGCCGATCGGGCCCTGGGGTGGGGCGGCGAGAGTGATTCGGCTGGACGCAGCCAAGCCCGAAACGTTGATGGCCGTTGCGATGCGGGGCACGGCCGTGTTTCGCAGTCGCGATGGAGCCAAGAGCTGGACGCAACTAGCGGCGTTTCCGGAATTGCCCAACACGCGCCTCGATTGCGGCCTGATCTCTGGCGGCCAATGGTTTGTCGGCGCCGCGCCGGGCGGGCTTTACCGATCGCTCGACGAAGGGGAAACCTGGCGCGTTGTTGCTGGCACCGAGAAGCTTTCTGTTTATGCGATCACTGCCTGGCCGAAGGATGCGCGGGTGATGGCGGCAGGCACGAACCAGGGTGTCTGGATGTCGAACGATGCAGGCAACACGTGGCGGCGCATCAGCCCGAAGACGATCGATGACTTGAGCGCGATTGTCTCGGTAGCTTTTGATCCGACCAAAGCTGGGACGATTTATGCGGGGACACCACACCTGCCGTGGAAGACGATCAATGCTGGCGCGACATGGCAAAAAGTTCATGTCGGGATGTTCGATGATTCGGACATCTTCTCGATTGCAGTGGACCCGACGCGGCAAGGGCGGGTGTTTGCCAGTGCGTGCAGTGGGATCTACTGTTCACTCAACGCAGGTGGGGCGTGGCGGCGGGTGCAGGGGATCCCGGGGACGAACCGACGTACCTATGTGGTGACGCAAAGCCCGCATGATCCGCAGCTTCTGTTCGCGGGGACCAGTGCTGGTATGTGGAGCTCCCGTGATGGCGGGATGGTGTGGAAGAAGCTCAACGACTTTGTGGCGACCAGCATTGCTTTTCATCCGACCAACACCAAACTTTTCTATGTCTCGACCGAGCGCCATGGTTTATTGCGAACTCTTAATGGTGGAGCAAGTTTTGAGGCAACGCAGCTTGGATTTGCCAGCCGGTCTGTGGAGAGTGCCGCTGTTACGGCTCAAGGGCTCGCGGTGTATTCGCAATATGACGGGAGCTTTCTGCAGGACTCGGGTGAGGGTTGGAAGTCGGTGCAGTACGTTGCGAAACAGCGCGGCGGAGACTGGTTTGAATTGGCGATCAACCCCCTTGACCCTCAAGTTCAGTTGAAGGCAACGCAGAATGGATTAAGCAAATCCAATGATGGGGGGCAAAGCTGGCGTGAGGTGCAACGGGAGTGGATGCAAAGTGTGGCGTGGCATCCGAAACAGAAAGATCTTTGCTTTGCTCTAAGGAAACAACGGGTATTTTGGTCTCCGGATGCGGGAGAGAATTGGTACTGGTTCCCCGCAAAGGAAGAGACAAATCAAAGCTTCGAGAAGCTGGTGGTTGGTGAGGATCAACTTTTCGGAGTGAGTCAGAACCGGGGGGTGTATGTGCAGGAGCTTCCCAAATCCGTTAGAATGAAATAGATAGGCATTCCCTACTTATGAAATTGAAAACAATTGTACTTGCGATGACCATGGCGCTGACCACTGGCCTCAGCCTGTCGGCGCAAACCAGCTCTTCATCCGCCCCCAAAAAGTCCAGCTCGGGTGGTGGGGATCTTTACGAAATTAACTTGTTTGGTGGCGGAAACTTTTTTAACCGCCAGAATAATCAACCACACCAGGATCAAGCCAATGGCGGTGTTGCCGGCTTCCGGGTGACACAGAACTTCTGGAACTATATCAGCTTGGAACAGACCGGTATGTTGCATGGAACCGCGAATACGGTGTATCGCATTCCTGCTACCCAGAACGAATATTCCTTCGGTTCGCGGCTGCGTCAGTTCCACTTCAACCCTGTTTTCCACTTCAAGCCCCGCGAATCGCGTGTCCGTCCGTTTGTGACGGCGGGTTTTGGTATGGATTACTTTGGCGTGACGGAAGAAGCGCGCCGCCAGCTAGGAAATGGAGTCAATACTCCCTTTGGCCAGGTTACGGATTTGCAATCCGGCTGGTCGCTGGCATTCAACTACGGCACCGGTGTGAAGGCAAAGCTCACCGAGCGGATCGGCCTTCGGTTTGATGTTCGTGGGTTCTCCAGCGCCTCACCGAGTTGGGGTGTGAAGGGTCAAGCTCCGGCTGGGGCGATCGCTTATACGCGTACGGCTCCGGTGAACAGCTTCCAGACTACGGGTGGTGTGAATTTCTATCTGGGCGCGATTGATCAGGGCCCGGTTTGCGAATTCCGTGTCAGCGCGATTGAGCCTTCCAGCAAAACAATCTGGACTGGGGAAAGCGCAAGCTACCAACTGCCGGTGAGCAACAATTGCCTCGGAGTGAGTCCGAAGTACAAGTGGACCGTAGACGGACAGCCTGTTGCTGGGGATTCGATGCTGGCGCTGAACAAGCTGACGGCAGGGGAACACCAGATCAAGGGCTTTGTAGAAGCCGATACGACCAAAGTTGTCGACCGCAAGACCAAGAACTATCTGAAGAAGTTCCCGATCCCTGCCACCGAGCGCAGCGCCACGCTGACGGTGAAGCAGCCGAAGCTGGAACTGGTGAGTGTGACTGTAGATCCGGCGACGATCAACTACAACGGTTCGTCGCGCGTGACCTCTGTTTTGCGCTATGACGGCCCGGCCGCTGGCGAAGATGTGACGCTGGCTTACAGCGTGGATAACGGCAAGCTGGCTCCGGCTGGTTCGATGGCCGGTGTGTCGGTTTCTGGAGATGGCCGTTCGCTGACGCAAAAGCTGAACGTCAAGCCCGGTACGACTTCGAGCTCTGTGATCTTTACTCCGGAAGGAATTTCGTTGAGCCCTGGTGGCCCGGCGGCTTCGGCGACGATCACTGCCAAGGCTGGTAACGATAGCAAGAGCGCACGGTTGAGCATCAATGCACCGCCTGCGCCGCCGGCACCGGTGGCTGCACCGCCCCGCCCGCAGCCGATGCAGCTGGATGACGTGGTGTTTGGCAAGGGCAGCGCCCGGACCAACAATTGCGGCAAGCGTATTCTCGATCAAGCTTTCGAGCGTGCTGCTGCGATGGGTGACTTTGATGTTCTGCTGGTTGGTCATATTGATGCGACCGAGAAGAAGATCAAGGTTCGCGATGCCAAGGCCAAGAAGACCCGCACCCTCGATGAAGAGCGTGTACTGCAGGTTGCTGCCGTGCTGAGCGGTGGTACCGAGCCTTGCAAGAAGCTCGACCGCAGCCGCATCAAGGTAGCCTACGTTGGTGCTGAGCAGTTGTCGCCGTTCAAGACCTCGCTTTGCGAAGCGACGGTGAAGGAACGGGCCAGCGGCAAGATCAGCGCGAAGGATGGCAATGCCAAGAACCGTCGTGTTGAAATCTGGCTGGTACCGAAGAATGGCCCGATGCCGAACGGCATTGGCGGCATTCAGAATGCACCTGCTGCTGAAATTCAATCCAAAGGTTGCCCCAAGTAATCAAACGGATTGTCATGAGTGAAACCTTCCACGAACCTCGTCTTGCCTTGAACCGGATTTACACCAAAACTGGTGATCAGGGGGAGACGGGGCTCGTAGGTGGGCAGCGGGTTGCCAAGGACGCGCAACGCATTGAAGTGTATGGAACCGTCGACGAGCTCAACTCTTTTGTTGGGCTCGTTCGCATTTCTGCCAAAGAAAGCAAGCTCGATGAGCTGGAGCTGATCTTTGAACGGTTGCAGCATGAGCTGTTCAACCTGGGCAGTGTGCTGGCGACGATGCCGCAGGACTTGCATCCGAACCAGCCGAGGATCACCAAGGAAACCATTGACCGGCTGGAGCGGGATATCGATCAGTACAATGCCAGCCTGCCCTCATTGCGGAGCTTTGTGCTACCGGGCGGGACACGTATTTGCGCGGAGCTGCATGTGTGCCGAACGATCTGCCGCCGCGCGGAGCGGGCACTGGTTACGCTGAGCCACAACGAGGAGATTCCTGCGGAGGCACTCCTTTACCTGAATCGCCTCAGCGATGCGATGTTTGTGTGGAGCCGCTGGGTGAATCAGGCGCTTGGAGTGGAAGAAGCGCTTTGGCAGCCGAATAAGGCCGCCCGGTAGTTTCAAAACCAAAATTCAATTTTCAAGGAACCGATGAAGCGGGAGCAGAAGCTCTTACTTCGTCGGTTATTTTCTTTGGTGGGTTGTGTGGATCTTGTTTTGCTTTCTCCAAGTGACGGAAAGCAAAGCAGTAATAAACTTCCGCCATGCGCGAACGCCGTGAGGAGGCTGGAGGGCCTCCTCACGGCGTGGGGGTTTTCGCGGGCGGGTTGGACTGGGTGGTGGCTTTAGTACCTGCGAATTCCCTTTCGTTGGTGGCGTGCGACGGCACCCATGGCGACCAGGCCGAGGCCCAGAAGCACCGTGGTGGTGGGCTCTGGAACTTCCGAACCGGACTGGTTGAATGTGGCAGTGACTGTGAGGAAATTGCCATCGGCAGCGGCGGCTTGCGCACTGGGGTATTTAGAAAGGGTGAGCGGGTCCAGGGTCGAGCTCATGCCAAAAACAACGGCAGCTTGGCCGACTTCAGGATTTTGGAAGACCATGGTGCCAGCCGGCGAGGGTTCCCAGGAGAGAACAAATGAAAAGGTGCGAGTTCCAGAAAAGTTGCCGAGGTTGGCACTCTTTGAGGAGCTGACTACTTTACTCACGCTAGGGTTGGCTTTGTTTGCTGCAATGTTGTCCCCAAAGGTAATGAGCTGAAAGATGCTGGTTGGGCCGGAGCCGGAGTCGAAGCTAAAGCCAAGATTGGTGCCAGCAGCAGTGATGGCAAGCGAAAAATCACTACCACTCTCATACAAGGCTGAGAGATAGCCACGAGTCAGGGAGGTTGCATCGAGCGTGTAGCCGATGTTGGCAGGGTCATCCACGGTAAAGCTCAAAGATAGGCTGGGGTAGATGAAAAGAAGGTGGGCGGGACCTGCAGTTGCGACTTTGTAGCCGCCGACCCACTGTGTGGTCGCAGTTACCGAAGCAGAATTGCCATTCGTAATTACGGAACCAACAGAGCCGGAAGATCTGAACTGGCTGTGAACGCCGGCGACGCCATCTTCGACGGAGTCGGGTCGGCTCGTATTCGTGTAGACCACATTGGAAATGGTGGCGGCAAAGCCGACCGGGGAAAAGAGAATGACGGCAGCGGCAAAAGCGGGCAGCGCCAGGGATTTGAGAGAGGGATATTGCATGAGTTCCTCCGATTTGGGACAAGTGCTGTAAGGGATACGGGGTATCGGTAAGAAAGCCCAAGGCTTGAGGCCAACAAAATGAGGGGGTTTGGTACTATTTGTTGAAATCGTGGAAAACGAAGTTACTGGAGAGATCACCAGCCTGCTGATCCGCTGGAATGAGGGCGACAGGGAAGCTTATGACAAGCTTGTGCCCCTGGTTTACCAGGAATTGAAGCAGATCGCGCGGAGGGTAGAGGCACAGCACGGGGTGTCTACGCTTCAGCCTACGGCAGTGGTGCATGAGCTTTACCTGAAATTAGTAGAGTCTGCCAGTCGAAACTATGAGAGTCGGCTGCATTTTTTCTCACTGGCGGCGCGGGCGATGCGGCAGATGCTGATTGACCGGGGAAGAATGCAGGGAGCGGCCAAGCGTGGGGGGATGATTGCGTTTGAGCCGCTTGAAGAGCAGCGACTGGGCGGGTTCGGACAGACGGAAAGTGTGATCGATTTACACTAGGCGCTGGAAGAATTGGAACGCTTTGATGCACGGAAGGGACGCATGGTAGAACTGCGCTACTTTGGCGGACTGAAGATGGAAGAAATCGGGGAGATCGAGAAGACCTCGGCAGAGACCGTACGCAAGGAATTGAGGCTGGCAGAGGCGTGGTTGCTGAGCTACCTGCGACGGGATTGCAACTCGGCCCAGTAGCGACGAATCTGGGCTGTGCGCCAGCCGGGATTGGTGTTTTGCTCTTCTTGTTTGAGGAGCGGTGCGAGAAGGAGACGGGCCTCTTCGAGGCGACCCAGGCGGAGAAGCGATCCAGCCCGAACTACGTTGACGTGGTCAAAAAGCCGGTGTTTGGGAGGGAGGACAGCCTTGAGCCCTTCAAAGGCTTCCCGGCTGAGCCGCTCGGCGGTGGCGGCCTGACCGGACTCATTGAAGCAGAAGGCGAGCATGGACTTGGCATAGTTGGTTTGCATGGGTGGAGGTGAGTCAAGTTTGCCAAGAGCGGTGAGTGCTGCTTCGAGGATGGGACGGGCTTTGGCGGGCTGGCCGAGGTCTTCGGAGATGATGGAGGCGTGTTTGATCTGACTGTTGATGTGAGGGAGGCGTCCCGGGCCGACGGTCGCTGCCTGCATGTTGACGACGGCCTCCATGATGTCGGCGGCAGCCTGAGCCTCTTTGAGAAAGGTTTTTGCCATGGCGAGATTGGAGAGAGAGCTGGCCAGCTCTGAGCCTTGCGGGCCAAGGGCCTGGCGGTAGTAACGGTGTGCCTCTTCAAAGATGGGAACGGCCTCGTGATCGCGCTGCTGGCTGGAGACGATATTGGCGAGGTTATTGAGGGATCGAGCCAGGTCGAGATGGCCGTTGGGGTAGAGCTTGCGCTTAAACGAAATCGCTTCGCGGAGAGTCTTCTCCGCCTGTGGGAATTTGTCCTGGCGGTAGTAGAGCGAGGAAAGGCCAGACAGCACCTGTGCCGAGGTGG
Source organism: Bryobacter sp. (assembly GCA_044340255.1). Taxonomy (GTDB): domain Bacteria; phylum Acidobacteriota; class Terriglobia; order Bryobacterales; family Bryobacteraceae; genus Bryobacter. The sequence goes on along the minus strand of JBIITX010000004.1, from coordinate 222,058 downwards.
AATTGAGATTCACGCCTGAGGTGCGTGCGAAGGGTAGAGCGCGCTCAAAGGCAAGTTCGGCATCGGCGAGACGGTTGTGGTCTTGCAAGGCGCGGCCATAAGCAACGAGAATTTCAGCACGCTGTTTGGGGGGAAGATCAGACCGAGTGGCAACGGTGTCGGCTTCGGCGCAAGCCTTGACGGAAAGATCATAGCGAGACGCCTGATGGAAATGGACGCATTGGTGCTGGAGGGTACGGGCGAGAGTTTCGGGTGAGGAAGGAGAAAGTGTACGGGCGATATCGACGGCCTGTTTGGCCAGGGCGGTGGCGCGGTCGTGGTGGTCGCGAGCACTTTCTGATTCGGCCAGGTAGCCGAGGGTCAGGGCGGCACGAGGAGTATTCATTTGACCGGACTCCTGGTAGGCCTTGAGGAGTTCGTAGTGGACGGCAGCCGATTTTTCGTAGAGGCCGAGGCTGAAGTAGGCGACGGCGATTGTGTCCATGAGGGTGAAGCGCGAAGAGGGATCCACGACGGCGCGGGCGCGATTGAGGCCGTCATCGAGGAGGTCGTTGATGGTGAGGCGGCTACCCTGGGAGTGTTCTGGGTCTGCGGCAGCGAAGAGGCCAGCCAGAAAGCGGGAACTGAGTTCGGCGCGATCGCGTTCCTGGGCAATGAGGCGGGATTGATAGAGGGCACCGATGAGGGAGACGGCGAGAAGCAAGACGAAGGTGAGGGCAGAGGCCACTGCCCAGCGATTGCGAGTGAGGAATTTTTTGGCGAGGTAGGTGAAGTTGCCCTGGCGGGCGAGGACGGGGCGACCCTCCAGGTAATTTTCGATATCGGCTGATAACTGCTCGAAGGTGGCATAGCGGGCAAGAGGATCTTCCCGCATGGCTCGCTGCACGATCGCGGAAAGGTCGGGGCCTCGAGTTTGGGGCAGCAGTTTTTCGAGAACGGCACCGAGGGAGTAGATGTCTGTGGCAATGGATGAGGCCTTGCCATGGCGCTGCTCTGGGCTGGAGTAATCGGGAGTGAAAATGCGAACGCCGGTTTGGGTCTGGCCCGAACTGGCACCTGCCTCGAGGATTTTGGCGATGCCGAAGTCGAGTAGTTTGGCGTTGCCCTGCTGGTCGATGAGGATGTTGGCAGGTTTGAGGTCGCGATGGATGACGAGGTTGGAATGGGCGTATTGGACGGCGCCGCAGATGGATTGGAAGATACGGAGGATTTGAGGGAGGGGTTGCGACTTGGCCCAGTCGAGCAGAGGCTGGCCGTCGATAAAATCCATGATCAGATAGGGGCGGCCCGAGGGCGTGACGCCACCATCGATGAGGCGGGCGATATTGGGATGCTGGAGGAGGGAGAGAATGCGGCCTTCCTGGTGGAAGAGGCGGAGGATTTCGCGGGAATCCATGCCGCGTTTGATGAGCTTGATGGCCACTGATTGGTCAAAGCCACCCTCGAGGCGACGCCCGAGCCAAACGGAGCCGATGCCACCGCGACCGATTTCGCGGACTAATTCAAAAGGGCCGATGTTGCTGGGGAGATCGAGATCGTCTTCTGCGCCGTCCCACGGTGCAGCATCCATGATGGCATCGAGGTGTGCCGATGCGTTGGGGGCGTGGGTGAGCATGGCGAGCACTTCGTCACGCAATTGGGCATCGTCTGGACAGAGTGATTGCAGGCGGGCTTGCCACGATTGTGGCTGCTCGGTTGAGAGAAGGTCGAATAGCTCAGAAATGCGCTGCCAGCGGTCAAAATCCATGAAGGATTGATGATCTCGCTAATCTTTTGACAATGCAAGACGGGACGCACCCTGGCGATGGCGCTACGCAGCGAGTTTATCGGGCTTGCGGGTGAGCAGGTAAAGCAGGGGGCCGAATGAGCCGGCGGCCAGGGTGAGGGCGAGCCAGAACCAGAAGTTGCGGCCGGTGTGCCGGGCGTCGCGCCACATCCAGACCAAAAACAGGGATAGGGCAATGACGAGGTCTGCGAAGATCTGGCCTGCGCCGAAGGATTGGAAGTTAGGCTCGATGATGCCCCAGAAACCGTGGTGCCAGAGGGCCAGCCCAGTAAGGACCGTGAAGGGGATGAGGATGAGCAGGAGGATGGAGCGTGGCATTGAGCCCAGTATTGGGCTGGATCGATTTTGCTGCAATTACTTGTGAGGTTATTGTGGAAGCATGGTGCTGACGGAAAGACTGAAGCAGGCGCGGAAGGCACGGGGGTTGAGTCAATTGGAACTGTCGATGCGGATGGGAGTTTCGCAACGGCATGTCAGTTTTGTGGAGAGTGGGCGATCGCGACCGAGCCGCGAGTTGCTGGCAGGGTGGCTGCAGGAGTTGGAGTTGCCGCTGCTGGTACGCAATGCGGCGATGATTGAAGCTGGATTTGCTCCGAGCTATGGAGAGGCAGCGCTGGATCACCCGGCCATGGCGATTGCGAGTGAGGCGATGCAGCGACTGCTGTCCGCACATGACCCGATGCCGGCGCTGGTGCTGGATGCGGAGTGGAATCTGGTGAGGGCGAATCGTGGTGGCTTGTGGCTGGCGGGAACGCTGGTGCCGTGGGCGACGGGAGCATTGAATTTACTGGATCTTATGGGGCATCCGGAGGGATTTCTGAAGCAGGTGACGAATCTGGCTGAGGTGGCTTCACCGATGTTGGCTCACTTGAGAGAAGAGGCCGTGGTGCAACCGAAGCTGCTGGTGAAGGTGGATGCGATTGCGCGTTTGATGGAGGCGCGCCTGGGGAAGCTGAAGCCTTTGGAGCGAGCGATGTCGCCTGTGCTGACGACACGGTTTGCGACGGTGCATGGGGAACTGGCGTTTTTCAGCATGTTCACTACGTTTGGGGTGCCGCAGGATATTACGCTCGAGTCGCTGCGAGTGGAGCACATGTTTGCGGCTGATGCGCGGACGCGGGAGACGCTGGAGCGGCTTGTTTAGAGAGCCTGGATGAGGTCGGTGATAGACTTTGCGGTGGGAATTAATGTGAACCTGCGTCTATCGCTTTTCTCTTGTCTCATCGTGCTGCTGGCGTTGCCGGGTGGTGCGATGGCGGCCGATCCGGATGCGGCGAAGGCGGATGCGCAGTTGTTCTTTCGGCAGAAGGTGACGCCGTTTGTCACGACCTATTGCCTGCCGTGCCATCAGAACCGGAGGCCGACGCGGGGTGGGGTGAATTTCTCACCGGCACTGAATGCACCGGGACATGCGGCCTTTACTGAACGTTGGAAGCGGGGTGAAGCGCGGGTGAAGGCGCATGATATGCCGCCGAAGGGTGCGCCGCAGCCGAGTGAGGCAGACCGTGAGATGTTCAGCGTGTGGCTGTCGAAGCTGAAATACCTGAGCGATAAGGACCCCGGGCCGTTTGTGATCCGGCGTTTGACCAAGACCGAGTATGGAAATACGTTGCGGGATTTGCTGGGTGTGGACCCGGCGGTGGCCGATGGGTTGCCGAATGAGGTGAGCGGGCAGGGGTATCTGAATTCGCTGTCGGCGCTGCAACTGGAGCAGTATCTGGTGATCGCTGACCGGGTGTTGGCCCAGATGGCGGCTTTGCTTGGTGGGCGACGTCTGGACATTGAGAGACGCGTGTTTGGGAAGGCTAACGCAGTGCGGGATGTGGCGCGGGTGCTGGCGCGGAAGGCCTACCGGCGGCCGCCGACGGAGGCGGAGCTGGATGTGCTGGTGCAGAGCTATGAGCTGGGGATTCGCAACAAGCTGACGCCCGTGCAGGCGCGCCGGCTGATGCTGAAGGCGGCGCTGGTTTCGCCACAGTTTTTGTTTATTACGCCGGTGGTGGGGAAGGAACCAGGTAGTGAGATTGTTCCGCTGGATGATTATCAACTGGCTTCGCGCCTGTCGTACCTGCTGTGGGCGACGATGCCTGATGAGGAGTTGATGGCGCTGGCTGATGGCGGGAAGCTGCATGAGCCGGTGGTGCTGCAGGCGCAGGTGAAGCGGTTGCTGGATGACCGGCGGTCGCGAGCGCTGTTTGACGGCTTTGGGGCGCAGTGGCTGGGGGTGGGTACGCTGAAGCAGCAGGTGTTTGACCCGAAGATTTTTCCGCAGATGACGGGGCCGATGCGGCAGGCGATGTATGACGAGGTGCGGCTGTTTTTTGAGAGCATCGTGCGGGAGAACGAGAGCGTGATCCGCTTTGTGGATGGGGACTACACGTATCTGAATGGGACGCTGGCCGGGATTTACGGGCTGGAGAAGACGGTGCAGGGGGCAATGATGCGAAGGGTGAAGCTGAGCGACGCCAATCGCGGGGGAGTGCTGGGGATGCCGGGGATTCTGGCGGCGACTTCTTTCCCGAATCGAACGAGCCCGGTGAAGCGCGGGGTGTGGGTGCTGGAGCAGGTGCTTGGGCAACATGTGCCCGCTGCGCCGCCGGATGTTCCGGCGCTGGACAAGCAGGATCAGGCGGCGGTGGCGAATTTGACGATGCGGCAGCGGACGGAGTTGCACCGCACGAACCCCGTCTGTGCGAACTGCCATCAGATTCTTGATCCGATTGGCTTTGGGCTGGAGAAGTTTGATGCGATCGGGCGGTGGCGGGACAAGGATCTGAATGGGCAGGCGATTGATTCGACGGGGGAGCTGCCTGGAGGGAAGCGGTTTGCGGGGCCGGCGGACCTGAAGGCTATCGTTGCGGAGCGCAATGGGGAGGTGGCGCGCAATCTGGTGGAGAAACTGTTAGGCTACGCGTTAGGACGCAAGCTGGAAGGCTATGACGAGATTGTCGTGGACAACCTGATGCGCGATCTTGCAGGCGATGGGTACCGGATGCGGGCGCTCATCACCGGGGTGGTTACGAGTTATCCGTTTACGCATCGGCGCATTGAAGAACCGAGGAGGCCCAGTGAAAAGAATTAACCGGCGTGCTTGTTTGAAAGGCTTGGGGGTTTCTCTCGCCTTGCCTCTGATGGATTCGCAGGGCTGGGCGGCATCGAAGCCGCCGGTGCGGCTGGGCTTCATGTACATGCCGCATGGGGTGATCATGGATCAGTTCTGGCCAGCCAGTGCGGAGAGTTATCTGGCATCGCCGCCGCCGGCGCTGGAATCGTTGCGGCCGGTGCTGAACCAGTGTGTGGTGATGAAGGGGATTTCGGGGGTGCCGATTGCGCCGTTCAACGGTGCGCCGCATGCGCTGGAGTTGTCGACCTGGCTGACGGCGATGTTGCCCGCGGCGGATAAGCGGCATGAGATCAACATTGCGATTTCGGCTGATCAGATTGCGGCCAATCACGTAGGGGCGTTTACGGCGTTGCCGTCGCTCGAGCTGGCAACGATGCCGCAGACGTGGAAAGAGAATCAGGAAGGGTTGAACGAGGGGTATTATTCGCATTGCAGCTTCCGGTCGCCCACGCAGGCGGTGCCGGCCGAGGTGAATCCGCGGAATGTGCTGCACCGGTTGTTCAACAAGCAGGATGAGGGTGGGGCGAAGGCTGCGGCGCCGTTGAGCGCGATGGATCGCAGTTTGCTCGACATTGTGCTGGGTGGAGCACGGGATTTGCGGCGGACGTTGCCGGTGTCGGATCAGCGGAAGCTGGATGAGTATCTGGATAGTGTGCGGGCGGTGGAGCGGCGGATTGCGGCGATTGAGCACCGTCAGAAGGATGCCGCCATGGAGAAGGCGGGGATGCGGGCGAGCAAACGGAATGATTTGGATTCGCCGCCGATTGAGATCCGGATTCCGGAAGGGGACAAGCGGAGCGAGTATATGCAGGTGATGTGCGACCTGAATATTCTGGCGTTCCAGACGGATACGACGCGAGTGAGTACGTATATCGGGTCGACTCCGAATGGGGCCTCGTATCCGGAGCTGGGGTTCAATGACCAGCATCACTCGAATACGCACCATAACCATGATGCGGAGAAGGTGCGCAAGATTGCTTTGATTACGGAGTTCAACATCAGGCAGTTTGCGTACATGGTGAAGAAGATGGCGGCGCTGAAGGAAGGGGAGGGGACGCTGCTGGACAACTGCATCATGATGTGGGGATCGGGGTTGGAGGATGGGAACAAGCATACGCGCGAGAACCTTCCGTTTGTGATTGCGGGGAAGGGCGGGGGGTCGATCCGGACGGGCCGATATTTTGCGGATACGAAGGGGAATCAGGGGGATTTGCTGACGACGCTGCTGGCTTGTGCGGGGATCCCGGTGGACCGGCCGGTTGGGATTGCGACGAAGCAGATTGAGGAGCTGAAGGCGTAGGGTGCGCTCATAATCGCCGCAGAATTGCGGTGAATCTGGGGTATAATCACCGCATGGAAGCGGCGAATGTATATCCATGAGAAGAGGGATTGGCCGCAGTTTCGCTGGGATGCGGAAACACTGACGGGACCTTTGGCGCGTGTGCGTTACCAGCAGGGGAAGCTGATTGGGCAGATGCAGGCGCTGGGATTTGCGTTGCAGCAAGAGGCGGTGCTGAAGACGCTGACCGAGGATGTGATTGAGAGCAGCGAGATTGAGGGCGAGCACCTGGATTCTGAACAAGTGCGGTCGTCGATTGCGCGGCGGCTGGGGATGGATCTGGGAGTACTGAAGGCCGCAGACCGGGATGTGGAAGGTGTGGTCGAGATGATGCTTGATGCGACCCGCAATTACGCTCAACCGCTGGATGAGGGGCGGCTGCTCGCGTGGCATGCGTCGCTGTTTCCATCGGGGCGTAGTGGCATGACGAAGATTCGGGTTGGGGCCTGGCGAGACGATCAGGCAGGGCCGATGCAGGTGGTTTCAGGCCGTTTGGGAAGGCAGCGTGTGCACTTTGAAGCACCGGCGGCGGTGAGGCTCGATGTGGAAGTGCGCCGGTTTCTGGAGTGGTTTGAGGGTGGTTTGGAGTTGGAGCCAGTATTGAAGGCTGGGTTGGCGCATTTGTGGTTTGTTACGATCCATCCTTTTGATGACGGGAATGGGCGCATGGCGCGGGCGATTGCCGATATGGCGTTGGCGAGATCGGAGGGGAGTGCGCAGCGGTTCTATAGTATGTCCGGGCAGATCCGTGAGGAGCGGAGGGCGTATTACGACATTCTTGAGAAGACGCAGCGGGGGACGATGGATGTGACCGGGTGGCTTCAGTGGTTTGTTGCCTGTCTGGGGCGGGCGATCGAGGGCTCGCAAGAGAAACTGGGCAGTGTGCTCGCGAAGGCGCGGTTCTGGGAGAGGTTTCACGAGGTGCCGCTGAATGAGCGGCAGCGGCGGGTGCTGAATCGATTGCTGGATGGCTTTGATGGGAAGCTGAAGACATCGAAGTATGCGGCGATGGCGAAGTGTTCGCAGGATACGGCGCTGCGGGATATTGAGCAACTGGTGGGGTTGGGGGTGCTGGTGAGAAATGTCGAGGGTGGACGGAGTACGAGTTACTCTGTGGCGGATGAGCGCAACGGGTAGGTTAAGGTGTTCTCTGCGTTTCTCCATTGGTGCTTACGGGGGATCGTGATACAACCCAATAATATGGATCGTTGGGAGGAATTGTCTGGGCTGGTGGCGCAGGCGATGGAGCAGCCGCTGGAGCAGAGGGTGAAGTTTGTGGTCGAGAATACGACCGAGGGGCCTTTGCGGGAAGAAGCTTTGGCGTTGGTGGAAGCCGGGGAGCTGGAATACCTGGAGCGTGGTGCTGGCGTGGACTTGGGGATGTTGGTGGAGCCGACGCTGGGGAATTGCCGGATTGTGCGGAAAATTGGTGAGGGTGGGATGGGGACGGTCTATGAGGCCGTTCGGACGCTGGAGCTGGGGACTGAACAACAGGTGGCGGTGAAGGTTTGGCACCGGGCAGGGTTGAGCCCGGTGGAGATTCAGAGAGAGGCGCGGTTGCTGGGGCGGCTGGATCATCCGGGGATTGCGCGGTTGCTCGATACGGGGATTACCGACAGGGGGCAGGCCTTTCTGGTGATGGAGCTGGTGAAGGGCGAGCCATTGAGCCGGTATGCGGAGGGGCGGAGCCTGGATGAGAAGCTGGAGCTGATTGGGAGGCTGTGCGAGGCGGTGGAGGCGGCGCACCGGGCACTGATTGCACATCGGGATCTGAAGCCATCGAATGTGCTGGTGACGGAAGAGGGTGTGTTGAAGCTGATTGATTTTGGGATCAGCAAGGCTGAGGATGATGAGGGGAAAACGGTTGCAGCGCGACTGACGCCGCGGTATGCGAGCCCGGAACAATTGCGGGGTGAGACCATTACTGCGGCGACGGATATCTATTCGCTGGGCGTGGTGATGTATGAGGTGCTGACAGGGAAGAATCCGTTTGAGGGGGCGGATCGAACCGTGGTGCCGAAGCCGGATTTGCCGACGGAGTTGGCGAGTATTGTGCTGAAGGCGATGGCGGTGAAGCCTGAGGAGCGCTACGAGAGTGTGCTGGCGCTGCGGGAGGATCTGCGGCGGTACCGGAGCGGGGAGCCTGTGCGGGCGGTGGAGGCGACCTGGGGGTATCGGGCGCGGAAGTTTGTGGTGAGGCAGAGGGTGGCGCTGGCGGTTTGCCTGTTGCTGGTGATCGGGTTTGGCAAGGCGTATTGGGAGCAGCGGAATGCGGCGCGGAGGTTTGATCAGGTGCGGGGGCTGGCGCGGAGTTTGCTGTTTGAGATCCACGATGAGGTGAGCAAGGTGCCGGGGACGCTGGAGAGCCGGAAGCTGATTGTGTCGCGGGCGCTGGAGTATCTGGATCAGTTGTCACAGGATGAGTCGGCGGATGACCGGTTGCAGAAGGATCTGGCGGAATCGTATTTGAAGGTTGGGAATTTGCAGGGGACGCTGGTGCGGTCGAATGAGTCGTTGGGACGGTATGGGGATGCGCAGGGGAGCTTCCGCAAAGCGGTGGTGATTCTGGAGCGGCTGGTGGCGCAGTCGCCCAGGGATCGGGAAACGCGATTGCAGATGGCGAAGGCGCTGGATGGAGTGGCGGAGGCTTGTACGCGCGTGAAGGATGCGGCTTGCGCGGTAGATTTTTACCGGCGGGCGCTGGCACTTTATGGGCTGGATGCTAAGGAGAATCCGGGAGATTTCATGGCGCAGACGCGGTGGCTGACATCGCGGATTACGCAGCTTGAGCCACTCGTGCAGAAGAAGGATTATCAGAAATTGCGGGCTGAGTTGCAGGTGGTTGCGGAAGCGTTTGTGGAGCTGGGCCGGAAGCATCCGGGTGAGGCGAAGATGCGTGCGTTTCAGGCTTACGCGTATAAGAGGCTGGGGGCCGTGGAGGGGGTGTTGGGGAATTACGCCGTTGGGATTGGATGGTATGAAAAGGCGATGGAGCTGCATCGGCTGGCGAAGGATCGCATGGGAGAGTCGACGTGTGAGGTGGATATTGCGTGGGCACTGCAGCGGGATGGAAAGCTAGCAGAATCGAAGGCGGCGATGGACCGGGCGCTGGCGATCCGGCGGGAGCTGGCGGTGGGAAGAGGGCAGGACCAACAGAGCAAGCTGTCGCTGGTGAGTGTGATGTTCCGGAAAGCGTTACTGCTCGAGCAGGAGAAGCGCTGGGTGGAGGGATTGGCGTTGCTCGAAGAAGCATCGGCGTTGCTGAAGTCGATGGAGGGGGCCGCCAAGCAGAACCGTTTGATCAGCGATATGATTCACCAGGTGGAGCTGATGCGGGGGGATGCGTTGTGGGAAACGGGGAGGCGCGAGGCGGCGAAAGTGGCGTATGCAAAGGGGTTGGCGGCGGATAGACCGAGAGACGTGGAGGAGGCTAGGGTAGTGCAGGCACGGAAGAGAGTTGGCCAGACTGGATGGAGCGGGCCAGGAACGCCTTTGCAGTGACCCAGTCGCGCTTGACGGTGGTGGTGGAGAGGTTGAGAACTTCAGCTGTCTCCTCGATGGTGAGGCCGGCGAAGTAGCGGAGTTCGACGAGCTTTGCGATTTCGGGGAAGCGGGTTTCAAGATGGTCGAGAGCCATGTCGAGATCGAGCAGGGTGGCGTGATCGAGGGTTTGCAGTTGGGGCGACTGGAGTTGGGGGAAGGCTTCGAGCGGGATGTTGAGGTTGGCGTCGCGTTTGGCCGACTGCCGGAGGCGGGCCCGGTCAATGAGGATGCGGCGAATGATCTTGGCGGCGACGGCGAAGAAGTGTCCGCGGTTTTCGAAATTGACGCGGCGCTGGTCGGCCAGTTTGAGGTAAGCCTCATGGACGAGAGCGGTGGCCTGGACGGTTTGGTCGGAGGACTCACGGGCGACCTGGCGGTGGGCGATGATGCGGAGTTCTTCGTAGACGATGTCGATGAGGCGACCGAGTGCAGTTCGGTCGCCGTCACGCCATGAGTTGAGTAAAACAGTAACGTCTGCGGAGGAATGCATCCCCCCCTATTTTATCTAGCGATGGGTAGGAAAGCGGCAGAAGGCGAAGATTGTCCGCCAACGACGAGGACTGCTTCATATTCACCGCTGGCGACTTCGGGGACCTGGAAGACGATCTGGATGAGGCCAGGGAATGCAGAGAGGCCGGCGTAGGCTGGGCGGACGGTGGAAGTCTGGCCGTTGAGGGTGAGGCGGACTTCGGTGTTGTTGGTGAGCGGGTAACCGCCGGCACGGGCCGGAGGAATCTGCCCGGCGGGTACGGGAGGATTGGTGGGGCCGAAGCCGGTGGCGTACAGAACGATGAACTCGCCGGGGCGGGCGGGGCGGACGGCGAGGCCGTTGAGGGAGCCGTTGGTGCCGAAGAGGTTGGCTGGTGCAATGTAGGCACTGCCATCATTGGCAGTGGAGGCCAGGAAGCGGTTGTTTTGGGCATTGAAGCGGAATATGGCGGGGCTGAGGGTGCGAGAAGTACTTTGGACGACGGTACTGCGGAGATTGCCATTTTCGATGACGACGGTTACGGGGCCGTCGGGCAGGTTATCTGGAGCGAGGGCGTTGACCTGGCCGAGGCTGGTGAAGACGACAAAGGATTCCTGGTTGTTGATGAGGACACGGACGTTGTTGAGGCGGCGGGGAGCGGTGTTGTTGACGAAAGACTGACCCCAGTCGCCCGTGACATCGGCGAGATCGGTGCCGAAGATGGTGAAGAATCCGCCGGGGGAGATGGCGTTGGAGGATGCGAAGGAAGCGCTATTGACGATGCCGGAGCTTTGGAAGCCGGGTGGGGGTTGACCGACGGTGGAAGTGAAGGGGGAGGCCCAGATTTCACGGACCTGGGCGGCGGTGAGGTTGCCGGAATAGACGCGGAAGAGGGCGATGCGGGCGGGTGCCCATTCGACGGATTCGCTGTCGTCGAGCAGGAAGTGGAGGATGTTGTTGGGGTTGAAGGCGGAGTCGATTTCACCGATGCTGACGCCGGTGGCGGAGGCGACGAGATTGCCGTTGAGGTAGAGATAGATTTCGCGGGGGCGCTTGACGATGACGACGTGATAGTAGGTGCCGACGGCGAGGCGGTCATTGCCGGTGCTGCTGGCGCCGGAGAAGTAGTTGAGGAAGCCGCTGGGGTCGAGGTAGAGGCCCTCGGAGAGGCGACGGACGTTGCAATCGAAGATGCGGCGCCAGCCGTTGCCGCCCTGGATTGCGAATACGAATTCGACGGAGTAGGTGTCGCGGGTGATACGGTTGCCGGCGGTGAAGGTCAGGCCGCCCTGATTGGAGCGCGGCGTGGGGGAGTCGCGGATGTCATAGACGGTGCGGGACTGGCCGAAGACGGTGTCGGTGATGAAGCGGCTTGTGCCGACGGGGTCTACCGGGGTGATGGCTTCAGCAGCACCGCGTTGGGCGTTGAAATTGTTTTGGAAGAAGTAGCTGGCAACCTGGACGGCAGGCTGGGAGAAGCCGCAGGAGGCGGCGAGCAGGAAAAGGGGAATGAAGCTTCGCATGATGGACCTTGTTAAGGCCTATCGCGCGAAGCGGGTCAAAAAGGGATCAATTAATTTTGTCGGGTTGAGCTTCTTTGAGGGTGACGCGGAAGGCGTGCATCTTCATGAAGATTTCCTGGGCGTGGTCGCGGCTGATGCCGAGGAGGTGGAAGATGGGCTTGTGGTCGTCGTAGATGAGCTTGAGTTCCATGTGTTTGTTGCCGTCGCGGACGTTGGCGTCGTTGAAGGTCATCAAGGGGTACTCGATCTTCTGGTTGCCTGCGGCGAAGATGAGCCTGGTTTTGGTGAGGAGGATGTGGCCGACGGACTTGCGAAAGCCAACGACGTCATCCCAGGCGATGGCCGGGACGGCGTAGACGAGGGGCTCACCGGCGAGGGCCAGCTTGAGGGGCTCGTGGTATTTCTCTTCGAGATCGTAGATGGACCGGTAGAAGGCCATGCGATCGGCGAAGCTATGCCTGTAGTTGGCAATGATGCCGCGGATGCGGGTGCCAAAGATATAGAGCAGGCCGAGTATGACCAGGATTAGAGCCAGCAGGCCGAGGAACAGAATGTTTCTGTACTCGACCCAGACCACGATGGGATCAAGGCCAAGATAGCGGACTAGTTCTACCCAATCGGGATACTCGTTCATTTCTTTCGGCGGGCGACGAGCTTGACGCGGCGTGGGCGAAGCTGCGCGGTTTGTGAGAAGGCGGCGTCGATGAACTCAGCCAGTTCTTTGGCGTGCTGCTTGGAAGAACCGGTGGCTGTGGAGGCGGCTTCCGGGCGGCCGGCGTAATGGACGGTGCGGCGGCTCGAGTTGAGAACGAAGTACAACTGCTCCTGCACGAAGCGCCAGGGGCCCATGTTGCGGGGTTCTTCCTGGACCCAGATGATTTCGGCTGAGGGAGAGTAACGCTGGAGCATGTCACTCAACTGGTCGGCCGGGAAGGGATACAGCTGTTCGAGGCGGACGATGGCGACGTGATCGGCGTTGCGTTCTTCACGAGCCTTGACGAGGTCATAGTAGACCTTGCCCGAGCAGATGAGAACGCGAGTGATCTTGCTGCCGGCATCGGTATTGGAATCACCGATGACTTCGCGGAAGGCACCCTGGGTGAAATCATCGACAGGGCTGGCGGCGGCGGGATTGCGGAGGTTGGCCTTGGGGGTGAAGACGATCAAGGGCTTGCGCATGCCGCGGCGGTCTTCTCCGCCGTACATCTGGCGACGCAGGAGGTGGAAGTAGTTGGCGGCGGTGGTGCAGTTGGCCACGATCATGTTCTCTTCGGCGCAGAGCTGGAGGAAGCGCTCGATGCGGGCGCTGGAGTGCTCTGGGCCCTGGCCTTCATAGCCGTGCGGGAGGAGCAGGACAAGGCCGCTGGGCTGGCCCCACTTGGCTTCGGCGGCGGCGATGAACTGGTCGATCATGATTTGGGCGCCGTTGACGAAGTCGCCAAACTGAGCTTCCCAAAGGACGAGAGTGAGGGGGTCGGCGACGCTGTAGCCGAACTCGAAGCCCATGACGGCGAACTCGCTGAGGCTGGAATCGACGGCTTCAAATTTGGCCTGCTCGGGCGAGAGGTGCTGGAGCGGCATGTGGGACTTGCCGGTTTCGAAATCGACCAGTTCGAGGTGGCGCTGGGAGAAGGTGCCGCGGGGGCAATCCTGACCGCTGAGGCGGACGGGAGTGCCTTCGAGAACGAGGCTGCCGAAGGCGATCATCTCGGCGGTGGCCCAATCGATGTTGGCACCGGTGAGGACTTCGCGGCGCTTGTCGAGGGTGTTGGTTTTGAGCTTGGGGTGAACGGTGAAGCCTTCGGGTACGGAGACGTAGCCTTCGATGACTTTGTTGATCATGGCCCTATCGATGGCGGTGCTGCCAGAGTTGACGTGGACAATGGCCGACTGTTCGTAGCTGGTCATCTCGACGGTCTCGAACTTTTCGGCGTTGGTTTGTGCGGCCTGGTAGCCTTCGTCCATGCGGGCGTTGAGGCGCTTCTTGACGGAGTCGAGTTCGGCGGCGCTGAGGAGATTTTCGCGGACCAGACGGTCGCTGTACTGGGTAGCGACGCTCGGGTGGTTTTTGATCAGCTTGTACATCAGCGGCTGGGTGTAGGAAGGGTCGTCGCCTTCGTTGTGGCCGTGCTTGCGGTAGCAGATCATGTCGATGACGACATCGCGCTTAAATTCCTGACGGAAGTCGAAGGCGATTTGAGCGATGCGGAAGCAGGCTTCCGGGTCGTCGCCATTGACGTGGAAGATGGGGGCCTGGACCATGCGGGCGATGTCGGTGCAATAGCTGGAGGAGCGGGCGTCCTGCGGATTGGTGGTGAAGCCGATCTGGTTGTTGATGACCAGGTGGATGGTGCCGCCGGTGGTGTAGCCGTCGAGCTGGGAGAGGTTAAGAGTTTCCATGACCACGCCCTGACCGGCAAAGGCGGCGTCGCCGTGGATGAGGACGGGGATGACGCGCTCGCGTTTGGTGTCGCCGAGGCGCTCCTGCTTGGGACGGACGATGCCTTCGACGACGGGATTGACTGCTTCGAGATGGCTGGGGTTGGGGGCGAGGCTGACGACCACTTCTTTGCCCTTGGAGGACGTGCGAACGCTGGAGGCACCGAGGTGGTACTTGACGTCGCCGGAGCCCTGGGTGGAATTGGGGTCGATGTTGCCTTCGAACTCAGAGAAGATTTGCGCCATGCGCTTGCCGACGGTGTTGGCCAGCACAGTGAGGCGGCCGCGATGGGCCATGCCGATGACGATTTCGTGGACGTTGGTATTGGCAGCGCGTTCGATCAATTCATCGAGGATGGCGAGAGTGGTTTCGCCGCCTTCGAGGGAGAAGCGCTTTTGACCGACGAAGCGAGTGCCGAGGAATTGCTCGAAGAGCTCTGCCTGGAGGAGGCGCTCGAGGATGCGGCGGCGGGTGGCCTCATCGAGAGGAGCGTGACTGGTGGGCGGCTCCATGCGGTGTTGCAGCCAGGACTTCTGATCGGGGTACTGGATGTGCATGTACTCGACACCGACCTTGTTGCAGTAGGTGCGGCGGAGGGTTTCGAGAGTTTCGCGGAGGCTGCTGACGCCGGGGACATCGCCGAGGCCGGTAGAGGCACCGAGGTTGCCGGTGATGAAGTCGCGATCGAGATCCCAGATGGTGAGGCCGTAGGTGGCGGGATCGAGTTCGGGATGGTATTGCGGCTCGACGCCGAGGGGGTTGAGATCGGCGATCAAGTGGCCACGGACGCGGTAGGCGTGGATGAGCTGGAGGACTGCTGCTTCTTTAGCGGACTCAACGCTGACCTTGCCGGAGGAGACGCCAGGGAGGGCGACGGCGGCACGGTCGGTCTGCCAGGAGACGGGGCGATAGGGGAGCTTGAGATCGGCGAAGATGTGCTCGTAGAAGTTTTCAGCACCGTTGAGGAGGTCCTGGAGGCGGGCGAGGAACATGCCGCTCTCGGCACCCTGGATGACGCGATGGTCATAGGTGCAGCTCATCATCATGACCTTGGAGAGGCCGATCATGGAGCGCATTTCGGCGCGGACGCCCTGGTATTCGGCAGGGTAATCGATGGCACCGGTGGCGATGATGGCACCCTGGCCGGGCATGAGGCGAGGTACGGAGCCGAGGGTCCCGACCGTGCCGGGATTGGTGAGCGAGATGGTGGTGCCCTGGAAGTCAGGCAGGGCGAGCTTGCCGTTGCGGCCTTTTTTCACGAGGTCGTCGAAGGCGTTGAGGAACTGTTGGAAGTTCATCTGGCCGGTGTTTTTGATGTTGGGGACGACGAGGGAGCGGGCACCGTCTTTGCCGGCGACGTCGATGGCAATGCCGAGGTTGATCTGGCCTTTGACCCAGCGGAAGGGCTGACCTTCGGATTCGGCGTAAGCGTTGTTGACGTTGGGGAAAGACTGGAGGGCTTTGTTGATGGCGAAAGCAATGATGTGGGTGTAGGAGATCTTGCTCTTGCCTGCCATGGTGCGGGACTGGTTGATGAGGGTACGATTCTCATCGATGACCTTGACCGGGATGGAGCGCTGGCTGGTGGCAGTGGGCACGGCGAGCGAGAGGTTCATGTTCTCGGCGATGCGTGCGGCAGTGCCGCGCAGGGGAACGAGTTGCTCGGCGGGACCAAGTTCTTTAGGGGGCGCGGCGGCGCGGGCGATGAGGTCGCTGGAGGAATTGTTAGCGACAGGGGCAGCAGGAGCGGGTGCAGGTTTAGTTTCCACTACAGGGGCTTCTTTCGGGGCAGGTGGGGGAACAGGAGTACCGTTTGACTTGACAGGCTCGTCGTCGAAGACGCCTTTCCAGGCGCTATCGACGGCGCTCTTGTTGTTCAAGTATTCCTGATAGAGCTCTTGGGCGAGCCAGTCGTTGAGCGTCGCAGACGCTGCTTCTCGTGAGTCGGACATGGGGGTTTACTGAGGTGGGCGCACGAATGGACGATATTGCACACCGCTTACTATGATAACGGATGCTGGGGGGCAGATTCAGGATGCTTAAGGAAACGGGAGTTGCGTTAGCGGGGGAATTTGGGATTTAAGGAAAGTTTTGGGCGTGAGAGTTGAGTTATGGGTTGACGGGGCAACTCGAGTTTCCTTAGGATGGTGGTATGAGGGGTTGCACTGGCACATATAAGGTGACGCGCTATGGTGAGGAAACCGTGCGGGCGTTTGTGCCGAACCCCTTGCCGCCGCAACCGCCTGTCTCGATGGTGGGGCAACTGGAAGCCTATGAGAGGGCGAATCTGGCGCTGGGACGGCTGGATGCGTTGGGGCTGCTGCTGCCGGATTTGCCACTTTTCATTTACTACTACGTGCGCAAGGAAGCAGTGTTGTCGTCGCAGATCGAAGGTACGCAATCGTCTGTGGCGGACTTGTTACTGTTTGAGAACGAGAACTCGCCGGGTGTGCCGGAAGAGGATGTGGAAGAAGTGTCGCATTACGTCCGCGCCTTGTTTCATGGCGTGGAAAGAATGCGGCATAGCTTGCCGCTATCGCTGCGACTGCTGCGGGAGATGCATGGCATTCTGCTGCAGCGAGGGCGAGGAAGCGAGAAGCAACCCGGAGAGTTTCGGAGCAGCCAGAACTGGATTGGTGGAGCACGACCGGCACTGGCCACGTATGTGCCACCGCCACCGAAGGAGATGCTGGAGTGTCTCGATTCGTTTGAGCGCTTTCTGCATGCCGAGGGAACTGGCGTGCCACCGCTGATCAAGGCGGCACTGGCGCATGTACAGTTTGAGAGCATCCATCCTTTTCTTGATGGCAATGGAAGATTGGGCCGGCAATTGATCACGCTGCTGCTTTGTTCGCAGGGGGTGATCCATGAGCCGATTCTTTATCTAAGCCTGTTCTTCAAGCAGAACCGCGACCGTTACTATGAGCTGCTGCAGGCGGTTCGGACGGAAGGCGACTGGGAAGGCTGGATTGCGTTTTATCTCGAAGGCATTGAGTCGACGGCAGAGAATGCGTATTCGACGGCGAGGCGGCTGGTGGCGCTGTTTGAATCGGATCGCAAGAGGCTGGAGACGCATAAGAGGTCTTCGAGTTCTTTGCTGCGGATGCATGAGCTGCTGCGGCAGAGGCCGATCTGGCAGGCGCCGAAGCTGGCGAAGGCGATGGACTTAAGCGGACCTGGGGTTCGCAAGTTGATTGCCACGATGATCGAAGAGGATGTGCTGCGCGAGATTAGCGGTAAGGAGCGGTATCAGGTGTACAGCTACCATCGCTATCTCGACATCCTGAACGAGGGTACGGAACCACTGGCGCAGAACGCGTAGAATGGGTCTCGATATGCAAGAGGCTCGACAGATACTTTCACGGCAGGGATTGCCGGATGGGGACGCGGCAGTGGCTCCGACTTCTTTGAAGCGGTTTGGAGATGGGAAGGCCTGGAAGATTGAGATTCCTTCGACGGAGGGGCCGCGGGCGCTGGCGGTGGTGATTGAAGAGGCGGCGAAGCGGAAGGTGCCGGTGGACCGGATCAGCCAGGGGAGCGGCATTATGCTGCTGACGGATGATGAGATTTTGGAGATGGTGCGGCTGGGGCGCGAGAACAACATTGAAGTGAATCTGTTTGTGGGGCCAAGGGCGACGTTTGATGTGGGGGCGCAGGTGTTTTCGCCGGCTGGCAGGACGCTCGGGTTGAGCTTGCGGGGGGCGGATCAACTGGCGTTTGCGATGGAGGATGTGCTGCGGGCGGTTCGGTTGGGGGTGCGCAGCATTTTGGTGAGTGATCTGGGGAATTTGATGGTGATGGGCGAGGCGAAGAAGCTGGGGGATTTGCCCGCGGATCTGATCATCAAGACGAGTGTGATGATGGCGCCTTGTAACCCCGCGTCGGCACGGCTGGTGGAAGACCTGGGGGCGACTACGATCAATATTCCCAGTGATCTGACGATTCCGCAGATTGCGGCGATACGGGCGGCGATAGATGCGCCGATTGATTTTTATGTGGAGGCACCGGATAACATTGGGGGCTTCCTGCGGTATTACGAGATTCCGGAGTTGATTCGCGTGGCGGCACCGATTTACCTGAAGTTTGGGTTGCGGAATTCGCCGGATATTTACCCTTGCGGGACGCACTTAGAGAACACTGCGATTGCGCTGACGCGGGAGCGGATGAGGCGAGCCGAGTTGGCGATGGGGTTTATTTCTTAGGGGCGTTTTTGCCGGCGTTGCGGGGTGGCTTGGCTTTTGCCTTGGCGGCCTTTGACTTCGGCTTGTCTTCCTCATCTTTACGTCCGCGGCCGGCGGTGGCCTTGGCCTTGATCGAGATGGGGGTGGCGCCGAATTGGAAGTGCTTGCGGATCTGATTGATCAGGAAGCGCTCGTCAGAGAAGTGTAGCGGTTTGCTCTTGTCGGTGAAGACCACGAATGTTGGCGGGCGGACGCTGGCCTGGGTGATGTACTTCACCTTCATGTTGGTCTCGTGCGTGATGTAGTCGACGAAGCGGTTCAGTTCGCCGGTGGTGACGCGCTTGTTCATCGCCTCTTGAGCCGACTGGATGAGGTTGTAGAGGCGCTTGACGTTGGTGCCCTTGGTGGCCGAGATGAATTCGATGGGGGCGTACTCAAGGAACTTCATCGTGTCGCGGACGGCTTCGGTAAAGGGGGTTGTCTTGCGGGTGGGGTGGGCGTCCCACTTGTTGACGACGATGATGACGGGGCGGCCTTCTTCGTGGGCATAGCCGGCGATGTGGGCGTCCTGCGCGGTGGGGCCTTCGAGGGCATCAATGACAACGACCACGATGTGGGCCATGTTGATGTGGCGGCGGGCCATCATGACGCTGAGCTTTTCGGCCATCTCGGTGGTCTTGCCCTTGCGACGGATGCCAGCGGTGTCGACGAAGACGAAGTCCTGATCTTCGATGGTGATGGTTTCGTCGACGGCGTCGCGAGTGGTGCCGGCGACGGGGGAGACAATGGCGCGCTCGGTGCCGGTGAGGGAGTTGAGAAGCGTTGACTTGCCGACGTTGGGGCGGCCGATGATGGCGATCTTGATGGGGCGCTTTTGGGGCTTCTCTTCTTCTTCGGGGCCTTCGGGGAATTCCTGGGTGACGTGCTCGAGGAGATTGTCGATGCCGATGCGGTGCTCTGCGGAGATGGCGATGACGGGGCTGAGGCCGAGGACGTGGAAGTCGCTGGTGTTGACTTCGATCTTTTCGACGTCGATCTTGTTGACGGCGAGCGTGATGGGCTTGCCGAGGCGACGGAGCATCTGGGCGAGGTCACGATCGGCGGAAGTGATTTCAGTGCGGCCATCGATGACGAAGACAATCTGGGTGGCTTCTTCGAAGGCTTTCTTGGCCTGCTTGAGGATGTTGGAGGGGATGAGCTCGTCGTCGTTGGGGATGATGCCACCGGTATCGATGACTTCAAAATGACGATTGCGGTACTTGCCGACGCCGCGAATGCGGTCGCGGGTGATACCGGGTTCATCGCCCACGATGGAGCGCCGGGTGCCTGTGATTGCGTTGAAGAGAGTGGACTTGCCTACATTAGGTCGTCCAACGATGACGAGAGTAGGCTTGCCAGGGCTTTGGGCCATGCATCCCTAGGGTAGCAGTTACGAACGCGTAACGAGCGGATCAACGTCAGATCGTGCGATCATATAGATTACCCCTCCACATGCCTTTTTCACCTGACAAGATTAGAAACATCGCTATTGTTGCGCACGTTGACCATGGAAAGACGACGCTGGTTGACACCATGCTGCGTCAGAGCGGCATTTTCCGCTCGAATGAAGAACTTACAGATCGCGTCATGGATTCCAATGATCTGGAGCGCGAGCGTGGCATCACGATTCTCGCCAAGATTACGGGTATCCGTTACAAAGGCGTGAAGATCAACATCTGCGATACGCCGGGCCATAGTGACTTTGGCGGCGAAGTTGAGCGCGCACTGAAGATGGTGGACGGCGTGATGTTGCTGGTGGACGCGAGCGAAGGCCCGCTGCCGCAGACGCGCTACGTGTTGTCGAAGGCGCTTGAGGCACATCTGACGCCGATCGTTGTGATCAACAAGATTGACCGGCCGGACGCGCGGGTGCAGGAAGTGTTGAACGAAGTGTATGACCTGTTCATCGATCTTGATGCGCAGGAGCATCAGCTTGAGTTCCCTGTGGTTTATGCCATTGGCAAACAGGGCGTGGCGAAGATGAGCATGGACGAGGAAGCGACGACGCTTGAGCCTTTGTTTGAGACGATCGTGAAGCATATTCCGCCGCCGAAGGGTTCGGCTGATGCGGAACTGCAGATGCTGATTGCCAACCTGGATTACTCGGATTATCTGGGCCGGTTGGGTATTGGCCGCGTGTTCAACGGGACCTTGAAGAATGGGTCTGAAGTGAACATTGCCAAGATTGACGGCACGTTCCAGAAGACGCGCATCACGAAGATGTACAGCTTTGAAGGCCTGAAGCGGATGGATGAGACCGAGGCTTATCCGGGCGACATCATCTCGATTGCTGGTGTGGAAGGGATCACGATCGGCGAGACGGTGACGAGTGTTGAGAACCCGAAGCCACTGCCGCGCATTCACATTGACGAGCCGACGATTGCGATGACGTTTACGATCAACACGAGCCCGTTTGTGGGACGTGAGGGTTCGCTGGTGACTTCGCGCAATTTGAAAGATCGCCTGGAGAAGGAACTGCTGACGAACGTGGCGCTGAAGGTGGAAGACACTGGCACCCCGGACAGCATGAAGGTGATGGGCCGCGGCGAATTGCAGTTGGCGATTCTGATTGAAACGATGCGGCGTGAAGGTTATGAATTGCAGGTGTCGAAGCCTGAGATTGTGACCAAGGAAATTGATGGCGTGCTCAAGGAGCCGCAAGAAATTTTGTTGATCGATTGCTCGGAAGCCTTTATTGGCGTGGTGATCGAGAAGATGGGCTACCGCAAGGGCAAGATGATGAAGATGGTGAACCATGGTTCGGGCCGCGTGCGGCTTGAGTTCCAGGTGCCGTCGCGGGGCCTGATCGGAATCCGTAACGAAATGCTGACGGAGACGCGCGGAACGGCGATCATGAACTCGCTGTTTAACGGGTACATGGACTGGCAGGGCGACATTCCGATGCGTCCGACGGGCGTGTTGATTTCTGACCGCTCGGGTGTGACGACGGCGTTTGCGATCAATGGACTGCAGGAGCGCGGCGAGATTTTTGTTTCGCCGGGCCAGGACGTTTACGAAGGCATGATTGTGGGTGAGAACTCCCGCGATTCGGATTTGACGGTAAACATTGTTCGTGAAAAGAAGTTGACGAACATGCGTAGCTCGTCGGCTGATGATGCGATTCGTCTGGTGCCGCCGAAGATCATGACTTTGGAGTTGGCCATCGAGTTCATCGAGATCGATGAGTTTGTTGAGATTACGCCGAAGTCGATTCGCTTGCGTAAGAAGATTCTGAAAGCCAATCAGCGTTGATCGAGACCCTCAAGGAAGCACTGCGGGGTTCTGACCAGGACTTCACTGAGGGTAGTTTGAAACGGGCGATCGCTTTGCTGGCGATCCCGATGGTTTTGGAGCTCTCGATGGAGAGCCTGTTTGTAATCGTCAATGTGTTCTGGGTGGCTGGGCTGGGCCCGGCCGCCGTGGCTGCGGTGGGATTGACCGAGGCCATGGAGACGATTGTCTTTGGTGTGGCGATGGGTTTGTGCGCCGGGGCCACTGCTTTTGTGGCGCGCCGGATTGGCGAGAAAGACCCGGAAGGTGCCAGTGCATCGGCGGGGCAATCGATTCTGATCGGGTTGTTCTGTAGCGTGTTGATGGGTGTGCCTGCGGCGTTGTGCGCGAAGACGATGCTGGGGTGGATGACGCCGGAAACTGCGATTGTCGAGAGCGGGTATGGCTACACGACCATCATGTTTGGTGGGACCTATTCGATTTTGCTGATCTTTTTGATCAATGCGATTTTTCGTGGGGCGGGCGATGCGGCGATTGCGATGCGGGTGTTGTGGATTGCCAATGGGGTGAATCTGGTGCTGGACCCGTGTCTGATTTATGGGTGGGGGCCCTTCCCGGCGATGGGGGTGACGGGGAGTGCTGTGGCGACAACGATCGGGCGGAGTGTTGGGGTGTGTTATCAGTTCTACCGCCTGTTTCAGCCCGGGGAGCGGTTGCAGTTGCAGCTGTGGCATTTGCGGCCGAATCTGGCGTTGATGTGGGACATTCTGAAGGTGAGTTTGCCGGCGATGTTGCAGTATCTGATTGGGACGGCGAGCTGGTTGATGATGAGCAGGATTGTGGCGCAGTTTGGAAGTGCGGCGACGGCGGGTTATACGATTGCGATTCGCATCATCATCTTTACGATCCTGCCGAGCTGGGGGCTGGGCGGGGCGGCGGCAACGCTGGTGGGACAGAACCTGGGAGCGGGTAAGCCGGAGCGCAGTGAGCGGGCGGCGTGGCTGTGCGGGTTTTACAACATGATCTTTCTGGGGCTGGTGAGTCTGGCGTTTATCTTTTTCTCGGAGTATCTGATCCGGATCTTTACGCAGGAAGAAGTGGTGGTGGAGGTGGGGAAGAATGCGTTGCGGATGATCTCGTATGGGTATCTGCTGTATGCGTATGGCCTGGTGCTGGTGCAGGCGTTTAATGGGGCGGGTGATACGGTGACGCCGACGATGATCAATGTGTTTTGCTACTGGGTGTTTCAGCTTCCGGTGGCTTACTACCTGGCTGGTCAGTGGGGGCCGAACGGGGTGTTTCTGACGGTGACGATGACGGAGAGTCTGCTGGCGGTGTGCGGGATTGCGGCCTTTAAGCTGGGGCGCTGGAAGCGTGTGAAGGTTTAGCTACCAGTTGCGGAGGGCCGTTGCTATTAGCTCTTCGACTTTGCCGGAAACTTCGGGGTCGAATTCCATTTTGAGATGGGGGTTGACGATGAGGCGGTGGGCGATGGGCCAGTCGCTGGTGTCGATGAGTTTGTTGCGGGGATAGGTGTAGCGCCAGTTGCCGAGGATGCGCGTGAGTTTGGGGTCTTCGGGTTTGATTTTGGATTGGCCGCGGATGGGGCCGAAGTCGCGCTGGTAGAGGTTGGCGGCTTCTTTGACGTTGCGGGGGATCTTGCCGTCGCGGAGGCCGACGCTATCGATTTGCACGTTGAGGCGGACGGGGATTTTTTGTTTGTTGAGCCAGCGGCAGAGGTTGACCGAAGCGGCACCACCGAGGGATTGGCCGTAAAGGATGATGCGGGCTTTGGCGCGCTCTTCGGTGCTGAGCGTGCCGTCGTGATTGAGGTCGACGGTTTGGGTGATTAGAGTTTTGGCCTGATCGAGATGGTGATTGCCGATGCTTTCAAAGTGAGTGTTGGGGAATTGCTGGAGCTCGAGGTGGAGGCCGATGCGACGGGTGATGGTCCAGGGGGCTTCGGCAGGTTCCCAGCCGCCGGCAATGCCGAGGACGAGGGTGGGAGGAGTGTCTTGTGCGCCGAGTGTGAACGCAAAAAGGAGCCCGCGCAGGAGGGTGAGCGCGGGCCCTGGGATAGTACAAGGAGTTTGGAACAAGCCTGATCTCATAGCCCTTGCGGGATGTCAGGATTTCTTTTCGACGGTCAGATTATTGGTGACGTTGAAGACACCGGGAACCTGATTGGCGAAGAGCCCGGCCAGATTTTTGTCCATCTCGTTGAGTACGACACCGGTCAAAGTGACATTGCCGTTCTTGACGATGATGCGGACTGGTGGGTTGGCGCCCAGGGTGTAGCGGCCGAGCGAGGCCTGACGGAAGATGTTGAGATAGAGAGCGATGCGGAGGCGGTCGTCATTGGGCGACAAGGGGAGAACTTCGATTTTGTTGTCGACTTCTTCGACGCCTGGGATGCTCTTGACTACGTTTGCAGCGGAGCTGGCAAGGACGGGGCGGGTGACGTGCCCATAGAGGGTGACTTTGCGGCCATTGAGCGAGTAGCTCATGTCGTCAAAGACGCCGTAGAAGGGGAGCGTGACCAGCTCTTGACGGATCTTGTTAGCCAGCCGCTGCTCGTCCGTTTGCGCAGCGGGTACACTGGCGCTCACGAGAGGAGTGGTGGCCAGGATGGTTGCAAATACTGCAGTGAAAATGGTGTTTTTCATTACCTTGGCCTTTCTTTCCTACCTGCCCGATTGGATGCGGGCACTTATTAGAACGTTTCGAAAATCGGAATGGATGTTTTGTGGGGGGCGGCAGGGGCCCGGATCGAGTTGGAAGTGTTGCCGCGGGCGAGTTAGTTGAGCTTTGACTGTAGGTTGGCTATGCTGCGTTTGTGAAGAACCTGCGCTTGTTACTGCTTACCTCCCTTTTGATTACAGGATTGTTTGGACAGAGCGTGGCGACAGAAGAGTCGCCATTTTTGTTTCGGAACCCATCGCTGAGCCGCACCCATGTGGTGTTTGAATATGCCAATGATTTGTGGACTGTGGCGAAGACGGGGGGCGCGGCGAGCCGGTTGACAACGGGAGTTGGGTTGGAGCGGATGCCGATGTTTTCTCCCGACGGGAAGTGGATCGCGTTTGCTGGTGAGTATGACGGGAGCGTGGATTTGTTTGTGGTGCCGGCTGGGGGAGGCGTGCCGAAACGGGTGACCTGGCATCCCGGGCAGGAAGTGCCTGTGGCGTGGACGCCGGACGGCAAAGAACTGGTGTTTGCCTCGTCGAAGGAATCGAACAGCCCGCGCTATGCCAAGCTGTTTCGCGTCGCGGTGGAAGGTGGACCGGAGACGGCGTTGCCACTGCCGGAGGGTTATGAAGCTGCGTTTTCGCCGGATGGCAAACGGCTTGCTTATGTGCCGATGGCGCGGGCGTTTACGGCCTGGAAGCGGTATCGCGGTGGGATGACCACACCGATCTACATTGCGGATCTTGCTACGTCGAAGGTGGAGCGAGTGCCGCGTGATAATTCGAATGACTATTGCCCGATGTGGGTGGCGGGGAAGATCTGGTTCCTGTCAGACCGGGAAGGGGTATCGACGCTCTTCTCTTATGATCCGCAAACGAAGAAGGTAGCGCGAGCGCTGGAGAACAAGGGGCTGGACTATAAGTCGGCTTCGGCGAGCGGGGATGCAATTGTGCTGGAGCAGTTTGGGGCCCTGCGTATTTTTGACCCGAAGACGGGGAAGGCGACGCCGCTGCAGGTGAGTGTGGCGGGGGATCTGGCGGAGGTGCGCGAGAAGTTTGTGAAGGTGGGGGAAGCGTTGAGCAGCCCCGGGTTATCGCCGTCGGGAGTGAGGGCGGTGTTTCAAGCGCGTGGTGAGGTGATTACGGTGCCAGCGGACAAAGGGGATGCGCGGAACCTGACGCAGACGACGAATGCGATGGAACGGTATCCGGCCTGGTCGCCGGATGGGAAGTCGATTGCTTACTTCTCGGATGCTTCGGGTGAGTATGAATTGCATGTGCGGCCGCAGGATCTTTCCGGGCCGGCGAAGAAGATTCGTGTCGAGGAACGGCCGGGGTTTTACTATGCGCCGGTGTGGTCGCCGGATAGCAAGAGAGTTGCGTTTCGTGATGCGCACCTGCGGGTGTGGATGGTGGAGATTGAGAGCGGCAAGGCGACGGTAGTGGATACGGACCGGTATTGGGGGAGGCCGTTTGAGCCGGTGTGGTCGCCGGATTCGAAGTGGATTGCTTATGCCAAGACGCTCGCCAATTACATGGGGGCGGTGTTTGTTTACAACCTGGCAGAGGCGAAGTCGACGCAGATTACGGATGGGATGAGCGATGCGCGGAACCCGGTTTGGGATCGCGACGGGAAGCACATGTACTTTACGGCATCTACGGATTCAGGGCCGGCTTTGCAGCCCGACATCCAGAGTGGGGCTCGGACGACGACGAGCAGTATTTACGTGGTGGTGTTGTCGAAGACGGATCCCTCGCCGTTTCTGCCGGAGAGTGATGAAGAGAAGGTGGTGGAGGAGAAGAAGCCTGCGGGGCCGCCTGCAGGACCGCCGAGTGGACCGCCTGCTGCGAAGACCTCGGAGGTGAAGATTGACTTTGAGAACATCCTGCAGCGGGTGTTGTCGATCCCGATGCCGAGCCGTCGCTATGCAGGGCTGATGACGGGTAAGGCGGGGACGCTGCTGGCGCTGGAGATCCCGACGGGGGG
The DNA here is from genome assembly GCA_044340255.1 of Bryobacter sp. Taxonomy (GTDB): domain Bacteria; phylum Acidobacteriota; class Terriglobia; order Bryobacterales; family Bryobacteraceae; genus Bryobacter. Next base: position 195,709 of record JBIITX010000004.1, on the reverse strand, counting down.
AGGCTTTGGACCTCCGGGACTGACGGTGCATCGCTTTGACATGAAGGAGCGGCGGGGGGATGTTCTGTTTAGTGGCGTGAATCAGTTTGTGATGGCACAGAATGCGGAGAAGGTGCTTTTCAGGCAGGGTCCGGGTTGGATGATCGGAACGATACGGCCGATGCCACCGCGGATGCCGGGACCGATGCCGCCGATGCCCGCACCGGCCGGGCCTGGTGGTGCGCCGCTGCGTACTGCTGATCTTGAGGTGAAGGTGCAGCCACAGGAGGAGTGGGCTCAGATGTATCGGGATGCCTGGCGGATCCAGCGTGAGATGTTTTATGACAAGGGTTTGCATGGAGCTAACGCCGCAGATATGGAGGGGAAGTATCGTCGGTATTTGGGGCGGGTTTCTTCGCGGTCGGAGTTGACTTATCTGATGGAAGAGATGATGGGTCAGTTGACGGTGGGGCATCTCAATGTGTTTGGTGGAGAGCGACCGGAGGTGAAGCGGGTTGGTACCGGGTTGCTGGGTGCTGACTATGTTGTGAAGAACAACCGGTATCAGTTCAGCCGCATTTTCAATGGGGAGAACTGGAACCCAGGGATGAGTGCGCCGCTGACGCAGCCGGGCGTGAATGTTGCTGTAGGGGATTTTCTGCTGGCTGTGGATGGCGTGGATTTGACGGCGGCGGAGAGTGTTTACAAGCCCTTTGAAGGTAAGGTGGGCAAGCAGGTGAAGCTGCGGGTGGGGCCGAATGCAGATGGAGCCGGGGCGCGTGATGTGACTGTGGTGCCCATTGGATTTGAAGCGGGGCTGCGGAATCTGGCCTGGATTGAAGAGAACCGGCGCAAGGTGGAGAAGGCTACCAATGGTCGTGTGGCTTATATTTACATGCCGGATACAGCGTTTGGTGGACTGACGAATTTTACGCGCTACTTCTATTCGCAGGTTGGAAAGGAGGGAGCGATTATCGATGAGCGGTACAACGGCGGTGGGAATCTGGCGACCGACATTGTGGCGCAACTGAACCTGAAGCCGCTGAGCCGGGTGGCGACGCGGGATGGGCAGGATGAGCTGCAGCCGCAAGGGGCGATCTATGGGCCGAAGGTGATGTTGATCAATGAGCAGGCGGGGTCTGGCGGGGATGCGATGCCGTGGTACTTCCGTCGGGCTGGAACGGGGCCGCTGATCGGCAAGCGGACGTGGGGTGGATTGGTGGGAAGGGCGGGAGCGCCGCAGTTGATGGATGGCGGGATTGTGACGGCACCGAGTTCGGCGGTGTGGGACCCGGCCAGTTCGAAATGGATTGCTGAGAATGTGGGAGTGGAGCCGGATATTGAAGTGGAGCAGGATCCGGAGTTGGTGAGGCAGGGGAAAGACCCGCAACTGGAGAAGGCGATTGAGGTGGTAATGGCGGAGCTGGCGAAGAAGCCGGTGGTGGAGCCGAAGCGGCCGGCGTTTCCGAATTACCAGATTCCAGGAGGGGCACCGAAGGCGGATACGGCTAATGCTGTGAAGAAGTAGTGGGGGTTGATACGCTTACGGTATGGTGCCTGGGACACATGGTCGCATTGATGCGCGTAGCCTAGCGATGCATCAGGCTATTGCGGAGAAGTTGCGTGGGAACCCGGAGTTGCTGGGGATTGCCCATGACAATTTGAAGCGCTGGTCTGAGAGTGCGGGGCGGTCGCAGGCCTATCTTGATGCGTGGCGGGAACTTCTTGCCAAGCCAGTGGAAGAGCTAAGGGCCAGGATGGTGGAGGATAGTGAGGCCATGCGGGCGATGCGCCAAGCGAGCCCGTTTGCGGGGATCTTGAGCCCGAAGGAGCGATGGGAGATCTATGACGCGTTTGCAGTTGGAACACCTGATTCGCGCGGCGGGAATGATCGCTGATGTCGATGACATTATTGTTGTGGGAAGCCAGGCGATTCTTGGGCAGTTTCCGAATGCGCCCTCTGAGCTGCTGGTTTCGATGGAAGCGGATCTCTATCCACGCACACATCCTGAGAGAGCCGAACTGATTGATGGATCGATTGGAGAAGGATCGCCCTTTGAGCGTGAATTTGGGTATTATGCGCACGGAGTTGGGCCAGAGACGGCTGTACTTCCTGAAGGGTGGCTGGATCGATTGGTTGTGATTGCGGGACCTAATACACGCTCCGTGAAGGGATCCTGCATAGAGGCGCATGATTTGGCCATAGCAAAGTTGGTGGCTGGACGCGAAAAGGATCTGGAGTATGTGGCGGTGCTTGGCCACCATGGGATGGTGCAGCGCGATTTGTTGCTGGAGCGGCTGGCGAAGACTGCAGTGGTTGGAGAGTTGCGAGGGTTGGTGGAGGCGCGGATCAGGCGGATTTGATTTCGGTCCAGAGGCGGTCGCGGAGGCGTTGGGTGGGGCCGGAGGCGGTGCGGAACCATTCGCCTTTGGTGAGGACTTCTTCGTTGGTGGTGGAGCAGGGGCTGGAGGCGCGGCTGGCGGCGCTGTTGGCGCTGGCTACCTGGGGACGGTAGAGGTAGTTTACGAACTCGTGGGCCAGTTGCTTTCGTTTGGACTCGGCCAGAATTGCTACGCAGTCGCAGTAGAGGCTGTAACCTTCGCTGGGGTGGACGAAGTGGAGCTGGGGGGCGTTGTCGATCGTCAGTTGGGCGCTGCCTTGCCAGAGCTGGGCTGCCGCTACGTCGCCTGAAGCTACCTGGTCGCGGACCTCGGTGTTGAGATAGGCGCGGAGGACTTTCTTCTGGTCGATGGCGAGGCGCTGGGCCTTGCGGAGTTCGGCTTCAGAATCGGTATTGATCGAGTAGCCGAGGATCTTGAGGCAGGCGGCGAAGACTTCGCTCGGTTCATCGAGCATGGTGACTTTGCCCTGGTAGGTTTGGCTCCAGAGATCGGACCAGGAGCGGATGGGGAGTCTGGCGGGGCAGAGGATGCCGCAGTTGGACCAGAGGTAGGGGAGGCACCAGGCGAGTTGGGGATCCCAGGCGGGCTTCTGGAAGAAGCGGGAAAGGTGCTGGATGTTGGGGAGCTGGCTGTGCTCAAGCGGGGCGAGGAGGTTCATCTCGCGCATGGGGTTGACGAGGCGGTTCTCGGGAAAGACGACGTCCCAGCCGGAGTTGCCGGACATGGTCTTGGCGATGGTTTCTTCGCTGCCTTCGATGACGGCTGAGTAGCGGACCTGGACGTTGAATTCTTTTTCGAAATTGTGGATGGTGTCTTTGGCGATGTAGTCGGAATAGTTGATGACGTTGAGGCGTGGTTTCGACTGGCTGGTGCAGCCGGCGAGGCCACTGAGGGTGAGGAAGAAGTGGCGGCGTCTCACTGTTTTTGCTCCAGACGCTGGCTGATGACGATCAGGATGCCCAGGCCAAACACGATGATGGTGGAGATGGCGTTGACGGCGGGGTTGACGCCGCGGCGGGCCATGCCGTAGATGATCATGGGGAGGGTTTCGCTATCGACGCCGGCGACTAGGCTGGTGATGACGTAGTCGTCGAGGGAGGTGGTGAAGGCGAGGAGTGCGGCGGCGATGATGCCGGGCTGGAGCATGGGCAGGGTGATGTAGCGGAAGGCCTGGAAGGGAGTTGCGCCGAGGTCGGCGGCGGCTTCTTCGAAGGAGTTGTCCATGGTGCGGAGGCGGGCGAGGACGACCATGACGACGTAGACGAGGCAGAAGCTGACGTGGGCGAGGACGACGGTATGCATGCCGAGCTGGAGGTGGAGGACGCGGAAGATGATCTGGAAGAGGGCGAGGAGGGAGACGGCGGTGACGATTTCTGGCGTGACGAGCGAGACCGAGAGCGAGGCGGTGAGCCAGCTGGACTTGCGCTTCCAGATGGCATAGGCGGCGAGGGTGCCGATGGCCGTCGAGAGGAGCGTGGCGAAGGTGGCGATGAGGAGGCTGTTGATGGTGGATTCGACGAGGGCCGAGTCGGCGAAGGCGGCCTGGTACCAGCGCAGGGAGAAGCCCTCCCAGTGGGTGAGGCGTGAGTTGTTGAAGCTGAAGACGGCGAGGACGAGCAGCGGCAGATGGAGGAAGGCGTAGATGAGCGTGGCGTAGAGGCCGAGGGCGGTGGGTCTCACAGGATGTCCTCGTTGTTGCGGGTGACGGCGATGAGGCCGATGAGGACGATGGCCATGAGGATGAGAGAGGCGGCGGCGCCGAAGGGCCAGTCGCGGGCGGTGGTGAATTGATTCTGGACGAGGTTACCGATGAGGATGGTGCTGCCGCCGCCTAGGAGGTCGCTGGTGAGGTAGGTGCCGAGGGCGGGGACGAAGACGAGAAAGGCAGCGGCGCGGAGGCCGGGGGCCGAGACGGGGATGACGACCCGGGCGAAGGTCTCCCAGGGTTTGGCACCGAGGTCGGCCGCGGCTTCGACGAGAGAATAGTCGAGGCGTTCGAGGGTGGAGTAAATCGGGAGGATGGCGAGGGGGAGGCTGCAGTAGACGAGGCCGAGCAGGACGGCCCCGTGATTGTAGAGCAAGGGGAGAGGCTCGCTGATGAGGCCGAGGGAGAGCAGGATGGTGTTGATGAGACCGGTGTCACGCAGGAGGAAGACCCAGGCGTAGGTGCGGACGAGGAAGCTGGTCCAGAAGGGGAGCATGACGAGTTGGAGGTAGAGGTGGCGGCGGGGGCCGGAGCGGGCGAGGAACCAGGCGAGGGGGAAGCCGAGGATGAGGCAGAGGATGGTGGTTTCGGCGGCGATCCAGAAGGAGCGCAGGAGGATTTCGCCGTAGAGGGGATCGAAGAAGCGCTGGTAGTTTTCGAGGGTGAGGGGGAGGCCCTGGCCGCCGTAAGGGCCACGGGTCATGAGGCTGTAGGCCAGGACGATGGCCATCGGCACCAGGAAGAGGGCGATGGTGACGAGGGCGGCGGGGGCGAGGAAGATTCTGCGCAGGGTCATGGGAAGCGCAGCTCGTCTTCGGTGCGCCACCAGAGGTGGACGCGGTCGCCGGGGGAGTGGGTGCCTTCAAAGCGGGAGACTTCGATGGTGATGGTTTCGCTGTTGGGCATTTCGGCCAGGACGTGGATGCAGTTGCCGAGGAAGGTGGAATCGAGGACGGTGGCCGGGATGGAGGGCACGTCGGGTGGGGGCTGGCCGGGGGTGATGCGGGTGGCCTCGGGACGGAGGCCGAAGCCATTGAGCCAATTCATGGCACCGAGGAATTGGGCGACGAAGGGGGTGGCGGGCTTGAGGTAGATTTCGTGCGGGGTGCCGGTTTGCTCGACCTTGCCTTTGTTCATGACGGTGATGCGGTCGGCGAGGGTGAGGGCTTCTTCCTGGTCGTGGGTGACCATGAGGAAGGTGATGCCGACGCGGCGCTGGAGGGCTTTGAGTTCGATGCGGACTTTCTTGCGGAGGTTGGGATCGAGGGCACTGAGGGGTTCGTCGAGGAGGAGGACGGCGGGGGCGAGAGCGAGGGAGCGGGCGAGGGCAGCGCGTTGTTTTTCGCCGCCGGAGAGTTGGGAAGAGAGACGGTCTTCTTTGCCGGTGAGCTGGACGAGGTCGAGGACTTCGGCGACTTTCTCGTTGAGACTGGAGATGCCTTTGCGTTTGAGGCCGAACTCGATGTTTTGACGGACGGTGAGGTGGGGGAAGAGGGCGTAGTTTTGAAAGACGGTGGAGACGTTGCGTTGGTAGGGAGGGAGGGGTGCGACGTTGTGGCCTTCGAGGAGGATGCTGCCGGTGGTGGGGATTTCAAAGCCGGCGATCATGCGGAGGGTGGTAGTTTTGCCGCAGCCGGAGGGGCCAACGAGGGCGTGGAATTCGCCGGTGGGGATGCTGAGGTTGACGTTGTCGACGGCGCGGTGGGAGGGGAAGATTTTGGAGACGCCGGAGAGCGTTAGGACATCGGTCACTGAAAGGCATCGTAGCGCAGAGCGGCCCAGGGTGTTGCTCGCTCATTGAGCGCTGGAGGGGAACGACGTTGTTTGGATGATGAAAAGGCCCGCTTTGAGGGCGGGCCTTTGGAGGATTTTGGCTGGTAGGGGTTAGCTGTTGAAGCGGGTGTCGGCTTCGACCCAGTTGACGAGATTCCACCAGGAGCCGATGTAGTCGGGGCGGCGGTTCTGATACTTGAGGTAGTAGGCGTGCTCCCAAACGTCGAGGCCGATGATGGGGTGCTTGCCTTCCATGAAGGGGTTGTCCTGGTTGGGGGTGGAGGAGATTTCGAGCTTGCCGTCCGCGGTCTTGCTGAGCCAGGCCCAGCCGGAACCGAAGCGGGTGGTGGCTGCAGCGGCGAACTTCTCTTTGAAGGCGTCGAAGGAGCCGAAGGTGGCGTCGATGGCTTCGGCGAGCTTACCGGTGGGGGTACCGCCGGCGCCGGGGCCGAGGATGGTCCAGAAGAGGGAGTGGTTGTAGTGGCCGCCGCCGTTGTTGCGGACTGCGCCCTTGATGGCGTCGGGAACGATGGCGAGATTGTTGGCCAGGAGTTCTTCGATGGTCTTGCCGGCGAGCTCGGGGGCGGACTCGAGGGCCTTGTTCAGATTGGTGACGTAGGCGTTGTGGTGCTTGCCGTGATGGATCTCCATCGTGGCGGTGTCGATGTGTGGTTCGAGCGCGTCGTGCGCATAGGGAAGTGCAGGGAGTGAGAATGCCATAAGTTCAGTATGTTCCTTTCCCCAGTTTAGATGACACAATAAGACTTATGTCTCAACTTCTTGCCGGAAAAACGGCAATCATCCTCGGAGTCGCCAATAAGTGGAGCATTGCGTATGCGATTGCCGAATCGTACCGCCGCGAAGGGGCGCGCCTGATTCTGACCTACCAAGGGGAGCGTCTGAAGACGACCGTTGAAGATCTGGGTAAGGATTTGGGGGCGTCGCTGGTGATGAATTGCGATGTGACCAAGGAAGACGAGCTTGCAGCACTGGCTGAGGCGCTCAAAGACGAGAAGCTGGATGTGGTGGTGCACTCGATTGCGTTTGCCAACCGGGAGGATTTGAGCCGACCCTTTATTGAGACGTCGCGGGATGGGTATTTGCTGGCGCAGGAAGTGTCGAGCTATTCGCTGGTGAGTGTGTCGCGGGCGCTGGCTCCGTTGATGAGCGAGGGCGGGTCGATTATGACATTGACGTATCTGGGTGCGGTGCGGGTGATTCCGAACTACAACGTGATGGGTGTGGCGAAGGCGGCACTGGAAGCTTGTGTGCGGTATCTGGCGAGCGACCTGGGTGCGAAGAACATTCGGGTGAATGGGATCTCGGCCGGGCCGATCAAGACGGCCAGTGCGCGGGGAATCAAGGATTTCTCGAAGGTGCTGGACGGGGTGGCGGCGATTTCGCCGCTGCGACGGAATACGGAGACGGCCGAGGTGGCTGATACGGCGGTGTTTTTGGGGAGTCATTTGGGACGTGGCGTGACGGGCAATGTGATTTACGTCGATGCCGGGTTTCAGGTGATGGGTTTGCAGTCGCCGGAGTAGCGGCACGGGAAGCGGCAGCGGAAACTCGGGTGAGCTCTCCTGGTTCGGCATGACGCCACTGTTGCCGCGCGAAGGCAAAGCCGGGATTGAAGAGCTGGCCTTTGAGCTGACCCGCGAGGCGAGTGCGTTTGCCGGACAGGTGCCCGAAGAGAACCGGTTGCTTTTGGCGGAGCTGGTACGGTCGATGAACTGCTATTACTCGAACCTGATCGAGGGGCATCATACGCATCCGCGTGATATCGATACGGCCATGACGAGGGACTATTCTCTGCTGCCCGAAAAGCGGAATCTGCAACTGGAGGCATCGGCGCATATTCACCTGCAGGGCTGCATTGATGAGGGCCGTGCTCCAGATCTGGAACCTGCCAGTGCCGAGTATGCGCAGTGGTTGCACCGGGAATTCTGCAGTTATTTGCCGGAAGAGCTGCTGATGGTGGAGAACCCTGAAACGGGAGCACGCAAGCGGGTTTTGCCTGGCGTATTTCGTGATGGTGGGGTGGCCGTGGGCCTATTTGAAGCGGTTTGACGAGACCCATGATGCGAGGAAGTTGCCTGGAACGCGCTACATTGCGGCGCTGGGGGCGGCGCATCGCCGGTTTGCCTGGATCCATCCCCTTTTATAACGGTAATGGATGGGTGGTGCGGCTGACGTCGCATGCGATGCTGCTGCGCTCGGGGTTGGCCTGGTCGCAGAACCGGTACAAGGAACTGCTGGCTTCGGCGGATCGGCAGACCGTTGCGGGGCTGGAGGCGTTTAGCGCTTGTTTTCTGGAAACGGCCATTGAACAGTTTCGCTTTATGGCTAAGTTGCTGCGCCCGGTGGGATTGCTAAGTCTTATCGAGGGCTGTTGCGCGGCCGAGATTGCCGCCAAGCGGCTGGAGTGGGGTCGGGTGATGGAGATCGCCAATGTGAAGGAGCGGCAGGCGCGGGAAATCGTCTCACGTTTGGTGGGGATGCGCGTCTTACGTTCTGAGTCGAGCCGGGGGCCGTTGCGGCTGCATTGCCCGATTGATGCCCTGGAGGCTTGGTTCCCGGGCCTGTATCCGCCGTTTGAGACACTGCCGGAAACGGGTGTCAGGGTCGGGCCTGCTTGGGTATGATGTAAGTTCACCCCAAAGGTTAGAAAGCAAACAGTTTATGATTCAGGTCGAAGGATTGACGAAGCGCTATGCGCATACCGTCGCGGTCGATCATGTGTCCTTTTCCGTAGGGAAAGGTCAGATTGTCGGATTTCTCGGTCCTAATGGCGCCGGTAAGACCACGACGATGCGCATGCTCACCTGCTTTATGCCCCCCTCGGAGGGGACGGCGACGATTGCGGGATTTGACGTAATCAAACAGCCGCTTGAAGTAAAGAAGCGGATTGGATACCTGCCCGAAACTCCGCCTGTTTACCCGGACATGGAGGTGGGTGAGTATTTGCAGTATGTTGCCCGCATCAAGGGTGTGCCGGAGAAGGAAGTGCTGAAACGGAGCCAGGAGGCGGCCGAGCGGTGCTTTGTGAAGGATGTTTACAGCAAGCTGATTGGGAAGCTCTCGAAGGGGTACCGGCAGCGGGTGGGGCTGGCGCAGGCGATTATCCACAATCCGGAAGTGCTGATTCTGGACGAGCCGACCAGTGGTTTTGACCCGAAGCAGATTCTCGAGACACGTGACCTGATCAAGAGTCTGGCCGGAGATCACACGATTGTGCTGAGCACGCATATTTTGCAGGAAGTAAAGGCAATGTGCGAGAGCCTGGTGATTATCAACAAGGGCAAGATTGCGACGTCGGGGACGATGGAAGACCTGACGCGGCGCAATGGGGCGGTGCTGGAAATTTCTGTGCCGAGCGGTGAAGGGGACAGTGCTGTGGTGGCGGCTCCGTTTGAGGCGATTGACGGGGTGACGCGGGTGACGGCGAGTCAGGATAGCGGGCTTTGGCGCATTGATGTGGATACCGAGACGCATGATGACTTGCGGCCCAAACTGGCGCAGATTGTACTGGGGCAGGGCTGGAACCTGTACCGGCTGGATGCGGCGGCGGTGAGCCTGGATGAGATGTTCTTGCGGCTGACGGGTGCCGCAGAGGAAGTGCAGCAATGAGAAACGTATTGACGATTGCGCGGAAAGAACTGAATTCGTACTTTCAATCGCCGATTGCGTATGTGCTGATTGGCGCGTATGCGGCGATGTTCGGGTATTTTTTCTGGTCGCTGGTTTACTTCTTTGTGCGGGCGAGCATGCAGGCACAGATGACGGGCCGGACGATGCCGATGAATTTGAATGAACTGGTGATACGCAACCTGCTGGGTAACTGTGGGGTGTTGTGCCTGTTTATGATTCCGATGCTGACGATGCGGTTATTTGCTGAGGAAAAGAACCGGGGCACGATGGAATTGCTGCTGACTTCGCCGCTGCGGGATTGGGAAATTCTGCTGGGCAAGTGGCTGGGCGCGGTGGGGATGTATGCGAGCCTGCTGCTGTTTTCGGCATTGAATCTGATTTTCCTTTTTGTGTATGGCAAGCCGGACTTTCAACCGCTGGCGGTGGGGTATCTGGGTTTGCTGCTGCAGGGGGCAGCGATGCTGGCACTGGGGATGTTTTTGTCGAGTGTGACGCAGAACCAGATTGCGGCAGCCTTCAGCACGTTTGTGCTGCTGCTGATGTTGTGGGTGTTTGAGTGGATGTCGAATATGGATCAGAATGCGGCGACCGAGATTTTGACGTATATGTCGCTGTTGCGGCATAACGAGTCGTTCATCAAGGGAGTGCTGGATCTGAAGGATGTTCTTTACTACGTGAGCGTGAGCTTCTTTGGGCTGTTTCTGACAGCGCGGTCGCTCGAATCGCTGCGGTACCGAGGCTAAACGATGAATTCACGGCAACAAAAATACAGTCTCTATTCGACCGCCTACATTGTTGTGATCGTTGCAGTGCTGGGCATTGGCAACTATCTGGCGAATAAGAACAACAAAACGTTTGATACGACTTCGAACAAGCGCTACAGCCTGTCTGAGCAGACGGTGAAAATCGTCAAGGGCTTGTCGAAGGAAGTGCAGGTGACGTACTGGGACAACCAGGAAGGCTTTACGCAAGCCAAGGATTTGCTGGGGCAATACATGAATCTGTCTTCGAAGTTGAAGGTGGAGTATGTAGATGCCATCAAGAAGCCGGCGCTGGCGCGGGCAGCAGGAATTACGAATCTGGGCACGATTGTTGTGGAGTCAGGCAACAAGCGGGAAGAAGCCAAGGGCCTGAGTGAAGAGCAGGTGACGAGTGCGCTGGTGCGAGTGCTGAAGGGCACGGAGCGCACGGTTTGCTTTGTACAGGGCGGTGGCGAGAAGGAACTCGAAAAGAATGCTCGCGATGGCTATACGGCTGTCAAGGACATGGTGGAGAAGGACAACTACAAGCTGGAGCAGGTGAATCTGCTGGAGACCTCAGAGATTTCGGCCAGTTGCCTGGTGCTGGTGGTGCCGGGGCCAAAGTTTGAGTATCCGGCGGCATCGGTTGAGGCCTTGAAGAAGCATGTGGAAGGGGGAGGCAAGGCGTTGTTTATGCTGGACCCGCCCTTCAATGTGGACAAGCTGAAGGTGAACGAGAACAAGGCGCTGGTGGATGTGCTGGCAGGCTGGGGCGTGACGCTGAACAAGGACCTGGTGGTGGATTTGAGCCGCGTGGGTCAGATGATGGGCGGTGCGGTGCTAGCCAATAAATTTGAGAGCCATCCGATTGTGCGCGAGATGTCGGGCCGGCCGGTGGTGATGGCTTTCCCGCGATCGATGGAAGGCAAGAGCACGGATAAGACCACGGTTGAGAAGCTGTTCTCGTCGTTGAGCTCAAGCTTTGCCCTGACGGATTTGACTAAGGCCGAGATTGATCCGAATCCTGACAAGGACAAGCGTGGGCCGTTTACGATGAGTGTGGCTGGGACCTATAAGACAGGGCAGGCGAACAAGGATGGGCGCTTTGTGGTTGTCGGGAATTCGAGCTTCATCGATAACGGCAACATACAGCTCTACGGGAACTCGGATCTGTTCTTGAACATGCTGGCTTGGTTGAGCGCGGATGAGGATTTGATTTCGATTCGTCCGAAGGATCCGGAAGACCGGCGCATTCAATTGGACCAGAGCCAGATGAACACGCTGATTGTGGTGAGCCAGTTTGTATTGCCGTTGATCGCCCTGGGCGCTGCGGTTTGGATCTGGCGCAAGAGACGCTAAGGAGACGGGAGACGAATGCAGTTTCGCGGTTTGATGATCGGTTTAGGGTTGCTGGCCCTGCTGAGCGGGGCCTTGTGGTGGACGAATAAGAATCCGCAGGATCCTTCGAAGAAGGACGGCAAGACGAAGCTTGAGAACCTGATGACGCTGCGGCAGGCGGAGCTGGTTCGGGTGACTGTGCAGCGGAAGGACCAGGAGCCGATGGTGTTGCGCAAGAACACCTCAGGAACCTGGGAGCTGGCTGTCGAGCCGAAGGTGCCCACGAGCCAAAGCGAAGCGAGCGATGTGGTGACGAATGCTGCGACGGTGGATAGCGATCAGGTAGTAGAAGAGAATGCGACGGATCTGATTCAGTTTGGGCTGGAGCCGGCGCAGTTGACTGTGGAGATCGAAGATAAGTCGGGGAAGAAGGAAAAGCTCCTGGTGGGGGATCAGGCACCGGTGGGCGATAAGTTTTACGCACGGCGGGCGAATGAAAAGAAGGTCTATGCGATCCATCAATCGTTTAAAGCTGGATTTGACCGCAATGCCACTGACCTGCGCGACAAGCGTCTGGTGATTGTGAATGATGCGAAGTTGACGAAGGTGGAGCTGGTGCGCAAGGCGGAGACGCTTGAGTTTGCCAAGAATGGAAAGGGACTGTGGCAGATGGTGAAGCCGCAGCCTTACCGGACTGAGGCGACCGCAGTGGATGAGATCTTCAACCAATTGAAGGAAGCCAAGTTTGACCCGACGATGAGTGCCGAAGTCGCCAAGAAGAACAGCGCGGATTTTGCCGCTGCGACGGTGGTGGGGAGCTTGCGGATCAGTGATGGTGAGGCCGTGAAGCAGCTTGAGGTGCGCAAGACCAAGGAGAATGGCTTTCTGGCCAATGCGAGCACGGTGGAGGGGATTCATAAGGCCAGTGATGAGCTGGGAAAGAGCCTGGAGAAGACGCTCGATGAGTTTCGCAGCAAGAAGCTGATGGATTTCGGGTTTGAAGACCCGGCCAAAATTCAGATTGATGGCTTGCCGAAGCCGACGGTGGTGGAGCATAAGGGCGAAGACTGGATTGTGAATGGCAAGAAGATGGAGACGACTTCGGTGATGCCGATGCTCGATGCGCTGCGGGCCTTTGCTGCGCTGAGTTTTGTGCCGAAGGGATTTGCGACGCCGACCTATACGGTGACGGTTACCCAGAAGGATGGGAAGACGGTGGAGAAGTTGATGTTGTCGAAGGTAGGGAATTTTCTCTACGCCAAGCGCGAGGGCGAAACGGGTGAATATGAAGTGGACCCGAAGACGTGGTCGGACCTTGAAGCGACCCTGGCGAAGGTGAAAGAAGCGGGCACGGGGAAGAAATAACAGGGCCCATTGCGCGCACTTTACACAGATTTATACCAACTGACGATGGCGGCTGGCTACTGGATGGCCGGCAAGAGTCAGGAATCGGCAACGTTTGAGCTGTTTGTGCGGAGGTTGCCGGAGCGGCGGGATTTTCTGGTGGTGGCGGGGCTGGAGCAGGCCATTGAGTATCTGACGCGGCTGCGCTTTGAAGAGCGTGAGATTGAGTACCTGCAGGGGCTGGCGCAGTTTGCAAAGGCACCGCGCGGATTCTGGGATTATCTGCGGGAGTTTCGATTTCGTGGGGATGTGTTTGCGGTGCCGGAAGGTACGGTGATGTTTGCCGGGGAGCCGCTGGTGACGGTTCGGGCTTCGCTGATTGAGGCACAGATCCCAGAGACTTATCTGCTGAGCACGATTGGATTTCAAACGGTGATTGCCAGCAAGGCCGCGCGGATTGTGGCGGCAGCAGCGGGGCGGGATGTGGTGGAGTTTGGGTGCCGGAGAGCGCATGCGCCGGAGGCTGGATGTCTGGCAGGGCGGGCGGCTTTTCTGGCTGGTTGTGTGGGGACGAGCAATGTCGAGGCGGGGATGCGATTTGGAGTGCCGGTGTTTGGAACGGCGGCGCATAGCTGGATTTTGAGCTTTGGCAATGAGGCCGAGGCGTTTCGCCGGTTGCAGGAATTGCTGGGCGAAAAGACAGTGCAGTTGATTGATACCTATGACACGGTGGAGGGTGCGCGGCAGGCGATCCTGTTAGGAGGACCGTTGTGGGGGGTACGGTTGGATAGCGGAGACCTGGTGGCGCTGTCGCGCGAAGTGAGAGGGTTGCTCGATGCGGCGGGCAAGCAAAGCGTGAAGATCATGGCGACGAATGATCTCGATGAGGAAACGATTGCCGCGCTGGTGCAAGCGGGAGCGCCGATTGATGTGTTTGGGGTGGGGACTTCTCTGGCGACGAGTTTTGATGCGCCGGCGCTGTCGGCTGTGTACAAGCTGGTGGAGATCGAGGGGCGGTTTGCCGCCAAGCACAGCGAGGGGAAGCGGACCCTGCCGGGGGCCAAGCAGGTGTTTCGCTATGCCGACCGGGATGTGGTGGGCCTGGCGAGCGAGGCGGTGCCGGAAGAGGCCGAGAAGCTGCTGCGGCCGGTGGTGGTGGGTGGGGAGGCGATTGTGGACGAGCGCAATCTGAGACGGATGCAAGACTATGCCAAACAGCAAATCGCCGATTATGGCAAGGCGGGACGCCGGGTGGAACTTAGCGCATCGCTTGAGGCACTTGCGGAATCCAATTAGAGAGAGATGAAAACGCTTTACCTTGATGTGGACACGCAGCTGGATTTTGTGTTTCCGGCCGGAGCGCTGTATGTGCCGGGGGCAGAGGGGATTTTGGCGAGGATTGGTGCGCTGAACCGGGAGGCCATTGCGGGTGGGCATTTGCTGGCCGCCACGATGGATGCCCATCGCGAGAATGACATCGAGTTTCAGAGCTGGCCGCATCATTGTGTGGTGGGAAGTCTGGGCCAGCGCAAGGCGGCGGAGACGATTGTGGACGGGATGCGGGTGATTGAGAAGCAGACGACGGATTGCTTTGAGGCGCAGGCGATGCGGGAGCTGGTGGAGCGAGAGGGAATTCAGCAGGCCGTGGTTTACGGCGTTGTGACCGAGATCTGTGTTTTGAAGGCCGTCAGAGGGTTGCTGGATCGCGGCATCGGCGTGCGAGTGGTGGCCGATGCCGTGAAAGAGTTGAACGGGGAGGCGCGCGATCACTTCTTCAGCGAAGTGAGGGCGCGTGGGGGATTGGTGGCCTAGGCTACGGTAGCTGCTTCGGCCGGAACCTCGATTTTGGGAGCCATGCCCCAAAGCCTTTCGAGGTCGTAAAAGCCACGGGCTTCTTCACTGAAAATATGTACCAGGAAATCGCCATAATCCATGAGGATCCAGTTTGCGGACTCATAGCCTTCGGTAGAGACAGGCTTGTAGCCGAGCTTGGCGAGCTGTTCGCCAATCTCGTCGCTGATGGCATGGTTTTGACGGGGGTTGGTGCCGGAACAAAGCAGGAAATAGTCAGCAAAGCTGGAGATTTCCGCAATGTTTAGGACTTTGACGTCGAGGGCTTTTTTGGATTCGGCGGCGCGGAAAGCGGCCAAAATCTCTTGGGGAAGTGTTTCTTGGGTGTTGCTCAAATTCGCTCCATGGATATGGGCTCTTGAGCGGCAGAATACTACACTAATAAGAGTGCGTCAAAGCTTTTTATTGTGCGGGCTCGTCGTGTGTGTGGTGGCGGTAGCCGCGGCACAGGAGCCATTTGCCGTCCAAAAGGCCCGCCAGGAACTGCAACGGGTGAAGGAATTGGCCGCAATTGGAGCGGTTTCGAAGGCGCGTCTGGTGCAGGCAGAAGAGAAGCTGGCGGATGCGATGGATGAGGATACGCTGCGGCGGCTGCTCTACGGCAATGTCGGCGTGGAGGACCTGAGCGAGGGCCAGGCCAAGGCGCTGGTGGATGCGGCACAGCGGCGCGTGGACCGGGTGGCCAAGCAGTGGCAGGGGCAGACGGGACTGGTGGCACAGGGCGTGACGCCGAAGAGCCAGCTTGAGGAATTTGAGCGGCAACTGGCGGACCGACGGCTGGCGCTGCAACTGGCTGAGGGGCGCGCGAAGATTTTCGAAGATCTATTGAACATGGCCAAGGCAGAAGAACTGTTTGAGGCCGACCATGCCGATGAGGAATTGGCGGGGCGACCGCTGGTTGAGAGCTATACCGGCAGTGGGGTGTTTAAGGAAGCGCACATGAAGTATGTAGAGGCGGCGTTTGAGAAGCAGTTTCACAAGCCGCTGCCGGTGAGTGCGCGGGGGCAGAGCGCGCTGCATACGATGTTGGGCTTTGATCATGCTGGCCGGGTGGATGTGGGTTTGAATCCCGATGAAGAAGAAGGGCAGTGGCTGCGCAACCAGTTGCAGGCGCTGCGGGTACCCTACATTGTGCTGCGGGGAATGATTCCGGGAAAGAGTACGGCCCCGCATATCCACATTGGCTTGCCGAGTACGAGGCTGAAGGTTGCAGACACGAACGCGGGCAGCGGTCTACACTAAGAATTCCATGGCTGACACAAACAGTTCTCCCGCAAAGCTACGTGTACTCGTTCCTGCCGAGAAGATTCAAGCCCGGATTGAGGAACTTGGCAAACAGATCAGCGCTGATTATCCCGGCCCGATTATCATGATCGGGATTCTGAAGGGCGCGTTTATTTTTATGTCGGATCTGGCGCGGGTGGTAGATCGCCCGACGCGGGTGGACTTTATGGGGATCTCGAGCTACGGGAATTCGAAGTCGACTTCTGGAGAGGTGCGGCTGACGAAGGATCTGGATATGAGTGTGGAGGGGCTGGACGTACTGGTGGTGGAGGATATCGTCGATAGCGGCGTGACGCTGACGTATCTGATCCATTTGCTGAGCCAGCGGAGGCCGAGGTCGATCCGGATTGCGGCGTTGCTCGATAAGCCGGATCGCCGGATGCGTCCGATCAAGGTCAATTATTGTGGCTTTGAGATTCCGGATGAGTTTGTCGTGGGCTATGGCCTGGACTACGCGGAAGACTACCGGAACCTCAAAGACATTTGCGTTCTGGAGAGCTAGACCTTCGGCTTGGGGGCAGGCAGAGCGAAGGCTTTGCAGGGGCTATCAAAGCCCATTTTGCCGTGGGTGCCGTCGCAGAAAGGCTTGTTGTTCGACAAGCCGCAGCGGCAGAGACCAATGGCGGTGCGACCGGCGAGATCATAGGCTGCGCCTTCGGCGTCGACGATGGTGAATTCCCCTTCGATGCGGATGGGACCATTGTTGAAGATTGTTACTTTAGTTGACATAGGCTAGAAGAAATGATCGCACGGCTCGTTCTGATTTGGATGTTTTCAGGGAACGCGGTGGCACAGCTTGCGGAGCAAGAGGATATCTTGCGGCTGGCGCGCATCAAGCAAGTGATTAAGAAGCATCTGGACGGGATGCCGAACTACACCTGTCAGCAGACGGTGGAAAGATACCAGAAGCGGCCTAACGCTACCAAGGAAAGCCTGATTGATGTGTTGCGGCTGGAGGTGGCTTTTGTGGGGGGACGGGAAATGTATGCCTGGCCTGGGTCTACGTCGTTTGAGGCGGAGGAACTGAGGGAGCTGGTGACGACGGGGGCGTTTTCTACCGGTGGGTTTGTGTTGCATGCGCGGTCGATTTTTTTGGGAGATGCGACTACGTTTCGTGGGGTGGGGACGGAGGACCTGGGTGGGGTGGCGACGTGGCGATTCGATTATGAAACGGCGGAGTTTCGCAGCGGCTATACGATTCGAAACCCGCGGAAGGGTTTGAGTGCGCAGATTGGTTATCACGGGAGCATCTGGGCGCGAAAGGACAACCTGGAGCTGTTGCGGATTACGATACATGCGGACAATATTCCGGCCGCGATTGAGATCAAGGAGGCGCATGACCGGCTGGACTACCAGATGGTGAACATTGGAGGGGGAGAAGCGTTGCTGCCGCTGCTGGGAGAGGTCTCTTTGCTGGATGGCGATGGGAGGCTGGCCATCAACCGGACTCGATTGAGCCGGTGCAAGCAATACAGCGGCGAGAGCACGCTGCGTTTTGAAGAAGATGGCGAAGTGGCAGCAGCCAAGGCCAAGGTGAAGCGTGAACTGGTGCTCGAGCCCTATACGGAGGTGGAGCTGGCACTTGAGGCTGAGCTGAACCACGAAGACTTTGCGGTGGGGGATGAGATACAAGCGGTGTTGCGGAGGGACATCAAAGAAGGCAAGACGGTGATTGCCCCGAAGGGGAGCCGGGCGAAGGGAAGGATTTTGCGGCTGGAGTACCGGGACAGCAATCCGCTGTGCTATCACATCACACTGCAATTTGACGAATTGAGCGGAGAGGATTGGACGGCGAAGCTGAATCTGCGGCTGGTGCGGACTGAGCCGAGGCTGCTGTCGCCCTGGGAGAAGGCAAGTCGCGCCCGAGTTGAGGCAAGCTTTGATGTCCCGCAGACGGACCTGAATGGGTTCTTGTCGTTTACCAAGAAATTGAAACTGCCCCGCGGGTTCACCACGATATGGCAGACTCAGAAGTGACGTACTGAAGGATATACCGTTGATTCAATTTGAGCTCCCCACCGATCGCGCGCGTTTTGAAGATGCGCTAGTTTTTTCTCAAGAGCAGGTCAAGACCCTGATTGACCGCTACCCTGGCTTCTATCCGCTGTACACGAAGGATGGGACCTGGAAGCATGAAGGGGAGGCCTGGGCGCATTGGTGCGATGGGTTTTATCCCGGCATGATGTGGACGTTTGCCCGTCATAACAAGGGCGAGGTGAGCCAGTACTGGAAGGCGAAAGCCATTGAGTACACGAAGCCGTTGGAGCAGCGCAAGACGGATCGCGATGTGTATGACCAGGGCTTCCTCTATTTCTCGACCTATTACCGCTGGCTGGTGATGGACCGTGACCCGGCACTGAAGGAAGTGCTGGTGACGGCGGGGCAAACGCTGGCGCACCGGTATCAGGAAAAGGGCGGGTACCTGCGGAGCTTTGTGGCCCCGAATTCGCTGTTTATCGACAGCATGATGAATGTCGGGATTATCTTTTATGCGGCGCGCGAGACGGGCGATAAGCGGTTGCGTGAGATTGCGCTGCGGCACGCGCTGACGGTGCGGAAGAATCTGATTCGTGGGGATGGGTCGTGCGCGCAGGAAGGCTTGTTTGATACGGATTCCGGGGAGTTTCTGGAGCAGTCGACGCACCAGGGTTTCCGGCGGGATTCTTGTTGGTCGCGCGGGCTGGCATGGGCGACTTATGGGTTCAGTATCTGTTACGAGTATTCGAGGGATCCGCGGTTTTTGGCGACTTCAGAGGCTTGTGCGGATTATTATGTGACGCATGCCAATGGGGACGGGATTCCGCCGTGGGACTTCCGGGCACCGCTGGAGTTTCGCAAGCTGGTGGATACGAGTGCGGCGGCGATTATGGCATCGGCGCTGATTCGACTGTCGCGCCTGATTCAGGACCCGGTGAAGGGCCACTTCTATTACATGACGGCTGTGAGGATTTTGCGGACGTTGTGTGATGAGTATCTGGGCAAGCAGACGCCCGGCTGGCAGGGAATTCTGCAGGGGTCTTTGTATCACATGCATCGCGGGCTCGGGATTAACGAGAGCGCGGTGTGGGGGGATTACTTCTTTGTGGAGGCGCTGGAGCGGATTCTGAGGCCGTAGGCGGCTGTACGAAGAAGGCTTCGGGGTGAATGTCGGGACGGGGTGTGAGCTGGAAGTTGCGGTCGCGCAGAGCGCGGGCGAGCCAGTCGAGGGGGAAGCTTGTGCTGATGAGCCAGAAGGGCTCGTTTGCTGCGGGCCAATCGACCACGTTTTGATTGAGGTGCATGTCTGACTTGCCGAGGAGCAAGGCACTGTCGATGCCGTCAGAGCCGGTGTAGCGGATGCTGGACGGGATGTCGGCGAGGAAGCGGAGCCGTTGCTTGAATTGGGGCTCGGCATAGAGGGTGGCGCTCAGGAATTCGATGCCATTGCCAAACAGAATGGGGCCCTTCGTGTTGGCCCAGAGCTGGGCGGAGAACTTTCCTTGACGGAAGTCGGCAGGACGATTGAGCATTGCTTCTGTGATGCGGACCTGGAACAGGAGCAGGCCAAGAGCGAGAAGGACGGGAAGCCTGCGGAGCCAGGGGTTTTGGGATGACAACGCGGCTGCGGCGATTTCGCCGAGGATGACGCAGGCGGCCAGTGAAAAGACGAGGCAATAGCGGCGCATGAACTGTGAGCCGCCGAGGTGGGTGAGGGCATAGATGAGAAGTGGGGAGGCCAGCAGGAGGGCGGCGAGAAGCGTGTGGGAATCGAAGCGAGGCCAGGGGTTGGCCTTGGCGAGGTAGGGCTTCATTACAAACCAGGCGAGGATGAGGACGAGGCAGAGCAGGGGCATGCCGGCGAGGATGAGGCGGAGGGCTTCGAGGAGAGGAGTCTGGTAGGTGGGGTTGTTGAACTGGTGGAGGCGGGAAGAGGCTACCAGCGGAGGGTACAGCAAGAGGGCTGGCGCAGCGGCTGCTAGAGCGAGGATGGCCCGAGCGTTGGTGCGCGGCCGAACCAGCATGGTGATGAGGAAGGCGAGGGGGATGACGACGGCCCACATGTGAGAAAGCAAGGCACCGATGATGGAAGCGGTGAAGGCAATGTAGAGGAAGAGGGAGGTTTGGCCGGATTCGATCTTTGCCCAAAGCCACCAGGCCAGAGATAGGAAGCAGAGCACCCAGATGTAGCCACGAGCTTCATAGAAGAATTGCAGGGCTTCGGTGTTGATGAAGAGTAGGAGAGTCCAGAAGCCAGCCCAGGGGCCCTTGCGGAGGGTTTGTAGCTGGAAGAGGAACCAGAGGGTGAGCATGCCGGCGAGGATGAAGGGGAGGCGGGAGGTGAGCTCTCCGCGGCCGAAGAGTTTCTCGGCGGCGATGATGGAGAGGCACGAAAGGGGTGGATTGAATTCGTAGCCGGTGGTGGCCCGACGCCAGAAGTCTTCGGGGCTCGATGCTTCGGCCACGCTGAGGGCGACGATCTCATCGAACCAGAAGGCCTTTTGACTCGCCATGTAGGCGGTGATGCCGCCGATGGTGAGGATGAGCAGGAGGGCCAGGATGCGCTTCAAGAGAACTCCTCACGGAAGGCTTGAGAGAGTTGGCGATCTTTGCGGCTGTTTACCAGTTGTTCGATGTCGGCCTTGAGGGAATCGCGGTGGCGGCCGGCGGCGAGGGCGGTGATGGCGCAGACGGCGTTTTCTGGCTGGTCATTGCGGAGGATGTTCAGCAAGAAGTCTCTGGCGTCGTCGAGGGGTGAGGCGCCGAGGCCGATGATGATGGTGCGGCGGAGGTCGCGGGTGAGGATGCCGGGCCACAGCGCGGCGACAGCATCGAAGGCTTGCTGGTGGCGGGATTGGGCTAGCGAAGCGGCGGCTTCGAGCTGAGTGGCTTCGTCGTCGGAGCTTAGAAATTCAATGACGAAGGGGACGGCACCTTGTTGGTCGAGCTCGAGAATGGCGCTGAAACCGTTGCCGAGGACTTCGGGGTCGGCATCACCGAGGAGGAGCTTTTGGCGGATGAGGAGTTCGCCTTCCCAGCGGCCGAGGCGGGTGAGGGCGCGGATGGTTTCAATGCGAACGACTTTCGATTTGTCGCCGAGACCGGGGAGCAGGGTGCGGAGGAGCTGGATGGGGTCGAGGTTGGATTCGACGAGGGCAAGGACGGCCTGGGAGCGGACCAAGGTGGCACAGTCTTCTTTGCCGCCCCAGACGCTTTCGAGCTGGATGCAGCGGAAGGCGCTCTGGTAGAGAGCGGGTTCGCGGTAGCCCAGGTCGTAGAGAGCGACGAGGATGTCGACCTTAGCCCAACACTTGGGGTCGGCTTCGGCACCGCCATCGAGGAAGCGGTGGAAGGCTTCGACAAGGGGGTCGATGAGATCTGTGGCGTTTAAGGCGGCGGCGCGTTTGGCGGCTTTGCCGACGTAGAAGTTGTTCTTGTCGGTGAGGGCTTTGCGGAGTTCCTTTGCGCCGAAGCTATGGAGGGCTTCCAGCTTTTGTTCAAACGCCTGTTTGCCCATGAGTGACCCGCTCGGCGGTGGACCGGTAGATCCAGGCAGCGACCATGTAGAGCAAGCCACCGAGGACCAGTGTTTGATAGAGGCCGAGATAGATGGCGCAGAAGATGGCCATGGCGGAGCCGAGGACGCTGGAGGCGGCATTCATCGACCAGCCCCAACGGACAGCGGAGCTATCCCAGGTTTCGAGTGTGCCGAGGCCTGTGGGGAAGGGGATGCCCATCAGGAAGCCCAGCGGGGCGATGACGAGGACGGTGGTGAGGAACTTGACAGCCAGTGGCCAGGCGGGGCCGAGGTCGCTGACGAGGCCCGCGAAGTAGCCGAGGACGGGGACGAGGATGACGATCAGCAGCAGGACGATGCGGAGGCGCTCGGGATTGTTTTTGACGATGCGCTTGGAGTAGTAGCTACCAAGACCGCTTGAGAGCAGCATGGAGAAGATGATGACGGTGAGGGCGTAGGTGGGGTGGCCCAGCAGAAGTACGAATTTCTGGATGAGCGAGACCTGGATCATGATGTAGCCAGCGCCGAGGCAGACGAAGTAGAGGAGGAAGACGCGGAGGCTGCGGTCTTTGGGGAGCATTTGGCCCAGAACCAGGGGAGGCAATAGGAGTGTGACGAGGGTCGCGACGATGCTGACGAAGAGGACGCCGAAGAGCATGGGGACGGCGCGGTTGATCTTGTAGTCGGCACTTTCCTGCGAGGTGACGGTGAGGAAGTTGATGATGTCGCGGGGTTGGACCGTGTAGAAGAAGAAGGGGCGATTGTCGTTGACGGAGGTGACGTTGTACTGGTAGTTGGCGAAGAAGGTTTCGCGGTCAACGGTGGTGAGGATTTCCTGGAAGGGGGTGCGGCGGTCTGTGCCGGGGAAGTAAACGACTTCCATGTTGCTTTCTTTCATGGCGGCACGGGCGCGCTGGACGAACTCGCCGCTCATGGGTTTGCGGGAGAAGATGACGGTGTCGGTGGCACCCCAACCCTTGATCTGGTTGGAGCCTTCGCGGGCGACGATGACGTGCTGGGCAGGGTTGCGTTCGCCGAGGCGTTCGAGGGCATCGATGGTGATGGAAAGCAGGCGCAGGGATTCGCGCGGAGGATCAAAGCCCCAGCGGGTGAAGGCGAGGATGCCGTCGTCGGTGAGATGGCTCAGATAGTCATAGAAGGCATCGGCGGTGTAGAGGTTGTTTTCGCTGAGACTGAAGGCACCGGCAGCGGTGGAGGCCCAGGTGTCGACGAGGGTGGCCTGGATGACCTGATACTTTTCTGGCGAGCGGCGGACGAAGCTGCGGCCGTCTTCGACGTTGATGCGGATCTCGGGGCGGAGGTAGAGGCCGTGGCTCAACTGCGAGAACTTTTCGCGCATGACGGTGGTGGCGATGATGGGGTTGATCTCGACACCGGTGATGTCTTTGCTGCCGCTGGCGAGGGCACGTGAGACGTCCCAGCCGCCGCCGGGGCCGATGACGAGGGCCTTGGCGCCGGGCTTGAGTTTGTAGGGGAGACCCGGGCCGCCGTTGAGGATGCTCTGGCGGGCGGCGTCACTCATGGTGTTGTGATCCTGAGTGAAGATGCCGGTGGCGGCATCGGCATCGATGACGATGTTGGGGAGGTTGGTGCCTCCTTCCTTGGAGACGGCGATGCGGGAGAAGCTGTTCCACTTGACGAATTGCTCGTTGGCGAGGGTTTGGCCCTTGGCGTAGCGGATGTCGATCCAATCGAGGCGGAGGTTGAGGACGAAGAGGGCGGTGAGGGCCAGAGCCAAGGCTACGGCGGCTACGCGGCGGGAATGCTCGCGGGCGATGTTGTACCAGATGGCGGAGGTGGCGGCGAAGAGGACAGCGACGGCGATGACGGTGTTGGGTCCGCCGAAGGTGTCGAGGAGCGGGATGAGGAGGAGGCAGCCTGCGGCGGCACCGAGGAGGTCAAAGAAGTAAACCTTCTCGATGCGCTCGATGGTTTCAGAGATGACGAGCGAGACGATGGCACCGGC
The DNA here is from genome assembly GCA_044340255.1 of Bryobacter sp. GTDB lineage: Bacteria > Acidobacteriota > Terriglobia > Bryobacterales > Bryobacteraceae > Bryobacter. The sequence goes on along the minus strand of JBIITX010000004.1, from coordinate 172,160 downwards.
GAGCAGGAAGGGGAGAGCGGAGAAGAAATAGATGACGACGAGTTCGAGGTTGCCGGGGGAGCCCTGCCTGGTGAGAAGGAAGATGAGTGAGGCGACGACGGAGATGCTGTTGAGCGAGGCGAGGCGGCCGAGCTTTTGGTAGAGGGTGCCCTTCCAGCCGTTGACGACATAAGAGAAGACGCCGCCTGCGCCGAGGCCGAAGAGGGCCACGGAAATCGCCAGGAAGGCGAAGTGATAGTAGAAGATGACGCTGTAGATGCGGGTGAGCGTGAGCTCCAGCAACAGCGTTGCCATGGTGGTGAGAGCCACCCCGGTGTAGATGGTTGGCCAGTTGGCGCTGCGGGGCGCGGGTTGCGAGGTAGAAATTCGTGTCAACTCTACATCATAGCTGTCGGTGGTGCAGGTTCATCGGGTCGACCGGCCGCGCCGAGTGGAACGCGGATGAGCAGGAAGCCGAGAAGGCCAATGACAACCAGGCCAAAGGTGAAGCTGGGGTCGACAGAAAACTCCCAGGTTTTGATTTCTTTCCAGGCGAAATAGGCGGTGATGAGGCCGCAGAGGGCTTCACCGGCGATGAGGCCGGAGGAGACGAGAACGCCGGCGTTTTCGACACGGGCGCGTTGGGCTTCATTGAGGCCGCGCCGCTCGGCGATGGTGTCGCTGGCCCAGCGGAGGAGGCCACCGATGAAGATGGCAAAGGTGGTAGCGAAGGGGAGGTACATGCCGACGGAGACCAGCATGGGGCTCTTGACCTGAACCATGATGAGGGCGATGCCGAAGAAGATGCCGACGATGATTAGGGGCCAGGCCATTTCGCCGCCGACGATGCCTTGGGCGAGAGAAGCCATCAGACCGGCTTGCGGAGCTGGGAGGGCTTTGTCGCCGAAGCCGAGGCCGCCGGCCTTTATGTTGCCTTCGTTGAGGATCCAGAGGGGCCAGTACATGGCAGCGCTGGCGACGACGACCGCGACGAGTTCGACCAGCTGGATGGTGCGGGGGGTGCCGCCGAGGAGCCAGCCGACTTTGAAATCCTGCAGGAGTTCGCCGGCGACGGCCGAGCTGACGCAGACGACGCTGGCGACGCCGAGAACAGCAGTGACGCCCTGGGGCCCGGTGACGCCGAGGGCGACCATGAGCAGGGCGGCGATGATGAGGGTGGAAAGGGTGAGACCGGAGATGGGGTTGTTGGAGGAACCGATGACGCCGACGAGGAAGCCCGAGATGGTGGCGAAGAAGAAGCCCACGACCAGCATGACGATGGCGGCTGTGATGCCACCGCCGATCGAATCGGCGAGGTAGGTGTAGAGGACGCACATGATGGCGAAGAGGACGCCGATCAACATGAGGACGACTTTGGAGCTCATGTAGCGCTCGGTGCGATTGAGTTTTTCAATGTCGACTTTGGGGCCGGTGAGTTCACCGAAGGCGCGGGAGAGACCTACGCCGAGGTTCTTGCGCATCTTGAACATGGTGAAGGCTGCGCCGACCAACATGCCACCGATGGCGATGGGGCGGACGATGTAGCGCCAGACGGCAGCGGCGAGGCCTGCCCAGGATTCATCAGTGGAGTTGGCGGGAAGATACTGTTGCACGGAGGGGCCGAGGACATAGAGCAACAAGGGCACGAAGATGCCCCAGGCGATGACGCCGCCGGAGAATTGGAGAGCGGCAAGTTTGGGGCCGATGATGTAGCCAACGCCGAGGTAGGCAGGGCTGACGGTGGGACCGGCCACCATGGTGGTGCCGCCTACGGAAACTGTTTGTGCACTGCCGGCGGGACCGAGGCGGAGCAGGCTCTTGCCGAGTTGGCCGACATGAATGAAGAACTCTTTGTCGACGGCGAATAGTTTGAAAACGCCGAGGAGGTAAACGAGGCCACCGGTGGCGATGTTCCAGAAGAGATACTTGGCAGCGCCGGAGCCTTGTTGACCGGCTTTATGGATTTCACTGGCCGCCACGGATTCGGGGAAGGGGAGTTCGGGGTCTTCGACGAGGGCACGGCGCACGAGGCTGACGAAGAGGACGCCGAGGAGGCTGCCGATGACCATGAGAACGGTGGACTTCCAGTAGGCTTCCGGGCCGGTGAAGGTGGGCCAGACTTTGGCGATGACGAAGGCGGGCAGGGTGAAGATGGCCCCGGCGGCGACGCTTTCGCCAATGGAGCCGGCGGTGCGGGCGATGTTTTCTTCAAGGATGGTGCCGCGCCACATGCGGATGACGGCCATGCCAATGACGGCAGCGGGATAGGTGGCGGCGATGGTGATGCCGGCGCGCAGGCCGAGGTAGGCGTTGGCCGCGCCGAGGATGACGGTCATGACGAGCCCCAGGGCGAGCGCGGCCCAGGAGAACTCCTTCATCTTCATCGTTTCAGGTACGTAAGGTGTGTGTTTGACGCTCATAGAAAGCTCTTTTCGGAACGTCTAACAGACTACAACTAATTGATGCGCTTGCGGGTTGCTGCCAGGTTTTCTTTTACCAGCTTCACTTTGGGGTGGGTTGGCTTGAGGTGCTTTTCGAAGATGCGGAGGGCGCGCTCGTAGAGCTTGACGGCCTGGCGGGGGCGGTTCATTTCGTTGAGCAGTGAGGCGAGGTTATTGAGGGCGAGGGCGACGTCGGGATGGTTGCGGCCGAAGAGCTTGACTGTCATGGCGAGGGACTTGCGGTAGAGAGCTTCGGACTCGGTGTGCTTGCCCTGGGCGGCTTTGAGGGCGGCGAGGTTGTTGAGGTTGACGGCTACTTCGTAGTTCTCGGGGCCATAGAGTTTTTCGAAACGCTTGATGGCGCGGAGGTAGATGGGCTCGGACTCTTTGTAGCGGCCGAGGCCATCGAGGATGCCGGCGTAGGCGGCGGCATCGGCAACGGATTGGGGATGGCTTGCGCCGAGGTGAAGTTTTGAAATTTCCCAGGCGCGGCGGCCCGGTGCTTCGGCCTCTTCGTATTTGCCGCAGGCGTGGAGGATGCCACCGATGTTGTGATAGATGGAGCTGAGTGGCAGGGCGTCCTCACCGAATTCGGCGATCAGTTTTGCCAGGGCCCCGCGATAGAGGGCGAGGCCTTTGGCGAACTGGCCAGAGTACTTGTAGACGATGGCGAGGTTGTTCTCTGAGGTGGCGACTTCAGGATGGGCTTCGCCGAAGTGGCGCTTGTTCATTTTGAGGGCTTCCTTGAGGAAGAGCTCTGCGGTTTTGTAATCGCCCTGCTGGCGGTGGATGGTGCCAATGAGAGTGCGTGCGCGGGCGCGAATCATGACAGCGTCGTCGCCGGTGAAGCTGCGGCCAAGGGCGTCGGTAATCTTCATGCTGCGTGTGGCGTGGGCCAGCGCATCGTCGAAGTGCTCAAGGCGGTCTTCGATGTCGGCCAGGTCATTGAGCAGGTTGGCGACGTCGGGAGAGTCTTTGCCTTCGAAGGCTTCAAAGAGGCGGAGGGCATCGGTGATGCACTTGTGGGCTTCTTGAATTTTGCTGCGGCCGACAAGGTTCCAGGCTTTATCTTGCAGTGCGATGGCGTGTTCGAGGGTCATGGGTGTGCGATGACGAGTAATGTTTTGGCACGCTTGAAGACGCACTCAAGACACTGCCGCATGTTGTCCGGGTCGAGTGCGGCAAAGCTTTCATCGAGCATGACCAAATCACCACCTTGCAGCAAAGCACGACCGAGGAACACGCGGCTGCGCTCTCCTTGCGAAAGCTGCCAACCCGTCTCCCCAATCATAGTCTCCATTCCGGAAGGCATGCGAGAAAGAAGTGGGCCAAGGCCGAGCTCGATGCACAACTCCTGCGCCTCTTTGAGGTCTTGTGCGGTGTAGGGATAGGCACGCCCGAGGAGGAGATTGAAGGCAAAGCTGGCCGAGAGGATGTGGTTCTCGTGATACTGCGGAGCGGTGACAATGCGGCGGCGCCAGCCTTCTTCGCCGAGGGTTTGCCAGTCGAGACCCGAGGCGAGTACGAGGCCAGAGCTGGGTTGGCGGAAGCCGGCGAGGATGGAAGCAAACGTGGATTTGCCTCCGCCGGAGCCGCCTTCGAGCAGGATGAAGTCGCCACGTTTGATCGAGAGGCTGCAGCCTTTGAGAGTGGCCTCGTTGCGTCCCTGGTGCATGAAGACGATGTCCTGGGCATTGAGAACAGTTTCGGTGGCACCCATGGAAGCCTTGGTGATGCCTTCTTCCCGCATTTTGCCTGCTGCCTCGAACATGGGCTTGACCATGAGCCAGGAGATCCAGGCCGAACCGAGGCGGGTGAGGCCGAAGGCGAGGCGCTGGAGAGCCGCGTAGGAGAAGAGAATGCCGCCCAGGCTGATGGCGAGTTGTTGCACGGGGATGGTTGCTGAGAGGAAGGCGGGTGTTAGAGCGGCGAAGCTCACGATGAGGTAGCCGATGGGCATGACAGAGGTGAGCCAGGCTGCGCCTTTGTCGAGCTTGCTGGAGAGCTTGAGGTATTCGATGGATTCGGTGTCTTCGTCGGTGTGCCAGTCGACGGGAGATTGTTGTGCGAGGCGGGTGCGGTGGCCAGTCATGCGCTCTACGAGTTTGTGGGTGATCTCGAGACGGAACTGCGTCCAGGAGTTGCGGGCCACGGTGTTGCGGTAGGCCATGGCGAGGCTCAAGGCCAGCCAGAGCAGGAAGACCGTGATGGAAGGTAAGGGAGCGGCGCCATAGGCGAAGATCGAGACTACGAAGACGAGGTCGAGCAGGGCGAGGATGGTGGAGAGGCCACCGGTGGCGGCGGTGCGCTCGATGGATTCAGCTTCCATGGCCTGGCTTAAGAGCTGGCCGGCCCCCTTGTGCTTCATGAAGTCGGCATCGATGGTCATGGCACCGGCGAGGAGGCGCTGTTTGAGGAGACCACCGACGGCAATGGCAAGGGTGCCCTGGAGCCAGGAAGTCATGAGTTTCAGCGGAATTGTTGTGGCCAGGCAGAGGCCCCAGGCGATGACCCAGCCCGAATCGAGCCGGCCACTGAGAGCACCTTTGCCGATGGCAGCCCAGGCGAGCAGGGCGAGTGTTGTCTGGAGGGCATGGATGGACAGCAGGGTAATGAAATTGCGGATGACGGCAGTTTGGCGGAGCTGTCGGCCAAAGGAAAGACTGGGCGGGACGGTACCGTCGAGGATGTTGCCGAGGGGTTTGGCGGAGGCGCGTGCATCGGTGAGGCTTGCGATTTTCGCGGCTAGACTTTCGACCATTGGTGGGCCTCCGATTCTTGAACTGTTCCATTGACGAGGCGGAGACGCCGCCACATGCTGTGATTCCACATATGGTTACGGACCATCTCTTCCTGCTCGTAGAGGGAGCGATAACGGGAGTCGCTTTGCTTCATGAGTTGGCGTGGATCGCCGTCTTCGAGGACGCGGCCTTGCTCGATGACGATGACGCGCGAGAATTCCATGGTGTCCATGACGTCGTGGGTGATGCAGAAGAGGGTGGAGTTGGCGAAACGCTGGCGAGCGCGGGCGAGAAAGGCTTTGCGGCTTTCGCGGTCGAGACCGCGGGAGGGCTCATCGAGGATGGCGAGGCGAGCATTCTGACGGGCCATGGCGCGGCCCATACGAACGCGCTGGCCTTCTCCTCCCGAGACGAGGCGACCGTCTTCGCCGAGACTGGTTTGGAGGCCGTCTGGAAGGCGTTTGAGTACGGAGGCGAGGTCGGCGTCTTCAACGGCACGGCCGAGGAGTTCTCCGGCTTCGAGGTTGTTGCCATAGCCGAGATTGCCGAAGAGGGTGTCGTTGAAGAGTTGTACCTGGGGATCGATCCAGGCGGTTTCACGGCGGAGGAGTGAGAGGCGATGGGGGTCAAGGGGTTGGTTGTCGATACGGACTTCGCCTGCGACCGGTTTGTGCCAGCCGAGGAAGAGACCGACGAGGGAACTCTTGCCTGCTCCAGAGACGCCTACGACGCCGATGTGTTCACCAGGGGCGACCTTGAGTGAGATGCCGTTGAGGATGGAGTGACCGCCGGCCGAGACGCTGACGTTGTCGAGCTCGATGGCGACACCGTGTGACGGGGGGGCTGTAGTGTCCGGGATGGCGACCACTTCTTCCGGGGAGCCGAGAGGTTCGAGGAAGCGGAGAAGGGTATTGCGAAGACCGGGGTAGTTCCAGGAGATTTGGGCGATGCCCTGGCCGAGAGCAGGAATGGAAAGGGCCCAGTAGACCAGGAGCAGCAAGCCTGCGGGTTCACTCGAAGCATTGGCCTGGGTAAAGACGAGCCAGAAGAGAAACGAGTAGACCACGAGGGACTGGACGGCTTCGGCGCGGACGAGGAGGCCCTGTTGACGGAGGCCGGCATCGGCCCAGAACTTGAGGTAGTGGGCCTGAGCGCCGCGCAGGGTGCGTTCGGCAGCATGAGCCTGGATGGCAGTGAGCCCGAGGAGGGCATCAAGATAGAAGCGGCTGAGTGCGCCGGTATGTTCGCGAACGCGCATGTCGCGCTCATTGAGGGCAGATTGGAACAGAAGGGGGAAGGCGATGGATGCCAGAGCCGCGAGGGCGGCAGGAAGAGTGGCGGCTGGGAAGAAGTAGGCGATGCCGAGAACGGTGAACAGCAGCGAGAAGGTGAGCTTGGCGAATTGGCCAAAGAGTTCAGGGAGCTGGCGCAAAAGCTGGATGGAGTGGGCGCGGTAAGCCATGTCAGAGACGAGGCGGGACTGGAAGTAGCGATCATTGAGGCGGGGGATCTTGGCGAGGAACTGGAGGCGGAGGCGGTTTTCGAGTTGGCGGCCGAGGCGGAGGAGGCCGAGCTCGACGGGCCACTCGATCAGGAGCAGGCCGAGGAGGAAGGCAAGGATGGCGCTGAGGGCGGCCAGGCGTTGCCCACTCAAGGTGAGGTGGCGGGCGATATCGAAAAGACCGCGGAAGAGCAGGGCTTCGATGACTGTGCCGAGGGCGGCGACAGCCATGCCGAGCAGGCAGAGTAAGGGAGTGACCGTGCCAAGTTGGCGGAGGGTCGCGAAGACAGCAGACCAGGGTTGGGGTGGTGGCTCGCTGAGCGTCAGGCGCATGGCCTCGGGGAGCTGCTCGATGTCAGATGGGCCGAAGGAGTCTTTTGCGCCGCTGGCCTGGATGAGAACGGCACCGCGGAGCTTGACCATCGAAGGGTCACCCTGGACCGGCAAGATGGACCAATGGGCATCGGGGATCAGGGCAGGGTTGGCGAGAAGCTGGGAGAAGGTGTCAGCCACCTCGGAGGGGCGAATTTTCTTTTGATCGAGGAGAGCCTGGGTGAGGCGGAGGGCGGCGTCGAAGCTCGCGACATCTCCAGAGACTTGCGGCGGGAGGCCGATGGCACGGAGGCGGCGGTGGAGGGCTTGCTGGTAGCTGTCGGATTGCGCCCAGTTGTCCCAGGCATCGCGGGGGATGGCTTGCTCGTGGATGAAGACAGAGTTGAGGAAGGTTTTGCGGGGAAGCCAGAGGCGGCCGGAGGAGGGGTCCATGACCTGGACCCAGGGGCCATGGGTGCGCCAGATGACGACAAAGTGTGTGGCTCCACCGGCGAGACGAATGACGATGATGGCGGGAAGACATTCACTCTCGGGGAGGAGCAGATGGTCGAGCGGCATCATGATCTGTGTCGCCTCCATGCCGAGGCGCGTGGCGATTTCCTCCATGGTGTCGATGGAGGTTCCGTCGACATCGGTCTGGCACGCTTCACGGAGGCGGCCATAGGAGAGATACATGTTGAAGCCGCCGAAGAGGGTTTTGAGCGAGGCAGGGCCGCAATCCATGCCGGAGGTCTGAATGACATCGGGGATGATCCATTTGCGTGGTTTCATGGGCGCTGTACCTGAGGGGTGGTGAGGAATTGCCCGGCGGTGCGGAGCAGGAGCGCGGCGGGAGAGATGTGTTCGACTTCGATCTCGGCAGCGCCGGGCATGCCGTGCTCGAGGGGCATCTTGAGCTGCTGGGCTGGCACGATGGAGAGTTCGACGCGCACCCTGTTGTTGCGGATTTCCTGTGCGACGCGTTCTACGTGGGCAGAGACGGTACCGAACTCGGCCCAGGGAAAGCCATCGAGACGGAGGCGGGCGGGCTGGCCTTTGCGGATGCGGCCGAAGGCGGCTGGTGCCGGGTAGTTGGCGACGACGATCAGGCGACCGCTGGGAATGATGGAGCCCAGGCTTTCACCCTCCTTGACGACGGCACCGACGCGGAGTAGAGCGCTCTCGGCGAGGCGACCGTCGATGGGGGCGCGGACTTTTTTACGTTCGATTTCGTAGCCCAGTTTTTGGATGGTGGCGTTGAGAGTGCCGCGCTGGCTATCGAGGCGGGCGATTTCGGAGCGGATTTTCTCGATGCGGACGTCGCGTTCGCGGTCTTTGGTGGATTGTTCCTGGCTGAGGCGGCGGGGCGCAGATTCGAGGGTGACTACGGCGGCACGGAGGCGGCGGGCCTCGGCGGCGGTACGGTCCAACTCGCGGGCGGGTACGAGGCCTTCGGCCTGCAGCTTCTGGGTCCGCTTGTAGTCGTCCTCAGCAAACTTGGCGGAGGCTTCGGCTTCGCGGGCTGACTCTTCGGCTTCGAGCTGGTTGCGGAGGCGCGCGAATTCGGGTTCGAGGCCGACGGCGCGTACTTGTTCCTGCCGCATTTGCAATTGGTCTGGTTCGGCGTCGATCTCGACCAGCACATCGCCCTGGCGAACCTGTTGGCCGACGCTGAGGTTCGTCTTTACGATGCGCCCGACAAAGGGAGATTGAATCGGGTAGGTGGCGGAATCGAGCTCCAGTCGTGAGTCTGCGCTCACTTCATAGAGGGTGACTGGAATTTGAGTTGCCCACCAGAACCAGGAGGCCAGAAGAATGATGCCAGCAGCCCAGGCCAGACCACTGAGCCGGGACCGTTCTGAAAGCAGGGCTGCGTAAGTTTTGGAGAACGCTGTCAAGAGTGAATCTCGCCTTCTGGGGGGAAAAGCGATGTGGGTGCTGAAAATCGATCACCCGCTTCACAAAATTCTTTTTGACGTGAGAATATGTTGCCGTGCAACGAATTTTGTTGATGATTTGTCTGGTCTGGCCGCTGGCTGGGATCACCACAGATGTTGTGATTTATGGAGGTTCTGCTGCGGGAGTGATGGCGGCGGTACAGACGGCAAGAATGGGCCGTAGTGTGGCGCTGGTGGCACCGGAGAAGCATCTGGGCGGGTTGACCGTGGAGGGATTGGGCTCGGCGGATGTGAACAACCACTGGTTTCGGAATGATTGGGCGATTGGGGGGCTGGCGCGGGAGTTTTACCTGAGGGTGGGAAAGAAGTATGGCAAGCAGGAGCCTGTGTACCGGTATGAATCGCATGTGGCCGAGGAGGTGTTTGCCGATTTGATGCGGGAGTCGGGGGTGAAGCCCTATGCGGGGCGACGGTTACGGGAGCCTCTGACTACGGCGGTGCGCTTTCATGCGGGGACGCGGAAGATTGCCAGCATTGAGACAGAGAGTGGCGAGCGATTTGAGGGAGGGGTGTTTATTGACGCCACGCTGGAGGGGGATCTGCTGGTGGGGGCTGGGGTGGAGACGGTGATTGGACGGGAAGCAAATTCCAAGTATGGGGAGACGAAGAACGGGATTCGGGCTGAGACGACCCATGCGCAGTTTAAGGTGAGGGTTGATCCTTACAAGGTGCCGGGAGATGCGAGCAGTGGAGTGATTGCGACCATACAGGATGAGCCTTTGGGTACCCCGGGGGCGGGGGATCAGAATATACAGGCTTACTGCTTTCGGTTGTGTCTGACCAAGGACCCGGCGAACCGCAAGGCGATTGAGAAGCCGAAGAATTTTGATCGGTCGCAGTATGAAATCTACTTTCGTTATGTGAAGGCGGGGGGCAAGCTTTGGACGCCTGATGGGCGACTGCCCGGGGGTAAAACTGACCTGGGGAGCTGGCATGATTTGTCGGCGAATCTTTATGGGATGAACCGGGAATGGCCGGGTGGGAATTATGCGACGCGGGAGAAGATCTTTCGTCAGCATCTGGAATTTACGCAAGGGCTGTTGTGGGTGCTTGCCAATGACCCGGAGATTCCGGAGGCCACAAGGTCGGCATGGAAGGAATGGGGGCTGACGCGGGATGAATTTGTGGATCATGGTGGGTGGCCGCGGCAGCTCTATGTGCGGGACGGGCGGCGCATGGTGGGGGGATTCGTTTTGACTGAGCTGCATACGAGGCGGTTGAATCCGGCGCCGGTTGCGGACCCGGTGGCGGTGGCGTTCTGGCCCACGGATACGCATAGTGTTCGTCGCATTGTCCGGGATGGGGCGGCTTACAACGAAGGGTTCGTGTTTGACGATAACAACTGGGGGCCCTTTGGGATTGCGTGGCGAAGCCTGTATCCCAAGCCGGAGCAGGCCGTGAATCTGTTGACGCCGACCTGTGTTTCTTCGAGTCATGTCGCCTATGGGGCGTTGCGGCTGGAACAAACGTTTATGGCGATTGGACAGTCGGCGGCGACGGCGGCAGTGTTGGCTCTGGACCTGAAAGTGCCGATGGCGGAGCTGCCGTATGGGGCATTGCGGGAGCGGCTGCTGGCGGATGGTCAGGTGTTGAGTCTGGCGCTTGTCCCCACTAAATAAATTACGAGGGTTGTTAAGCAGGACAGTTGCTATCCTGAAGGCGAAACGATGCTTTCGCCGCGCTTAGGACTTCAAGTTTCGCAAAAGCAGACGCTGACCCCTGGCTTAGTGCAGTTGGTCACGGTACTCCAACTGAATCGCTTGGAGCTCAAGGAGATGATCAGCCAGGAGATCGTTGCGAATCCGTTTCTGGACGAAAGCGAGGATGGGGAAGAACTGACGCCGCAAGAGGTGCAAAACCTGCTTGAGGCGGAGCGGATGGCGGATCCGAGTGATCAGGCAGTGATGCAAATGCTGGAGACGCCGCCCGCAGCGTCTTACGAGAGTGAAGGCGAGTACGAGGCTCCGGTTGAGTACACTGCCGAGGCGAGTGTGGACCCGGCGGAAGCGCCGAAAGCGGCAGACCCTTTTGATGAAATCGATTTCGGCAGCTACTTTGAGGAGTATCTGGACCCGGGGCATAAAACGCCCGCTGGGGAGACGCCGGAGAAGCCTTCGTTTGAAACCTTTTTGTCGGCACCGGTCACGCTGTCGAGCCATTTGAATTCGCAACTCAGCCTGATTCTGATGAATGATTCGGAGCGGCAGGCGGCTGAGGCGATTATTGGCAATCTGAACGAGTACGGGTATCTGCAGGAGACGCTCGAAGATATGGCCCGGGATGAGGGCTTGACCTTTGACGATATGGAAGACGGCCTGGAGATCGTGCATAGCCTGGATCCGGCGGGGATCGGGGCGCGGGATCTGCGGGAGTGCCTGCTGCTGCAACTGAAGAGCAGAGGGTCGAAGGGTGGGGTGGCCTGGCAGATGGTGCATGACCACATGCGCCTGATTGAGCGGAAAGAATTCAAGGAAATTGCCAAGTTGCTGCAGCGGCCGCTGGAGCATATCGAGATTGCCATCCAGGTGATTCGCAAGCTGGACCCACAGCCGGGGCTGCGGTATTCGAGCCAGGCGGCGCAAACGGTAGAGCCGGACGTGTACATCTTCAAGGAAGGGGAAGATTATCTGATTCAGCTGAATGATGAGGATATGCCCCAGATCCGGTTGAACCCTGGATACCGGCGGATGCTCGATAAAGACCATGCGCCTGAGAAGGATGTGCGCAACTACATCAGAGAGCGTTACTCGAGTGCGTTGATGCTGATGAAGAACATCGAGCAGCGGCGGCAGACCATTTTGAAGGTTTGCCAGTGTGTGGTGGAGCGGCAGCGAGACTTTCTCGAAGACGGTATCGACAGCATTCAGCCGATGATGATCAAGGATTTGGCCGAAGAGATTGGAGTACACCCCAGTACCGTGAGCCGAGCGGTGGCTGGCAAATATGTACACACGCCGCAAGGTGTGTTTGAGTTGCGCTTCTTCTTTTCGGAAGCGGTGCAGGGGCCGGCGGGTGCCGGGACTGCCTTGCTGGTGTTGAAGCGTAAGGTAAAGAAAATGATTGAAGAAGAGGATTCGGCGCATCCTTTGACGGATGATCAGATTACGGCGAAGCTCAACGAGGAAGGCATCTCGGTGACGCGCCGGACGGTAGCAAAATATCGCGAGGACTTGAAGATTCCCTCGACGCACCAACGTCGGGCGAAGAAGTAAGAGACCAAACCATGAAAATTCACTACACCGGAAAACTGGTACCCATTACCAAAGAGCAGAAGCAAAACCTGGACAACCACTTTGCCCAATTGGGAAAGTTTGTTGACCGCAAGGGGGAGCGGGAAGCTCATGTGATGCTCAATACGGAGCGACACAGCCAAAAGGCTGAAGTCACGATGACGTATTACGGGCATCAGGCTGTTGGCCTTGCTACGCATAAGGATCAGTTTCTTGCCTTGCTTGCGGCGATCAACAAGCTGGAGAAGCAACTGCATAAGCTGCATGACAAGTGGATTGATGCCAAGCGTCACGGGGTAGGAATTAACGGCAAGAAGGCACCGATTCCGACAGGGACGAAGGAAGCGGCTCCGGCCAAGAAGGCAAAGGCGCTGAAGCCGACGCGGGTGCAACGAACCTCGAAGCCGATTTCGATTGAAGAAGCACCGCTCGCGATTAAGCCGACTTCGGCGTATCTGGTGTTTGAAGAACTGGGGACGAACCAGATTCATGTGCTGGTGCGTAAAGACGACGGCGCATTTGATTTGATCGAAGCACGTTAATGCAAGTCGGGGCATCGCAAGCAGAACTGGTCATCATTACCGGCCTAAGCGGGTCTGGTAAGGGAACTGTGCTCAAGTGTTTTGAGGACATGGGTTACTATGCCGTGGATAACCTGCCCCTGGACCTGTTTCCGAAGTTTGCGGAACTGACCAAGGATGCCCCGAATATTCGCCAGGCGGCGCTGGTTGTCGATGTACGTGAGGGGGAAGCGCTGCAGCGCTTCCCCGCACTGTTTCGAGAAGTGTCGGCGAAGGTGCCGACGCGGCTGATTTTTCTGGAGGCGGATGATTCGGCGCTGGTGCGACGCTTTTCAGAAACGCGTCGACCCCATCCGTTGGGGCAGAGCCGGTCGGTACTCAAGAATGTGCAGGCGGAGCGCCACCTGCTTGAGGAGCTTCGTTCGCTGGCGACGCTGACGGTGAACACGACCAAGTTCAATGTGCATGAATTGCGGGCGCTGATTGAAGAGCAGTTTGCCCCTCGCAGCGGTGGGAGCCGGATCTCGATTCATGTATCGAGTTTTGGGTTTCGACAGGGAATCCAGCAGGACGCGGATTTGGTGTTTGATGTGCGGTTTTTGCCGAACCCGAACTACATTCCCGAGTTCAAGCCATTGACTGGCAAGCATCCCAGCGTGGCACGGTATATTCGCAGCTTTCCGCAAACGCAGGAATTTTTGTCACGCGTCACCGAGATGCTGACTTATCTGCTGCCGCATTACATCAAAGAGGGCAAGAGTTATCTGACGATTGGCTTTGGTTGTACCGGCGGGCAGCATCGCAGTGTGATGATTGCCGAAGAAGTGGCCAAGCGGTTGAAGCGTGGCGGGTTTCCGGTGAAGGTGCACCATCGGGATGCCCTTTCGAAATCCGGCAAGAAGCGTGGCTAGACAACTGCTGTTGATCTTTGGGATGGTGCTGGCCGTGAGGCTTTGCCACCTCGACGTGCTCTGGATTGAAGAGGCATATCCGATGACGGCGGCGATCCAGATGCTGCATGGCCGCTGGCCTTATGCTGATTTCTGGTTTGACAAGCCGCCGTTGAGTGCGATGGTGTATCTGCTTTGGGGAGCGGCTGATGGGTGGCTGTTGCGTGTGGTGGGGGCGGGCTATGTGACGCTTTGCGCCTGGCTTGCTTATCGACTGGGTGGGAAGTATGCGGCCTGGATGTTGGCTGTCTACTTGAGCTTTGGGATTCCTTCGGCGGTGATGGCGCTGGCTCCGGATTTATTGCTGGTGGCACCGCACCTGGCTGCGGTGGGGATGGCGCAGGCGGGGCGGCCACTGCTAGCGGGTTTGATTTGCGGAGTGGGGTTGCTGATTCATAGCAAGGCGATCTTTATTCTGATGGTGGCTCTGCTATGGGTGCCGCACTGGAAAACGTTGGCTGGTTTTGTGGCGACGCTGCCGCTGCATGCGGTGTTTGGTGCCAACTACTGGCAGCAGGTTTGGTGGTGGGGTGGAGTGTATTCGGAGAATACCTTTGTGGCGAAGCCGCTGGTTGAGTTTTTCAAACGGACGGCGAACTGGATTGGGTTTCAGTCGGCGGCGGTGGTAGCGGCTTTGTTGCCCGCCCGGCGCGTGGAGTGGCGCAATGTTGTGTGGCTGGGGATTGGGCTGGTGAGTGTGGCGACGGGACTGCGCTTCTTTCCGCGGTACTACTTTTTCCTGCTGGTTCCCGTGGTGGTGCTGGGGGGAAGGGCGCTGGAGGGGATGCGGCCGATGATGCGCTGGGGGGTGCTGGCGTTGCTGCTGATCCCTGTCGTGCGGTTTGGGCCGCGCGATTTGCAACTGGCATTGGGGAATCAGAAGTGGGACGACCTGGCGCTGTTTCACGATAGCCAGCGGATTGCGAAGTATTTGAAGGAACAGAGCAAGCCGGAAGATACGCTTTTTGTCTGGGGTTATCGGCCTGATATTGATGCCTTGTCGCGGCTGAAGGGGGGTACGCCTTATCTTGAGAGTCAGCCGCTCAATTGTGTGTTTGCGGACCGGCACCTGCGCGAATACCGGGCGATGCCGCAGGTGGGTTGTGAGGAGCGGTTGCGGCGGTTTCGGGAGTCGGAGCCAACCTGGCTGGTGGATGGGTTAGGGCCATCGAACTTGAGGTTGCGACTGGAGGCGTATCGATCAATGCGCGGCTATGACCTGGTGTTGCGAACGCAGACGGCGTACCTCTACAAGCTGGTGTTGCCGCAGAACCGCAGCCTGGATGTGCAGCTAGGGCCTGACGGCATGGACATGGTAGGGGACGTAGTAGCGCGGGTCATCGCGGATCGTTAGCTCGAAGCCTTGGGTGGTGAGGAAGTCTTTGACCAGCGAGAGGGTGCGGAAGCTCTCGCCTTCTCCGCGATCGGCTCGAAAGTCGTGAGCGGCGATGCAGGCCATCTGGGTGCGGGAGAGGGCCTCGATGCAGCCAGGGAGTGCTTCGCGTTCGGCACCTTCGATATTCATTTTGAGAAATGAGATAGGGCCGATGTTTTCGCGTTTGGCCAGGTCGTCGAAGCGCAGGGTTTCGACTTCGAAGCTGGAGTTGCTGGGTGGGCCGGTGCGGACGTAGTTGGATTCCCAGACCGGCATGGTTTCGATTTGTAGCAAGCCGGAATCGGAAGTGCAGGCGTAGTTGCGCAGGTGGACGTTGGTGAGCTGGTTCCACTGGCAGAGTTTGCGGAGGGCGAGGAAGCTGGTGGGGTGCGGCTCGATGGCCCAGACTTTCCCCGTGGGGCCAACGGAGCGGGAGAAGACGAAGACGTCTTCTCCGCGACCGGCACCGATGTCGACAATGGTGTCGCCGGGCGAAGGTTTGTAGACATGGAACCAGTAATCGTTGACGTCGCGAAGGTACTTGTCGATGATGGTGGCACGCTTGATGAGGTCTTCGCTGGTGCGCGTTGGGAGTTCTGGATCGGGGATGCGATAAGGGCCGATTTGCCAACCCCAGACTTCATCGAAGAAGGCTTCCATGTTGAGGTTGGCGGCTTGGGCGAGCGCGGTCATGCGCGCAGAAACGGCGGGATCGTGTTGGGGAAGAGACACCCTGACCATCGTACAAGCTTGGAGCAGCTACAGCTGATTATTCTGGCTGCCAGCCAAAGAAGCGACGGGCCTTGATGGTTTCGGCGATGGCGGGTGGCACCATGTTTTCCCAGGAGGGATCTTGCTCTTTGATGCGGCGGAGCACGTCGCGCGAGAAGATGTGTAGAACTTCCGGGTCGTAATGTTCCATGGAGCGGATGCGGCCACGATCCATCAGGTGGCGGTAGAGATTGGAGAGCTCGTCGGGCATACCGATGTTTTCTGCCGTGATGAGCTTGCCGGTCTCCTGCTCGAGAAGTGGGTAGACGTAGAGGCGAAGGTTGCGCGTAAAGAGGCGGCCGAAAGCCTCAAGGATGCCGCCTTCGAGACCTGTGTAGTATTGCTCGCTGAAGAGATCTCTGAGGCTGGCGGCTCCCATCGTAATGGCAATGGGTTCGTTTGTGTAACGGCCGAGGTAAGCAGCGAGGCGGTAGTACTCGAAATAGTCGGAAATGAGAACCGTCTTGCCCGAGGTTGCGAGCAGGTCGGCGCGGGCGAGAAAATCTCGCAAGTCAATGTCGCCGGCAGAGAGGAGGTTGCGCATGGTGATCTCCATGAGCTGGACGACCTGATCGCCTTTGACTTCGGGCTCCTGCGCGAATTGTTTGTGGGCACTCTCGATCATGTCGATGTTGACTTTGGTGACCGGGCGGAAGCTGCCGCGCTCTACCAGGATGGGGCGCTTGCGCAGCACCTCGGAGGGCTGGAGGACTTCGCCGCTGGGGCCGAACATGGCGGCACCACTGAGGCCCAACTGGACCAGGCGCAGGCTCATGACGCGATTGTCGACTCGACGGAACTCGATGCCAGAGAAATCGATCATATCGATTTCAAGGCGCTCGGTGCTCAGGTTGTCGAGCAGAGATTCGATCATCTGATTAGGAGCGTGGTGGAGGAAGAAGGCAGCGTAGAGGAGGTTGACGCCAATGATGCCGAGGGCTTCCTGCTGGAGGGCATTCTCTTTGTCGAGCATGCGGACGTGCAGGATGATCTGATTGTCGGTGTCGCCGGGGAAGGCCTGGTATTTGACGCCCATCCAACCGTGACACTCATTGGTGCCCCTGAAATTGAGGGCAGAAACCGTGTTGGCGAAGGTGAAGAAGGCCGTGTTGTCACCACGGGATGCGCCGAGGCGCTCGACATTGAGGCGGTGCTCATAGTCGAGCATACGCTCGAGCCGTTCGCGAGAGACATAACGTTTGCACTTGCCATAGATGGCATCGCTTACGGTCATGTCGTAGGCGGAAATGGATTTCGAAATGGTGCCGGCTGCAGCGCCGACTTTGAAAAACCAACGAGCTACCTCTTGCCCCGCGCCGATTTCGGCGAAGGTGCCATAACGGGCAGGATCGAGGTTAATGGAAAGTGCTTTTTGATGCGTGCTGAGGCGTGGCCGCTCCGGAGATAACAAAGTGCCGCTTGTACCCATATTCAAATGATGGCCTGTTTTTGACTTTGAAGTCCAGCTTGTTGCTTGCATCTCTTGTTCGTTGGTCATGTGTGCGGGCATATTGGAGTTCTTGTTGCTTATCGCCCCGTCATTGCCTTGTAAGAGAAACATGAAATGCTGTTTGTTGGATGCTTAGCCTTTTTCTTACGTTTCTGTTTTTGATGGATGACGAGCCTTTGCGAGGTTGGCGCGAGGTGGGGGTGACGGTGATTGCCGAAAACCTGCATCATGTGCAGGGAATCGATGTAGAGGGAGATGTGTTTTGGGTGAGTTCGGTGGATGCCAAGGCGGGGAAGGGGTATCTAACGCGACTCGACCGCAAGACTGGAAAATTGCTGCGGCAGGTGGAGGTACAGAGCGGAAAGCGCATTCACCCGGGCGGGATTAGTCTGGATGGAGACTCAATTTGGATTCCGGTAGCGGAGTATGACCGGGACGGACCGACGACGATGGAACGGCGCAACAAGAACACGCTCGAGATCGAGACGAGTTTTGAAGTGAATGACCATATTGGCTGTGTTGCGGTGGGGCGTGATTTTTTGATTGGAGGATCGTGGTCGAGCCGTACCGTCTACCAATGGACGAAGGAGGGTAAGGAGTTGCTGCGGAAGGAAAATCCGATTGCGACGGCCTGGCAGGATTTGAAGATGGATGGGGAGTTGTTGATGGGGTCTGGGCCTGCCGGCAAGGAGCAGGGAGCGGTGGAATGGCTGAAGTTGCCCGGGTTTGAGCTGGTGAAGCGGATTGTGACGCACCAGACGGACCGCAAGCTGAGCTACTCGCACGAGGGAATGACGTACCGGAAGGGATCGCTTTACTTTTTGCCCGAGGATGCGCCGAGCCGGTTGTTTGAGTTTCGTCGCTAGGCTGGTGAAGTTCGTGGTGTAATGCTGAGTTATGCCAGCACAAGCTCGCGCCGAAGAACTCGGTATCACGTTTGAAAAACAAAGCCCCGGATATTTGAACCTCTGCATCCGGTCTGGAAACCAATTGATCAGCTCAGGGCATGTCTCGACGCTGAAGGGAAAGCTGGGGGCCGGCGTTGCCACAGAAGATGGGTACGCTGCGGCGCGGGAGTGCGCGGCGAAGATCTTGAACTCGGTTTGGAATACCCACGGGACGCTCGACGGGCTGCGGGTGATCAAGGTGCTGGGCTGCGTGAATTCGGCTGGAGATTACAACGACCAGCATCTGGTGATCAACGGAGCTTCTGACCTCTTGCATGAGGTGTTTGGCAAAACCACAGACGGCTACCACGCACGGTCGGCGCTGGGGTTTGCCAGCTTGCCGACGGGGGCAGCCGTTGAGGTGGAAGCTGTTTTTGAGGTGATCGGCTAGGAAACGGTAACGCCGTCCTCTGCCAGGTACACTTTGCGCTCGCGGAACATGGCGAGGTTGGCCAGGTGTGGGCCACTGACGGCCTGGGCGGCGATCTCCACCGGGCAATTCGGTTGTTTGCGGGAGCGCATGCAATCGGTGAAGTTCTGGACGTGCGCCTCGACCGGGACCGGGGAATCTTCTTCGATGTCGGGTGGGGCGGATTTCTTCCAGGGCTCGCGGAAGAGGCGGAAGCCGGCATCATCGAGGATGAGAGTGGCTTTGTCGCCGTGGAAGGCGATGGACCAACCGTTTTGGAAGGCGTTGCCGTAATCGAGAGTCCAGTTGACGAGGAAGCCGTCGTAGGCGAAGGTGGCGCTGAAGACGTCGGGGTGCTCGGCGCCGGTCATTTTGGCGACGAAGCCCTGGCTGACTGCGTTTTTGGGGCCGGTTGACCCCATGAACCATTGGACGACATCCATGAGATGAGTGCCCTGGTCGGTCATGTTGCCGCCGGCGTAGTCGAAGAAGTAGCGCCAACTGCGGAAGCGCATGGGTTCCAGGGGGCGCTGGAAGGAAGAGCCGAGGAAGCGCCTCCAGTCGATGTCGCCTTCGAGCGGGGTGTTGTTGAGGGGCTTGGCGACATTCCAAAACCATTGGGGCCGAACGAGAGAGACGCGGCCGAGTGCGCCGTCGTCGACGAGCTTTTTTGCCTTCATGATGGCGGGAGCGCTGCGGCGCTGCATGCCAATTTGGACGATGCGATCGCTCGAGCGGACGGCGGCGATCATGCGTTTCGATTCTTCGAGAGATTTGGAGAGGGGCTTTTCGAGGTAGGCGTCCTTGCCGGCCTTGAGTGCAGCGAGGAGCATGGGGCAATGGTGGTGATCGGGGGAAGCGATGACCACGGCGTCGAGGCCCTTCATGGCGAGCAGCTCTTCATAGTCGCCAAAGACTTTGGCCTGCGGGGTGTCTTTGAGAGCGCGTTCGATGTTGGGCTTGTAGACGTCGCAGACGGCGACGCACTGGTTGCCCTGGGCTGAGAATTTCTGATTGAGGTAACGGCCGCGACCGCCGACTGCAATCATGCCATAGGCGATGCGATCATTCGCCCCAAAGGCGCTTTGAGGAATGAACATGGGTGCGGCCAGAGCGGGCAGACTGTTGAGGATGGCTTGTCGTCGATTCATGACGACTTGAGTGAATCACAATTCGCTAGGCGGTGTAAAGACCGTCGCGGATCGCCTTTTCACTCCAGGCCCAGGCGTCGCGAACGATCGAATCAATGTCGGAACGCTCAGGGGACCAGCCAAGGACCTGGCGGGCGAGGTCAGACTTGGCAACCAGATGGGGAGGATCGCCGGCACGCCGGTCAAAGAGTTCGTGAGGGACGGGTTTGCCGCTGGCCCGCTCGACTGCTTTCAGGACGTCAAGTACGCTGATGCCTTCGCCGGAGCCGAGGTTCACCGCTGTGCTTTCGCCGCCTTTCAGGAGATAGTCAACCCCGAGAACGTGAGCCCGGGCTAAATCAGAGACGTGGATGTAATCTCGAACGGCGGTCCCGTCGGCCGTGGGGTAGTCAGTACCAAAGACTTTGACCGGGGGGCGCTGGCCCATGGCACCGTAGATTACCAGAGGGATGAGGTGCGTTTCAGGATTGTGCATTTCGCCGATCTGGCAATCCGGATCGGCCCCGGCAGCGTTGAAGTAGCGGAGGGCGAGGCAGCGAAAATCGCGGGCCTTGGTGTACCAGTCGAGCAGGCGTTCAATGAAGTACTTGGCTTCCCCGTAGGGGTTGATTGGAGCCTTCAGGGCGTCTTCGGGGATGGGGCTGCTGAGCGGGATTCCGTAGACGGCTGCCGTGGAGCTGAAGACGAGATTTTTGACGCCTGCTGCATCCATGGCTTCGAGCAAGCTAACGGTAATGGAAAAATTGTTGCGGAAGTATTTTCCGGGGTTATGCATGCTCTCGCCGACATTGATGGAGCCGGCGAGTTGGACTACTGCTCCGATTTGATGCGCTTTGAGCGCAGCCTCCACTGCTTTCGTATCGAGAAGGTCGCCTTCTACCAGGGGGCCCCACTGAACGGCCCAACGGTGTCCTGCGGAAAGATTGTCGAAAACCACTGGGGTATGGCCTGCTGCATGAATTGCCTTTGACACGTGGCTTCCAATGAAGCCAGCCCCACCACAAACAAGAATATTCATCAGATTCCATTATGGGATTGCTGCTTGGCTTCGGATTTGCGGCTGAGGGAGGCGGAGGCTGCCGACAGACCAGCGATGGGGCTGGTTGAGGTGATGACCCAGCTGGTTTGCAGTAGGCTTGTTTGTTCAAAACGAAGTTGAATCTGGCCTTTGAGCGAGCCCGACTGCCAGGTGAATGCCTGGCTCGATTTGGGGCCGCTGAAGTCGAAGCGGATTTCCTGTGGGCTTTTGTTAGCGGGCACTTGATACAGAGATCGGAATTGTCCGTGCAGTTGGCCGGCGCTTTCTGCCAGCTTGAGCTCGACGCGTTGGGTGGCGTAGCACCAGGGTGCAGGCTTGTCCCGGGGATCCATGACGTAAAGCCAGTTGCCAGAGAGCCTGGATGTAGAGCCCGGGGGCAAAAAGTCTACCGGGCCTTCTTCAATCGCGGATGGGGGGACGAACAGTTGCGGCGGAAATAGGGCGCGAAAGGTGAAGCCGAGGCCGATCAGGAGACTGAACCAGACCGTCCAGAGCAGGAGAGGATGGCCTGGCTGCAGAGTGCGTTGCATGATTAACGCCGCCAGACCAACATGCCGCTGGCCGTACCAGCACCGAAGGTGACCAGACGATCAACCATGGTCATTGTCATGCGGCGACCTTTGTTGTCGGGGATATACAGCACGTCATTGGGCTGCAAGGAGATGTCGGGGGATTTGCGGGCCATGATTTTGGATAAGGGGATCGCGATTTCGTTGCGGCCGCCTTCGCCCCCTTCGCGGCGGTAGATGTAAGCTTCTTCTGTGGCATAGGGCAACAGACCCTCGCTGACTGCCAGCATCTTCAGGACGGTGGTATCGAGAGGGTCTCGGACGGGGAAGGAGCCGGGCTTTTTGACATTGCCGACCACGAAGATTTTGCTCGCTTCTGGAACGCGGATTTCTTCTCCGCCGCGAAGGAGATAGTTGAGTTCGGCATCGGCCTGATCGATGAGTTGCTTGACTGGAATTCGGATCAAGAGGTTGGCCGTGGTGCCATCCGAGCTGGTTTGCGGACGACTGAGTAGCAGCTCAGAGCCAGCTTCTGCGGTGAGCCCACCTGCCCTGCTGAGGGCGTCCAGCAGGGTCACCTTGCCGAAGGCCTGAAAGGTAAGGGGCTGCTTGACCGAGCCGATGACGCTGATCGGGCGGCTGACATATTCGGCCACAGTGACGGTGACCACGGGTTGGACAAGAATTTGGGCTCGGATCAGAGCGGATGAGATGAGGCCTTCGAGTTCTGCAGGGAATTTGCCCTCTACCTGGAAGCCGTCTTGCAGCATGGGAATCTGGATGACACCCTCCGGGCTGACGCGCACCGTGCGGGAAAGCTCTGGCGCGCCGTAGACGTTGATGTTGAGCAAGTCATTGGGGCCAATGCGCTGGGACGGCAAGTTGGCCGTGAGTGCGGACTGGTTGGAAGGGAGTTGCTGGGGAAGGGCTTGAGCCATAAGGGAAAGGCCAAGCGTCATAACGAACACAAACTGCATGGGTTGCTCCTGATTACTTGCAAATGTTGTTGATTGAGGTAGGAAGAAAGGGGCCAATCCAGTCTGGATCGACCGTAACGGCAATGCTGCGCTGGAGCAGGCTGAGGCTGAGGACGACGAGCGGAGCTTGCGGGGAACCCATCTGGACACCCCGGGCGCCCTCAAGCGGACCCGCAATCATGCGGCAGGGGCGGCCCAAGGCAGGATAGGGGGCTGGGCCGACTGGGAGTTTGGCGTCGATCACGCGCTGGAGGGCCTCCAGTTCTTCTTCGTCTACTGGGGAGGGCTGGGCCGCGAAGCCAACTATGGAGTGCACTCCAGCCAGGGAGGCAATCTGCAGGCGCTGGGCAGGGTGGAAACGAACAAAGAGAAAGCCCGGGAAAAATTTGAGCGAAATGGGCGAAAAGCCCTGTGCCAGAAGGCGGTCTCGTACCTGACGATCTGCCCGTGGCATGGTTCTGACAACGAAGTGAGGGTGTTTCGGCGCGACGGCCGTGACCAACTCGCGAACAAACAAGTCCGCGATATCTCCAATTCTCGGAGCATGGATTCCCATCTACCTCCACTTATCGGTGCGAGGCGAGAGAATTTTCGTATTCTTTTCGAATTTTTGGGGTTAGGCGATTGGGCGCAAGCTGAGCTTCAGGAAATTGAAGTTATCGCGGTCGAGAGCCTTGGAGCTGGCGATTCTTGCGTGAGGGATCATGACCAACTGGGTGTAGGCGTCGCGAGATTCCGGGTAGGCCTCAATTTCCTGAGCGCCAGAAGATTTTAGCCGTGCTGCAACTTCTGGAGTGGTGAAGCCAACGATATGGAGGGTTCCGTCGGCGAGCTTGTGCATTTCGAAGGATTGGCGGGGTTGTTTGATGAAGAGTCCGCCATCGGAGCTAGCCGGGGTGTAAGTAAATCCGTAAACGCTGTTGGAGATTTTTGCCCAACCTCTTCCCTCGTCTTCTTTAGAGACGGGGACCACACGGTTGGAGATGCGCAATTGTTCGAGTTCTGTCTGAGCCATTTGTTCTACATCTCAAATTTCAACACAAAATTGTGCGAACCTGATAGTTTCATCATGTCTCAAGAAGCCAAACCGGCTCCGGTTATGGCCACAGAAGCCTGGGAAGACGACCTGTCTGGTCGACTCGCGGCCCATTTTCACACTGCCATCTTGAAACGAAAGGCATTTCACGGCCAACCCTTTGTGGAGATTGCGCCGGAATCTTTATTTGCGGTTGTGGAGTGGATGCGTGACCAGGAGCAATTTGACTATCTGGTGGACCTGACGGCGGTGGACTACCCCAAGGATGTCGCGCGCTTTGAGCTGGTGGTGATTTTGTATTCTTTCGCTTCGAATCGCCGGGTTCGCATTAAGACGAGGTTCAGCGAGGAATTTGCGCCGCAGAGCCTTTGCGCGTTGTTTGCTGCGGCGAACTGGCTGGAGCGGGAAGTATTCGACATGTTTGGAATTCGCTTTGCGGGGCATCCCGATTTGAAGCGGATTCTGCTGCCAGAGGATTGGCAGGGTTACCCACTTCGCAAGGAGAAGGGGATTCTCGATATGGATCAAGACTGGGTGCAGAAGCATCTGGGAATTGAGAGCGGACAATGACGAACCATCTCGAAACCAGTGAGATGGTGTTGAACATGGGGCCGCAGCATCCGTCGACCCATGGCGTCTTGCGGCTGGTGTTGAAGCTGGATGGGGAACGGGTGAAGGCCGTTGAATGCGTGATTGGGTATCTGCATCGCGGAGTGGAAAAGATCGGGGAGAACCGGACCTATACGCAGTTTGCGCCTTATGTGGACCGGATGGATTACATTGCGGCGGTATCGAACGGGCTTGGGTACTGTCTGGCGGTGGAGCAGCTGATTGGGGTGGAGGCTCCGGCACGAGCACAAATTGTGCGGCTGATGTTTGCAGAACTGAACCGGATTGCTTCGCACCTGCTCTGGCTGGGTACGCATGCGCTGGATATCGGTGCGATGACGGCGCTGTTTTACTGCATGCGGGAGCGCGAAGAAGTTCTGAAGATTTTTGAGAACTATTGTGGCGCCCGGCTGACGACGCATGCGTTTCGAATCGGTGGATTGCAGTATGAGTTGCATGAGAGTTTTGAAGCCGAGGTGCGGGCATTCTCGGAGATGTTCAAGCGGCGCCTGGACGAATATGAAGCGCTGCTGACGAAGAACCCGATCTGGATTGAACGCCTGCGCGGAGTAGGGATCCTGACGGCTGAGCAGTGCAAGAGTTATGCCGTCTCGGGCCCGATGATCCGGGCGGCGGGAGTGGATTGGGATTTGCGAAAGGCGCAGCCCTATTCGGGGTATGACCAGTTCGATTTTGACGTCCCGGTGTTGCACGGTGCTGATAGCTATGACCGCTATCTGATCCGGATTGAGGAGATGCGCCAAAGCCTGCGGATTCTCGACCAGGCGGTGGACCGGATTCCGGCGGGAGCGATTATGGCCAAGGTGCCGAAAGTGCTGAAGCCGCCGGCGGGAGAAGTTTACGTCTCGATTGAAGCTCCCAAAGGGGAATTGGGCTATTACATTGTGTCGGATGGTTCGCTGCATCCGTACCGGCTGCGGGTGAGGCCGCCGAGTTTTGTAAATCTTGCTTCGCTTGAGAAAATGGCAGTCGGGGCATTGGTGGCCGATGTGGTGGCCATCATCGGAACCATCGATATTGTTTTGGGTGAGGTAGACAGATAATGAAGGTGAGCCCCTGTCATGCTTGAAACACTGAAACGAGTATTCCTGATTGATTTGCTGGAAGGCCTTTGGGTGACTTTCAAGATGCAAAGAACCAGCAATATCGTCACCGAGCAATACCCGAAGGATCGGCCCCAGGTGGGGGAAAGATTCCGTGGGGCGCCGCGTCTCAATATCAATCCTGATAACGCAGAGACGCTCTGTATTGGTTGCGACCTTTGTGCGAAGGCCTGCCCGGAAAACCTGATTGTGGTGGGAACGCACCGCAATAAGGAGACACGCCGCCTGGATCTGACCTACTTTACCTATGACCTGTCGCGGTGCATGTTCTGCGGGCTCTGTGAGGATGCCTGCCCCGTGGATGCCCTCGAATTGACCCAGGATTTTGAGATGGCATCGTATACGCGCGAGGGTTTGATCTGGGACCGGCAAATGCTTGAGGAAGGCCCGCGGCCGACGCACTACCGCAAGTAATGGACGCCGCCCTTTTTTATATCTTTGCCGCGATTACGCTGGTGGGTGCGCTACTTACGGTGACCCGGCGCAACCCGGTACACTCGGCCATCAGCCTGATCCTGTCGTTGCTGGGAGTGGCGGGGTTGTTTCTGTTGCAGGCTGCCGAGTTTTTGTTTGCGGTGCAGATTCTGCTCTATGTGGGCGGAGTGATGGTGCTGTTTCTGTTTGTGATCATGCTGATCCATCTGGAAGAGGCGATGAAGCTGCGGCAGTACAGCCGGCAGTGGCCCGTGGCGGTTGCTGCTTTGGTTGCGGTGCTGATTGAGATTTGTGCCTTTCTGAGTGCGGGCTTGCCGAATCTGCCTCCGCGTGCTGCGGCCCGGGTGGGTGCAGATGGCAATACAGAGCGGATTGCGGATTCGTTGTTTTACCTGTATGCCCTTCCCTTTGAGGCTGCTTCTTTGTTGTTGCTGATCGCGATTGTGGGCGCAGTGTGGATGGCCAAGAAAAAGGAGGAAGTAGCTGAGTGAGGCTTGCTCCGATTGGGACCGAACACTATCTCGTCTTGAGTACTGCGCTGTTGTTGATTGGCTCGGTTGGGTTGCTGATGCGGCGCAACGTGATCATCATGTTGATGTCGCTTGAGCTGATTCTGAATGCGGTGAACATTAATCTGGTTGCATTCTCGCGGCACTGGCAGCAGGTGACAGGACAGGTGTTTGCCATCTTTGTGATTACTGTTGCGGTGGCAGAAGCTGCCGTTGGACTGGGGATCCTGATTGCGCTGTTTCGCAACCGGGGCACCGTACTTTCTGACGAGATTGATTTGTTGAAATGGTGAACCTGGTCTCCAATTTTTGGTGGATTCCGATCTATCCACTGATCGGCGCTGCAGTGATTGCTGTTCTGCGGCGGGGTGGGGCATTGATTGGGCCACTGGCGGTTGCGTTGAGTTTTCTGCATGGTGTGCTGGTTTACAGCAGCCCGCGTGGAGGGATGCTCGACCATACGCTATACCAGTGGATGCCCGGGATCGCGTTTCGCTTTCAGGCTGATGAGTTGAGCCTGATGATGGTGCTGATCATCAGCGGGATCGGGTTTCTGATCCATGTGTATTCGATCGGGTACATGGCAAAGGAAGAAGGGTTCTGGCGCTACTTTGCCTACCTGAATTTCTTTGTCTTCTTCATGCTGCTGTTGGTGCTGGGCAGCAACCTGCTGGTGCTGTTTGCCGGATGGGAAGGTGTGGGGCTTGCCAGCTATCTGCTGATCGGATTTCACCATGACCGGCCGACGGTGAACCGGAACGCCAATAAAGCATTTTTGTATAACCGAGCTGGAGATGCGGGGTTCCTGCTGGGTACCTTGATATTGCTGGGGATGGCTGGAAGTGTTGAGTTTTCCGCGTTGAACCAACTGCCAGGGAGTGAGTTGACTCTGGTGGCAGCGCTGCTGCTGGCGCTGGGAGCTACCGGCAAGTCGGCGCAGTTGCCTCTGTTTGTGTGGTTGCCGGACGCGATGGTTGGGCCGACGCCGGTGTCTGCCTTGATTCACGCGGCAACGATGGTTACGGCTGGCATTTACCTGTTTGCGCGGCTGAATCCATTTTTTGCGGCGAATCCTGAGGCTGGGATTGTGATTGCAGTGATTGGTGCCGCGACGGCGGTAGTGGGAGCTACGGTTGCGCTGGTAGAAAACGATATCAAGCGGATTCTTGCTTACTCCACGATCAGCCAGTTGGGGCTGATGTTTCTTGCGGCGGGGCTGGGTGCCAGTCAGGCGGCGATGTTCCATGTCGCCACGCATGCCTTCTTCAAGGCGCTTTTGTTTCTTTGTGCCGGCAACATCATTCATGCGCTGCACGGGGAACAGGATATTCGCTACATGGGTGGGCTACGCGGCAAGATGCCGTGGACGTTCCGACTGATGAGTCTGGGTGGGCTGAGTCTGGCCGGGGTGCCGGGCTTGGCTGGATTCTTCAGCAAGGATGAGATTTTGATGGCTGCGCGGAGTGCGCCGCTGCTGCTGGCTGTGGCGTTTCTGGTCAGCTTTCTAACGGCGGCCTATGTGGCGCGCATGTTGTGGTCAGTCTTCTTTGGCACCTATAACCGGGATGCCCATGAAGCGCATGGAGTGATGCTGCATACACTTTGGCCGCTCGCGGTTGGAAGTATTGTGGCTGGGTATCTGGGGCCGCATACGGAGGGGTCGGGGTGGATCATGCTTGGGTCTGGAGTGGCCTCGCTCGGTGGCCTAGTGTTAGGAAGGTACCTTTGGCTGCCCGCGTCGGTGCGTACGTTTCTGGGCCGGAAGTGGTGGATCAATGAAGCCTATGAGGCAGTATTGGCCCGAGGCATTGCCTGGCGTGGGGCTCGCTGGCTGAATGGTTTGGATGAACATGTGGTGAGTCTGATTCCGCGGGGAACGGGCTGGGCTGGGGCGGCACTCGGATCGCTGGCTGGATGGTTTGACCGGTTTGTCGTCGATGGATTGGTAAAGCTGACGGGATTCTCGCTGCAGGCGGGGAGTTATCCGCTTCGTTTGATTCAGACGGGCCGGATGCAACAATATGCGCTCATGATGATGCTGACGCTGGCAATCAGTCTTGGATGGTACTGGCTGCGATGACACTCCTGCTATTGCTGCCGCTGCTGGGAGCCGTGGGGCTGATCCTGTTACCGCAAAGAATCGCCTGGATGACGGCGCTGGTGTTTTCTGCCGCAACGCTGCTGCAGGCGGTTGCGCTGGCGTTTCCGGCTACGGTGCGGCACAACTGGATTCCGGCTATTGGTGCGCAATTTTTGCTGCATGTGGATGGCATCAGCTATCTGCTGGTGGTGCTTACGGCACTGATGACGCTGCTGGGGATTCTGGCTTCGCCCAGGATGCCGCGCGGGTTTTATGCGATGCTGCTGTTGCTTGCCGCAGGCTGCCATGGGGTGTTTCTTGCCCAGGACTTGTTGCTGTTCTTTATTTGCTTTGAGGCGGTGCTGGTGCCGATGTACTTCTTGATTGGCATCTATGGTGCGGAGAACCGACGCCGTGCGGCATTTCAGTTTTTCCTTTACACCGTGGTGGGCAGCATTGCGTTGCTGATTGGCTTTCTGACTCTTTATCTGCAGCATGCAGCGCAAACCGGGGTGTACACGTTTGACTTGACGCCGCTGCTGGCCACGCGATTGTCGCCTGACGTCGAGCGCCTTGTTTTCTGGGCGATCTTCCTTGGATTTGCCATCAAGATTCCGATGGTTCCTTTTCATACGTGGTTGCCCGATGCGCATACGCAAGCGCCGACGGCTGGCTCTGTAATGCTGGCGGCCGTGATGCTGAAAATGGGGACCTATGGGTTCTTGCGCTTTTCGCTGCCGCTTTTGCCCAAGGCCAGCTTGGATGCCCAGATTCTGGGCGTGTTGTCGGTGGTGGCGATTGTCTACGGTGGATGGATCTGTTTGGCGCAGACCGACTGGAAGCGGCTGATTGCCTTTTCTTCAGTGAGCCATATGGGTTTTTGCACGCTGGGTATTTTCAGCATGAATGCGACCGGGATTGCCGGGAGTTTGCTGCAACAGATCAACCATGGCATTTCGACCGGGCTGCTGTTTCTGATTGTGGGGTTCGCCTATGACCGGCGGCATTCTCGCCTGATTGCCGATTACGGTGGCCTGGCGAAGTCGATGCCTGGCTTTGCAGCGGTATTCATGATTGCACTTTTGGGCTCAATTGGATTGCCGTTGCTGAATGGCTTTGTAGGAGAGTTCACGATTTTGCGGGGTGCTTATCAAGCGGAGCCGTGGTGGGCGGCGGTGGCTCTGGTTGGGATTGTGCTGGCGGCTGCCTATATGTTGAGCTTGTACCGGCACACGATGCTGGGGCCTGTGACGAATGAAGCAAATGCGGGCCTGCGAGATCTGGGTTTGCGGGAGTGGCTGATTGTGGCTCCCCTGATTGCGTGGTCGATTTGGATTGGGGTGAAACCCTCGTCGCATTTTCAAATCCTGGAAGCTCCTGTTGAACAGATTGTTGAAAGGCTGCGTCCCTAGATGCCAGTAAACGATTTGTTCTCAATCATGCCCGCCGTTGTGCTTGCGCTGTTTGGTTGTGCGCTGCTGCTGATGCGCTTTGATTCGAGCCGCCTGTATGTGATTTTTTTGCTGATCGGTGAATTGCTGGCAGGCATCGGGATCTGGCGGCAAAGTGAGTTTCTTGGTCTGGTTGGATTTCGCGGGGCGATTCTCGTGGATGGCTTTGGGATCTTTCTCAACTCCGTTTGCCTGGTGGCAGCGCTTGTCTGTGCGCTCGGTGCGTACCGCTACCTCGAAGGGGAGCAGGAAGATCATCCTGAGTTCTATGCGTTGATTCTGCTGGCGCAAGCCGGGATGTACCTGATGATCTCTGGCACGGAAATGATTACGGTCTTCATTGGTCTGGAGATTGTCGCGGTGAGCTTCTATACGCTGACGGGATTTTTGCGAAGCCAGCCGAAGTCGAATGAGGCTGCGCTCAAGTATTTAATTTTGGGTGCGTTTTCGAGTGGGCTTCTGCTTTATGGGTTCTCGGTTCTATATGGACTGAGCGGGTCGACACACTATTTGCGTATGGCTGCGATGTTGACCAATCGCTTGCCGAATGACCCGCTGGTGATTTTGGCTGTGGTGCCGCTGGTGTTGGGGCTGCTGTTCAAGGTGGCGGCTGCGCCCTTGCACATGTGGGCCCCTGATGCCTATGAGGGGGCTCCAACGCCGGTGACCGCTTATCTGGCTACGGCTTCGAAGGTTGCAGCCTTTGGAGTGCTGTTGCGCCTGGTGCTGGGGCCGCTGCATGATCTGCGTCCGGCATGGGAAGGGGTGATTCTGTTTGCGGCAATTGCCAGCCTGACCGTGGGGAATCTGGCGGCGCTCACGCAATCGAGCGTGAAGCGGCTGCTGGCTTATTCGAGCGTTGGGCATGTCGGCTACATCCTGTTGGGGCTTGTGGCTGGTAATCAGACCGGCATTGAAGCCATGATGCTCTATTTGCTGGTGTATACGATCATGACGAGCGGTGTGTTTGTGTTGCTTGCTGGCTTGAGCCGCGATGGAGTGGATGACTTTCGGGGCCTGCTGTACAGAAGCCCTGGTGTTTCGCTGTTGTTGATTGTGCTGTTGCTCTCGCTGGCAGGATTGCCGCCGACGGCGGGCTTTATGGCGAAGTATCTGGTGTTCTTGTCGCTGATCCAGGCCCGGCAATACTGGATTGCCGTTGTGGCTGGGCTTTATGTGGCGGTGTCGCTTTATTATTACTTCCGCATTGTTCGTGAGATGACACAAAAGCCGGAAGGCGTTGTGGCAGAGGTGACGATGAGCACGGGCTGGCGGGCGGCCGTTGGGGTGAGTGCAATTTTGAGTTTGGCGCTGGGGCTTAATCCTGAGCCGATCCTGAATTGGGCCAGGAGTGCGATTCGATGATCGAGACTCTTTTTCCATATTTGATGGCGGCGGCGTTTGCTTTGGCCTTCCCTTTGGTGACTGGTTATCTGGTGCTGGTGGAGCGCAAGTTGCTGGCGGATTTTCAGGCGCGGCTGGGCCCGATGCGTGTGGGGCCACATGGATTGTTGCAGCCCATTGCCGATGCCTTGAAGCTGGTGCTGAAGGAGGATATTGTTCCGAAGGAAGCCGACAAGTTTTTGTTCTATCTGGCTCCGATGGTGAGTGTGGGGATGGGCTTCGCTTCGTTTGCGGTGATTCCGATTAGCGGGTTTCTTCGTGTGGCGGATGTCAATGTTGGGATTTTGCTGATTACGGCTTTTGCGGCGGTGGGTGTGTTTGGCATCATCCTGGGTGGGTGGGCCTCCAATAGTAATTACGCCCTGCTGGGGGCTATGCGCGGAGCGGCGCAGTTGATTAGCTATGAAGTCGCTTTGGGCCTGGCGCTGGTCAGCACGGTGATGCTGTCAGGGACGTTGTCGATGGTGGGGATTGTGGAGGCGCAATTGGCGCAACGGGTGTGGTTTGCCTTTGGAAACTATGGCTTGATGTTGCTGAGCTTCTTTGTGTTTTTGATTGCTGCGGTGGCGGAGATCAATCGGGCACCCTTTGATTTACCGGAGGCGGAGAGTGAAATTGTTGCTGGCTACCATACCGAGTACAGCGGCTTTCGCTGGGCTTTGTACATGCTGGCGGAGTACACGAACATCTTCATCATTTGCTGTGTGGCGGTGACGATGTTTTTTGGCGGATGGCTGCGGCCGTTTCCCAACTACCAGTGGCTGGCTTGGCCGATGGAGACGTTGTTTCCGCTGGTGTTGTTTGGGGCCTCGGCTTATGGCTGCTGGCGCATGAAGCTCTGGCCGTTTGTGGCCCTGCTGGGGCTGACGGGATTGAGCTTCCTGATTCCAGTGGTGGCGAGCCTGGCCAGTGCGCCGTTCTGGTTCTTCTTCAAAGTGTCGTGTGTGTTTTATGTACTGGTCTGGTTCCGGGCGAGTTGGCCGAGACTGCGCTATGACCAGTTGATGGATCTGGGATGGAAGAGGCTGATTCCGCTGGCACTGGGTTGCCTGCTTGCGAATGCGATTGTTGGAATGGTCTGAGGGACGAAAAGGAATCTTCAGCCCATGTGGGAAATTTTTTTGTTGCCGGGAACTTAACGCTTTGCGTTCTCGTTCGTTATATCAACAGAGAGAGACGGAGAGAGCTTCTGGATTCACCTTTCCCTTGTATCAGGATTCAGAAGCTCTCTCCTGATAACTTCCAAATACCTTTTGTAACGTATCGGAAATTTCTCCTACTGTAGCTTGGGCGCGTGCTGCGTGCAAGATTTTCGGCATCAAGTTTGTACCATCGAGAGCCGCCTGTTGCAGGTCGTTGAGACTTTGCCGCCAGGCGGCTTCATTGCGTGAGGCCCTGAGTTGGCGCAGGCGCTCGACTTGCTCGGCCTCAACGCGTTGGTTGATCTGGAAGACAGGCGCAGCGGGGGCCTCGTCCGATTGAAATTTGTTGACCCCAACGACGATGGCTTGCCCGCCTTCTACGGCCTTCTGGTAGACATAAGCAGCGTTCTGGATTTCGCTCTGGATATAGCCGCTTTCGATGGCAGCGATGGTGCCGCCGAGACTATCGATGCGGCCGATGTAGGCTTCGGCCTCGGCTTCGAGCTTGTTGGTGAGTTCTTCGATGTAAGGCGCGCCGCCCAGGGGGTCTGGCTCGGCGGTGACGCCACTTTCATAGGCAAGGACCTGTTGGGTACGGAGGGCGACTCGGGCGGCATCGGCAGTGGGGAGGCCGAGTGCTTCGTCCATGCCGTTGGTGTGGAGGCTTTGTGTACCGCCCATGACGGCTGCGAGGGCTTGTAGTGCGACGCGGACCACGTTTACGTCCGGCTGTTGGGCGGTGAGGGTGGAGCCGGCTGTTTGCGTATGGAAGCGCAGCATCATGGAGCGTTTGTCTTTAGCTTGAAAACGATCTTTCATGAGGCGTGCGTAGAGGCGACGGGCCGCGCGGAACTTGGCGATCTCTTCAAAGAAGTTGTTGTGGGCGTTAAAGAAGAAGCTCAGTCGCGGGGCGAAGGAATCGACGGGAAGACCGACGTCGATGGCAGCCTCGATGTAGGCGATGGCGTCGGCAAGAGTAAAAGCGATTTCCTGGGCGGCGGTAGAACCGGCTTCCCGGATGTGATAGCC
Organism: Bryobacter sp.; assembly: GCA_044340255.1. Taxonomy (GTDB): domain Bacteria; phylum Acidobacteriota; class Terriglobia; order Bryobacterales; family Bryobacteraceae; genus Bryobacter. The sequence continues at coordinate 139,080 of JBIITX010000004.1, read as the reverse complement.
GCTGATGGAGATGGTATTCCACTCGGGGAGCTCAATGCTGGCCCAGGCGAAGATATCGGTGATGAGGCGCATGGCGGGCCGGACCGGATAAATGTAGGTGCCGCGAGCGATGTATTCCTTGAGAATGTCGTTCTGAATGGTGCCGCTGAGCTTCTTGAGGGATGCCCCTTGCTGCTCGGCGACCAGGACGTAGAAGGCGAGCAAGGTGGAAGCGGTGGAATTGATGGTCATCGACGTGGTGATCTTGTCGAGCTGAATTCCAGCAAAGAGTCGCTCCATGTCCTGGAGCGAAGAAATAGAGACTCCCACTCGACCCACTTCACCGAGCGCCATCGGGTGGTCGGCGTCCATGCCCATCTGTGTGGGGAGGTCAAAGGCGACGGAAAGTCCGGTGGTGCCCTGGCTTAAGAGGTATCGGTAACGCTGGTTGGACTCTTCGGCAGAACCGAAGCCAGCATACTGGCGCATGGTCCAGAGCCGGGTGCGATACATGTCGGGGTAGATCCCCCGGGTATATGGATATTCCCCGGCTTTCATGGTTAAGATTTGCCGATCTTGCGTGCCTTAAAAAAGCTTTGTAGGCCGTAGTAGGCCATGACGAGGAAGGCAAAACCCATGAGGATGAGTCGTCCGAGAGAATCGCTTTCACCCTTGAAATCGTAGACGCCACGGATAAAGCTGGCCAGAATGACGATGGCGAAGACGGCGAAGAAGAAGCCAATCAATTCATTCCAAAGGATATGGAGCGGTTTGATGACTCCTGGCATAAAGGCCTGCAAAAAGCGTTTCATAAACCTGCAGTTTCATGCTAACAAAGCTGCGAGCGTTCGATAAGAGTGAATGGTATTCTGTGACTGGAAAGGCGCATGGACGAGAACCTCAAAGAACTGATGCAAGAGCTTGGTAATGCCATTAACGAGTCTCTTTCGGACTCGGACCGCATTGCTGCTGCCATTGGCGACATCAAACGCTCCGGCTACGATGTCTTCCTTGTTTTGGAAGCGACGATTGGATTTAACAAGCGAGAGGACGATCAGGAGGAACATCCTGAGATTCCTGAGAGCTTCGAGGCTACGGGCAAGATGACCTGGAATTCCCAGGACACGAAATTCCTGAAGGCCCTGAAAATTTCACTCGACGAAGATCCGCGCTAAAGCCAACGGCCTACCTTGCTTTTGTACTCCGCATACTCTGCTCCGTAGCGAGCCTGGAGTGCTGGCTCTTCGTAGAAAATCACGAAGCTTCGAAAGATGAACCACACGGCGAACCCATAGCCGGTTAGCGGCAGACTGGATAGCAGAAGAGCCTGGCTGAAGATGAGTGTCAGCACGGCCAGATACATCGGGTTTCTGACGTATGTGTAGAGGCCTCTGACCACCAGATGCTGTGTGGGGTAAACCGGTGCGGGAGTGCCACAGCCCTCAACTACAAAGCGACGGACTGCGTCGAGGAGAACGAGGGCTCCCAGGAGAAGCCCGGGGATAGCGATCCATCGAGAGAGTTCGTTACTGCTGCCGTGCCAGCCACTAATGAACCATGGCAGGAAGCCGGCAACGGTGCCTGGAGCCAGAATCAAGAAAGCAACGGAAGCAATTGCTGCGAGCTGAAGCTTTGGCTGCATTGTGGCTGCTCAACGGTTGAGAAGAGCGCGATAGACGTCTGCGGTCATCACAGCGCTGCGCTCCCAGGTGAACTGCTTTGCGTGTTGCAGGCCCTTGGCGGCGAGGGATTCTCGCAACGACAGATCGGTGAGTTGCTGGAGCTGGTGAGCGATGGCATCGGTATTGTCGGGGTCGACAAGGATTGCGGCATCCCCGGCGACTTCTGGCAGTGAGGTTGTGTTGGAAGTCAGAACTGGCAGGCCATTTGCCATCGCTTCGAGGACCGGAATGCCGAAGCCTTCTCCGAGGGATGGGAAGGCAAAGATGGAGGCTTGTTGGTAGTATTCGGCCAGCTTTGCGTCAGAGACGTAGCCCAGGAGCTTGACGTTTGTTGGGAGAGATGACGTCATTTGATCTGACTCGAAGCCGCTCTTGCTGCCGGCGATCCACAATTGCCAATCGGAGGGCATGGCGCGGAAGGCTTCGATTAGCCGCCTGGTGTTCTTGCGCTTTTGAATGGCTCCGACGGTGAGAACTATTTTTTCGCGGGAGCCGCTTGGCGCTACCGCGGTGGGGAAGTTTACGCCGTGTGGGATGACGCTGATTTGCTGACGCGGGTAGTTGAGGTAATCCACGATCTGTTGCGCTGTGAAGTCAGACACCGCGATGATGTGATCGCTGCGCTCGGCAGCTTCATTGGCTTGTTGCTGAAAGCGAGCGCGGAACTCGTTGCCGGAGTACGAATCACTAAAAACAAAAAGGTCGTGAAATGTTGCCACCATCTTTGCATTGCGGCGAAGAGGTAGTCGCTGATTGAGACCGTGGAAGAGGTCGAGGCCAGATGGCGCGGAATCGAGCAATAAGCGGCCAGAGAAGGGTGCCTGCCTCCAACCCTGCCAGCGATAGTATCGACGCAATGGTGGCCCGGGAAACAGCCGTGAGAGGCAATCCAATAAATGAAGAGAGTATTTGCCTACTCCGCTGAGTTCTTTTCCGACAGAGTAGGTCGCGTCCAGGCCGATTAGTGGAGCAGAGCTTGCGCCTCGATTTCGCACGGGTTCTCGAAGCGCCTATTGTCCCACAGGCCTTCTTCGACTTGATCGAGAAGAGTTTCCAGTTGCCAGGCATTGTCTTCGCCCAACTCAATTGCTGATATCTGAACCTGGAGCTCAACCGGGGTGCCGCGGCTGATTGCTTTCTTTGCGATGTCTTTGGCGAGATTATGCAAGCCCCCATAGAGACTGATGCCGCAGCGATCAGGGCTCAGTATGGCGAAGCGGCCCCCGCCGAAGTAAGCAGAGAGGTCGACATCACTCGAGAAGTTGCGGAGGATTTCGCCAATCTCAACGAGTAGCCATTCTTCTTCATGGCGGCCTCCCAGTTCGGCAACTGCATCCAGATTGGTGACTTGCAAGAATGCGCATGAGGCGGCAGGAGCCGTTGTGCCGCGCCGACGGAGGAGCCGGCAGTAAGGCTCGCCGAGTTGTACGAAACCCGTGAAGTTGAGCAGGCCTGTGAGTTCATCGCGCACACTCATGCGACGGAGACCGCTGGCGATTCGATTGCGCTCGATGGCGCAACGGATGGAGCGGCCGAGCGGGGTGCAGTCGACTTCATGCTTGACCAGTACGTCCTGCGCGCCTTCCTGCATGAGGCGAACGGTGAGCGCGGCATCTTCATTGCCAAGCATGGCGATGACTGGTGTTTGTGGGGCAGCGGCTTTGAGGCGCTGGAAGGTGGCAATGCCAGAGCTGTCCTGTGTCCAAAGGTCGGCGAGGATGGCATCAAAGCTGATGTCCTTGAGAAGCAGCAGTGCTTCTTCGAGAGACTCAGCATCGCAGAGCTCAAAGGGACTCAACCAGGTGTTGCCGTTGTGGAGCTCTTCGAGCTCGCCCAGCGCTTCACGCAGAAAGCTGGCGTCAGCGAGGTTGTCTTCGAGGAGTAGAATTCGGGTAAACTTCTTTCGCATTCTCTAGGAGAAAGTGTGGCGAAGGAAGCTATATTCTCAAGCTTCTTCGCCGAGTTCGTATTCTTTGAGCTTGCGATAGAGAGTGGTGCGACCAATGCCCAGCAGGGAGGCCGCTGTGAGTCTGTCGCCCTTGGTGTATTCGAGCGCACGCATGATGGCCTGACGTTCGAGTTCGGCTAGCGGAACAACGGGCACGGGGGCCAGGGCTGGTGCTGTGGCGGCACCGCTTGAGTAGGCAAAGGTGGGAGGGAAGCTGGGCACCGGCGAAGCCTCGTGGAACGATGGCGGAGCGGAGTAGGGTGCCGGCAAGGGAGCACGACGCTGCAGCGAGTTGATGACGCTTGAAGGAAGGTCTTGCCGGTGGAAGGCCGGGCCAGAGTTGACCGCGAGCATGTGCTGGATGCAATTCTCAAGCTCGCGGACATTGCCGGGCCAATCGTAAGTCAGCAGCGCCTCAAGCACTTCAGGATCCATGCTCTGAACGTGGCCATAGCGGCGCAGGAAGTGAGCTACCAGATGAGGCACATCTTCGCGACGGTCCTTGAGAGGAGTCAGCCTGAGGGTGACCACGTTTAAGCGGTAGTAGAGGTCGCGACGGAAATTGCCTTTCTCTACTTCTTTAGCGAGGTCGCGGTTGGTTGCAGCGATGATGCGGAAGTCAGCGCGCTTTTGTGAGAGGCCGCCGACGGGGCGAAATTCCTTCTCTTGCAAAACGCGGAGGAGTTTGGCCTGGAGCTCGAGGGGTAGCTCACCGATTTCATCGAGAAAGGCCGTGCCGCCATTGGCAAGCTCAATCAACCCGACCTTGGAATTGTTGGCACCAGTGAAGGCGCCTTTGACATAGCCGAAGAGCTCACTCTCCATCAGGGGGCCGACCATTGAGGAGCAATCAATCGTGACGAATGGCCCATCGGCCAGGACGTTGTGAATGGAACGTGCAACGACTTCTTTGCCGGTGCCGGTGTCTCCGAGTACGAGCACGGGCCAGCGGCAGCGGCCAAGCTTATCGATGAGGCGCTGCAGTTGCAGCATTCTCGGCGATTGGCCGATTAGAACTTTGAGATTTTCCTCTAAGGATGAACGCATGAAGACTACACCTTTGGGGTAGTGGCCCGAGGGGGGCAAAAATCTACAGAATAATTCTGCCCTGCCTGCATATTTTTCACAGTGCTTCTAGGGTACATGACGGGTCACAAATCCTCTATGGCCTTCCGAAGACAATTGTCGCCGGAGTTGCTCGGCTTGTTCGCGAGTTCCTTCACCGACGATGACGCGATAGAGCAGGGGTTGTTGGTTGACCGTGACGAGCCGAACTTTGTAGCGGCTTCGCTCAAGATCTGTTTGCAGGCGCTGCGCCTTAGCTCGATCTTCTGATGCTGCCACCTGCACTCCATAGAGCTCGACGACTTCGCCACGCGGAGGAGCAATGACAAGGAGCTTGACGGGAACGGTGCCTGGGCCAATGAGTGAGATCTTCTGTGCGGCAGCGCGAGAGAGATCAATGATGCGATTGTTCACGAAGGGGCCACGATCGGTGATGCGTACATTCACCTGCTGGCCGTTGTTCTCATTGGTGACTTCAAGCCATGTGCCAAAGGGCATGGTGCGATGGGCAGCAGTCATTTGATTCATGTCGAAGACTTCTCCATTGGCTGCACGCCGTCCATGATACGGATCGCCATACCAGCTGGCGATGCCGCGCTCTGTATCGCCTATGTTGACGGTGCTTGTGCGCGTAGGTGACTGTGGCACACGAGTGCTCTTCTTCGAGCGTGAGCAAGAAGAAGTGAGGATGAGCGTGAAGGAGAGAACAAGAAGTGCGATACGCATCGTGATTCGATGAATACTAGTCCAAAACAATTTTACTAAGGAATGTTTTTTTGTTTGCTCGCATAGCATGGTCTGCCTCGCGATGCATTTTTTTCTTGACATTAGTTGCGAAAGACTTTATATCTGAAGCACTGAGTCCTCCACGCGGGGACTCAAATTGATGTTAGGGAGAATGATTCGAATGAAGAATGCAACCAAGGCTCAGGCCAAGAAAGCCGCTCCGGCAAAGAAGGCCGCTCCGGCCAAGAAGGCTGCTCCGGCAAAGAAGGCCGCTCCGGCAAAGAAGGCCGCTCCGGCAAAGAAGGCTGCTCCTGCAAAGAAAGCAGCACCTGCCAAGAAGGCTGCACCGAAGAAGAAGTAGTCTTTCGGCAGCGCTCACCAGAGCGTGCATTTACTTATCAACCAAACCGAGCCCCGAGCAATCGGGGCTCTTTATTTTTTGTCGAGTACGACAACATCAAAGCTTTCACCCATTGAGAAAAGCAAAGTCTTGAGTTGCATATCGCCCAATAAATTCAAGCGTTCCAGTGAATCCTGCCCAAGGCTGAGAATGGAAGACCGCAGCGTAGAGAATGAGCGCAATGTCCAGCCCACATCGAAGGCATCTTCAAGCAGTGCATCCCAATTGACATGAGCTGTGATGTCGCGCTCGCCCGGGTTGAGCAACACATCGTCGCTGGCGAGATGGCGGCGATAGCTCATGAGTGAGCCTGCTGGAAAACGAAGCGACCGCTCTTGCGACCGATACCCGTAGTCGATGAGGATGTAGCTACCTGTAGTGAGGGAGTGCCAGGCTTCTGCAAGATGAGCTTTCACTTGAGGCCTCTGTTCGATCAATCCCGGTGATGGAGGATGAGGATGCCAGGCGAAGCCCTCGCTGCTGTTGCAGACGCGTAGAGGTGAACCATTCTGCAAGAGCTCGACGGGCATCGCGTCGATCAATTCGTTCGAAAACAAAACTGCCGATTTTGTTTTTGGTATCGATTGCCCCTCTTCGATTGCGATGTATTGGTGGGCTGCGAAGCTTTCGCGGAGTGATCCGCGGCCCGCACCGATATCGACGAAGTGATCGAAGCCTGGCAATAGCGAAGTGGCCAGAGTACTGACGTAGGCACCGAAGACCGGCTGCAGTTGTGTCGCTGTGAAGAAGTCTCCGTCGATTCCGAAGTGGTCTTTTCGGTAATAGCCGTGGACCTCATCATAGAGTGCGAGGTGCATGAAGCGTGAGAAAGGGATGGGCCCTTCTTCCTTGATGCATTGCGCGATTTTGCCAGTGAGCTCTCCCACAAGCTATAGTTTCGGTCATGAAGCTCATTGTTGGTGTGTTGGTCGCCATGGTTGTGTTTGGCGGCTCAGAAGAAGAGGCGATCAAGAAGGTGCTGACCGATCAGGTGAAGGCGTGGAACCGGGGAGACCTGGAGGAGTTTGTGAAGGCCTACGAGAAGACACCGGATATCACCTTTGTTGGCAAGACTGTGTCGCGCGGCTATGACGGTGTATTGCAGCGCTACCGGACCAACTACGGTGACAAGGAGAAGATGGGGACGCTCTACTTCGAAGAGATTGAGGTGCGGCTACTGGGGAAAGAGCATGCCCTCGTGATCGGGAAATTTGTTCTGGACCGGAGTCAAGCCGGTGGTGGGCCGGCGTCCGGGCGCTACTCTCTGATTGGCCGCAAGACGAAAGAGGGTTGGAAGTTCATCCACGACCACACGAGCAACTAGTAGGGAATGCGGGCTGCGAATTCTTTACCTGTTTGAATCGCTGCCTCTTCGCTCAGGCCTGAGATGCCACCGATGTAGCTGCCTTTGGCGAAGACCATCAGCGGGCCCGACGGAGTATCGGCTGCAAAGTAGCCACCGTAAGAGGCAATGAATTTGGGGTTGCCCATCTGGTTCTTGATGTCGAAAATGTAGTTGCCCGCCTGGCCTGCGTTGCGGCAGCGAATCAAGAGCAAGGCGTACTTTTGTTTGCCGTCATCGTAGCGGGCGATGTTGCCGCCGCCCAGATAGGGGAGGCCCAAAAGATTCTTCTCGACGACATCGACCGAGAGCCGCTTCGGGGAAGGAAACTTGACGTCCTCTGCAATCGCTCGCGGGAGGTCTGGGAGGGTGTAGGCTTTGGGTGCTTCTGTAGTGGGTGCCCCGCCACAAGAGGCAAGGACTGCCACGAAAGCGCTACAGCAAGCCCATTTCAAACTCGATAGTGATCTGCGCGCCATTGGCTGATAGCCTCCTTGATTTGTTTCTGGTCGAGATTTTCTTTTGCGGCTCGTTCGGCGAGGGCAGGCAATTCCTGGTCGGAAGCAAAGCGTAGAGCGACCCACTGTGCCTCGGTGATGGAGCTGGCCCAGGCAGGATCATTACCTGGAAGGAGCCGCGCGAGGCGCAGGCGCTCTTCGAGACGAATCAGGCGGTCCTGAACGCGCAGGGCGTTGAGCCTTAGCTTGAAGACAGCAACGACGAAGGCCAATGCCATGAGGAAGGCCCAGGCATCGTCGAGCGAATTGCTTCGCACCATGCGAATGCCCCAGTAAAGGACATTGAGCATGACTGCGGGTATGAGGAAGAAGTGAAACCAGGGGTCCCACTTCGTATGATTGTTCTTGTCCTGCATTGGAGTAGATACTCTCGTGGAGGGATCATAGCAAATGGCAGTGAATCCTGGATTGTGTGGAATCTGCGCGTGGGTGAGGCGCATTGAAAACGACCGCGGCAGTGTGTTCTTTCATTGCGGCCGGGCGAAGGAAGACGCGCGTTTTCCGAAGTATCCGAGGTTGCCGGTGTTTCACTGTGTAGGATTTGAAGACGCTAGAAGTACTGGCCTGCCTCAATCAACTGACGCAGAGCCTGAGGATCGCGGGTGATGCCGAGGGCGAGCATCAAGAGAATACGCGCTTTGGGCCCAGTGAGATTGCCGGCGAAGATGACACCGCGATTGCGGAGGTCGCGACCGGAGCCTTCGTAGGCATAGGTGTCCAGTACACGGCCCTGTGCGCAGCGGGTTGAGATCAACACGGGAATACCTGCATCGAGACAACGCTGGATTGCGGGCAAAGTCATGGGGGGGACGTTGCCTCGTCCTGTGCCTTCGACAACGATGCCCTGGGCACCTTGCTCTCTGGCGGCATCGATGAAGCGGCCATCGGAACCGGCGTACATCTGGAAGAGGTCTACGCGGTCCTCGAAGCGGGTGGTTTCGATGGTTTGACGGAACTTGAGCAGTCGCGCAAAGAAGACGCGGTCTTTGTCGACGATGCCCAGTTGGCCGAAGACGGGTGACATGAACGTCTCGATGGCCTGGGTGTCCATCTTGGTGGCGTAGGCTGCGGCATGAATGGTTTCGTTCAGCAGGACGAAGACACCCTGGCCGCGCGCACCTTCATCGATGGCGACGCGCATGGCCGCGCGGACGTTTGCCGGGCCGTCGTAGGACAGCTCTGAGGCATTGCGCATGGCACCGATCACCACAACTGGTTTGGGGGACTGGTGGCGCAGGTCAAGAAAGAAGGCTGTCTCTTCGAGCGTATCTGTGCCATGGGTAACGACGGCACCGCTGACTTCAGGACGAGCCAGGTGTTCTCTGATTTGTTCGGATAGCTGCCACATGTGAGTGGGCGTGACCTGTGGCCCGGCAAGACGGGCAAAGTTGACGACCTCGACGTTGGCCAGCCTGGCGAGCTCTGGATCGTGCGCGAGAATCTCTTCGCCGGAAAGGGCGGGTACGGCGCCTCCGCGCACCTCGTCGTGCTTCATCGAGATGGTGCCGCCAGTGAAGAAAAAGACTACCGAGTTCATATAGAGTGGACCTCATGATCGTAACCCGAGCCATCTTGGGCCTGCTGCTGAGCCAGCAACTGTATGAAGAAAAGCTGCGCGATACCTTGGGGCTGCGCGAGAAGCTCTATGAGCAGATGAATACCCATGCGGATCGCCTGGTCTTGCGTTCGCGGATTGGCTATCCGCCCCCGGCCATGAAGAGCAGTGGTGGGCTGCGGCTTGACAAGACCGGCGAGGATGCAGTGGCGACCTACTACAGGAGCTACCTGAAGGTGGGTGAAGGGCTGGAGGCCTATGGTCTGTACATTGTGCCCAAGAAGTTGGCAGCAAAGCGGGCTCCGCTGGTGATCTCGCAGCATGGTGGTGGCGGTTTTCCTGAGATGGCAACCTACAACGGCGGGACCAACTACAAGGACCAGGTGCGCGGTGCGGTGGCGGAAGGCTACGTTGTGTATGCGCCGCATAGCGTGATGTATCCATTTGGAGACCGGGACGCGGGCACGGTCATCCCGGCTGAGGTACGCAAGACGATGGATGAGAAGTTTCGTGCTGCCGGGACGAGTCTTGCGGCTGTGGAAGTGTATAACATTTCGCTCGTACTGGATGAGTTGGTGAAGAAACCAGAGGTAGATCCGAAACGGATTGCCATGATCGGGTTGTCGTATGGGGGATTCTATTCGCTTTATGCGGCGGCACTGGAGCCTCGGATTCAGGTGGTGGTTGCCTCTTGCAGCTTTCCAGACGATCCGGCTGTGACCGACGGGAAAACAGCGGGACGACTGATCGACATGGCACCGGCAGATGTGGCGGCATTGGTGGCCCCGCGTCCGTTACAGGTGCAGAGCGGAATTCATGACAAATTGATACCGATTGAGCAGGGGCGGAGAGCCAGCAAGCGGGTTGCTGTTGTTTATGAGAAGGTTGGGGCTGGAGATCGCTTTGTTTTTGAAGAATTCGAGGGCGGCCACGAATTTCGGGGAGCACTGGTTTGGCCGTTTTTGAAGAAATGGCTCTAGCCCCGGACATGCTAATCTGAGGGAGTAATGGCTTACGTAATTGCAGAGCCCTGCATTGGGACAAAAGATACAGCTTGTGTAGACGCCTGCCCGGTGGACTGCATCCACCCCAAAAAGGATTCCGAGAAGTTTGAAGGGGAAAAGATGCTCTACATCGATCCAGTAGAGTGCATCGATTGTGGAGCTTGTGTTCCGGTTTGCCCGGTCTCAGCGATTTTCGCTTTGGATGATCTGCCAGAAAAATGGTCTGAATTCACCAAGGAAAACGCGGCCTACTTCGGTCGGTAAGCTGCCGAGCACTTCTCGGTTTCGAAGACCCTGACATAAGAAACTGACGCAGAGGCAGTCGGAGACGACTGCCTGATTGCGTTTTCGACCTCGTCATAGAAGAACTTGGCCAGATTTTCTGCGCTCGGATTGATGGTGTCGAAGGGGGGTATTTCATTGAGAAAGCCATGGTCGAACCGATCAATCCATTTCTTGACGGCTTGCTTGATGACTTCGAATTCAATCAGCATTCCCAGATGATCCAGCTCTTCTCCCTGGACAGTGATTTGCACACGGTAGTTGTGGCCATGCACGTTGGCGCATTTGCCAGGGTAATCCTTCAGGTAGTGGGCTGAGGAGAAGGGTTGCTCTACGATGACTTCGTACATCCGAAAAATCTTTCTACATCCAGAATATCTGTCGTGAAGCCGTAATCGGGCAAAGAGTCAAAGAAGATTTGTCCGTAGCGCTGGGCGGTGATGCGGGTATCGAGCAGAGCGAGGAGTCCGCGGTCTGATTTGGAGCGGATCAAACGGCCGAAGCCTTGCTTGAGTGCAATGGCGGCCTGCGGGATCTGGTAGTCGACGAAAGGCTTGCCGCCGGCTTCCTGGATCTGGTTGGAGCGGGCCTGCACCACCGGGTCAGTTGGGACGGCAAAGGGAAGCTTGTCGATGATGACGCAGGAGAGCTGATCGCCCTGCACATCGACGCCTTGCCAAAAAGAACTGGTGGCGAAGAGGACCGCATTGGGAGTGCTGCGGAATTCATCCAGCAGGACATTGCGGGGCTTGGTGCCCTGCAGCAGTAAAGGGAATTCCACTTCGAGGGCGACGCGTTCGTAGACAGCCCTCATTTGCGAGTAAGAAGTAAAGAGGCAAAAGGCGCGGCCCTCGGTGATGCGCAGGAGGCGGGCGATTTCGCGGGAAGCCTGGAGGGAGAAGCCCGAATTGCGCGGGTCTGGCATGTGCTGGGGAATGTAAAGCAAGGCCTGCTTTTGAAAGTCAAAGGGGCTTTCCACAATGAGGGTTCTGGCGGTTGCCAGGCCGAGACGCTTCTGGAGGAATTCGAATTCGCCGGATACCGCAATCGTGGCCGAAGTGAGGATGGTCGAAGGTACTTCATCAAACAGCTTTGTGCTGAGGATGGAAGAGACATCGATGGGAGTGGCCTGGAGATGTGTGCCGCGGCCTCGCTTTTCGACCCAGAAGACGAAGCGGGGGTCTTTGGATTCGAGGAAAAACGTGATGCCCTCCTGGAGTGCCTTTGCGCGGCGGTGGAGGGGGATGACCTCATCGACAGAACCTTCGACCAATTGGAGCTGTGTGGCAAGCATTTCCAGCGCGCTTATGACGCCAAGGTAGTGTTCTTTGAAGTGCGTGAGGAATGCCTGGTGTTCCCGGAAACTGCTGCGGCCTTCGACTTCGCCGAACAGGGCGAAGAATCGTTCGCTGGCGGCGATGGCCCCGCGAATCAAATCTTCGAGAGAGTTGGAATGGAAGTCTTTGCGACGGCTGAGATCGAGGATGTCGCGGCAGAGATCCTGCACTTGCAGGTTGGAGACTGCAGCGCCAAAGTATTGGCCTACGATGTCTTCGAGCTCATGGGCTTCGTCGAAAATAACGGCATCGTAGCGGGGAATGATGCCGCCAAAGTCCTCTTGTTTAACGGCCAGATCGGCAAAGAAGAGATGGTGATTGACGATGATGATGTCGGAATCGGCGGCACGTCGCATCATGGCGGTGACGAAGCAGTTTTCGAAGTGCCCGCATTTCTGGCCAGTGCAACGCTCGCGGCGGGCGTCGAGCTTCATCCAGACCTGTGAATTCTCAGGGAGGCTGCGGAGTTCGCTGCGGTCGCCCATCTCTGTTTGCGGTACCCAATCGCGGATGATGCGAAAGTCGGTGACTTCGTCCATGCCGGCAAGCCAGGCCGATTCGGCGCGAGCGGCCTCGTCGACCTTCTGCCGGCAGGCGTAGTTGGCGCGCCCTTTCATGTAGGTCACTTTGAGGGGGCGCCCAAAGGCAGCCTCCACCATGGGGATGTCTTTGAAGAAGAGTTGCTCCTGAAGGTTCTTGGTTCCGGTGGAGACGATGACGCGCTTGTTGGAAAGGATGGCCGGGATGAGGTAGGCCATGGTCTTGCCGGTGCCGGTGCCGGCTTCGACGATGAGATGGCGGTGTTCCTCTAGAGCTGCAGCGACAGCATGAGCCATCTCGAGCTGTCCTTCGCGAAACTCGAATTTCGGATGGACCTGCGAGAGGATGCCCCGGGGGGAGAAGAAATCGCGTACAGAAGCAGGCAAACCTTATTGTCTCTCTCAGAGGCACCTTAGGTGGTACCAGAAAACACCTTAGACCGAGCAACTTATTTCGTGGTTCGGGTTATAGTCATCACGGGGACAAGAATGAACCGAGTAAAGCTTTTCTTATCAACATTTGCAACAGGTCTGGCAGTCGTTTTTCTGGGAGCTCAGGAGCAGGATCCGGTGGAGCTTGAAAACCACTCTGACTGCAATTATTTTTCCGGGGAAAGAGAGAAATATACCTCAGAGCTGCGGGACCGTTATTGGCGAAGCCGGTTGACAGAAGAGGTCACGGGCCTGGGGGCGAGGGCCTTAATTCCAACCGGTACGCGGACGCGGCAATTGCAGGAGCAGGCCTTAGAATCTCCCATCGATGTTGCGATCTTCTCGGAACTTCAAAAAAGAGGGATTGCCCCTGCCGAGAAGACCAACGATTTCGAATTTGCCCGGCGCGTGACCTTGGACCTGACGGGAAGAGTGCCCAGCTATGATGCGCTGGTTCAATTTACGACCAGCCTGAACCCCAACAAGCGGGCCGACCTTGTGAATCAACTCTTGAACTCGCCGGAGTGGGTGGACAAGTGGACGATGTATTTCGGGGATATGTATCGCAATACGCGGAACTCCGATGTGACTCCACGGTTCGATCAGGGACGCAATGCGTTCTACAACTGGATCAAAGCCTCGCTGCAAGCCAATAAACCGTATAACCAGATGGCGACGGAGCTGATTGCTTCAAAGTCTCGCAATACCTTCACTGATGGAACGGGGAATTTTCTGCTTGGAAGTGACACCAGCGGCGGGCCAAACCAGGACGATTATGACCAGATGGTGGCCGATGTCTCGGGAACCTTCCTCGGCGTATCGCATGTGAACTGTGTTCTGTGCCACAACGGCCGCGGCCATCTGGATTCACTGAGCTTGTGGGGTAGGAATGCCAAACGCAGTGATGCGTGGGGTATGGCGGCGTATTTTTCTCGCGTGAGTTTTGCCGCGACGCGGCCCGACCCTGCCAATCCGAATCTGCGATATTACGCCGTCAATGACAACGGCCGTACGGATTATGCACTCAATACGACGACGGGAAATCGGCCGCCACGGCAGCCTGTCGATGGTCTCGGAACCACGGTGCGACCGAAGTACATGTTTGGAGAAGAATCTGCCCGGAACGGGGAGAACTACCGTGATGCGTTTGCACGCGCCGTTACCAACGACTTTCAATTCGCTCGCGCTACGGTGAACTATATTTGGGCAACGATGATGGGTCGAGGGCTGGTGGAGCCACTGGACCAGTTTGACCCGGCGCGCCTCGATCCAGATAATCCTCCGACAGGAGACTGGACCTTGCAGCCGTCCAATGCGGCTCTGCTGAATACCTTGGCCGATCAATTTCGCAGGAACAACTACGATCTGAAGTGGTTGATGAGGACGATTGCCGCATCTGAGACATACCAGTTGAGCTCTCGCTACGACGGGGCTTGGAACCCGAGCTTTGAAACCACCTTTGCCCGTCACCTGGTGAGGCGGTTGATGGCAGAAGAGATTCATGACGCGATTGCCACCACCAGCAACATCCTTCCGACGTATCAGGTTTCCGCTCCTACCGGGCCCACCTTTGCGGAGAGAGCTACCTTCCCGGTGCGTTTTGCAATGCAGCTGCCGGAGACGGGTACGTTGCCTGACAACGGTGTTGTGGCGGCCTTCCTGAACAGCTTTGCGCGAGGAAATCGCCTGGATGATGACCGCAAGGGCGATGGATCGGCCCTGCAGGCACTCAACCTGATGAATGATGCCTTCGTGATGAATCGCATTCGCTCGAGCAACACGGGGGGACAGCAGAGCCTTCTGAACCGGGTGATTTCACAACCCGATGCGCAGATCGTCAACCTGCTCTACTTGACGGTTCTCTCGCGGATGCCGACTGCCGCTGAGAACGAGGCGGCGCAGGCCACACTGCGTGGTACTACGGGCACAACGCGCACACAACGGGGAGAGAACCTGCTTTGGACTCTCTATAACAAAGTGGACTTCATCTACAACTACTAAAGGGGCGAGCACATGACACCGAATGAAAAATTCCTGAGCTTTATCAAAAAGTATCCGCATCGCCACAAGAACTTCTTCGACAGGCCCTACGCGTCACGGCGGAGCTTTCTTGGGCTTGCTGGTGGGGCAGTCTCGTTGTCCTGGATGCCAGGATTGGCCAGTGCCCAGGTCCGCGTGGACAAGCTCAATGTGCCACTGCTCAACAAGGCCAAGAATTGCATCTTCATCTTGTTGACTGGTGCTCCGAGCCACATTGACACCTTCGATCTGAAGATTGTGAATGGCGTAACGCCAACCAGCATCTTCAAACCGGAGACGATTGACGGGATGTTCCTGCCGACGGGCATCATGCCGAAGCTGTCTACGATGACCAAAGACTTTACGGTGATTCGTAGTATGAGGAGCTGGGCACTGGTTCACAACCTGGCGCAGATGTGGACCCAGATTGGACGCAATCCTGTAGCGGCACTAGGAGATATTGCTCCTAACATTGGTTCGATTGTTGCGATCGAAAAGGAAGCGGAGCGCAGGCCCACGGATGTGCTGCCGACCTTTGTTGCCCTGAACAGTAATCAAGCCGTTGGAAGCGGCTATCTGGCCTCGAGCTATGCGCCGTTCAAGACGAATGCGACCTCGACTGGCCTTCGGAATGTGACGAATGTTGATGGGCAGGCACGATTCAATGAGCGCTACGATCTGCTGAACAGGCTGGATGCCTCCAATCGCAGCAACAGCCCCTATGGGCGCCCGATGGAAGACATGGATGCCTTTTACAAGAGTGCCCGAGGCATGATGTACAACCCCATCGTGGACCAGGCATTTCAGTTCACTGCTGCGGAAAGAGTTCCGTTTGGAACATCGGCTCTTGGAGATTCCTGCCTGACGGCAACCAAAATTTTGAAGGCCAATGCGGGAACGCGCTTCATTCAGATCACCTCAGGGGGATGGGATGACCACACGAATATCTACGCAGAGAATGTTTTGCCGAATCGTGTGAGGACGCTGGATGCGGCTGTGGGTCAATTGATCGCGGAGCTGAAAGCGAATGGGCAGTTGAACGATACGTTGATCGTCATGGCTGGTGAGTTCGGCCGAACTGTGGGTGCTCTTTCGGCACAGGCCGGGCGTGACCACTTCGTGCAGCAATTCTGCTTCCTGGCAGGAGCGGGAATCAAGGGTGGGAGAGCCATTGGAACCACCAACGCTGCTGCTTCGGCAACCAGCGACTTTGGATGGAGCCGCCAACGGGATGTTCGCCCGGAAGATATTGAGGCTACGATCTATTCAGCCTTGGGAATCAACTACACGAGCATCCGCTACGATGACCCGTTCAATCGCGGTTTCGAATACGTCCCCTACGGGCAGGAAGACCTATACGCACCCGTTAATGAGCTATGGGCTTGAGTTCACCCATCAGCTTGTGAAGCAGAAATAGCCCGGTGAGGTGAAAGGCACCCATGATGAAGAACATGGGGCCATAGCCAAAGTAGGTCACGATGTAGCCGGGCAGCAAGGTTGAAAATATAACCCCACCCAGGCCTCCAACGCTGGCTCCAATGCCGGTGGCGGAGGCCACCGCACTTTTAGGGAAGACATCTGAAACGGTGGTGTAGAGGTTGGCAGACCAGCCCTGGTGGGCTGCAGTGGCCAAGCTGATCAAGCCGATCGCGATGAAGGCATTCTCGAAGAGTACGCTGGTGGCAGCGATCGGCATGCAGGCGGCGAAAATGCCCATGGCTACCTTGCGCGACTTACTGACCGACCAGCCGAGGCGCATAAAGTAGCCTGAAATCCAACCGCCTGCCACGCTACCGACGTCGGCCATCAGGTAGATGAAGGGGAAGGCCCAGGAGACCTGTTTGATG
The DNA here is from genome assembly GCA_044340255.1 of Bryobacter sp. GTDB lineage: Bacteria > Acidobacteriota > Terriglobia > Bryobacterales > Bryobacteraceae > Bryobacter. Next base: position 122,405 of record JBIITX010000004.1, on the reverse strand, counting down.
TCAAAGTGGCGAACGTCATAGAAGTAGGGTGGCAGCCAGAAGAGATAAAACCACCAGACGGGATCAGAGAAAAATTTTGCTGCAGCAAAGCCCCAGGTTTGCGGGAAGCGAGCCACCTCTCCCCAACTCAGCGGTTTGGTGGCGGGTTCGTCGTCTTGTTGGGGAGAAGGGTCCTTGGTCGTGAAGTACCAGAGGACAAGTACGATCAGGCCACTGCTGGCAGTGATCAGAAAGCACGTACGCCAGCCGAACAGGCCGGTCATGTAGAAGAAGAGACCGGGGCCGATCATGGTGGCGATGTTGGTGCCTGCGTTGAAAATTCCGGTCGCAAAGGCCCGATCCTTTTTGGGGAACCACTCGGAAACGCTCTTGATGGCTGCTGGGAAATTACCGGCTTCTCCCAAGCCGAGCAGCGCACGGCAGGCACCGAAAGTCAGTGGATTTCGTATGAAACTGTGGGCTGCGGCAGCAAGGCTCCACCAGAGGATGGCCCCGGCATAGCCGAGACGCGTGCCCACTTTGTCGATGAACTTGCCCGCGATGAGGAAGCCAATCGTGTAGGAGAGCTGGAAGGCGCTCGAGATCTTGCCGTAGAGGATGTCATCGATCGGGATATCTTTGCGGATCTCAGGCAGCAGGATTCCGAGGATGATGCGGTCGAGGTAGTTGACTGTGGTTCCGAGGAACAACAGCGTCAAAATCCACCAGCGCATGCGATTGGCCATCACGCAATTATATGAGTATTGCCCTGACGGTATAGGCTGGACGGAATTGAATTTTGAGTCGCATAATGAGCGCAACGATGACATTACTACTGCTGAGCGCACTTGAAGTGTTAGGGCTGGTGGCCGGGGCAGAGGAACGCCAACAGGAAATGCGATCCCGCTACGTGTACCTGGAAACCCAGGAGAACTGGCGGTTGGACCCCTATGGCCGCATCATTACAGGCAGCAACCGCAGTAAGACCTTCGAGGTGCTGCTGGTGAATGGGCAGCGTTACCGCAAGTTGATTGGGCGCAACGGCAAGCCCTTGACGGCGGCAGAAGCGTGGGAAGTAGAAGAAGACATGAAGCGGGTGCAGCCAAAGGCGGAGAAGGGCAGCCTGCTGCGGGATTTGGCGTCCACGCACGAGGTAGTTGTGGAGGGGAGTGTCATCATCGCCAAAGGCGCCTCGAAGAATTACACGATCACCTTTGACCCGGAGACACATGCGATTCGTAAGCAGGTATCAGAAGGTGGCGGAACACGGATGGTCATCGAATACACATGCCTGCCAGGCGGGGTTTACCTGCCAGAGCGTGTAGAGGTCGATTTCACGGTTGGAGATGTACACGGCTTGCAGGTCAGCACTTTCAGCAACTTCAAGGCAAACTAGATGTAGCAATGCTGCATCTTGTTGTAGAAGTACTTCGCCTGATTGTGGCGGCAGAAGACAATCAACAAAAGATCCGGGAGCAATACGCTTATCACGAGCTGCAGGTGAATGATGGCAAGCGAAGCAAAGCTTACGATGTCATTCTGCTGGAGGGCCGCCCTTATCGTCGGCTGGTTGAAAAGAACGGCAAAGCTCTCAGCGAGAAAGAAGCCCGTGAGGTTGAGGCGGACATGCTCAAGACGTCGAAAGAACGACGACGTGGCGGCATTTTCAAGCGGGTCTACCACATGAACCTTGGTCGATTGAGAGACCTGGAGACCACGCATGAACTGCAGCAGGAAGGCAGCATCCTGATCGCAAGCCCGAAAGAGAAGGGCCCCTATCGCCACAGGATTTACTTCGACCCTGATACCCATGTGATTACCTGCCATGAAGTCGAGGTGGTGGGCCCTGGCAGTGAGCTCAAGCCAGGCACGCACGTCAAGATGGACTATGCCCGGGAAGCGGGCGGGCCGTCGCTGTTGCGCAAGATGACGATCCATTTCAAGGTTCGATTCGACACGGGGGAACAAGTGCATACCTATTCCCGGTACCGGAAGTTTGATTCCGAATCGACCATCACCTTTGAGGACCCGAAATGAAGAAGGCACTGATTCTGGCTGCGGGACGCGGGACGCGCATGGGCGAATTGACCCGCGAAATACCGAAGCCCCTGATTCCACTGGGTGGGCGCCCGATGCTGTTGCACATCCTGGACCGGGTGCAAGCGGCTGGGGTGGAAGAAGTGATGCTGATTACCGGCTATCTTGCCGATCAAATCGAAGCGGCGGCGAGAAGCCATGGCATTGCAGTCAGCTTTCGACGACAGGAAGAAGTGAATGGGACCGCGAAGGCTGCACTGCTGGGGCGGGAATGGGTGGGTGAGGATTCTTTCCTGCTGACCTTCGGCGATATCCTGGCCGAGCCAGAACATTACACTGGCATGCGCGATGCTTTTGTCGGTAGCGATGGAGTGCTGGCAGCGCGGCATGTCGAAGATCCTTATCAGGGGGCTGCCATTTATGTGGATGCGGAACGGTGGGTAGAGCGGATTATCGAGAAGCCCGCTAAGGGGACTTCGACCACGCACTGGAACAGCGCCGGGATCTATGTGTTTTCGCCGGCTGTGTTTGAAGAACTGGAGCGGGTGCCGCTGAGTGCTCGGGGAGAGTATGAAGCGACGTCAGCCATCAGCCAGATGATTGATGCTGGGAAGCGGCTGCGCTTGTTCGCTCTCGATGGGGATTGGCTGGATGTGGGGCGGCCTGAGGATCTCGAGGCCGCCCAGCGCATTATCGGATCGTGACCTTGTCGACGCTTTGGTTGTCGAACTCGTCGGTTACTCTTACGGCAATCGTAAGTTCGCCGGGGGCAGGGCGATCGAGCAGGAGCTGAAACTCGAGCTCTTTCGAGTCGGCCAACCGAACCGTGGGGTCGATGATTTTCCAGTCGGAACCGTTGAGAGAAATCTCTGCCTTCACGACGACGCTACTTGCGTCTGCAGCCTTGAAGCGGAGGTTGACTTTGCCGCCAGCAGGGGACGCTCCGAGATCGCGAATCAGTGGTGCTGTATTGTCGATCAAGAAAGGCGCGCTTGTGGCCTGGGATGACAAGCCCTGATTTACGGGATTGGAAGGCGCATCCGATGCGGTGACGCGCAGCACATACTTGCCATCTCCGAAACCTGTGGCGTCGTAGCTATAGTAGCGATCCTTCAACTTGTCCTTGAGCGGCTTCCAGGATTGCTCATTCTCACCCTTGATCTCGAGGGAGAACTCCAAGGCATCGTTGTTGTCGTCGACAGCGAGCCAGCGGGCTCCAATCATTCCGCGCGTGTAGGTGAGCGAAGGAGAGGTGGAACCGTCCGTTACGGTTGGCAATGCGGCGGGTTGCGCTTTGCCAATGGGAGGAAGAGTAAGCGTCACCGCCGCCGGGATGATGGTAGACGAAGGGGCGGGGAAGCGAAAGTTTGCCGGGGTGGATTCGACAATGTCGATGCGCGGGGCAACATTCTTTGGCAGGTATGCCACGTCAACCTGAGAAAGAGAGGGGCCATCCTGCTGGCCTCCTGCAAAGACGGCGCGCCACTGCAGAAAGCGTGCTGCGGGCGAGGTGACACGGCCTTCTTTGAGGGCAGCCCAGGGGCTCCACATCTGGCTGGGGCGATCGAGGTTGCCGCTACGTGTTTCAAAGCGAACAGTGCCGCCGCTCAAAATTTCTTTGGAGTGCAGGCGACCCCATTGCGTGAAGCCGCCGCCATCAAAGATTTCACTCTCGAAAGTGCCTTGGGTTGCCAATGCGGGGCCAATCTCAAAGAACTTTCCGATGTTGCCGGTAACGGCGAGCAGGCGATTGCCTTCGCGTAAGATCGCGGTGATCTGGGTGGATGACAAGCTGGCCAATAACGAGTATTGAGAGGGGCTCTCGATGCGATAGAGATTGCCCTTGTTTCCGGTTCCTGCCAACAGCCGCTCGTTGCTGTCGAAGGCCAGCGAGTAGACGAGGTCGACGCTGTGTGACCAGAGCCGGGTTGGCGCTCCATCGGCATCAATGCGGATGATCTCGCTACCGCCAGGAACCAGGTTCATCACGGGTGCTGCCATGGGAGCTCCAGGACGCGGCGGGATGGGCTGCCCGGCGCCCTGCTGGGGCGGAGGGGCAACCACAACCGGAGCCATGTTGATGGTCACTTGGGAGCCGCTTGTCTTTTGCCCAATGACTCCGGCGTAGATCGAACCGTCCCTGGCGGCGGCCAGAGCGGTGACTTCTCGCTTGCTGCTTTGGAATACGACAAAGGGGTTGCCGGAAGCATCGGCGCGAATAATGAGCCCGCCTGGTTCGGTGCCGACAAACACTGTTCCTTTCGGGTCGACTGCCAGGGAGCGCACGTGGTCTTCATCGAGCTTCATCCAGACACGACCGACACCGCTGGGGTTGATGCGATGCAGCTCACCTTTGTCGCCCGTTGCGGCCAGAAGATCGCCTCCGGGCAGGAAGGCCAGTGCCCAAATATACTTGGCCTTGGGGTCATAGAACGTCTCAACGCTGCCGGTTGGCGCGATGCGGTAGATCTTTCCGTCGGGCGAAGTAGCGGCATAGATACGACCGCTCCGATCACTCGCCATGGCGAATACATTCATGCCATCGATTTCGGCAAGCTTGCGGCTTTGGCCTGTGCGAGATAGCTCAAAAATTGCACTCTTCCCCGAAGAGGGGCCACCAGCGGCATAGACGTTGCCGTTGCTCGAGGCGACGGCTGACCAAAGGTATGGAATGGACGGGTCGGCCAGATCTTTGATGGCGGGAGCAAGGGAAAGCTGGCCGTCGCTGCGAAGGGCAACTCCCTTCAACGAGCCTTTTTCAAACTCACTCTGCGCATCTTGTGACCAGTAGCGGGTATCTACGGCGAGAGCCGACAGGGCAAGGCCCAGAAAACAAAAAGCAGATTTGTACATGTAGAAAGAAATCCTTAGCGCACTAAAAAGCGCAATGAATAGTTGCCCGTTACAACGTAGTCGAAGGGGATGGATGCCGCCTCGGTATAAGTCTCCATCATGGTCAGCATCGGGCGTGTGGTTGCCCTGCCAGCCTGCAAGACGTTCATCAGCGATCCGGGCATGCTGGTGAGGCTCTTGTCATCGAGAAGCACCGTAGGCTTGGCGCTCGTGATGACGGCATAAAGCTGGGTGTTGGTTTTTTCCTGATTGATCAGGTTCACCGACTGGGCCAATTCCAGGAAGCGATTGGCATTGCCCGCGAAATTCGGGGCGCGATTGAGGCTATCCCCATCGACAATGACGATGCGGTGTTCGCCCTTGCTGAGGCCGGTGGGAATCTTGATCTTGAGGGAGCGACTGAGGCGCTCGCCACGGTAAGGTTGCACGAAAACCTTTAGGTCGACCTCTTCGCCGGGATCCACTTCCGTCTTGTCCATCCAGGCACTTTCAATCGTCGCGGCCCGACGTTCTGGAATCAGATCGATGGTAGCGTTGACCGCCTTCAATTTGGGATTGACCAGCGTGTTGCCGTAGAGCCGGTTGAACTTGTCGCCCCACCAGTTGGCGAGGGCGATGGCGGGGGGAAGAGGGCTGTCGTTGACGGTGGTCATGCCGGCAAGATTGAGCGAAGGGAGGCCATCCAGTTCTACTTTGCCGCTCAGGCGGTAGGTGGTTTCATCCGAGAATTCGTTCAAGCCAGAGATCGAGTTGAAGAGAGTCATGGTCATCAGGAAGGGTGTCCACTTCTGATTGACGAAGACGTTGAAGCGGAAGTCTTTCTCGGTGGCAGCGGTGCCCATAGCGCCGAGATTGCGCACCTTCAAGGTAACGGGGATCGAGTCGGCTTGTTCTCCCAGCAAGCCCTGGATGCCGGAATGGCGGTCTTGCCGGAGCGCTCCCACGATCTCGGTCGCGTTGCCGACTTTGTTCGGCTGGAAGCTGGAGCTGAGTACGGTGAGGATGTCACCTTTGGCCATCGGCATGTCGAGCGGGCCCATGTTGAAGAAAGGGTGCCCGAAGCCGAGAACTTTCTTTCCATCGTTGTAGGTTACTGTCCCGAGGCCCGAAACGTTCATGTCTCCAGAAACCAGAACACCCACAATGGGTTGCCCCGGTTGCAGCGAGGACTGCCAATCCTTGGCTGGCTTCGTTTCGTAATTTGCTCCTGCGGCACCACCCATGACGGGGCGTAGGCCCATTTGCTGAAGGGCCGGGCCAAAGTTGCGCAAGGCAGATTCATGGAATCCCGAGAAGGTGAGCGGGGTTTCGATCGGTTGCATCAACGCACCAGAGAGAACGTTTTCTGGAACCGGCATGGGACGAAGGCCAGCCACGGTTTGTGGGGTCTTGGCGCCGGGGGGTTTGGAGGAATCAAATTCGTTGATTTCGAGCATCAGATCGATGGGAGTGATGCCGCAGATGGCGTCCGGCGAGAAGACGCTAATGCGAAGACTGACCGCGCCGACCAACTTGCCATCAATGTAAACCGGAGAGCCTGACATGCCGCCGGCAACGCCAGTACGTAGGGCCTTGCCAAACATTTTGGCAAGGATGATGTCCTGCTTGGGGCCCCACGCGTTTTTCCAAAGTCCAATGATTTCAATCGGAACCGGTTCGACTTCCGAGCCTTCAAAGACAGTCCAGGCAGTGGCTTTTTGGCCGGGCTTGATTTGATCGAGAGGGTAGACCTCTACCTTGCCTGCTTTGGGTGCCTGTGCGGCCAATTGCATGGTGAGGGCAATGGCGGCCAGGGTGGAACACAATATTGTTTTCATTTACTTCCTAGAGCCTGTCTGTTAGACGACTGCGGCCGGGGCTTGGGTGCCCAAGATGCTCACATTATATTGAATGCGGGGCGGGCTGCCGTTAAGTTGCTGATTCTAAATATTGAGAAAGAAAATATAGAACTTTCAACACCTTGTCATCCAGAATTGGCATTCTAGAAAGTAATGAAATATTTAGCAGGTGTCTTTTTCGCTTTGATTTCTGTGGTGAGCGGCCTCGCGCAATCAGTGGCTGGGCTGGGTGGCATTTCCGGTACCGTGAGCGACGCTTCGGGGGCACGTGTGCCTGAAGCTGAGGTATTAGTTTTGAATGCGGAGCGCGGGGTGCGCCGTGTAATCAAGACCAATTCGGCGGGGTTGTTCAATGCCGGTTCGTTGGTGCCGGCCCAAGGCTACGTCGTCAGGATCTCCAAGGCCGGGTTTGGACCCACAGAAGCCAAAGATGTCACTGTGCAGGTGGGCCAATTGGTGGACATCAACTTTACGCTTACGGTGTCGAGTTCGGCGACCACGGTTGAAGTGAATACGGATGCACCGGTTGTCGACTCCGCCAAGACAGGCGTCAGCCAGGTTGTGGATGAAGCGCAGATTCTAAATTTGCCGATCAACGGCAGGCGCGTCGATTCCTTTGTTTTGCTGACACCTGGCGTCACGAATGACGGCAACTTCGGGGGCTTGACCTTCCGCGGTGTGGCTGGCGGAAATGCCTTCCTGCAGGACGGGAATGACTCTACGCAGCAGTTCTATAACGAGAATGCGGGAAGAACGCGCATCGCCGCCAATATTTCGCAAGATACCGTGCAGGAGTTTCAGGTAATTACGGGTGGTTCGGCAGAGTTTGGCCGTGCCTCGGGTGGCGTCGTGAATACCGTCACAAAGTCTGGCGGCAATTCGGTGCACGGGACGGCCTTCTGGTTTTTCCGTGACCAGAATTTCAATGCGCGAGACCGGTATGCGACATTCCGAGCCGATGAGCGCCGCGACCAGGTGGGTGGCTCCATTGGTGGCCCCATCAAGAAGGACAAGCTTTTCTACTTTTTCAATACCGAAATCACACGGCGCGACTTCCCGCTGATTTCAAGCAATACCGGCCAACCCCTCTTCAATAGCAATGGCGTCTACGTTGCGGCCTGCGCGGCAACTGCAGTGCAATGCGAGAACGCGCGCCGTTTTCTGGACCGCGCCAATGTGACCATTCCCCGTCGAGCCGACCAGGAGTTGCTCTTCGGTAAGTTTGACTACCGCTTGAATGACCGCAACACCATCAGCACGAGCTTCAACTATCTGCGGTGGTTGTCACCCAGCGGCATTCAGACCGCTGCTGTTCTCAATAACGGTGCGGGCATTGGCAATAACGGCTTGTCCACGGTGCGTGCGCGCAACGCGCGTCTGGCCTGGACTTCACTTCTTTCCAACACGACGGTGAATGAGTTTCGCTTTGGCTGGTTCAAGGATCGCCAGGCGGATGGTCTTTCGACGGACTACCTTCCCTATACTGGCTTCACCGGTACCCTGACCGTGAATGGCGTGATCAACCTTGGATCACCAAACTATCTGCCGCGGGTGCAGCCCACCGAAGACCGCTTTCAATTTGCCGATAACCTGTCTGTCACCTGGGGTCGGCACTTGTTGAAGTTTGGGGTCGACATCGCCCAGACGCGAGATGTCGTAGATCAGTTGCTGAACGGCAGAGGCACATACACTTATGCGAGTGTGACGGCATTTGCGCAAGATTTGACTGACAACACAACGGGAGCCAAGCGTTGGCAGAGCTACAGCCAGACTTTTGGTAATCCGCTTTCGACAGTTTGGATTCGTGACTATAACTTCTTTGCACAGGATCAATTTCGCGTAAACACGCGCCTCACGCTGAACTATGGTTTGCGCTACGAACTGGCAACCTTTACGCAGCCTGCTTCTGCTGTCCCCGGCTATGAGCGCACGGGCCGGATTCCGGAGCCGAAGAAGAACTTCGCCCCCCGCTTTGGCTTGGCGTATTCCATCATCCCTGACAAGACAGTGCTTCGTGCGAGTTGGGGCATGTTCTACGCTCGTTTCCCTGGTGGACTGATTACGAACTTAAATACGACCAACGTGGTACAGCAGTCCTTCAATCTGCAATCGAACAACGCGACTGCTCTGGCATCGGGACCGGTGTTTCCCAACATCCTGAGCTCTAGCGCGGGTCTGGCAGCGGGTACCCGCAGTCTGAGCTATGCCGGGGATAAATTCCGAACGCCTTACACCTTGCAAGGAGACATCGGAATCGAGCAGGCGGTAGCGAAAAATACGACTCTTACCGTGAGTTGGGCTTTCAATCGTGGTGTGCGACTGCTCGCGATTCGGGATGAGAATGTTGGCCCCTTGGGTGACCCCGTCACCTATCGCATCAACGATGCCAGCGGCAATCAGGTGGGGACCTACACGACCCCTGTTTATCGGCTCGCCAATCGAGTCGACCGGAACTTTCTTCGTCTGAATGTGGTGGAAAGTGTTGGCAACCTCTGGTACAACGCGATGCTTGTGCAGTTTCAGAATCGCAAGCTGAACCTGGGAGCGCTACAAACCAGCGGCAGCATCAGCTACACCTGGGCTCATACGATCGATGAGAACTTGGGAAATGGCGGTAACAATGTGTTCTTTAGCGGTGGCCCTACTTCTTATTACAACGGCGATTACCGGAATGAGAAGGGCAGCTCGACGCTCGATCAGCGCCACCGTCTGGTAGTAGCGCAAACGATTGGCTACAAGCCCTGGAAGAACGAGAGTGCATTTGCCCGTTATGCCGTCAATGGTTGGCAGCTCTCGATTCTGGGTACGTTTGCCAGTTCTTTCGGCACAACGCCTACGGTCAATGGGGCGGGTATCGTGATCCCTGGTTTGCCAGCAGCCTTTACGGCAAGCTTGAATGGCTTGGGTGGAGACAACCGGGTTCCCTTTCTGCCGCGTAACCTGCTGGACATCGATCAGGTAAGACGCATTGATGCGCGTATTGCCAAGCTGTTCCGCGTGAAAGAGAACTGGGTTGCCACCTTCAATTTTGAAGCCTTCAATGTCTTCAATACCCCGGCCGATACGGCTCGCCGCAATCAGCTTTACAATGTTTCAGGTGGTAATATTCTGAATCCCGTAGCGAACTACGCTGAAGGTACGGCCAGTGCCGGCTTTCCCGATGGCACCAACGTGCGTCGGTTGCAGTTGAGCTTGCGCTTTCAGTTCTGATGAGTTTCGAGCAAGAGCTGGAGGGCCTGCTGCCTCCTGATCTGCCACATCGCGAACGTGTGGTGAAACTTGGGGCTCGGCATCTGGATTTGATTGTTGAGGCGAATAAGGTGTTGAACCTGACTCGCATCGTCGGTGAGCGCGATGCGGCCATCAAACATGTGCTCGACTCGGTCTTGCCCTGGAGGCATTTTGCAGGAGCCCGTTTGGTCGTGGACGCTGGTACGGGTGCCGGGCTGCCGGGGATCCCGCTAGCGTTGGTGCTGCCGGAGACCGAGTTCGTATTGCTCGAATCGATCCAGAAGAAGACCAGATTCGTTGAGTCAGCGATTGAGAAGCTGGGTTTGCCAAATGTGACCGCTTTGCCGCTTCGTGTGGAAGATTGGCTGAAAGAAAATCGGGCGGATCTCATCACGGCTCGCGCGATGGCGCCGCTCGAAAGAGCGATCCCGCTATTGAGTGCTGGTCTCAAAGCCGGGGCCAGGGCGATTTTGTACAAGGGCCCTGACGTCGCCAATGAGATGGACGAAGCAGCAAGCGAGATTCGCAAGCGGCGTGTGATTGTGCGGGAGCTGGATCGCTACGACCTTCCGGATCAATCTGGAACTCGCACGCTCATTGAAGTGGTACAAGGGAAACAAGATGCCTAGTTATACCGTGCGTACTTCCACGGCGCAGTACGACGCCATTGTGGAGCGCCATTTGCTGTCGCGGCTCGCCGAATATTTGCCGGCCAAGATCAGCCAGATTTTTGTTGTCACCACTAGCGACGTTTGGAATTTTCACAGCCAGGTGATGGAATCGGCGCTAGCCGGGCGGGCCTATCACGTCTTGTTTTTTCCAGGTGGCGAAGACAAAAAGCGGATGAGCGAAGTGGAGTCGCTGGCCGAGCAGATGATGTCGTTTGGGGCGGATCGGGCCAGTTTGGTGATCGGTTTTGGCGGCGGGATTGTGACCGATGTGGCCGGCTTTCTGGCGGCTATTTTCCTAAGAGGGATTCCTGTGTTGCAGGTGCCCACGACGCTGCTTGGCCAAGTGGATGCCTCTGTCGGCGGCAAGACCGGCGTGAACCTGGTGGCTGGCAAAAATCTAGTTGGTAGCTTTCATCAGCCGTTGGCGGTCTTGATTGACCCGGAGGTTTTGCGCACTCTTCCAGAACGCGAGTATCGGGCAGGCCTTTATGAAGTTTTGAAGTGCGGGGTGATTCGGAGCAAGCCGCTCTTTGAAGAAATGGCGCACCAGTCCGCGGATATTTTGAGCCAGAAACCCGACCTGGTGGAATCGATCATTTGCGAAAGCGTTCGAATCAAGTGTGAAGTGGTAACGGCAGACGAAAAAGAAGGCGATCTGCGGCGTATTTTGAATTTCGGGCACACGATTGGGCATGCCCTCGAATCGGAAACCAAGTACACGCACCTGCTGCATGGGGAAGCGGTCGCCTTTGGCATGAATGCGGCAACCCAACTGGCCCAACTGACGGGATATCTGCCGAAGCAGGACTGCCAGTCGATTCTCGATTGTATTGGTCAATTTGGACCGATCCCCAGCCTGGCCGGAATCCGTGCCGATGCCCTTGTGGCGCGATTGGGTTCCGACAAAAAGACAATGCATGGGAAAGTGCATTTTGTGCTGCCAACGAGCATCGGAGAAGTAAAGATCGTGAACGGTATTGATTCCAAATTGATTCTTGAGGCGACGCAGGCAGCGCTAGAGGCAAACTAGATGGCGGTTAGCGGTACCAAGCCGAAGCCTGGCTTGACGGAAGCAGAATCGTCGGCCTGGGTGCGTGAGATGTTTGGCCGCGTTGCGCCTCGCTACGATCTGTTGAATCGATTGTTGAGCCTCCAGATTGACCGGCTGTGGCGCTGGAGGACGGCAAGAATTCTGAAGTCTTCCATTCAAGCTGAGAGTCTAGTGCTTGATCTCTGCTGCGGCACCGGTGACCTGCTGGTTGCGCTGGAAGCAGTTGCTCCAGCAAAGTACATCGGGGCTGATTTTTGTTTTCCGATGCTGGTGCGAACGCGCGGAAAATCCACTGCGGCTCTCATGGAAGCAGATGGGCTCCAGCTCCCATTGGGCGATCAAAGTCTGGATCTCATCACGATTGGATTCGGGTTTCGCAATTTTGTGAACTACCGGCAAGGCTTGCGGGAACTTCTACGCGTACTCAAGCCCGGAGGGCAGCTTGCCATTCTTGAATTCACCCAACCACCGAGTGCGCTGGTGCGAGGATTTATGGGTGTCTGGAATCGATACGTGATGGACCCCATCGGGCGCATGGTCTCAGGACAAGGGGATGCCTACCAGTACTTGCCAGAAAGCGTATCTCGGTTTCCGGATGCGCCGCTGCTTGCTTCGATGATGAGGGAAGAAGGCTTCGCGGAAGTGGAGTTCCGCTACTTCGACCTGGGCATTGTTGCCTTGCACATCGGCCGTAAGCTAGCGTAGCGTAACGGCAGCAGGCATAGAGCCAAGCTTGGTGCCGATGACTTCACCAGAAACCACGATCTCGACGCGGCGGTTTTGTTGACGGCCTTTTGCCGTGGTGTTGTCCGCCACCGGGCGCTCTTTGCCAAAGCCCTGGGCGGTCAAATTTGCGGCGGCAATGCCCTGACTCTCCAGATAGGCACGAACGGCTTCTGCGCGCGATTCGCTGAGGCGCTGGTTGAGCGAGTCACTTCCGGTGGAATCGGTATGTCCCTCGGCTTCGAGCTTGAGGCCTGGGTGGGCCAAAACAAGACCTGACAGCCGGGCCAGTTTTTCCCGGGCGTCAGGCCGCAGTGTGGCCTTGCCGATATCAAACAGCAGGTCGCCCATGTTCACAATCAAGCCCCGCTCGGTATCTCTTGTTTCAAGCACCTGGTTAAATTGGGCGAAGAGCCGCTCGCGTAGAGCCACCTTCTCCTGCTCGGCTTTGGCTGCGATGGCTCGAGCTTCTTCTGCCAGCTTTCTTGAGGCCTCTTCTTGTTGCACTGCCTTGCGGCGTTCGTCCTCGAGGCGGATGCGCTCCTGCTCGATTTTGTAAGTGGCCATTTCAGCTTCGATACGACGACGCTCTTCGGCCTCGCGGGCAGCCTGTGCTCGGAGTCGCTCGGCTTCGGCCTTGGCGCGTTCCAGTTCGGCCGTGATGCGACGCGACTCTTCGAGCTTGCGCTGCTCTTCGGTTTGTCGCTGCTGCTCTTCTGCCTGCGCGCGCAAACGGGCTTGCTCTTCTGTAGCTTTCTTTGCGGCGGCTTCTCTGGCTGCGGCGGCCTGGCGTTCTGCTTCGAGGCGCTCTTCCTCAGCCCGCTTCACGGACAGAGCCCGGGCGTCTTCTGACCGCTGGATGGAGTCACGGGCCATCATGGCCGTCGGCTTCGCTTCCCGCTTGCGCAATTGATACTCTTCGGCCTGCTTGAGGCTGGCTTCGGCCTTCAGCATGACATCGGGTGCATACTTGTCGGCCTTGACACCCTTCGCAATCAGTAGTGCGTTGCGAGCCTGGTAGAGTTCCAGCGGCACCTTTGGATCGAGAGTCATCTTCATCGGATTGGCCATCTTGGCGTACTCGCCGCGCTGTAGCAGTTCGTATTTGGCATCAATCGTTTCGAAGCGGCCCAGAGTGTCCTGGCGCAATTCGTTCTCAGCCACGATGAGATCACTAGGCATGGTGACGGCGAAATAAGGCTCGGCGGTCACAATCAAACCAAATGCCTGTAGCTCTGTTGTGACACTGAGTTTGGCGCGGCCATTGTTGAGCTGTACTTCACCGAGAATCTGCGGTCGGCCTTCAGGGGTCACTGCCCAAAGAACAAAAGTCAGATACTCGCTTCCAAACTGCGTGGCCGAGGTCATATTACGAATCTCAAAATCGATCTCAATGCGACCCGCTTTGCTTTCGACCTTGGCTTTGCCAAGGGCACCTGGCATTGCGGCGGTGCCCTTGAAGTCGATCATGGTGGCACCCATGCGATGACGGTAGTTCACCGCTTTGGTGCTCTTTGCAACCACCTCCGCCTTGAAAGTAACCGGAGGAGGGTCTTGCGCGAAGGCGATCATGGCCAGTAAATGCAGTAGTTCCATAGGTAGTTCTTTCTTAGAAGACGGATCAGATTGCGATTGTGTTTCCTAAGCTGCGGTCCAGCCGCCGTCAATGGTGATGACGCTGCCGTTGACGAAGGCGGCTTCCTGCGAAGAGAGGTACAGGGCAAGGTGCGCAATTTCGTCCGGTTTGCCGAGGCGGCCGATGGGTTGGCGTTGATTCAGCTCAGAGCGAACCTTGTCCTTTTCATGCTTGTGATACTTCTCGAGGTAGCCTTCGACAAATGGGGTGTCGACTGTGCCGGGGCAGATGCAGTTCACTCGAAACTCAGTGGGATAGTCGACGGCAAGCTGCCGCGTCATGGCCACAACGGCTCCCTTGCTGGCGCAATAGCCAAAGCGTCGGCGCACCCCGATCAAGCCGGCTACACTGCCGATGTTCACCATCGAACCATGGCTAGAGATCAACAGCGGTACTGCGTGTTTGGTCACCAGAAACATACCGGTGACGTTGACCTTGAAGATCTTTTCGAAATCACTCAGGTCTGTTTCGGTAACGCCTCCGACCAGGCCGATACCGGCGTTGTTGATCAGAATGTCCAAATGCGGGATCTGTTGGAAGACGTGCTTTACCGATTCTTCGCTCGTAATGTCGCAGTGGATCGCGCGGCTGCCTGGAAGTTCTGCTGCGAGGGCTTCTGCTTTGGTGGTATCGATATCAGCGACGATGACGCTGGCACCCGCATTGCTGAATGCGCGCGAGGTTCGCTCTCCGATGCCGCTGGCCCCGCCAGTGATAAGTGCAACCTTGCCGTCAAGTCGAAAGGGAGTATTGGTTTCCATATGAAAAAGTGAAAAGTGTTCCTCCTTGATTATGTTCCATTGCTGCTAAGGTGCCTTCTGTCGAGAAATCAGCACTTTCCCGGGAGTAGTATGACTGTCGTGCGCCGATAGAATGAGCAGCAGTAATGGATCTTGCAATTCCACTTGGCGATCGGCGCGACACCGCGATTGATTTCGTTCGCGGGCTTTGCTTGCCACTGATGATGCTTGATCACCTGCGCAACCACTGGTTGTTGCTGTTTACCTATCGCCCGATCGGATTTTTCTGTGCGGCGGCGGTGTTTGTCTTCCTCTCAGGCTTTGCGGTGGGAAAACACTATACGAAGTTCCTGGCAGCGAGCGACCCCTTTCTGGTTTACAAAAAAGTGGGACACCGCGCACTGCAACTCTATCTGCTGCATTTGGTTGTGTCTGCGATCACGATCTCCATGGCGGGCTTTGTACCGCTTGGCAGAGAGGTGGAACAAGCGGTCGAACACCCCTGGGCCTCGCTCGTAGAAGCTGCCTTGTTGCGGCCCAGTACACCGATGCTTGAGTTCTTGCCGATGTATCTGGTCTTTTTCCTCATTGCTCCCTGGTTGTTGAAGCGTTTTCAAGCCGGGCAGGAGAAGCCGGTCTTCGCCCTTAGCTATGTGGTGTGGTTTGCCACACAGTTTCATGCGGGGGTTGCGCTGCCACCCTTCTCGGCCGTGCTGGAGAGTTCTGGCTGGCAGTTTCTGTTTGTCACGGCCCTCTATCTTGGGTTTCAGCAGCGAACACAACCTCTCGCGCGGCCTCAGAATACTAAGGTGCTCAACCTCAGTTTGTTTGGTTGCATGGTTGCGCTCATGATGCTGAGGCACGCTGAGGTCTTTGGATTGCAGGCCTTTGCGAGTTCGATTCCATCCTGGTGGATGGATCGAGCGAATCTGGGTCCGCTCGTCATCTTGAACCTCTATTTGTGGGTCGCTTTTTTGTGGCTCGTGCCAGAACCCCTGCTTCGACTGGCGCGGCAAGGCCGCGTGTTCGTGGCCATGGGCCACTACTCTTTCGCCCTCTTTGCCTGGCATGTTCTGCTCTTTTATGTGTTCATGAGTTGGTTTCCGCAACTGTACCGGTATTCTATTTTGGAGCAGGCACTCATCGTTTGCTTTGCCATTGTCTGTCTGGTCTTCCCTGTTTCGTTCGGGATCAATTCGTTCCGATGGGACGAGCACATCAAACGACATCCATTGATCTGAACCGATCTTTTTCCTTTCTGCGCTCGAAAGCGATTCGCTGTGTTAGGTTTGGAAAAAGTGCTTTATGACCCACCGCACCAACAGCCGGAGCCCGAAGGCTGGTTCTTTCGCAGCCTGATTGCGCTTGCCGCCATCATACGCAGCGCGGGCGCATTGATCGCCATGGGAACAAGCGGCATTCTACTGGGGCTTGCCTTTGAACCTTTAGGGCCCTTCATTCCGATGCCACGTAAACTGGGCGAAAGCATGTTGCAGTCGATTCCCGATACGATCATGGCCCTTGGAATTTCCTGGCTCCTGCTGCACTATGCGCACCAAATGCGAATCTCTGTTTTGGGTCTGAACTGGAATGGAGCTGCAGTCCGCGAATTTCTGGTCGCAACTTTGGCTGGTGCCCTGGCCTTAGCACTGGTAGTGGCACCGCTTCTACTCGGTGGCTTTGGCCAATTCGTTGCCTCGGAATCGAAGATCAAGAGCCCACTGGGGTTAGGGCTACTTCTGCTCTTGCTGGCTTTAGCAGCATTCAGCGAGGAACTCATCTTGAGGGGCTATGTGTTCCAGACCCTTGTCCAGCCGCTCCATCTATTGGGAGCCCTGGTAATGACGAGCGGTGCCTTTGCGGCACTACACTGGGCGAACCAGGGTGCCAATGAATACACGATCATGAACACGTTCCTGGCCGGTTGTGCACTGGGGCTGGTCCTGGCGTGGAGGCGCAGTCTTTGGGCTGCCGCTGGTGCCCACTTCGGATGGAATCTGGCTACGATTCTGTTTGGCCTCAATGTGAGTGGCATACGAGTTCCGGTGATGCCATTCCAGGTGAACTGGAGTGTAGATGCCCTGTGGACCGGAGGAGATTATGGCCCAGAGGGTGGCTTGCTTTGTACCGGCTTGCTGGTTTTGCTACTGCTTGGGTTGATTCGCCTGCACTATCACCGCCAAGACCGCGAAAGCGTGACCGAATGAATGTGCCTTGGGTCATTCTCCCCGCACTGCTGCTTGAGGCGGTGTTATATTTCCTGCCTTCTTGGCCTAGCTTTGACCGCAAATTTCATCGCGTTCCCCGACTGCTGCAGGCCTGCCTGATCTGGCTTGGCGGTCTTGCACCTGTTGCGCTGCTGCATGCCGGATTGGGAACGGTCCCTGATGAGATTGGCTTGCTGATCGTTTCAGTGGGTATCGTCAGCATGTGGTTTGTTGTCTTGCCGCATCGGCCTCTCAGCGACCTTCTTTTGCTGGTGCTGCTTGCGGCTTTTGTGTTGGTGCCCTGGTTTCAGGGCTTCTTCCCAACGGTGCAGGGCGGGCCCAAGCTAGGGGCGCTCGCCAAACTGCTTTGGCTGCGCCTGGGGATTGCTGTTTTTGTCTACGTGCGGGGGTGGAAGGTGCCTGGCCTCGGGCTCTGGCCGAATCGCGAGGATTGGCGTATTGGTATCCAGCAGTTTCTAATCTTTTTTGCTCTTTTGTTGCCCATTGGGATCTACTTCAAAATTCTCCGCCTCCAACTACCGAACATGGCAACATGGCTGATTCCCTTTGCGACGGTGGGTTTTTTCTGTGTTGTTTATTTGTTTCTCGCCTATGGCGAAGAATTCTTTTTTCGCGGAGTTTTGCAGCCGTTGCTTTCGCGGAACCTGGGCGGAAGATGGATAGGAATTGTACTCTCCAGCCTTTGCTTTGGTGCCGTACATCTTCCTTATCGAAAGTTTCCGAATTGGCGGTTTGCCTTGATGGCAACTGTGGCGGGAATCTTCTATGCCAGGGCTTTTGAGAAGGCAAATTCATTGCGGGCGGCAATGATTGCCCACGCACTGGTTGTTACTGTTTGGACGATTCTCTTCTCAAGATCACTCTAGCGAAGCATTGCTACCAAGCCGTTGCGCTCGGCATGCTTGCCAACTGCCTCGAGAGCATTCAGCCATTGGCTGAGGTCTGGCACCTGGGCAGAGAAGGGAAACTCAAGAACCGCAAACACTTGAGCCGGGGCCGTGTCGTTAAGAATGAGCCAATTGGTGTCTTGCAAGAGACGTGTAGCTCGATCAGGTAGAGCTTGGGAAGAGGCAAGGCCCTGCCAGTTCCAGGAGTTCGCAGCAGGCACGGCCGCAATGATTCTCATTCCAGGAAACAGATCTTCGAGCCGCTTCCATTCTTCTTTGCTGTTCTTTTGCATTTGGCCCAACCGCCCGGCAATCGCGAAGTAAGCGGGGACGCCACTTCGATCAAAGAGTGGCCACCAGAATTGCCCTGCCAGATTGGGGTTAAAGACGACGACACGAGGGGTGGGGGTGTAATCCAGTTCTTCTCGCTGCAGTGTTTCGAGCAGCGCAAGATAGTTCTTTCGGCGCAGATCGGAGCTCGATTGTACGTCCTTGCCGATTTTGTGGAAGTAATCTTCCAGGGGCTCTTTAACGCGAAGCTCAGTTCTCATATCGGAAAGGACCCGTTGGGCCACTTCTTCCTGAAGCGCAGGTCTTTCGCCCAGAAGGAGGGCCTGAACCAGTGATTCCCGATCCACCATGACCTGAACAAAGGCCCCCTGCTTGCCGGGAATCAAATCTGCTTCAAATAGAGTCATGGATTTTGTGATCTGCCGCGACTTCCATTCCAAACGCTGCGGATTGCTCCAACGCTTGTCCCTGCTGTAGCGGGTTGCACCTTCGTAGAACAACTGCGCAGAAGCAAAAGATTGCAAGTCTGCGACACGGCTGACCAGCAGGAGGGCCGGAAGGTGAACCGCACCGCTCGCGTCTGTCGATTCCCGGAATCCAAAGGCGTAACTGATGGCCCAGAAGTTGAGATCGTCCGGTTGACCGGCGGCATCACCGATAAAGCCAGAAATCGTCTTGGCAGGAGTGGCTTTAAGCCGTGAGAACTGGGCCGGAACGCGGATGGAGATTGGGCCTCCCAACTCCTGACCTGAGTAGCCGCTGGCCTCCACCTGTTTGCTTGTGCAGGAGGTAACGAGGATCGAGACTAAAAAAAGGACAGGAACGGCCCAAGCGGAAGGCATCATCAGACAACCCAATCACCATCGTATGTCATTGGTCGATGTTAGACTGTAAAAGAGTCCTGCTGTTACGGGCGCGTAGCTCAGTTGGTTAGAGCACCTCGTTTACACCGAGGGGGTCCGGGGTTCGAGTCCCTGCGCGCCCACCATTCATCCCATCGGCCCCATGTACCGCGGACGTTTTGCCCCTTCTCCTACCGGCCCCTTGCACTTTGGCTCTCTGGTTGCAGCAACGGCCAGCTACCTGGAGGCTCGTCGCCAACAAGGGCGATGGCTCATCCGGATGGAAGACGTGGATCGACTTCGCTCCAAAACGGATGCAGCAAAGGCCATCCTTGCCACGCTGGAGCGCTTCGGCTTTCCCTTCGACGAGGAAGTCATCTACCAAAGCGGGCGTTCTCCTTCCTATCGCGCGGCACTGGAGCGTTTGGGTTCGCATGTTTACCCGTGCAGCTGTAGCCGGAAAGAAATTCTCGATTATGGCGAGGGACGCTATCCCGGCACCTGCCGCAATGGAGCAAGTGCCGACAAGCCAGCGCGGGCCTTGCGGGTGCGGGTTGCGGATTCTCTGATTACCTTTAACGACGCCATACAAGGTCGATTTGAGAGTTGCCTCGAGAAGGAAATCGGCGACTTCGTTTTGTATCGTCTGGATACGGACATCTTTTCTTATCAACTCGCTGTAGTCGTAGATGATGAGGAGCAAGGCATTACTGAGGTGGTGCGGGGTTCTGACTTGCTCGATTCCACGCCCCGGCAGATTCATCTGCAGCGCTTGCTCGGATATCGAAGTCTCAGCTACCTGCACATTCCTGTCGCCACAGGTCCGGATGGACAGAAGTTGTCCAAGCAGAATCTGGCCCCAGCGCTCGAAGAGCGGCAAGCCTGCGGAAGCCTTTGGGATGCCCTTGCTTTTCTGGGGCAAGCGCCACCACCAATGCTGAGAACGGCAGACCTCAGTTCGCTTTGGGATTGGGCGCTTGCAAGCTGGGATGCGAAACGGATTCCGAAGCTTCCGGTACTCCCAGCGCCTTGATTTCCTTCTCAATCGCTACCAACTCTTCTTTCATGGCGGCATTGGCACGACCAGAGGCCATGATTTCACGCAACATGCGGCTGGCGATCTGATAGCTCTCGATGGCTGCTTTTCTCTGCATTAAGGCCGACCGAACTTTGCCCATTGCTGCATGAGCTTCTGCCAATTCACCCTGTACCCCGGCACTCGATTGATTCTGCGCCGCAAGAGTTTGTCGGATGGCGAGAGCGGTTTCGACAAAGCCAAGAGCCTGCTTGGGTTTCCCCAGCGCAAGCAGCGCCTCTGCAGTACGGATGCGACTAGTCTGCAAAAGCGTTTTGCTGCGGACGTCTTTTGCGTCTGCCTTGGAGACCGCTTCGAGAAAACTGCGGGACTTGTCCAGATGCTCGAGTGCCTGTTGTGGTTGTCCCATGCGCATCAGGATGATGCTCATATTGCTATGAGACCAGCCATTGCTGATCTGGAACTGCACATTGGACGGATTCTTTTGCAGTAGCTCCTGATCGATATTGAGAGCACGCTGGTAGTGCTCTAAGCTCTCCTTGAGCTGATTCTCGTGCAACTCAATGGAGCCCATTCGTGCCAGTGCGAGCGCCAGGGCCCGGAGATCTGCTGGTTCGCCTCGATTGCTGGCCACGATTTCTTCGTGCATGGCCAGAGCTTCCTTGCGGGTACCCATCACCCCGGCATAATCGCCTGCCTGCGAAAGGCTGCCGCTCAGGGTGGTGAGGCTCGAGGCCAAAGCTCGCTTGAATTCCAGATTGTCCGGGGACCCTTCAAAGAGCGCCTGGCGGATACCGAGGGCCTTTCTCTCATAGCCGAGTGCACCGTCTACATCACCAAAGTCGCGCAGGGAAGAACTGATTCGGGCATAGATTCTTGCCAGGTGGTTGCTGGCTGCCTGAAATTCTGGCGCTCCTTTAGCCTGTTGGCGAATCTCTTCGCGCAAGGCTTCGCTCTTGCGGAAACTCTCGAGGGCGAGAGCGGTCTGCCCCAGATTTGTGGTCCCGGTGCCGCCCAGCACTTCGCCAACTTTTTCATACGCCGAGGCGAGTTCTTGCTTGAGTTGCGGGTCACTATTCTTTTGGTGAGCCAGCAGGTCCAGATAGCCGACCGCACTTTTGACGAGTCTGGCGCGGATTGGCGTAGCACCCTGCAAGCCTGTCAGTGCTTCATCTTCAGCGAGAAGCATATTGGCAAGGTTTCGAATCTGCTCAAAGCGCTCCCTGGAGCTTTCAAAGCTGGCTCGGGCTTGTCCTGCCTGGTAGAGAGCAAAGCCCAGCAGCAGGATTAAGCTCACGCTTGCCGCTGTGCTGACGCCAAAAAGCACCTTGTTGCGGCGAACAAACTTTTGGAGTCGATACGCCCAGGTTTGTCGTCGGGCGCTGACCGGCCGCATCGCCAGATGGAGCGAAATATCTTCATTGAGCGCATCGACGCTGCGGTAGCGATGGCTTTTCTCATACTCCAACGCTTTCAGCGCAATATTGTCGAGATCGCCGGCGATGCGGGCATCGCCAGTAAGGGTGCTTGGCTTTGGCATCGGCTCGCGACTCAGCTTGTCGAGAATTTGCTGCGTATTGAGGCCAGAAAAATCGAAGGGCTTCTGGCCGGTCAACAGAAAGAAGAGGATGCGCCCCAGCTCATAGCAATCACTTTCGATCGAGAGAGGCTCGCCGCGCAACTGCTCAGGGCTTGCCCACCAGGGAGTGAGTGCCGGGGTGAGCGTGATGGTCTGCTGGTCGAAGTCTGAATCCGCCGTATGCTGCGGTTTCAGAAGGCGGGCGATTCCGAAGTCGACCAGCTTGGCCACTCCACTCCGGGTGATCAGAATGTTGCTTGGCTTGATATCGCCATGGACAATCAGATTGCGATGCGCATAGGCAACGCCGTCACAAATGCTTTGAAATACTTTGAGTTTTGCCGAGAGCGTTGGTTGTTCCTCGGCAAGCCACTGCTCCAGGTTGCGTGCATCCAGAAATTCCGTGACGATGTAAGGCAAGCCGTCGGGGGTTACCCCACCATCCATCAGCCGCAGGATGTTTTCATGGGAAAGCCTTGCCAGGATCTGCCGCTCCATTCGAAAGCGACGAGCCAGATAATCCTGATTGCCAAAATAGCGGATGACCTTGAGGGCCACCTGCATCGGTACCCCATCCATTTGCTTGGAGGCAAGGTAAACACTCCCCATGCCACCATTGGCGATCAGCCTTTCGATGTGATAGTCGGCGATTTGGCGCCCAATGAGACTGTCGCCATTTCCGGCTAGCTGAATTGGAGGTTGTTCGAGGAAGTCGTCTGCCGCATCGAAGCTCGCGAGCAAACTTTCCACCTCACGCATCAACTCTGTATCGCCCTCGCAGGCGAGAGCCACAAACCGGCTACGCTCCGCAACAGGCAAGTCGGATGCGTCGTGAAGGATCTGCTTCACTTGTGCCCAGCGGTCGATCACGTCCCAATCATCGCATCGCTTTTGTGACGGGACAATTCCCGAAACAACCAGGCTTTAGCCGTAACCCAATCCCGCTTGACCGTGGCAGGCGAAATACCAACAACGGTGGCGGTCTCTTCAATCGAGAGGCCGGCAAAGAAACGAAGCTCTACTATCTTGGCTTGTTGGGGATCCATGTGGGCCAGAGTTTTGAGGGCATCGTCGAGAGCGATAATCTCCCAGCTTTTCTTCTCGGAGACCCCCAGGGCTTCATCGAGGGACAAGGCTACAAAGCCAGAGCCCCGTTTCTGAGCTCTCGTGGCGCGGATATGGTCCACCAGAATCCTGCGAATCATCTGGGCAGCGATTCCAAAGAAGTGAGCACGGCTCTTCCAGTTCACCTCACGCTGCTGGATCAACTTCATGTAGGCTTCGTGCACCAGTGCCGTGGCCTGTAAAGTATGGCCGGGGGATTCAAAGCGCATGTAGCTGGCGGCCAATCGTCGCAACTCGTCATAAACCAGCGGCAGCAAATCGGCCATCGCCTGTCGGTTGCCATGAGACCAGCTCTGCAACAACTGCGTCACTTCATGACTTGTCGATTCCAACGGTTCTGCCTCTAACACCATGCCAAAAGCTCCTTACCTTTCTATGTACGCGCAAATTCAGAAAAGGTTCGGGTCAGGAAGCTTGAGTTTATGCCAAATCTGCAATGCGGAGCGCTACAAATTCGATGAGAAGATAAGAAAAGTAACGTGATAGGGCAGATGAACGGGATACTGCACAAAAGAGCAGACTTTGCCTCTCGCATATTGGCGGGGCATCGAGAGCTCGTGGTGTATCTGCCACCAGGCTACGAGGAGAACCCGCAACGCAAGTACCCTGTCATGTACTTTCACGATGCGCAAAACGTCTTTGAAGCCAGAACCGCATTTGTGCCCGGCAACTATTGGAGAATTGGCGAGTCTGCGGGCGCACTGATTCTGGCCGATCGTCTGCAACCCATGATCCTGGTTGGCATCCCGCACGGGGGAGACCGTCGTGTGGACGAGTTCACGCCGAGCCGGAACCCGCAAAACAACTACGGTGGCCAGGCATCACTGTACGGAAGGATGCTGGTCGAGGAAGTGATGCCCTTCATCGAGCACCAGTATCGCGTCTTGACAGGGGCGAAAAATACGGGCCTTGGGGGGAGTTCTCTCGGTGGGCTGGTTACGATGTACCTTGGAATTCGCTATCCGGAGCATTTTGGAAAGCTGGCGGTCATGTCCCCGTCGGTGTGGTGGGATTACCGCATGATTTTGCGAAAAATCGTTTCCGTGACGCACAAGCACCGGGCGAAGGTGTGGCTGGATGTCGGTTGCCATGAAGGATCCAATCCAAGAGGCACCCTCCGCGATGTCCGATTGCTGCGAGATGTGTTGGTGCGCAAGGGTTGGAAGGCTGGGATTAATCTCTTCTATTACGAAGATCCTCACGGCGCACATGACGAAAATGCCTGGGCTCGCCGGGCACCCGACATGCTTCAATTTCTGTTTCCTGGAGCCAAGGCGCAGGTGGAAGTCCCGATCGCGCTGGACCTGGCAGGCTGAAGCTACTTGGTAGCCGTCCAGGCCAGGAACAGCCCATCTGGTTCCACATCTTCCCAATAGGAAATAAACTGGCTGGAAACTTCTTTGCAGTGGCGTCCCAGCATCGCTTCCATTTCTTTCCGCTCAAACCACCGCTCCCAGTGTGGCGTTTTGAAGCGGCCCCAATGCTCGACATTCTTGTCGATGATGACCAGTTTGCCACCGGGCTTGAGCACGCGGGTCAATTCGGCCACAGCGGTTTCAATATCGACAGCATGCTCCAGGCTTTCGGTCGCATAGACGAAGTCGAAACTGTTATCCCGGAAGGGATATTGTGTCAACGTGGCGCAGCAGGGCGCTAAAGGGGGCCGGGCATGAGCCAGCATGGCCATGGCAAGATCCAGCGCCACAATATTTGCTTTGGGGTTCTGCTCCCGTAGGACTCGGGCGAAGCGGCCTTTGCCGCATCCCGCATCGAGGCTCAGTTTGCCGTTCATGTCGCCGAAAAAACGGGCAATCAATTGGACATGGAAGATGCGCGGGTCGATGGTGGAAGGGAAGTGCTCTTCGTCGCTGGCGGCTTGCTCGAAGCTGTTTCGAATCTCGGCCAAAGCAACAACGCGGGTCGGCTCGGTGAGCCGCCCGCGTCGAAATCGATCCTTGAGCCAGGAGAACAAGGGTTAGGGGTGGGTGAGGAAAATCGGCAGGCCCAGCTTATTGGCGTAGTTCGGCCGGAAGCGGTCTGTGTTGTACATCATGCCGAGCTCTACCTTGCGCGGTCCGAGCTTGGGGTCCGGAATGGGGCTCATCGTGTAGCAGCCGTTGACGATAGCTGTCATCAGGCCACTCTTACCTTCGACGATGGCGTCCAGTGCCATGTTGCCGAAGGTGGTTGCCACCATTTTGTCCACAAAATCAGGAGCACCGGAGCGCAGGTCATAGGTCAGATCGCTCACAATGGTTTCTTCTTTGGCGCGCTTCTTCAGCTCGTCAGCGAAGACTTCGCCCACATTGAGCTTTTTGCGGTGGCCGAACGCATCTGCTTCCCCGTAGTGAACCACTTCATAGCCGGCCCATTCGGCACCTTCGGAAAGAATCACAAGGGAGTAGTTGCTGGGGTTCTTCCGCTTGTCATCGACCAGCAGTTGCACCATCTTTTCGAGATCGAATTTGTACTCGGGAATTCCGCAGCGAACACTGGTTACGTAGGCAGTATAAAGAGCGGTATATCCGGCATCGCGACCAAAAATGCGGAACACGCCAATTCTCTCGTGGGAGCCAACGGTGGTGCGCTGACGCTGGATGGCATCCATCGCCCGGCTGATCGCCGTCGAGAAGCCAATGCAGTATTCGGTGTTGCGAACATCGTTGTCCATCGTTTTCGGGATGGCAACCACCTTGTAACCCAGCTTGTCGAGGGTGGCCGCATAGCTGAGCGTGTCATCGCCGCCGATGGCAACCAGGTAGTCGAGCCCGAGTGATTCCAGGTTCTTGAGCACCTGTGGGCTCATATCGTAGGCGGTGTTAGTGACACCATCCTTGGTGACTTCCTTCGAAGGGAAAGAAGTGGCATCGAGGAAGGCCGGCACTTTTTTCATCTTGGAGGGATTGGTCCGGCTGGAATGGAGGAAGGTTCCGCCGGTGCGGTCAATCGTGCGGGTATTTTCACGGTTGAGTTCCAACACATAGCGGCTGCGGCTGGCAGGATCTTCGAGGTTGAGATGGGTCAGGCCCTCCCAGCCGCGGCGAATGCCGACAACTTCAATGCCGAGTTCGTTGCCACGATAGGTAACACTCTTGATGACTGAGTTCAGTCCCGGGACGTCTCCGCCACCAGTCAGGATTCCGATTCGCCGTTTGGCCATGAATTCTCCTTAAGGGAAAAATGGATTGGAAACTCATATTGTAGCGAGCGATAGTGGACTGGGCATCCTCGGTTGCGAAATTCCTTGAGGATTTGTCGTATAATCACAGAGGTGCCCTGTGCTCTGTCTCAGGGTTATTTTTTATGGTTATCCTCGTTACAATCGTTCACGTTATTGTTTGCCTGATCTTGATCGGCGTTGTTCTTCTGCAAAGCGGTAAAGCCGCAGACCTTGCAGGAGCCTTTGGTGGAATGGGCTCGCAGACAACTTTTGGTCCGCGCGCGGCCGCGACCGTACTTTCGAAAGTGACCACCGGTGCTGCTGGTTTGTTTATGGTGACCAGCCTGACGCTGGCAATCCTCGCCACTCGTGGTGGGGGATCGGCTGGTGGCGCAACGGTACTGGAGCGCACCAATTTGCCTGCCCCTGCAACGCAGGTTGAGCAGCAGAAGCCTTCCCAGCAGCCTGCTGTGGAATTGGTCGACGAGCAGGGTCGAGTACAGAAGAAGTTCGAAGTCGAGCTGCCGAAGGACGGTGCCAAGGGTGCCAACGGTCAACCTGTACCGGTTAAGATTGGCAAGGAACTTCCGGTTGGCAAGCAAGGCGACGCAAAAACCGTGGTACCGCCGGCCACCCCAGAAAAGAAATAACTTCTGAGCGAGATGGTCGTCCTCGGACCGTCGTAGTAAACTTGGATTGTCACCTGCGGAGGTGGCGGAATTGGCAGACGCACTAGCTTGAGGTGCTAGCGGGTAACACCGTGCAGGTTCAAGTCCTGTCCTCCGCACCAAATCTCAAAAAGCGACCCCACCCGGGTCGCTTTTTTCATTTACTCCCGCGCAGCTCTCACACTTTTGGTCGTCGGCACGATAAGCCATTGGAAGCGAGATCCACAGCTTTGGGTCGTTCGCCTCAAAACACGAGAAGAGGAACTTCCAAATGTCTGCTGCCACACTAGTTGCCCCCACCAAGAGCAAAGAAGAGCGATCTGGCAAGTATCTTGCCTTTCACCTTGGACCGGAAGAATTCGGCATCCAGGTATTGAAGGTTCGCGAAATCATGGGGATTCAGGAAATTACGGCCGTCCCGCACACGCCCCCTCACACCAAAGGAGTGATCAATCTCCGGGGAAAAGTGATTCCAGTCGTTGATCTTCGACTGAAGTTCGGCATGCCGGAAGCAGAATACACCCAGCGCACTTGCATCATTGTGACCGAAGTTGAGGGTGAGTCCGGGGCGATGATGATTGGGGCTGTGGTGGACGGGGTGAGCGAGGTGCTAAACCTGAGCCCCGCTGACATCGAGGATACGCCTGATTTTGGCGGTGAAGTGGCGACAACGGGTTTGCTGGGGATGGCAAAGGTGAAGGGGAAGGTAAAGATTCTTCTCGACATTGACCATGTCATGACGCACCAGGATCTCAAAGAACTCGGTCAGATTCTCAGCTAGTACGAGACCCAAAAAACGCTGCGTGAGACAGATTGCAAAGACTTAGGAAGAATCAGGAATGAACTCGTCTGAACTAGAAGCTCTACTGGAAAAAGCCGCTACCCAATTCATGCTTGGCGAGAACGCCGAAGTGGTGGAGACGCTGGCCTTGATGAGTCGCCTGGCAATGCCAGCCGCTGCCGTGCAGTTGACGGGTGAGTTGCATGAGGTGGCAAGCCGCAATGCGACGGGTGCCGATGCCTGGGCCGATGATGCAAGTAGAGCAAGAATGGAAGCGGGTCTTGACCAACTTCGGCGTGTGCTGACTCAGGCCGAGTCGAGCCCCAAAGACGTGGCCGCGCAGCCGCGTCCTCAAGCAACTTCGAGTGCTCTGAACCAGGATCCAGAGTTGGTCGGGGATTTTATCCTCGAGGCTCGTGAACATTTGCAAACCGTAGAGTCGGGCTTGCTGGTGCTTGAAAAAGAGCCAGCGAACCCCGATACGCTCAACGCGGTGTTTCGGAGCTTTCACACGATCAAGGGTCTGGCCGGCTTTCTTGAGTTTGCCAACATTCAGGCATTAGCTCATGAAGTAGAGACAATTCTGGATCTGGCACGGACTGCGCAACTGCTCATGAGCCCGAACCTGATCGATCTGACGCTGGAAAGTTCAGATTACGTCGGCAAGGAGATTGACCGGATTGAGGCTCAGCTGCATGGGCAAGACCCTGGTTTGGCGCTCGACCCAGGGCTCTTGCTCGAGCGTGTGCGGCGAGTCATTGCGGGTGATTATGAGGCTAGCGTTGCAGCGCCCACCCCGGCAGAGCCCGCCCAGGCAGAGCCAGCCCGGGCAGAGCCCACACCTGCGGCTGTTGCGGAATCCGAACCAGTTCCCGCTGTATCTGGCGGCATCCATCTCGAGCGGCAAGCTGACGCTGTTGTTTCTAGCGCCCCGGTGGTTGTCGAGCGAAACGACGATCCGGCAAGAGTCAAGAAAGCTCAGGCCACCGACACTCATGCCATTCGCGTCGATACGGCCAAGCTCGATTACCTCCTCGATATGGTTGGCGAAATGGTCATCGCCGAATCGATGGTTCGACTAGACCCGGAATTGAGTGGCACCAAGAACACACGCTTGCAGCGGAATCTCAACCAGCTTCGCCGGGTGACCGAAGAAGTACAAAAGGTGGCGATGGCGACGCGGCTGATTCCTGTCGGAACGCTCTTTCAGCGGGTCAATCGCCTGGTGCGCGATACGTCTCGCAAAGCCGGCAAATTAGCTGAGGTCGAACTGGTGGGTGAAGACACCCAGCTCGACAAAACGATTATTGAAGAACTAACAGACCCAATTATGCACATGGTTCGCAACTCGATTGACCATGGCATTGAAGCACCGGCAGACCGTATGAAAGCTGGAAAGCCGCAGTCGGGGAAGATTCAGCTGAAGGCATACCGCCAGGCCGATCATATTCAGATTGAGATTGTCGATGATGGTCGCGGCTTGAATCAGGAGCGGATTCTGGCAAAGGCACGGGAGCGGGGCTTGATCGGAGAAGCGGTCCACTTGACCGACTCCGAAATCTTCCAGTTGATCTTTGAGCCTGGTTTCTCGACGGCTGAAAAGGTGACTGATATCTCGGGCCGTGGCGTCGGCATGGATGTCGTGAAAAAGCAGATTCAGAAGCTACGCGGCAAAATCGACATTCAATCCACCCCTGGCCTGGGAACTACGTTCTACCTCAAGCTGCCGCTGACGTTAGCGATTGTCGAAGGGCTGGTAGTCGGAGTCGGGCGTGAGCGCTATATCCTTCCCATTTTCTCGGTGCATGAGATGTTCCGTCCGATAGAGGGCCAAGTCTCTACGGTGCAAAGCCGCGGAGAAATGGTGATGGTCCGCAACCAATTACTCCCCTTGATTCGGCTGTATCGATCTTTGGGGGTCCGGCCCAAGAACGAAGAGGTGCTCCAGACGCTGCTGATCGTTGCCGAGACAGAAGGCAAGCGATTTGTGCTGATGGTGGACGAGTTTATCGGCAAGCAGGAAGTTGTGATCAAGAGCCTGGGAGCCAGTTTAAAAAATACGACTGGCATTGCGGGTGGGGCGATTCTTGGCGACGGTCGGGTCGGGCTGATTCTCGACCTCGAAGCCATTTACCAGGAGCGCAACACCAAGGCGCAAGACATCAAAGAGAGTCTACTCGAAGCATGCTAGCCAAAGCGGAATCAGCCCTCTCGACGATCACGGGCAATCGATTGAGCCCCAAACTCTTTTTGGCGGTGCAGGGCTATGCCTACCGAACTGCTGGGATTGAACTGCAGGACGGGAAACAGGAGATGGTCGCTGCCCGACTCTGGAAGCGGGCGCGTGCCTTGGGTTACGCCAGCCCGGAAGAATACTTTGATGCGGTGCAGAGGGATAGTGGCGGCGATCTCCAGGTGGACATCCTGGATGCCCTGACGACCAACTACACCAGCTTTTTTCGTGAGCCCGCGCATTTTGATTTTTTGCGCGACAAGATCATCCCTGTTCTGCGGCGCCGGTCGCAATTCACCATCTGGACGGCGGCCAGCTCCAGCGGGGAAGAACCCTATTCGATTGCGGTGACTTTAGTAGAGGCGCTGGGAGATGCCGCCTTTCGGCAGGCGCGTGTGCGTGCCAGTGACATCTCAACCAGGGTATTGCGGAGTGCCGAGGCAGGAATTTATGCCGAAGAAAAATTTCGCAACTTAAATACCGACTGGCGGAGTCGCTACCTTTTGCGCGGCAAAGGAGAACAGGCGGGCAACTTCCGCTTTCGTGCCGAGATCCGGAAAATGATGCATTTCGAGCGCATCAATCTCATGGAGCCCTTGCCGGCGGAAGGGCCGTTTCCGCTGATCTTCCTTCGCAACATCATGATTTACTTCGACCGGCCCACACAGGAGCAAGTGGTGGCGGCAATGAGCGCGAAGCTGGAACCTGGCGGGTACTTGTTCATCGGCCATTCCGAAAGCCTCAACGGGATCCAGCACAGCCTGGAGCACGTACAAGTGGCAGTTTACAAAAAAGCGGGACGACTGGAAGAGAGGGCAGCATGAGAACGTGGAGCCGCTGTTGGCCATGGATGGATTCCAAGGAGGTGCGATGTTAGCAGTGGGTGTGGGCGACATGAAGGTGAGCGCCAAGCAGGAAGAAACGCTGGTTACTTATGGGCTGGGCTCCTGTATTGGAATTACGATTTGGGATCCGGTTGCCAAAATCGGAGGGCTTCTCCATTTCATGCTCCCGGAATCACAGAGCGATCCGGAGAAGGCGAAGTCGAACCCTGCACTTTACGCTGACAGCGGCATCCCGTTCTTGTTTCGGAGCGCCTATCAATTGGGTGCCGACAAGAAAAGGCTGATTGTCCGGGTCGCGGGAGGGGCACAGGTACTCGATGGCGATGGAGTATTCAACATTGGCAAGAGAAATTATCTGGCCATGAAGAAGATCTTTTGGAAAGCAGGAGTGATGATTCATGCCGAAGAAGTGGGTGGAAGTATCTCGCGTACGCTGCGGCTTGAGGTGAGCTCGGGTCGCTTGCTGCTGCAAGAGGCAGGAGAGGAGGCGCGTGAGCTGGGTCTTCAGCGTTGCGCCTAGGCTTATGAAGATCAATGTTTGCCGAACCGGCCGTTACCCCTTGTTTGAGGGCAGCCTGGGTCAGATGAGGAGCCAAAACCAATGGCATTCGATGTAATGATTGTCGACGATTCCCCGGCCATGCGCCGATTCATTCGAAGAGTAATCGAAGTCTCGGGTTTCGCCGTAGGCCGCTACTTCGAAGCCGGTCAGGGACAAGAGGCACTGACGCAACTCGATACCGACTGGGTGGACGTGGTTCTCACCGACATCAACATGCCGGTGATGGACGGCGAGCAACTGGTAGCCGCCATGAGGCAAAGAGAGCACCTGGCCGCCATCCCCGTGATTGTAATTTCGACGGATGCCACCGAGGCGCGCATGGAGCGGCTCTCCCAACTGGGAGCACAAGGCTATGTGACGAAGCCATTTGCGCCCGAGCGCCTGCGCGAGGAGATTGAAAATGTACTGGGTGTGACCCCGGAGGGTGCACTGGTGGGAGCTGGTGCGGAAGGAGCAGACGATGAATTTAGCTTTTGAGCGTCCTGCGCTCGAACAGGGATTGACCAAGGCTGCGACCGAGGTCCTGGAGACCATGTTTTTTGCCTCAGTCGATGAGGTGCCGGTTTGGGATGGGGCCACGGAAGAGGATCGTGTGGGTGCAGCGCTCGAGTTCCACGGTGCCTGCCGCGGCCGCCTGGCACTATCGCTCGACCGAAATGCCACCTTGCAATTAGCCTCCAGTTTCTTTGGCGATGTGGAAGAAGACTCTGCTGCGACTTGTGAATCAGTGCTGGCAGAACTCACCAATATGGTGTGTGGGGCGATGCTCAGCAAGATGGACCGCAACTCCATCTTCTGTCTGGATAGCCCTGTCCCGCTTGGTCAAGGTCAGGAGGCCAATGGCGATATTGTCAAGCACCTCATGATCGATGACGGGTTGTTGCGTCTGGCGTTTTCGCTCTCAGATTTGGAACAGCGCTAAATGAACTCTCCCCTACAGAGTGGAACCAGGCCGATTCGCGTATTGATCGTGGACGACTCCGCCGTGGTGCGCCGACTTCTCAGCGACGCTTTGGCCGGGGAACCTGACATTCAAGTCGTAGGGACGGCACCAGACCCATTTGTGGCGAGAGACAAAATTCTCGAACTCTCTCCCGATGTGCTGACCCTCGATATTGAAATGCCGCGTATGAATGGCTTGAGTTTTCTGAAGCGAGTGATGCACTACCAGCCGATGCCGGTGATCATCATCAGCTCTTTGGGGCAAGCCGGATGCTCGGCGACCGTCGAGGCGTTGCGTCTCGGTGCTGTGGATGTACTGGGCAAGCCTCACGGCCCCTATTCTGTGGGAGAGCTCAGCCTGGCGCTGGCTTCCAAAGTACGACTCGCTGCCGCAGCGAAGGTAGGTTCGCGGGCAAGCAGCGCGAACGCACAGGCTCAGAATCCAAGCCCAACGTCGTTGCAGACTCCGCCTTGTCGGCACCTGGTGGCTATTGGGTCCTCGACTGGGGGCACGCAGGCGGTGGAGTCTGTCTTGAAGCAGTTTGGCGCAGACTGTCCACCCATTGTGATTGCCCAACATATCCCGGCCGGCTTCAGCAGGGCTTTCGCCCTGCGCCTCGATCAGTGTTTGCCGATGGAGGTCAAAGAGGCTTCCGACGGCGATCAGGTCAAGGCGGGAAGAGTATTGATCGCTCCTGGCAACTTTCATATGTTGCTGAAGAAGCAAGGGGCGGGCTATTCGGTTGCCGTTAAGGATGGCCCGTTGGTCTGTTACCAGCGCCCGAGCGTCGATGTTTTGTTTAGCTCTGTTGCCCAGATTGCGGGTACGGACGCCGTGGCCGTAATCTTGACCGGCATGGGAAGCGACGGAGCGCAGGGCATGAAGAGAATTCGGGATGCCGGTGGGTGGACGATCGCTCAGGATGAAGCCTCGTGTGTGGTGTACGGGATGCCGCGCGAAGCGGTCAAGGCCGGTGGGGTGGAAGAGTCGCATTCACTCGCGAGAATTCCAGCCGTGATTGAGCAGGCGCTCCGTCGCCCACAGCGGAAAGCTCAGGCTGTGTCGGCTCCCTACCAACGCGCCTAGAACATTTAGATTTCTCTCAAAACCTCCAATCCTGGCCCGATAAGAACCGAGATCCTAACTGGGAGAGAAGAGAGGAAACCAACAAACATGAAGTACGCATTATTGAGTCTTTGTCTGCTTAGCCTGCCGATGGCTGCAGAAATGAAAATCACCCACGCCGACGCCGTCAAGAACGCCGTCAAGCGCACGAATCCTGAATACAGCCCGATGGCGAAACAGATGCGCATTCAAGGCGATGTCGAAGTCGAGGTGAAGATCTCAGAGAGTGGCGAAGTCGCTGACGTGAAGGTGGTGACCGGCAATCCCATGCTGTCCGCAACGGTCGTCAAGGCCATCAAAGAGTGGAAGTTCAGCCCCTTTACGGAAGATGGTAAGCCGCAAGTGGCACTGGCAAGTCTTCGATTCACATTCAAGCAATAAGTGGTTCGGTAGGAAGTTTTGAGGCAGTTCTGTTCCAGGCATTTTCAGGCTGAGGGACCCAAGTCAACACGGAGGTTGAACAAACAACATGCAAACAAGTGCAAGCAAAAAACTGATAGGCAGCGTCGGCCTGCTCGTGGCTCTGGCCCTCGTCGTAGGCGGTGGAGCTCTGATTGTGAACTATCGCCTCGGGGCACTACTCGAGGAAGCAATTACCGTCAAATCGAAAATGAGACAAGTCGCCGGAAGCATCGGACAAGAAGCCACCGAAATGGTGGCCTCTGAGCGAGGCCTTGCCTTTTCGATGATGCTGCAGCAGACGCAACAGGCTGAGGCGATGCGTAGTCGCTTCAGCAAAGCGCAGCAAAACTTTCTTCGGCTTGCCAACGAATATGCCGCTGGAGTCAAGAACACTGCTGCCGCCTCTGAGGTAAGCAGCCTGCTTGCCACGTTTGAAACCTCTCGCCAGATGCATGACGAACTGCGTCAAATGATGGAACAACAAAAGATGGACCAGGCAATTGCACTCCTCAACGAGAAGCTGCTTCCGCAATTGTCTGGTCTTAGCGAGTCCGCCAAGAAGCTGGCAGACTATCAATCCGCTCAAATTGAACAACTCGCTCAGAGTGCCGCCTCCACGAAAACCGCAGGGTTTTGGATCATCCTGCTACTCAACTTGGTTGCCTTCGCGGTTGGCGCTCTCGTGTTCCTGATGGTGCGGCGATTGACGACGACTCTGCGCGACACCGTAGCAGAGTTGAGCAACAGCGCACAGCAATTGAGCAATACTTCGCATGAAGTTGGAAGCTACAGCATGTCGCTTTCCAAGTCGGCGAGTGACCAGGCTGCCTCCCTCGAAGAGACCTCAGCCTCAACCGAAGAAATTCACTCGATGACTCGCTCGAATGCCGATAACTCCAAGCAGGCCGCCTCGAGAATGCAGGAAGCTGCCGACAAGGTGGAAGAGTCCAATCGTGCTCTGGCCGACATGGTCACCAGCATGAACGAAATCAGCAGCTCTTCGAGCAAGATTTCCAAGATCATCAAGGTCATCGACGAAATCGCCTTCCAGACCAACATCCTCGCCCTGAACGCCGCCGTCGAAGCCGCACGTGCCGGAGAAGCTGGCATGGGCTTTGCCGTCGTCGCCGACGAAGTGCGCAACCTTGCACAGCGCTCCGCCCAGGCAGCCAAAGACACCACACAACTCATTGAAGAGTCCATTCAATCCGCAACCAGCGGCAAATACAAACTCGATCAGGTAGCCCGCGCGAGCGAAAGTGTTAATGACCTCGTGAAGGCCGTAGGTAGCCTCGTCCAGGAAGTTCGCCTCGGAAGCGAAGAGCAAGAGCGCGGCATCGAGCAAATCGCAAAAGCTGTGAGCCAAATGGAGCGCGTCACCCAGCAGATTGCTGCCAATGCCGAGGAAGGTGCCGCTGCAGGAGAAGAACTTCGCAAGCACGCCTCTACCGTCGGGCGCACTGTCGATGCCTTGCAATCGCTCGTCGGCCAGGATGCCATTGCTGCGGCAAGCTCCCCACGCACCAAAAAGTCAGAGCCTGCCCACAAAGCTACCCCTGCTCTTAGCCATGGCAAGTCGTTTCCATCCAATGATCGACCGAGCTTCAACAGCTCCAAGCCCAGCTTCAGCTCTAAATCCACTGCGCCTGGCTCGACAGCAGTAATGGAAAAGAAAGACCCCTTCCCCATGGACGATAGCTTTGAAGAATTCTAAGTACATCCTGCCGATGCTGGTCGCTTACAGATACTCGTAGGTGCAATCCACCAGCAGCGGTCCAAGGAAGTCGCTGGCCGTGCGCTCCACTGCCTCAAGCATTTGCTCACAGTGCGCACGACTGTTGGAAACTGTTACCGCAGCAACCAAACCCCGCTTCCACACATCCTGAAAATCAATCTCCGCAACAGACACATTGTGTCGGTTGCGGAGTCTTTCTTTCAAACCAGATACCCAGTGGCGCTTGTCCTTTAAAGACTGCGCCTCCACCAGATGGAGTTCCAAGGTCAGTACGCCAATCGCTGGCATAACCTGCCTTCTAGTGGTCCATCAGGGTCTCGACAGCGACACGCTCATTGATGAACGCCTCGATGATGTCCCCTTGTCGGATGTCTTGGAAGTTTGCCAGCGCCATGCCACACTCAAAGCCCGTCTTGACCTCTGAAACATCGTTCTTGAAACGCTTCAGCGTGTCGAGCTTACCGGTATGGACCACTTCGCCATCTCGAATCAGGCGTGCCTGGCAATCGCGAGTAAAGGTGCCTTCTGTCACATAGCAGCCGGCAACTGTGCCCACCTTGCTGATGCGGAAGACATCTCGGACTTCGGCCCGGCCGCGGAATACTTCTTTGTAGACAGGGTCGAGCAAGCCGGCCATGGCCTTCTTGATCTCGTCCACCACTTCATAAATGATGGAGTGGCTTCGGATGTCGACCTTTTCGGCTTCGGCCGTTTGGGTCGCACTGCGATCCGGGCGAACGTTAAAGCCAATGATGATCGCGTTCGATGCCGATGCCAAAAGCACGTCGGTTTCGGTAATGGCACCAACGCCAGTATGCAGTACCCGGATGCGAACCTTTTCGTTCGACAGCTTGAGTAGCGTTTCGGCCAATACTTCCGCCGAGCCGCCCACGTCTGCCTTCAGAATGAGGTTGAGGTCCTTGATCTCGCCTTCCTTCAACTGCTGATGCAGTTGGTCGAGGCTGATGCGAGTCCTGGCCATGGCAATATCGCGAGCTTTGGCTTCACGATAAAGCACGATCTGCTTGGCCTTGGCCGTGTCGGTTACGACCTGGAAGGTATCGCCAACATCGGGCATTTCTTCAAGACCCAGTACTTCGACAGGGGTCGCCGGTTCTGCCTCACGAACGGGCTGGCCGAGGTCGTTAAACAGCGCGCGAACCTTGCCGAATACCGAACCGCAGATGAAAAAGTCACCCACGCGCAGCGTACCGTTTCGAACCAATACTGTTGCGACAGATCCACGTCCACGATCAAGCTGTGCTTCGAGCACGGTGGCGACAGCAGGGCGAGAAGGATTCGCGCGCAGCTTCGCTTCGTTGACGTCGGACATCAATAGAATCATTTCGAGCAGCAGGTCAATGTTCATGCGCTGCTTGGCAGAGACGGGCACCATGACAGTGTCACCGCCCCAATCCTCAGCAAGCAATCCACGATCATTCAGCTGTTGCTTGATACGGTCGATTTGCGCGTCTGGCTTGTCGATCTTGTTGATTGCCACAAGAATCGGAACGCCAGCGGCTTTCGCGTGATCAATTGCTTCGATGGTCTGAGGCATCACGCCGTCGTCAGCAGCTACGCAGAGGACAACAATGTCGGTGACCTTGGCGCCACGAGCACGCATGCGAGTGAAGGCCTCATGGCCCGGAGTATCAATAAAGACGATCTTGCGGGAGTTATGAGTCACCGCATAGGCACCGATGTGCTGGGTGATTCCGCCGGCTTCGCCACTGGCTACGTTGGCGCTGCGAATGGCATCGAGCAGGGAGGTCTTTCCGTGGTCGACGTGGCCCATGACGGTAACCACTGGGGCGCGGCGCACCAGATTCCCCGAGTCTTCGGCCATTTCGATATCCCAGGAGGATTCTTCTTCGAAGCTCATCTGGGTGGCTGTGGCACCAAAGTTTGCTGCCAGTTCTTCTGCCATCTTCAGATCAAGAGGTTGATTGATGGTGGCAAAGATCTTCTTCTCTACCAGCTTCTTGATGACCAGATTCGTTCTGATGCCGAGCTTTTCAGACAGTTCCTTAACGGTGATGCCTTCGGAAATCGTGATTTCCTTATTGGCCGCCATTGAGACTTCTTCTTCGCGCTTGCGCTGTGCAAAGAGAAGCTTGCCTTCTTGCTCCAGCTCTTTCTCGCGACGAATCTGCTCTTTCGATTTGGTTGGCTTAACTGCGTGGCGACGGCCCGGCTCGGTGGAAGGCAGTACTGCCGCTTCCGGACGCAAAGGTGTCGGCGAAGTCGGGTGCTTGCCCGTTCGCATGGGTGGCCTACCTGCGCCGTAGCCGCCACCGCCACCGGCATATCCGCCACCGCCACCAGGACCACCGTACCCGCCAGGGCGGGATTGGGCTGCTCCAGGCATGGCGCGAGGGGGCTGCGGGCGACCAGGCATGGCCGGGCCAGGGGGACGCAAAGGTGCGCCAGGTCGGGCACCCATGGGTGCCTGCTGTTGCCGTGCTTGCGATTGTGCAATGCGCTCGGCCAGCTTGGGATCGGGAGGAACGATGGGGCGGCTCGTTTGCGGTTTTGCCGGGCCCAGGCCTTGTCCACCGCCTTGGCCACCACTTTGCCCGCCGCCTTGCGGCTGCATGGGAGGACGACTCTGTTGCGGAGGCCGAGGCATTGCAGGAGCCCCGGGCGTGACGCCAGCCCGCGGGCCAGCCAGCGGTTGGTTGGCTTGGGGGCGGGGCATTGGCATGCCGGGTGCTCCAGCCGAAGCGGGAGCAGAAGGTGCCCCAGGGGCAGCGCTAGGACGCTGCGGGGCAATAATCTGGCCGGGCCGCGGGGCAAGGGGCATTCCCTGTGCCGGGCGAGCTTGTAAGGGCGTGTTTGCTGCGGGAGCTGGCCGCAGCGGAGTTCCTGGCGCGATCTGCGCGGCAGGTGGGATCACGGCTCCAGGCCTTTGGGCCGGTGGAGGAGCTGGTGATCCAGGAGCGGGCGATGGCGGCTGCGCGGGTGCGGCCGGTCCCGGTGCTACCTGTAGGTTCGGCGCAATTCGGGCGGCTGCGGGTGCGGCAGGAGCTGGCGCGGCAGGAGTGGTTGGCGCAGGTGCTGGCCTGTTGGTAGATGGCGGTACGGCAGGCAGCGGTGCCGCAGGCGGCGCGCTTGGCGCTGCTGCGCTCGCGCTGCTCGTCGCCACAAGTGGCCGAACAGGCAAAGAAGGAGCTGCCTTCGGGGCGTTACCTGAAGCCAGTGGTGGCATCAGCGGAGAACGCAGCGGTGGTGCCAGAGGTTTCGGGGCTTCGCTTGGAGTCGTCGAGGGTACCGAAGCAGATACTGCAGTAGCCTCAGTCACTGCGGCGGCTGGAGCGGGCACAGGTGAAGTGGCAACCGGCTTATGTTCAGTGCTGCTCGTCTGCGGTGCCTCTGCAGGAGTTCCAGCCTTGGCCGGGGTCTCTTCTGAGGCTTCCGATGCGTGGTCTTGTTCTACGAAGTCATCCTCATGCTCCGATGCGGGTGAAGCATCAAAGAGGCGCCCACTACGGCCCCCTCTCGATCCTTGAGCGGCCCGCTCGTCAAGCAACTTCTGCTTGATGACCATCGCCACATCCGTTTCGATAGAACTCGAATGCGTCTTTTTTTCCGAAACTCCCAAATCAGGCAGCAGGTCCAGGATTGTCTTCGGCTTTACTTCCAGCTCCCTGGCCAGCTCGTTAATTCGAATCATATGGTGACGCTAGGTCGAATCCTTCTCCAACGGGTATGTTCTTCTTAATCCATGACTTCACGCTTTCAGTCAAACTGATTGCGCTCAGCCGTAATACGGTTGCCAGTCGTGCACACGGTCGAAGATTCCAAGGGATGCAGCAGAACCTTCTTATCGTAACAAAATCCTAGGCCTTATCCGAACTACTGTCTTCCGGCGTTGCGATCTCATCTGCCGGTGCTTCCAATGCAGCTTCCGATTCTGCCACTGGTTCGCTCTCGCTGCCAGCCGTCGCAACTTCCACAATTTCTTCCACCGGAGCTTCCTCCGCCGCCGGTACAGCTTCTACCGCCTGGGCCTCAAACTGTGAGTAGAACCCATTGATCGCGTTGTAAAGCGACTGGATCGATTCCTCTCCAACACCAGGTAGCTGCTCCAGTTCTTCAGGCGTCAGCGATCCCAGTTTTTCCACAGTGCCCACTTCAGCGCCCACCAGAGCATCAATCAGATGCTCGGCCAGGCCATAATCAGCCAGCACGGAAATCGGAGTCCCAGCCGGAATAATATCCGCCATCTGATTCTCCACTTCCTGCCGCTTCTCTTCTTCGCTCTTGATGTCGATCTTCCAGCCCAGCAGCTTGGCCGCCAGCCTGACATTCTGCCCACGCTTGCCGATCGCCAGCGAAAGCTGCGTATCGTCGACGATGACTTCCATGTGCTTTTCTTCGGCATCGAGAATCGTGACGCGCGAGATCTTTGCCGGGCTCAGCGCATGCGTCGCGAATTCCACGGGGTTCTCGCTAAATTCAATGATGTCGATCTTCTCGCCGCGCAGTTCTCGAATGATGCTCTGTACGCGCATGCCCTTCATGCCCACACAGGCTCCCACGCTATCCACATCGCGATCTCTGCTCGATACCGCAATCTTGGTTCGCTCGCCTGCCTCGCGCGCGCAGCTCTTGATCACCACGGTGTTGTCGTAGATCTCAGGAACTTCCTGCTCGAACAAGCGCATCACCAGTTCTCCCGCTGCCCGAGAGACCACCACGCCCGCGTTCTTGCCCGTCTTTTCTACGCTCTTGATCACCACGCGAACCCGGTCGCCAATGCTGAAGCTTTCCAGCTTCGATTGCTCTTTGGCGAGCAACCGCGCTTCTGTTTTGCCAAGATCCACCACCAGATCGCGGGTTTCAATGCGCTTGATCACGCAATTCACCAACTCACCGACGCGGCCGGCAAACTCGCCATAGACATTCTCGCGCTCGGCCTCGCGCACCTTCTGCAAAATCACCTGCTTGGCGATCTGGGCAGAAATGCGCCCCAATGCATCCATCGGCAATTCCTGGCGGATCTCATCACCGATTGCGGCAGAACCAAACTTGTTCTTCTTGGCCTCTTCGAGGGTCCACTCGTTGGCCGGGTCGGCTACCGTTTCGACAATCTTTCGCAGGGCGAAGACCTGGATTCCCCTTTTGGGGTCCACTTCAGCGGCCATCTCGCCGACGTTTTTGAACTGCTTGCGCGCAGCAAGAATGATGGCGTCCTTTACGGCGTCAAAAATGATCTGCGCCTCGATGCCCTTCTCTTTGGCCAGCATTTCAATGGATTGATAGATCGTGCCCAATGTCATTCACCTCTGTCAGATATCCCGGCTACCACTCGAACTTCAAATTGGCCTTTTGAATCCCGGCTAGCGGGACGGCCAATGTCTTGCCCGCATCGAGCTCCAGCGTCACAAGCTCACCATCGAAGCTCGCCAATTTACCCGTAAATCGACGACTCTTTTCAATGGGTTCCTTGAGTTCAATCTTGACTTTGCTGCCAAGAAATCGCTCATAATCCTTTGCTTTCACCAGCGGTCGATCCACCCCAGGGCTGCTCACCTCTAGCGTGTAGGCTCCGCCCGCAATCAAATCTCCAGCGTCCAGAACTTCGCTCACGAGCCGCGAAATTTTTTCACAGTCGTCGTGGGTGACCCCGGTAAGCCGATCAATGTAAAGGCGAAATACACGGTGCTTGCCGCCGCCCAGCAACTGGGCTTCGACCAATTCCATGCCTTCCGCTTCTACGATCCGCTCGACGATTTCGCGAACCTGTTCTAAAGTTGTTGATTTCATTGCGTTTACAGTCGCATTTGCGACCAATAAAAAAGTGGGCTTGCGCCCACTCATAGGTAAAAGAACTCTCAACCACAGTATACACCTAACGGCGCGATTTGAAAAACTCCACCAGGATCTCCGTGCATTCTGCCCCCAGTACGCCCTCTTCGACTTCGACGGAATGGTTCAAAATCGCCGAGTCGGCAATTTGAAATTTGCTCCTGACTCCCCCAAAGCGCAGGTCACGGGCCCCGAAAACAAGTCTCGAAATCCTGGAATTCACCAGCGCCCCGGCGCACATCGGGCAGGGTTCCAGGGTGCAATACAGCGAGTTTCCATCCAGGCGATAGCTGGAGGTCCGCTCGGCGGCCTGGCGAATTGCAAGTATTTCTGCATGTGCCGTCGGGTCATGCAGCCGAATCGGGGCATTCGATGCCTCCGCCAGCAATTCCCCGTTTGCGCTCACAATCACGGCACCAACCGGAACTTCCCCCGCTGCCTCACCGGCTCTGGCCAGCTCCAGCGCCCGACGCATCCAGAATTCATCCTTGGGCGTCACACCAAATCCCCGCGCAACGGTTTTCGTTGCACAAATCCCTCCCCGTAGCGAACCCCAATCATGGCTCCCAGTCTCCGTGCCTCCCGCTCCATGCTGTCGAGAGCTTCCGCACGGTCCGGAAACAGGGTCGAATAGCACTCCAGTGCTTCCACCTTCCTGCTAAAGAATTCCGTCACATCAACAACAAACGATGGTGCGGCCGCAACGCTTCCGCTGGCAAAGACGGTTCTCTCGGTCGTGTGCGCAGAAAGATAGTTATCGAGATTCGGTAATGCGGCCAAATAGCCTGCATTCTCCACCAATAGGCTTGCCGCCAGGGAGTCTGGATGACGATCCTCCCAGTGCATAGCGACTAGCACCTTGGGTCGCAATCGCTTCACTTCGCCGGTCACCGTCATGCGCGACATGATCGTGTCTTCGAGCCGGGCATCTGGAAACCCCATCGAGCCACGCCAGATCACCCCCAGCTTGGCGGCGGCCAAATCCGCCTCATCCAGCTTCTGATCCATCCGGGTATGGGAACCCGCTTCGCCCGAGGTGAGGTCCAGAATGGCCACCTTCTGGCCCGCAGCCGAAAGTTTGGCGATGGTTCCTCCACATAGCAGCTCGCAATCACCGGGGTGTGGCAGCAGAAACGCTACATCCACCTCCGGCAAATGATCGAGATAATGACTTGCCATCCGCTTGCTTACCATTCTGACTCCTGTCTGACTCTCCAACTCGGTCTGGTCGGCAGCACTCGTATCAAGACCATTCCCGCCACAAAACCGCCGATGTGCGCAAACCAGGCTGTGCCGCCACCCTGTGGGCTGGCTTGCGCCAGTTGGCCAAACCCGCTGAAGAGTTGCACTACAAACCAGTATCCAATCATCAACACCGCTGGAACATCAATCGTGGTCGCAAAGACAAAGAAAAACAACAATGTGTGCACTCTGGCCCGCGGAAAGCGGATCAGATAAGCACCCATCACCCCCGAGATCGCACCGCTGGCTCCAATGGCAGGCACTGCCGATTCCGAATTGAAAAAGACATGCGCCAGCCCTCCGGCCAGTCCGCACAACAGGTAGAACAGCAAATACTGTCTGCTGCCGAGCACGTCTTCGACGTTATCCCCAAACACCCATAAGAACCAGACATTTCCCAGAACATGCATCCAGCCCCCATGCAAAAACATGGAGCTCAACAAACTGAAGAATTGGAAATCGTTGGGCACGGTGCCC
This sequence comes from Bryobacter sp., assembly GCA_044340255.1. Classification (GTDB taxonomy): domain Bacteria; phylum Acidobacteriota; class Terriglobia; order Bryobacterales; family Bryobacteraceae; genus Bryobacter. The sequence continues at coordinate 79,674 of JBIITX010000004.1, read as the reverse complement.
CAAACCATCAGGAAGTGGTGCAACTCAAAGTCGCCCAGGCTGAGCTCATAAAGAAAGGCGAGCAGATTCACAACAATCAGCCCTACCGTGACGAAGGGGGTTGTCAGTCGCTGCTCGGAGTCCCGCAAAGGGAACAAGGGTCAGACCCTCCTTCGTACTTCTTCCATCACGCGCCGTTCTGCTCGTGCCATCAGCGCCTCGGCCTTGTCGAGCGTCGAAATCCCGCCGCGCGCCCCAATCGCCGTGCAATTCAAAGCAGCCATGGCGTTCGAGAAATCCAGAATCTTCTGAATATCCCAACCAGCCAGCACACCATAGCAGAAGCCGCCGTGGAAGACATCTCCTGCTCCTGTTGTGTCGACACAATTCACCACAAAGGCCGGGCTGTAGTGGAACTTGCCGTCAATCCTGGCCAAGGCTCCATGCGCCCCTAGCGTCATTGCCGCACAATGAATGCCGTATTCCTCTTGAATGAGCTCCAGTGCCTTCAGCGGGTCGCTCTGGTGGGTCCACTGGATCGGGAATTCGCTCGACGCAATCAGATAGTCGACGTAGGGCAGCACACGCTCAAAGCCCTTATAAATCGTATCGACGTCCACCGTGACGGGGATCCCATTATCGTGCGCAATCTTGGCCGCCTTTTCCATCGCCGGCGTGTCATGGCCATCAATGTGTAGCAGTCGGGCATTGAGGATCATCTCGTCTTTGATTTCTGCCGGGTCAAGGCGCAGGCAATCGGGACGCTGCCAGAATACAGTTCTCTCGCCTGTCGACTGATCAATGATGATGTAGGCGCTTTGGTTTGGACATCCGCTGCGTTGCTGCACATGGTCCAGGTTGATGCCAGAGCCAAGGAGACTTTGCATTTGAACCCGACCCCGCTCATCGTCGCCAATCGTGCCAATGTATTTGGTCCTTAACCCCAGGTTGGCGCAGGTCACCATGGCGCTGGCAACTTGTCCGCCGGGACTCAGGATTTCCTGGTTGAAGGGGCCCTTTCCTGCGTAGGAAGGGAAGTGCGGGACGATGATCAGGGTGTCAGTGGCATTGAGACCAATGCCAACAACGTCAAAATCGGACATCTCTACAGGTTACAGCTACTTTTGCGGCGGCATCCGGTAAACGTAAATTTTGTGGTTGCGCCGGTAGGCATCTACCTTTTCTTCCTGCTGCGCCTTCCAACCCTCAATCTCGTAATCATGCGAGATCACCCGGGCCCCAGGCTTCAGCGCCTTTTCGAGTTTCGGCTTCAGCGTATTGTTGCTGTCCCGCATCAGGTATAGGATCACCACATCTGCATCGCCCAACTCGGCGTCAAATACATCTCCATGCACAATGCTGGCCTTCTCAGATAAGCCCAAACGCTTAATCTCTTCCTGGCTCGACTTCACCAGACGAGAAGAGAGTTCAATCCCAACCGCTTTGGCATCGTACTTCTGCGCTGCTGCAATCACAACCCGACCATCACCGCTGCCAAGGTCATACACCTTTTCCCCAGGCTTGATTTTCGCTAAATCCAGCATCCGCTCCACAATCTGGTGGGGGCTGGGAACATAAGGAGCCAACTGATTCGGGTGAAACTCAGGCTTTTGGGCTGCCAAAATCCCGGCTGCCAAAAATCCAAGGGTCATGAATCGATTTGAAATTCTCATTGCGCTCGTGCAACTCCTGCTCGTCGGCTCTGGCGTAAACTGCCTATCTTTTGAACCATTTCACTCACCGCAAACCACAAATCGCGCGGTCTCGAAATGGTGTACTCCACTCCACGGAAGTGCTTTACCGCATGGCCAATCGAATCTCGCCAGGGGATCTGCTGCGGATAAAGGTTGTAGTTCAGGTAAAACACCGGATAGTCCAAGGTTCCGACGCTCTTCAGCGCCTCCTGGGGGACATTCTGGTCAAGCAGAACCTTGGGCCCGGCAAAAACTAATGCGTCTGGAGCCTCAGAGGCCGCAAGTTCTTTTTGCAACAGTTCACTCAAAAACTCAGTTTCTGAGTTCTTGGTTGCCAGTTTGCTGAAGTCGACCGTGCCAAGCTTCAGCTCCTGCAATGCTTCCCCAATCTTGGGAAAGTCAATGCGGTCAGCATTGTCCTGTCGATAAAGTACTTTCTGATCTTGCATGTTGAAGACAACCAGGGAGAACCGTCCAATCTTCGGGTCACGGCTAATCGTGCGAAGAATGCTCACTAGTGCCGACGTGTCCACAGGCTGTAAGGTTGCGGATCGGGCTCGCTGCGGAGCAAAATTCATTAAAATCTTTACAGAGAGCGGGGTTTCCGTGGAATTCCGCGCTACCGGCGGCTCTTCCTGGAAGTAATCATGCTGGCTCGGTTCCACCGTGTCGGCCGGCTCGTTCATCTCAATCTGCTTGTCCTTGACGGGCAGAGCGGCATCCACCTTCCAGCTGCTTGAACAAACCCGTTCTGTCCGGTCTCGCATCAGCCAGTCAATCTGGTATTTGCCCTCGCCAACGTCGAAGCCACCCTGCAGGAAGGCATCCCCTTTGGCGTCTTCTTCAAGTGCTGGCACCTTGAGCCGTTGAATAAAGTAACGATCCCCATCCGACTTGCCTTCGGGCCGCACCCGAAACACGATCGTGAGAAGGTTTTCTGAGCCTGCCAGCTCTCTCATGGGTACAGAGACTTCAAACCCGGAGTGGAACTTGAGGTCAAAGCCGAGCAGCGGCTTCACTTCCTCCACTTTGCAAGGTAAGTCCTGGCGTGGCTCTCCGGCTTCGAGCACTGCCATGTCCGTGCCGATCAGGCGCGGAGATTTCCCTCCGGCCAGAAAGCTCTGGCCCGGGAGAGAACCCGGAATCAACAGGCATCCGATAATGCCCGCGCAAAAAGCGTTCGACCGAAAATACTCCATCGAACTACTCCCCTAGATTTGAAGTGCCTGGCGCTCTTCGGGGGCGCCTTGTTTCTTAACGATGTATTCTACATTTTTCAGATTCGAAAAATAAGCCCTACTCTGTCTTTTCCCATCGGATTTTTTTTGAGGTTCGATAGGCTGTCCTCGTGATAGCCTCATCGAATATGAAACTTCTCATGTTCGAGCGCTCGGGCGGCCCCCCCGAGGCGGGTGTCCTGGCTCCGGGCGATTCTGAAATTATCCCTTTGGCAGGCGCTGGTTTCTCCTGCATCTACTCCATCATTCAGGGTGGTTCGACGGCTCTGTCGAAGGTAAAGGACTTTGCCGCCAAGGCTTCGGCGCGCGTGGCACTGGATACTGTACGCATCCTGGCCCCCATCCATCGTCCCCCCAAATTCATCTGCATCGGCCTCAACTATCGAGACCACGCCATTGAATCTGGCATGGCGATTCCAGAAATCCCAACCGTCTTCAACAAGTTCCCCAACGCCGTCATCGGCAACGGAGACAACATCGTTCTGCCGAAGATGAGTGAAGCCCCCGACTATGAAGCCGAATTCGCCTTCATCATCGGCAAGACCGGCAAACACATCAAGGGAGAAAACTGGCGCGATTACATCTTTGGCTATACCAACGTCAACGACGTCAGCGCCCGCGACATCCAGCTCAAGGGCACCACCCAGTGGCTGATGGGCAAGACCTTTGATACCTTCGCTCCGATGGGCCCCTACATCGTCACCGCAGACGAGGTTCCAGATCCGCACAACCTCAACGTCAAGCTCACCCTCAATGGGGAAGTCATGCAAAACAGTTCCACCAAAGAACTGATTTTCAACATCCCCCAGTTGCTTGAGTTCCTGTCTAAGGTCTTCACCCTCGAGCCCGGCGACGTCGTCTCCACCGGCACACCTCCCGGCGTGGGTTTTGCCCGCAAGCCGCAAGTGCTGCTCAAGCCAGGCGACCATTGCATCGTCGAAGTCGAAGGCCTCGGCCAGCTTCACAACCCCGTCGTCGGCGAATAAGCCCGCCTAGCAGCGAATCAAATCGGCCCCCCGCTCTGCAACCATGAGCGTGGGGGCCGTTGTATTTCCGCTGGGAATCAGCGGCATAATGCTGGCATCAATCACCCGAAGACCCCTGACGTAGTGCACCTTGAGATCGGTATCGACAACTGCCATGCGGTCCTCACCCATACGGCAAGTGCCGCAGGCGTGCCACATCACATCCTGCTGGATTTCCGGCTCCAACCGGCCCAGTTTCTCGCCGAGGCTCCTGGCCTTAGCCATGCCTCTTTCGAGCGTCAGGCGGTCTTCCGGCTCTTCAAGGACATTCAGATGGATGGAAGGTCCCTCCGTCGGGTCGGCGCTCCGCAGTCGCAGGTAACCGCGGCTGAAGGGCCGCAGCAAGACCGTCCAAATCGTAAAGCCATTCGCACTGGAGCGGCGCGGGACAAAGTTCAATTGCAGGTCGGGGGCAGGGGCCAGCTCAAAACTACGCATCGTCAGTTGTGCTTCCACAACAGGAGAGCTCATCGGGCCATTCCCTTGCAGCAGGTAGCGCAGTTGATCTATCACCGAAGGGTGCTTGGTGAGTTGCTCCGGAGAATCAACGCTAAACTCCATGCCCGCTCGAACGTGGTCCTGCAGGTTCTCGCCAACGCCCGGCAAGTCCAGAGAAACAGGGATTCCCAGACTCTCCAGGTGTGCCGCCGGGCCGATCCCGCTCCGCATCAAAATCATCGGGGAGTGCACGGCTCCCGCGCATAAGATCACTTCAAACTTCGCGCGAAAGACTTCCAGCTTGCCGTTGCGAATCACCTCTACCCCAATCGCCTTGCCATCTTCCAGCAGCACCCGCACCACATTCGTATCGCCCAGCACCGTCAGGTTGGGATTGTCCTTCATCGGCTTCTTCAAAAACACGTCCGCCGCTGTCACCTTGCTGCCTCGCCGCTGCATCACTTCCACCGGCTTGGCCCCTTCCCCGCGAGCCAGTTCGAGAAACTGGCGCGTCAGCGGGTGCAAGGCGCGTAGCGGCTCCACTGGCAGGCCAAACTTGAGGCTCTTCTCAAAATAGGGCGATACATAGTCCCACCCCCAACCTGCATTTCCGAGTTCCCGCCACGCATCATAATCGTAGTGATCTCCGCGGGAATACACGCCAGCGTAAAGCGCAGTCGACCCTCCCAGGACCTTTCCGCGCGGGTAAGCAAGCCGCTTTTTGTTGAGGTACGGTTCTTCCTCTGTACTCCAGCCCCAATCGAGGCTTCCCCCGAGCAGATTGCGCCAGAACAGCGGCACACGTGCTTCGGGCCCCGGGTCCAACGGGCCAGCTTCGAGCAGCAGCACATTGAGTTGCCGCAGTTCACTCAACCGGGCCGCGACAACACTTCCTGCCGCTCCGCCCCCTACAACGATGTAATCAGTTACCAACCCTTCAGCTTACGCCGTTCCACACCTGCGCGTCATGAAACCACAGAAAGCACCTTGCCTCAGGGAACTCTTCTTTTTCAGCAGCACTCCGGCGCGCCGCAAATATTCGTCTTCGAATCCGGGTGCAATCCAGATCTAGCAGCGCAGCTTCAAATCCCCAGCCACCTTGGGGTCCGCTGCCCCGAGTTTCGCTGCTGTTTCGGCACTGCTGTTGAAGAGGAAAATCCCTCTGGTCCGGGCCAGTCCTGCAACGGGTCCAGCGCTTTCAAGGGCACCGTCTTTCCACATGCGGTTGATGTGTTGCGTGTGTTCGGCCTGTAGCTGCTTGGCCTGCTCTGCGGGAAGCTTCCCGGCATTCGGTCCATCCTCAAGAAAACAAAGTTGATATTCGGCCCCATTAGCGAGAAGTGGAAGGGTGAGGACGGAAAGCCAGCGCAAGACCAGCATAAGTTTGACCTAACCTGTTATACTGCAATCTGAATCTACCAACCACCCGTCGGGGCGTGGCTCAGCCTGGTAGAGCGCCTGGTTCGGGACCAGGAGGCCGGAGGTTCGAATCCTCTCGCCCCGACCATTCCCTTCCCCATTTAAGCAAGCCGCACAAATCAGCGAGCAAAGTAATGCCTCGACATCGAGGGCAGGTAGCGCACCTGATTTTCCCAATCCTGCGGTTCTGAGGCAGCCCAGACCATGACAATCGCTTCGACAATTTGGCCCGTACTCTCGGATTGTGTAACGAGAAAGACTCCTGGGCTGGATTTTCCTTCTGCTAGGCGAGCGCGAAAGTGATCGATCATAGTTCGCCGATCATGAGTGATCAGGATTCTGCTGTCATTAGCGGCAATTTCGAGTACTTCTGGATCAGCAACTCCATGTAGTTGGCTGTCGGCAGCTGAGGCGAAATCGATAGATGGTTCGCGAAGTCGAACGGCTTTAACAATACCGTTGCGCAGGTCTGCATCGGCTTGAAAGCGGATCAAATTCTCGGCTCATCCATTTTCGACTTGGCGCGCTGGAGACGATCCCAAAGTGCCGGGTTCTCCTCAGCCATCGGAATCGCCTTCCCCTCGAACTCACGTTCCGTGTCCACGAGGTATTTGTCGATCTCGGATTGATGATCCAGGTAGAAGGCAATTGCGCCATAGATCTGCGCACGCTTGAGGGACGGAAAGTCTTCCTGAATGGCTTCCGGCGACTGCCCTTCGTTGAAGGAATACACCACGGAATCCAGCGAAATGCGTGTCCCGGCTAAGTAGTAGCCGCCATGGCGCTGATCGATGTATTCGTTATGAATGGCCTTGCTCCTAGTTCGATTATAGCGGGGGCAGATCAACAATGGCGGACGACACTACGCGCTGACGCTATCGGTTCAACTGCGGAGGATCGACTTCAATGTGGCAAGAAACCTCTCAAGGAAAAGGGCGGCCGACGATCACGCTCAAGTTTGGCGAGTGCACCTTGTCGCTCGAATCGCCAACCCTGTCGTGTATGGCCGGTTGGGAAGCATCAGAATACATCGAATCTAGACGGCCGAGGATTCGCGGATCATTTCCGGCGTAACTATGGAAGGCTACCTCAGAAGCTAAGACGGTGTTGATCGCTTGGTCCGTCTCCTGCGATGTTGCCGGTTGCCGCTTCCAAATGCAGTGAGATGGATCGACATTATCTGCCATCCGATTAGGTCCGGTGCTACCGCGTGCGGGGCACCGCAAGAAATGCATTCATTGTTGACCACGTAGAAGTCACCTGGTGCTGACTGCGGATTGTCGGTGAACCTTCGAGCGCTCATAACGGCTTAGCTGGATCTTTGGTGGATAGCAGCCGCGGGGAATTCAGTATTCGCAGGAAGTCCGTCGCATCAAGCGATGGGGGACGTGTCTCCACATGTGTCAAGTAGCGTGAAGAGTCCGGCCCCCAGTCAAAGTAAAGTCCTATTCCTGGCTCCGCGAGTTGGGCCGCTGTTTCTGGCGCAATTTCGAGCTCTTGCGAAAAGAGCAGGTGGGCTTCTTTGTCTCCCAACAGGTGGGCATAAACCTCAAGGCGGTAGCGGCCCTGAACGAATTTGAATGCGTTCCCGTCTTTAGGCGTCAGGAAGTGGTGATTGGCTGCCAACCCTGTTTCTCCAACAAATAGCCCACTCCCGCGAACGAGCTTGTCATCGCCATGAACCCAAATGTTGAAGTTCTGGACCGTCTCATTACGACGCAAAGAGACGTGCATGCTTTGGAGCACTCGACCCCTTTTGGAGGTCGAAAAGAGAAGTGTCCTAAGGTAGACCTTCGGTAGGCTTCCGCCGTCCTCCGTAGGCTTGTCTGGCCCGAAGAAGATAACAGTCGGCTGTGTCATCTTGACGGTCCCACGCCGGAACAGCGTAAGCCAAGCGTTCAGCGCAGATACTACCAGGGCGAGGCCGGAAATTGCGATTGTAATCGGATCAGCCAAGTCTTGGTGCCTTCGCCCCAAGTATAGCGATTTCGGTGGATCACCAGGCCCAATACGATGCCCACCGCTTGCATCCGCCGGCTACGAAAGTTTGCGACGCCCGACCAGCCCCATCCGCCGCAAGCATTAAAAAAACAAAACCCCACCGCAACCGCGAGCAACTCAGGGCAATCACTCCGCTTCTCCCGAATCCTGGTTCGGGACCAGGAGGCCGGAAGTTCGAATCCTCTCGCCCCGACCATTCCTCCAAAGTCCTAAAATCCGAACGATGCTTCCTACCCAAAACTTCTCTTTTGATCGTTTGCAATGGAAGTGAGTTTTTGGGGCTCGACAGACATATTCAATCTTATATAATCTGAATGTGTCGAGTCGGAAGCCAATTGCCTGGATGGGTGACAGTCGAGCCCGCCTGCAATCGGCCCCAGCGGACATTCGTTCTGATGCAGGCTATCAGTTAAGCTTGGTCCAGAGTGGCGAAATGCCTGAGGATTTCAAGCCGATGCCAGATGTCGGACCGGGCGTAATGGAGATCCGGATTCACGGAGACAACGAATACCGTGTGTTTTACCTGGCTCGTTACGACGAAGCAGTTTACGTACTCCATTGCTTTGTCAAGAAGACCCAGGCGACTCGAAAAGCCGATCTCGAATTAGGCAGAAAACGCTACATCGCCCTGATTGAGGCACGAAGGGCAAAGTGATGGGAGAATCATGAAAACCAAGATCGACACAACGATCACGATGGGCAGTGGTGATGTATTCGCAGATCTCGGTTTTTCACCCGCCGAGTCTAGAAACCTGCACATCAGGTCAGAGATGATGACGGCTCTCCGAAAGTTTATCGAGAAAGAAGGTTTGACCCAAGCCGATGCAGCCAAACTGCTGAAGGTGAGTCAGCCTCGAATCTCAGACTTGACCCGCGGTAAGATCAGCCGGTTCTCTCTCGACACGCTGGTGAATATGCTGGTCGACGCTGGCTTGGAAGTTAACTTTCGAATCAAGCCGCCATCTCGTCGTGTTGCCTAGGCCTTACCCCCTCCTCTCCAGCAACCCCGCCATCCTCGCCGCGATCTCTGGCTTCACCTCCACCAGATTCTCGTTCTCATGCGGATCATTCCGTCGATCAAACAGCATCGGCCCTCCCCGCCACCCTCGAACATACTTATACGGACCCTGCATCACCAGCCGCCACTCATCCATCCCCGAAAATACATGCTCCCGTGTCGGCTTCCCGCCCCCACGCAGCAAGCCCCGCAACGAACGGCTATCCATCTTCTCGGGCCTCGCCACTCCGGCATAATCCAAAAACGTCGCTGTCAGATCGAGCGTAGTGGCAGGCCTCTGCTCCACCAGCCCACGCTTCACATCCAAACCATAAAACACCAGCGGCACTCCCACCGACCCATGGTACGGATGTCGTTTCGCCCACAATCCGTGATCTCCCAACATCTCGCCGTGATCGCTGGAAACAGCAATCAGCGTATTACTCATCTCTCCTCGCTCGCTCACCTTCGCCAGCAGGTCCCCAATCCGGCTATCGATGTTCTCGATCATCGCCGCGTAATTCTGGCGAATCAGATGATGCTGTTCTGCCGTAAACTCCGTGGCCCGGTTGGGAGCCGGAAACTTCACCCCCCGCCACCGCTTCTCCATCGCCGCAGTAATGTCCCAGGGGTCATGAGGCCCATTGAAGTTCACCTGCAGGAACCACGGCTTATCCTTCGGTGCCTGCTCCAGCAATTGCAACCCGTTTCGGGCAATCCAGTTATCACCGTAATTTTCATCACGCAGCGGGGTAGGGAACGTTGCCCCATGCCCCTTCCTCTTCTCGTAATCCTCCACATGCTGGTGCGCTAAACCCAGTTGATCCAGATACGCCATAAACGGGCCCATCGGCTTGCCCGCTCTGACAAACGCCCGTGTCGCATCATGCTTTCCTTCATTGTCGATCCCGTCAGAGAATCCCCACTCCCGAATCATTCTCTTCCCGTCCAGCCCCCAATTCAGCTCCGGCTTGTGCAGGTCAAATTTGCCGCAACCCATGACGTGGTAGCCAGCCTTACCGAGCATCTGATAAAACGTTGGCTGCTCCAGCGGATAGTTCTGCTGATTTGAAGGCACTCTGCATCGGTCATACTCCAGCCCACTGGCCAGGCAGGCCCGTGCCGGCGCACACAAAGGTGCCGGGGTAATCGCTTGCGTAAACCGCACCCCACCATCGGCCAACTTCTTCAGGTTCGGAGTCCTCACCGGCACCCCTCCACCAGGCTCTACAAAGTCGTAGCGAAGCTGATCGGGAAACAGAAACAGAATATTCGGCTGGCGCTTCTGCGCCCCTAAAGAAGCAGCTGCGCTGGCTCCAAGAAAGTTGCGGCGTTTCAGTGTCATCATCCCTACCTCTGGCTCAGTTCTCCAGCACGAACCTGCTGGTTAAATCGTTCACTCTCGCGCCTCGCCACCGTCAGGGTCGTCCAATGGGCGCTCGATAAATGCTTGCTCAAAAACACGATCTGGCCCGCATGATACGAATAATGAGCAACCTGCCGGTTGATCGCCTGCATCACTGTGTGCGCCTCTCCGCGAATCGTCACCGTTCGCACCATATCCGAATCCTGCAATGCTTCCAACGCTCCATAAAGGCAAGCCCAGCCCTCATTCCACATCGCCATCAGCGCTTCCCGGCTCTGCGGCGGATCCTCAAACTCCGAGTCCCGATTCCGGTCTGGTTTCTCCCCATCTGTCGTCAAGAAGTCAGTCCAGCGAGACCGCATGTTTCCGGCCATATGCTTCACGATCAGCGCAATCGAATTCGACTCCCCGTCCAGCACCGCAAAGAGAGCTTCGTCACTCACTTGCGCCATCGCCCGTTCTGCCAATGCCTGATACTGCTTAAAAATCGCAGTCGAGTCTGATAGGTAGGAATTCGTCAACTGGAGTGCCATACAGCGATGCTAGCTCTTCCGGCCCAATGTTGGCGGAATTCTTCCCCTCGCCACGCTAAACATGTATAATCCATCAACTGTGCATGGATAAGATCACGTGAGCAGCGAACAATACAGCTACGGCGAAATAGAAATCAGCTTCTTCCGCATTCGCGTCGAAGGCTATGAAGTAGAGATCCGTGTCACAGATCCAGCCCCCGGCAATCAGGCCATGATGGGAGCCGTCCGAGGCTTTGCTGTATTCCCCTTTGAGGAACTCAAGGCCGCCTCGGCCGACCCTGAAGCTTATGGGGCCCTCCTCACAAAGGCCGTCTTTGCCGATGCTGCGATTCTCGATCAATTCTCGAATGCCCGTGCTGTTTTTGATGACCGGCGCACCGACATCCGCCTGCGCATCGCCATTGCGGAAAGCGCTCCCAAGCTACATGGTTTGCGCTGGGAGCTTCTGAAAGACCCTCGCAGCAATACCTCGCTTGGCAGCTCTGAACGCATCTGCTTCTCGCGCTTCCCAATCAGCCGCGATTGGCGCAGCGTCGACCTCCGCCCCAAAGCGAAGCTCAAAGCGTTGATCGCAGTCGCCGCACCCACAGATCTGAAAGACCTCGACTTACCAGACGTCGATGCCGAAGGCGAGATCAATCGCGCCCTCCAGAGTCTCGCATCGATTGAGTGCACCACTCTTGGCTGGAATCCTGAAACCAAACAGCGTCAGCCGCTAACCCTGCAACTGCTCACAGAAGCCCTTCGCGCCGGCGTCGATATCCTCTATCTCGTCTGCCATGGGGCGATGCCCGACGCGAGCGAACCCGTTCTGGTTCTTGAGAACGAGCAAGGCGTGTCAGAAGTAACAGAAGTACATCACTTGACCGATCGCATCGCCGACATGAAAGTGGCCCCGCGACTCGTGGTCCTGGCCTCCTGTGAAAGCGCTGGCCCGGCTGCTGATGGTAACTCCGACGCCCAGTCTGCTCTCGCTCCCCGCCTGGCGGAAGTCGGCGTGGCTGCTGTGCTCGCCATGAATGGCCGTATCACCATGCAGACGGTTGAGGCCTTCATGCCCATGTTCTTTAAAGAACTATTGATCGATGGGCAAATTGATCGTGCTCTCGCCGCTGCTCGCGGCAGCGTTCGCAATCACCATGACTTCTGGATGCCCGCTCTCTTCATGCGGCTCAAAAGTGGTCGCATCTGGTATCAGCCAGGCTTCTTGGGCTCCAAGAGCGAACTGAAAACCTGGCCCAGCATTTGCCGCAAAATCAACGAAGGGTCATTTATCCCTATCATTGGGCCAAGCCTGAAGGATGCCCTCTTTGGCGGCTACCGGCAGGTCGCCGCAGAACTCGCTGCCGAATTTCACTTCCCAGGCCAGAATCATGAAGCTTCAGACCTTGCCAAGGTCACCCAATTTCTCGCCATTGATATTGACCGCGACTTTGCCGAAGGGGAAATCGAGCGTCGGTTAGCAGCCAAAATGGTGGGTGAACCCACCGACGCCAAACTGAGCGCCATCCTCGACCAGCACGCCCCTGAAATCATCAAGGATCCTGACGATCCTTACCGGATCCTGGCCGATCTGCCAGCAAAAATCTACGTTTGCGCCAGCCCCGATTCCACCATGAAAAGTGTTCTCACCGCGAGCGGCAAAACTCCCGAGGTCCTGGCTGGCCCTTGGCGGACCTCCGCAACCCAGGTGGTCTCACAGGTCGCCCCCAAAGATCCTGCCACAGAGCCCACAGCCGATCTTCCCTGGGTTTACCATGTCTTCGGATCATTTGATACGCCAGGTTCTCTCGTCCTGACGGAAGACGATTTTTTTGACTATCTCATCGCTACCTCCAGAGAAAAGCCGAAACTGATCCCTACTAAAGTCGAGGGCGCCATCATCATCAGCTCTCTCCTGCTATTGGGTTTCCGGCTGGATGATTGGACTTTCCGGGTATTCTTCCGCATGATCAAGGCTCTTGACGGGGTTGCCAGCATGCAGAAAATCTCCCATGTCGGTGTTCAAGTAGACCCGGACACACACAGCTTCGCCGATGCGGCAAAGACCCGGGAATACCTCACAAGTTACTTCAAAGAGTCCCGCATCCCAGGCAAAGCCGAACCGGAGATCGATGTCTACTGGGGCTCCTCCATCGACTTCCTGAAAGAGCTTCGGGACCGCCGGGCCAAGATGCCTGCCATCAGTGCCAAAACGGGGGTGAAGCCTCGTGCCTACTAACGAAGAGCCAGTTCTCGCCGATCCCTCGCCCTATGTTGGGCCTGAGCCCTTTAAGGAAGGCCAAACCATCTTCGGTCGTTCCAAAGAGATCAGTGAGCTCTATTATCGTTTGCTGTCCGAGCGGATCATTTTGCTCTATTCGCCCTCTGGTGCCGGCAAGAGCTCTCTCATCCAGGCTGGCCTGACTCCTCGCCTCTGGGAGCACTTTGACACGTGGCGACCGACTCGCGTGAGTACCGCGCCTCCAGACCACCTGGCTGACCGTTGCAACCGCTTTGCCTATAGCGTCATGCTGGGCCTCGAAGAAGGCCTTCCTGAAGAACTGCGCCGCCCCGTAGAGGACTTCGCCACTCTACCCCTCGTCGAGTACGTCCGCAACAAGCCACGCCACCCCGAAGCTCCCTCCAATGTGTTTCTGTTCATCGACCAGTTCGAAGAAGTACTGACTAGCGATGCTTCGAATCTGAAGCCGAAAGAGGAGTTCTTCACACAGTTGGGCGCACTCCTGCTGACTCCTGACATTTGGGCTATCCTGGCGATCCGTGAAGACTTCCTCGGTGCCCTCGACCCCTATGCTTCTTTCCTCCCCACTCACCTGAAGAATCGGTTTCGCCTCGATCGACTCTCTCGCGAGGCGGCCATGGAAGCGATTGAGGGGCCCTCACTCCATCCCCAAAAGACCAACCGCCAGTTCATGCCCGGTACGGTGGCAACCCTCGCATCCAACCTCGCCAAAATCAAAGTGCAAAAGGCGGATGGCGATTTTCTGGAGGAGATCGGCAACTATGTGGAGCCAGTCCAACTGCAGGTAGTTTGCGAGGATTTGTGGGGAGGCATGGACAAGGACGACCTCACCATCGATCCAGTCGACGTAGACAGACACGGCAATGTGTCCGTCGCCCTTTCCAATTACTACGAACACAAGCTCGAAGAAATCGCCGGTAACGATGCTTCGTTGGAGCGTAAGCTGCGAGAGTGGATCGATGCCTACCTCATCACATCCTTGGGGCTACGCAACCAGGTGATTCGGGGCAAGGGCGATACGCAAGGGCTGGATAACACTTTGGTCGAGAAGTTGATCAAGTGCCACCTCGTCCGACCCGAGGTGCGCGGCAACTCAACTTGGTATGAGCTCTCCCATGACCGGCTCATCAATCCGATCCGCACCCGCAATCTCATCTGGTATGACCAGCACCTCGAGAAATTTCAAAAAGCGGCCGCACTCTGGAAGAAGCAGGACGAAAGAAATGATGCCCTGCTCCTGACGGGCAAAGCCCTTACCGAGGCCCTCGAATGGGAAGCCAACCATTCGGTAGAGCCTGTCGAGGCGGAGTTCTTGCGCAAATCGAAGGCTCGCCAGCACCAGCTCGAATTGGAAGAAAAGCTTCGCCAGGAAGAACGCGAAAAGGCCGAGAGTGCCCGCCTTCGTGCTTGGGCTTATGGCATCCTTGCTGCTCTTGCAGTCATTGGTTGCATCTATGCCTGGAATTTGAAAGTGAAGGCCGACGAGAGCACTCTCAAGGCTCGCGAGAGCCTGCAAATGTTATTCCTTGAGAAAGCTCGCCTGGCCCTTGGAGAAATTCAGGCCACTGGTTCTGCCAGGGCGTACCAGGAGGCATGGATCCATCACCTGGCGGCGATGAACATGGCAACAAGGCCCGACCCGGAACTTGTTGGCCGACTCATGCAGCAAGAACTGCAGCCCGGCTTCACGCCCGAAAGTAAACAAGAAGAACGGGTCCTCCAGGAATTGTCCAAGGCTGCTTACGTCCCAGGCACCAGGCATTTGCTGCTGGTTGGAAAGCCTCAGGAAGGAGGCTTTTCAGAGATAACCTGCCTGCACCCAACCTGGAATGATTGCAATTTCGTCCCCTTAGAGTTGCAGAAAAACATTCGTGCTATCGCTTTTTCGCCAGATGCCAAAACGCTCATCATTCGTGACCGTGAGGGCCAGTTCACTTGGCGCAGACTTAATGAATATCCGAAGGACCATTTAAGGTATCAAGGTCCGCCGACCCTCAGTCCGCTGAACCACGGTGCGCTTGCCGTCAATTCCCGCTGGGCGGCGCTGGGGGCTCCATCAGGCAGGCTGCGCCTCTCCCGAATGGACCAGAAGACCAAAAGTGTGCCGCGCAAGCAACTTCCATTTGAGTTCAAAAGGATTACTGCACTTGCCTTCAAGGCACCCAACGATGACACCCTTGCCGTTGCCGCAGAAGGAGAGATCCGCGTCCTTCGTCTGGACCAAACGGAGTGGAAAGAAGTTACCAAAATTGCCACATCGGGCAAGAGCGACGCCAATGCTCTTTCCTTCTGGCCCGAATCGAATCTCATCATTTCTGGCCATTCCGACGGCTACATTCGTGTTTGGGATCTGGACGTCACCGAGCAACCGCTGGTAGCCGCACTGCGCCTCCATGACCAATCCATCCTTGCCTCAAGCATCGACCTCAAGGGAGATTTTTTATGGACGGTCTCGAGCGACGGAATTCATAAGCAAACCAGCCTAAAACCCCAAATCTTCGGCGACAAATGGGAGCTCAAGGCCCTGCTTGCCAGGAAAGGGGCGAAGTTACTGGCAACGCTCTATGAGCGCAGCTGCAAGCAACTGGGATACACGTTGACCAAAGATGGGCCCAAAGCAGAAGGCTCAGCTTCTGCCAGGGCGCTGGAGTTCTTCAATCGTGGTGCTTCGATTTATGCCGATGGCAGAACCGCAGGTCCCTTCTCCACGCGAAGCCGATACCCTCAATATCTCGCAGAACCCTTCCCAATCATTGACCCTGACAACAACGAGATGCTTCTGTTGCCAGATACGCTCCAGGATGCACACAGCGCATTCTTCCTCAATGCCAACATCAGGAATGCATTCAAAGCCGAGTTCGATTACCGCATCGAGAATGCTGAATTCGGTTCCGGTCGCAAGAAAGATCCGTACCGGGTTGGCAACGGATTTGCACTACAGTTTTTCAGGGAGCCGAACCAGGAACTGAAAAATGCGAAAAACTACTTTACCAGTCTCGGGAATCCCGGCTATTCTCTCGACTTTAACGTCTACCCCTTGAACGAAAGCGGCGAGAGGCTCACCCTTCGTGATCTAAGAGTAAAAGATTCCACCGAGAACTTACTGGCCAGGAAAGACATTTCTGGTGTCTATACCGGTGCCTCGTGGAAGCATGTTTGTGTGGTTGTGAATCCAGTCACTTCAGAAGATCTGTGCATTCCTGCCAAAGGTAACTTTCAGGGCATGAGAGTGTACTTTGGCAGCGATTTAGCCCTGGAGCACCGGGGTGCACTTCGGCCTGCTGCTGGTGGGCTTGCCTTTGCCGCCAGCTCTGGCGATGCCACCAGCGAGAAACGCATCAAAGACCTGGTCATCACCGAGGCCAACGGGACTCAGCGTAAGCCGCTCACAGTGGCGACAACCATGAATTCAACATTTTGGAAATGGACTCCTGAGCTGAAGCAGAAGCTACAAGTCAACAGCAAGGACTATCACTACCCCAAGGTGCAAAACGACCAAATCATCCTCACTCCAGATGAACAAAACTGGCGTGCCAATCTTGTCGTTCTCCATGAGCCGGGCGACAAAGTGCGCCACGATTTCAGTATTGAATTCGAGTATTCCATCCACAATGCCGACTCTTCAGACCCCTCCGCCACCGGCCAGGGCTTGGTCTTCCTCTTTGGCAAAGACTTGAGTCAATTCTCGCAGGACCCACCGGAGCAAGAGCTGACCGATTTCCTGCCAGGCTCTGGCTGCGGCCTCCACTTCAATGTCTACCAGGTGCGCTCCATCATCTTGAGCGGGCCATGCCTCGACAAACCGAAAGAGGTGACCTTGAGACAAGGCTTGCCAGATTTGTTTACGGGCGGCCCTGGAAGCGTAGAAGAGTGGCGCAAAGTAAGGGTAATGGTTGAAACCTCAGACCAGCGCGTCCGAGTCTTTTATGAGGGAGCCCCCGTCCTCGATGCCAAGGTAAAGCTGGATCAATCCCACCACGGCATTGCGTTTGGCGTTCCTGCCGCTCTGCAGTTCAAAAACGAAGCCAAGGCCAAGCACGCCGTCCGCAATATCATCATCCGCGACCTCAACACCAAATAGCTTCGCCTAGGCCAGCTTGACGCGCTTGTGTTCGATCTTCTTGCGATCAGCCACCCCCAGCCCCAGCGCTCCCGCAATGTCGACATGCTCCGGCTGCATCCGCACAAACCCGGAATCTGCATCCCGGCGCGCAATCGCCAGCGGGTCCATTCCCATCGCTGCACGCTTGGCATCCAGTTGATCCCAGCCGATGCGATCCATCGCCACCGGGTCGGTCGAGAAGAACATGCGGTTGTGCTCCCACACATACTTCGCCTTCTTCGGATTCAGCCCAGGCCCACCGTGATAGAGCGCCTTCACCGCATCGCAAATATTCAGAACTGTCTTATTGCGAATTGCCGGAATCGAGACCGAAGTCGGAATGAATTGCCCGCACGAATTCAGCTCTGCCGAAGAGTGGCTCCGGTTCACATTGTTCACCAGGCCGTGAGACAGATTCTTCAGCGCAATCGTCAATCCAGCCGACTGGTGGTGCTTGAGCAGCGGCAGATTGATCAGCTTATCGATCTGCTTGGTGATGAAGTTCGCCGCATAGCTGCGCCTTGCCGTCTCATTGTTGAAGTCGTAGCCCGGCAGCGTCAACTGCATGTCCATGTAGTGGTTCAAATCGTAGCCATCGATTTTCTGCTGCGTGTTGTCGTAGTAATCTGCGGCCCACGACACCCTCACCCCTTCCGGCAACCACTTATCAAAGCCGGCTTCGTAAAACTCCTGCTTGTAGCGGTCATACACCACAATGTCCTTGCGCTTGATGCCTGCCGCCTCAAGGCACACAATGATCTCCTGCACCGTCTCGGGCGACGACATGACATAAGGCCGGGAAACGGGGTTCAACTTCAAGCCGATCACTTCACCGGGCTCGACAAACATCCGCCATGCCGCCACCCAATCCGGAGCACCCGTCAACTCCACCATTCCACGCCGCAACATATCCCGCACCGCCTCACGCTGAAAGGCTCCGCTGATGATGCTCCCGCCATGTTCTACTTCCACAACGCGACCCGGAAACAAACCCGGAATCGACCACTTCGTCCGCGGTGTCGCGCTCGATGTCGACGAGGCCAGTGCGGCTTGATACGGGAAGATCGGTGCAATCGCACCCAGTGCCAACATTCGTTCCATCCAGGCGCGGCGGCTCTCTTTACGGCGGGGTTCTGGTTGCGTGTTGCGGCTCATGACCAAATTATAGGACTTTCCAGTAACCGTGTTCCCGCCAAAGCCTCGCACGTTGCTCCGGTCGCCTTTAACCACCTCTACCCGGCGGGTGCTCTTGGGTAGCGCACCGTCTCTCTTAAGCAAGCGGCTTGAAATGCAAAATGCCGCTGAAGTCGCAATTGCGATCTTCAGCGGCATCTTACCGATGCTGTTGAACTCAAGCGTGTGTTTGAGCTCTGATCCTAGACAATGGCGCAGGGGTTCGATAGCGTCCCGATTTGCGGCACACTGATCGTCACCACATCTCCCGGCGCTAACGCACTTTCCTGCGTCACAATGATCCCGGTCCCTGTCTGCAGCACGGTGCCGCAGGGTACGGGGTTCGAGCGCAACAAGAAGCCGATAATGTCTTCGATCTTTCGACCCAGCTTTGAAGTGTTGGTGCTGCCCTCAAACGTGATCTTGTCCCCACGATGAATGACGCAGGTCATGTCCAGCTTGTAGGGGTCGCCCAACTCATCCGGAGTAACAAATACAGGGCCCAGAGAAGCGCACCCGGTAAAGGTTTTCGATTGGGGCAAATACAGCGGATTCTCTTTTTCGATATCCCAGGCCGAGACGTCGTTTGAAACCGTGTAGCCGAAGATCTGACCCTTCGAGCCGATCAGCACGGCCAGCTCCGGCTCCGGTGCCGTGAACTTCGAATCCTCACGGATCCCGATTGGCTGGCCCGGGCCTACCGCCACACGTGCCGTGCCCTTAAAGAAGAGCTCGGGTCGGCCGCCTTCAAACACGGCGCGATAGAATCCCTCGCGTGTGCCATGCTCGGCGTCGCGGAAGCTCGAGCTGATCTCATACGTGCAACCCGCACCCCAAACCTCGCGCGGAGCGATCGGGATCAGCGGGGTCACTTCTTCAATATGCGTAGCAGCCAGGCGTCCGGCCAGCGTTGACAGGTCCGTGCCTTCCACATCGGCGCGCTTCACCAGATCGTACATTGAGTAATCGGGGATCGGACGCGCGTGCGTCATATCTTCAAAAATCGCAGCGACAACTGAGCCGTTGCTTTTGATCTGTCCTAGTTTCATCGGGTGCTTTCTTAGTATTTGAGGTAAATCGTCTTGTAGTCGCTATAGAAGTCAAACGCCGCCGGGCCCTGTTCTTTCGGTCCAAACGACGAATCCTTCGTGCCGCCAAATGGCAACTGATATTCCACACCAGCCGAAGGCAGATTCACTGTCAGCAAGCCCGCCTCGGCGCCATAAACAAAGTCGAAAACACGAGATACATTGCTGGTTTGCACACTGGCCGACAACCCGAATTGTGTCGAGTTCGCCATGCGCATCGCGTCTTCAAAATTGCTGGCGCGCTGCACGGTAAGCACCGGGCCAAAAATCTCTTCCTTCACAATGCGGGCTTCTTCCGAGACTCCCGCAAAAATCGTCGGCTCCACGTAGTAGCCTTTATCGAAAGCTCCACCCGTGATCCGGTTACCGCCCACCACCGGGGCGCCAGCTTCCTTCTTGCCAATCTCGATGTACTCGAGGATCGTGTTCAGGGCTGCTTCGTCCACCGCAGGGCCGATATCGATACCGGCTTCCATGCCGTTACCAACCTTCAGCTTCTTGGTGCGTTCCACCAGGGCAGCCAAAAACTTATCGTAGATCTCATCTTCCACAATGGCCCGCGAGGTCGCAGTGCACTTCTGGCCGGTAGAGAAGAAGGCCGCATTGGCCACGTTCTCAACCGCCGAGTTGAAGTCGCAATCCTTCAGTACGATGGTCGGGTTCTTGCCACCCATCTCTAACTGTATCCGCAGCATGCGCTTGGAGGCCTCGGCATGGATCCACTTGCCAATTCCTTCCGAACCCGTAAACGAGATTGCCTTGAGCGGCTTGGCTTCTACCAACGCCTTGCCCAGCGTTCCGCCAGAGCCGGCAATAAAATTGACGACACCCTTCGGGATGCCCGCCTCATGCAACGCTTCAATAATGCGCCACGCCGACAGCGGTGCTGCACTGGCCGGCTTAATCACGACGGTATTGCCGCAAATCAGCGCCGGAGCCAGCTTCCAGCAAGGGATTGCACTCGGGAAGTTCCAGGGCGTAACCAGACCCACCACACCGATCGGCTTCCGAATCGCGAACATATGCACACGATCCCGCTCACTCGGCACCAGGTGCCCACCCATCCGTGACCCCTCACCGGCAAAGTACTTCAGGATGTTGATCGTGCGACGTACTTCGCCCTTGGCTTCCGGAAATGTCTTTCCTTCTTCGCGGGTCATTTCTGCAGCGATCGCCTCAAAACGGCTATCCAGAATCTCCGCGGCCTTAAAGAGAATATTGGCCCGTGCCGGAGCTGCCATCGCGGCCCACTTGGGGAACGCATCGGCTGCCGCTTGTGCTGCCGCGTCCACATCGGCTGCACTCCCTTTCACAAAGAGACCAACTACCTCATCCGTGTTAGCCGGGTTGATGTTTTCGAAGGTGCCGCCACTGGTCACCCACTCGCCATTGATGTAATTTCCGAATGTTTGCATGAATGAATCCCTTTATTTAGAAAAATCGACTTTGGGCGCTGTCCGCGCACCAGGATCAGTTTTGAAGTAGGCATCGTTGCGCTGAAACCCAAACAGCGATGCCGCAATATTGGTTGGAAAAAGTTCGCGCGTGGTGTTGTAGTCCTGCACCACCTCGTTGTACTTTCTTCGCTCTACGGCAATGCGATTTTCAGTGCCTGCGAGCTCGTCCTGCAGCCTCATGAAGTTCTCGTTGGACTTCAGTTGAGGGTAACTCTCCACAACAACCAGCAGCCGCGCCAGCGCACTGTCTAGTTGCCCGTTGGCCGCAATCTTGTCGCCGGGCGTCCGCGCTCCGCTCAAAGCCGAGCGGGCATTGGCGATGTTCGTGAAAATCTCATTTTCCTGCTTGGCAAATCCCTTGACGGTGTTCACCAGATTGGGAATCAAATCTGCCCTGCGCTGCAAGGCCACATCCACCTGCGCCCAACTTCCCTCAATCGCTTCCCGCTTCACTACCAGATCATTCCGACTGCCAACCAGCTTGCCGCCGATCACCAAAGCACCAAGCAACAATACAACGATTCCAATCAGAGCTGTACGCATAATAGGTTCCTCTACAGCGCGTCCACTGACGCGACCAGACTTTGAATCTGTTTCAGGTAGTCTTCGAACAATTGTACTGAGTCTGCGGCTTTGGGGCTGAGCTTTCCCTCCCGCAAATCGATCAGTTGGGCAAAACTCGACCCTTCAATCAGCCCCGCCTTGGCCCCGGCCTCCAGCAATTCCCGTCGTCCAACAGGTGCCTCAAGGCCCTTCAATAGCAAGGTATGCCGCAAGAACAGCAAAAACGTGGTTACCGAATTCTCCATCAGGCGCAGCATGCCCTTGGAGTCCTTAAGAATGGGGATCGCCTTCTGTCGCAACCGCAACAACTTCGACCGTAGTTCATGCTCCAGTTGGGCCCGGTGGTGCAGCGCATCCACCTCCAATCCATCGAGCGGGCTGGTGCCAAACAGCACCTTGTGCGCCGAGCGGATGTCATAAATCTCAATCGGAAAGGCATCCGTCGCCGCTCGAAATTCATTCCGTGTAAATAGCAGCGGCTGCGGGTGCCCCGCCTCCAGCCACCACAGCATCAGCGGCCCCACCTTCTCCAGCACCCCACGGTCCAGCTTCCTGGCCAGCACCAGAACATTCAGGTCCGAGTGGCCGCTATCAAACTCTCCACGCGCCGCCGACCCATAAAGCAAAATCGAATCCAGTTCCTCGCCCAGTGCCGCCTTCGCACGCGACACCAGCTCTTCCAGCTTTTTCTCAATTTGCATACGTTCCTTTACCAGTCGCTCGATGCGCCGCCGCCTCCAGAATCCCCTCCACCAAATCCACCCCAACTCGACCCGCCTGAACTCGCTCCCCCAAAGCCACCTCCACCTCCAGGGAGGATCCACGGGCCGCCCCCATAACGTCTCCCCCCGCCGCCTCGCCGGCTCATCATGGCAAACAACCCAATCAGGCCAACTACCAACAGAATCTCCACAATCCGCCGCTGCTCCCTGTTGGTCCCTTTCCTTGGGCCGTCCTCGAACAAGGCGCGCGGCGGCAGCGTCTCGCTGAGCTCCACTTTTTTGCTGGCGCTGATCTTCGTGCCCAGCACCCTTGCCGCTTCAATCAGAGCAGGCCCATACTGTGAGGCGCGCAGCGCGGGCCGCATCGCCCGCAAAATATCTCCCGCCACCCCATCCGGCACAATCGGCTCCAACCCATAACCCACTTCGAGTCGGGATTTCCGGTCCCTGACTGCCAGCAGAAACAAAGCCCCCTCGTTCTTGCCTTTTTGCCCCACACCAAATTGCCGAAAGAGCTTGTTCGCCACATCCGACACCGGTTCCCCGTCCAGCGTGTCAATGGTCACAATCGCGATTTGCGCCCCACTCGCACGTTCAAGCCCCGCCAGATAGCTCTCAATGCTGGCTCGTGAACCGGCATCAATCACCTTGGCATAGTCCGACACATAGCCCTCAGGCTTCAGCTTGCTCCAGTCCGCACCAAACGCGGAAAAGGCGAGAGCGAAGCTGAGTAAAATTCGCAACACGTTAGCAGTTCAGGATCGACCGGTCGAGCCCTAATCCATCCACCTTGCCCAGCACCGTCATCGAAAGCAGTTCTTTCTGGAAGGCTTCGTTCGCCAGCTTCTGCACCTGCTCTGCGGTTACGGCTTCAATGCTGGCCAGCATTTCGTCCATCGAGTAAAACCGCCCAAAGAAGATCTGCTGCCGCGCCAGATTCGTCATGCGAGAACTCGTCGATTCTAGCGACAACATCAAAGATCCCTTCAGGTGCTCCTTCGCTCGCCGCAATTCTTCCGCCGGCACAGCGTTTTCCTTCAGGTCTTTGAATTCATCCATGACCGAACTGACCACCTTCGTCACGGTTTCTGCCGAAGTCCCTGCATAGATCGCGATACAGCCCGTATCGCGGTACATCATCAGGTCTGACATCACCGCATAGGCTAGCCCCTGCCGCTCACGAATATTCTGGAACAACCGCGACGACATCCCCCCACCCAGAATCGTGTTCAAGACATAGGATGCATACCGTGTCTCATGCGCAATCGGGTGCGAAGGCGCACCCAGGTAAAGGTGGGCCTGCTGTGTCCGCTTGTTCTTAAGCACAAACGGAGCCTGCTGCTTGGGTTCCGCCTGCTTCGGCAGCTTCTTGCCCTTCGGCCGCGCTGCAAACGAGTCTTCCACCATCCGAACGATATTGTCGTGCTGCAAATTCCCGGTGGCCGTAATCACAATATTTGCCGGCGTATAAACACGCTGGTGGTAGTCAACCAGCATGTCCCGCGTAAATCCTTGAATAGTAGGCTTGGTGCCGATGATCGGCTGCGACAAGCCATGCCCCTTCCAAAGGTGCTTCACAAACAGTTCATGCACCAGGTATTCCGGATTGTCGAGCTCCATCTTCAGCTCTTCCAGAATCACGCCCTTTTCTTTCTCCATCTCTGCGGCATCGAACGTAGGGTTCAATACCAGGTCCGAAAGAATATCCCAGGCAATGGGCAAATGCTCATCGAGCACCTTCGTGTTGTAAGAAACCAACTCTTTACTGGTGAACGCATCCAGGTTCCCGCCCACAGAATCAACAGCCCGCGCGATATCTTCAGCGGACCGGCGGGCTGTCCCCTTAAACAGCATGTGTTCCAGAAAATGAGCAATCCCACGCTCTGCTCCCTTCTCGAGACGAGACCCGGAGGCAATCCATGTTCCGATCGAGACGCTTCGCACATGGGGCATGCGTTCGGTGACAATAGTGAGGCCATTTGGCAGAGTGCTGCTTTGGATTTCGCGAGGCGGGTTGGAATTCATGTTTGGAAAGTCGACAGACGGCGGATACTTAATATTGTGACAGAGCCACGACAATCCCTGATGGGCATGGACCTCCCCGACATCGAGGCGGCCATTGCTGGCCGCTACCCGCGCTTCCGCGCAAAGCAAATCTATGAAGCTCTGTATTCGCAGCGTCGACTCGATCTCACCAAAGCCACTACCCTACCCGCAGCGCTCCGAACGGAGTTCGACAGCGGTGCCCTCAAAGTAGATTCCCGCTACAACAGCATCGACGGTACCGTCCGCTATCTCCTCGGCCTCGCCGACGGCAAAAGCGTCGAAGCCGTCTTCATGCCCGAGCAGGGCCGCGACACGCTCTGCATCTCCTCCCAGGTCGGCTGCCCGGTAGACTGCAAATTCTGTCTCACCGCTCTCATGGGCCTCGAACGAAATCTTACCGCCGGCGAAATCGTCGGCCAGGTGCTCCACATCGCTGCCGAACATGACCTCGATCCTCACGACAAACAAATGAACATCGTCATGATGGGCCAGGGCGAGCCCCTCATGAATCTCGATGCCGTCCTCAAAGCCACCCGCCTCCTCGTCGACCCCGCCGGCATCGGCATGAGTGAGCGTCGCATCACCGTCTCCACTTCTGGCTTAATCCCAAAAATCGAAGAATTGGCGAAGTCGCCCATTCGCCCGAAGCTAGCCATCAGCCTCAACGCTTCAAACGAAGAGCAGCGCGTAGAAATCATGCCCATCACCAAAAAGTGGCATCTCAAAGACCTCCTCCACGCCTGCCTCCATTACCCGCTACGCAGTTGGGAATTTCTCACCTTTGAGTACGTGCTGCTGCGCGGCGTTAATGACAGTGATGCCGATGCCCTCCGCGTCCGCAAGCTCCTCGCCAACCTCAAATGCAAGGTCAACCTGATTGCCCTCAACCCCGGCCCCGGCATTCCCTTTGAGACCCCCGACCCGGAACGCGTCGCCAGCTTCCAGGAAATCGTAAAGCTAGGCATGCCCTGCTTCGTCAGAAAGCCCCGCGGCCTCGACATCTACGCCGCCTGCGGCCAACTCAAGCGCATGAGCGAAGGCTCCGACCTGGTCAGCATCAGCTAGAGTTACGCATGCAATCCATTCGACCGATGACTCTGGCCGACATTCCAGCCGCAGACCTCATCCTTCAAGCTGCGCACCAAATTGAGTTCAGCTTTGCCCCCCAACTGGCGCGTAACCTCTCCCTCAGCCCGCAACATTGGTGGCTGCTCGAGCACAAAGCCCAGCTCGTCGGGGTTGTAGGCGCAACCGATTACGAAGCCTTTGCCCACATCGGCCTCATGGCCATTCACCCCTCCCATCAGGTCAGCGGTTCTGGCTCAAATTTGCTCACCCACTTGCTGGGTACCCTTCCACACCGCTCCATCACTCTCTATTCCACCGATGCGGGCCTCGCCTTTTATCCCCGGCATGGCTTCACCTGGGCCGGCGTCTCCACCGAATGGCATCTCCGTAAGCGCCACCAGCACACCCCCACCTACCGCGTCGCCCCCTCTACAGATTTCGATCAGTTGGCCCGCTTCGACGCTCCGATCTTCATCGGCAACCGCCGCCCACTCCTCGAGCGTCTGGAGCAGGAATCTCCGGGTCGCATCCTCACCGCAACCGACGAAAATGGCGAAATCCAGGGCTTCCTCGCCGCA
The DNA here is from genome assembly GCA_044340255.1 of Bryobacter sp. Classification (GTDB taxonomy): domain Bacteria; phylum Acidobacteriota; class Terriglobia; order Bryobacterales; family Bryobacteraceae; genus Bryobacter. The sequence continues at coordinate 53,941 of JBIITX010000004.1, read as the reverse complement.
CAATCGGTCATCCTTGGCCCTTTTGCGGCCACCTCCAGGGTCGCCGCTGCCGATCTGCTCCACGCTGCGCTACAGCTCGACTTCGCCGCCACTCCGCGCGTACTCCTCCCCGATGCTCACCCTGAAGCAGAATCCCTCATGATCGAAGCCGGCTTTGCGCCCTTCCGCACCTCACGCTACTTCACCCTTGGCGAAGTGGTCCCCCAACAGCGCCGCCTGATGTACGGTCAGGCCGCCTACTCACTCGGCTAAGCTAGCCGACTCTTTTGCCAGGCCCTTCGCGTCATAAACCGTGTGCACCCGGTCGTCGAATCGCCCAAAGATCATCTTCCCCGCCGTTGTCTGCAGCACACTGGTTACCGCGATATCGATCGTTTTCGAAATCATCTTGCGGGCATTGTCGACCACAACCATCGTGCCGTCATCGAGGTACGCCACCCCCTGGCTGTACTCTTTACCCTCTTTCAAAATAAACACCCGCATCACCTCGCCCGGCAAAACCACCGGCCGCATCGCATTGGCCAGCTCATTGATATTGAGCACCTGTACCCCATGCAGTTGCGCCACCTTATTCAGGTTGAAGTCGTTGGTAACGATCTTGCAGTCATACATCTTGGCCAGCTCAATCAGCTTCAGATCTACTTCCTTCACATTGGGGAAGTCATCTTCCACGATCTGTATGTTCAGCTTCGGCATCTTCTGCACCCGTTGCAGCACGTCCAGGCCCCTCCGCCCACGATTGCGCTTCAGGGAATCGCTGGAATCGGCAACCATCTGCAACTCGCGCAGTACAAACTGCGGAATCACCATCACCCCATCCAGAAATCCCGCTTCCATCACTTCCGCAATCCGCCCGTCGATAATCACGCTCGTATCGATGATCTTGAAGTTCGATCCCTTTTGCGCGTTCTCCCCACCAAACACCCCGCCCAATGCCGACAGGTTCAACAAGTCCCCCTTGGTCACTCCCAAAATCAAACCCACGTAGCCCATCAGCAACAAGGTCGCTACCTGCAAAAAAGGTCCGGTGGAGCTGGTATCCGCCACAGCCTGCCGCAGAACCATCGAAATCAGAAAGGCTCCAATAATGCCGAGAATCGATCCAATAGCCGCCCCGATCAGGCGCTTGAGGCTGACTTCTTTCAGCCGCAGCTCAAACAGCACAACGATTGCGCCAAAGGCGCAGCCCACCCCGGCAGCGACCCACGGGTCCAATTGAAAGGGGTGAAAAAAATACGAACACACCGCGAGGAGAGCAACGAAAAGTGCACGAATGAGAAAGAGGTCTAGCATGTAAGAGCCTGGCAGGCTGCTCTGAGCACCCCTCGTAATGCCCAAAAACGAAAACCCGGTGCCTAATTCTAGCACCGGGCTTCCAAATGTAAATAGCGTTAACTGGGAAGAAGCTTAGAGAGCTTTTGCCAGTTCTTCGGCGAAGGCGCTGGTACCGCTGGGCTTGCCACGGCGCTTGGCCGCGCGATTGCGGTCAGCGTTGGCAGCTCCTGCTGCGCCACCGGCTGCTGCGTCACCCATCGGCGGACGCGTCCCAGAAGCCCGGTCACCAGTGGGGCGGTCACCTGCTGGGCGGTCACCCGCCTGACGATCTCCGGCCGGACGAGCTCCCATCGGGGCTCCTTCCCTGCGGCGATCTCCACCCATGCCTGGCCGACGGTCTTCAGAACGGCCCATCGGCGCACCGGTCTTACCCTTCGGCGGTTGTGCCGGGTTCGCACGAAGAAGCTTGTCTTCGAGCGGGGCACGATCAAACCTGCGAATGATTGACTGCATCTCCTCCGCATTCGGAGCTTCGATGAAGGCAAAGCCTTTGGATTCCTGGGTCTCAGGATTGCGGATTACTTTAATAGAATCGGCAACCAGAGCTTCGGCATTCAACCATGACTGGATGTCATCGGCCGTAACCCAGGTGGGTAAATTGCCAAGAAAAACGGTAAAACTCATTCGGTGGGGCGTCTCGCTAACAGGGGATCTGACGAAGGTTGGAGTGAAATTGCAGTCGTCAGGCAGTTTTTATGCTACCACCAAATCGAAAAGCGTACAACGAATTCAGAAATTTTCATCAAACTTTTTTTCGCTTTGCTTTGAACCACTTCCTGACCAACCCTCATTTCATCTTGAAACCCTTCCCCTTGCCGATAAGCAAACCTGAAGGCGAAGCGCTGGCATGGAAACCACAGAATCATCAATCGGGACCCCAACCTCCACTCCAATCCATCCCCCTAGTCCGCTAGAAATCTCCCCCTCCGAACTCGGGCACAGCCTCCTCGCCATGGCCCAGGTCCACTCCAATCCTGATCTCGTTACCCCCACGCCCGCCCCCAAACTCTCCCACAGCAGGCAGATGGCTGAAATGTACGCCGCCATCAGTGAACTGATCGACTACATGCACCAGCGCCTGGCGGCAACCGAAACGGCCCCTCTAGACCAAATCACCCAGCGCATCGAGGCCAGTGAGCTCCGTCAATTGGAGATCCTCGAGGCCACCCTCAAACAGTGGGCCTCTGAGCGCGAATCCCAGGCCGCCGAACACCTGCTTCAAGTCGAATCTCTCCAGATTCAGGCACAAATGGAGGTCAATCGTCTCCTTCGAGTCATGTGGCTCGGTACCGGTTTAGCCGCCGCAGGCGCCGGCACCGCGCTTTTTCTCTTCCGCACTTGATACGCTCGAAAGAATGGCTCGCGCTTATTCTTCCGAACCTCGTCCCGTTGCTCCAGTCAACACCACCCTCCGTAAGATCGTTACTCCCATCCCGGCTCCCGGCTCTGTGGAAACCATTGCCACCCTCCATCGCAATGAGCCCATCGCCATGCAGGGCCAGCCCCCTGTCGTCTGGGATCATGCTGAAGGCTTTCAGGTCTTCGACAAATGGGGCAATTGCTGGATCGATTGGTCCAGCGGAGTTCTCATCACCAACGCCGGTCATGGCCGCAAAGAAATCATCGACGCCATCGTCCATCAGGCGCAATCGAAGCTCCTTACCAACTACTGTTTCCCCAGCGAGATCCGCGCTCAGCTCACCCAGCGCCTGATTGATCTGCTACCCGCCCCTCTCAAGAAGGTCTTCCTTCTCACCACCGGCTCAGAGACCGTCGAGTGCGCCATCAAGCTCTCCCGCGCCCACGCCCTCAAGCACCACGGTCGCCAGAAGAACATCATCGTCAGCTACGAAAAAGCCTTCCATGGCCGTACCCTCGGCAGCCAGCAGGCCGGTGGCATTCCTGTCCTCAAAGAATGGATTGTCAACCTCGACCCCGGCTTCGTCCAGGTACCCTTTCCCGATGGCTTCCGCACTCCCGACACCAGCTTTGAGTTTTTCCTCGAAAGCTTGGCCAAGCAGGGCGTCAGCCCCGACCAGATTGCCGGAGTGATTCTCGAAACCTACCAGGGCGGCAGCGCCAGCTTTGCCCCAGTCGAGTACATGCAGAAGATGTACGAATGGACGCGCCAGCATGACATCATCCTGACCTGCGACGAAGTGCAGGCTGGTTTTGGTCGCACCGGTAAGCTGTGGGGTTTTGAACACTATGAAATCGTCCCCGACCTCACCACCTGGGGCAAAGGCGTTTCCAGCTCTCTCCCGCTCGCCTTCGTCGCCGGTCGGCCCGACCTGATGGATCTCTTCCCCGCTGGCAGCATGACCAGCACCCACACCGGCAATCCCGTCTGCTGCGCCGCCGCTCTGGCCTCCATCGATATCGTGGTCAACGAAAACCTCACCGAAAATGCGGCTCGACTCGGTGCTCTGATGCTCGATCGCCTGCGCGCCCTCCAGGAGAAATATCCCGATGTCATCGCCTGTGTCGACGGCAAGGGTCTCGTGGCCGGCATGGCCTGCGTCAAGCCAGGCACCCTCGACCCCGACCCTGACCTCGCCTTCTACATCGTCAACAGCATGATGGAGAAAGGCGTCCTGCTCTTCTCGCCCGTCGGCTTTGGCGGTGCCACCATCAAGATCTGCCCGCCCCTCTGCATCACCGAAGAAGCGATCCTCGAGTCGACAGCCGTCCTCTCCGAGTGCTTCGCCGAGGCTTTGGCCGCCAAATGAAAATGCACGTCAGCGTGATTGGCGGAGGCATGATCGTTCACGATCAAATCCTCCCCTCGCTCTACCAACTGCGCCGCAAAGGCCTCATCGGCAACATCACCGTTTGCGCAAGACGCAAAGAAACGCTCGATTCCCTGGCAGCCAATCCGCGCATTGCGGCTGCCTTTCCAGGCGAATCTTTCATTCCCACCACCGCCAGCTACAAGGACGTTCTCGCCAACGCCGCCGAACGCAACCTCACCATCATCGCCTTGCCCGACCAACTGCATTTCGATGCCGTGATGACGGCGATCGATCACCACCAGCACATCATCTGCGTCAAGCCTCTCGTGCAGAAGATCCAGCAGGCAGTGGTGATTGAGAAAGCGGCCCGCGACCGCAATCTCTTCGTTGGGGTCGAATACCACAAGCGCTTTGACGACCGCGCCCTCATGGCGCGTGACCGCTACCGCCAGGGCCATTTTGGTGACTTCAAACTCGGCACCGCACGTCTGTTTGAGAAGTGGTACTACCGCCATTCGAACTTCCAGAACTGGTTTTCGATGGAAAATTCCGATGCCTTCACCTACATCGGCTGCCACTATGTCGACCTGCTTCACTTCATCACGGGCCTCATGCCCGTCAGTGTTTCCGTCGCGGGTGTTCCCGAGAAATTTCCAAACGGTACCGATGCCTGGATGTGGACCGATGCCCGCGTCAAGTGGTCCAACGGCGGCATCCTCAATGTCCAAAACGCACTCGGCTACCCAGACCAGGGCCCCGGCTCCAACACCCAGGGCATGACGCTTTGGACCAGCCAGGGAGACCGTGGCGGCTTCCTCAACCATACCGATTCCCACCGTGGTCTCGAGTACTGCTACGTCGATGGCGGCTATTCTGAGCCCAGCCCCGACTACATGCAGTACGTCCCCAATCACCTCGGCCCGGGCGAGCGCGTCGTTGGTTACGGCTACCGCTCCGTCGAAGCCCTGGTGGAAGCAGCGCAGGCTGTCGAAGCCGATCCAGCCAACCTCGCTGCCATCGAGCAGCAAGGCATCGTTGCCACTGCCGCCAACTCCTCCTACAACGAACTCGTCACAGAAGCCGCGCGTCTCTCGCTCGAATATGATGGCCGCGAAGTGCTGATTCAGTACGGCCATCTTCCCTTCGTTCATCTCAAGAGTTATCTTTAACCGATATGCCGAAGCCCAATCGCTTTGCCCGCCGCACTTTCCTTGGCACCCCACTAGTCGCCGCCGCCCAATCGGCTCCTGGCTTCGACTTCGATACTCCCTACAATCGCGTTGGTACAGACTCCACCAAGTGGGATGCCCAGATCAGCCGCTACGGCAAAGACGCCATCCTCGCCGGCATGGGCATCTCCGACACAGACTTTCGTACCGCGCCAGTCATCACCGCCGCCCTCCAGAAGCGCCTGAAACATGAGAACTGGGGCTACCTCACCATGCCCCAATCCTTCCGGCAATCCATCATCGATTGGAACAAGCGCCGCTACGGAATCACTATTCATCCCGACCGGCTCCTGCTCGCCAGCGGCGTCCATCCCAGCATCATCAGCGCTCTTCGTGCCTTCTCGCCCGTCGGCAGCAAGGTCCTCCTCCTCACTCCCACGTATGACGGTTTCTTTGGCGACATTTCTGCTGCGGGCTGCAAGCCAGAACAAGTCCCCCTCAAACAAGTCAACGGTCGCTACCAGCTCGATCTCGAAGAGCTCGATCGCCACATTTCGCACGACACCAATTCCCTGATTCTCTGCAATCCCAATAACCCCACCGGCAACGTCTGGTCCCGCAAGGATCTGTCTGCCCTGGGTGAACTCTGCACAAAGCGGCGGGTCGTCGTCCTCTCTGACGAGATCCACTGCGACCTCGTCACCAAAGGCAACACGTACACGCCTTACTCATTGCTCGACAATCGCGAAGTGGTACTCAACAGCGTCACCTTCAAGTCGGCCAGCAAGTCCTTCAACCTCTCAGCCTTCAAATGCAGTTGGATGTTCTCAGACAATGCCGACTACATCGCCCGCATCGCCGCCACCGGCCACAGCAGCGATATCAATACCCTGGGCGTCATCGCTGCGCAGGCCGCGCTCAATGAAGGCGAGCCCTGGCTCACCCAGCTCATCGCCTATATCGACGGCAACCACGATTACGTAGAGAAGTTCATCACCGAGCGCATCCCCCTTCTCAAATACGCCAAGCCCCAGGGCACCTATCTGGGCTGGGTCGACGTCTCCGGGTTAATCGAGAAAATCGGAGCCAAAGCTGCCGCAGCCAGGGCCAACCAGTCTCGCCCAGCCTCAGCCCGCCCCGTCACTGCCGAAATGATCGTCCAGGACTATCTCGTCCGCCACGCCAAAGTGCAGCTCAATGCCGGCACCAACTACGGCGAATCCGGCACCGGTCGCATGCGCATGAACCTCGGCACCTCCCGCAAGACGCTCGAACTCGCCCTCTCCAGCATCGCCACCGCCATCGCCCAACCCCCGCGCCTATAGAATCTGCAACGAAGTCTTTGCCTTTTGTTCTCCCAAGCGTTATCTCTAGAGTGTGGGCAATCTGCTATTCGACTTTCCCGAGGACGATACAACTCGAAACACACTCCCGATCCCGCGTCGCGAAACCGTCATGCAGGCGGTGCAGCGTTTCGAAGAAATCTCCAGCAAGCCGGAGTCCCCGGTACGCTCCATTCGCCACCTCCCGGCCCGTGAAGGCCAATACTCAGACTTCTCTCCCAACCTCGACCCCAAGCTGGTTGCGGCCCTCACCCAACGTGGCATCCGCCAGTTGTACAGCCACCAGGCCGCCAGCTTCGATCACGTTCATGCCGGTCGCAACGTCGTCATCGTCACCCCGACTGCCAGCGGCAAGACTCTCTGCTACAACTTGCCAGTCATCAACAAGCTGCTCGAAGACCCCGGTGCCCGCGCCCTCTACCTCTTCCCCACCAAAGCCCTCGCCGAAGATCAACTGACAGAGCTTCACGGAGCCATCGAGCAAATGGGCTCCGACCTCAAGTGCTTTACCTACGATGGCGACACCCCGCAGGACGCCCGCCGCGCCATCCGCGAGCGCGCCAACGTGGTCCTGACCAATCCGGACATGCTGCACTCCGGCATTCTGCCCCACCACACCAAATGGGCCAAACTCTTCGAGAATCTCAAGTACTTCATCATCGACGAGCTGCACTACTATCGCGGCGTCTATGGCAGCCACCTGGCCAACATCATTCGTCGGCTCAAGCGGCTCTGCGAGTTTTATGGTTCCAAGCCGCAATTCGTGTGTTGTTCTGCCACCATTGCCAACCCCAAAGAACTAGCTGAAGCTATCACCGCCGAACCCTTCTCGCTGGTCGACCAAAACGGTGCCCCCTCCGGCGAAAAGTTCTTCGTCATGTACAACCCGCCGGTCGTCAACCGTCAGCTTGGTATCCGCCGCAGCTACCTCCATGAGAGCCGCCGCATTGCCCTCGACGCCATCCAGCGCGGGCAGCAAACCCTGGTCTTTGCCAACAACCGCCTCGCCACAGAAATCCTGATCACCTACTTGAAAGATGCGGTAGAAAAGGGTGCCACCAACCAGGGCCTCATCCGCGGCTACCGCGGCGGCTACCTGCCCAAGGAGCGTCGCGAAATCGAAGCCAAACTCCGCAGCGGCGACATCCGCGGCGTCGTGGCCACCAACGCCCTCGAGCTCGGTGTCGATATCGGCTCACTCGATGCGGTGGTGCTCGCAGGCTATCCCGGCACCATTGCCAGCACCTGGCAGCGCTCCGGGCGCGCAGGCCGCAGGCAAAACACTTCACTCGCCGTCCTGGTGGCCAGTTCCGCCCCGCTCGATCAATTCATCGTCGAACACCCGGAATACTTCTTCGGCCAGCCCCCCGAGCGCGCCACTATCAATCCCGACAACACCGAGATCCTGATCAATCACCTCAAATGCGCCGCATTTGAACTCCCCATCAAAGAGGGCGAAAAGTTCGGGCCGCACGACACCACAGAGCTCTGCGAATTCCTCAAAGAACTCGGGCTGGTCAACCTTTCTGCCAAGGCCTGGCACTGGACCAGTGATACCTATCCGGCCGATGCCATCAGCCTCCGCGCCGTCACCAGCGACAACTTCGTCGTCATCGATACCACCAACGACAACAACATCATTGCCGAAGTCTCATTCCCCGTAGCCCTGGTCACCCTGCACGAAAAGGCAATCTATCTCCACGAAGCCAGGCAATACCAGGTAGAGAAGTTCGACTACGAACAACGCAAGGCCTTCGTCAAGCGCGTTGATTGCGACTACTTCACCGATGCCATCGACTACACGCAGGTCAAGATCCTCGAAGAATTTGACCAGCGCTCCATCCAGCGTGCCAGCGCCTGCCACGGTGATGTCCGGGTCAATCGTCAGATCGTCGGCTTCAAGAAGGTCAAGTTCTACACGCTCGAAAACGTCGGTGCGGGTAACCTTTCCATGCCCGAGCAGGAGATGCACACAACCAGTTGGTGGCTCCACTTCCCGGCTGCCTTCCTGGCCCAGTTCGAGACCTATTCTCCGTCCGAACGTGCCAACGGCCTTGCCGGTCTGGCCAACGCGCTAAAAGCCGTGGCCGCAATGCTGGTGATGTGTGACCCCCGCGACATTGGCACTTCTCTCACAGAAGAGATCGCCGGAGGCGTAGTCGCCTGGGAGCCCAACCTCTACCTCTACGACACCTATCCCGGCGGCATCGGTCAATCCCTGCCACTCTTCAACCAAACCAAGCGCCTGCTTGAAGGGGCTGAAGAGCTCATCGCCGACTGCCCCTGCGAATCCGGTTGCCCCAGTTGTGTCGGCCCCGCAGGAGAAGTAGGAGAGAAGGGCAAAGAAGCCGCCCTGGCAATCCTCCGTCTCCTCTTAACAGGCGTCGCCCCAGCCCTTCCTGTTGAAGAAGTGCCGTTCTAAAGTATGAGGAGCATGCAAACAGAGTTGGTCTTTGAAGTCACTCAAGAAGCGGATGGAGGCTACACCGCAGAATGCCTGAGTCTGGACATCTTTACGCAGGGCAACAGTTGGGACGAACTCCGCTTAAACGTTCGCGAAGCTGTCCAAGCCTATTTTTTCGAAGGAAATGCCCCCGGCTCCATTCGTCTTCATCTCGTTCGTGATGAAGTGCTTACCAGCTCTTGAAGGTTCCTCGCGATTTAGCTGGAACCCAATTGGTCGACCTACTCTGCCTCTAGTTTGGGTATCGCAAGATCCATCAGCATGGAAGTCACATCATTCTTGAAACAGATTCCCCGACGCAACATCGAATTGCCATTCCAAATCACTCAGCCCTCCGCATTGGAACTCTCAATTCAATCTTGCGCGCCGTCTCTCGACAGAAGGGCATCTCCCGTTCTGAAATCCTAGATCTTCTCTAGCTCGACCTAACCATCATCATTTCGTCTTGGGTGTTTGCCTGTATCATACTCACTAGGCTTCCAACTCCCATGGCCGCTCCCAACTCCATCGACGACTACCTGGCCAGCGTCCCCGAACCCCACCGCGCAACCCTCCACAAGCTGCGCCAACTCATCCTCGCCGCATCCCCCAAAGGCACCGTCGAATCGATTGCCTACAGCATGCCTGCCTTCACCTTCAACAAGCACATCGCAGGCTTCGCCGCCTTCAAGAACCACTGCAGCTACTTCCCCATGAGCGGCGGCGTCATCACTTCCCTCGCTGCCGATCTCACCAAGTACAAAACATCCAAGGGTGCCATCCAGTTCCCGGTCGACAAGCCGCTCCCCGCCACCCTCATCCGAAAACTCATCCGCGCCCGTCTCGCCGAGCTCTAACCATGGCCACTGAAAAACGCCGTTCCCAACGCATCGAACTCAATGAACCGGGCACTATCGCCTGGCAGGCCGACGATGGCAACACCCTGAGTGAAAGAATCAAGCTGGTCAATCTGGCCGACTCCGGAGCCATGATCGAAATGACCACCAAGCTGCCCCTCCGCCTCACCGTCCACCTGAAAGTCCCCGCCTGGGAAATCGACGGTTCCGCCACGGTTCGCTATTGCCGGCAAAAGGGTCTAAAGTACCGCACTGGCCTCGAATTGTTCGAATCCATCCATGCCAAGCCCAAACGGCAGCGCTGGACATAGATAATAGAGATTCATGGTCATTACTGGTATTTGGTACGCCCTTGCTCTCACTGCCGTGGGGGCACTCACGGGCTACCTCACAAAAACTGCCTGGCTCGGCATCCCTTTTTACATCCTGGCGGTCTTCTGCCTCTGGTTCTTCCGCGACCCCAATCGCATCATTCCCGAAGGTCCCGTCGCAGTCTCTCCTGCGGATGGCAAGGTCGTCTCGATCACCAAAGACCCTGACGGTCGCACCCGCCTCGGCATCTTCCTCAACGTTTTCGATGTGCACGTCAACCGCACCCCCATTGCCGGCAAGATCACCCGCCGCACCTACAAGCCCGGTAAATTCCTCGTCGCCAGCAAAGACGAAGCCGGCACAGAGAACGAACAAAACACCTTCGTCGTCGAAGGCGAAGGAACCACCATCGAATTTAGCCAGATCGCAGGCCTCATCGCTCGCCGCATCGTCTGGTACAAAGACACCGGCGACACCGTCCAGCGCGGCGAACGCGTCGGTCTCATCAAATTCGGCTCGCGCGTTGACGTCCTCTTTAATGCCGATTGGAAGCTGAGCGTCACCCTCGGCGAGCGGGTTTCCGCCGGCTCCAGTATCATTGCAAAGCGAGTCCAATAAAGGAGCATGAATTTGCGCCTCTCCGAACGCCTCATCGATCCCAAGAGCCCGGAGCGTCGGCCCCGCCGGGCCGCCTACGCGCTGCCCACTCTCTTTACTGCCGCCAATGTCTTCTTCGGTTTTCTAGCGATCACCAAGACCATTGAGGGCACCCTCAAGGCCTCCCATGAAGGGCTCAACTCCATTCCCGAGTACGCTCTCGCTGCCCAGCTCATCGGCGTCGCGGTAGCTTGTGACGGTCTCGATGGCCGCATCGCTCGCATGACCAACACCGTCAGCGACTTTGGTCGCGAGCTCGATTCCCTCGCCGACGTCATTACCTTTGGCATCGCCCCCGCCGTACTTGCCTTCTGCTGGGGCTTTTACTTTGTCAGTCACAACATCGATCCCAACTTTCGCGATCAGATCCTCCAGGGCGGCTACTTCCTCTCTTTCGTCTATCTGCTCTGCGGAGCCGCTCGCCTCGCCCGCTTCAACGTGGTGACCAATCCGGTCCCCAAAAACCCTGGCCGCCCCGACCGCAAATATTTCGTCGGGCTGCCCATTCCTGCCGCCGCTGCCTTCATCGCCAGCATTGTCTATGCGGCCAACAGCGTCCCCATTGAAAACTGGATCATCTCCTTACTCTGGCTCGCCCTCCTCGCCCTCATGAGTTTCCTCATGGTCAGCACCTGGCGCTATCGCAGCTTCAAAGATCTCAACCTCCTCGAACCACGATCGCCGCTCAGCCTCATCCTCCTCGGCAGTCTGATCTTCATGATCTGGAACTACTCGCAGCCCGTCCTGTTTGCCATGTGCTTCACCTACACCGCCAGCGGCATTCTCGTTCGCATCGGCGGCTTGCTCCGTCGTCGCCCTGCCGCAATCCAACCTGCACCGGAGAATTCCACCATTGGCTAAACCAAAGCTGGCGCTGGTCGGCGGTCAAACCCTGCTCGGCCGCGAAATCATCGAAAACGCGACCGATTTTGATGTCCACCCCATGGACACCACCGACGACGAAGGCAAAACCCTCGTCCGCGATTCTGACGACCTCGCTCTCATGTCCCCCGTCGATGAAAAGATTGTGGCCGCCGCCTCCGTGGTCATGTTGGCTGGCGATCTGGAATCCACCGCCAAGGTCCGCAAGATGCGCACCCGCGACATCATCGACCTCACCGGCATTCTCGAAATCGACCCCACCGCCCGGCTCCGCTCTCCACTCAGCGAGACTCCCATTGCCCGCGACCTTGCTCCGGTCGAAGTCATCGCCCATCCCGCCGCGACGATGCTCGCACTCTTCCTGCGCTCGCTCCAGGCCGCCTCGCCCATCCGTCAATCCATCATTAACGTCATGCACCCGGCCAGCGAATTTGGCACTGCAGGCATCACCGAGCTCCAACAGCAAACCATCGCCCTGCTCAGCTTCCAGCAAGTCCAAAAGAAAGTCTTCGATACCCAGGCCGCCTTCGCCATGTTGGCACGCCTCGGCGAAGAATCTCCCAACGATCTCGACAAGATTGAGCAACGCATCGACCGCAACCTCAAGGCACTGCTGCTCGGTGCGGTCCCCCAGCCCTCGCTCCGTCTCAGTCAGGCCCCTGTCTTCCATGGCCTCAGTGCGTCCGCCTGGGTACTCTTTGAAGAGGCTCCCGACCTCGCTCGCCTCTCCTCGCTTTTCGCCAAAGCAGGCTTCGATGTTCGTGGTACAGATCTCGAGCCTCCCACCAATGTCGGCGTCGCCGCACAGGACGGCATCGCGATTGGTGCCATCGAAGCAGATCGCAATCAGCCCCGCGCTGCCTGGTTCTGGCTCGCTGCCGACAACCACCGCATCACCGCGCAAAATGCCATTCTCGTGGCTAGAGAAAGGATCAAAGCTTGAACCGTCGCCACTTCCTCCTCACAACATCCGCCACCCTGGCCACCAGCTCTTGCGGCTATCACGTCGCAGGCAAGGCCGACTTGATGCCCAAAGAAATCCGCACCATCGGCATCCCGCCCTTTGCCAATCCCACCACGCGCTATAAGCTCACCGAAAAACTCCCCATCGCCATCACCCGCGAATTCCACGCTCGCACTAAATACCAGGTGCTACCAGACCCCGCCGGTGCCGATGCCATCTTGCAAGGCTCCATCGCTACCGTAATGGCTTTCCCCACTGTCTTCGACCCCGCCAGTGGCCGTGCCGCAGGCGTTCAGATTCAGGCCATCCTTGCCGTCAAACTCACCCAGGTCAATGGCGGCAAAGTGATCTATATCAACCCCTCGATGGACTTCCGCCAGCGCTACGAAATCTCGATCGACCCGCTGGCCTACTTTGACGAATCCACTCCAGCCTTCGACCGGCTCAGCCGCGACGTTGCCTCCACCGTCGTCACGTCGATCCTCGAAAACTTCTAAATTCCATGCAAGCTGAGCAGTTCCTCACCGGCCTTCAAAAGGGGAAGCCCCCTGCCATCTGCCTCTTCCTCGGGCCCGATGCCTACCTCCGTGGTCTCTGCAAAGAGGCCCTCATCGCTGTAGTGCTCCCTAAACCCGAAGACCGCGAAAGCGGCTGGAGCCGTTGGGACCTCACCGAAGTCAGCGTCTCTGAGGTGCTCGATGACGCCGCCTCCATGTCTTTGTTTGCCTCCCGCCGCCTCATCTGGGTGGCCGGCGCCGAAGCCGTCCTGCCTCGCGGGCGCGCCAAGGCCGAAGAAGAAAACCACGGCGCCAAAGAACTCACGGCCTATCTCGCCAACCCCACCCCCGACACCACCATCGTCTTCGACTGTTCCCGCTATGACTTCGATGGCGACGACAAGACCAAAGTCGAGAACCTCCGCAAGTTCTTCTCTTCCGTCAAAGCACAAGTAGACTTCCCACGCTTCACCCCCGATTCCGCTCGCCGCCTCGCTATCGATCTTGCGGCCGAAAAGAAAATCCGCCTCGCCGCCCCTGAGATCGAACTGCTGGTGGAAGCCACCGGAGCCGATGCCTCTCGCATCAGCCAGGAGATCGAAAAGCTCGCGCTCTACGCCAAGCCAGGAGAAGCCATCACGGCCGAAACCATCACAGCGCTTGTCCCCAATGCGCGTGCTGCAAACATCTTCTCCCTCGTTGCCGCCATCGGCCGGAGTGATCGTGCCAAAAGCCTCGACATCCTCGACACATTGATTCGGGAAGGGGAGTACCTACCGATTGCCCTCGCCTTCCTCGCAACGCAATTCCGCCTGGCGCTAGCGGCTCACGAAGCAAGGGTGAAGGGGTCGATGCAGATTCAGGGGCACTTCTCCAAACTGGGTACCCCAATGTGGAAAGCTCGCGCCGAGCAGGTAGAACAAACTATGAACGCGTTTGCTCCCGGCCGCCTCAAGCGCGCAATGCTGCTTGTCTACGCGGCCGATCAGGCGCTAAGAGACACCCGTCCTGATGACAAGACGGTGATGGAAGACTTCGTCTGGAAGGTGACTGCGAAGGAAGGCTGAGGCTGAAGTTTAAAGGGGGAGGGAGAAAAACTTAAGCGGCAATCGCCTTCAAACGGCGGGCCAAACGGCTCTTGTAACGAGCTGCGGTGTTCTTCTTGATCACGCCCCACTTGGCGCCACGGTCAACGATCGAGAAAACCTCGGTCAATTGCTTGGTGGCTTCACCGTGGTTCTTTTCGGCCAAGAACTTACGCATAATCTTGATTGCGCCTTTGATGCGGCTGCGGCGAGCCCGATTGGCCGCGGTGCGGCGTTCCGTGATGCGGACGCGCTTGATGGATGTAACTGTATTCGCCATACTAAACCATCAACCAAAATAACACACCATACCCCCTCCTCGCTATCATGGTTTTTTCAAGCCATGTCTGACTCCCTCATCATCGCCAACCGCAGCTTCCATTCCCGCCTCCTCATCGGCACCGGTAAATACCGCAGTTTCCCAGAAATGCAGCAATGCCATGAGGCCTCCGGAGCCGAAGTCGTCACTGTTGCCACGCGCCGCGTCAACCTCGACCGCTCCTCAGAAAGCCTCCTCGACTACATCGACACGAAAAAATTCTTCCTCCTCCCCAACACCGCTGGTTGCTACACCGCCGACGAAGCCATCCGCGCTGCACGCCTCGGTCGCGAGGTCGGCCTTTCCGATTGGGTCAAGCTCGAAGTCATCGGCGACCAGAAAACCCTCTACCCGGACGTCATCGGCCTCATCGAGGCCACTGCAGTTCTGGTCAAAGAAGGCTTCACCGTGCTGCCCTACACCAACGATGACCTCATTGTCGCCCGCAAGTTGATCGATGCCGGTGCTGCGGCCGTCATGCCCATGGGCGCACCTATCGGTTCCGGCCTCGGCATCCAGAACATCGCCAACCTCCGCATCCTCCGCGAAATGATCACCGAGGTTCCCTTGATCGTCGACGCCGGCGTCGGTACCGCCAGCGATGCCGCCATCGCCATGGAACTCGGCTACGACGGTGTACTGCTCAACACTGCGGTAGCCGAAGCCGCCGATAGCGTCAAGATGGCCGAAGCGATGAAGTACGCCGTAATGGCAGGCCGCCTCGCCTGGCTTGGTGGCCGCATGCCCAAGCGCCTCTACGCTTCCGCCTCCAGCCCAATGACCGGTGTGGTGCGGTAGCATCTATCCCGTGGAACAAGACTTTTCCCAAGTGATGGCGACTCTCGATGAGCGCCAGACTTCTTCCAGAACTCACAGCCAGATTGGCATCATTTCAGCGGTACTCGCAGCAGTCGCCGCCAAAGACCTCGATTCCGTCGTGCATCTATTCCATCCAGACGCTGTGATGACGATCACAGGCATTCCTGACTTTGAAGGCACCACCCGCGGCCCCGGCAATATCATCGAAGCGCTGGTCCGCAACTTCGAGACCGTCACAGAGCAATCCCCCGTCATCGAAGCCATCGTGGAACACGAAAACTACGTCATTACCAGGATCCGTGAAACAGGCAAACTACGACGCACCGGCGAAGCCTACCAGGGCCGCGCCATCCTCTGGTTTACCTTCGAAAAAGGCCAAATCCTGCAACTCGACGAAGTGGTCAGCTTCTCTCCACTACCCAATCCCTAAATGCGGTGAAAGCCGCGCAAGATGTCGCGCGTCGAATAGCGCAATGCAATCGGTCTCCCGTGCGGGCACGCCATCGGATACTCGCACTTGGCCAGCTCATTGAGCAGGTATTCCATCTTCTGCTGATCCAGCGGCGTATTGATCTTGATCGCCGCCCGGCACGAGACACTCGCCGCGATATTCCGCCGCAAATCTTCGACAGACGACTTTCGCAACTCCGTCTCTGAGATATCGAGAATCTCAAAGATCACCTTCTCGATTTCCCCAGGCCCCAATCCCGAAGGTGCCGCCTGAATCGCAATCGTACGATTCCCAAAAGGCTCCGTCTCAAACCCCGCCATCGCCAGCTCCCCGGCAATCCGCGCATACTCCAGATGCTGACCCACCGTCAGTTCCATCACCATCGGCATCAGCAATCGCTGCTGCTGCATTTCACGCTTGGCAAAACGCCGCAACACCTGCTCAAAAAGAATCCGCTCATGCGCCACATGCTGGTCGACAATCCAGAGCCCATCCCGTCCCGCCGCAATGATGAAGCTGTTGTGTATCTGACCCAGCGGCCGCAAGTCCCCCAGCGAGCCCATGCTCTCGTACTCGTTCATCTCCGCCACACCAGGCGGTAGCGGCCCATGCGTATCCGGGATCCGCATCCGCATCGGCGGCGCACTATCGCTGAAATCAAATCGCGGCGCAGGCCCCGGCGGCATCTCCAGCCGCATCGTCGGAATCTCAAGCCCCTCGGCTTCCCGCTTCACCGGCACAATCGGGTCGTACAGGTCAGGCGCAGAATTCTCGATGCGCTGCGTGAATTCACTAAACGGCAGTCCCACAGCCAGCTGGCCACTGCTCGTAGGCAGCGGCAAGCTCGACACGGGCTTAGACTCCATCAACTTCCCCCGCACCGCATCGCGCACAAAGTCATGCACAAACGAACTATGCCGAAACCGCACTTCTGTCTTCGAAGGATGCACGTTCACATCCACTTCCCCAAAATCACAATCGAGAAACAGCAACGCAAACGGGTAACAAGCTGGAGGAATCAGGTTGTGATACGCACTCGTCAACGCATGCAGCAGCAACTTGTCTCGTATCAGCCGCCCATTCACAAACAGGTAAATCGAATTCCGGTTCAGCTTCTGCACATGAGGTTTAGAAATAAACCCCGAAAGCTCAAACCGCTTCTGTTCCCCATC
The DNA here is from genome assembly GCA_044340255.1 of Bryobacter sp. GTDB lineage: Bacteria > Acidobacteriota > Terriglobia > Bryobacterales > Bryobacteraceae > Bryobacter. The sequence goes on along the minus strand of JBIITX010000004.1, from coordinate 36,904 downwards.
GGCGGTCGATAGCGTTTTCACCTCGGGTCCAAACTCCACCAGGTCTTCGAGAATCCGGCTGCCAAACACCTGAAACACCCTCTCCTGCGCCGTTTGTACCGGCGTCACCCGCAGCAGTTCATTCACCCCGTGCAGCAACTCAAATGCTTTGTCCGGATGCGCCAGGCTGTAGTGCGTCACCAGTGAAGCAATGTGCGCCAGCTCCGTTTGTTCGCTGCGCAAAAACTTCTTGCGCGCCGGCACATTGAAAAACAGATCCCGCACCGTGATGACCGTCCCCGCCGCCAGCCCCGCTTCCTCACACTGCACCATCTTGCCGCCGTTGATCGCCACGCGCGTCCCCGTCGTCTCCTCGCGTGCATGCGTCTCCAGCGTCAGCCGCGACACCGAGGCAATCGAAGGCAAGGCTTCCCCGCGAAACCCCAGCGTCCCAATCTGGTCGAGGTCATGCACCGTCTGCAGCTTTGAAGTCGCATGCCGCTCAAAGGCCAGCATCGCGTCATCGCGCATCATCCCGCAGCCGTTATCGGTGATGCGAATCAGACGTCGTCCGCCCGCTTCCACCTCAACCCGTATATCAGTCGACCCGGCATCGAGAGAATTCTCGAGCAGCTCTTTCACTACCGAAGCTGGTCTCTCAACAACCTCTCCCGCCGCAATCTGGTTGGCGACTGCATCCGGAAGTACTTTGATCTTTCCCACTCAGTTCGTACTAATACCACGCTCTGTGAGCAAGGTGCCCGTACGGCGATAGAGATTCAACAGGTTTCGGCGATACTGCACGCTCTGCGTCACCAGGTCGCTCTGCGCCTGCGTCAATGCATTCTGTGAATCCAGCAGGAAGAACAGCGTAATCGTACCCAGCTCATAGCGCTTTTGGTCTGCCTCAACACGCTTCTGCGCCAGGTCCGCTGCGATCTTGGCCAGGTCAACGCTAGCCCGGCTGTTCTCCACCTGATTGACAGCGTTCAGCACATCGAGTCGGACATTCTGCTCGAGCGTCCGCACACGCAACTGGTCCAGCCTCTTGCTCACCACGGCATCTGCATAGTTGGCCGATGCCGTTCGATCCTTGATCGGCAACCGCAACTGGATGCCACCACCGATGATCGGGAATCCGAATCCAAACATCTGGTCAAACGCATCGCCAAATCCACCAGGGATCGAGGCGAACACCGGTGAACTGGTGCCATCCGGATTGAAGATCGTCTGCCGCCGCAACGTCGGTCCGCCACGGCCCTGGATCGAGTAGTTTCCAAAGAACGAAAAATCAGGGCGCATCGCATCCGAGGCAACCCGCAAGTTGATGTCATCAATATCGATCTGCTGGCGCGTGTTCATCAGGTCCGGCCGCACACGCAGCGCATCCGCCACCAGCAATTCCTTGTCAAAGGGCTTGTTATCCGTGGGCGGCAATACTGATTCCGTCAACACGATCGGCAGCTTGCGCAACTCCGGATCAAGATCGATTCCCATCTGCCGCCGCAGCGCGTCCTCGGTCTGGGCCAGGCGGTAGCGCGCCTGAGTCACCAAAATCTCCGCCCGTGCATACACCGCTTGCGGCTGGTAGATTTCAAGCGCCGGCAAAGCCCCAAGTTCCAGTTCCCGCTGGGCACGCTTCAAGCTGGTGTCGGCCAGTGCCAGCGCCTGCTCCTGCACCTTCAAGTTCTCACGCGCACCAATCACATCCCAGTAGGCATTCTCAGCATTGGTCAACAACTGCTGCAACTGATCCTGGAACGCATACTCGCTGCCCCGCAACCGCGTTTTCGCAAGCAGAATCGGAGCCCGCAACACCTGCAGGTCACGACCACGTACCAGCGGCTGCGTGAACGAAAGATTCAGGTTCGAGGCATAGGCCGGGTTTAAGGTCGCAAACGAGTTGTTCGTGCTGTTCTTCGAGGCACCATAGTTGATCGTGTACTGTGTTCCGGTCGGTGCGGTCTGGCTCCAGTTCAACGTCAGCGGCTGTGACAGGTTCGACAGCGTCGAAGCACCAGCCAGCGCATCCGTAGTCACCGTCTTGGTCCGCGTCGCATTGAAGCGGCCCAGAAACTGCGGATCAAAAATCGAATAAGAACGCGTGATCGCATTCTTCGGAATCTCAAGCACCAGACGCTGGATCTGGATGTCCGTGCTGTTGTTGAGCGTTAACTCGAGAAACCCTTTCAGCGACAGCTCCAGCTTGTTGCCAGATACATAATCCTGCAGCTTCACCGGCCCTTGCAGTTCAAACTTCGGAGTTTCCTTGCGGAAGATTTTCCGCACATAATCCTTCGTTCCAAACTTCGGATACGGTGCCAGCTCCGAATCTTTAAACACATTCGGAGCCATAATATTGCTCGTGCCCTGCGCCAGCGCAGCGATGCCAACCAGTAGAAAAATACCAAAAGTACGCAACATATTATTCGTAACGAATCGCCTCAATCGGATCCAGTTTTGCGGCCTGCATGGCCGGATAAATTCCAAACAGCAGGCCAATGCCCACTGACACCCCAAATGCCACCACAATCGAAGAGGTAGTCACCACAGTCGACCATCCAGCCGCCGTCGCAATCACCTTCGAGAGCGTAAATCCAAACGCAATGCCGATCATGCCTCCCAGCATCGAAATCAGCAATGCCTCCATCAGAAATTGACGAATGATGTCCACCTGCCGGGCTCCAATCGCCCGCCGGATTCCAATCTCTTTCGTCCGTTCCAGCACCGTGGCCAGCATGATGTTCATAATGCCGATTCCGCCCACCAGCAGCGAAATACCGGCAATACAAAGCATGACCACGCTGAAGATAAACGATGTCCGCCGCCGCTGCTCGAGCAACCCCGCCGGCACAATCGTGTTGTAGTCGCCGGCATCTTTATGGGTCGAATCGAGAATCGCCCGCACAATCGCGGCCGTCTCAATCGAATCGGTGCCCGGTGCCACGCGCATGTAAATGCCGTCAATCTCATCCTTCAAATAGCTGTTGTTGTCCTCAAAGCGCCGCATCACCGTATTGAGCGGAGAAATGATCATGTTGTTGCGGTTCGACGTTTCACCGCCATCCATATCCGCATCGGCGGTCGCCTGTTGCGAAAGCACCCCAATCACCTGCAGCCAGGTGTCGTTCACTTTCACATACTTCCCAACCGCGGGCTCATAGCCCAGGAGATTCACTTTCGCCGTTTCACCCAGCACACACACCGGGGCAGACGTATCGTTGTCCTTATCGTTGAAGAATCGCCCTTCGGTGACCTTCAGGCTGTTGATCGCCAGATAAGACGGCTCCACCCCAATCAGCAGTGGCGTCTCTGCCGTCGTCTTCGGCAACACCTTCAGCGGCTTGAATCGTTTACGCGGAGTCGATGCTTCAAGGCCCTGCACGTTTTCCTTGATGGCCCGGTAATCGCGGAAAGTCAGTCCCGGCGAGATCAACCGCCGTGCCTGCAATTCATTGCGATCCACTGCTTCCTTGGCTTCCACAATGATGTTGTTGACGCCCAGCAAATCAATGTAGCTCATCATCTCTTTTTGAGCGCCGGCCGTAATCGATAGCATCGCCACTACGGCGCCAACGCCAAAGATCATACCCAGCATGGTCAGCAAGCTGCGAAGCTTGTGCACCAGCAGGCTGCTCAAGCCCATATACAGTTCGGGCAGCAAGCCCTGAAACAAGCCCTTCATTTGGCTTACATGCCTCCCTTGCCGCCGGGCAGTCCTGCTGCCGCGCCGCCACTCTTCTGCTCACCCTTTTTCTTGTCACCAGGCTTGGCCTCGGGGTTGGCCATCGAGATCGTGTCTCCCGGCTTCACGCCGCTCGACAGGATCATCACATTCTCGCTACGCTTCAGCGGCTTGATTTCCCGGGCCTCAAAGCGGTTGCCCACCTTCAGGTACAACACCTGCTTGCCGTCCTTCTCAAATACGGCTTGGATCGGTACATTCACAGCATTCTGCACCTTGTCCACAATGATCTCGACATCAGCCAGCAGGCCCGGCCGCAACAGCACATCCAGTTGGCTATCCTCTTCGGGCGGCGGCGGCAACTTGGCGTTATCCAGGTCTTTCTGCGAAACCATCAACCCGCTCACATTAAACAGCTGCGGCATTCCAGGTGCGCCTCCGCGTCCCCCACGGTTGCCTCCCGCAGCACCACCGCTCTTCTGCATCTCGGCATTCACCTTGGCCATCAGAGCGCTGCGTTCTTCGCTCGTCATGTCGGCCATGCTCTTGCCGTTGCTGAGCTTGGTGATCAATTCACGCCGCTTCTTCTGCTGTTCGGGGTCCTGGTTTCCACCACCACCCTCGCCGCGCTGACGACGTTCTCCGCCACCACCACCCTGAGCTCCACCCATCGCAGGCATCCCGCCACCCGGCGCTCCTGCCCCCGCTTGCATTGCTGCCAGCACTTCCGGGCTCGGCCCAGCCATGGCCGTCATCGGGCCCTTCTTCCGGTTGGCTTCCGCCTGTGCCAGAATCCGGGTCACCGCTGCTTCATTCGCACCCAAAGCGCTCAGCAGTTGCCGCATATCGATCGAGAAAATCACATCAAACTTCTTGGCCGGGTCTGAGCTGAACATATTGGCAGATGCCGTTCCGCTCATCGACTTGATCTTGCCCGTAAACCGCTTCTCCGGCAGCGCATCCAGCCGCATGGATACTTCTTGCCCTTCCACCAGGTTGGCCCGGTCAAGCTCACCCACCTTGGCCACCACTTCCATCTCACTGAGGTCGAGAATATCGGCCACAGGCATACCCGGCTGCACCTGATCGCCTTCGCGAATATCAGGCAACTGCATGCCAAACATCATCACCGTCGACCGATTCTGCTTCACCGCAACCAGGCCACTCATCGGCGACAACAGCTTCACCTGTGCGAGCCGTTGGCGTTCCCGGTTCAGCTCAAGCGTCGCCTTGTTCTTCTTCTCTCGCAACACCGCAAGCTCCGCCTGTGCCTGCTCGCGGCGGCTCTTGATATCGCTTTCCAGCTGAGACAGCCGTCGCTTCGATTCCTCGAGCGTCAACATGTTTTTCTTCGCATCGATCGCGCTGATCAGCTCATTGCGCTTCACTTCCAGTTCGGCCCGGCGCACACCATACCGTGCCCGCAACAACTCCACTTGATCCTGGTTATCGCGAATGGCCAGGTCGGCCTGCGCCTTCTTCACCTGCTCGTCAATCTGATCGAGCTCCAGTTGTTTCTCTTCAAGCCGCGACAATACCTCCGCATCGTCAAACTCCACCACAAGATCTTTCTCTCGGGCCAGCGCACCCAGCGTCGCCAGCTTCGTCACCTGCACCGTTCCAAACAGATTCGGCGCCGTCAGCGTCGCACTGCGCACTGCCCGCAATTCGCCGCGGGCAAAACTGCGCACCACCACATCCCCTTGCTTGACCTTCGTCGTTGCAATGGTTTCTTCACGCTGCGGCAGCGATTGGTAAACACGGTAGGCCGCGTAGCTGGCACCCACAAGCACCAGCAAAATGATCGATCGAATTAAAGTCTTGCGCATGTCTTAGGTCTAGAGTTTCTTCTGCTTTCGTGCCGCCTCAGAAGGATTCTCCAGTGTCACCACTTCGCCTTCCTTCAGTCCGCTCAGCACGACGGTTTCGTTATCGTTCCGCTTGCCCACTTCAATCTGCCGTACAGCAAAGGCCTGGCCCTTCTGTACATAGACAGAAGGCTTGCCCCCGATCGTAAAGCTGGCCCGAGTAGGAATCAAAAGCTGATTCGCTTCGCTTTCAATCAGAATTTCAGCAGAAGCGCTCATCCCCGGCCGCAACCGCTTATCAGTGCCATCAATCGTCGCCCGTGCCGGGAATGACTTCTCCGTCATGCCCATGCCGCGCCATTGCACCGAAGCAATCGGGCTGATCCAGTCCAGCTTGGCCTCAAACTCACGGTCCGGAATCGCATCAATACGCACCTTGACCTTCTGGCCCAATTCCAGCTTGCCGCGGTCCACTTCATCCAGCTTCAAATCGATGCGCAGCAGCGAAAGGTCAGGAATCTCGGCAATCGCCGCTCCCGTCCACGCCCGGTCGCCTTCCTTGAAAGGAGGAGGGCTCGAGCCCCAGCTTCCCTGGCTGCGGAAGTTCGGCAGCAAATTTACAATCCCGTCGGTCGGTGCGCGAAGCACCATGTTGTTCAAATAACCCTTGGCCCGGTTCACATCCCGCACGGCCTTATCCTTGTTCTGGTCCAGTCGTTCCAGGTCCGCGTTTTGCGTCGCCTTGTGCGTGTTGATGGTTTGCCCCACCTGACCCAGTTCACCCTCAGAGATGCCGACGTCAATCTTGCTCTTGGCCCCTTCAATCTCGCTCACCACTTCGGCTTTGCTGGCCTCCAGCTTCGACCGTTGCAGGTTGTACTCGGCCGTCATCTTGTTCATGCCGTCCATTTCGGTCACGATCCGGTGCGATGCCTTGGTCTGCACAATCTGGCTGTCAATCGTCCTGACACTCGTATTGCGCTCGAGCAAGCTCTGCTCCTGCTGGGCAGCGTCAAACTCTACCACCACCTCGCCCTGCCGAATCGGCTTCCCGCTCTCAGCCAGCTTCACAATGCGCGGGTCAGGCACCTGCGGCGCTGTAATTGTGGTGGACTTCACGCTGCGAATTTCCCCGCGCGCTCTCACCACAATCGTGAACTCACCCTTGCGTACTTTCGCTACGGGCACTTCCACCACGCTCGATTTCTGGTTGTAATTGAATGCCGCATAGCCGCCGCCGGCTCCCGCAATCGCAAGCACTGCGATCAGGATCCGTTTGTTGCGGACGCTCGATTCCGACTGTCCAATTCGAATTTTCGGTTTGATCTCTGACATACTGCTTTATCCCCTTCCGGTTGCTACGGTCTCTGTGGGCGGTTTGTCGAGAGCAATCACATCTCCCTTGTTCAAACCCTTCACAGATGCAACCAGATAATTCTCCAGGCCCAACTCCACCTCGCGGCGATTCCATACTTCGCCTTGCTTAATGTACACAACGCGCTTGCCCGTCTCGTCCTCGGCAAATAAAGCTGCCAGCGGAGCTACTGTGACCTCTTTTTCTTCCTTCATCACAACATCCACGCTACAGCTCAAGTCCGGGATAATCCTCTTGTCCATCCGGTCAATCTTCAACCTCACCGGAATCTCCCTCACAAAACTGGCCCGCATTCCGCCACTGCGCGGCACCGCAGCAATGCTGACAATGTGGGCAGGTACTTCCAGCCCCGGGTAAGCGTCAAAGCGCACCCGCGCCTTCATGCCCAACCGTAGTTGCTCTCCATCCACCTGGTTCACGCTCGCATTGATGATCATCGAATTCGGGTCCACCACTTGCATGTAGAACTGTCCAGGATAAACCTGATCACCCTGCTGAATCTGCGCAAACTCGCTCCCCCGCATGGTGTTCTGCATCACCGTCATCCCGTCAATGTTGGCCTTCGCCATCATGCGCTCTGCGTTCTGCTCCGAGCGCTGGTACTCCAGCTGCAAGGTCTTGAATTCAAGCTCCGCATATTTAAGCTGCGCCGCTTCCTGCTGGTCAATAAACTTGCCTTCCGCCAGTTGCTGCTTGTACTGCGCCTCCGCCTCTTCGAGAGACAGCTTCACGCGCTCAGCGTCAATCGTGCTCAATACGGGCAACGTCCGCATGTCGAGCTTCGCCTTATCCAGCGCCGCCTTTGCCTTCTCCACATTCTGGTTGTGTACGTAGCGGGCCAGTTCCAGATTCGCCTTCTGCTGTGCAAGCTGCGCCTTGGCCGTCTCCATCGTCGACTTGTAATCTTCCAGACGTTGCAGCATGTATTGGCGGTCAAATTCTGCCACCGTGTCGCCTTTCTTCACCATCGATCCCGGCTTCACCAACTGCTGCAGCACCAGCGTAAAGTCCCCACCACCACCTCCTCCTCCACCCGGTCCGCCCAGTCCAGATCCCAGCTCTCGCGAGGTCGAACCCAAACCATCACTTCCCACCGAAGCACTAGTTCCACCCCCGCCGCCACTCGTTGCGCTCCTGGCCGCAGACGCATTCGAACTCGCCACGCGGCTCGATGCCGCACGCGTTGCACCAGATCCTCCAAAGGTCCTCTGCGCTCCTCCGCCTGTCGAAGCCAGCGATCCTGCCGCTCCTGCCGCTGCCGCAGACCCGGAAGACGCCCCACCGCCACTACGCGACCCACCCCCAAGCGTTGGCAGCGAAGCCACGCTAACAGAATCCATTCCCGCCAAATTCAAACCACTGCGTCCACGTCCCGATCGGCTCCCCCGAATCTGTGGCGCAATCAAAGACACAAACTGCTCTGCCCCGGTCACTCCCGCCAGCCGGATCGTTTTTTCCACATTGCCGCTTTGCACGGTAGCCGTGCGCACCCCCGCCTTCACCACCGCCGCTTGCCGGTCCACCTCTGCCTGCTTTTGCCAAAGCCAATAACCTGCCCCACAAATTCCAACAATCACCAATAAAATGAACCACTTGGAAGTAGGCTTTCGCTCCTCTTCCACGTGCGGAACGATTTGGGGTCCTGTCGGCGCAGGAGTAGGCGATCCAGAACCGGGCTTGGCATGGGGCTGCATAAAGGTATGACTCATTATGCAAGACGACGAATTATAAGGAAAGGTTAGCCCCACTACAAATCACTGCAATCATTGGCAAAGGTATACTGGCAGAGTCATATTTTTATGCTCCATGAGTTGATCAAAATCTGGTTCGAATGGTCCCGCGATATGGGCTACTGGGGTGTTTTCCTCATGATGGCGCTCGAAAGCACCATCATCCCCGTCCCCTCAGAGATCATCATGCCCCCGGCAGGCTATTGGGCCGAACAAGGCCAGATGTCGCTCTGGGGCGTCATCCTCGCCGGTGGCCTCGGTTCTACCTTTGGTTCCAGCCTCTGCTACTGGTTTTCATACACCGTCGGCCGCGCCGTCCTCACCCGCTACGGCAAATGGCTGCTTCTCCCCCCGGAGCGCCTCGAACTGGCCGAGCGCTGGCTCGCCGAATTCGCCCTCGGCGGTATCTTCCTCTCGCGGCTTTTGCCAGTTGTTCGCCATCTCATCGGTTTTCCAGCCGGTCTGATTCGTGTCCCCTTCGGCAAGTTCGCGCTGATTACTTTCGTAGGGTCCACCCTCTGGTGTGGCATTCTGGCCGTCTTCGGCGCCCGCACCATAGGCCAACAGCCCGGTCTCCTCGACGACCCTGCTGCCCTTACCCAGGCCGTCAAACACAATCTGCTCTGGTTTATCCTTCTGGTAGTCGGCCTTGGTGCCGGCTGGTTCTTCGTCCGCTGGTTTGGCCAAAGACAGAAAACGGCAAATTGACCCGCCCCGATCCGGAGAGCTAGACTAATAGATTGGTCCCTCGCCAGAAGTGCGGGCTCCGGCTGTGCCCCGACTCCGTATTTTCAATGAGACCCAATTAACGGGGACTTGCCGTCAGCGGGTGGCTAAATTTCCAAAGCAATAGAAACACAGGAGTGGACAGAATCAAGTGGCTGAGGCAATGAAGAGAATTTTTACGTCGGAATCCGTGACCGAAGGTCACCCCGACAAGATGGCCGATCAGATTTCCGATGCGGTGCTTGACGCCGTTCTGAAAGATGATCCAATGGGCCGCGTGGCCTGTGAAGTCCTCGTAACGACGGGCCTTTGTGTTGTCGCCGGAGAAATCACAACCAAGACTTATGTCGACGTCCCCGATCTGGCCCGCGCCGTGATCAAGGACATCGGCTTTGATGATGCCGCTTTCGGCTATGACGGCAACACCTGCGGTGTGCTCAACGTCATCCAGCGCCAGAGCCCCCATATCGCCATGGGTGTTGACACCGGTGGCGCCGGCGACCAGGGTCTCATGTTCGGCTATGCCTGCAATGAAACTCCTGAACTGATGCCGCTCCCCATCCAGCTCTCGCACCAACTCGTGCGCAAGCTCAGCGATGTGCGCCGCTCCAAGGCCCTCACCTATCTCCGCCCCGACGGTAAGAGCCAGGTCAGCGTCGAATACGCCAACGGCAAGCCCGTCCGTATCGATGCGGTCGTCATCTCGACCCAACACGGCGAAGACGTTTCCACCGAACAGTTGCGCGATGAAGTCCGCAAGCACATCATCGATCCCGTGCTCCCCGCTGGCATGGTCGACGCCAACACCAAGTACCACATCAATCCCACCGGTCGCTTCGTCATCGGTGGTCCCAACGGCGACACCGGCCTCACCGGCCGCAAGATCATCGTGGACACCTACGGCGGCATGGGCCGTCACGGCGGCGGTGCCTTCTCCGGTAAAGATCCGACAAAGGTCGACCGTTCTGCCTGCTACATGGCCCGTTACATCGCCAAGAACATCGTAGCCGCCGGCCTTGCCGACCGTTGCGAAGTCCAACTCGCCTACGCCATCGGCGTCGCCGAGCCGGTCAGCGTTCTCGTCGACACCTTCGGCACCAGCCAGGTTGCTCCCGAGAAGCTCACTGAAATCGTCCGCGCCAACTTCAAGCTCACCCCGAAGGGCATCATCGATACCCTCGATCTGCGTCGCCCGATCTATCGCGCCACCGCAGCCTTCGGCCACTTCGGCCGTACCGAAGCAACCTTCAGCTGGGAGCAGACCGACAAGGCTGCCGCTCTGAAGGCAGCAGCGGTCTAGTCGACAACTCCGATTGTGGGGGGCGATGCGGCTTCATGGCTGGCATCGCCCTCTTGTTTTGTTTTTTAAGTTTGGAAATTTTGCTACTGAGAGAAGGCAAGTAAGTTTATGGCTTTGATTGAAGGTTGCCGGCATGAGCTGGAAGTGACTGTAAATGTGCTCGAAATCGCCGAGGCGACCGAGCGTGTATTGGCTCGTATCCAGGCCAAGGCACATCTGCCGGGCTTTCGCCCTGGTAAGGCGCCGCTGAGCGTCATCCGCAGCCGTTTCCAGAATGAGATCCAGCAGGATGTCATGGAAGAAGTGATCCCCAAGGCCCTGAATGACCGCTTCGCCGAAGAGAAACTCCAGGTTGTCGGCCAGCCCAGCATTGTAGATCTCAAGTTTGAGCCCAACCAGCCCATGGTCTTCAAGGCTCAATTCGACGTCCATCCCGAATTCGAACTCGGCGAATACAAAGGCATCGAAGTCGAGTACGAAGATCCCCAAGTCGCCGAGCAGGACATCGCCGATCGCCTCGAACAACTCCGCGAATCCAAAGCCGAGTACATCAACATCGATCCCCGTCCCGCCGAAAGCGGCGATTACGTGGTGGTCGGCCTTGAAAGCGCCGACGGCCTCGAAGGCGAGCCCATCAAGAACCCCGAGATGATGCTCCAACTCGGCGACCCCGAAACTCTGCCCGCCTTCACCGAAGGCATTGTCGGCATGAACCCCGGCGAAACCAAAGACATCTCCGTCAGCTACCCCGAAGATTATGGGCAGGAACGCCTCTCCGGCAAAACCGTCACCTTCGACGTCGAGCTCAAGTTCATCCGCCGCAAAGAAATGCCGGTTCTCGACGACGACTTCGCACAATCGATGGGCGACTTCCGCACCCTCGACGAGTTCAAAGACCAGGTCAAAGCCAGCATCGTCGCCGAGCGCCAGTACCGCGCTCAGGAAGAAGCCAAGAGCAAGCTCATTGAAAAAATGGCTGACGCTAACGTCTTCCCCGTCCCGGAAACCTACATCGAGCGCCAACTCCAGATCCAGCTCGAAAGCTACGCCCGCAGCCTCCAGATGCAGGGCATTGACCCCCGCGCTCTCAACTTCGACATGGCCAAATTCCGCGAAAGCCAGAAGGATCGTGCCACCCGCGACGTCCGCGCCACCCTCATGCTCGACCGGATTGCCGAAGTCGAAGCCGTCGAAGTCCAACAGGACGAAGTCGATCGCGAAGTCCAGCGTCTGGCCCGTCAACAACGGGAACCTGTTGCCTCCGTACGCGTCAAGTTAGAAAAGGACGGCGGTCTCGACCGTATCGTCAATCGAATTCGTACCGACAAAGCGATAGCATTGCTCTTTGAGCACGCCCGCAAGGTTGCACCCGCTCCGGTTGAGAAGACCGAAGCCGAAGCTTAACTAGAGGAGAGTTCCATGTCTGAAGATTTTTCCCGTCGTAACATGCTCGCCGCCCTCGGCGCCGGGCCCGCCATTTTGTCATCAAACGCACAGAACAACCGCCTCCGCGTCGGCTGGATCGCCACCGGCATGCGCGGTGCCCACGTGATGAACCAGATGTACCTTCTCTCGAAGGACACCGTCGAGGTCACCCACGTCTGCGATACCTACAAAGGCAACCTCGCCAAGGGGAAGGACATCGTCCAGACCAACGGCAAAAACACCCCCAAGACCAGCGTTGACTACCGCGATGTCATCAACGACCCCAACGTTGACGTCGTCTTCATCTGCTCTCCCGAGCACCTCCATCACCCGATGGCCATGGCCGCCCTCAAGGCCAAAAAGCACATCTACCTCGAAAAGCCCATCGGCCACACCATCGAAGAAGGCGCCGAAATCGTCGCCCTCGCCGAAAAGATGGGCACTGTCGTCCAGATCGGCACCCAGAACCGCTCCAACAAGCTCTACATCCAGGCCAAGAAGATGGTCGAAGACGGCTACATCGGTGAAGTCCACTACACCCGCGCCTTCTGGTACCGCAACTTCGATCAGACGGTCGATCCTTCGAAGGGCGTTCCCGCCGCCTGGCGCTACATCATTCCCGGCGATGCCTCTGCTGAGACCGCTGACTGGAAGCGCTTCCTCGAATCGGCCGAACACAAAAACATCCCCTTCTCCAAAGAACGCTACTTCCAGTGGCGCAACTATTGGGATTACTCCGGCGGCATCTCCACCGACTTGCTAGTCCATCAGACCGACATCTCCAACTTCGTCGTCGGCGGCCTCATCAAGACCGAACTCCCCACCTCCTGCATGGCCTCGGGCGGCGTCTACCAGTGGGGCGGCAAGGACGATCGCGAAGTCCCCGACACTCTCAGCGCTCTCTACGAATATCCCAACAAGTTCCATCTCAACTACTCCTGCTTCTTCGGCAATGACCAATGGGGTTACGGCGAAGAGTTCATGGGCCAGAAGGGCACCATCGAAGTCAAGGATCGTCAGAACCTCTACTTCACCCCCCAGCCCAAGTTCATCCGCAACGTCAAGGCCTTCTCCGACAAGCCCGCCGTCAGCATGAACTACCTCAAAGACTTCAACCAGCCTGACTCTACCGCCGACCACGTCAAGAACTTCTTGCAAGCGGTTCTCGGCAAAGAGAAAGCCATCGCCCCGGCCCGCGCCGGCCAGATTGCTGCCATCCCCGGCCACATGGCCACCCAAAGCGTTCGTGCCAGGAAAGCCGTCTTCTGGGATGCCAAACTCAACAAACTCAAAATCGGTTAGCCTCGCGCTGATCCTGATTGCAGTTTCCTTCGGGGGCTGCCACCGGCCAACTCTGGCACCGGCGGCAGCCCCCGGCTCATTGGTCAACGCCAGAACCTTCATCGACCTGCAGCCGGGCTGGCGTCTTACTCTCATCACCCCCCTCAAACGCGAATCCGCCACCGACCCCTGGCGCTACGGCCAACCGAGCGTCAAAACAGAATCCACCACGGGCCTCAACGTCACGATCCAACTTTCACCCAACATGCAGTTTGGCTTCGAGCGCACCTTTTACTCGGTTCTCTCCAAAGGCCTCGCCTGGCAACAGTCGGTCCGCAGCCTCGAAGGGAAAGAAGAGAGCACTACGCAACCGATTCTCAATCTCTTCCAAAAACCTTCCAAAACCCAAACCCTGCGCCTGCTCTTCCTTACGAGAGGCAGCGACCTCAACTACAACACCGCCCTGCTATCAGCAAAGAACCCCGCCGCAATGGAAGCCCTCACCACCGCCGTCCGCGCCAATCCTGAAACCGCCTGCAAGCCCCAGGCCTGCATCTGGATCCCACCCGGCGTCGCCGCCCGCCCCGAAAAGCCCGCCCCCAACGGCGGCTTCATCCCAGCTCTTTAAGCCGCCTGGCCAGAGTCCGCTTCCAACTGTCGGCCAACGGCTCCACCGCCAGCAACGCCTCCATCGCGCCCCGATCACCCTTACCGTGATGAAACACCTTGTTGGCGCGCTCTACAGGCCAATCCGGACGCGGCCTCTCCACCAACTCCAACTCCATTCCGGCCCCCACCTCTCCATTCGCCAGCACCCGCAAATACCACCCGGTCCGTCCGCTCTCCACAATCCGAAGCACCAGATCCTTCACCCCCCACCGGCGGGCCTGCTTCCAGCAAGGTTGTCTCGGCTGAGAGACCTCAACCAGCGCCTGTCCAATCCGATACCGATCGCCAAGGCAAACCACTGCCTCGCTGCCTTCAGTAACGCATAGATTCTCTCCCAGCGACCCCAATCCAAACTCCCTCAAGTTCAACTCCGCCTTCCACCGCGAGTAGTGCTCCGCCTCATACACCAGCACTGCCTTATCACGGCCGCCGTGGTTCACTCGGTCAGCCTGTTCATCCCCAACCAGCCCGCTCTCACCCAGCAAAATCCGGCCACGCACTTCCTCCTTGTAAGTCGCCGTTTCCCAGCTTCCCTCCGCACTATCCCTTTTCTGAACCTTGCCAATCCGCAACGAAACGAGTTTCATATTGACATCCTCTCTAAATCAATTTACCATTGCTTAGGACTCCTAAGCAATGATTGCTGATCCCGCTACCAACCTCCCACTCCTCATCGCCCAGGGCCTGAGTAAAATCTCCATCGCCCTGCGGTCTCACGCCCAGCAAGGCGCTACCGGCGAGCAACTCTCCCCCACCCAGGGTCAGATCTTGAATCGGGTTCTTCTTGCCGGTCCGCAGCGCCTCTCTACGCTTTCGCAAGATCTCGCCGTGAGTCTGCCCACTGTCAGTGATGCCGTAACCACTCTCGTCCAGAAAAAGTTGCTGACCAAGCAGCGCGACCCGCAAGACGCCCGCGCTCAGACCGTGCAGCTCACCCGCAAAGGTAGTACCCTCGCCACCCGCACCAACCAATGGCCAGACTTTCTCGCCAGCGCCGTCGACGTGTTGAGCCCTGAAGAGCAAGTCCTCTTCCACCGCGCCATCATCAAGATCATCCGCACCATGCAGGATCGCGGCGAAATTCCCGTCGCTCGCATGTGTGTCAGTTGCCAGTTTTTCCAACCACTCGCGCACCCCGGCCAGTCCAGGCCCCACCATTGCAATTACGTCGACGCCCCTCTCGGAGAAATCGATCTCCGCATCGATTGCAATGAGTTTCAACCCGCCCCCGACGCCGAATCCTACCGCCAGTGGTTCCCGATTGTATGACTCAACTCCAACCTTCACCCCTGACCCTCGCTGATCTCGAGCTGTTGAAGAAAACAATCCTCTTCACCGACGCAGACAGCGAAGCCCTTCGCCTTTCGTCCACTGTACTTGCCGATCAAACCGACTCTGTTCTCGATGTCTGGTATGGCTTCGTCGGCTCGCAGCCCCATCTGCTCCATTACTTCACCCGCAAGTCGGACGGCCAGCCAAACGCAGATTATCTCGCCCGCGTCCGCCAACGCTTCGGGCAATGGATTCTCGATACAGCTGCGGCAAACTACGATCAAACCTGGCTGGATTATCAACATGAGATCGGTCGCCGCCACCACCGCATCGCCAAGAATCAAACCGATCAGGCCGACTCAGTCGACATCATCCACTTCCGCTATCTCCCTGCCTTGATCTACCCGGTCACCGCAACGCTCAAGCCCTTCCTCGCCGCCAAAGGCCACTCGCCCGACCAAGTCGAGGCCATGCACGCCGCCTGGGTAAAGTCTGTTCTGCTCCAGGTCATCCTCTGGAGCCACCCCTACATCAAGGATGGAGACTTCTAACGGTATGAATCCACGCCCGGCACCCTCCTGGCAGGTGGAGCATTGGCTCAATGCTCCACCCCAAACCAGCCTCGAAGACTTTCGCGGACGCGTCGTCGTGGCCCTCGCCTTCCAAATGCTCTGTCCCGGCTGTGCGCAACTGGCGATCCCTCAATTCCGCGAGCTCCACCAGAAAATCCGTCACCCCAAACTAGCGGTCGTGGCAATCCACACTGTCTTTGAGCACCATGAAGCGATGGGCCTTGCGGCCCTTAAGGCCTTCGCCCACGAGTACCGTCTCCAGTTTCCAATCGCCATTGACAAACCAGCGCCCGGCGGCCTGCCTCTCACCATGTCCCTTTACCAGATGCAAGGTACCCCAACGGTTCTTCTCATAGACCCTGATGGAAATCTCCGCATGCAACACTTCGGCCATCTGCCCGACCTCGAACTCGGCCTTCAAATCGGAGCCCTGCTGCACGAAGCCTCTGCTTCATCAGCCTAATGCCGCAGCCCAATCCTGACGATTCACCGTCATGCTGGTACGCGTCGAAAACACCTATAAGCTCGACAAAAAAGAACGCCTCGGCGACACGCTCCGACGCCTGGAGTCCCTCTTCCAGCAGGCAGAAGTACCTTACAACTGGGATGCCTCCTTCCAGGAGTCCTTTGGCGAATCCAGCAGCACGGCCCTCGAACGCTTCTTCAAGCGCTACCCCCAACATCGCGGTCTCGAGCAAACCGTCACGATTCCAGGCATCATCCCTTACGAGCTGCAATCTCTAAGCGCCAACCAGGCTACCTTCCCCTTCGCACTCCTCTGCGAGGTCGCCGATGGCATCCCGCGCTCCTACCCCTTCCCAATTGCTCTCACCAACTTCACAACCAATTCTTCGAACCCGGCCACAGTAACAGTCTCCTTGTATTCCGGCGCCCTCGGACGCAAAGCAACCCTCACTGCCAGCTACCAAACCGAGATCCCAGACAACGCCAAGGCTCCTGCCCCCCCTCCTCCCGAGTTCGCCCCCCTCTTCACCCTGCTCGGCAAGCCGGCCAAATCCTCGCGTACTCCCATCGAAGCAACCCCCATCGACCCACGCCCACTCATCGAGATCATCCAAAGCTACCGTCGGCGCATGCTCGACATTTCCCACGAGGCAAAACTCCCTCACCTTCTCCCTCCCCTCCAGGAAGCTCTCGGCGTCCGCGCCGAACCCCACCCTCTCAAGCCCACCCTGGTCGCCCGCTTTGACCCACTTGGCTTCAGTTGCAAAGGCGGCTCCGGCATCTTCCATCTCCGCCGCAAAACGGCGTCCAATCACGTCATCGGCTTCATGCTCGACGTCGGCACCTACAGCCGTCTCCTCACAGCACAATTCGAGTTCTTCACCCTCGGCTACCGCGCGGCAATTCCGCTCCCTGTCGCTGCTGGCATCAACCCCCCCCAGTATCCCATTGGCAGTCCCGAGCAGTGGGCCAAGCTGGTCGACAACCTGGCCACCTTGATGACTTGGCTCGAACCAACCCTCATCCGCGAACTGGACGCAGCCGCCCCACCCGCTCCATCCTGGTTTGAAGCCCCGGCCAACTAGCTCAGCGCAGCGCCTCCCGCTCCACAGCTCGCAGCATCTCTGCTCGAATCCACCCCGCAAACGGCCCCACCACCTTCCAATACCAGCCAAACCACCGCTTCTCCCTCTCCCCAAACACTTTCACCCGCGTCTCCGTCACCACTCGCGTCTCGCCCCGCCCCAGATCCTCCAGCCAAAAATTCCAATAAGCCTTCGCCGACCCTGCCTTCTCATACCCAATCATCTCCTCCACCGCCACCTCATCGATATTCCCGCGCCAGGCCCAGAAGCGTCCGCAAATACAACGCACCACTTCTTCTCCCTCCGTCTCCGCCACTACCGGAAACGTCTCCAGCGGCAATCCCGAAACCCGCGAAAACACCTCCCGCACCCACAACAAAACCCGCACCCGCAGCAGCTTCCGAATCGTCATCTGCCGCGCCGCCAGCCAAACTCTCGCCTTCGGCGCTGCGATCACCCTCTCGTGGCGCAGCCTCCACTCCCAGTCCGGCATCAGTTTCTCAATTAGCATCCCTATCCCTTAGACACTGTGATAGCCTGACAAGGTTTATGGATTCCAATATGCTTATCATCGCCGCCGTCCTGGCCATCTTTGTCTACGGAATGATTGCCGCCATGCTCGGCAGCATTCTCCCTGACCTCTCCAAGCGTTTCAGCCTCACTCCTGCTCAAAACGGCACCATCGCCATGACCCAGGCCATCGGCCTCGTCATCGGCTCCCTGCTCGTCGGTCCGCTCATGGACTTGCAGGGCAAAAAAGTAGGCATGCTCCTCGGTCTCGGCCTGATCGCCCTAGCCCTCTTCCTCCTCCCCAAATCAAAAGGCTTCGGCAGCATCCGCCTCTACATGTTGATCCTCGGCGTCGGTGGCGGCGTGATCGTAGCGGGCGCCAACGCCCTCGTCAACGATGTCAAGACAGACAATCCCGCTGCACTCTTCAACGGCTTCAACACCTTCTTCGGCCTCGGCGGCATCGCCACTCCCTTCATCGCAGCCAACCTCCTCGGCGGCAATTCCTTCCGCCTCTGTAACCTCACCGCTGCCCTTACCGTAGCCACCCTCGCCTTCCACGGCGCCACCGAGATGCCCCAGCCAAGCGGCGTCGTCGCCTTCCAGTTCTCTGATGTCCCCGCACTGCTCGCCAACCCGGCCCTCTTCCTCCCGGCCCTCCTGCTCTTCCTCTACGTAGCCGCAGAAGTCGGCGTCTGGAACTGGCTCGTCAAGCACCTCATCGCCCAGGGCATCGAAGAAAAGAAGGCCCTCAACATCCTCTCCTTCGGCTTCGCCCTCGGCCTGCTCGCCGGTCGTCTCCTGGTAGCCTTCATCCCGGCCCTCAAAGAGTTGCCGCCTACCACCATCCTGATGGCCTCCTCCATTGGCATCGCCATCACCACCTACGCCATGCTCCAGTTCAAAGACGCCAACACCGCCTGGGTCAGCGTCTTCCTGGCCGGTGTCGCCATGGCTCCGGTTTTCCCGACGGCTCTCAGCGTCGTCGGTGGTAAGTTCACCACCAATACCGCCACCGCGATCGGCGTCGCCATCACCTGCGGCTGGCTCGGTCTGGTCGCCAGCTCCCCCATCATCGGCGGAGTCTCCGGCGGCGAAGCAACCGGCCTCAAAAAGGCCCTCCTGCTTCTCCCCGCCGCTGGCGCTCTCATGTTCCTTGTAACGCTGGCTCTCTAATCGCGTCACACTGGGATAGTGAAGTATTCTCTCGCTGCGGCACTTCTGTGTCTGAACGCAGCCGCCCAAATTCGCCCCACCATCGGGATCATTGATACCTATGGCAACAAGAGCTTGTCTTCAGACAAGCTCCTGAAAGAGTTGAAGATCGTCGAAGGCGACCCCCTACCCCCATCGAAGGGCGACCTCGAAGAAGCTCTCGCCGCCATCAAAGGCGTCACCAGAGCCAACATCGAAGCCATTTGCTGCGAGCAGGGCAAAGCCATCTTCTACGTCGGCGTCGAAGAACGTGGCCGCCCCCACCTCGAAATCCGCGACACCCCAAAGAACGAAACCCTCAAGCTCCCCGACGATGTCGCCGCCATCTACCCCAAATGGGTCGAAGCCATCGCCGAAGCCACCCGCAAAGGCGACACCCGCGAAGACTGGTCCCAGGGCTTCGCCCTCCTCGACGAACCCGGCGCCCGCGCCATCCAACTCCAGCTTCCCGCCATTGCCGAAGACCACCAGGCCATCCTCCGTCAGATCATCCGCGAAGGTGCCGATCCCGACGACCGCCGCATCGCTGCCGCTATCCTCGGCTATGGCCCCAAGGCCCAGGCCATCATTGAAGATCTCCAGCTCTCTCTCCGCGACCCAGACCAGGAAGTCCGCTCCGCCGCCCTCCGCAGTCTCGGCCCTCTCGCCGCCTACGCCATCGCCAACCCACAAGCCGAAATCCGCGTCCTCACAACCTGGTTTGTCGAAATGCTCAACAGCGTCGCCTGGAAAGACCGCATGAATTCGATGAGCCTCCTCATCTCCCTCACCGCCACCACCCGTGATGAAAAACTGATCCGCCACATGCGCGAGCGCGGCGTCCCCGCCCTCGCCGAAATGGCCCGCTGGAAGCACCTCCCACACGCCCTCCCCGCCTACATCCTGCTCGGCCGCGTCGCAGGCCTCTCCGAAAAAGAAATCGAAGACACCTGGAGCGCCAACCAGCGCGAAGCCACCATCCAGAAGATGCGCAAAAAACTGAAGGCCTAGCTTAAGCTGCTCGACAACCCCAGAAACAGGGCCATCGCTTGCGAGTCTCTCCACTCAGTTCCCAGATCCGCCCGTTCATCAGATTTGCCTTCTCAATAGCCTTCGGCACCCTTATTCTTGAGGGATAAAATGAAACTCCAAGGACAAGCGATCCTCTGGCACCGCTGGCTCGGCATCGCCACCTGCATTTTGTTCCTCGCCTGGTTCATTTCTGGCATCGTCATGATGTATGCCAAAATGCCTACCCTCACACCGGAAGATCGTCTTGCTTCGCTTCCCAATCTGAGTGCCGGGCAAATCCAAATTCCCCCGGCCCAAGCCTGGCTCGCCACCGCTGAAACCAAACCCTGGAAGCAGGCAACCCTCACCACCATCACGGGCCGTCCCGCCTATCGTTTCGTGACGGCGAGCGGCGATCGTCTCATTGTCTTTGCCGACCGCGGCAATAAGCAAAAGTCCTTTTCCCAAGCAGAAGCCGAAATCTCCCTCCGCGCCTTCCTCCCCCAATCGGCTCAATTTCAATGGCAGACTCCACTCACTGCTCCAGATCAATGGACGGTGCAGCGACTCTACACCGAGCACCTTCCTCTCTACCACGCTGTAGTTTCTGACCCACAAGCAACCGAAGTCTATGTCTCCTCCATTACGGGTGAGGTCATTCTCAGTACCACTCGGCAGTCCCGCTTTGTAGCTTGGCTCGGCGCAATCCCCCACTGGCTCTACCTCCGCGCCATCCGCATCTACGCCGAAGAATGGCGCCTGGGCGTCATCTATATTTCTGCTATCGGCTCGGTCATGGCTTTGCTCGGCATCGCTGTCGGCCTATGGCGTTACTCCCCATCCCGCCGTTACCGGAATCGCGAGTTAGGACCTCAATCCACCCCCTACCTCGGTGCCAAAAAGTGGCATCACTACTCCGGCTTGGTCTTCGGAACCGTTACCTTCACGTTTATCCTCTCCGGCATGCTCTCCCTGAACCCTGGCCGCTGGTCTACCGGATCCTCACCCACCGCCAGCCAAATGGCCCACTTCACCGGCGGCCCGATTCGTCCAGATCGATTTGATCGCCTTCCTCCAATCGCTGCTCCCGTAAAAGAAATCGATTTCCAGCAGATCCAGTCGCAACCCTTGGCCAAGTGGGGCAAGCAGTGGCTCAACCTCTCCGGAACGCCCGTGCTCCCACCATCTACTCCCCAACTCCTCGCTGCCGCACAGCGTGCCACCCAGGGAGCCAATATCGAGTCCGTCCGTATCCTCGACTCCTACGACACTTACTACTACGATCGCAAGTACAAGAAGCCCCTTCCAGTTCTTGAAGTCAAGCTAGCCGATCCTGCCGCTACCTGGTTCTATATCGACCCTGCCTCCGGCCTCCCGGTAAATCGCTATGAATCTACAGGTCGCTGGGAGCGCTGGCTCTACCATGGGCTTCACAGCCTTGATTTTCCAGGCCTCTGGAATCGTCGTCCACTCTGGGACATCATTGTCATCCTCGTCAGCTTGGGAGGAATTTACCTCAGTTGGAGTGGAATCCAAATCGGCTGGCAGCGCCTCCGGCAGAAGACCCGCCCCAAGCGCTCCACTCGCCTAAATCCGCTCAGCCCCGAGATCCACCCAGCCACCCCCGAGAGACAAGAACTCACCACATAAGTCTAGGGAAATTCTCAAACCTTCCGCACAGTGGTATCGTGCGCCTTTTTCTTATCACCACCTTAATCGTTTCGCTCGCTTGCAGTGCTCAGGCCTTTGAGGCCGGGGTCTCCGGCTCAGTCCGCGACGCGCAAGGGGCCGTTCCCGCGGTCACCATCAGCCTTACCGCTCCCGGCTTCTCCACTCGACAGATTTCGACCGATGCGTCGGGTCGCTACTCGCTCTCTTCCATCCCGCCAGGCAAGTACCAGATCTCTTTTCTTCGTGCGGGCTTTGAGCCCGTGGTCCGCTCCCTTACCTTGGGAGACTCCATCGAAACCTTGGATGTCACCCTCAATGTCAGCGCTGTTGCCACCACAATGGAAGTGACCGATACGGCAAACTCAAGTGCTCTCCAACTCGACTCCACCGCCACAGGCGGCACACTACTGAATATTCCAGTTCGCGAATTGCCCGCCAGTATTTCCATCATTTCGCAGCAAATGATGCAAGAGCGCGGCGTACGTTCCAGCCTGGAAGCAGCCGAGCAATCCGTCGGTATGATTGCAGGTACCTCAGTAGGATCGATTCCCAGCTTTACAACGCGTGGCTTCTCTGGCAACAACATCACTCTCATGCGGGATGGCATCCGCCAGAATACAGCCAGCCAAAGTGCCCGCCCTCTCGATTCGTTCCTGATGGAACGGATGGAAATACTCAAAGGACCCGCCAGCATCCTCTATGGAGAAGGAGCCATCGGAGCCGCCATAAACGTTGTCTCCAAAGAAGCACAACCCCGCTTCCTGGTCGACGGACTCCTCTCTTATGGTTCCTTTGATACACTCCGCTCCGGCTTCGGGATCAACGGACCCATCACAAAAAAAGTCTCTGTTCGTGCCGACGCCTCCTACTTCAAGACCGACGGCTACATGAATGACTCCCGTCAAAATCTGGGCGGCGTCAATACCGGACTCCGCTACAGCATCACAGAAAATCTGACCCTGAACCTCAATGGTTCCTGGACGCAAGACTTTACAGAAAGCTACTACGGCACCCCGCTCATCAATGGCCGCATCGATCCGCGCACGCGCTTTCTCAACTACAACATGCAGGACAATCTCGCCAAAAGCCGCAATCGCTTTGGCCGGGCCACTCTCGACTGGCGTCTCTCCCCCAACTGGCAGCTCCGCAACTACACCTTCCTGGCAACACACACCTTGGATTGGCGCAATTTCGAGAGCTATGCTTTCAATCCAGCCACCCAGCTAGTCGACGTCGGCTCCTACTTCCTGATCTGGCGCAATGACTTCCTAAGCGGCAATCGCACCGACCTCCAGGGCACCTTCCGTTTTCTGGGCCGCACGGTCCGCACCGTCTCAGGATTTCAGTATCAGAACAACGACCTCCGCCGCGGCGGCCTTTCCGATAACAGCATCCGCCGCAGTGTCGACCCCTTCAATCCCGCACCCATCATCGACCCGGGCCGCAACTACGTGCGCGACCGTGATGTGCTCATCCGCACCGCCTCACTGTTCAGCGAAGCCGCTATGGATCTCACCTCCAGGCTCAAGCTGATTAGCGGCATCCGCTACGAACGCATTGATCTGGCCTACACCTTAAAGTCAACTGGCGTGACCTCAAGCAAAATTTTCCACCCGCCAACAGGTCGCATCGGCCTTGTCTATAGCTTTACTCCTTCCGTCAATGCCTACGCCTCCTATACCAAAGCAGTCGAACCCGTAGCTCAGTTGGTAAGTTTGGCGGGTGCCAACCAAGCCTTTAGCCTCGTCCCAGGCAAACAAATTGAAGTTGGTTCCAAAGCCACTTTCTGGGGCAATCGGATTGATTTGACCGCTGCCTACTTTGACATCGAAAAGCGCGACATCCTAACAACTACTATCGTCGACGGTCGGAATTTTGCCCAGCAAATTGGCCGTCAACTCGCCAAAGGCGTGGAGTTCACCTCCCTGTTTCGCCCGACGCGATCCCTCACCGTCAGCTCAGATCTTGCCTTCACCGATCCCAAGTTCGCTGACTTTAATGAAGTGGTCGCTGGCGGCAATATCTCGCGCAGCGGCAACTTGCCCCCCAACGTCCCAAGGCGTGTCGTCAGCTTCTGGGCCAATCAACGCTTCGGTTCCTTCAATCTGTCAGGAACGCTCCGACACGTAGGTCGTCGCTTTGCCGATACGGCCAACATCCGGCCCATGGATGCCTACACCACCTTCGATAGCGCCCTCAGCTATCGCCTCGAAAAAGGGGGCACGTTCTCCCTCCGGGGCCGCAACTTGACCGACGCCCTCTATGCCGCCTGGAGTGCCAGCGGCGGCACAGCCCTGCGCCTCGAAGCCCCTCGCAGCTTCGACATCACATGGGCCATGCGCTTCTAATCCCTTAGCGCAGCCCCTTCCCCTTCAAATAAGCAATCAACCCCGCCGGGTCGTCCGTAATAATCGCGTCCGACCCCGCATCAATCAATTTCTGCCACGTCTCCGCATCATTCGCCGTCCACGGCACCACCTGCATCCCGTACCCGTGCGCCTTCTCCACTTCTGCCTTGGTCGTCAACCGGAAGTGCGGGCTCACAATCCCGTAGCCCCCAGCCTTGGCCGCCCCCAGATAATCCTTCTTCAGATCAGCCGCCATCATCCCGTTCGGATACAGTGCCGACAGTCGCACCTTCGGCGCAATCTGCTTCGCCGCCGCCAGCGTCCGCCAGTCAAAGCTCTGCAAAATCAGCCGACCCTCCATCTTGTGCTTCCGCACTTCCTCAATCACCAGCCGCGCAAACTCCTCCGGCGCAGGTGTCAGCTCCGGCTTCGACGGAAAAATCTTCGTCTCCACATTCAGGTCCACCTTCGACGACTTCGCCAACTCCAGCACTTCCGCAAAAGTAGGCATCCGCGTCCCAGGCACCGTCTTCTGCTTCGGAAACTCGGCATTCTGCTTCGACCCGCAATCAAACTGCTTCACCTCGGCCAGCGTCAATTGACGAATCACCCGCGGCAGCCCTTCCGGCCCCGTGCAAAGCTTTGCATTCATCTCCGGGTCATGGCTCACAACCAGCACATTGTCCTTGGTCACGGCCAGGTCCAGCTCCAGCGCATCCACTCCCTGCGCCAGCGCATATGCAAACGCCGGGATCGTATTCTCCGGCATCGCCGCCCGCGCTCCGCGATGTCCATGCACCAGAATTTTCTCAGCGGCAATCATCTCAAGACCAACCAGTAGGAGTAGAACAATTTTCATCTGAACACAGGATATACTCGGACTGTTTCAAATCATTGAACAGGAGTCTCTCGTCTTGAATCGCAGACAATTCGCCCGCTCTACCGCCATGACGGCCCTGAGCTATTCCCAGGTCATGGGTGCTAACGAGCGCATCATGGTCGGCTACATCGGCCTCGGCAATCGCGGCGATCAGGTCCACGATGGCTTTCTCGAATACGGCGATGCCCGCACCGCCGCCATCTGCGACCTCAAACCCTCCTACCTCGACCTCGCCGAAAAGAAAGCCAAAGACAAAGGCCACGATACCCCCAAGCGTTACTCCGACTGGCGCAAGCTCATCGAAGACAAAACCCTCGATGCCGTCACCATCGCCACCCCCGATCATTGGCACGCCCTCCAGATGATCGAAGCCTGCAACGCCGGCAAAGACGTCTATTGCGAAAAGCCCCTCAGCCTCACCGTTGTCGAAGGCCGCAAAATGGTCGAAGCCGCCGAGCGCAACAAGCGTGTCGTCCAGGTCGGCATCCATCGCCGCAGCGCAAAATTCCTCCAGGAAGCCGCCGCCTACGCCCAATCCGGTGCCCTCGGCAAAATCACCCTCGCCCAGGGCTGGCACCTCACCAACGAGTGGCCCACTGGCCTCGGTGCCGCCCCCGAAGGCCCTCCCCCCAGCGAAGCCGAATGGGATGCCTGGCTCGGCCCCGCCCCCAAGGTCCCCTACAATCGCAACCGCATGTACTACAACTTCCGCTGGTTCTACAATTACTCCGGCGGTCAGGTCACCAACTTCGGCGTCCACTATGTCGACATGCTCCGTTGGTGCCTCGGCAAAGATGCCCCCAAGGCCGTCACCGTCATGGGCGGCAAGTACGCCATCGACGATAACCGCGAAATCCCCGACACCCTCCAGGCCATGTGGGATTACGACGGCGTCATGATGATCTTCACCCAGATCAACGCCAACGCCGCCCCCGGCAACGCGCAGAAAACCGAAATGATGATCCGTGGCACCAAGGCCACCATGTACCTCAACCTCAACGGTTGGGAAGTCATCCCCGAAGCCGTCACCGAATTGCCCCTCCCGCAACGCAACCCCGTCGATCGCGTCACCGAGCGCGCCTACAACCCCTCCCGCAAACCCATCATGGAAGGCCGCAAAGTCGCAGGCCAGGTCACCAACCACCCCCACGCCCGCAACTTCCTCGATTGCATCAAGTCCCGCGCCAAGTGCAACTGCGATGTCCTCACCGGCCATCTCTCCACCAGCGCCACCCAGATCGCCAACATCTCCTACAAAACCAAGAGCTACCTCGAATGGGATTCGAAAGCCGAGAAATTTACCAACAACGCTGCAGCCAATCAAATGCTCAGCTACAAATACCGAGCTCCCTATAAACTGCCATGAACAGAAGAACCTTCCTCGCCACACCAGCCCTCTTCGCCCAATCGCCAACACCCAGGCCGACTCTCTGCCTGTTCTCCAAGCACGCCGCCAAGCTCAACTACCAGGATCTTGGCAAGTACTCCAAGCAAGTAGGCTTTGAAGGCATCGATCTCACCGTACGTCCTGGCGGCCACGTCCTCCCCGAGAAAGTCACCGACGACCTCCCCGTCGCCGTCGCCATCCTCGAGAACTCCGGCCTCAAGGTGCCCATGATCACCACCGGCCTCACCAACCCCAAGGCACCCGAGACCACCGCCACTCTCCGTAAAGCCGGCGAACTCAAAATCCCCTACTGGAAGGTAGGCTACTGGAAGTTCGACCAGGCCAAAGACGGCACTGTCGCCATCGACAAGAAACTCGCCGAAGTGCAAAATGCCTTAAGCGGCTTCGCGGCCCTTTCGCGCCTCTACAACACCACCTGCGGCATGCACAACCACTCGGGCAACTACGTCGGCGCACCCGTTTGGGACACCTGGCAGATGATCCAGTTCCTCGACGCCTCTAACGTCGGCTTCTACTTCGATCCCGCCCACGCCACCGCCGAAGGCGGTGCCTGGACCTGGAACGCCTCTCTCGAAGTCGCCCTCCGCCGCCTCAAAATGGTCGCCGTCAAAGACTTCTACTGGGAGAAAAAAGATGGCAAGTGGAAGATGAAATGGTGCCCCCTGGGGCAGGGAATGGTCGACTGGCCCGCTGTCCTCAAGCGTCTGGCCCTCGCCAAATTCTCCGGCCCCCTCACCCTCCACGTCGAATACGAAAACCCTGATGAACTCAAGGCCGTCGCTGCCGACTTTGCCGTCCTCAAAAAACTCGTCGACGCCGCCTGGGCCTAGAATCGAATCGACAGCAACAAGTCCGCCTTATGCCGACCCTCCACAGCCGTGTTGGTCGGGTTCTGAAACGTATACCGAAACTCCGGCATGAAGTGGAGTCGATTCCACTTGTAGTCGATACCGCCGCCAAACACCACACCCGTGTTCAGCTTGCTCCGGTTGGTGCTGGTTCCTTCAAACACCTGCCGCGTTCCCGTCACCGTGTTCTCCAAGACACTCTTTGCTTGAAAGCTGTTCCAGGATTGCCCAAACTCATAACCCGTCGTAGCAAACGGCCTCCAACTCCGCTGGACACTTCCAAACGTGTACCTCAACAAAATCGGCACACTCAAGTTATGGGTCCGGGTTCGACCCTCAAAATCGCTGACCACGCTCTCTGAGCCAGCCGTCGGGAATCGCCGCAGCGAGTAGCTCGACCCCAGCCTCCGATACAGCGGGTTTACCACCAGCGAAACGTGGTCGGTAAATCGATATTGAAAAGTGGGCCCAACGGCATAGGGCCTGTTCTCCCGATTCGTCGATCCCACTGCGTTGCCGCGTGCCGTAAAGCTAAATCCACCCGTTGCACCAAACGAAAAACGCGACTCCTGTCCCAACAAACAACCAGCCGCAAAAAGAAAAATCAGACTTCTCATGGCAGAAGCAAATGCACTTCACTTCCCAAACGCCAAGTCTTTGATAGTAAACGATACCCCTGGCTTCAACTCGTGCCGCACCAGCGACAGATGTGCCCTCTAGCGCCGCTTCTGTTGGTCCAGATAACAACTGCAGCAATCCGTGCACTTGCGGCACTTCTCACACAGGTGCAGCCCACAGGTATCCTTTGTGCAGTAGACGCAGATCGAGGTCGAGCTCTCCTTGCAGATGTAGCAACTAAAGGTCCGGATCGGAGGCGGGGCTGTTGGGGTCATTGTTTCTTCTTTACCGGGCTCACAACCGGCGGCTTCGGCGGCATCGGTGCATTCTTATCCACCCGGCACCGCTGCGCTTCGGCCAGCAACACATCAAACTCCCGGTCCCGGTTCCCGGCAAGATCCAGCAGGTAATTCCGAAACCCATTCCGCGCCGGCGCACTCTCCACAAACTTCGCTTCAATCCCGTCGGCCACCTCGGCCGTCTCGTACTTCCTCACCGCTTCCATCACACTGCGCTGCATAGAGTCCAGTGAGTCGAACCGCAAGAAAATCTCCAGTGCCACCGATAATTTTTCAGGTGTCTGCCGAAGATCCCCAATCGCCAGCGCCAAACTCTTCAACTGCGTTTGAATCCCCTCAAACTGTGCCAGGTACGCAACCGCCACACCCTGCGTCCGCCACCGCTGCAAATCCACTTTCTCAAGCTCGGGGGGAATCGCCTCAAAGCGCTTCTTCAGCTCATCAAGCTGTTGACGCACATTCCATTCAGCGGGGATGCCCTGTTGAGCAAAAGAAGCTGTGGCAAGCAGAAATACAAGCCAGCGCATTTAAATTCCAGGAGGAGGCGGCGGGGGTGGTGGAGGCATGCCACTGGGCGGTGCCGGAGCGCCCGTATCACCAGGCAGCCCAATCGGTCCACCCGACGGACCAGGGATCGAAGGCCCGGGAATCGAAGTCGGTCCACCGCTTCCGCCCACCTTCGGAGTATTCAGCCAAACGTCAGCCAGAACGCGCATCATCTTCTGCAGCACTTGGCCACGGTCAAATTGCTTCTGTGCCAGCGGCTGATTCTTGTAAACCCGCAGGTAGTCGCCACCGTTCAGAATCTTCTCCGAGGTAAATGGCATCAAGGCATGCTGCACCGCAACTTGCCCTTCTTCCACCAGCACCATCGTCATTTCGTCTTCTTCCACGGTCACGTCAAACGTCGTACCACGCACACTGATCACCGCGGAAGGAGTCTGAATCCGGTTCGGATTCGGCTTCCCGTTCAATTTCTCAATGTGTACCTTCACACGGCCAATCCACAGGTCCAGCAACTCACGCAAGTTTCCCTGATTCGATCGGAAAGTAGCCCGCGAGTTCGGGAAGATCTCAAACACGCTACCATCCGGAACCTGGATTTTGGCGTACCCATCCATGCCGGTAAGAATTTCCTGCTTCGGATTCACCAGGTCGCCCACATTCAGCGCCCAGGGCACTTCGTCCTTGAGAATCTGTACTTGGCCCTGTGCATGTAAAACCTTCCCAGTCGAACCCGGCGCCACGGGCAGAATTTGCGCCGTAGACACGAGTCCGCATAACAGGCCCAGGGCCATCATGCGAGCTGCGGGTTGGAATAGTTTTCTCAGCACTACCTAGCCTTCAATGCTAACACCAAAATTGCAGAGCAATTCAATGTCCGATACTACATAAGGAGAAACATCGGATCAAATCTCTCGTCTTATCAACAGTTCGGCAGAAAGTCTGCCGATCTTGAGACTGTCGAAGGCGTTTACAATGAAGAAGCCCATGTGTCTTTTCGACACAGTCCGCCGACTACACTTCACCACGCTGGGGTTATTCCTCCTGGCTACGACCTCCTATGCCCAGAGCTACGAAGTCTCCCTCTCCTGGCGCGCCATCGGCACCACACTCATTTTCAACTCCCGCGCCGGCCTCTCCTCCGGCCCCGTCTCTGCGGTCTGGTTCAGTCCCGATGCCACCGCCCTCGAAGTCGAGCTCCCCGGCGGCAAGCTCTACCGCACCACCGATTTTGAAACCTGGGCCCCCATCCCGCGCTCCGGCCCCCACGCCGCCCCGCAGTCAAAGATTGTTGACACCTTGCCTGAGCCCGGCGCCCGCGCCTACGCCGCCCCCGGCAGTGCCTACCGCGCCTACGCCGCAGGCCGCTCTCTCTGGCGCAGCGATGACGCGGGTAAACACTGGTCCAACCTCGTCGCAAGCGGCGACACCCAGCTCATTGGCCAAAACGTCCTCGCCCTCTCTATCGCCCCCTCCGATCCTGACCGTCTGGCCGTAGTTACCTCCGAAGGCCTCTGGCTCAGCACCGATGGCGGGGCCTCCTGGCTCAGTCTCAACGCAGGCCTCCCCACTCTCAATCTCACCCGCCTCATCGCCGCCCCCCAGGGCGGTCGCGGTCTCATCGCCGAATGGCAAAACTCTGAACTCGTCGAGTGGCTCCCCGGGGCCAAAGCCGCCTGGCTCGCCCGCGGCAACGCCGCCCCGGCACGCCAATCTCTCCGCTGGCTTGATGCCGCGCGCGCCAGTACCCGCCTCGAAGTCCGTACCTCCGATCGCCCACGCCTCTACCGCACTCTCAACGATGGCACCCAGTGGGACGACCTCACCAGCGATCTCCCCGCCCAGCAAATCCTCGGCCTCACCGCCGATCACACCAGCGGAGCCATCTACCTCGCCACAGAACTCGGCGTCTACTACACGCTCAACAATCTCGAAGTCTCCTCCGGCCCCACCAGTTGGGTCCGCCTCGGCGGCAACCTCCCGCGCGCGGCCGCGCTCGATGTCCTCCTCAACGAAGGCGGCAACTTCCTCTATGCCTCGATCACCGGCGAAGGCGTCTTTCTCACCTACGCCCCCCACCGTCGCCGTAGCCCCGCCCTCATCAGTGCGGGCGACCTTACTTCCCGTGCGGCCTCTCCCGGCTCCCTCATGTCCGTCGTCGGCCTCAAACTTTCTCAGGCCCAAATCGCTGGCCGCTCCCTCCCCATCCTCTCGGCCAACAACGATGAGACCCAGCTTCAAATTCCTTACGATGCCGCCATCCCCTCCCCGGCCATCGAGCTCAACTCCGCCACCGGTGCCACCCTCCGCCTCGATCTCGATCTCGCCGATACTGCCCCGGTCATCTTTACCGACCGCGATGGGGCTCCCCTCGTGCTCGATGCTGAAACCGGCGAACTCCTCGACCCCTCTCGCCCCCTCCGCGCCGGCATGCGCATCCAGATTCTCGCCACCGGCCTCGGCCGTGTCGAGCCCTCCTGGCCCGCTGGTGTCGCCGCCCCGGCTCAGAATTCCCCCCGCGTCGTCGCTCCCGTACGCGTCTGGCTCAACGGCCAAACCCTCGAACTCAGCAAAGCCGAACTCGCCAGCGGCTACGTCGGCTTCTATGCCATCGAGACCAAATTACCCCCCGTCCTCGATGACGCCATCGCCGAGCTCCGCATCGAAGCAGCCGGTCGCTTCTCCAATACCATCCAGGTCCGGACTTCCCTCCAATAGCGCTACCCCCCAACCCCGTGTTAATCTTTAATTTCCCCCTGTAGGACTCCCCGTGGACAAATCACTTCAGAATGTAATCAAACACGACCAATTTGTAGAAACGGTCGGCGAAGCTTCCGAGTACGTCTCGAGCCATAGAAAACAAGTCACCCTGTACATCATCATCGGTGTGGTCGTTGCCGCTTTGGGCTACGGCATCTGGTGGTACATGGGCACCAAGAAGGCCGAGCGGCAGCTCGCCCTCGGCGATGCCATGGCCATCGCTGAAGGTACCACTACCCGCACCACCGCTGACGAAAAGAAAGTCATCGACGCCTTCAACAAGGTCTCTTCCCAATACCCCGGCACCAAAGAAGGCAACACCGCCCTCTATCTCACCGCGATGCTCGAAATCGAGCGTGGCGAACAGGCTGCCGGCGAAAAGAAGCTCAAAGAAGTCATGGGCGGCGACAAAGAACCCGCCTCCCTGGCCAAATTCACCATGGCTGAGCTCCTCCTCGCCCAAGGCAAAGCGTCCGAAGCCGAGACCCTCTTGCGTGAGCTCGTTGCCAGCCCCACCTACTTCGTGCCGGTAGAACAAGCCACGATTCAGTTGGCTCGCACCATCGCCAAGTCCAAGCCCGAAGAAGCCCGCAAGCTCCTCGAGCCGCTTCGCACCGCTCGTTCCCCGATCTCAAATCCTGCCATGCAGATCCTCGGCACTCTGCCGGCAGCAACTCCTGCCGCACCCAAGAAATAACCCAACGGCATCATGATCCGTAACGGCTCTTTGGCCCAGCTACGCTTCCCTGTGGAGACTACGCTGGGCCGTCGTTTTCCAGAGAGCCTTCCTTCCTTCCGTAACGACTTCCAGCGCGACCGCGACCGCATCGTCCACTCCCGCGCCTTCCGTCGTCTCGAAGCCAAAACCCAGGTCTTCCCCGCCGGCATCTCCGATCACTTCCGCAATCGCCTCACCCACACCCTCGAAGTCGCCCAACTCGCCCGCACCGCCGCCCGCGTCCTCGGCGTCGACGAAGACTTCACCGAAGCCCTCGCCCTCGCTCACGACATCGGCCACCCCCCCTTTGCCCACTCCGGCGAAGAAGCCCTCAATCGCATCCTTGCCCGCTTCGGTCTCCGCTTCGAGCACAACGTCCACGCCCTCCACATCGTCGAATACTACGAGCACCGCTACGCCATGTATCCCGGCCTCAATCTCACCTTTGAAGTCCGCGAAGGCATCGTCAAACATTCCCGCGACCTGCCCGCCAACTACACCGGTCCCCTCGAAGAATATCTCCCCGGCTTGCGGCCCCCGATCGAGGCCCAGTTGATCGACCTCGTCGACGAAATCGCTTACAACACCGCCGATGTCGACGACGCCCACGAAGCAGGTTTCTTCACCCTCGCCGAACTCGCCGCCGCCGTCCCCGTTGCCGCCGAACTCCTCGAAGAAGTCGAAACCAACTTCCCCGCCGCCGAAGAGCGCATCCACCTCCATGAGATGCAGCGCCGCTTGATCGATCACCTCATGCGTGGTCTCATGCAGGGCACCATCGAAGCCGCCTCAGCCGCCGCCGTCACCAGTGTCGACGAAGTCCGCCGCTGGCCCAAACGCCTGGTAGAATTCACCCCCGCTGCCGCACAAACCTCCGCAGCTCTTAAGAAATTCCTCCACGCCCGCGTTTACCACACAGAGATTTTGGTCGAAGAGCGCAATCACTCCGCTGCCGCCATTGAGCGCCTCTTCGATTACCTGCTCGATCACCCCGATCAACTCCCCGAAAACCACACCCAGCCCACACTGCCCCTGCGCATCACCGATTACATCGCTTCCATGACAGACAGCTACTTCCGCCGCGTCTACTCCCAGTACGCCGCCAGCTTCACTCCGACGTTACGTTCGTAACCTCAGCCGCCCGCACCCCATAGATCTTCTGCAGTTGCCGCGTAATCTCACGCGTCACCCGGTCCGGGTTCACGTCCCCTTCTTCCTCTTCCAGGACAAGCACCTTCACATAGAAATTCCATTTTTTGCTCATAGGGGTAAGGGCCGGAGGGAAATTTGGTGGCGAAAGTCGGGGTCGAACCGACACGTAGAGTGAACTACGGCAGATTTTGAGTCTGCTGCGTCTGCCAATTCCGCCATTTCGCCACGGCTTGGCACTTTGTAGTTTAACACTTCAGCGATATAGTGCTCACCATGAATCTGAAATCCGCTGTCCTTTCGGGCCTCCTCGCCGGTTGCCTTAGGGGTTGGCAAATCAGAAAACCCCAATGACCCGACGCTCTCTACTCCTTGCCCTTGCAAAGCGAGACCTCCGCGCCCAGTGGCGCGAAATCCTCGGCAAACTCGAGCCCGCACCCCAGGACCGTCGCTGGTTCCACCGCAAGCTGCTGGCCCGCAACATCGCCACCACCGACAAATCTACCTACCTCCGCCACCACATCGAGCTCCCCCTCGAAGTCGACTTCTACCAGCCCGCACTCCTGCTCGTCCCCAAAGATCTCAAGCCCCGCCAGCGTCGCCCCGCCGTCATCGCCTGGGCCTCCACCTCGCCCGACTGGCAAAAGCCCGAAGACTGGTGGGGCACCTGGCTCGCCAACCAGGGCTACATCGTCCTCACCTCCTGGGCCCACATCCGCCGCTACCGCGACAACACCAGCTTCCAAAATGGAGTCAGCGAAAAAGTCTACGAGCGCTTCGGCCGCTGGTCCTGCATGTCGCGTATGGTTTGGGACGTCCGCCAGCACGCTCACTTCCTCGCCGACCATCCCAACGTCGACAAGCGCCGCATCGGCTTGATCGGCAGCTCGCTCAGCGCCAAGACCGCCCTCTACGCTGCCGCATTTGCCCCAGAACTCAGCGCCGTCACCTCCATCGATCCCCACGTCCCCCTCTGGGACGGCGGCACCAACTACGAAGCCCCCTGGTACCTCGATGCCGATCGCAAATTCCTCGACATCCGCACCCCCGAGCAAACCGTCCGCAGCCTCCTCAAAGGCCACGACCACGACGAAATTCTCTCCCTCGCCGCCCCTAGGCCACTACTCATCATTGGCGGCAACGACAAGAAACACTCCGACACCGCCACCACGCTCCCCCTCATCGAGAAAGCCAAACAAACCTACCGCTCCCGCAATGCCGAAGGCAATCTGCAGTTCCACCTGCTCGACACCGGCCACACCCCGGTCCACCCCAAAATCGACCCGCTCTGGCAAGCCTTCTTCCATCAGTTCTTGCGCGGCAAAGCCTGAAAATCCAGGTCGTGAAAATCAAAGCTGAAGTCCGCCAGATCACTCACGGCCTCCATCTTCAATCCCGCAACCTTACCTTCACGGTTCACCCGAAACTGGCAGTAAGCATCGGGCAGCGTCGTGTCATCCCACTTCACCAAAAACGTATCGTACTGAAAATGTTCTAGCCGTCCCTTCATCGCAGGCGTAGCCACCATCTGCATCCGCAGCCCGCCCTCCGCCTGCTCAATCACGGCCTTCCCGTACCAGCCATCTTCGTAAGTCTGCGCGTAGGCCCCCAGCTCGAGCGTCGGCTTCGAAGCCGCATTCCGCGCGCCCTTGGCCTTTGCCTCTGCCTCGTTCGCCTTCTTGCGCTGCTCCAGAGAATTCGCGCGCAGCGCCCCAATCCAGTCCGGCCCATTCGCACTCAGGTAGTGGTCGAGAATCAGATTCGTCACCGCCTGAAACGCTCCACCCTCCTCCTGGTTCGTCAGCACCACAATCCCCAGCTGGAGCGACGGCACCAGGGTCGTCTGCGTCACCATGCCGGTCAGCCCACCCCCGTGATAAGCCACTTTCTTGCCCCGGTAGTCCTTCAAAAACCAGCCCAGCCCATAGGCCGCAAACTGCGCCTGCTGGTCCGCCACATTCTTCGGCTGCTGCCCCACTCCCATCACCACCTGCGCCGAAAACATCATCCGGCTCATCCGCTCGCTAAACAGGCGTTTGCTCTCATCGATCTTCCCCTCCGCCAGTTGCACATTCATCCACTTCGCCAGGTCGGTCACATTGGCCTTCACCCCAGCCGCTGCCGCCCAAACCTCATCCTGCGTCCACGCAATCGGCTTCAACTCCCCTTCGAGTCTCCATCCGCGCGAGTGCGGCACCGCCGTATTCTCCCGCTCACTCAGTCCCACATTCGACATCCGCGCCTGCCCCATCCCCAGCGGCGCAAAGATCCGCGCCTTCACAAACTCCTCGTACTTCATCTTCGACACCGCTTCGATCACCTGCCCAGCCACAACAAACATCGTGTTGTTGTACGCATAGGCCGATCGAAAACTCGTCTTCGGCTGCAACTTCCCGGCCCCTGCCAGCACCTGTTCCCGCGTAAACTTCGTATCCGGCCAAAACATCAAATCCCCTGCGCCCAGTCCCAGCCCGGTGCGATGCGTCACCAGGTCCCTCACCGTCAGCTCGCGCGTCACATAAGGGTCCCAGAGCCGAAACCCCGGCAAGTGCTCAATCACCCGGTCATCCCACTTCAGCTTCCCCTCATCCACCAGCATGGCCAGTGCCGCCGTCGTAAACGCCTTCGTATTCGAAGCAATCCCAAACAACGTCTCCGCATCCACCTTGTCCGGCTGCCCCAGCTTCCTCACCCCATAGCCCCGCAGCGCCACAACCTTACCGTCCTTCACAATCCCCACTGCCATCCCGGGCACTTCAAATTCCTTCTGCGCCCGTGCCACCCATTCATCGAGCAGCGGCGGCACCTGCCCCAACAAACACCAGCAACTAATGAGGAGAGCCGCAAAAATCCGCATAAGACTAGCCTAACAAGCGATCCTTGCCACGCAAAAAAGCCCAGGCGCTAAGCCCGGGCTTTCGTCAGCATTGGAATAGAGGGTTAGCGCTTGCTACGCCGAAGCAAAGCAAATCCTACCAGGGCGGAGCCGCCCAGGAGGTAGGAGGCCGGCTCTGGAACGCCCGTCTGAGTCACAATCTCCGCCACCTTGATGTCAACAAATGCGGCAGTAAAGGATGCCGCATCGTTCCCACCAGCACGAAGAATATTCAGGTTCCATCCCGCTCCCTTTGTGCCGAGCGCAAGCGTCACGTAATCAGCGCCAGTGGTTCCGAATCCCGCTCCAGTTGTGGGGCTCGAGCAGGCGGTGTAGGTGCCGCCGGCACCGACCCGGTATCCACTCCCCGTCGTACGCCCAATCACGCTTCCGGTCCCGCCCGTGCATCCAAATGCATTATCGACCACAACATTGAGAAGCGCGCTTTGGCCGCTCAGCAATGCCGCAATGGAAGCAAAAGTATCACTAGTTGCAACATCACGATCCTCATCAGTGACGAGAATATAGTTCCGGGCAGAGCCACTCGTAAAAGTGTAATTGTTGGATGCAAAGTTAATTCCTGCGTAGCCGTCTTCAGTTCCGCCACTAATAACCCTAAATTCGGCAGTTGACCTCCGCGTGGGGGCGCAGTTTTCCGCGCAAGTTTCAGATAATGGGGCACATGGAGCAGCGCGGGAAGGAATCGACGGCTCACCCTTTAGGTGAGTGCATTTTGGAC
>JBIITX010000003.1:0-242220 GCA_044340255.1 Bryobacter sp. | reverse complement strand
CACATGCCCCAACTCATAGCTTCTTTGCAGGCTGCCTGCAAGCTGCGTTCCCATGCTAAGACAAAAGCTGCTTAGCTAGTTTCTAGAGAGTTGCCTACTTTCAACGGAAAAGCGGACATCCTCGACCAGTAGAAGATAAAGACCCACAGCGACTTGCGCAACCGAGATGAGCAGACGAGGGTAAATAAAATCGCGGTCTTGCAGCCGAGAGCGATCCAGTGCCGATTGAGCTATGGAGGGGCTGGCCAAGCGATAGGGGCCGCTGTCAGCAAACGGGTTGCCCACCAGACTTTGACTTCCCAGCAACGCAAAGCAATGGTGACCGGACCACTGGGGAGTCCGCCGGGCAATTGGAACTGGCGTGGTTGCCATACTTCGACTATCGAAGAGCCGAAGCCGGGGGGACCGCCGATGCGCTGGCCATTGACGTATACTTCGAAGCTCGAAGCAACGCGGCCCAGCGCAAGCGCCGCTTCGGGCAGCGCTTTGTCCAGGGTGACGGTTTTGCGCAGCCAGAAGATGCCGTTGGCCGGCCGTTGCTTCCAAGGCAATTGGACTTGCGTCCAATCGCTATCCGCTGTTTCTGGCAGTGCAAATGAAGGGGAGTCTTGACGGGTCATCTGCCAGGGACCGTCGAGCACAATCTGCGCTTTTACGCCAACAGCGATGAACAAAAAGAGTAAGAACTTCAAGCGGATCTCCGTATCGTAACGACGGTGATGTCGTCGGTTTGGCCCCAGGCTTGGGCGGTTTCAGCGATCTCTTTGGCTGACCTTTTACTGATCTGGCGGGTTCGGTCGAAGCCAAAGAGTTCGCGTTGGGCGTTTTCGGCTTCGACTACGCCGTCGGAGAGGAAGGTCATCGAGTGGGCCTGGATCGACTTCTCTTCGTATTCGGCGTCTTCTACCAGCCCAAGAGGAAGTCCTGCAATTGCGATCTCCGCACCGTCAGCATAGGGGGCGAGGTGCCCAGCACTGGCAATGGTGACCGTGCCATCGGGATCGAAGCGCGCGCAGCAGCAGGTGACGAAGCCACCGCGAGTTTGCCCATGTAGTGCGTGATTCAATGCCGCGAGAATCGCCCCTGGACGACGCTCTGCCGTATTGCGCAGGATGCCGATCACTGCTGCCACCAGAAGCGCTGCTGCCAGACCTTTGCCAGAGACGTCTCCTACTACGATGACGAGGGAATCCTCGTCGGCCAGCGCATAGTGAAAGTCACCGCCGACTTCTGACATCGGCAGGTATTTTGCTTCGGTGATAAAGCCCGGCACCTGGATGGAGTCGGCAGGGAGCAGCAGCGCCTGCATTTCCGCGCCGGCCCGCATTTCCTGAGCCAGCCGCTGCTGCTCTTGCTGTAGCCGGGCCGAACGCCGGTTCAGCACCACGGTCATCACGGCGGCGAACATTAGCGCGCCTCCACCGCGAACGATGAGCACGCGATCCTGCACCTCGGGGCCAACCGACACGAACCCAAACAGGAAGTAGAAGACGATGTTCCCGCCATGCAAGAGCGCTACTGCCAGATGCATCCAGGGCGTCTCTTCCACGCGTTTACTCTGTCGAGCCAAATCCACATAAGTCAAAATCACCACTGCGGTGGCCAAGAGGAGCAATATCGAGAAAAATGGACTAATGGAGCTGGTAAGAAATGGGGACAGAACAAAGAGCGCACCGTTGAGCCACATTCCAAATTGATTCCAGCAACGGCCCCAAAACGAGAGCCGCACGCCTAGAAGCAGACGAAACAGCCGCTCCCACGAGTAGAAGATTAGTACCAAAAAGCCGAAGAGCCAACAGAGAGAGGGAGGCAGTAGATAACCCTCTAAGATCCAGGGCGCGACGGTAACCGGACGGAGCTGAATGGTAGCTAGAAGGTACAGGCCACACCATAGAAACTCCTGTGCATCTTTGCGCCAGAGCGGAATTACAAGCAGGAAGAGTGCTGCGGTCGCTGTCGCCACGATGATCATGAGTTGGCCAGCGGAACGCCAGCGTGCTTGGACTGCATCCTGATGCAGCTTGGCGGCGATGGCCGGCTGGGTTCCGACCCAAGCATTGCGGGCGGCGAGAGCAAGGGATGGGGTTGGAATCAGCTTGCGGCTGCGGATGGCGATCGTCCATTCCCGCGATAGTGAGGGTAAGGAGAAAACGGAGGCGGACGGAACAAAAAAATCTCCCCAGCCATCGGTCCGTTTCAAATCACCGAAGAAGCCCGCTGGCTGGCCGTTGACATAGAGCTCGTAGGCCGTGCCTAGAGGTGGAAGCATTAGCGCCAGCGGCTCTGCGGGCAGCGTTTCAGGGAGGCTGATCCTGGCGCGAATCCACGAGATGCCGGTGGTTAATGGAGCATCATCGCCAGGTGTACGGACCACGCGCCAGGCGGAGTCGTCAAAGTCGCGCGCGGCGAATCGCGGATCGTCTTCCGCACTGACCTTCCAATTGCCTTCGAGCGGGGCAAGCTGCGAGAAGCTTCGTACCTCGATCGATTGAGCGTGGAGGGATGCCAACGTTAACAAAAGCAGGATCGCGACTCTCATGAGATTCTCCGCACCGTGACCACGGTGATGTCATCGTTCTGACCCCAAGTGCGAGCTGCGTCGGCAATGACCTGCGCGGATTGGATGCTGATGGCTCGCGTTCGGTCGAAGCCGAAGAGTTCTCGCTTTGCGTTCTCGGCCTCGACAACACCGTCGGACACCAGCGTGACCTGCGCTCCTGGTTGCAGAATGATTCGAGTCTCTTTCCACTCGGCTTCAGCCACGACACCAAGGGGGAGCCCTGCTTCGACTTCCACCTCGCGTCCTTCGCAGTACGGTGCGGGATGGCCTGCGCTGGCTACCGTTAGCTCCCCACCGGGCAGGTAGCGAATGCAGGAGCAGGTGACGAAGCCACCTTGACCTACCAGGGCTTCATTGAGCCCAGCCAGGATCACTGCGGGAGAGGAAGACTTCTCTCTTCGGAGAGCACCAATGGCTACCGAAACCAACATGGCGGCTTTGAGGCCCTTCCCGCTGACGTCACCCACCAGTGCTACGCGTGAGCCGTCGAGGCGGTCGAGGATTTGGTAGAAGTCCCCGCCTACTTCTGATGCGGGTTGATAGACAGCTTCGATCGTTGTTTCTGCTCCGCCTTGCTCCGAGCCGGGGAGCATGAGGGTTTGTACTTCGGCTGCCGCGGCAATCTCACGGCTCAAGCGCTGCTTCTCGTTGGCAAGACTTGCAGCGCGGCGATTGAGCAGAATTGCCATGGCAAAGGTTACCAGCAGTAGGGTGATTAACCGGATGGTCTGCATCCATAAACCCTGGTTCTCGGTCAACTGCAGGAAGCGCACCGCGAAATGTTGAATCAGAGTGCCCGACATGTGGAATAGGAGGACGGCATGCATGGCTGGCAGTTGGCCGCGAATGGTCGAATACTGCCAGGCGAAGGGGAAGTAGTAAAGGAACCAAACCATTGTGGCGCCAAGAATGAGCATCCGCTGGGTTTCGATCGACAGCGGAACATCGAAGAGCTGGCTGGCCATGGCGGTGCAGGCCATGGTGTACATGAGCACGGCGCCGAGCCAACCGATTAAGGTATGACGGGAAGCGAAAAGCTCGATGAGCAGAAACGGCAATATCAGTACGCCACCAGATAGCGAGATCGCCATGCCGAGGTTGGACATCACCGCACGTTCGAGCCCAAGACCTTCTGGATAAAGGGGGATGAGCCGGAAGCCGAGGCTTCCCGCGAGAAAAAGCCCGAACCAAAAGTATTCGAGGGAGCCGCTTCGCGAAAGTGGCAAGGTGAGAAAGAACAACACTGCCATCACGATGGCAGCAGAGATCAGCAGCCCGTAGAGCCGGCCTTGAAGGCGCTCTGCATGCCAGAGCTTGTCTTGCGTACGCACGCCTTCGAGGGTGCCGATGTAGGAAGCGCTCGCCTTAGTTTCAGCAGGAATTGTATAGGCAGAGGGAATGCTGCGAACTCGAAAGGCGAGCACGAGTTTGGAACTGTCTGGCGTAGGGAGGGGATAGACAGCCACTGTGGGAAGTCGGAGCTCTGTGGCCCCAAAGCCGCCCAGGGATCCGATCTTCTTGCCGTCCGCGTAGACCTCATAAGCGAATGCTGCTCCGAACGGCCCGGCCAGGAGACCGATTGGCTCGTTGACACCAGCGGCGGGAAGACTCAAGTGAACGCGATACCAACGCAGGCCGAATTCCTGGTTCACCTTGTCGGGCATGGCGAGGGTGGGCCATTGGGAGTCGTCGAAGTTGGGCTGTGCCCAACGTGGGTCGTCACCTTCCTGGAACTTCCACTGGCCGGTGAGGGCCTGTGGCTGCGAGAGGCTCTGGATCGCAATGGGTTGCGCGTGGAGGACTGCGGCCAGGAGGCCCAGGAATATCAGCTTCATGATGTCCTCCGGATCGTGACTACAGTGATGTCGTCGTTCTGGCCCCAAGTTTGGGTAGATTTGATTGAGATGTCGCGGGTACGGGCAAATCCAAAGTGAACCATTACCCAACGCGTTACACTCAAACCATGGCGTTCGCTATCGATCAGGAACATCTGCCCGCCGTGCTCACATCGCATCCGATGACGGATGAAGAGTTTGCTGCCTTGTGCGCGGAGCATCCCGATTTGTCCTTTGAGATGACTGCCGAGGGGGAACTCATCATCATGGCCGCAACGTTTTCGATCCCCAGCCTTCGGAATACGGAGATTGGCAGACAACTGGCAAACTGGGCCGTTGCGGATCGACGCGGCTTTGTAAGCGACTCGTCGGGTGGTTTTGTCCTTCCGAACGGAGCCAGACGCTCGCCCGACGCTGCCTGGATGCTTAAGTCCCGAGTCCAACAAATGAGCCCGGCCACGCGTGAAGGCTTTTGGCATCTCTGCCCAGACTTCATCATTGAGTTGCGATCTCCGAGCGACCGTCCCCGGGCGATTCGCGAAAAGATGCAGGAATGGATTGAGAACGGTGCCGCCCTCGCGTGGTTGATTGAACCTGACGAACGCGCCATAACCGTTTATCGCCCTGGCTGCGACCCCGAGAAGCTGTCTGGTATCGATACTCTTTCTGGCGAAGGCCCGGTGGAGGGATTTGTCCTCGATCTGCCCAATGTTTGGGACCCGTTGCGCGATAGCTAAATTCATCCGTTCCTCCGTATCGTCACCACGGTAATGTCATCGTTCTGGCCCCACTCGCGCGCGGCTTGCGCGATTTCGATTGCGGATTGGTTGCTTATCGTGCGAGTTCGTTCAAAGCCGAACAATTCGCCTGCTTCGTTCTCTGCCTCAAGCACTCCGTCGGACACCATGGTTAACTGGTCTCCCGGTTGCAGTTGGAACTCGTGGCTCTGGTAGGCTGCCTCTCTGACGACACCCAAAGGGAGGCCCGCTTCGAATTGAATCTCTTGCCCGTGAAGGTAGGGGGAGGGATGCCCGGCGCTGGCAACCCAGCTGCGGCCACTGGCCTCGATGCGGACGCAGCAGCAGGTGACAAAGCCGCCACCGGTGCGACCGATCAGCGCGAGGTTCAAGCGATCTAGAATCTCCTCCGGCCGTAAAGACTGTTCGCGCTCGATTGCGCCGATGGCGACCGAGACGAGCATGGCTGCCTTGAGTCCCTTTCCACTGACATCACCGACGAGGGCAATGGTGGCTTTGTCGTGAGTTTGGAAGGCCTGGTAAAAGTCCCCGCCCACTTCCGAGGCCGGTAGGTAGGTTGCTTCCACGCCTTCGGTTGCGACACCGGGAAGGAGTAGTGTCTGAACCTGGGCAGCGGCAGAGAGTTCCTGCTGAAGCCTGGCCTGTTCTCGTTCTGTTTCGGCCTTGCGCTTACTCAAGACCAGCCCCATGGCAAAGAACATCAGCAGAATGGGCGAACGCACGAGGGTGTAAGTAACTTGCATTCCGCCGCCTTGCGACGACAATTGACCCAGTTCCGGGAATAAGAATCCGACCCCGTTTTGTATGGAATTCGTTGCCACATAGATGATGAGCGTAACGTGGGTGAACCATTCCGGGCGAGATGGTTGCCGACGGTACCAACCGAGGAGGTAATAAGTGAGCGGGAGCAGAGGGATGTAAAGCGACGTACCCAGCAAACGAGTCTGCGCGGAATGGATGCGCATCCACTCGGACCACGCTTCGAATGTGAGGAGAAACTGTCCACCAATGAGCGAACCGGCGGTGAGCCAGACCCAGAATGTGGCACGGCGGTGGAAGAGCGAACTGAGAAGCAAGACCCACGAGACCACGAAGCAAGATTGCGTCGCAAAGTTCAACAAGCTGGCCACCATGCGACTGTCGAGTTGGAGCACCTCCGGAATCTGGTAAAGCCGGTTCATCATGGCCGCAAGCAGCAGCAGGCCACACCACAAGAACTCGCGGTCCCTGAGGCGCGAAAGGCCCAACATGACAAAGAAGAGCCCGCCGAAGCCCAACCCCGTACAAAGCATGCGGTGCCAACCAGAACCCTCCAGAAGAGCGATATGGGCGGCGGCTACCTTGAGGTCTATTGCATCCGGCGGGCCCACCCAGGAGGTACCGACCAAGCTCGATCCAGTGGGGACGCCGAGGCTGAGATTCCACTCCGCACTCCGAATAGCGATCACCACATGCGCCTCTGCTTTCGGCATCGTGAAGCTGGCCATGCGGGCAAAGTGTTGTCCGAAAACCGAACTCAGCGCTCCGCCAAAAGATCCGATTTTGACGCCGTTTGCGAAGATCTCGTACGCAGAAAAATGGGGCGCGACGGCAATCGCCAGCGGGCGGTCCGTCGTGGGCAGTTCCAGATGAATGCGGTGCCAGGTGTAGCCGTAGGTGCCGGGAACAATGGCCTTTGGCATCGTGACGCGCGACCAGGAGGAGTCATCAAAGCCAGGGTCGGCGTAGCGCGGATCGTCTCCGACTTGTTGTCGCCATTCGCCGTTTAACGGGGTAGCCGAATCGAGGTTAGTGACGCGGATTACTTGGCCAGAAAGTTGTGCGGCTAGCGTCAACCATAGCAGATGCCTCATGCATTCCTCCGTACGGTGACTACGGTGATGTCATCGGTTTGGCCCCAGGCGCGAGCGGCTTCGGCGATCTCAGTTGCAGACTTGGTGCTGATCTCGCGGGTGCGCTCGAAGCCGAACAACTCACGCTGGGCATTCTCCGCCTCGACAACTCCATCAGAGACAAGCACCAACGCTTGTCCAGGTACCAACTGCCCCACCGCCTCCTCATAGTTCGCCTCAGCCGTCACACCCAGCGGAAGCCCAGGCGGAACTGTCCATTCCCTACCAGCCAGAAAAGGGGAGGGGTGGCCGGCACTGGCTACGGCAACTCCTCCGCCGGGGGATATCCGGGCAATGATGCAGGTCACAAATCCTCCCGCTTTTCGTTGCACCAGAGACCAGTTCATCTCAGCAAGTAAATCTGCTGGTGTAGACGAGTGCCGGTTGCGCAATGCACCCAGCGCCAGGGCCACCACCATCGCAGCTTGCAAACCCTTGCCGCTGACGTCACCCACCACAACCAGCATGGTTCCGTCTGGTGCGGCGATCAGTTCGTAAAAGTCTCCCCCAACTTCAAGAGCAGGCCGGTAGACGGCTTCGGCGCTGCAACCAGCATGACTCAAAGTATTTACCGACAGCAGGGAAGTCTGGACTGCACGCGCCGAATCCATCTCGGCGGCCAGGCGGTCGCGTTCGGCGCGCTGGCGTTTCAATCTTTCCAGATACTCTACTGACATCCACGCGGAGGCTACAAGATAGGCGACTGGAGTTACTGGAAAGGAGAAACCTTGCCACTGGATCTCGCTAGCCCCAAT
Source organism: Bryobacter sp. (assembly GCA_044340255.1). GTDB lineage: Bacteria > Acidobacteriota > Terriglobia > Bryobacterales > Bryobacteraceae > Bryobacter. The sequence goes on along the minus strand of JBIITX010000003.1, from coordinate 234,420 downwards.
GCCAAACAACCTGCTTAGTGTGTTAACCGAAAGACTGACCACCCCGGCGGCCGAAACGAGTAGCGCTGGGCCGATGTAGGTCCCTTGCCAGAGCCGGATAGCCGCAAAGCCTAACGGCAGCCCCAGAGGGAGCAGCTCAACAAAGGATAGGTTGACGTTAACGTTTTGATCCACATAAGGCAACAGATGCGTTCCAACCAGGATCACGGCCAGCGGCGCAATGACGAAGCGAACGGACAGACGTGAAAAGCAAAGAAAGTTTACCGAAGTGGCAAACCAGGCAATCCAACCTGCCGAATTCGCCAGGTAAAGGATTGCATTCCAGTGGCTACCCATATGTGATTCATACCCCCTGAGGTGGCTATAGAAGGACATCAGCCCTCCCCATGTAACGAGAAAGAAGCCCAACCCCAAAAGGTCTCGCCGCCAGACCAGCAATAGATAGAGACCCAAGGCGACTTGCGCTGCCGAGATCAGCAGGCGCGGGTAAGCGGAATTGCGGCTTCGTATCCAGAAGTGATCCAGTGCTGCCGTGGCTGCTGCCGGAGAGCCTAACTGATAAGGCCTCCCGGCATCGAAAAATGCGCTGGACCAGACCTTCATTTCCCAGCAGCGCAAGGCAATGGTGACCGCGCCAGAAGGGAGTCTGCCGGGCAGACGAAACTGACGCGGTTGCCATACTTCGACAATCCGGCTGCCGAAACCAGGAGGCCCGCCAATAAGCTGGCCATTGACGTATACTTCGTAGCTCGATGCTACGCCGCCCACCACAAGTACAGCTTCCGGAAGCGCTGCGTCGAGGGTCACCGTTTTGCGCAGCCAGAAGATGCCGCTGGCTGGCCGTTCTTTCCAGGGCAGCTGGACCTCGGCCCAGTCGCCGTCGGCAGATGCAGGCAGAGCGAAGGAGGGCGAGTCCTGCCGGGTCATCCGCCAAGGGCCTTCGAGTGAGACTTGCGCGCTGAGCGAGGCTGCGATCCATAAGAATGACAAGTGCTTCAAGAAAGTCTCCGAACCGTTACTACGGTGATGTCGTCGTTCTGTCCCCAGGCTTTGGCGGCCTCGGCGATTTCCTGTGCTGGCTTCATCGAGATCTCGCGCGTGCGGTCAAAGCCGAAGAGCTGCCGTTGGGCATTCTCAGCTTCCACGACGCCATCGGATACCAGAGTGATGCGAGTCCCTTGGCTGACTGACTCCTCATACGTAGCTTCGGACACAACTCCAAGAGGCAAGCCGGATTCAACCTCAAATTCGTGCCCATCTACATAGGGTGTCGGGTGCCCGGCATTGGCCACAACAATTTGCCCATCGGCACGCAGCAGAACGGCACAACAAGTAACGAAGCCCCCACCAGTCTGCCCATGCAGAGCTTTGCTTAAACCTTGCAACAGCTTCCCCGGTGAAGCCGTCTCTGAATGCCGGAGCGCGCCCAAAGCCACAGACGCCAGCATCGCCGCGCGCAGGCCCTTGCCGCTGACGTCTCCCACCACAACCATCTGCCCGTCTGTGGATTGCCGGCAGAAGTAGAAGTCTCCACCCACTTCTTTGGCCGGCAAATAGGCAACATCCACTTCTGCCCAGTCTGCTGTGTCTAGAGTTGAAGAAGTAAGTAGGCGCTGTACCTCTTGTGCTGCCAGCATCTCGCGTTGCAAGTCGGTCCGGTCCAGCGCGACGCGCCGATATCTCGCCGCGATTACAACAAAGATCGCGATCAGGGATGCACTGCCAACCCAAGCCTGGAAATTTCGAGCCGAAGCAGCCAGGGCGGCGGGAAAGAAGGATTGCTGGCTCATCGAATTGGCCGCTGCTCCTGCCATCCAGAGCATACTGAGGGCGCAGATCAGGCGTTGTTCCGGCCGGATTCGCCACAAGGGCCAGAAAGCTGCAGCGGCTGCAAACAGGTTTACCCAACCAAAGATTGTCCAGCTGATTCTGAATGTTGGTACCCACTCTTGATAAGCATCTGCGGAAGCGAAACTATAGAACAACCACATTGCACACAGTGTTGAAAGAGCACCAACTCATGACCAATAAAAGACTCGGGGAAAAGGCTTGCCGGCCAATGCGAAGAAGAAGCGTGAACTAGCGGTCACAGCCAAAGCATTGAGAAGGAAGAACAGGTTGAGGGTCTGTGGGAACGTAAAGGTTGAGAACGGGGCGCTGATGGAGCGTAAGCCGCCAATGGAAAGACAAACCATACTGAACCAGAAGAGTTCTTTGCGACTCCTGTCAGCCTGGAACAGAATCAACATAACTAGCGCGGCAAAGATCGATAGAACACCAAAGAGCAGGGCGGGCAATCGGTTGATCGTGACATCGATCAGGTTGATGGCATTCGCCCCTTCAATGGCTTCTTTCGTGCCAGCTTCAAAACGAACGCCTATGGCGCCTATTGGCCATGCCAATTGCCACCTGCGCAGCGCAATCGTAACTTTACCCTGATTGGTAATGTTTACGGGCAATGGATCCAGATAAAAGACGTTGGTCCGGGCGAAGCCGGTGGCCATGTCACCGTTGGTGGCGACTTTAGCCCCGTCGATGAAGAGTTCCCACGCACCGAAGCCGTATACGTTGAGTTGCTTTGATGTGGTGTTAGAAAGCGGTCCAAGATCGAGATGACAACGGGTCCAGCTATAGCGAGTTCCGATGGGAGGCAGGTCAGTATGCCAGTTACGATCATCGAAGTCAGAGCGAGCCCAAGCCGGGTCATCGCCGGCTTTATGAACGCAGCCAGTGGCCTCGATGATCTGGCCCGGCAAGTTAACAGCAGCCAGGACAAGGCTAAACAATAACCAACGGTTCATACAATCCTCCGCACAGTAACTACGGTGATGTCATCGTTCTGGCCCCACCCGTAAGCCGTCTCGGCGATCTCACGCGCTGGCCTCGTCGAGATCTCGCGCGTGCGGTCAAAGCCCAAGAGCTCGCGCTCGGCATTCTCAGCTTCGACGACGCCATCGGAAACGAACATGAACTGATTCGCTTGCGTGCGCGTCTCCGCATAGTGGACATCCGGCATAAGGCCCAGCGGCAACCCTGTTTCGAGTTCGGCCTCATGCCCATCCATGTAGGGTGGGAGGTGACCGGCGTTGGCGATCACCGTTGCTCCGTCAGGTTGGATCAGCGCTGCACAACAAGTGACAAAGCCGGATTGCAAATGAGCTTTCGCAACGGCATTCAGCTTGTTTAGGAACAAACCTGGCTCGCGGGTTTCCACCGCTTCCATCGCACCTACCAACACTGATACCGTCATCGCCGCCTTCAATCCCTTGCCGGAGACATCACCGGCCACAACGAAGATCGCTCCATCGCTGGCGTTGAAGACGCGGTAGAAGTCACCGCCCACCTGGCTGGCGGGGCGATAGACTGCTTCGACGGTGAAGCCCGGTGTTTCCGGCAGGCGCTGCACCAGCGACTCCTGCATCTCACGCGCGGCTTCAAACTCAGCGTCGAGGTCTTCTTTCTTACGCCAGTCCAGCCACAAGCGCCGCAACAGTTGGTAACACATGGTAATGATGACCAGTGTCGTGCAGAGGTTGTCCAGCAGGATATTGAAGTTCCCCACGCCAATTTTCGTAGCTACGCCCATGTTGTCGACTAACAGGTAGGCGAGTCCCGCAAAGAAGAGCGTGAACGCGAGCCCTCGTGTTTCCGGTCTGCCCCGGAACACGAGCCACCCAGTCAAGCCCATTTGTCCAATGAAAAGCACGAAGCCCAAGGACACGCCACCAACCAGCGCAATGGCACACAAGAGTCGGACGAGCTCATTGTCTTCCACCCACAGAATTGGCACCCACGTGATCGCCAGCCACGGTACGCAAACGCTCCGTAGAGCGACAATTGTCCAGGCGGGAGGCTCCAGGACGCACTTCATGAATTGAATCAATGCGAGGTAAAATGCCATCCACCCCCACAGATTGATTGCCCAAAAGGCTGCATGGGTCGATCCGGGTCCCATGCTCATGATTCGCAGGCCGTAGAAGCTCCAAAGCAGCACGAAGGCGGCGAACCAGAGCAAAGTTTGGGTTCGGTTGTGCCACCAGATTGCCAGGAGGCTGAATCCAATCAGTGACTGCAGCAAAAACAAGATGAAATCGGGTTCAAGCGACAAGCGACGATTGGCTCGGATTTCGTTTTGCCGGGATTGCATGAAATCGCGCGGTCCGATCTCGACGCTGAAAAGCCAAGGCGGCGTATACGAAACACCTGAAGTAAAGATCGGCGCCACCCACCCTCGCCAGGCAACAATGGCCGTTTGGCCAGGTTGCGCCGCGCCTTGCGGCAGAACAAAAACATTGGTCTCGCAAATTTGAAGCGTCAGCGGTTGGGGCGGAAATTGGCCTTGGCTTCCGATGCGCACGCCGTTCACCCAGAACTCACCCGGTGTGCAGGTGCCGTAATCTCGTTCCAACCGGATGGCGAGCGGGCTTTGGTCCGGCGGCACTGTAACCCGGTATCGCAGCCAAACCATGCCCTTGCTACTCCCGGCCACGGGCATCGGGAACTTGCCTGGTGTCGCTACAGGCCAGGCGGAGTCATCGAATTTCGGGTCGGCCCATCGCGGGTCGTCGCCATGCTGATAGCGGATCGACTGCGCGAAGAGCGGCAGTGCGAGCAGAAAAGAGAAAAGGATTCTCACGCATTCCTCCGTACAGTGACGACGGTGATGTCGTCGTTCTGGCCCCAGGCTTGGGCGGCTTCGGCGATCTCGCGGGCGGACTTGGTCGATATCCCCCGCGTCCGTTCAAACCCGAACAGCTCCCGCTGGCCGTTCTCCGCCTCAACGACGCCGTCCGTGACTAGCGTGAACTGCTCGCCCCGGGTGACCAACTCGGCATACTCCACACCGGGGGCGATGCCCAGCGGCAGTCCGGCTTCGACCTCCACTTCACACCCATCGAGGTAAGGCGAGGGATGTCCGGCGTTGGCGATGGTGACCGTGCCATCGGCGTCGAAGCGGGCGCAGCAGCAGGTGACGAATCCGCCTCCAGTGTGACCCACCAGGCCCCAATTCAAAGCCGCAAGAATCTGAGCTGGCGAAGAAGACTCGACGTTGCGCAGAATCCCTACGCAAACCGAAACGAGCATAGCGGCCTTGAGACCCTTGCCGCTGACATCTCCTACCACCACAATGCGCGTATTGTGGTCACGATCTAGCACCTGGAAGAAGTCGCCGCCCACTTCAGTTGCCGGCAGATAGACCATCTCGACACCTTCAATCGCCTCGGAAGGTAAGAGCAACGACTGCATTTCCGCAGCCGCAGCCATCTCTCCGGCCAGTCGTTGTTTCTCGCGCCGGTCTTCGCCAAGCCGCAAAATCAACAACACAAGCATTGCCGAAGAAAGCACTGCATTGACGGCCGAGATCGTTACCACCATGAAGTGTCCCACCCAAAACGCACCTGGGATCGGCCACAGGCCGGGCAGCGTTCGGCTGATTGCACTGTTCATGCCCAAGATGGAATAGATCAGCACCGCAACGGCAAAAAGCCGGTCTGGCAACTGCGGGCTCCTGAGACGCCCCAAAGCCCAAACCAGAATCAGCGCCAGTCCGGGAACCTGCCAGGCAAAGCCCGGCAATACCAATCGGGAGCCCAAGGTGAGTAGACCTGCCGCGAACCACCAGCCCACTGGCATGTCGACGTCGAAGAAAACCAGGTGCGTTGCGGCTGTTATGAACAAAAAAGCTGCTGGAATCGACCATGTGAAGAGCACGGATGAGACGTCCCCCTCGTAGACGAACCATAACTGAGAGCCGCTGAACGCACAGATGCAAACTTGAAACAGTCCAAACCAAAGCAACTCGCGCCGGGACGGATTGGTGGCCCAGAGGACGAGCAGCAGGCAACTGATTCCGAATGCAGTCCAGGCGAAGACGATGAAGGAGGATGCGTTGCGCTGCAGTCGGCCGAGCGCTGCGCGGGCGGAGTCTTCAGCAAGAGGGCGAGATGCCAATTGGTAGGGTCCTTCATCAAGAAGGAACGAGGCATTCCCCCAGAGTGCAAAGCGATGCTCCCCTCGCAGGGCCACCACAAATCTTTCGCCGGGCTTGATTAGGTCTTCTGGAATGGAATAAACGCGCGGCACGAAGAACGGCGGATCCTCCCCCGGTTGACAGGGAATGCGGCCGACGAGCACACCATTCACGAAGGCTTCGCCGCAGAAGTTGTAGGAGCCAATGGCTAGCGCGAGTTGTCCGATAGAAGCGGGAGCGACGGCCTCACGCCGAAGCCACATCACGCCAGTTGGCACCTGTTCGCGGCGGGGAAGGCTCGTAGTTCCCCAACTGGAATCGTCAAATCCTGGCGCGGCGAAACGAGGATCGTCGCCTTCATGCCACTTCCAGGATCCTTCGAGACTTAGGGTTTGAGCCGCGAGGCTGAAGGACAAAAGCAGCAGAACAACGATAGTCTTCATGACTTCCTCCGCATAGTGACTACAGTGATGTCGTCGGTCTGGCCCCAAACCCGAGCGGCCTCGGCGATCTCCTGCGCGGACTTCATACTGATCTCCCTCGTCCGCTCAAACCCAAAGAGATCGCGTTGGGCGTTCTCTGCCTCAACCACTCCGTCGGAGACTAGCGTCACGCCGTCAGCCTGGCCAATGGACTCCGCATAGTCAGCGTCGGCAACGATCCCCAGCGGCAGGCCCGCTTCCACCGCAAATTCACTGCCATCGACATAAGGCGCAGGATGGCCGGCGTTCGATACGATCAATTGCCCATCGTTCCTCAGCAGTGCTGCACAACAAGTAACGAAGCCACCGCCGGTCTGGCCATGCAATGCCGCATTCAGGTCCTGCATCAGCGCTCCAGGCGACCACCTGGCGGAATTGCGAATCGCCCCCAGCGCGACAGAAGCCAACATTGCCGCACGTAACCCTTTTCCGCTCACGTCGCCCACCACGATCAACTGGCCTTCCGGAGTCTGCCGACAAAAATAGAAGTCCCCACCCACTTGCTTTGCCGGCAGATAAGAAACGTCTACCGTGGCCCAGGCTGCTACATCAAGCGTCGAAGAAGTAAGCAACCGCTGCACTTCTTGCGCGGCCAGCATTTCGTTCTGCAACTCCGCGCGATCCAGAGAAATGCGGCGGTAACGAGAGGCGATCAACACAAAGATCGCGATCACTGCCGGTGCGGATGCCCAGGCCTGGAAATTTCGGGCAACAGACACAGCCGATTGTGGAAAGCCCGGCATTTGGGCGATTGCATTTGCCAGCCCTCCCGTCATCCAAAGCAAACTTAAGCCCGCTAATAAGCGTTGTGTGGCGTAGGGCCAGAAGGCAAATGCGGGTGCCAGAACGATGGCGAGCTGCAAACAGAGTTGTGCCAGAATCAGGGTGTTTAGCCATTGCGCCCTTTGAGGTATTTGGGCGGCAATCAAGATGGTCACCAATGTAATGTTGGCAACCGCCACAATTCGAATCCAATGGAAAGCTCGCGGCAAGGGTTTATCCGCCAGGGTAAAAAAGAAGGCAGGGAGACTCGTGAAAAACAGGATATTGGCGGCAGAGATAATCGCCAGGAAGAGTCCGTAAGGAATCGTGGTGAATGGGGCGTTGAGAAGCCGGTTGATGGCAAGGGCTAGGCAGAGCACCCCAAACCAAAGAAGTTCTTTTCGGCTCTGATCGGCCCGGAACAAAATCAGCAATACCAGGCCTGCGAATAGTGTCAATGTCCCGAAGACAAGAGCTGGTAAACGCTCCACCGTCACTTCAACCAAAGCGGCTGCATTAGATCCGGAAATCGATTCCCGGGTACCAGCCTGCAATCGGACTCCAACGGCGGTGGGTGGCCAAACAAATTGCTGCCGCCGAAGCGCGACCCTTACTTCACCCAAATACCCAACATCTACCTGCAAGGGATCCAGATAGAAAGAATTGTTCCGTGCGGAGCCCGATCCGATGTCCCCGTTGACTGCAATCCTGGCTCCGTCAACAAAGAGTTCCCAAGCGCCCATTGCACCGACGTTGATCTGCCACTGCGCCCCAGCGGGCAAAGACCGCAGGTCCAGCCGGCAGCGCGTCCAACTATATCCATTGGTGATGGGAGGTAAATCCGTCTGCCAGTCTCGATCATTAAAGTCCGCACGGGCCCAGGCCGGATCGTCACCCACTTTGTGAACGCACCCAGTAGCTTCGACGATTTGCCCAGGCAAGTTACTGGCAACAAGAATAAGACTCCACAAAAGCCAACGGGTCATATCGTCCTCCGCACCGTCACAACGGTGATGTCGTCGTTCTGGCCCCAGGCCCGAGCGGCTTCGGCGATGTCATGGGCAGACAGTTTACTCATCTCAAGCGTCCGCGCAAACCCAAACAACTCGCGTTGAGCGTTCTCGGCTTCCACCACTCCATCGGATACAAATGCGAATTGAACGCCACTTGCCTTCGTCTCCATATAGGTTGCATTCTCCACAACGCCTAGTGGCAGCCCCGCCTCAACCTCAAGTTCCACGCCGTCGCAGTAGGGCGAAAGATGTCCCGCATTGGCAATCGTCACCGTTCCATCAGGGTCGAAACGGGCACAACAACAGGTGATGAAGCCCCCCCGGTGCGTCCCACGATTCCGGCATTCAGTGCCGAAAGGATCGACGCTGGCGAAGTCGACTTCTCGTTTCGTAAAATCCCGACAGCCAGTGACACAAGCATCGCCGCCTTCAGGCCCTTGCCACTGACATCGCCTACAACTACAATCGCTCCGCCCCCCACCATAGGGAGAAACTGATAGAAGTCTCCGCCAACTGTGCGCGCGGGCAGGCAAGAAGCCTCAAAATCCAAGCCAACAACTTTGACGCCTTCTGTTGGCACCAGCAACGCCTGGACTTCTCGTGCCGCTTCCAGTTCACGAACAAACTCCGTCTGTTCTTTGTTGAGTCGAATGAGCCTTCGGAGCAAAATCGTCGCCATAACCGATGCCGTAAGGAATTGTCCAACCTGGATCAAATCCACAACAAACGGCTCTGCGATGAGCACTGTGTTCGACTCTCGGATAGTCGCTCCTCCTATTTGAAGACCTGCAATATTCTTAGTGAAAGCTCGAAAAGTGTAGACGAATTCGCCAATTGCCACGATGGAATAAGGCATGAAGAACCAAAGCGGTTCGCGATCTCCGCGACGGAAGCGCGACACCACCTGCACCGTGTTCAGCAAAGTGGTGAATGCGATCCAAGCTATTACTGCGATGGCACCAATCGAAAGCGGAACTAGAAGCGTCCGGCGCAGCACGCAAAGGACGCAAACTACGGCACAGATGGCTAGCATCCACTTTGTGTACTTGCCTGACCAAAGCGATTTGCCGTCACCGCTGAAGAACCGCCAGGCTCCATAATAGGCAATCACCATGAGGAGCTCATCCAGCAGTACGAAACCTTGATTCACTCCCAATGGGCGGAGCGTATCGATGTCACCAGCCACATAGCCGAGGAAGATCAGGGCAAACCACAAGTAGTCCAACCGGTCATTGCGGCCTCGCCAATACACAATTGCTGCAAGCGCCGTGAGCAGTGGTAGCAGTAGAACCAGAATTGCGAAGCCCGAATTTCGCCAGAACAGGAACCTGCGATTTTCGACCCATGCTTCGATTTGTGCCGAGTCTCCCACCAGCACAGTTCCAGCGAGCCCTGGCCCCCCCATCAAAGCGCGCACCCGTACGGCGACAACCACAGTTCCTGCCTTTCTGGCTGAATCAGGAATCAAGACTGCTGGAACCACGTCTCGACGGTGAGTCCACCAGGATTCGGGCACTCCATATTCGAGAGCGGCCTGCCCATTCAGATACACCTCACCAGAAGAAAATATTGTGGGAATCCATAGGGAAAGCGATCCATTTCCTGGCGGCAGAGCAATCGTCTGCCGGTACCAAACATAACCGTCATGCCTGGGGATGTCGTAAGCACTTCGCCAGCCGGCATCGTCAAATGCAGGGGCAGCCCACGTCGGATCATCCCCGATCTGAGCTTTCCAGGGAGCTTCGACTTTGTAGACTTGCCCGACAGGAATCAAGGGAGCCGGTGAAGCAGCGTTCGACACCATCACGATGCCTAGCAACCACTGAATCAAACGCATCATGAAATCTTCCTTACAGTTACGACAGTGATGTCGTCGGTCTGGCCCCAGGCCTTCGCTGCGTCGGCGATCTCGTGGGCTGATATCTTGCTCATCGCAAGCGTGCGCTCAAAGCCAAACAACTCGCGCTGGGCGTTCTCCGCTTCCACAACCCCATCAGAAACGACTGTGATGATCGAGCCCTGGCTAACCGCTTCCTCATAGGTTGCATCGGCTACGATCCCAAGTGGCAAGCCCGCCTCGACTTCGGCTTCGCGGCCATCTACATAAGGCGACGGATGTCCTGCATTGGCCACCGTCAACTGCCCGTCATTTCGCAACAGCGCTGCGCAGCAAGTGACAAAGCCCCCACCCGTCTGCCCATAGAGTGCAGCATTCAAGTTCTGCAACAACGGACCGGGCGACCAACTTGTGGAATTACGAATGGCACCCAAGGCTACCGAAGCCAACATCGCCGCACGAAGCCCCTTGCCGCTGACGTCGCCAACGACGATCAACTGCCCTTCCGGTGTCTGACGGCAGAAGTAGAAGTCGCCACCAACTTCCCTGGCGGGCAGATAAGCGACTTCCACCTGAGCCCAGGGCGCAACATCCAGAGTGGAAGAGGTAAGCAGACGATGCACCTCCTGCGCTGATTTCATCTCTCCTTGCAACAGGGCGCGATCCTTCGAAACACGCCGGAATCGCAACGTCACCACCACGAACATGGCTAGCAGTGACGGAGCAGAAAACCATGCCTGCAGGTTTCTTGCATCAGCCAGAGTCCAGGAGGAAAACCAGCGTAGCTGTGCGACCTGGTTGGAGATCGTACCGAGAAACCAGAACAGACTCACGATACCCACCCCATATTGCGACTGAGGAAGCCGCCAGACCGGCCAAAAAGCTGCAACAGGAGCAGACATGAGGATCAAACTGAAGTAGGGAAGAAAGAGTGCCAGATAGCTTCCCCCAGAAAACCAGAATCTAGCGTCCTCAGGGACGAATAGCAAAACAAAACCCGCGTAGCCAGTCAAAAAGATTTCGACACACACGACAAGAACAAAGAATTTCGGAACCGACTTTTCCGCCAGTCGGTAGAACAGTGATACGAGTGAAACATAGTTGATGCTGTTGGCGAAAAACCAGAGTCCAATGATCCACAGGAATTCCCCAGCCAGTCCCGGCACGAATAGCAATCGGGTGATTCCCAAGCTTGCCGCTGTCAATCCAAACCACAGCAGTTCTTTCTGCGTCCAGTCCGAGCAAAAGAGGATCAGCAACAAGAAGCCAGCCAGGACGGCAAAGGCTGCGAAGACGAGTGCCGGCAAAACCGCTCGCAATCGAACGCTTTCGTCCCGGGCATTGATGGCAAACAAAGCGGACTCGGCGCCAACCAGGATCCGCATGGCGGGATTGCTCGGGCCCGGCCCAAAGATCAGGCTGAATCGCCGCAACGCAACCTTCACCACTCTGCGCTCTGGCGAAGGCGATAGAGGCCCCATGCCGTAGACGCTAAACGGCACACGCCCATTGCGAATATCGCCATGCGAGGCGGCAAGTTTGCCATCGATATAGAGTTCCCAGGCTCCATGCACCTGCACCAGGGCAGAGAAGGGCCCGGACACAGCAAGCGCCCTCAGGTCTATCTGGCAGCGGCTCCAGGTGTATGGGGTGCCAAACCTGAGAAAGTCCGGCTCCCAGCCTGAATCGTCGAAGTCCGGGCGAGCCCAGGCTGGGTCATCCCCGGCCGTATGGCGGCATCCGGTGGCCTCCACGCTCAACTCGGTTTGGCCGAACAAAGCGCTGCCCAGCAGCAAGCACCAAAGGATTCTCAACTGCGCCTCCGAACTGTCACGACGGTAATGTCGTCGGTCTGGCCCCAGGCCTTGGCGGCTTCGGCAATGTCTTGAGCAGACCGGCTACAGATCTCAAGCGAGCGCTCAAAGCCAAACAATTCGCGCTGCGCGTTCTCGGCCTCCACAACCCCGTCGGAGATCAGGGTGATGCTCGAGCCGTGGCTTACTGCTTCCTCGTAAGTTGCATCCGCAACGATGCCGAGCGGCAAGCCCGCCTCTACTGCCAACTCGCGCCCATCCACATACGGTGACGGATGTCCTGCATTGGCCACCGTCAACTGCCCATCATGCCGAAGCAACGCTGCGCAGCAAGTGACAAAGCCCCCACCGGTTTGCCCGTGCAATGCGGCATTCAAGTCCTTCAACAAGCCACCGGGAGATTGCATATCCGGGTGTCGCAAAGTTCCAAGCGCAACCGATGCCAACATAGCTGCGCGAAGCCCCTTACCGCTCACGTCACCAACAACAACCAACTGGCCCGCTGGCGTTTGCCTGCAGAAGTAGAAATCGCCACCCACCTCTTTGGCGGGAAGGTAAGCTACATCTACGCTGGCCCAGGGAGCAACTTCGAGAGCGGAGGAGGTGAGCAACCGTTGCACCTCTTGTGCCGACTTCATCTCTCCTTGCAACTCCGCGCGATCCTTCGATACACGCCGGTATCGCAAAGTGATCACCACAAACATCAGCACCAGTGCCGTACCCGTTAACCACGCCTGCACGTTTCTTGCGCTGACGAGGGTCCAACCTGGAAGCATCGGGATTTGGATCGCAACGATCCGGTTGATGAAGTTACCAAGAAACCAAATGAGACTTACCAGCGCGACTCCGTATTGCGATTGATGGAGTCGCCAAAGCGGCCAAAAGGCTGCAACTGGAGCGCATGCTGCCAAGAGAAATACATAACGAAACAGGATTTGCGGAGGACTTTCCCGAACGCCCCACGATTGAGCATCCTCAGGAGAGAACAGCAAACCCAAACTAATGCTGGCAAGCAGGGTAATTCCGGTGCCCACCAAGACGACAAAAGAACGCGAGACCGCTTTGCCCGCCAACCGGTAGAAAGGCCATACCGCAAACACAAGCATCAAACTATTGCCGATAAAGTAGAAAACTACGATGCTCCATGCGAACTCTGTGGCTTGTCCGGGTATATCGGCCAACCGGTTCATGCCCAGGCTCATCGCCGACAGCCCGAACCAAAGGAGTTCTTTTTGCGTCCAATCCGAACAATACAAAATCAGCAATAGCAACCCGCCAACAATGGCAAATGCTCCCAAAGAGAGAGCCGGCAATGCCGAAGTGAGACGGGCATTTACATCCTGCGAGTTGATGAAATAAATGTCGGACGGAGCTCCAACAAAAATTCGAAGAAAGACATTGTTTCTATTGCCGAGCCCCAAGCTAAATCGCCTTAGCGCAACCTTTGCCAACTTACGCTCCGGTGACACAGATATAGGCCCCATGCCATAGGCATTGAACGGTACACGCCCATTGCGAATGTCGCCATGTGAGGCGGCAAGCTGTCCGTCGATGTAAAGCTCCCAGGCTCCATGCACTTGCACCAGAACAGAGAACGGACCACCGACTGACAGCCTCCTCAGGTCGAGCTCGCAGCGGCTCCAGGTGTAAGGATTTCCTAGCTCGGGGAGCTTTGCCTGCCACCGGGAGTCATCGAAGTCCGGGCGAGCCCAGGCTGGGTCATCCCCCGCCGTATGGCGGCATCCAGTGGCCCCCACACTTAACTCGGTTTGGCCGAACAGAACGCTGCCCAGTAATGTGATCCACAGGATTCTCAAACGTTCCTCCGCACCGTTACGACAGTGATGTCGTCGGTCTGGCCCCAGGCCTTGGCGGCGTCGGCAATCTCTACTGCGGGCTTCATCGAGATGTCCCGCGTGCGATCGAAACCGAAGAGCTCGCGCTGGTCGTTCTCCGCCTCTACCACGCCATCAGAAACGAACGTAAACTGCTTCCCGTGAACCACGGTTTCCTGATACTCGATGCCTGGCACAACGCCCAAAGGCAACCCGGGCTCCATCGTTAGCTCCCGACCGTCGCAGTAGGGCGATGGATGTCCGGCATTGGCGATGGTCACCGTGCCATCGGGATAGGAACACGCACAGCAGCAAGTGACAAAGCCGCCGCCCATTTCGCCGGCCAGCACGGCGTTGAGCTCTTCCAGAATCTCGCCCGGCTGGTGCGACCGGCGGTTTCGGAACGCACCGACCACCAGGCTGACCACCATCGCCGCGCGCAGCCCCTTTCCGCTGACGTCGCCCACCAGGACGACCAAGCCGCCCCCGGCCAGCGGCGCGAGTTGAAAGAAATCGCCGCCCACACGCTGCGCGGGCAGGTAGGCGCTGCCCACTTCGAAGCCGGGCACCTCCACTTCTGCAGCCGGCACGAGAAACTCCTGCACACGGCGCGCGGCTTCCAGTTCCCCGCTGAGCGCTTGTTGGTCCCGGGCCACGCGGTTGAAGCGCGCCAGCAGGATGCCGCCCATCACCAGAATGCTGAGCAAGGCCCCCGCCTGAGACAGATCCACATCGAAGGGCTCGCGTAGCACAAGCAGGCCGCGGCTCTCGGTGAGGGCACCGCCCAGGGCGGCCTTCAGCGAGCGGGCATGCCAAGCCACCCAACCCAGAGCGTAGACAAGGTAGGGAACCAGCAGGACGACCAGGGCCCTTCTCTGGTCGCGCGGGGTGTTTTGCACCCCCCGCGCGGCCAGAACCATGGTGACCAGGGTCGCAAGCAGGCTAACGGCGTAGTAGATGCTCCATTGCAGAACACCCGCATAGGCGGCCACGGTCATCGCGGCGGTGAGTGTGACCGTTAGAGCGGCCAGACGCAAGTTCCGCAGGCCCGGCCAAGCCGGAGTGCCGTGAAACAAATAAACCCAGGCGAAGAACTCGGCACCAGCCACGGAGTCGCCGGGCAGCGTCCACGCCGCGAGCAGATCGGAACAGTTATTGGCAAACTGGGGAATGTTCCAGACGGCTCCCAGGACCAGAGCGACGGCGAACCAGAGATAAACGGGCTGGCCCGGCTGCATTCGCCAGAACACGAAGGCCGCTGAGGCGAACAGGAGATTCAGCAAACCGAGCAGAAGCCAGGCGAGATTCACCCGGTAGAGGCGGAAGCGGTTCCGGTCGTAGCCGTCCGCCAGCGCCGCCGGCGAACCCAACAGTGGTGGGGTCCAAACGTCCCAAACGCGATTTTTCGATTCATATACCCGCAAGGCGATGACGAGGGTGGATCCGGGCGCGGCATTCGCGAGGGACAGGACCGGCGGGGGGCCCCAGCGCTGGGTGAACCATTGGCCGGGCGTCCCATGCCGCAGCGCGATACGCCCGTTCACGTAGATCTCGGCTTGGCGGGCCAGGGACGGAAACCAGAGAGCGGCGGGCGACGAGAGGTCGGCCGGAAGGCGGAGTGTGCGGCGGTACCAGGCGAAGCCGGGCTCCGCCAGCGGGGGTACGCGCTCAGGCCAGGCCGAATCCTCGAAGTCCGGCGCCGCCCAGCGCGGATCGTCGCCTGCGTGTGCTCTCCAGGGACCGTCGAGCGTGTAGACGTGCATCGGCTCGGCTGCGGCGAGATGTAGGGCGCACCCAAGGAGGCAGACGAGATACTTCATGCGCTCCTCCGAACCGTCACCACGGTGATGTCGTCGTTCTGGCCCCAGGCCTTGGCCGCCTCGGCGATTTCCTGCGCGGACTTGCCGCTCATCTCGCGCGTGCGGTCGAAGCCGAAGAGTTCGCGCTGGGCGTTCTCTGCCTCCACAACCCCATCGGAGACGAAGCTAAACCGCCTTCCAGCCAAAACGGTTTCCCCATAGGGCATTCCATCGACGATCCCGAGTGGCAGCCCGGCCTCCACTTCCACTTCACGGCCATCGCAATAAGGCGCGGGATGGCCGGCGTTGGCAATCGTCACCGAGCCGTCCACTGCAAACAGCGCACAACAACAGGTGACAAAGCCGCCCTGGGACCGGCGATGCAGCGTCTGATTCAATCGAGAGAGCACTTCCCCCGGAGCGAGATCGGTCAGGGTTTCGAGCGCACCCAGCAGGCGCGCGCCCATCATCGCCGCCTCTAATCCCTTGCCGCTCACATCGCCTACAACCACCAGCAAACTGCCATCGCTTCGCGGCATGAGCTGGTAGAAGTCTCCACCCACTTCAAGGGCGGGCAAATAGGCCTTCTCCACCTCGAACAGCGACGTTCCTGTGGATTCGCTTTGCAGCAGAAACTCCTGCACGCGTTGCCCTGCCGCCAGTTCTTGCGCCTGCCGCCGCTGCTCCTTTTGCTCGTCGCGGAATCGAAGATACAGCACGGCCAGACAGCACAAAGCAGCCGCTGTCAGGGCCATATCTCTAAGATCAAAAGTGTAGCCTTGCCAATCGATAAGATTTGAGCTAAATCGTCCGGAAATCCGAACCAGGGTGAAAAGAACCAGGAAGACTGCCACAACGCCATCTCGCTTTTGACTCTTACTCAGGAGCAGCGAGATAGCGACTACTGATTGCGCACACAGAATGATTACAGGTTCAAAGGTCATGTATTCGCTACGTTCGAAATCGAAATAGTAGTAGCTGAAGAGCCAAATTGCCTGAAGTACACTGATCCCCCAGGTAAGCAACATCAACCAGCGCGCACGAGGAGCGAGTTCCTTGAGAAACAAGCAAGTCCAGGAACCTGCCGCGATATATCCCAGGACGATCAAGGATGGGATGAGGGATCGCCTTGGCAGATCGAGACTCACCGCAACAATGCCCAGGTGAGAGAAGAGTCCGAATGAGCCCATCGCCAAGCCGAGCCAGAGATACTCGCGGCGAACCCGTTGCTCGAAGTAGAGCACCATGGCGACCAACCCCAACAGCAATAGAATCCAGGATGCAGCGCGCCTGGGGCTTCTGGACCGTTCTCCTTCCAAACGATGGAGCTCCTCCTGGGCCTGCAGAAGGGCCGCGAGGCCGACGCGCGGCGGATGCTTCGTTCCCCCGAGCTGGCCAGCCGCTGTCAGTGGAACCAGGTTGCTGTTGTTCTTTCCCGCCCAGCGCCGGATGGCGATGGTGATCGTATCCGATCTTTGAGCTGGCAATGGATAAGCGGCATGACGATCAAAACGGCCTACGGGTGAAGGGTCGATCGACCCGATTCCACCGATGCGCACTCCATCTACAAAGACCTCATAGGCTTCGTCCAGTGGGGGAAGGGCGATGGCGAGCGATTGAGCGGCCAAAACTGCAGGCAGGCGAAGCCGGGTTCGGAACCAACGGATGCCGCTGGTCTTGATGCCTGCACGGGTCACGTACAACTGCGGCGCTCCGCTTGCCTGCCAGCTCTGGTCGTCGAAATCTGGTGCAGCCCAAGCCGGATTGTCACCGGCCTTGACCTTCCAGCGATTCAGATCGATCGCGCCGTCCTGAGCCTTGCCGGCAATCAATATCAAAACTATGCTCAAAATGAACCGGATCAAGACTTCGATCTCCTCACTGTCACCACGGTGATGTCGTCAGTCTGGCCCCAGGCTTTGGCCGTGTCGGCAATCTCTTGCGCAGACTTCATCGATATCTCCCGAGTCTGGTCAAACCCAAAGAGCTCGCGCTGGGCGTTCTCCGCTTCAACGACGCCGTCAGAGACGAGCGTGATGCTGTCGCCATGGCCGGTGGATTCCTGGTAGTCGGAATCCGGCATGATCCCCAAGGGAAGCCCAGCTTCCACCGGAAACTCTTGGCCGCCCACATAAGGCGACGGGTGCCCCGCGTTGGCTACGATCAGTTGCCCGTCCTTGCGTATCAGAGCTGCGCAGCAGGTGACGAAGCCTCCCCCTACCTGACCGTGCAGCACTCTATTCATGCCCTGCAAAAGACTCGCTGGAGAATCGGTGTCCAGCGCGCGGACGGCTCCCAGTGCTGCTGAGGCGAGCATGCCGGCGCGCAGGCCTTTGCCGCTTACGTCGCCCACGACGATCAACTGCCCGTCTTGCGTCTGACGGCAGAAGTAGAAGTCACCGCCGACCTCTTTCGCCGGCAGGTACGCCACATCGACCGCAGCCCAGGGCGCAACGTCGGGAGTTGACGAAGTGAGCAACCACTGCACCTCTTGCGCCGCCTTCATCTCGCCCTGCAACTCCGCGCGATTGAGAGCCACCTGGCGGTGCCTCTGGGCAATCACAACGAAGAGGCCAATGAGCGCAATGAGGTTGAAGCCGGCCTGTACGTTGGCTCCCGGGGTCATCCAGACAGATAGGTCAAAACCGGCAAGCTGAGGCATAACCCTTGCCCAATAACCCAACAGGAAGAGCAGGCTCAATCTGCAAGATAGACGCAGCGGACGGGGCACCTGCCAAAGTGGCCAAAATGCGGCAGCGGCAGCGGTTCCAATGAGCATCCGTAGGTACACGAAAAAGGGATTCATCGCCCGAAGCTGATGAATCTGTTCGATGGGTGCCAGGAACGCCATTGCCATCAAAGAGAGGTCCCAGGCAGTCACTATCGTCGACAACCAGAAATAGAAGGCCGGCAGCGGACGGCCAGCCAAGGCGAAGAAGAACCTTGGCAGTACAAGGGCCATGACGGCATTCGCCAGACCCAAACAGGGAATAAAAAGCCAGTCGGAAAAGACCGTCGCAACAATAACCGGAAAGGACGCGCCGCAGCGAAAAGAACCCAGTGCAAGAGAGTAAATGCCGAACCAGAGCAATTCCTGCTGACTCTTGTCTGCGGAAAATGCAAAGAGCAGGAGCAGCAGGATTCCGATCGCGAGGCTGAATCCACCTCCCAGTAAAGAGGGCGCTTGTTCCGAGAGTTGCGTGAGAATGGCATTCGACCGCCAATTCTGAAGCGCGTCCTGAGTCCCGGCGACTGGGATCAGCCCTCGTAGGGGAACGTTGTTGCGGCCCGTCAACTGTCGCACCGCCACGCTGATAGAGTTGCGCGTTGCAGCGGATCCCGGGATCGGGCGTTTCTGGTACGACGTTCCGGCAAAGCCGGTTCGGATGTCACCGAAGGAACCTGCTGCCTCGCCCTCGACGAAGAGTTCCCAGGCAGCGAAGCTCCTGATCTCGATATAGACCTGTTCGGTTCGCGGCAAGGACCTCAGATCCAGCCGGCAGCGCGTCCAGATGTAGGGGCTGCCTTTGGCTGGGTACTGCTTGTTCCACTGGCTGTCATCGAAGTCCGGGCGGGCCCAGTCGGGGTTGTCGCCTGCCTGGTGGACGCAGTTGTCCGTAGTGGCCAACTGGGCAGTGAGCATTGGGGTAGCCAGCAGCATGGCGATCCAGAGTTTAAGCATGATTCCTCCGCACGGTCACCACCGTGATGTCGTCGGTCTGGCCCCAGGACCTCGCCGCTTCAGCGATCTCCTGCGCGGTCTTCATCGAAATCTCCCGCGAACGGTCGAACCCGAACAGCTCGCGCTGGGGATTTTCGGCTTCAATCACGCCATCGGAGACGAGCGTGAGGATTGCCCCCTGGTTTGTGGATTCCTCGTAGGTGGCATTGGCAACGACGCCCAGCGGCAAGCCGCCTTCCACCTGCACTTCGCGGCCGTCCAGATAGGGCGAGGGGTGGCCTGCACTCGCGACGCTGATTTCTCCGTTGGGTCGGAATAGCGCGGCAGAACAGGTAACGAAGCCACCACCGGTTTGTCCATGCAAAGCGTGATTGAGACCTTGCAAAAGCTGTGCGGGCGAACTGGTGTCTAAAGACCGCAGCGCGCCCAAAGCGACAGAAGCCAGCATCGCCGCGCGGAGGCCTTTGCCGCTGACGTCACCCACAACGATCAACTGACCCTTGGGAGTCTGCCGGCAATAGTAGAAATCGCCACCTACTTCTTTGGCTGGAAGGTAAGCCACTTTCACTTCTGCCCAGGGCGCGGTGTCGACAACAGAGGAGGTGAGCAGCCGTTGCACTTCCTGCGCCGATTTCATCTCGCCCTGCAGCTCTGCGCGTTCCAATGCAACTTGCCGGTTCCGGCGTGCGATTACAACGAAAAGGCCAAAGAGGACGAACAGGGCCAGGACGGTTTGAAAATTCGCGACCGAACTCTGCCAGCCAAACCATTCCAGACCAGGCAATTGGGGAAACAGGCGGACGAGCATCCCCAGCATGAAAAGAAGACTCAAATTCCTGGCTAAACGCAGCGAGGGAGGCACCTGCCCCAAAGGCCAGAATGCTGCTGCCGGTGCCGTGACAAGAAGTAGAGTCAAGGGAATGCCCACTCCTCCCCAAACCGGGACCTGCTGCGCGACTTCAATGGGAGCGAAGAGGCCTAAGCCTCCCCGGAGCAATGCCCATACCGCCACTGATGCGGCTAACAGAGAGTAGAGGACCGGCACTCGCCGGCCGGTCATCGAGAAGAACGTAATGGGAATCGCTCCGAAAGCAATGGCCGTCAACAAGCCCCACAGGCAGAGGAAAAGCCAGTTGGGATAGTCTGTCGAGGCCTGCACGAGATAGTATTCCTGGAAGCGCAGGAAACCATAACAAACGCTGTAGAGGCCGAACCAAAGGAGTTCCCGCTGACTCTGGCCTCCCGAAGAGAAGAACAAGACCAGGAGAACGACTCCAATCATTACCGTGAACGCACCGCCGCCCCAACTGGGCCAACTTTGCGATAGAGAAGCGGAGACCGCACTGGAGCGCCACACCTGGAGTGAATCCTGTTGTCCAACTATGATGGTGGGTGCCCCAGATACAAGAACGTAGCGACCTGGGAGCTGCCGCAATGCCACAGTAATGGTGCTTCGTGTACCTGCCACGGCCGTCAGGGGTCGCTGTTGGAAGGAGAAACTGGAAAAGCCTGTCCGCATGTCTCCGAAAGACCCTGCGGGCTGGCCGTCGGCAAACAATTCCCACGCTGCGGCAGGCGCGTTACTACGGCGACCGGTGAAGACGCCCCCTTGTACCCCAATCGAAAGAACTCCCGTGAGCGAACTGAGATCCAGCCGGCAGCGCGTCCAGATATAGGGGCTGCCGATATTGGGGAACTGCTGACTCCATTGGCGGTCGTCGAAGTCCGGGCGGGCCCACTCGGGGTTGTCGCCGGCCTGATGAACACAGTTGTCTGCGGTAACCACCTGCGCATGGAGCATCGGGCTAGCCAGGAGGACGGCGGTCCAGAGCTTAAGCATCTTTCCTCCGCACCGTCACCACCGTGATGTCGTCGGTCTGGCCCCAGGCCTTGGCTGCGTCGGCGATCTCCTGTGCGGGCTTGCTGCTGATCTCCCGAGTCCGCTCAAAACCAAACAACTCCCGCTGCGCATTCTCGGCCTCCGCCACTCCGTCTGAGACAAGAACCAACTGTTCACCCGGAGCCAGCGTCGCCGTAACTTCTTCATAGGTCGCCTCCGCCATCACTCCCAACGGCAGTCCCGGCGGAACCTCCCATTCCACACCGGCGTGGAAAGGAGAGGGGTGCCCGGCGCTAGCCAGCAACACATCTCCCCCAGGCGACAAACGCGCAATCGCGCATGTTACAAACCCGCCTGACCTTCTCTGCACCAGCGACTGGTTCATCTCCTTCAGCAACTCGGCCGGCCTGCTCGAATGCCGGTTCCTCAGCGCACCCAAAGCCAGTGCCACCACCATGGCGGCTTGCAAACCCTTCCCGCTCACATCACCCACTACGATCAGCATCGATCCGTCTGGAGCGGCGATCAGTTCATAGAAGTCGCCACCCACTTCGAGCGCCGGTTGGTAAACCGCCTCGGCACTGCAACCTGCGTAATCCAAATTGTTAAGCGACAAAAGTGACATCTGTACACCACGTGCGGCATCCATCTCCGCCGCCAGCCGATCACGCTCTGCCCGCTGTTGCTTCAGTCTTTCGAGATACTCAACCGACATCCACACTGAGATCACAAGGTAAGCCACCGGCGTAACAGGAATCGAGAATCCCTGCCACTGGATCTCGGCAGCTGCAGGCCCGAGAAGAGTAGATAAGGTGTTTGCCGACAGGCTGATCAGACTGGCGACCAATACAAGCAAGGCCGGACCAACATAGGTCCGTTGCCAGAGCCGGATCGCCGCAAGACCCAACGCCAAAGCTTGAGGGAGTAATACGGTACTGCTGCTAATCCAGTTCGAGTATGGATTTAGGTATGGAAACAGCGTGGCCCCAAAATAGATCGAGGCCACGAACCATATGGCATAGCGCCACGGCCGTCGCGCAAAGCCGAGAAAGTCGAGCGAAGCGATCACCCAGCTAATCCAGCCTGCAACATTCAACCACGTAAACAATGAGTTCCACGAGCTGACTGCGTGCGATTCGTATGCCCGAATGTGGCTATTGAAGCACCACATGGCTCCCCAGGTTGCAAGAAAGAGACCCAATGCGAAAAGGTCTCGCCGCCATACGATCAACAGATATAGACCCAATGCGACTTGCGCCACCGAGACCAGCAGGCGTGGATAAATGGCATCACGACTGTCGATCCAAAACTGATTGAGTGCCGCTCGGGCCATCGCTGGACTGCCAATCCGGTAAGGGCCGCTGTCGACAAATAAGGCGGCTCGCCAGACCTTAACTTCCCAACAGCGCAAAGAAATCGTCACCTCGCCCGCCAGCAACCCGCCCGGCACGCGAAATGACCTTGGTTGCCACGCTTCTACAAAGAGGCTGCCAAAGCCTGGGACATCGCCCACGCGCTGGCCGTTCACATAGACCTCGAAGCTCGAAGAGACCCGTCCCAAGACAACCACCGCGTCCGGCAGCGCCGCATCGAGCGTTACCGTTTTGCGCAACCAGAATACACCTCCAGTCGGCCGTGCCTTCCATGGCAGTTGCACTGTCGCCCAATCCCCATCGTTCGTCCGAGCCAAAGCGAACGACGGCGCATCGTCGCGCGTCATCCGCCAAGGCCCTTCGAGCGAAACTTGCGCTCTGAGGGAAGCCGCGGCAAATAAGAGAAAGAGATATTTCAAGATCGCCTCCGCACCGTCACCACCGTGATGTCATCGTTCTGGCCCCAGGCCTTCGAAGTCTCTCCGTGCACCTCGGCTTGCCACATGGTGCACAATAAGGACAAGTGCTTGTGACGCTGCAAACCCTTCGACTCGAAAAGAGGTCGGCGATACTCGATCTCGCCCGAATTCACGGTGCAACCAACGTTCGCATCTTTGGCTCGGTTGCTCGAAACGAGAACGGCCCGAGCAGCGACGTCGACTTCCTCGTCGACCTCGAAGCCGGTCGCGATCTGTTCGATCTTGGGGGGCTGCAAGCGGACCTTCGCGACCTGCTCGCCACCTCCGTCGACCTGGTGGAATCCACCTGCCTTCACCCCTACATCCGTGACCGAGTCCTTGCCGAAGCAATCCCGCTCTAGGACGAATCTGTGAAAGACCCGGTACTCTATCTCCTTCACATCCGAGATGCTGCGGAGAGCATTCTCGAATACTCCCACTCGAATCAAGGTCAATGGATGCGCCACAAGATGGCCACCGATGCGATTTGCCGCAACCTCGAAATCATTGGCGAGGCCGCTAACAAGCTTGGGGAAGAGTTTCGGGCAAAACATCCTGGAATTCCCTGGAGAGGCATGATTGATGCCCGAAACATTCTGATCCACGCGTACGATCAGGTGAATCCTTACCTTCTTGAGGACATCGTGATCAACGATATCCCGGCTCTGCTGACCAGCATCCGCTCGCTTCTCGACGGGCAACAGTAGCGGTAGTCTCATCGATTCCTCCGCACGGTCACCACGGTGATGTCATCGTTCTGGCCCCAGGCCTTGGCCGCTTGAACGATGGCGTCTGCTCGCCTGGTGCTCATCTCCCGGGTGCGGTCAAAGCCAAACAACTCTCCGCTTTGGTTTGCGGCCTCCACTACCCCGTCTGAGACGAAGGTAAATTGATCCCCTTCGACAATGGTTTCCGTATACGTTAGCTCTGGCATCAGCCCCAAAGGCAGGCCCGCTTCAAGCTGCACTTCTTTGCCGTCGCAGTAAGGCGCGGGATGTCCGGCGTTGGCGATGGTCACCCTTCGATCACCCTCGAAGCGCGCGCTGCAGCAGGTTACGAACCCTCCGCCGGTGTGCCCCACGAGCCCTTCATTCAAGGCGGCCAACACTGCGGCTGGCGAAGCAGCCTTTTCATTCCGCAGAATCCCGATCGCCGCCGCGACCAGCATCGCGGCCCGAAGTCCTTTCCCGCTCACGTCGCCCACGACCAATAGCAGCGACCCATCCGCCTCAATCCGGTTCCAATGGAAATCGCCCCCCACCTCAGCCGCCGGCTCATAGGCGACGTCCAGCCCATCGGGGCGGCCTGCCGCCGAGTTACCCAACAAGAAAATCTGCGCCGCTTGTCCTGCAGCCATCTCGCCGCTGAGCCGCACTTTCTCCCGGCGGTCATCGATTACTTCACGCAACAGGAAAACGAAAATCACAATGGTCAGAGCAAGCGACAGCAAACTGGGGATTTCAAGCTGGTAGCCCCCTACTGCGAAGCTCCCCTCGGCCCCTCTTCGATAAACCCAGACAAGCCGTTCCGCCAGGATCAGCATGAGCACCAGCAACAGCCAATGCCGCGCGAGGGGGCTCTTATCCAGACACACCCTTCTCCAGGCGATCGCGACGAGTAATGCACCGGTAGCTCCGGTAAACAGCCCGAAGTTGAGGTGGGAATTAAGCCAGGGAACTGCTATCGGAAAGACTTGCGGCCAGTTAAAAACAATCTGGAGGGCAAACCATAAGAGCCAAACGGTGGCCTGCAACCAATACAATCGAAACCCCAACAACACAATCAAGAACGTTGTGAACAACGCAAAGGAAGTCGACTTGATTCCCGAATAGAGCCAGGCAGATCCCTCCGGCCCAAACGGGTGGGATTCCGGATATAGAGACCAAACTCTTGTGGCATCCAGTATGGAAGCCGCTATGAGATATGCCGCTAGCCACGGAAGTTCATAGCGTGCACGATCCCCGATCCACGCCACGAGGATGAGGACAATCAGCAGCAGGTAGGTAAACGCGATCACCAGGCTTGGTGTCAGTTTTTCCCGCTGCAATGCCAGACTCACCGCGCCAGGATCGACACCCGCCACATCCCGGTCAGTAATCGAGTATTCCGCCTCCTGGGGCAATCTCCAGGCGGGCACAACGTTGCCCGTTCTGCCAACATGAATCGCAATCACCATCGGTCCTGGAACAGCCGCAACTTCGGCGGGGATCGGGAAGCTTCGCGTCCGGGGGATCTGGCTTCCCGACTGGGTGTCAAAGCGCCCCACCCTTCCGATTTCGATTCCATTGACGTAGACGGCGTAGATCCGTCGAAAGGGACCCAACGTAAGTGTCAGACGGGAACGATTCGCTCCTCCCGGGATCTCGACGGTTCGGCGCAGCCAAAATGGAGGCACTTGCAATACGACAGGTGGAACAGACTCCGCAGTGCTCTTTCGATGAGCGTCCGTTACCACCTTAGGCGGCAGTGTAACGGTACTCCAGCCACTGTCATCAAATCCAGGCTGCGCAATCGCCGCGTTGTCCTCACTTGAGAGCCGCCACGGACCGCTCAAATCGATCCAGACATTCGGCTGGGCACTCAGGATGGTGGTCAACACGAAGCTGAGCGTCAGGATTTTCATGCGTTCCTCCGCACCGTCACCACGGTGATGTCGTCGGTCTGGCCCCAGGCCTTCGCCGCTTCGGCAATCTCCTGCGCGGACTTCGTCGAGATCTCGCGCGTGCGATCGAAGCCGAAGAGTTCGCGCTGGGCGTTCTCGGATTCCACGACGCCGTCCGAGACGAGGGTGAGGTGGAAGAAGCGGGTGACGAATTCGTCATAGCCGGTGCCAGCGGCGATGCCGAGGGGCAATCCGGCGGCGACGGGGAGTTCCTGGCCGTCGGCGTATGGCGATGGATGACCGGCGCTGGCGATAGTGGCCTGGCCGTCCGGGTCGAAGCGGGCGCAGACGCAAGTGACGAAGCCGCCGCCCATGTGGCCGGCGAGTCCGTCGTTCAAGGTCGCGAGGATTGCACTTGGCGACGATGTGCGTTGGAGCCGCAACATCCCGATCGTCACCGACACCAGCATGGCGGCCTTGAGTCCTTTGCCGCTGACGTCGCCGACCACCACCAGCAGGCCGCCGTCGGCTTCGGCGCGGGTCCAATAGAAGTCGCCGCCGACCTCGGACATCGGAAAGTATGCGGCTTCGATGCCAAAGCCCGGGACGTTGACGTTTCCGGCTGGCAGCAGGAGCTCCTGCATTTCCGCGCCGGCGCGCATTTCTTGGGCCAGGCGCTCCTGTTCGCTTTGCACCCGCGCCGAGCGCCAGTTCAACACCATGGCCATCACGCCGGCGAAGAGCAGCGTTCCTGCGCCCCGCACGATCAATGCGAGATGCTGAACGTCGGCGGCATCCCCCAGCCATCGAGATCCCATTCCGATAAGAAAGGCAAGGAAAACGAAGATCCCCCCGACATACAGCGCGACCGCCGTGTGCATCCAGACCGTTTCTACCCGCCGGGGGCACTGCCGCGACAGGTCGACGTAGACCACCGCAAAGACGATCCCGAGCAGCAGACCCAACGGCGCATTGATCTGAGCCATCCGGGCACTGCCCACGATGGGCACCAGCAACAGGCTGGCCACCAAAAGCAGCAACGTTCCCCGTTGGTACCTGCGGGCCTAGGTCGAGAGCTCGCTGCCCAACAGATGATGGTAGATCCGCTCCCAGCAATGGACCTGCAGAGCGTTAAAGCCAAAGAATTGCATCAATAACAGCTCGCCCGAAACGCTCTCCACCATCCAAAGGGCGCTGGAACTTGGTCGCGACAATGTCACGACGATCAGGAAGAGGCCACACCAGAAGTAGTCCCGCGCGTCGCGCCGCCACAGGGGGAGCATCAGGAAGAACAGGCCAGCCATCGCCATGGCGCTCATCGTGGCGAGGTGGAGGACGCTTCGCCAGCGCACCTCGAGTTGCACTTCGCGTTGTTTGCCGGCGATGGCCTGTGACGTGCCAATCCAGGCACCCCGCGCGGCGAGGAGCGGGGTGAGACTTGGAGAATCTCTCCGGCTACGGATAGCGACGATCCATTTTCGTGCGCTGGAGGGAAGGGCGAAGGTCGCGACGGCCGGAAGTCGAAGTTCCTGGTCGCCGAACGCGCCCACCAACCGGCCGTTGACGAAGAGTTGATAGGAATTGCCGAGCGGCGGCAGAAGGAGCGTGAGTGGCCCGTCCGTGTCCGGCAGTTGAACCTGGAAGCGAATCCAGCAGATGCCGAGGGGCATGGGGATTTCCTCGGTGGGCACGCGGACCGTGAGCCACGCCGAGTCGTCGAAGTCCGGAGCGGCGAAGCGGGGATCGTCGCCCGGGCTGAACTTCCAGTTTCCATCGAGCGGCGCGATCTGCGAGAAGCTGCGCACCTCGATGGGCTGGGCCTCGAGCGCGGTCAGGGTCAGGGTCAGCAAGAAGGCGAGTTTCATGAGTTTCTCCGAACAGTGGTTCGCGATCGTTCGAACCACGCCGCCAGAGGCGTGGAGTATGATGGTGGTATGAAAGTCAAGACATCTGTCACCCTTTCCAGCGCACTGCTGGAGCAGATTGACCGGATTGACGACAACCGCTCCGCTTTCCTCGAACGCGCCGCGCTTTCGTATCTGGCCGGGAAGGCAAAGGCCGACCGGGACGCCCTGGACGCCGCAATTCTCGACCGTGTGGCCGAGGAACTCAACCAGCAGTCGGATGTGCTGGACTTCCAGGGGCTCCCAGAGTAAGTGCAGCGCGGCGACTTATTTCTGGTTACAAGACCTGGGTCAGCCGATCCACGCAAGCAGCGAGTCTTCGTGGTGGTGAGCCGCCAGGTGCTGATCGACTCAAAGTTCTCCTCCGTCGTCTGTGCCCCGGTGTATTCCCGGTACGACGGCTTGCGGACCCAGGTGACGGCTGGCGTGGCGGAAGGGCTGAAGCACGACAGCAGCATCCACTGCGATGAGTTGGCCAGTCTGCCGAAGTCCCTGCTGACCCACTTTGTGGGCCACCTCAACAAGACCAAGCTCGAAGAACTGGATCGCGCTCTGGCGGCAGCGCTCGATCTCGAGCTGATGCTGCTCTCACCAGAGGCGTTTCTCCAGTAGGCCATCACGCATTGCTCCGCACCGTGACCACGGTGATGTCGTCGTTCTGCCCCCAGGCCTTCGCCGCTTTAGCGAGCTCCATTGCGGGCTGCATCGAAAGATCGCGCGTCTGATCAAAGCCCAACAGCTCACCCTTGGCATTGGCCGCCTCTACCACCCCGTCAGACACAAAGACGAAGCGCTTCCCACTCACTCGCTTCTCGTCATAAGCCACACCATCCACGACCCCCAACGGTAGCCCGGCTTCGAGCTCCATCTCCTGCCCATCCACCCATGGCGACATGTGCCCGGCATTGGCCAGCACCACCTGGCCATCCGCTTGAAACAGAGCGCAAGCACAGGTGACAAAGCCTCCGCGTGTCTTGCCTAACAGTGCGCGATTCAGATGGGCCAGCACCGCAGCAGGCTCATGCGACGCCAGATCGCCGAGTGCCCCCACTGCAGCCGCAACCAGGAGCGACGCTGGCAGACCCTTGCCACTGACATCACCAGTTACCAGAAGTAAACTCCCATCCCTTCCTAGCGTGGTGTGGTAGAAATCTCCGCCAACTTCGTTCGCTGGCAGGTACACGGCATCCACCGCCCATTCCGGCGAGCCTTCAGCCACCAGCAGCGAGTCTTGCACCAGGCGTGCCGCCCCAAGATCCCGGTCGAGGATTTCTTTCTGCTTTTGCTCTTCGAGATGCTTGAGATACAAACCCACCAACGCCAACCCTGCAAGGCTCAGTTCAGCCACAACGCGACTATCCAGATACAAGCCCCAAGGCCTGAAATAGCCTGAACTTGAAACCGCAGCGACTCGCCAGTAGTGAGCCGATGCCGCAACAAAGACCGCCGCAGTCAAGAGTATGGAATGCCAACGCTTTCGTCCTTGCAGCAATCCGTATGCAGCCACGCAGGCTAAACTCATCCGGATCAGCGGGTATCCACCTAGCTCCATCCACCCATCAAAGCTGCGGATTTGGGCGTAGAAACTTGGGATTCGGCTGATTCCCAGAACCGCATGAAGCCCTGCAGCCCACAGAAATAAGCGCCCAAATTGAGGACAAATGCTCCTGAGCCAAAGCGCCTCCATCACGGGATAGCAGGCAGCCAATGCTACCGCCAGCGTACTCCATTCCGAACGGAGTCCCTGGCCGAGTAAAGACACTGTCAACCCGAGCAAGATCGGGCCCGATATACTCACCAGCATCAAGCCAAACCACAAATTGTCTCGCCGGGATCGCTGCGCCAGATACGCGACGAAACTCAACATCCCGCAAGCCGACACAAGAACGAGCCCAAGCCAATTGGGTGTCCATTCCAGTTGCGACTGGATCTTGTGCTTCTCCTCCTCAAGGGTCATCAAGGACGCCAAGCCAATCACCGGAGGATGGACATGCGCAAAAATCCCTGTTTGGGCAATGACGCGATAGAGAAAAACTGTGGCACCAGTCCATCTGCGAATCGCGATCGTCAGGTTCTTTCTCGACGGGACCCGAAACACATGTTGGCTGGGGAACGGCGCATGGTCTCGATCCGACCAGGAACCATGCGTTCCCACCAGCTTCCCATCGACGTAGACTTCATAGACTTCATCGAATGGAGCAAGTGCGATCGCCAGATCCTGCCCCACCAAGGCAGGCTCAATCTCAATCGAAGCTCGATACCATCGGATACGGACTGGAGCAGCTAGACGGGTCAGGGTAGGCCACTGGCCAGTCTGCCAGGCTGAATCGTCAAAGTCTGGTGCGGCCCAGGCCGGATTGTCACCGGCTTGAACCTTCCACCGATTCAACTCGATGACTCCTTCTTGCGCACTCGCAACCAACAGTGCCAACGCAATGCCCACCACCAGTCGGCTCAGCATTTCGCCCTCCGCACCGTCACCACGGTGATGTCGTCATTCTGCCCCCACGCCCTGGCGGATTCGGCTAGCTCGCGCGCCGCCTTCGCACTCAACCCCCTGCTACGCTCAAATCCCAATAGCTCACCCTTCGCGTTGGCAGCCTCCACTACCCCGTCAGAGACAAACACAAACCGCTCTCCGCGGGCCTGCTTCTCCTCATAAGCAACACCGTCGACAACACCCAGCGGCAATCCGGCTTCGATCTCCAGCTCCCGGCCGTCCACCCACGGCGGCAAGTGCCCCGCATTCGCAATCGTTACAGGGCCATCCCCACGAAAGAGAGCGCACACACAGGTGACAAAGCCTCCGCGGGTCTTGCCCAACAGCGAACGGTTCAGATGGGCCAGCACCTCGGCCGGTTCGCGCGACGACAGATCTCCTAGCGCCCCAACAACGGCCGCCACCAGCAAGGAAGCCGGCAATCCCTTTCCACTGACATCTCCAGTTACCACAAGCAAAGATCCATCCTTTGCTAGCGTCGTGTGATAAAAATCCCCGCCAACTTCTTTGGCTGGCAGGTACACGGCATCCACCGCCCACTCTGCAGAACCCTCCGCCACCAGTAGTGAATCTTGCACCAGACTTGCAGCCATCAGATCTTGATCCAGGATTTCTTTATCTTTCGCTTCCTTCAAGTGCTTGAGATAGAGACCCAGCAGGGCCAGCGCTGCGAAGATCAGCATGGCCGCGATCCGAATGTCCAGATACAATCCCCCGGCTTGCAAATTGACGCCCCATGAGCCCGAATTCGCTACGAGATATTGAAAGATCGCGGATACAAAGCTTGCCGAGATCAGGACCACGGAGTGCTGGCTACGCCCCTCTCTTAGCAAACCCACCGTCGCAACCAGAACAAGGGTCATTCTGAAGAGCGGAACTACTTGGAGTGAGCCGTCGAACACGGGAATCTGGAAGTAGTAGCTGACGGCTCTGCTGAGCACAAAGAGGGTTTGGACTACCGCTGCCCACCAGAAGAAGCTCTGAAATCGCGGACAGATGGATCTAAACCAAATCACTTCCGCGACCATCCAGCCAAAGTTCCAAATGAGTAGAATTGTGCTCCACTCTGATCGAAGGGGCGCATCCGAAAACTGAAGCCCCAGATTGAGAATCGGCGGTACGGAGTAGCTCAGCAAAAGTATGCCAAGCCACAGATTGTCCATTCGAGACTGCTGAGAAAAATAGATCGCGCCACTGAGCAGGCCTGCTGAAGCTAGCAGAACGAGCACCAGTAGCCGCGGACTCGATGCGATCAGAAGCTTTGCGCTGTGGTTTTCTTCCACCAGCTCCAGAACACTTGCCTTCCCGATCATTGGTGGATGACTATGAAGGTAGAATTCGGAGGTTTGGTTGATGGCGTAATTTTTTGGGGATTCTCCAAACCAGCGCCGAATCGCAATGGTCATGGTTTTCGTGGACGGAATGCGAAACACCCGGGCTGCAGGGAAGGGTGCGTGTTGGCGATCTCCCCAGGCGCCATGAGACCCGACAAGTTTTCCATCTACGTAAACTTCATAGATTTCGAACAATGGGGGCAGCGCGATAGCCGCTTCTTCACCCACCAGTTTGGGGTCCAGTGTGATGCGGGCCCGATACCAGTGAGGAATCGGGTCATCTGTCCTTGCGCCGATACTCGGCCAGGAGCCGGTCTGCCACGTGGAATCATCAAAATCAGGCGCGGCCCAGGCAAGATTGTCCCCTCGCTGCACGCGCCATTCGGGAATCTCCTGGGCCAACAGCCCGCACCAAGGCAAAGCCGTCAGCACTGCCAGTGCCCGCAAGGCCTTGTTCATCATGCTCTCCTGGCTACTTATTCGACTGCAGTTCGAGCAGCTGTCTCATCCGGTTGCAGCGTCGTGTACTTGGCCAGGCCCAACATCGTGAAGACCTTCACAAAGTGGGGCGTCAACCCGAAGCACACTACCTTTTGCGGCACCTTGCTGGCAGCCATCAGCAACTGGATCACCAGCGCGATGCCACTCGAATTCAGGTATGGAACCTTCGAGAAATCGAGCAGGATCTTTGTCGTGCCCCCCGCCAGGCCTTTATACTGGCCCAGCACCTCCTCTTCAGATGCGCTCGTGATATCGCCTTCAAAGCGCATGATGGCGAGCTCGCCCGCCTGGTCAACTTTCGTTTTCGTTGGAGAAACCATTTCTTTATACCTCTGCTCTCGGGTCTAAGTGGATTACGAGTCTGGCAAAGCTGCCGGCTGTCTCGCTGCCGTACTCAACTTCATCAACCAGGGCCTGTATGAGAAACATCCCCATCCCGCGGGGCGTTTCTTCTCCTGCCATCTTTCGGTCGATGTCTGGGGTGAGGGCGTCTTTATGGACTCCGCTGCCTTGGTCCTGGATTTTGACCTCCAGCGATTTGGCGTCCATGGCGAGAGTGACGACCACACCCAATTGTTCGTTGAGTTGGTTGCCGTGTTCGATGGCGTTAATGCAGGCCTCGGCCACGGCGGTTTTTAGATCATCTACACGGTCGGGAGTGAAGCCCATGATTTGAGCCACACTGGCGGCTGTATTCATAGCCACTTTCTCAAAGCCGAGTCGCGTAGGTAATCTCAATTCTGTGATGATTGGCTCGTGCATCAGACGAGACCTCCTGATCCGGCACGGTAGAGATACAGTGCCGTCATATCGTCGGTTTGTCTTGCCCCACGGGCAAACGCTGCTAAAGACTTCCAGGCGAAATCGAGAAAATCGGCGTTGGGCGTCTGGCCCATCAACCCCATCAAACGGTCTTCCCCAAACTCCTCATCCCCATGGAAGACCTCGGTCAACCCGTCGGTGTACAGAAGCAACTGCGCGTTCTCGCGGAAGCTCCAGCATTCGGTTTCATAGGTGCGTCCGGGCAGCATGCCGAGTGGCGGTCCGCTGGCACCGATCTTGATCGGTTCGGGCCCCATCCCCACCAGGAATGCCGGGTTGTGCCCTGCGTTGACGACTTCGAGCAGGTGCTCTTTCGGATCGAGACACAGCAGCATCGCCGTGACATAGCGGCGGCGCGCCTCAACACCTTCCTGCCAGTGCAGATCATTGAGGCGGCGCGCCATTTCTTCGAGTGGCAAACCCGCACCGGCAATCGCGCGGAAGCTCGAGCGAAACGTCATGCTGATCATCGCCGAGGCCAGGCCCTTGCCGGCCACGTCCGCCAGCACCATCATCATCCGTCCGTCGGGTAGCTCCACCACATCGACGTAATCGCCTCCCACCTCATAGCAGGTGGTTGAGCGAACCTGTACGTGATAGCCCGAGACATCCGGCACCGCTGACGGCAGCAGGCTCCGCTGGATGGTGCGAGCCGCGTCGAGATCGAGTTGCACGCGCTCCCATTCGAGGCTCTTCTCATGGTGCTGCGCGTTGCCAATGGCGAGCGACGATTGCAGCGCCAGGCCTTCGAGGAAGTCAATCTCTTCGAGCGACAGATCGTGCGGACGGTAAACCACCAGATGAGCCAGCGCCTCGCCCCGCTCACTCTCCAGCCGCGCACTGCGGTAGCCGGCAATCTCGGAGCGCTCGCTCCAGCGTGTCCAATCGTCGGGCACGTTGCCGTAGGTGACGGCGCGCTCGGACAAATCGACAGAGCCTGAGAAAAAGAAGGCCCCTTCCGCTTCCAGTTCTTTGGCAGCAATCTCAAGAACTGCCCCCAGCACGTCGTCCAGCCGGATGGTGGAGTGGACGCGGCGCGAGGCTTCGAGCAAACTCTGCACGCGCGCGAGCTTCTGCTGCAAGTCGATCGTTTCGTCAGCGTCCTGCATCCAAGGCGTTGTAGGATTATCTCCCATGACGGACCCAAACATTACATGCTCTCCAATGCTTTTTGCTCTTCGGTGAAGCATTCAAATGTTGTGTAGAGCTTTGTCACCTGCAAAATCGAATCGACACGCTTGGCGGGATTGAGCAGTTTCATCTTCCGCCCTTGCTCCTTGACGGCGGAGTAGCTGCCGACCAACTCCCCCAGCCCGGCGCTGTCGATATAGGTGACGCCAGACAGATTCAGCAGCAAATTGCCGCTTGATTTCCTGATCGCCTGACGCAGCGCGGCCGTGCCATCGCCCAGGGTGAGTTGTCCGTTGCAATCCAAAACTTCTGTGGTTCCCACTTTGCGGTGTTGAATGAGGAGCGACATGCCCAAACAAATGCATGCGAGGGGCCAAAGAAAAAGCCTTTATTTTTCAACGATTTTGATTGCGTAGCGGGAGAAAATAGCACATAGTGGATAATTGCTTTATCCAAAAAGATAATGACTGTTGACCCCTCCCAGCTTCTCTTGAATGCCTCCGTGCTGGTGTTTCTCTTCCGGGCCCTGGCCGGAGCAAGAACTCCATCGCGGCGCGAGGACGTGGCCAGGCAGCTGCTGAGTTTGCTGAAAGACTTTGTTCCCTTTGAAACGGGCCTGATCGTACTTGGGCACTCTGAGGCCGACCTGCATGAGGAGTACCGCGCCCAATCCATGGGCCTGGCAGAGCGGGAAAAGCTTTGGCAACACCTGGTCGAGAATGGCCCCTATGAGCAGCAAGGCATCGCTGCGGTGCCGCTCTATGTGGAGGGGGCTCTGCAAGGATTGATCGTATTGGTAGGAGGAGCAGCAGGCACACTCAGTACTCTCGCTGCCGTTTCCAGCCTGGCCACCGTCGCCATCGAGAGCGTACGCGAAGTGGAGGAGTTGCGCAAAGAGTATGTGGCGCTCGAACGGCAGTTGCTGGAGGGCAAGGTGGGTGGTGCCGGTGGCATCCTCGGCAAAAGCGCCGCTGTGGTGAAACTGCTGGAGCGCATTGAAAAGCTGGCCCCTCGCGATACGACCGTCCTGATCCAGGGCGAGAGCGGAACCGGCAAAGAACTGGTGGCCCGCTTGCTGCATGCCGATAGCCCGCGCGCCGGCGGCCCCTTCGCTGCCATCAACTGTGCCGCCATCGCGGCTGAGCTTCTCGAGAGTGAATTGTTCGGGCACGAGAAGGGTGCCTTTACGGGAGCCACGACGACCAAGAAAGGCAAGATCGAAGCCGCAGACGGGGGCACTCTCTTTTTGGACGAGATCGGAGAGCTGGCCCTGCCCTTGCAAGCCAAATTGCTGCGCGTCCTGCAAGAAAGGGAGTTTGAACGCGTTGGCTCGACGCGCTCCCAAAAAGTAGACCTCAGGATTGTGGCCGCCACCAATCGGGACCTCGCCGAGCAGGCCAGGCTCGGGCAGTTCCGCGCCGACTTGTACCACCGCTTGAATGTGGTCTCCCTGCGCACCCCGCCGCTACGGGAGCGCAGTTCCGATATCGGCTTGCTGGCCCAGCACTTCCTCGATGTCTTTGGCGCGCAATCGAAGCGCTACGGCTTGAGCCTCTCGCCAGAGGCGCTGCGCTGTCTGGAGGCCTACAATTGGCCGGGTAACGTCAGAGAACTTGAGAACGCGATGGAGCACGCTGTGGTTCTCTCCGACGGGCCGGTGATTTCAATCTCCGATCTGCCAGAGGCCTTGAGCAGTGGTGAGCCAAGCGCTGCCACAGGCATCTTTCAAGACAGCGTGACCGATGCCAAGCGCGATAGCATCTTAAGAGCCTATGAACAAGCGAGGGGCGACTACAAAGGGGCCGCGAAAATCCTCGGGCTGCATCCAAATTATCTCTTGCGTCTCGTGCGCAATCTTGGCTTGCGGGAGCAACTGAAAAAGTAACGCACCATGGCTCTCACCTATCAAATCCATGACAGCGCTGACCCTATCCTGATTTCCCTATCGGGAAAGTTATCGCTCGGCCCCCAACTGGCCCGCTTCTCCAAAGACGCCGCCAAAGCCGTACAAACCCAACGGCCGAAAGGCGTGATCCTTGAGCTCTCGGCCATCGAAGAAGTAGATAGCTCGGGCCTGGGAGAGTTGGTCCTCCTCTACACTTGCTGCGACCAGGTAGAGGCTCGGCTCTGCATCCTTACCCCCTCTGACCGCGTGTCCCGCGTGATTGCCGCCACCAGGCTCTCTGGAATTCTCCCCCAATTTGACGATGCCGCTTCGGCTACTGCCTGGGTCTTCTCATAGTTGATTCAAGCTGTAACGGTGGATGCCTGTCTTGGGCAAGCCTGGTTTGAGCGTAATCATGGCCGCCTGCTTCTGCCCTGACAGCGTAAGCCATCTGGCCAGCGCCGCCTCACTCTTGCGGAAGCCATCGGGGTGAATGCCCACCGGAATGTGCGAGCTGCCAAGCGCGTCCACTAGCACCAGCGGGATCTCCAGTCCATTCGAATCCCGCCAGTAGCGGAAGTCCACTCTTTGGCCTGCATGGCAGGCATTGCGGTAAAGCTGCGAAATGACTTGCGATTCAAAAGGCGTGTCGGCCGCCAGCCAATGTAGCTTGGGCCGTTGCACAAGGCGGCGGCCAAAAGTGAGGTCCAGTGCGGGCAGGCGCAGTGTCAGAAAACAGCTGTCAAGAACGGCAAGCCACCGCACGATCGTGCGATGGGCTACACCGGCGAGGCGTGCGAGTTCCTGCTGGTGCAGCAGTTGGCCGCTGCGCTCCCGCACCAGTTGGCAAAAAGATTCAAAGCGGTCCCGCTCGCGCAGTTGCACCAGGTCCACCACATCGCGATAGAGAAAACTCTGGGCCGCTGGCCAGGTAGGGGGCAGGGCAGTGCGCGTTGGTGCCGCAGACGCAAAGCGCCCTAGAATTTCAAGCGGTAGTGCCGGGCGGCGCTGCCACTCCGCCAGCGTCGGTTCGTATAGCTCCAGCGTCGGTATCTTCAGAGGCAATCGCCGGGAACTCGCAAGGATCACCGGTAACTCCACGCGGTGCTGCAGGAAGTAATCCACCAAAGCCGGGCAACGGTGCACATCATCGAGAATTGCCGCTCCGCGCAGGCTCAAAAGAAATTGCTCTGGAAGCTGTGCCGCCGCTCGTACGCTCGCGTCTTCGAGGCTGAGATAGCGATGCCCCGGGAACTCCCGCCGAAGCAGGTGTGTCTTGCCAGCACCACGTGGGCCAGCTAGCAGTAGGGGCCGGTTCAACTGGCTCAACCGCTTCAACGGAATGGCCAGGTGTCGATCCAGTAGCATGCAAACTTATTTTACAAAAATGAATTTACATACCTTGTTTTAAGATTCCTGACTGCTGCAAGCGGGAATCCATTGACCAGGTAAGCCCCTGCTCTTTAGCCTCAAAAGTGTCTATGAATCCTAAAATTGCTCCAGCCAAAGGGAAGCTCGGCATTTTGATGCCTGGCATCGGCGCTGTCTCCACCACGTTTATGGCGGGCGTGGAAGCCGTCAAGAAAGGGCTGGGTGAGCCAGTCGGCTCGCTGACCCAACTCGGCACTGTGCGCCTCGGCAAGCGAACCGACAATCGCACCCCGAAGATCAAAGACTTCGTGCCGCTTGCCTCGCTGAACCAACTCGTCTTCGGCGGCTGGGACATCTTTGAGGACACCGCCTATGAGGCCGCCGCCAACGCCCGTGTGCTCAACCCTGAGTTGCTGCGCAAGGTGAAGCCGAATCTCCAGAAGATCAAGCCGATGAAGGCCGTCTTTGACCAGCGCTACGTCAAGCGCATCAACGGCCCCAACGTGAAAACCAAAGGCACCCTGGCCGACAAAGCCGAAGAGCTGATGGATGACATGGTGAAGTTCAAGAAGGCCAACGGTGCCGACCGTCTCGTCATGATCTGGTGCGGCTCCACAGAAGTCTTCACCAAAGCCTCCAAGGTTCACATGAGTCTCGATGCCTTCGAGAAGGGCCTCGCCAAGAACGATCCCGCGATTGCTCCCAGCCAGGTCTACGCCTATGCGGCGCTAAAGTCTGGCGTCCCCTTTGCCAACGGTGCACCCAACCTCACCCACGACATCCCGGCCTTGCTCGACTTGGCCCGTGACCGCGAAGTCGCCGTCTGCGGCAAGGATTTCAAAACCGGCCAGACCTACATGAAGACGCTCATCGCCCCTGGCCTGAAGGCGCGCATGCTCGGATGTTCCGGCTGGTTCTCCACCAACATTCTGGGCAACCGCGATGGCGAAGTGCTCGAAGACCCCGGCTCTTTCAAAACCAAAGAAGAAACCAAGCTCAGCGTCCTCGAACAGATCCTCCAACCCAACCTCTATCCAGAGCTCTACAAGGACCTCTATCACTCCGTCAAGATCAACTACTATCCTCCTCGGGGCGACGAAAAAGAAGGCTGGGACAACATCGACATCTTTGGCTGGCTCGGTTACCCGATGCAGATCAAGATCGACTTCCTCTGCCGCGATTCGATTCTGGCCGCACCGATTGTGCTCGACCTCGTGTTATTTCTCGATCTCGCGCAACGCGCTGGCATGAAGGGCATTCAGGAGTGGCTGAGCTTCTACTTCAAAGGCCCCATGACTGCCCCTGGCCTCTATCCTGAGCACGACATCTTCATTCAGTTGATGAAGCTCAAGAACACGCTGCGCTGGATGCGCGGCGAAGAGCTGATCACACACCTTGGGCTTGAATACTACGACTAGCCCTACTGGATGGCGTCGGGTGTGGCTTGCAACTTGTTGAGGATTTTGCGAACGTACTGCTGCGTTTCCCGATACGGTGGAACGCCGTTGTATCGATCTACCGCACCAGGGCCGGCATTGTAGGCCGCCAGGGCCTTGGCCACCTGATCGGGATCGTCCTGGTAGCGGATCAGCAACTCACGCATCAGCCTTGTTCCGCCTTCAATGTTTTGCGCGACATCATGCGGGTCCACACCCAGTTGCCTGGCCGTGCCTGGCATCAGTTGCATCACGCCAATGGCACCCTTATGGCTGACCGCATTCGTCTTCATGCCTGACTCAACTTCGGCGATACTCTCAATGATGTGGGCCGGCAAACCATGTGTTTTCGCTGCCGCACGGATCATCGCCCGGGTTTCGGCATGAGGACCCTTGGGTGCAGGAGGGGGCGGCGCGGGCTGATTCGGGTCACGTTCGGCTTCAATGCTTTTGATCTCGGCCGCCTCCAGAATCGTCACCACAGAAGCGACAGAAACAAACACCTGATCTCCGTCGCGATCGGCCCGATCGACGCGCATTTTTTGACCCGTTTTGAGTGTGACAATTTGGGCTGCCGACAGAATCGATCCCGTCAGGAAGCATCCCAAACATAGCTTCCGCAAAAACATGAACCCTTAGTTTAAGTAAGGGTCCGCGCAAAACGAATCGGGCGAAAACCTTAGATTACTTAGGGGGCTGATTGCGAATACTTCCCTGGCGCGTTCGCACTTCTTCGATGATGCGCGCATCTACCTTGTCCCGGCTGGGACCGGCCCCCGCCTGCGCGAGCACCGACGCAAATGCTTCCGGTGCCGTTTGCTCCCCCTCTGTGCCGTGCGAAAAGCGCTGCTCCACCAAAGTGTATTCCCCCACAAAGGCCGCAAGCGTCGCCGGTTGCGAATTCAGGTAATTCCCCACCTGAAAGAGTTGCGTGTTCTTGCTGCCGCCCTCAAAGGTGCGATCCCGCCGCTTCGGGTCCGTCGACGGCCCGGCCAGCGTGAAGTTATGGATGTAGTTGATGCGAGGCGTGCCTTCTTCCGCAGGGCCGGTATAGGTTGCCTGTCCGCCTTTTGCCCCGTAGTTGTAAATGACATTGTTGGCGAAATGAAATCGTATGTTGTCGCCGATACGCGGGTTGCGGCTCCGGTTGTGGGCAAAGAGGTTGTGATGGAAGGTCACCTGCCCCTCGCCATAGCGGATCAGCGAGCCATAGCCATGCGCACCCTTCAAGTGGCAGTTTTCGTTCAGGCTCTCGGCGATGATCGACCACTGCACCGTGACGCGATCCGAGTGCGAAACCGAGAGCACTTCATCAATCGACCACGACGCCGAAACATGATCGATCAGAATGTCCTGAGCCCGGTCAATCGAAAGTGCATCTCCTTGCATGGCTGGGCAGTTCCGATCCCCGGGGCGGAAACGCATCGATCGAATCGTCACATGGTGGGTCTTCTGCACGATGACAGTCCAGCCTGTGATGGTCGTGTTGTTGCCGGTAATAGTGAGGTTCGGCTTGTTGATGACCAATGGGGATTGGAGTTCGATCACTCCTTCGGCATCAAACACAATCTCTCTGGGCCCCTTGGCCGAGGCGACAGCAAACCGCAGCGAACCCGGACCATCATCGTTCAAATTCGTCACGCGATAGGTGTCGGCTCGGGCAAGCTGGATTGCCGCCAGAAGGAGCAGCAGGATGGGAAGCTTCATGCGACGTTCTCTCCCCTAGGATAGATCGGCCCTGCAATTGCACATCCCAACACTGGCATCATATTTCGGGCGCTTTGGGCCAGCAGTTTGGGTGAAGGCACCCAATTGCTGGGTCAACCGGCGCAAAAACTGGGAGATAATGAGACCATGAAGATTCTCTTCGCCATGGATTGTTCTGACGGTAGCCAGGACTTGGTAGCCGAGGTGTTGCGCCAAGCCTGGCCGAAAGACAGTCAGTTTGACGTATTGCACGTCGGAGATGCGGGCGGCAACGGGCATGAGGCTTCGCGGGCGGCCGTGAGTGACGCTCTTTTTTCGTTGCAGGAAAATGGCTTTGCCGTCCGCCGCCAGTACCGCGAAGGTGACCCCAAAGAGCAGATCCTCGAGTACGCAGCGCAGGAAAAACCCGACTTGATTCTGGTGGGTGCCCGGCGGCGGGCCAACCTGAGTCGCATCCTGCTGGGCAGTGTTTCCGCAGCGGTGGTCCGCTATGCGCACTGTTCGGTGCAGATTATCCGTCCGAAGCTGCAGGATTGGCGCACATTGAACACGCCCCGTCTACTGCTTGCCACCGATGGTTCGCCCAACGCCTTGCGTGCAGCCGAGGCGATCGCAAAACGGCCCTGGCCAAGCGGCACTGAAATCTGCCTGGCATACGTGGCAGAACTGATCGAGCCGCCGACATTGACCTTATTGACGCCCAAGGACGAAGGCTTCCCCCCGAACGCCGCCGATTTTGCCGAACTCCAGCATATTGCGCAGATCACCTTCTCAAAGGCGCGTCACGCTCTCGCTGCCCTCGACAATGCGCACATCAGGGAAGAACTTCTGCTGGTTACCAGCGGAGCCAGGCATGCCTTGCTCGACTTTACGGAACATTGGGCCCCCGATGTTTTGTTTGTTGGCTCGCGCGGAATCCGCGGCTTCGAGCGCCTCTTGCTGGGCAGTGTTTCTGAGGCACTTGCCACGGGAGCCGATTGCAGCGTC
This sequence comes from Bryobacter sp., assembly GCA_044340255.1. GTDB lineage: Bacteria > Acidobacteriota > Terriglobia > Bryobacterales > Bryobacteraceae > Bryobacter. The sequence continues at coordinate 193,374 of JBIITX010000003.1, read as the reverse complement.
GAGGTGGTGCGCTAGCTCCCTTAATTGGTAAGTTCGTTGTTTACGCGAAGTACGCCGGGGATGGAGGCTGCAATCTCGGCAGCCTGCTTGCGCTGCTGCGCGCTCGGGACTTTGCCGGATAGTGTCACCACTTGGTCCTTCACGCTGTGCCTCAACAGCTTGTTCAGATCCACTTCTGTAAGCGCGGCGTTGAGTTTGGTGTCAATCTCATGGTCCAGATCGACATAGCGAGGGCTCGGCTCTGGCCGGGAGACCACAGGTGGAGTTCCGACAGAGCAGCAACAGAGGGCCAAGGCAAGGATTCCAGGCAGGAGAAACTTCATGTAAGGGCTCTTCAGCGTAGCAGGTCTGAGAAGAATTCGTCCTGATAGGCTTGTCGAAAAAGGGTTGCCACCTCCCGTAAAGCAGAGTCACAGGCCCGACCGGGCCTGTAGGTTGCGAGAAGAGGCGGTGCCGGGCTACCGAGGCAGAAGGTAGTTTTTCGAGCGAGGCTTGCTGCGATCGGCACTGTATTGGCAGTTGCTTGCTCACGGCTATGGAACAGGGAAGCTACTTAGGCGTGACCCTCAATTCCAATCGTCCCTGTCGCTGTTGTCGAGCCAACTCGCTAATGGGGCTAATGGCCGCTGTAACGCCAGTAGCGCGCGTAAGGCGGCGCCCCGGGCTGCTGCGCAGCAATCTGATCGGCTTCCTCTGAGTTGGCACAGTCCGGCCCATCCGGGAAGCGATAGCGGCTCACGAAGTCCGCCTCCATTTCAATGCCCCAACCCGGAGCGCTCGGCAGCACATAGTGGCCATTCTGCACCTCCAGCGGATGCGTGAACACGCCTGCCTGCAGGAACTCCAGATACTCCAGCCAGCGGCCTTCGCTCCCGAACCACGCCTGGTCAAAGATGCTCATCGCCCCCACCAGCTGCCCCAGTCCAATCCCGCCACTATGCGGGCAAACCGGCACCTTGTACTTGGCTGCCATCGCGATCACGGCGATGATCTCGTTGATGCCGCCCACGCGGGCCCCATCAATCTGGCAATGCGTCAGGCCCCCACCGGCCAGCAGTTGCTTGAAGGTAATCGCATCGGGTGCCTGCTCGCCGCCAGCCACGCCAATGCCGTAAGGTGCCAACGCTTCACGCAGCTTGATGTAGCCGAGAACGTCGTTATATGCAATGGCCTCTTCGATAAAGAGCAGCTTGTATTCTGCTAGCTCAGCCATATAGCTGGCCGCGTTGCGCCAGTCGCCCAGATTCTGATTCGAGTCCGTCAGCAGCAAGGCATCGCTACCGGTAGATTCCCGAATCGCATTCAGCATTTGCCGATCTTCATCGAGTGCCCGTGCGCGGTCGTATTGCTGGCCTCTGCCCACCTTGGCCTTGAAGGCGCGCGTCCCTTCGCGATACAGCTTGCCGCACAACTCGCGAACTTCAGACAGCGGCCGACCCGACCACCCCGCCGTGCTGTACACGCGCACACCGTCGCTTTGCAAGCGCTTCAGGTTGCCTTCCAGCCCCGCCTGGCGGGAGGAAAGCATCTCCAGTAATTCGTCTTCGGTGAGCGCGTCACGCAAGTGATGGAAGTCGATGCAATCCACAATCTGCTGTGGTGTCAGAGAACACAAAAGCCGCCACATCGGCACCCCTTCGCTCTTGGCCCACAGATCCCACAGTGCATTGACAATCGCTCCGACGGCCATACGATAAGTGCCGAGGGCGAGCCAGCGCAACTGGTGATGCTCGGCCAGGGCTTGGGCATAAAGCCCCGGCGCCGAGATAAAGTCTTCCAGGTAGCGCCCAACAACAAAGCGCTGTAACGCTTCAATGGCAGCCTTCTGAATCTGCGTGCCGTCCCCAATGGTGAACACAAGCGAGCGGCCTTCAAGCCCTGTCGATGTGCGCAGAATGGTGATCGCGCAGGAATAATTCGGTGCCAGGTGGCGGGGGTCTGATCCGGCCATGCCCAACTTCACGGTCGGGTAGCGGATGTCGAGAACTTCAAGAGAAATGATCTGGTGCTTCATGCTTTATTTGCGGAGTTTTTTGAGTGAGTTTTGAAATGCCTTTGCCGTAATCGCGGCCCGGTATATCGCCAGTTGCCGCCCCAGTTCTGCCGTCTTTTCGATCGGTGCCAGGTTCACCCCATGCAGCGATAGCGTACCTGCTTTGGCGCGAGCCGAAGCCCGAATCAACTCAGGGTCGATGGCAGCAATTTGTGCCTCATAATAAACGTCGTCGTGAATCCCGTTGCGTGTGTGGTCGGCACGGTCAGCCGCCTTGCCGGCCGGTGGCGTCTTGTCGATTTGAACGATGCCGCGAGCCTTCAGAAAATCGTAGCTCCACGGGTCCTGGCTGTAGAACTCTCCCAGGTAATGCACCCGCGTCTGGCTTGCCTTCCACTTCACATTCAGTGCCTTGGCAACGCGTTCCATGCCAGCCTGATTGCCGCCGCTATCCCCAAGCAGAATGATGTCCCGAAACCCATGCGTTTTGTAAGACCGGCAGAGGTCCGTCAGCAGCGCCTCGAAGGTCGCTGGCTCAAGCGAGATCGTGCCTGGATGCAGCATAAGGCCGCTCGGATTCGGATCGAGATTCCCCTCCGGTACAAACTTCACGATCGGCGCAAGCAGCGTATTGCCAATCGACTTGGCCACATAAGGCAGCACCAGTTGCAGCACATAGTTGTGCTTGCCCGTAACGGTGTAAGGGTTGTTCTGTTCAATGCCGCCCGTTGCGATCACCACCGTGGTGTAGCCGCTACTAAGTTTGTCGCCAACTTCCTTCGAGGTCAGTTCCTCCGTCCAGAGGTTGGCTTGGGCAAGGGTAGCGAGAACAAGAATTTCAATCATGGATGCTTACCGGCAGGCTGCTGGATCCGGCTCCACAAAGTGAGCGCGAAAACTTTTCGACTTGGCGTCCATGCATCCCTTGAGCGGCAACAGACGGATGTTGCGAAACTCCACCGGGTGGCTTTCTGACTGCAAACCAATGTAGCCTTCCGTCAGTACTTTGCCGTCGATCTTGACCGCAGGGTCAAACCGATTGGCCACCCCGCCACCGATTTGAGGGTTCTGGTATTCCAGCACCATCTTGCCTTCTACAAAGTGCCGCACGCTCTTCGAGCCCAGCACTTCCACTTCCACCGCAATCCAATCCGGACCGCTGTAGATCTTCGAACTTGAGTTCGTGCAGTGCGCCTTCACCAACTCCCCCTTCATGAAGATATCGGTCCCAGGCGTGCAGACATTCATCGTGGGGCGTTTCAGGTTGCCGTCATTGCTTAGAAATTGTGCCTCCACCGAGATCGGCCAATCCTGGTCTTTCAGAATGCTCTCCGGCGACTGGGAGTGAATCATCACACCGCTGTTGAGCCGCGCATAGGAGGGGCCATCCTTCATCTGCTCCCCCACCAGACGGTATTCGAGGGCGAGGCGGTAATGCGAGAACTTCTGCTTGTAGAAGAGGTGCGAGAACCTCGCCCCAAACTCCTTGTACTTGTCGTAAGAAACAACAATCGTGCCGTCTTGCACGCGAAAGGTGTCTCCGTAATTGTCGCCAAGCTCATGGCCTGCAATCTTGACCACCCAGCCATCCAGATTCTTCCCATTAAAGAGCGGCACCCAATCCTGGGTCTGCTGCGCGAAGGCGAGCAATAGCATCAGAATAGGCATCGGTTAGTAGAGCTTTCCGCGGGCCGCAATCGGCCAACTGGTTTCCACCGTGCCACCGCGATGGCCCCAGGCCTGCTCATGCAGGTTCATCGAAACGCAAACGTGGTTCATCAGGATTTGCAGTTTATCGCCAACCCGGAAGCTGCGTCCACACTCCTTGATGTCAATAAAGCCATGCTCTTCGTTCATCTTGTGAAAGTGCGCCCCGGGAGCATTCAGCACCTTGCCGAAGCTGATGCCCGGGTCGCCGTTGAGCCGGTCTGAAGAAAACGTCTTCGAGCCGCCATCAATCATCACCTGCCCGGGTGCAGAAGTCGAGATGACAGTCGCAATCACCGTCGCGGCACAGTCATCAATGGTGCAGGCTCCAGAGCGAACCGTATTGCGGTCATTAAAAATGTAAGTACCCGGCCGCATTTCATTCATGCCCTGAATCTTGTGCGAATGATACATCGTCGGGGTTGACCCTCCAGAGACGATGCGCGGCGTCAGTCCCTCTTTGGTCAGCGTCTCCACGGTTCGGCCTACCAGCACGTTCAACGCTTCCAGATTCCCAAGACTTTCCTCGCCCAGATCCTTGATGTGTCCGGGGTAGAACGAGATTCCGTCGTATTGCACATGCGGCAGCTTTTGAATCTGACGGATCAGCGCCGGTAAGTCTGAAGGGGCAACGCCCACCCGGTGCAGCCCGACATCCATTTCCACCAACACCTTCGCGGTGATCCCAGCCGCAGATAGCGCCTGCGCTGCCTCCAGCGAATCCAGCGAAACACTCAAGCTCGTGTGTCGCGCCACTTCCTTCAGTCGCGCCATCTTGGCCGCGCCCAGGGTAGGGAAGGCCACCAGCAGGTCCTGCGGGCCTGCCAGCAGCATCACCTCTGCTTCAGAGGGCTTGGCCACGGTCAGGCCAACTGCTCCGCGCTCAATCTGTCGCCGGGCAAGCACCGGGCTCTTGTGGGTCTTGGTGTGCGGGCGCAGTCGCAGCTTGTGCTCTTCGGCGTAGTCAGCCATGCGCTGCAGGTTCTCCTCCATGATGTCGAGGTCTACTGCAAGGGCTGGGGTATCAAGTTCTAGGATGTTCACGTTATTTGAATTCAATGTCGATGCGGCCACCAAGGCCGCGGTACAGCAGGATAATGTTTTTCGTTTTGTGTTTCCCGTCAATCGGGAAATAGAGCAAGCCCTTGGTGGGCTCTTTCATCTCTTTGGCGGGCAGTTCTTTGTCTTCGAGAACCTTCTTCATCGGGTTCGGCTTTTCTTTGGTGTTCTCGTTCACCTCTGCCGTTGGGGTATCTACTTGCGTCGTACCGTTGCCGATACCGCCGCCATTGCCCGGCAGTCGCATCGGGCCGCCTCCGGCGGGTCCACTCCACACCGGGCCATTGTTTTGCCCCATGATGCCCGAGGTGGGGCCTTTCTGTGACCGTATGACCAAACCCCCAGTGCCGGTAAGCTGCGCCGGGGCAAAGGGCTTCGTCCGCTGCCCATCGTCGGTGGTCAGCAGTTGAAAGTCATCCCGGTCAATCTTCACGCCTTCTTCCACCCGAGGTTTGATCAAAACCTCGACCACGTAGATATACCCATTCATCTCATCGCCAAGGATCTGCTTGACGGCTTCCTTATTGGCGTGGACGGTGGCGATAATTTCCATGCGGTCGCTAGCCCCGCGGGCCGTCGCGATCTTCGGTTCTTCCGGTTTGGCAGCGTGCAGCAGCAAGGCCAGGGCGAGCAGGGGAATGAGTTTCATTTGTCTCTCTCTAACCATGATTTGACGCTGCGCGATACCTTCTGCGTTGCATCTTGTTGGACAAAGTGGCTCGCCTCGGGGATCGTCACCAGCGTCAGGTCATCCACAAAATTCCAGGTGCCATTGAGCGCAGGTGCCAGAAGCGCTGTGTCCTTCAAGCCATGAATCAGCAGTACAGGCATGGTGAGTTTGCGTGGGTCGGTGCTTTCCTGATACGGCGGCCGCGGATAGTTGCGCTGGTAATAAGCCATCATGCCCTCGAGGCTCGAACGCTCAAAGGCCTCGACATACAGCTTCTTCGCTTCCGGGTCCTTCACCCAGCCCGCCAGCGCTGCCGCACTGAGTTTGGTGTGCGAGTCGGGTTCCTGAAAGCGCCGCGCGTACTCGCTCGCCTTCTGTTGCTCAGGGTTGTTGGCCAGTTCCCGGCTCAGCCCACGGGGGTGTGGCAGGTTCAACACAATCAGCTTCTCTACTGCCTGCGGCGCATTCAACGCCACCTGCCAGGCAATCGCCCCGCCCCAGTCATGAGCCATCACAATCGCCTTCTGCTTGCCATTGGCCCGGATGACGCTCAGTACATCCCCCACCAGCAGCCGCATATCGTAGTTCTCGAGACCCTTCGGTTTGTCTGAGAGATTGTAGCCCCGCAAATCCATCGCCACGCAGTGGTAGCCCGCATCCCCAAGCACCTGCATCTGGTCGCGCCACGTATACCAGAAATCCGGAAAACCATGAATCATTACGATCAGCGGCGCGTCCGCTTTCCCGTAGGAAGCATAGTGAATCTTCACCCCTGCTGAATCTGCGGTGCCGTGTTGGAACTGTATGGAAAGGAGCGATAGGAGGAGCGGCAGCATTTGCCGCTATTTTAACTCGTCATCCAGAAGCTGCAGCAGGTCGTTGAGCTTTTGTTTCTGTGTGGGACGGTCTTTGAAGGCGGAGAGTTGATTCTGGAGGGATTCCACCTGGTCAGCCAGGTGTAAAGACGCCAAAACCGCGGCTCGGTTGGAATCAACCACGCCGCGGTTGGCAATTGTTCGCATAATGGCATCCACTTTGGCAGCCAATGCTTCGACACGATGAGGATCTTCGTCGGTGAGGACGGTGAATTGTTGTCCGTAGATGGTTACATGAACCGGGGTGGACAAGGTCTGGATCCTATTCGCTGGAAGGCAGTTCCATCTGATCGAGGAGTTTCGAGATGCGGGAAGCCGCAGTCTTGTTCTTCGATTTGGCAGCGCTCAATTCAGAGTTCAGGCGATCTACTTCCGCCTGCAATGCAGCCTTTTCCTTGCGGAGTACGGCTACGGCTTCGAGCGCCTTGACGACCCTCTCTTCAAGTTGCGAGAGAAGATCGGCTTCCTGTTCAGTGAAAAGTTCTTCCGACATGGGTGTCCTAAGCAGTGGTCGGCTTCAAGGGAAGCGGGGTGTTGGACGGCAGTGCAGCCTTGGCCTTGGCAACCAGGGCGGTAAAGCCTGCGGCGTCCAGGGTGGCGATGTCGCTGAGCGCCTTGCGGTTCAGGTCGATACCAGCCTTCTTCAAGCCATCCATGAAGCGGGAGTAGCTCAGGCCATTCGCCTTCGATGCCGCGTTGATACGGACAATCCAAAGGCGGCGGAAGTCACGCTTTTTGCGACGACGACCAACGTAGCCGTACTTGAGTGCTTTCTCAACGGCTTCCTGGGCAGAACGGTTCAGTTTTGATTTGGTGAGGAAGTAGCCTTCGGCTAGCTTCATTGTTTTGTGGCGATAGTCTCTACGACCAGTACCACGTTTTGCTCTTGGCACGTTTTTTCTCCTTACAGTTTATGAATCAATCAATTTCGGGCGTAGCGGGCACGTGCAAAGAGCACCGCTCGCACCGGTAACACCAGGCAACTGACGCGTTTAGGCGTAAGGCAGCATGGTGGAAACAGCGTCGTGGTTGGCAGAGCTGACAGTGCCAGACTGACCGAGACGGCGCTTGTTTGCATTGGACTTGCCAGCGAAAAGGTGGCGGGCATTCGCCTTACCACGCTTGAAGGCGCCAGAGGCGGTCTTCTTAAATCGCTTCGCAGCGCCCTTATGGGTTTTTAGCTTCGGCATCGAAGTATTCCTTTTGGATTGAGCAGACAAGAGAAAGGGCCGCAGGGGGCTGCGGCCCTCGTCTACCTCTTCAAATCTTAGCACGATCCTCGGCCAGGCGGCCAGCCAGCGACTGGGCGATTGCCGGGTTTCGCTCGATCACATTGTACTGTTCTGCCGGGTCGAAATCGAGGTGGTAAAGCTCCGGTGCCGCCGTCCCCGCTTGCCGGTATTTCCAGGGTCCTTCCCGGTAGGCTTCCAGCCTCGCGCCGAGAAAGTAATGATACGAGTTCCGTGGCGACACTGCCTGGCCTTTCAGTAGGGGTAAAAGGTTGTAGCCGTCAAAGCTGCGATCGGTCGGCATCGCCGCCCCGGCAGCCGCCGACAGGGTAGGGAAGAAGTCCAGCGTCGACACCATCTCTGAAGAAGTGCGCCCCGCCGGGATCGTCCCCGGCCAGCGCGCCAGAAACGGCACCCGGTGACCCCCCTCATACGTGGTCCCCTTCGCCCCCCGAAACAGACTTTTCGAACCCGTATGCCAGGGCTCAACCCCGGCTGCCAGCATCCGCGGGGGAAGGTCATGCCAGGGGCCGTTGTCGCTGGCAAACAAAATCATCGTGTTGTTGTCGATCCCCCGGGCCTTGACTTCATTCAAAATCTGCCCCGCCGACCAATCCAGCGTCTCAATCGTGTCCCCATACAGTCCAGCCCGCGAGCGCCCACGGCGGCTCTCCGGCGCACTCACCGGCAAATGCGGCATCGCATAGGGCATATAAAGGAAAAACGGGTTGTCCCCGGACTTGCGAATAAACGAAACCGCGTCTTCCGTATAGCGCTCCGTCAGGCGCGACTGGTCACCCACCGGCTCAATGGCGTCTTCGTTCCGGTACAGATGCAACGGACGCTCTGTCTTCACCCACGGCGGGATCATGTCATTGCTATACAGCAAGCCAAGGTATTGATCGAAACCGCGAGAAGTGGGCAAGTAAGTTGCCGGGCTATGGCCAATATGCCATTTCCCAATCGCCGCCGTCTTATAACCCTGCTTCTTCAGTTGTTGTGCCAACGTAATTTCAGTAAGCGGAAGCCCACCGATCGACTCCGGCCCAAGATTATTCGGTAGCCCCGCACGTTTGGCATAGCGCCCTGTCAGTAAACCAACGCGAGACGGAGTACAAACACTGGCCGCTGCATAACCACTGGTAAAGCGAATCCCCTCCGCAGCCAGCCGATCCAGATTCGGAGTCTGAATGTTCGGGTGGCCATAGCAAGACAAATCGCCATAGCCCATATCGTCAGCGAACAGCACAATGAAGTTGGGCTTGCGTGCAGGGAGAGACTGGGCGGCAGCGCAGGCACCGCCCAGCTGTAAAAGTTGACGTCGGTTCACGCCACCAGTTTATTCGTCGTCAGACATCTGCGTGTGATTGTTGGCAGCGATAATCTTTTCAGCTTGGGCTTGCGGCACAAAATCATAGTGATCGAACTCCATGCTGAATGCGGCCCGACCCTGCGTCATCGCCGTCAGGTCAGTCTGGTAGTGCAGCATCTCAGCCATGGGGACAATCGCGCGGATCGTCTGAGAGCCGGCGTCGACCTCCATGCCCGCCACCTTCCCCCGGCGGCTATTGAGATCGCCCAGCAGATCGCCAGCATAGTCAATCGGAGTGTGAACTTCCACGCGCATCACCGGTTCCAGCAAAGCCGGCTTGGCAACCTCCATGGCCGCCTTGAAGGCCTTGCGCCCCGCCATCTTGAAGCTCATCTCACTCGAATCGACGTCATGATAGCTGCCGTCATAGAGCGTCACTTTGAAGTCAACGATCGGGTACCCGGCAAGCCAGCCGTGGGCTGCTGCTTCCTGAATTCCTTTTTCTACGGCTGGCACATACTGCTTCGGCACCGAGCCCCCAAAGGTGGCATTGATGAACTCAAAATTCCCACCACGCTCCAGCGGTTCCACCTTGATCTTGCAATCGCCAAATTGACCATGGCCGCCAGACTGTTTCTTATGCCGACCCTGCACATCGGCAGTACCGCGAATCGTTTCCCGGTAAGCAACCTTCGGGTCGCGCAGTTCCACATCCACATGAAAGCGCTTGTGCAGCCGCGCCACAATGGCCTCGATATGCTGCTGGCCATTGCCCGCGATCAGGAAGTCCTTGGTTTGTGCGTCACGGTAGAAACGAAGGCTCGGGTCTTCTTCGAGCACCTTATGCATCCCCGTGGCCAACCGGTCTTCATCGTTGCGCGACTTCGCCAGCAGCGCATAGGCCATGGCAGGTTCTGGCGTTTGCACTGCCGGCCAGATCTGCGGCTTGGCCTTGTCAGAGAGTGAGTCCCCGGTCTGGGTTTCTTTCAGTTTGTGTACAACCCCGAGATCTCCGGTCGCCAGTTCAGTCACCTCAACGCAGTTCTTGCCAAACGGCGTTGCCAGATGCGCAAAGCGCTCGTCATGATGGGTCCGCGCATTCATCAGATGTCCATCATTGCGAAGCGTACCGGCCATCACCTTGAAGAACGTAACCCTTCCCGCAAACGGGTCCGCCAGAGTCTTAAAGGCAAAAATGCTCGGCGGAGATTTCGTATCAAGAGGCTTGCGCTCGATCGGTGAAGGCAAATACTCGCAAACAAAATTCATCAGGTCGCGGATCCCTTGATCCTGCAGGGCACTCACCCCGAGTATCGGAAAGGCCTTGCGCTCAATCAGTTCTTTCTTGATGCCACTGCTCAAATGTTCCGTCGACAGGGAACCTTGCTCAAAGAACTCCTGCATCAACTCATCGTCATCTTCGGCCACCATCTCGACCAGTTCCTCACGAGACTCGACGCTACAGCACCGCCTGCCAAAGCGTTCGCGAATCGCATGCACCACGTTGGTAAAGCTCGTCCGCTCATGGTCCAGTTTGGTCACCACAAACAAGACCGGAAGCTGGAACTCTTCGGCATACTCCCACGCCTTCTCGGTCTGCACTTGAATGCCGCAAGATCCATCCACCACCAGCAACATCGCGTCAGCCGCTGGCAAACAGAAGCGGGCGTCGTGCATGAAGTGGTTCAGTCCCGGAGTATCCATGACATTGATCTTCTTCTTGGAAAACTCAAGAGCAACGATACCCGTGCTGATCGAATGCTTGCGTTGAATTTCTTCTTCCTCAAAGTCGGTCACTGTCGTGCCTTCTTCCGTACGTAGCAACCGGCTTGTTGCCCCGCTGGCGAAAATCATGGCGCTGGCCAGAGTGGTTTTACCGGAGTGCGCGTGCCCCACCAATGCCACGTTTCGAATGTCTGAGCTGGTATAGAGACGCATGGTCTAGTCCCCTCCTTTAGGGACGCACTAGGTGCATATCACAGCGAATCCACAGAGGGAAGCGGTGATTGTGAAACAATTGCCATCTGGAGACAGTCAATGAACCATATGTACAAATTCGTCTTTGCCCTCACTCTTTCCGTCGCGGCCTGGAGCCAGCGCATCCCAGCCTCTTCTCCGATCGCTGTAAGGCTGATAGAAGCGATCGATTCCTCCAAGGCCACCGAAGGTCAGACCTACCGTGCTAGTGTCGCGGAGGCTGTCTTGGTGAACGGAAAGGTTGTCGTGCCGCAAGGTTCCGACGCCAGTGTGAGGTTGGTCAACCTTGATCCAAGCGGAAAGTTCAAGGGCAGCACTGCCTTGTCTCTCCGTCTGACGAGCGTGACGGTCGGTGGGCGTGTCGTGCCGGTAGAGACGGGCGACGTCACTCGCGTCAGTGGCAGCCAGGGCAAGAATACTGCCGTGAAAACTGGCATTGGTGCGGGGATCGGGGCAGCAATCGGAGCGATTGCCGGTGGCGGCAAGGGTGCGGCGATTGGTGCCGGTGCGGGCGCTGCGGCTGGTGCGGGAAGTCAGGTCTTTACCAAAGGCCAAAAAGTACAAATTCCAAGCGAAAGTGTGCTCAGGTTTCTCACTACCAAACTGGTCAGAATTGGGGCCAGCTAGAGCGATCTCGGTTTGTATTCCGTGTTGAGACGGGCGTGGCGTGAAGCACGCGCCGCTCTGTCGCAAACTTCAAATACAAATCCCGTTGGGTTACCTTGCTGTGTACGTGAATCGCTCAACAGCTCGAGCAGCGTCGCTTGGATGTTATCTGTTTCACCGATCTCCAGCCACCTCCGGGCGTTGGAAATGCCGTAGACTCCAGATTGCATCGGGGCATGGTTTCGTATCGTATTGGTGTTGAATGGCCGGGGCAGCACTTGTTCAAACGGCATTTCGAGCCTTCCGATCTTTGCGGGCTGCCTGCAAGGCCACATGTCGCGGGTCCTTTGCAATCAGCTTTCGTACCTGGTCGCTAAGCTCTCTCCATTCGGCAATAAAGTAGCCGGCAGATGGATTCGACAGCACTTCCGTACGTTTCTCTTCGAGCACAGTCAGGGCAACCAGTGTGTTGGCTCTAGCCTCTGGAGATTGCGTCAACGCCAGCGCATGGAAGGCATTGGCAACCCGGTCGAACTCACTGTTCACAGTTGGCAAAATCTGGTTTGCCATTTCAATTTGATTCGGTGTGCCGGTTAGCATGCGTGTACAGGGGCCAATCGTTGCAGCGATTGGCGACAATAGTGGTCCCAGCTATAGCGCACCAAAATCAGGCAAGAGATGGCCATCATGGCCAAAGAAGCGGAATATGAATTGGAGATGGGGGATTCCTTAACTGCGATTCAGGAACTAAGGGGAGGGAAGGAATCGCAGACTTAGTTCAGCGATCCGATAAAGAAACAGGATTGAGTCTTCACTCTTACTATCAGTTAAATCAGCTTGCTTGTCAATGAGAATAGTGTCACTGTTGAGGTGCCAGTTAACCGAAGGCGGTTTAGAAAAGCAGAAAAGGTGTCGACATGGACGTGCCACGGTTAATTCGTGAACGCCTCGTTGAACTCGGTCTCGAACAAAAAGACCTTGCCAGGGCCGCTGGGGTAACAGATTCTTATATCTCGCAATTATTGGGTCGAAAGAAAATACCTCCTTCCCCGAAGCGCAGTGAGATCTATGAAAAAATCGGCGCATTTCTTGGTTTGCCCTACGGTCAACTGCGTCAGCTGGCAGAATCGCAGCGCCAAAGAGAATGGCTCAAGCAGGTCTCAGGCGATCCAAAGCCTCTCTTCGCGGAAGCCAGAACGTTCCTGCTTCGCAAATGCAAAGACGGGCGACGAGAAGAGCTGAGAAGTGTCTTTACCCGAGAAGCATTTGGAGACATCGAGCGCCTGGTCTTGCAGACCTTGTTGCATGTGTCCAAGGCGCAGGCATTGAAGGCGAAGCAGAACGAAAAGTGGGTAAGGGGCGTTGCCTCTCGAAGTGGCTGCTCTGTTGAGGCAACCTTGGTCGGCATTGAAGAGTTCCTGACTGCTGATCTCATGGTGATGAGCAATGAAGGGCATCTTCTGTTGCTCGAGATGTTGGTGGAGAGCTGGGACTTTGACTTGAAGCGATTTCAGCTCGATGTCAACTCAAATCAGGCGCAAGCCAGGCAATTTCAGTTCCGCGAATCATTTCAAAAAACACCAAACCCAGGTTTGGACGCGTTCCTGAAAGATACTTCCTTGAGTACCAATGTTACTTCGGAAGAACTAACATTCCTGCAAGATCTACAGGTTCCGCGACCCGGAGCATTACCAATCTATTTTTACCGCGAGTTGCAAAATCTCCGCGATTCCCACCATTTTTCGTCCGAGAAAGAGTTGTCATGAGAGAGACGTCGAAAGTACGCAAGATTGCCTTTGTTGGCGATCATTTGCCGCGCAAGTGTGGCATCGCCACCTTCACCTCCGATTTACTGGCCGCAGTAGCCGAAGCCTATCCCCAGAGCCAGTGCATTTGTGTTTCGGTAAACGACATCAAGGGCGGCTACGAGTACCCGGAAGTCGTGCGATTCGAAATCGATGAACAGGATCTTTCTTCGTACTTGAGAGCCGCAGACTTCCTGAATATCAGCGAAGTCGATGTTGTTTGCCTCCAGCACGAATATGGGATCTTCGGTGGGCCGGCAGGGGCCTACATCCTCGCGTTCTTAAGGGCGCTACGAATGCCGGTGGTAACCACCCTGCATACTGTTTTGCTCAATCCAAACGCCGAGCAGCGCCGGGTGATGGAAGAGATTCTCTTCCTGTCGACGCGTGTGGTTGTCATGGCAGAGCGCGGACGAAAGATGCTCGAAGAGATCTATAGCGCTCCTGCCGGAAAAATCGACCTGATCTCACACGGCATCCCCGATCTTGGCTTCGTCGATCCTACTTTCTTCAAAGATCAGTTTGGTGTCGACGGAAAGACAGTCCTACTGACCTTTGGTCTTCTTTCGCCCAACAAGGGCATTGAATATGTGCTGAACGCCATGCCGGCCATTCTCAATAGCTTCCCCGATGTGGTCTACATTGTCCTCGGGGCAACTCATCCCAATGAGCTCCGCGAGCACGGCGAAGCCTACCGTCTCAGCCTGGAGATCCTGGCAAAGAAACTGCGCATTGAGAAGAGCGTCATTTTCTACAACGAGTTCGTGGAGATCGAAACGCTCACAGAATTCATCGGCGCCGCCGACCTGTATGTGACGCCCTATTTGAATGAGGCCCAGATCACTTCAGGCACCTTGGCCTACGCCTTCGGTTCAGGCAAGGCAGTCGTCTCCACACCGTACTGGCATGCAGCAGACCTGCTGGGAGAGGATCGCGGCGTACTGGTTCCGTTCGCCGATGCAGCGGCAATGAGCAGAGAAATTGTGGCTCTGCTGGGGGACGACACGCGACGCCACGCCATACGCAAGAACGCCTTCCGAATGGGCCGCGAAATGATCTGGAGCTATGCCGCCCAGATGTACATGAAGTCGTTTGAAACCTCTCGCTTGGGAGGGGCGGCACTGTCGAGAAAGTCTCTGTTAACCAAGACTCTCGACCGTCGTCCCAGGGAACTGCCCGAGATCAAACTGAACCATCTGGCCCGGATGACAGATTCAACCGGCGTATTCCAGCATGCCATTTTCAATGTGCCCAACTTCTCAGAGGGCTACTGCACCGATGACAATGCCAGGGCTTTCATCCTGGCAGTTCTCATGGGTGGTCTGGGAGAAGAGCCAGAGCGCTTGCGAACCCTGGCAACCACCTGTGTCGCCTTCCTCCAGCATGCCTTCAATCCGGAAACGAAGCGCTTTCACAACCACATGAGTTTTGATCGTAAGTGGCTGGACAAACCAGGCTCGGAAGACTGCCAGGGCCGTGCCCTCTGGGCCTTAGGCATTGGCGTCGGCCGCTCCCCACACCGTGGATTCCAAATGATCGCCGGGCAGTTGTTTGCTTCGGCCCTTCCGGTTCTCACCGAATTTCACTCGCCACGTTCCTGGGCCTTCGGTCTCATCGGAATTCATGAGTATCTGCGACGGCTCAGCGGCGACAGTCAGGTGAATCAGGCGCGAGAAAATCTCACAAACAAGTTGATGGGTTTGTTTCGCGCCCACGCCTCCAACGATTGGCGCTGGTTTGAAAGAGAGCTGAGCTACGACAACGCAAAGATGGCGCATGCGCTGATCCTCACCGGGAGAGCCACCCAAAATGCGGTCGTCCTCTCGACCGGCCTGGATGCACTGCAGTGGCTTGTCGACCTCCAGGTTTCTGAGCAAGGTCACTTCAGGCCAATTGGCAGCAACGGATTCTTTCGCAAGGGAGCCGTCAAGGCACAGTTTGACCAGCAGCCCATTGAGGCACAGGCGACCATTTCAGCTTGCCTTGAAGCCTTCCGCGCAACGGGCGAACTCAAATGGTATGAAGAGGCGCAGCGAGCCTTCGACTGGTTCCTCGGTTGGAACGATCTCGGCCTCGAACTCTACTCCCCGGAAAGCGGCGGTTGTGGCGATGGCCTCCACATTGATCGCGTCAACGGCAATCAGGGCGCAGAATCCACATTGGCCTTCCTGCTCTCTCTCACCGAGATGAGACTGGCCCAGAACATGGTGACCAGTTTCCAGGCTCCAATTCTGGTTGGCGTTTGAGCCGCGTTTTGGTGGAGCGTCTGGCTTTGGTTCTAAAGCCCGACTCGGGTCGTGTCCTGCTCAGACGATTTAGCCATGATGAGCCCGGCAGAACCCGGCGCATCGTCGATCGTGTCCTTTGTATGGACGATGAGCATGTTGCCGCTATCCTCACCCAGGTCCTCCTCGAGTTCCGAACACGACACCTGCGCCTGCGCGATCTGTTGATCGATCGGTTTCAGGAAGTATGCTTCCTCCCCA
This sequence comes from Bryobacter sp., assembly GCA_044340255.1. Classification (GTDB taxonomy): domain Bacteria; phylum Acidobacteriota; class Terriglobia; order Bryobacterales; family Bryobacteraceae; genus Bryobacter. Next base: position 177,655 of record JBIITX010000003.1, on the reverse strand, counting down.
ACTTGACCGTGGATCGCCAAATGCTGATTGGCGCATTCTTTCTAGCCGAGTACGCCATCGAATCCGCTGCCTTGTTTAACCCTTCCATTGTTGCTGACCCCGATCAGAGTGGTGTGGCCGAAGGGGCCCTACGTGTCATCCTCAGCCTGCGAGCTACCGGCGAAGGTCACATATCCTCCATCGTCTTCCGTGGTGGCATGCTGCACGCCGACGGCAGAATCGAAGTCTACGCCGCCGGGGGCTATCTGACAGAGCCACGCCAGATTCCCAACGCCCGTTACGAGAAGCCCCTCTGCGCGCGCAAGCTCGATGAATTGGGCCTCACCAGCGATTTTGCTCGTGCCGTGCTTGCTTCCCTCGACAACTACTTCACCTTGCAAGAACTGCGAAACAGCATTGATGCCGAACTGGCGCACAATGAAGATCGCAATGCTGCGTTGGGCATCTGGATGCTGGCCAAATCCAATTACGAAGTCAAATTTGACCCGAGTCAGAAGTTGGCCGAGCGAATCCTCTTCCCCTCTACCCCGGCCCAGCGCAACGGAATTGAAGACGCCCGGTTTGTACGCTTCCAGAAAGAGGATGGCGATTACACCTACTTCGCCACGATCACCGCCTACGATGGGCGCATGGTGCTACCGGAGCTCATAGAAACTTCAGATTTCCTCAGTTTCCGCTTTCTCACCCTAAACGGACCCGCAGCTACCAATAAGGGCATGGCCCTCTTCCCCCGCAAGATCCACGGCAGGTTTGCCATGTTGGGCCGACAAGACAGCGAAAGCATTTCCCTCATGTATTCCGACAATGTCCACTTTTGGGACGAACGTCAAACGCTGGTCGCTCCAGAGCAACTGTGGGAACTGGTTCAACTCGGCAACTGCGGTTCCCCGATAGAAACAGACGTGGGTTGGCTGGTCCTCACCCACGGGGTGGGGCCGATGCGCAAGTACAGCATCGGTGCCATGCTGCTCGACTTGAATGACCCGAGCCGCGTCATCGCTAGGCTCCGCGAGCCACTCCTCCAACCGGTCGAACAAGAGAGAGAGGGTTATGTGCCAAACGTCGTCTACAGTTGCGGCGCCTTGATCCACAACGGCCAGTTGATCCTGCCTTACGGGATGGCTGATCATGCAACCGGATTTGCCAGAGTCGGCCTGTTGCCGCTACTCGCTGCAATGGATCCTGTCTAAGACGTAATATGATGGTCGAGCGCTAGAGGCGCAGCTATGAACCACAATCCTTCCCGTCGCTATTTCTTCTATGGTGCTCTCCTAAGTGGAGCAGTCCCTACAGCCGGTTTCGGCAGTGTCGCTTCGCTCCGCGCCCTCGGCTACAAGCCCTTCTACAACAAGCTCAATGTAGCCGCCATCGGCTGCGGTGGCCAGGGCGGCGTCATCCTCAACCAGATTGCTCAAACTGAAAACATTGTTGCCCTCTGCGATGTCGACCTCGATCGCGCCGAGCCCAATCTGAAGAAGTTCGAGAAGCTGCCTCTCCACCGCGACTTCCGCACCCTGCTCGACAAAGAAGGCAAGAACATCGATGCCGTAACCATTGCCATCCCAGACTTCATGCACGCAACCGTGGCCCTGGCCTGCATGCAGCGTGGCAAGCACGTCTACCTCGAAAAGCCCTTAACCCGCACTCCCTGGGAAGCACGCTTGCTGGCCGACGCTGCCGTCAAATACAAGGTGGCCACACAGATGGGCAACCAAGGCTACTCCCACGAGTCGCACCGTGTAGCTGCAGAAATTCTTTGGTCTGGCGAAATCGGTGACGTCACCGAAGTGCACGTCAGCGTCTCTCCAGGAACCCACCCCACGGGCTTGAAAGAACTCCCCCCCGAGAGCTCCGTGCCCGCCAACCTCGATTGGCAAGCCTGGCTGGGCAACTCTCCCATGCGCGCCTTTAGCAAAGATTATGTCCCCTACAACTGGCGCGGCTTCTATGCCTTCGGCACAGGGCAAATTGGCAATTGGGCCACCCACACCGCCGGGCCAGTCCACCACGCACTGATGCTCGGTGCCCCCACCAGTGTTGAGTGCGTGACTCAAACCAACCCCAGCAAGATCACCTATCCAGACCGCGCTGTCATCCGCCTCGACTTCCCGGCCCGCGGCGGCATGCCCGCCGTGAAGGTCTTCTATCACGATTCCTCCCGCGCCACCGATCCAGAAGTCTATCGTGTCCCTGGCATGGAGAACGAGACCATCCTCCCACCTCCAAACAACCTCACTGAGAAGGGCAGGCCAATGGGTGGTGGTCGCCAGGGCGGCATGCCACAAGGGCCTCGCCGCCAGGGTGCCCCAGGAGCCCCGCGCATGGGTGCTGGTGGCCCCGGAGTGAAAGTCTTTGGTGGAGAACGTGGCGGCCCAGAACCCGGCAAGCTCACCGGCAATGGTGCCGTCTTCATCGGTACCAAAGGCATCATGGCAACGGTCGAGCGAGGCGAGGGTGTCTGGTTATTGCCTTCCGCCCGCTGGGCCGAATACAAGCTGCCTCCGCAAGTCTTGACCCGCTCCCCCGGTCACATGGCCGACTTCGTCCGCGCTGCCAAGGGTGGCGACCCCTCCTGTTCCCATTTCGGAATCTCCGGGCCTTATGCCGAGTGGCTGGCCTTGGCCGCCGTCGCCTTCCAGGTGCCCGGTAAATTGGAATGGGACAGCAAGCTTATGCGCTTCCCCAACAGCCCCGAGGCCACAAAGCTCGTTCGCCCGGTCGTTCGCCCTGGTTGGGAATTGAAGCTCTAACAAATCCGCGGTAACTGTTCGCCCAGCGGCATCGTAATGATACGCGTGCCGCCCAGGATTGTGCGTGCCGTTACCCGGCCCGGATTACGATCCGTGATCGTCCCAATCCGCACCGCCCGCTTGCCGAGCGGATGCGCTTGCATGGCCTCCAGAACGGCATCGGCCGCCTCTGCCGCAACAATCGCCAGCAGCTTGCCTTCGTTGGCGATGTGCAGCGGGTCCAAACCCAGTAACTCACAAGCGGCCTGCACCGCATCCTGCACAGGGATCTCCGCCTCCTCGAGGTGAATTCCCACCCCACTCGAGCGGGCAAGCTCATGCAGTGCTGCCGCCACACCACCCCGCGTGGGATCACGCAAAACATGCACGGCCTGCGCCCCCGCCGACGTCCCCAACATCGTCTGTACCAGCGTGTGCAACGAAGCGCAGTCGCTCACAATCGGGCTATCAAAGGCAATGCCCTCACGCACACTCATGATGGCCATGCCATGGTCACCAATCGTGCCCGAAAGCAACACTACATCCCCAGCCCTTGCCTCACGGGGCCCGATCCGCAATCCATCCGCCACTTCCCCCACACCACTGGTGTTGATAAAGATCCCATCGGCCTGTCCTCGGCCAACCACCTTCGTATCTCCAGCAACAATCGCCATACCTGCTTCGCGCGCTGCCTCTCCCATGGATCTTACAATCTCAGCCAGAGTTTCCATCTCCAAACCTTCCTCAAGAATCAGCCCCACACTGAGGTAACGCGGCACAGCCCCCGACATCGCCAGATCATTGATCGTGCCATGCACGGCCAATTGCCCAATATTGCCTCCTGGAAAAAACAAGGGCCGCACCACAAAACTATCGGTTGAAATGGCAATGCGGCTACCAATCAGAGGCAACACCGCAGAGTCAGCCAAAGCCAGCCTGTCCTGGCCGGCAAGTGCCGGCAGAATCAGGTGCTCGACCAGATCTGCCGACAACTTGCCGCCCCCTCCATGCCCAAGAATGATGTGCGGATAATCGCGAAGTGGTAAAGGACAGGTCCACTGCATCACGACATAACCTGGACCAAGTGTTGCTTGTACTGGTAGTAAGCCGCACACGCACCTTCCGTCGAGACCATCGGTGCACCTAGCGGCTTCTCCGGCGAGCACCGTTTCCCAAAGGCCGTACAGTCTGTCGGCTTCTTTTGCCCCATCAGCACTTGTGCGCTAATGCACTCTGACGATTCCTCCACCCCACTACAGTCCAGACCGAAAACCTTCTCTGCATCAAACCCCGCATAGTGGCTCCTCAGCCGCAAGCCGCTCATCGGCAATTCACCGATGCCGCGCCACTTGCGATCACACACTTCATACACTTCCTCGACAACACGTCGCGCCGCAGGATTGCCGTCGTGCGGCACCACCCGCGAGTACTGGTTCTCCATCTCAGCTCGCCCACCTTCCAGTTGCCGCACCAGCATCAAAATCGATTGCAACAAGTCCAGCGGCTCAAAGCCTCCGATCACAATCGGAATCCCAAACTGCTTCGACAGCTCCACATAATCTTCACAGCCAGCCACCGTGCACACATGCCCGGGAGCAATCAGCCCCTGCACCCGGTTCTGATCTGAAGAGAGCAACACCGCAAGCGCCGGCGGCACCAGCACGTGCGAGACCAGCGAAGAGAAATTCCCCAGCCCCTCCAGCGCTGCTTGCCTTACCGCCTGTGCGTTTGCCGGCGCCGTAGTCTCAAAGCCCACCGCAAAGAAAACGATCTGCTTGTCGGGATGCTTCCGCGCCAACTCCACGGCCTGCAGCGGCGAGTAAACAAAGCGAACGTCGCCACCCTGCGCCCTCACCTGAAAGAGGTCACTGTTCGATCCCGGCACTCTCATCATGTCGCCATAGGTGACGAAAATGACGTCAGGCATGGAGGCAATCGCAATCGCCTTGTCCACCATCTCAAGCGGTGTCACGCACACCGGACATCCCGGGCCATGCACCAGCTCGATTTGGTCCGGCAGCAGTTCATCAATCCCGTAGCGCATCAAGCTATGGGTTTGGCCACCGCAAATCTCCATCAGTACCCAAGGCTTGGTAACCACTCCACGTATCTCAGCCAGAATGGCCTGAGCCAACTGCGGGTCGCGATATTCGTCGAGATGTTTCATGGGTCTACCTCTGCTTCAAGCGGTTCCATCATGCCAAGACGTTCAATCAGGTCCAGGGTCGCCTGCGCCTCCACTTCATCAATGCGGCTCAACGCAAAACCAACGTGCACCAGGATGTAGTCACCGGGGTTTGCCTCAGGCACAAAATCCAGAAACACCGCGCGCTCCACACTCCCAAAGCGAACCTGCCCCACGCGATTCAAGCCGATCTCATCCACCGAGACCAGTTGGCCCGGGATTGCTAGGCACATGCCGTCACCTCCCGCAATTCCGCCACCAGCCCCAGCGCCAAAGCAGTAGCTTCCTCCATGCGTTCGGCCACCGGCTCACTCAACTCAAAACCCGTGCTGATCTCAGAAGGCTCGATCCCAATCACGGCCAGCCTTTCTGGCAGATCCCCCGTCAGTGCTGCCACCGCCAGCAGGGCTCCCGCATTGCCTTCATGGGCGCTCCGGCCCTGGGCCGCTCCTGCCATAGCCGGATCAAAATCGCGATAGCAATGCAGCGTCCCGGCAGGCTTTCCTCCTTGAAACGCATCCAGGATCAGCACCGCCCGCCGCCCTCCCAGCACCGAGAGCAGCCCAAGCCCAATCGTTCCGCCATCCACCAGTTCCACCTCTGTACTGTCGCGGAGGTGCGGCTGTAATCGCTCAATCAGCGACGGGCCAAAGCCATCGTCCCTAAGCAGTAAGTTCCCCAGCCCAAGCACCAACACGGGCTTAGCTGAGCCATGTTTTGCTGTCAACAGCTGTACTCCTGACATACTTCCGTCCAGTGAAGATACTGCCCACCATGCCATTGTCGAGATAGATACTGTCCAGCACGACGATGTAGATGTGAATCCCTATAAACAGCAGAATGCCCCAGGCAAAAATGTGATGCCATTGGTGTACCTGGTACGAACCGCCACATAGCGGAATCACCCAGCCACATACCTTCGACCAGAAGCCACCAGGGTTCGATTCCCCATACATGGCAAACCCAGTGACGATCTCCGCACCACCCATGCCTGCCACGAAAATCAGGTAGCTCAGGGCTCCCAGTTGATTGTGGCCAACAAAGCGTTGCGTAATGCGGATCGTCAGGTACTCCCAGGCTTGCTCAATCAGGTGATGCCACCACGAAGCGCGCCAGAAAAACGGAAACCCACTCCGCGCATAGTTGTTCCCTGCAAAGAACCAATAAATGCGGATCAGAAACGCGAACAACAAAACATAACCAGCGATGAAGTGAATCTGGCGGAACCGACCCATCAGAAAGTTGAACGTCGCCTCCCCTTGCGAAGAAGCCCAGGGCCAGGCAATGAAGAATCCCGTCGCCAGCAGCACCGAAATCGAAATCACCAGCATCCAGTGCGTCAGTCGAATCGGCGACTCCCACACATAGACGGACTCGAGTTTCTCTTCTGCAACACTGTGGGGTAACGCTTGTACAGGAGTGGACATAGGATCCTCCTATCTCACAATCACTCGCGAGAGCGTTTCGCCATTCGACCCCATGACATGCGTAGCGCAAGCCAGGCATGGGTCAAACGAGTGGATTGTTCGCAAGATCTCAACCGGCTTCATCCCGTCAAAAACCGGTGTTCCCATCAGCGCCGCCTCATAAGCTCCGTGTTGCCCTTGTGCGTCTCTGGGCGAGGCGTTCCACGTAGAGGGCACCACAATCTGGTAGCTGGCTGTTTTCTTGTCTTTGATTTTGATCCAGTGGCCTAAAGCTCCGCGTGGTGCCTCCACAAAGCCCACACCCTTCGCTTCGCTCGGCCAACTGGAGGGTTCCCAGTTCTTCGTGTTGGCTGTAACAAGATCCCCGGCTTTGAGGTTCGCAATGAGTTGATTGAACTCCTCCAGCATCCAGTGCGCCGCCAGACGAGTTTCAAGGCCCCGGGCAAACGTGCGACCCAGCGTGGAGAAAAGGGCCTCTACCGGTAGTTTGGTTGTTTCAAGCCCCCACTTCACCACATCGCGGATCGGCCCATTCCCAGCGGCAAAGCCCACTACCATCCGCGCCAAAGGTCCCACCTCAACGGCATGGCCACGCCACCGCGGCGTCTTCACCCACGAGTAACCCTGCTTCTCGTCGAGCTCCTTATAAGGCGGTTTCGGCCCGGAGTATTTGGCCTTCGTTTCGCCTTCCCACGGGTGCAGCTTCTGCTTCCCGCCTGTGTATTCGTACCAGGAATGCGTTACTTCCTCTTGAACCTGTGCAAAGTCAGTCAAATCCAAGCCCTGTACTTCGTTGATGTTCTTGTTGAGGACAACTCCTCGTGGAAAGCGGAACTTCGAGGTACTGGCCAGATTGTAATCGGTCGGCATATCGCCATAGGTCATGAAGTTGCCAAGGCCACCGCCGATCTTCGTCCATTCCGGATAGAAACTCGCGATTGCCACCAAATCTGGAATATAGAGCTGTTCCACAATGTTGATGGCTTCGATGATCTTGTCGCGAACAAAGTTCAGCCGCTCCATGTTGATCGGCGCGTTGTCATCCTCAAGATTGATCGCGCAGGCAACGCCGCCAACCAGATAGTTGGGGTGTGGGTTCTTGCCACCAAAGATCGTATGGATCTTGGCTACTTCCTTTTGCCACTGCAACGCCTCCAGGTAGTGCGCCACCGCCATCAGGTTGGCTTCGGGCGGCAGCTTATACGCCGGGTGCCCCCAATAAGCATTCTGAAAGATCCCGAGTTGGCCCGAATCTACAAACTTCTTCAGTGTCGCCGCAATGTCAGAGAAGTACCCCGGCGATGACTTCGGCCAATGCGGTGACACCTTTTGTGCCAGCACTGAGGTCGCTGCCGGGTCTGCCTTGAGAGCCGAGATCACATCTACCCAATCCAGTGCATGCAGATGATAGAAGTGAATCACATGGTCTTGCACCATCTGCGTGAAATTCATCAGGTGTCGAATGATACTCGCGTTTTTCGGCACCTCAATGTTCAACGCATTCTCGACGCTGCGCACACTGGCCAGAGCGTGAATGGTCGTGCAAACTCCACAGATCCGCTCGGCAAACGCCCAGACTTCTCTTGGGTCGCGGCCCTGCACAATCAGCTCAATGCCGCGCCACATGGTGCCGCTTGAAAGCGCATCGCCAATCACTCCCTTCTCATTCAGGATCGCTTCTACACGCAGGTGGCCTTCAATCCGCGTGACGGGGTCAACAACTACACGGGTAGACATAGTGGTTTCCTAGGATTTGTGATCTGTTGTGGAGTCGATTTGTATGAGCTTGTGTTTGGCCAGTGCCGCAGCACCATGTGCCGCAATCGCACCCGCCACGACAACACCAAGGCCCATGCCCACGCGGTCGGCCGTCAGGTCGGTCGTCGGGTTCGGGATATTGGCCAGCCGCTCGTAGAAAGGCCCGTTGTCCCAGAAGTTATCCTCTGAGCACCCAAAGCAGCCGTGGCCCGATCCAATCGGGAACGACACGCATTCATTCCACTTCATCGAAGCGCAGGCATTGTAAGTCGATGGCCCACGGCAGCCCATCTTATACAGGCACCATCCTTTGCGCGCCCCTTCGTCGTCCCAGGTTTCCACAAACTGGCCCGCATCAAAGTAACTACGGCGGTAGCAGCGGTCATGGATGCGCTGGCCATAGAACATCTTCGGCCGACGAGAGCTATCGAGTTCTGGCAAGCGGTCAAAGGTCAGAATGTAGCTCAACACGCCCGTCATCACTTCCGCGATGGGTGGGCAGCCCGGAACATTGATCACCGGCTTGTCGGTGATCATCTTGTAAACAGGTTTGGCTCCCGTCGGGTTCGGGTATGCTGCCTGTACACAGCCGTTCGAAGCACACGATCCCCAGGCGATGATGGCCTTGGCTCCCGCCGCCGCTTCTTCAAGAATGCTGGTAAACGTCTCGCCGCCGATCGTGCAATAGACGCCGCCGTCATTGGTCGGCGCATTCCCTTCCACAGCCAGAAGGTACTGCCCCTTGTAGTCCTTCATGATCTTCTTGCGGATCTCTTCCGCCTGATGGCCTGCTGCTGCCTGCAAGACATCGTCGTAATCGAGAGAAATCATGTTGAAGAGAATGTCCTGGGCGACCGGGTGGGTCGACCGGAGAAACGACTCGCTACAACAGGTACATTCGAGGCCGTGAATCCAAAGCACTGGAATACGCGGCTTGGTATCGAGTGCTTGGGCGATTTGACCAGCGGCTTCGGCGGGCAGGCCGAGCGAGGCCGCAGTCATGGTGCAAAAGGTGAGTATGTCTCGGCGGCTAATACCTCGCCGTTCCAGGACTTCAGACGTTGAAGCAGGGCACGTTGCGATCATAAAACCAGCTCCTTAGGCTGATCGCTTAGTTAGCATTTCTAGGGCCAATTGAAACCACATCGTAATCGACCCATTTAAAGACCAGCACCGTCGATTGAGGCCATCTCTGCGTCAAAGTACGCAGGTATTGGGTGTTTTGACGCACCCAATTCGATGCAGATAAAGAAAATATGGCGCAACTGATAGTGGCCCTTAAATTGCTACCCCTGACCAGTCATGAAGCTAGGATTTATTTCTTTCTCCTTGGCGGCCTTTCTGGTTACTCCTCTGAGCGCTGCCGACGTTGCTGCCGGTAAGGCTGCCTATGATGTTTCCTGCAAGAAGTGTCATGGTGCCGATGGGGCCCCCAATGCCGCCATCGCCAAAATGATGAAGGTTGAGATGAAGCACCTCGGTTCCAAGGACGTACAGTCCAAAAGCGATGCCGTCCTGAAAAAAGAAACCGTAGAGGGCATCGGAAAGATGAAGGCGATGCCAGCCGTCGAGAAAGATGCAGCGAATATTGTCGCCTTCGTGCGGACCTTGAAACAGTAAGTGCTCACCTCCTCGCACGGTAAAGCCAATGGGTAAGTTTTCACAGCGCTGGGTTTTCCCCATCTTCTTCCTCACTGACAATTGGCTCAGTCGGGTGGGGTTGTTTCTCATCCTCACCGCCATGGTGCTGTGGATCTTCCTCACGGGTGCCAGCGCAGCCTCTGGCTATTTGGGCATCTTGCAGTTTGTCGCTTTACCCGCAGCCTTCTTTGCCGGCCTGGTTCTGGTTCCCCTCGGCATCAGTCTCCAGCGGCGCAAAGAGGCTCCAGATCGTCACCTTCATTTGCCCGAGAAGATTGAGCTCGCAAATCCAAAGGTAAGGCGTTTCCTCGTCTTCGTGGCAGGTGCCACCTTTGTGAATCTCGTGATCGGCGGCACGCTGACCTATCAGACGGTTCACTACATGGAAAGCAATAACTTCTGCGGCACCGCCTGCCATGTCATGGCCCCAGAACATTTGGCCTTTCAGGCTGGTTCTCATGCGCAGGTAAAGTGTGTGGAATGCCACATCGGCGAAGGGGCCGGCAATGCCATCCGCGCCAAGCTGAACGGAACCAGGCAGTTGTTTCTGGTCTTGAGCGGAGATTACAGCCGGCCGATACCTTCTCCACCCCATGCTCTGAAACCGGCCTCCGAGACTTGCGAGAATTGCCATTCCCGCAACCACGATTATGGCGAGCGGCTGTGGCGGCGAACCTCCTTTAGTGATGAGGGCGTAAAGCTCGAAACGGCTCTGATGTTGAAGTTGGGAGGCGCAGAAGGTAAGGGAATTCATGGTGCCCATATGGGGCGCAACTTACGCATTGAGTATCAGGCTGCTGATCCCAAACGCGAAAAAATCCTGGCCGTCAAAGTCACCCGCGGAGCCACCTCTGTTGACTACGCCAGTGCGGATTTCGAAAGCGGCAAAGTCAAACCGGCCATGAACCGTATCATGGACTGCCTCGATTGTCATAACCGACCTGCCCATGAGTTTCAGGTTCCAGATCGTGCTGTCGACAAAATGATGGCCGACGGCGTTCTCCCTCAATCGATGCCTCTATTTCGCAAAGCGGCCCTCGATGTGCTGCGCGGCGACTATGCTGCCGGAGCTGCCCGGCAAGCCATTCCAGAAAAGCTGCTCGCCTATTACCAGAAGAACCAGCCAGAGATTGCCAGTTCCAGGCAGAACGAATTGAATCAAGCCAGTCGCGAACTGGTAGCCCTCTATGAGCGCAGCGTCTTCCCGGCGATGAAAATCCGCTGGGGCACTTATCCACAACACATTGGCCACACAGATTCTCCGGGTTGTTTCCGATGCCACGGCGAAGAGCTGAAGTCGAAGACCCCCGGCAAAGCAATTACCCAGGATTGTGAAGCTTGCCACAAAGTACTGGGCGTCGAAGAAAAAGATTTGAAAGCAATTCGCGAATTGGGAGGTTGATCATGAAAGATAGATTTCAGAAACGACTCTGGCCCCTTGGGCTTGTCGTTGGCTTTCTCGCCGCCGCCAGTCTTGTGAGTGGCTTGGGCAAGCAAACCTTTAGTGCCATCGAGAAGGCATTCTATGCCGACGAGAAAACCATCAACTTCGTCAGGCCTGGCCTCGAGCTGAAAATCCTTGCTGCCGTTGTGAATCCCAATGGGTCCATGGCCGTCCGTATTCGAATTACCGATCCTCTTGGTGTTCCACTCGATCGCCTCGGTGTCTTTACTCCCGGCCCCGTAAACATTAGCTTTGTGGCCGCTTTCTTGCCGAAGGACAAAAACGTATATACGTCCTACACTACTCGCGTCCAGACAAGTCCCATCACCCGAGTTTCCGCTACACAAGCGGCTGCCGATACTGGCGGCACTTGGACCAAAGAAGCGCAGGACGGCGAGTACACCTATACCTTCCGAACCGTGGCTCCCGCAGGTCACGACCGCACTGCCACTCACACCATTGGTGCCTATTCCAGCCGCAACCTCACTGCCTTCGATCTCGGCACCAATTACGCCAGTGCGACCTTCAACTTTGTTCCCGACGGGAGCGAAGTGACCCAGGTTCGGGATGTCATCAAAACGGCAACCTGCAATGCCTGTCACGTACAAGTTTCCGCCCACGGCGGCTCGCGCCGCGGTATGGAGATGTGTGTTCTCTGCCACACCAATCAAACGGTGGACCCCGACACCGGCAACACCGTTGACATGACAGTAATGACCCACAAGATCCACATGGGCAAAGACCTTCCGAGTGTCAAAGCCGGTACCCCTTACACGATCATCGGCAATGCCCAAAGCGTGAATGACTATTCAGACATTGGCTTCCCCGCCAATGCCCGCAACTGCACTGCATGTCACGCGCAAACGGGCCCGAATGCCGCAACGCAGGCCAGAGCCATGTTCAACCCAACCCGCGAAGCTTGCGGCTCCTGCCATGACAATCTCGATTTCGCCACGGGCAAAGGTCACATTGCCCAAGCGGATGACACCCGCTGTTCGCAGTGCCATCGTCCTGAGGGCGAACGCGAATGGGACATCTCAGTACGTGGCGCTCACGTCGTGCCCGAGTTCTCCCGCAATTTGAGAGGTCAGACCATCGAACTGCTTGAGGTCCAGAACACTGCACCAGGTCAAAATCCAACCATTACTTACAGGTTGAGGGATGCTGATGGGAAGATCCTTGCGCCCTCTGATATGGTTTCCCTGTCGCTGATCCTGGCCGGGCCTGCGCCAGACTATACGGCTTATTGGTCTGAATCTGCAAGGACCAATGTTTTAACCTCTGCGGGTACCGCGCAGCACCGCTTTGCCCGGGCAATCCCGGCCGATGCCAAAGGTACTTTCTCTATCAGCGCCGAAGGCTACCGTAATGTTTCCTTCGAGGGCCCAGGACGAGTACCGACTACAGTCCGCGATCCACTCAAGAATGTAACGACCTACTTCAGTGTCGACGGGAGTCGGGTAGAAAGGCGGAGGCAAGTAGTGTCGCTCGAAAAATGTAACGCTTGCCACACAAGGCTTGAGGCGCATGGCCGTAATCGGAATCAGATTGAAGAGTGTGTCGTCTGTCACAACGCCACCATGACCGACGGTGCCCGTCGCCCTGCGGCGCAAGCCCCCAGTGAGTCCATCAGCTTTGCCACTATGGTCCACAGGATCCATACCGGTAAAGAGCAAGGGCGACCCTACATCATTTATGGTTTCGGTGCCTCCGTCAACGATTTCTCAAAAATCGGCTTTCCGACCAGCGCGGCCGATTGCGCCACCTGTCACGTCAATAATTCGCAAAACCTTCCCTTGCGACCCAACTTGACTCCAGTAACGGATCCGCGCGGCTTCCTGCCCACCATTGGTGCTACTAGTGCTGCCTGTGTGAGTTGCCATAGTTCTAGAGATGCCGCAGTCCACGTCCAACTGAACACATCTCCGCTAGGCGAAAGCTGCAACGTCTGCCATGGCCCCAACTCAGAGTTCTCGGTGGCCAGGTCACACGCCAGATAGCATGCGTGTCATCCACTTCATACCGATCTTGTTGGTCGTGTCCGCTTTGGCCTTTGCTGGGCCGAAGAAGGCACGTACCGACAAAGAAGGCTATGCCGGCACAGAAGCCTGTCTCGTCTGCCATGAAGATATGGGAAAGGCCTTTCTCAAAAGCCGCCACGGGACCATCGAAACAGATGCTGGACGCGGCTGGAAGGGCCAATCCTGTGAATCCTGTCACGGACCGGGAACCAAGCACGGCGAGGCTGCCGAAGCCAAGTTCATCCTGAACCACGTCAAGGCCAACCCACGCGAGGCCGACGCATCCTGTTTGTCCTGCCACAAGAATCAGGCAACTCACGCGGGGCGCATTAGCGGTTCGCATTCAAAGGTTCAGGTTGCCTGCGTGAGCTGCCATTCGGTCCACCATGCCATTGCAGATAACTCCTTGCCCTTGTTTCGCGACTTGTCGGCGAAGTCGCCCGCAGCCCTCGCCCGGCTGGCTCTTCCGACAACCCGCTCCACGCGAGTCAATGAGATTTGCTCCAGTTGTCATGCCAGCGCCTGGGCCTCCTTCCAGCGGCCTCATGGTCATGCCGTTCCCCAAGGCGCGATGTCTTGCGTCGATTGCCACAATCCACATGGCACTTCCCGTCCTTTTGGCCTGAACACAACGGCCAGAACAACCAACAATGAACCGGGCTGCTTCAAGTGCCACGCCGACAAGCGTGGCCCCTTCGCCTTCGAGCACGCCCCCGTTCGTATGGAAGGTTGCAGTGCCTGCCATGAGAATCATGGCTCGGCCAACCCCAGGCTCTTGAATCGGCCAGAAGTGAGCAGGCTCTGCCTGGAATGCCACTCCAATACACCCGCACTCAACAATCGAAGTGGAACGCTCGGCACCACACCCACGGGCTTTCATGATCTGCGGCTCCCGCTCTACCGTAACTGCACCAGCTGCCATACCAAGGTTCATGGATCGCATATCAACAGGGATTTACTGCGATGAAAACGTTTTGGATTTTCACAGTGTTGATCGCCCTTTGCCAGGCACAGGAGCCCTCGAAAAAGCCCTCAACGGAAGAACCCTTCCAGGCCTCGAGCGAAATCGGCTATCGCTTTCTGGCAGGCCAGCATGGCAATCTCAACACCTACCGAAGCGTCGTCAATTTGGGCGAAGGCCCCCGTCTTTTGCAGTTTCAATCCACCTACAAGCCTCCTTCGTCCAAGTTGGTAGATGAGTTTCGCTTGAGTGGAGCAAACTGGGGCGATCCGCTCAATACCTTTCAGCTAAATGCCGACAAGACAGCGCTATACCGCGCTCGGTTCACTTACCGGAATCTGGCATACTTCAACGCGCTTCCTTCCTTTGCCAGCCCACAACTGGGCCGAGTCGGCCCGAATGCCTACACAACCAATCAGTCTTCCATGGATACCCGAAATCGGTTTTGGAATTTAGACCTCGACCTGATGCCCGGCAAGAAGTGGCAACCTTTCTTTGGCGTGGCACAGAATACCAGCCGCGGGCAGGGTGTCAGTGCCTTGGTCCTTGACGAAAATAGTTACCCAGCCGCAAGCCGCATTGATACTGGATATCTGGTCTTTCGTGGAGGAGTGCGGCTGGAAACCGAATTGCTCCATCTGAGTGTGGAGCAGGGTGGCGCCACCTTTCACGATGACACGAGCCTGGTGAACAATACCTTCAATACCGGCAATCGGCAGAACCCATACTTTGACCGGCAGCTTGCCATCGGCGATGCAACCCGTTTGTATGGTGTCAACGGAAACCATATCTACTCTTCTGCCGATCTTACGATCTCACCTTTAAGCTGGCTGGATTTGAGTGCTGAATTTTACTTCTCGCAGCCGAAATCTGACGTAAGCTTTCAGGAGAATGCAAGGGGCACAATCCTTCGGTTGGACAGCCTGCGCTTCGTCAATGGCCAACAGAGCCTGGCTACTGGCTATGCCAACCAGCCTCGTACCGCAGGTGGCTTAACTCTTGAGGTTCGTCCCATCCGGAAGCTGCGCATCGTGGATGCCTGGCAGATCGAACAAACGCACAATGCCGGCTCTCTCGCTCTGGCAACAACTCTCGATGGCCGCGCGCAACGGCCCTTAAACTTTGATGACCGATTGATTTGGAAGCAGAACGAACAGCGCTTGCAAGCCTTCTATGAAATCACCAATCGGCTCACCCTATTTGGCGGGCACCGCTATCTCTGGGGCGAAGCCGAGGTCAGGCGCGCGAACCTCGCTCCCGGGCCTGCTCTCGAAAAGGGCTATCTGAACCGCCATTCTGCTCTCGGCGGTTTCATCTACAGGGCTACCTCGAAGCTGGTCTTCAACGGAGAAACTGAAGTAGGCCGTGGCGATCAGACTTACTTCCGAACCAGCTTGCAGAATTTTGAGCAAATGCGATTGCGGGCCCGCTATCAGATTTCTGAAGCCTGGCAATTGAATTCCAGATTTACCCGCTTGACTAATTCCAATCCCGCACCGGGAGTGAATCTGGACTTTCTGAATCAGCAAGCCAACCTGACCTTGCAGTGGACCAAAAAGCGCGTGTCTGTCATGGCGGACTATACCCGGTCGAGTATCTTTAATGACCTGAGGGTTCTCGAGCCGGTTTATTTCGGGATCGAGCGCGACGTATATCGAGACCAGGCTCATACCGGCACCCTGGCTGCTGATTTGAGCTTGCCGCGAAAGACGACTCTCACCCTGGGTGGCAGCTTCTTTCGCTCTTCGGGGAGCAGGCCAAGTCGCTACTATCAGCCATTGATGCGTGTACGCGTCCCGCTTGCCCAAAATTTAGGCTTTTTCTCGGAGTGGCGCCACGTCTCTATGGGGCAAACCTTTTACGCTTACGAGGCTTTTGGAGTGCAGCAATTCACTGCCGGCCTTCGCGTCGGCCGTTAAAGCAGGCCGTGTTTCTTCATGCGGTAGCGCAGCTTGTCTCGGCTGATATCGAGGGCCCTTGCCGCACGGGATTGGTTTTGCTCATTGGCTTTGAGTGCACCAATCAGTAGCTGCTTTTCCATCTGTTCGAGGCCAGGAACGCCCACTGCAGGCTGTGCAGCGTCCGTGTCGATCAAATAGTGGGGAAGATCGAAGACGTCGATGAGCGGGCCAGCGGTCATAATCGCTGCGTGGCCGATCACATTGTCGAGTTCTCTCACATTGCCGGGCCAGGAGTGTCGATTCAGAAGCAGCATGGCCTTGGGGCTGAGGCCGTGGAGATCCCTGCCGTATTGTTTGGCCCATTTCTCGGTAAAACTTTTGGCCAGCAGCGGGATGTCTCCCTCGCGCTCACTCAGCGTCGGCACGCTGATCTCAACCATCGATAACCTGTAAAAAAGATCTTCCCGGAATTGACCACGATGGATCATCTCGCGCAGGTCTCTGTGTGTGGCTGCAATCACCCGAACGTTAACCCGTTTCGGCTGTAATGACCCCAGTGGCTGGACTTCCTGGTTTTGCAGCGCCCGCAAGAGCTTGGCTTGCGTTGTGAGCGGCATGTCGCCAATCTCGTCGAGAAAGAGTGTCCCCTGGTGGGCGTGCTCCATCAGGCCAGTCTTGTTGGAGGTCGCACCGGTAAAGGCACCTTTTACGTGGCCAAAAAGTTCACTCTCAAAAAGTGTCTCCACCACCGCCGAGCAGTTCAGTGGCACGAAGGGACCTTGTGCTCCATTGAGATGGTGAAGCGCCTGGGCCACGAGTTCTTTACCGGTGCCTGTGGCTCCGTGGATCAGCAGAGTCCGAAAATGAGGCGCAATGCGCTGGATTTGCGAAAAGAGCTGCCACATCTGCGGGCTGTTACCCAGCATGCCTTCAAACGAATGAGCTTCGAACTTCAGGGCGTCGGCCGAGAGTGCTTGCAGGCGCGCGCGATGGAGCGCCGCCAATTTGCCGATGCGGCTTCGCAGCGATTCAATCGAGAGGGGCTTCTCCAGATAATCAGTAGCCCCGTGGCGGATGGCCGCGATGGCTGACTCTGTCGAATAATATGCAGTCATCAGGACGACATCGATTGTCGGGTCGAAGGCGATAATCTCATCCAGAATTTGCATGCCGTCAAGGTTTGGCATGACCAGATCGGTCATCACGATTTGAGGGCGGTGCGCCCTGGTAAATGCGAGACCTTCCGCGGGGTCCTGGAAGTAATGCACTTGAATTTTTTCGGCGTGCAACACCTCAGACATGAGCTCAAGATTGTCGAGGTTATCGTCGATCACGGCCATCGACAAGGGTGGAATAGATTGCACTACTTTCATTTTAGCTTGGGCGAGGGGCAGGTCCAGGCGGAAAGACTAACTTGGTAGAAAGGTTTGTTGAGGCTAAGTTCACAAGCGCGGGATTTCAAGATTGACTCGAGGATCGGTCTTTCGTCGAAGCCCTTTCTCTGCAGATGATCTGCTCGTTCTGACGAGATGAGCCACAGTTTGCCTGGAAGTCGAGACGGTAGTTGCAGGTGGAAATCGTTTCGAAAATCAGATTCCGGCTTGAACACGGCAGCGTCTGAATTTCGGGGGCAGCACGGCCAACCAATCGTAGCGGTATAGGCGGCGAAGGGTTTGTACTGCAGGAGTCGAGCGTAGTAACGGTAGGCTTCTGCGGCGCCACCGAAGACCCAAACAGAATCTTCGGCTTGCGAAGAGGCTTTCATAAAAGCCATCGCACCCCGGAAGTCTTCAAAGTTGCGATTGCCTTCCGCGATGGGCCGATCGACAAAGCGAAAAGGGATGGCGACTGTGACTAGCAGCGCCACTGCAATGCCGATCCAGGCGGGCCTTACCAGTCGGCAGACGACCTCCAGACCGTCGACGACCAGAAAGATAACGATGGGGGCGAGAAATAAACTAGTGCGGTTAGAGACCGGATAGACACTGAAACGATGCAGCAGGATCGCTAGCCCCAGAGTTGAGTAGGCCAGAAGGCGAAGCGTAAATGTCTGCGTTCGATGAAACCAGCTATCAATCAGACCCGCCGACACGAGCGCTGCAATTACTAAAGCTGCCAGAATCGATTTCACAGAGCCCATCAGTTGTTTGGGGAGCAACAGGATTGCGAAATGAAAAAGATCCCAGCCGGTCTGAGCAATGGTTCTGGCGAAGGAAAGTCCCCGATCCTGAAATTGCCAAAAGTTGGAAAGCATCTCTGAAGAATTGTTCTGAACGAGCCAGAAGTATTCGAGCAGCAGGACTGGAAAGCAGCAGGCAACGAAGAGAAGGCTGTGGATGGCTGCCTGTTTTCTCTGGTTGCTGAGAACGATGCCAAAGAATAGCCCTGGCAGCAGCAGGAAGGTGCCATAGCCCAGCGTGATTGCCAGCAGGCTGACTCCGAGCAGGACGAGGAATCTGCGATGAGACCTCTCCTGCAGATAGCTTGAGAAGGCTAGCAGGATCAAGCTGGTTGCTGCCAACTCGCTACTGTAGGGCTTGAGCTGTCTGCTGAGCTCGACGGCATCGGGGCAAAACAGCAGGAAGACTGCGCCCAAGAGGGCGAAGTGTGTTGCCATGTTTTGTTTCAGGAACCAGCCAAAGCAAAGGATCGCGGCGATGCCCATCAGGGCAGGGAAGATCCGGAAAGCAAATTCATCCTGCCCGAGCAGGCCTCCCACGAAGCGGTTCACGAGCAGGAAGAGCGGCGGGGAGGTTTGCAGCCAGGTTTCCGGGAAGAACATTTGAGAGAGCGTAGGTGCGGTGAGCGAGTTTGCCACCCAGGCCTCATCAGCCCAGAAGCTGCGGCTCATGCTGGACAGGCGGAGGGTTGCGGCCCAAATCAGAAAAACGAAAAAGAGAACCTTCATGGAGTGGTTAATGGCTCATTGCGTAAACGACGTAATTGATGCCGAGGCGGAAGGCCATGGAAGAGAATTTCTCGGGGTAGTCTGGATCGTCAGCAAATTCCCAGCCGTCACCCACGTCCTGATTGAAGCAAATGGCAACGATAACGCGACCTTGCGAATCTATAACGCCGCGCCAGTACGGGGTGATGCCGTCCTTCTCGTAGCCGGGGCCGTGGACCACATTCTCACCGGGGACATTGATGCGCTCGGTCAGGTGGTAGAGGACATGGAATATGGGTTCGTTATCGCCAAGTTCGACGACGCGGGCATCGGGGTAAATCTGGCGAATCCCGTTCATGAATCGTTCCCAATCGGCAGGGCCATGAAAGTCATCGACCATCAGGAAGCCACCGCGATCCAGATAGTTTCGCAAGCGCTCGGCGTGCGATGGGCTGAGGCGCCAGTCGCTGGCCGAGACGGCGAAGAGAAAGGGCGAGTCGTAGATGGCATCGCTCTCGATGTCAATGATGTTCTCGATCGACTGCGTTTGAATCCGGGTCAGTCGCCGTAGAGTGTCGAGAAAAAGTCGATCACTCTTGTTGGCGTCGATGCCCCAGCGAGCGTAAGGCGCGCGACCATCCCGGCCAGAGCGATAGCGAAGTCTGCCAAAGATGAACTCACCAGGGACTTCGGCATCGGCAGGATCATCTACCGGTTGTTGCATCTCGTATTCGTACTGCTGCCACTTGCGGGTTCGCCTCTGGGCATAAAGGCCCGAGAGCGTAGCCAGAATCAGCGCGCCAACCACGATTCGCCGCATGGCACTAGCTTACCGGATAAGCTAGTAGTTTATGTCTGAATTGCGAAATCACTCGACGCCGTTGAGTGAGAACAAGAACCTGCTTAAGTGGGTTGAAAAGATGGCTCAGTTGACCAAGCCGGATACGATCCACTGGGTGGATGGTTCGGCGGAAGAGAACCAGGCTTTGTGTGACCTGCTGGTTGCTGGTGGGACGTTCACCAAGCTGAACGAGGATCTCTGGCCGGGCTGTTACCATGCCCGCTCTGATGCCAACGATGTGGCTCGTGTTGAAGACCGGACGTTCATCTGCTCGCTGTCGAAAGATGGGGCGGGGCCGACGAATAACTGGGTGGAACCGTTCCAGATGCGCAAGAAGCTGAAGGAACTCTTTAACGGGAGCATGAAGGGGCGCACGATGTATGTGCTGCCGTTCAGCATGGGGCCTGTGGGTTCGCCGATGTCGCAGATTGGTGTGCAGTTGACCGATTCGCCTTATGTTGTGGTGAATATGCGGATCATGGCGCGCATTGGGATGCCGGTTTACCGCGAGATCGACAAGAACGAGAAGCGCGTGGTGCCGTGTGTGCATAGCGTTGGCATGCCGCTCGCCAACGGGCAGAAGGATGTGGCCTGGCCTTGCAATCCGGACAAGTACATTGTGCACTTCCCGGAGACGCGCGAGATCTGGAGCTTTGGCAGTGGCTACGGCGGGAATGCGCTGCTGGGCAAGAAGTGTTTTGCGTTGCGGATTGCGTCGAACATTGCGCGGGACGAAGGCTGGATGGCCGAGCACATGATGATTGTGGGTGTGGAGAGCCCGCAGGGGGAGAAGACCTATGTGGCGGGGGCCTTCCCGAGTGCTTGTGGCAAGACGAATTTTGCGATGCTGATTCCGCCGGCTGGCTTTGAGGGCTGGAAGGTGTGGACAGTGGGCGATGACATTGCCTGGATCAAGCCGAATGCAGATGGTGTGTTGCATGCGATCAATCCGGAAGCGGGCTTCTTTGGTGTGGCCCCGGGGACGTCGATGAAGACGAATCCGAACGCGATGGCGGCACTTTCGCGCAACACGATCTTTACCAATACGGCGCTGACGCTTGATGGTGGAGTGTGGTGGGAAGGCATGACGGACGAGCCGCCAGCGGAGTTGATCGACTGGAAGGGTAATAAGTGGACGCCCGAGATTGCCAAGGAGACGGGGGCGAAGGCGGCGCATCCGAATAGCCGGTTTACGGCACCGGCTTCGCAGTGCCCGACGATTGACCCGGAGTGGGAGAACCCGAATGGAGTGCCGATCAGTGCCTTCCTGTTTGGCGGGCGGCGACCGACGGGGATTCCGCTGGTGTATCAGGCCTTCAACTGGAGCGCCGGTGTTTATATGGGCGCGACGATGGGATCGGAGACGACGGCCGCTGCCGGTGGTGTGATTGGCAAGGTGCGGCGGGACCCGATGGCGATGTTGCCGTTTTGCGGCTATCACATGGGGGATTACTTCCGGCACTGGATCCGGATGCAGCGTGGGCTGACGCAGACGCCGCGGATTTTCCATGTGAACTGGTTCCGGCGGGATGCGGAAGGCAACTTTATGTGGCCGGGCTTTAGCGAGAACATGCGCGTGCTGAAGTGGGTGGTGGACAGGACCAAGGGCAGGGCCTTTGGCAAGGAGACCCCGATTGGCTACGTGCCGCGCTTTGAGGACATTGAGTGGAAGGGACTGGCGTTCGACCAGGCGAAGTTTGAGGAACTGCAGACGGTAGACCGTGCGGCGTGGCGTAGTGAAGTGCTGGGCCATGAGGAGCTGTTTATTGAGTTGCATGATCATCTGCCGCCTGAGGTGATCTATGAGCGTGAACTGCTGATATGCAGACTGTAGGCGCGCGGGCGCCTTGGTACCGGTCGCTTTACGCGCAAGTGTTATTTGCGATTGCTGTGGGTGTGTTGCTGGGGCATTTTGCTCCAGCAACCGGCGCGGCGATGAAGCCGCTGGGTGATGCGTTTATCAAGCTGATCAAGATGATCATTGCGCCGGTGATTTTTTGCACGGTGGTGATCGGGATTGCGGGCAGCGAGGACATGAAGCGGGTGGGGCGGACCGGGGGGCTGGCGCTGCTCTACTTTGAAGTAGTGAGTACGGTGGCGCTGGTGGTGGGGCTGGTGATTGTGAATGTGGTGCAACCGGGCGCGGGGATGAATGTGGATGTGAAGAGCCTGGATACGGGGGCGGTGGCGGCTTATACGGGGCCGGGCAAGATGGAAGGGCTGAAGGATTTTCTGTTGCACATTATCCCTTCGACGATGGTGGATGCGTTTGCCAAGGGTGAGATTTTGCAGGTGCTGCTGATTGCGATTCTGTTTGGGATTGCGCTGCAGCAGGTGGGCGGGCGGGTGAGCAATGTCTATGCGCTGATTGAGAAGACGAGCGAGATCCTGTTTGCGATTGTGAAGATCATCATGTATGTGGCTCCGATTGGGGCGTTTGGGGCGATGGCGTTTACGGTGGGCAATTATGGGCTGGGGAGTTTGTTGTCGCTGGCGAAGTTGATGGGGACGTTTTATCTGACGTGCCTGGTGTTTGTGTTTGTGGTGCTGGGCGGGATAGCGCGGGTGCATGGGTTTCACATCTGGAAGTTCTTGCGCTACATTCGCGAGGAGCTGCTGATTGTGTTGGGGACGAGTTCCAGCGAGGCGGCGCTGCCGAGGATGATGGCGAAGATGGAGGGCCTGGGGGCAGGGAAGTCGACGGTGGGGCTGGTGATCCCGACGGGGTATTCGTTTAACCTGGACGGGACTTCGATTTACCTGACGATGGCCGCGGTGTTTGTGGCGCAGGCGACGAACACTCCGATGACGGTGTGGCAGCAGTTGACGTTGCTGGCGGTATTGATGTTGACGAGCAA
Organism: Bryobacter sp.; assembly: GCA_044340255.1. Classification (GTDB taxonomy): domain Bacteria; phylum Acidobacteriota; class Terriglobia; order Bryobacterales; family Bryobacteraceae; genus Bryobacter. The sequence goes on along the minus strand of JBIITX010000003.1, from coordinate 155,002 downwards.
GGGGGCGGCGGGGGTGACGGGGAGTGGCTTTATTGTGCTGGCGGCGACGCTGTCGGCGGTGGGGAATGTGCCGGTGGGTGGTTTGGCTTTGATTCTGGGCATTGACCGGTTTATGAGTGAGGCGCGGGCGCTGACGAATGTGGTGGGGAATGGAGTGGCGGCGGTGGTGGTGGCGAAGTGGACGGGGGATCTGGATGAGAAACGGATGCGGGAGCGGCTGGGGTAGCGGCTGGGGGCCAAGTTCCAGTTGCCAACCCGGATGGTGCCAGACTGCATGTCGGACTTGATATGCTCAAGGGGAGAAGAGACTCATTGCCGTGGTAAAGACATTGCACTTCAGCACGGAGATTCCGGCCAACCGAGAACTGGTGCTTATTTTGCCTCGGGATATATCGACCGGACATGCTGAAATTGTGATGCAGGTTTCCACTGAAGGGCAAGCAAGCGCCGAATCCACGATGGGAAGTCTTTTGCGAAGCGAATTCCGTGGGATTTGGAAAGACCGAACAGACATCCTGGATTCTGCCCAGTTTGCGGTGGAATTGCGTCAGCGAGCCTGGGATCGAACGGGTAAATGACGCTTCTTGATACCGATGTTCTCATCGAGTATTTGCGTGATCGTCCCGACGCCGTGATCTGGATGGAATCGTTGCGATGGAGCTGGTCGCTGGATGCAGGAACCAACAGGAAGTTGTCTCCATACGTGGTTTGATTCAGAATTTTACTGTGATCTGGCCGAGTTAAGAGATGTTTGCTTTGGCATTTGACTTAAGGCTTCCTTGAGGCTAACTCTATTGTCGAGGTGATTGGGGCAACTTTCGGCAGTGCAGCTGGCATTGTGTTGGCACCCATGGTGGTTGGATTGCCCTAGAATTACTGCAGTTGCCGTTCTGATGAAACCGTCTTGCTTTGCAATTTGAGTTGTTTATGAAAACGTTATCCATTTCCGCAAGGGGTCAAATTGTCATCCCGAAGTCGATTCGAGACACGCTCGATCTGAAGGCGGGAATGCAACTTGCCATAGAGGTTGAGGGCGAACAGATCGTGCTAAGGCGGATCCCTGCTTGCCATCCTCGCTGGGGTACGATGCGTGGCATGTTTCAAGACTCTGGTGACCTGCTCTCAGACCTTGGTGAGGAACGCGCTGCTGAACTGAGCCGCGACGATGAGCGAATGCAAAAGTTTTGATTTCTGGGCTTTGCTGGCGTGGCTGAGGAAGGCGGGTACGAAGGCTGCTGATGACGTCCTTGCGGCCGCCAAATTGAAAGCAAGCCGCCGCATTTCCTATGCGGACGGATTTGCCAGTGCCTTGGCTCTGGGAAAAGGCGGATTGCTGGTGACGGGGGATCCCGAACTGGCAGCCATGGCGGATGTCCTTCGTGTGGAATGGATCGGGAAACCTTTGCCTTTGTCGCCTGAGCATGGCTCTCCTCGATGAGAGTCGCTTCGCGCGCTGTATTCCTGCCGGGTGGCTCCTTCGCTTGGAGACACCCGGGGCGATAGTCCCGGTGGGAGTTGGTGGTGTATTCGATTGTCGAAGAGCTGTGAGGTAGCTTTTGGCTTTGAACCTCGTTTTTTGCTGCGGCGTAGAGGGCTAGAGTGTGGAGTCCGCGGGCGGTGATTTGGGTTTGATTGCGTCGGGATCCATGTTGGTATGCTTGCAGAACTCTCTAAAGATGTATTCGGTGATGGACTGGCTGAGGGCGGGTCCGGTGGGGTGGATGGGTTCGTTTTTTGATTCCATGTATTCTTCTGGGGTGAGGACGGGGGGCGGATCCTCGATGGGTTCGATTTCTGGAGTGGCACCGCGTTCGGCGATGAGTTGCCGGAGGGCCTTGATGGTTTTGAGCATGCGGGCGGGGATACGGTCGAGCTCGCGGAGTACGGCGAGGTAGGCGCGGTCTGGGGAGTCATGCTTGCCGTTGTGGAGGAACTGGTTGAGGAAGTTTTCCATCTGGATGAAGCGGAGCTGGAGGTGGATGAGCTGTTGGACGAGGATGTGCTCTGTGGGGGTGACGGGTTGGTACTCTTCGAGGAGGTTGTGGATGGTGGTGGCGACGAGGTCGGGGTGGCCCTGGAGGTGGTTGAAGTTTCGCATGGAGTAGAGGCCATGCTGGAAGGCATTGGAGGCGGAGCGGGCTTTGCCGGCGGGGGTACGGGGGCCGGTGGATTTGAGGGCGTTGGCTCGGTTGGCAGCGAGGGCGGCCTCGGACATGGTCTTCTTGCGGGGCTGCGCGGCGGCGGCCTCGAGTTCGGGTGACGGCGCACCCGGATTGGGATTGAGGATGTTTTGTTCCACGGCTTGAAAATAGCCGAGGGGGCCTTGGGCTTAATGAAGTTGTCGAGCGGATTTGTTGAAAAGACGGCAAATAGAGTTTTGAAAAAGCCGTGAACCGATTTTTCTTAATCTTTTGTGGTGCACCAGTGGGGAAGCGGGCCAGGTCTTTTTGCGAAGGGTGACGCCGACATTGTTGGTGTCTGATTACAAACTCAAGACTCGTTTGAGATAGACTCTTTAGCAATCGAGGACTATGCCAACCGATTTACTCAGCAAATCTCTGCTTGCCTTGCAACTTGTTTTCGGAATCGTTACTTTGTTGTCTTTCATTTTGTTTCTCCGTGAAAAAGAGCCCATTGAGTTTGTAGGAAATTGGGGTGGATTTGGAGGAGGTTCGGGTGGATGGAGTATTTCCAGGTCGCTCGGGCTCTTGATACTCGCGGCCCTCTTCGGGATGCTCACGGCCTTGGCGGTTTTCGCGGCTTTATCCAAGCCTGCTGAGCCGACGAAGGCGGCAGGTGGTACCCCGTCGTCCTCTTGCAGCAATATGCTCACCGTCAACTGCCTTGCGGTTAATCCAAGCACTGGGGAATCAAGGGCCAATGTGGCCTTATCTGATGGCAGCGGAGTTGATTCGAGGTCGAAGGTGCCTCAGGGAATTGCCAACAAAAAGATTCACTCGCCGAACCCTCCGAGCACGATGTATGTACACCCTTGCCCCCCTGTCAAAGATCCTTGCCCTGGAGCCGCTGCCACCACAAGTGGAGTAACGCCTCAGTAAACTGCTATGTCCGCTGCCCAGAACACCCCGAAGTACACGCAACCTCGAATCAAGATTGTCGAGGCCTGTGACCCGCTCACCGAAGCCTCCTACGAGCGGCCGGATGCACCGTGGGTAGGTGTAAATGCGTCGGGCAAAGTAGAGTCTATGGGAATGGGAAGGCTTGAAGCACTTATCCGAGGCTACGTTGAACGTCGGATCTCCGGCTGTTCTGTATTACTTGGCGGGGATCGAGGTTCCGGAAAGACCTCAATGATCCTCAAAGTCATTGAGCGCCTACGAACGCAACGCAAAACGAATGGCCCCGGCTGCCGGAAATACGATCCAATAAACTGCTTCGTGTTCCCACGCCCAATCGCCATCCGAGTGCACGGTCCAACGCTCTTTCATTCTGATGATTCGGCCTCTCATTCGGCCTTGATGCATTTCACCGAGTCGATACACCGATCACTTTGTGACGAATTTGGCGATATGCTCCAAGCAAAAGCTCGAGAAGATGCGACCTTGCAGGAAAAGGCAGCCCAATACCGGCTTGAGCTTGAAACGGGACCGCGCTCATCACGCCTTCGCGAGATGTGGGCTCATTTTTCCAAGGATCGGCGCAAGCTTGAATCCATACTTGTGACAGCGACTTCTCAGCCGCCTGCTGATCAAGCCTACAGGGAATTAGTGGCGGTAGATACTTCGGTAAAAATGTGCCATCAGATTCAATTGTTCCGAGACGGAGTCTTGCCATCCGTTGACCCGAAGCGTAGCACGATACCCGAGAAACCAAGAAAGTCTGATGATGAGACGACCTCTTGGGTTCGGCGTTTCGCCGACTTTGCGATTCATGGCGGTCACCTTCTCAATCCTCTGGCCGGATTTATCATCGCAACAGTGGTCTTGGTCACATCCATCAAGGAAGTAGGCAATCTACCTACTTCTCTAGCCTTGGCTGTCCTGTCTGGAGTTATTTCTACCATGCTCCTGAACTTCGCGGCTGCCAGGCATCGTGATTCCGACATCATGAGTGATGCCACCCTTACTTCTCTTGGACGAACCGTACCTGTACTTTTACGCCGCGTTGAAGCTGCTGGCCTTTTTCCCGTTATCATCGTGGACTCCCTGGAAAGTGTCGACAAATCGATACTAAAGCAGCAAATCCATACTTTCGCGCGCGACCTGAAGCACTTCGTTACTGGCCAAGCTTTTGTGTGCTTCGTAGCACCTCGTCGCCTTTACGAGGAGTTCATTGACAATGGTCGCATCCCAAATGCAGAAGGACGAGTGCTAGATATGTTTCGGGAAACAATCCTCGTCAGTTATAGCCCGAAGGAACTGCTGGATTACCTAGATCGCCGCCTCCAATTGGAGACCGCTAGCGAGCATGGACAATTGACTCTCGAATTTCTCAAGCATTTGTATCTATTTCGAGCTCAGGGCAATTTGTCCGTCCTTCTGGATTGTATTTCGTCTGAGCAAACGCCGGATGGGTTTGTCTACTTGGCGCCGGAAAAAGAACTGATTGAGGTTAAGGCCTTCCGCAACCACGTCTATTTTCAGCTCGCCGTTGAGTTGGTGGTTGGCCAAGAGGAAACACAGGAACTCTTGCGACTGCATCCGGATTTGCTCGAACCGCTGAACCAAGTTCTGTACAATGCTGCCCGCTTCTGGCGAGACAACGCCGCGAGCTTCACCGCTTATGACCTGTTTGTCGGCACTTCGGCTCGCGAAGATGAAACGAGAATCAACTTTAAGGGGCAAGTGGACCATCTGATGAACTATCTCCGCAAGCAGCCCAAAGACGAGGCTCCTAAGGCTCTACGTTCTGAGGCCCATGCATTATGGAAATTCCTGACGGACAAGGGAGTCGGGGCTTTAATCGAGGCCAATGAGAGCCACTCCCAAACGAGATTCTACTGGAGGACCTGGATCGATTCGGTGGGCGGGACGAGAGAACAAGATCTTGATTGGCCTGGGAGGCCAGCCCTTCGTTCTCGGCGCGAGAAAGAACTGGCGATCCAAGAAGTGAAAAGTCTGGCGGAGCTTCTCGCCGATCTGGGTGGTATCACGCTTTTTGATCTTGCTTTTCCAATCAACTTGATTGACTATTGCCCCCCGGCACAACTGAAATGGCGGGATTGGGAACAGCACGTGAAGCAGGGCAATGACCGGGAAGTTGCAGAACTTCACGAGGCCATACTGAAAGAGCCACATCAACTTAGGGATGCAATTTTGCTTGCCATTCTGACCGTGTCGCAGGATCGCCCTCAGGCTTCTCCTGCCGACTTTCAGAAAATGTTGCAAGATTTTCGCCGTGATGGTGAGCGGGGCTGGCCCGATCTTGCGAGTGCATTGCATCATCGGCAAACAGAAATCATGGATCCCGCCAAGGTATCCTCAGATACGCTTCGTTCTTACCAGTTGATGGTGGAGCAGGAGCCCAGAGATGTAGCGAAGTGGACGACCGAAGGCAGGATTCTACTCAGTCGCTGTCGCAGGCTGAGCAGGCGGGTCAGCTAGATCATCGTTGATTTCCGCCAATAGCCTCTCGACCAGTTTTACGAACGTTTCGGGCCGTACTTCCCGCTTGTCGATGTAGCGAGATCTAGGGTATTGCCTTAATTGCGCAATCACCGCTGCGTCTCTTTGATTGGTCAAGAATAAGATCGGAAGCTCCGGATTTACCTCACGCAGTTTGTCCGCTACGACGATGCCGGTTCGTTTGCCACCAGCTGAATGCTCCCTCCATTCAGCCGGAGCGGGCATCATGATGTCGAGGAGAACACAATTGATCTTGTGGGAATTTTCGTCGAAAAACTTGATCGCGCGCTCGGCGTCATTATTTCGGCCTACCTCGAAGTCAGCGCGCTCCAAAATAGCAATCCAACCCGATAGGGCTAACCAGTTATCGTCAATCAATAGAAACATTCTTGTCAACCAGCATAATACTTAGGAACGCGGGCGCTTGGTGGAGTTCGCCAAGCAGGACGCCGGCAAATCGATCACGAAGCGGGTAGGGTTCTCATTGGATTGGAGCCTGATGGTTCCGCCATGAAGTGCCACGATCCGATCAACTACCCAGAGGCCAAGCCCATGACCTGGCGTATCGATGCGATCTTCCGTTTCCACGCGGGCATGTTGCAGGAAAATGTCTTTCTCCCAACCTGGTGGAACGCCCAAGCCATAATCTTCGAAAACGATACGTGCTCCTGATTGGGTCCTCTCGCCGTAGATGCGAACATCGAAGCGAGTAGGATCCGGGTACGCGTATTTGATCGCATTGCTAATGAGATTGAAGGCAACTTGCTCAAACATGTTACGGTCCACATAAAGAAATGGCAACTGTAGCCAGTCTTCAAGGCCACCATAGTTGATTCGTGCTGACGAAAACCCGCGTTCTCGAATCAACATGCGCGCTTGGCTGACAACGGGCGCTAGGATGTCTCCTACAAATTTAACCACCTCCCGCTTCGCCGTCCAACTGCTGACGTTGAAGCCGACAAATAACTCGTACTGTTTTACCTGTTGGGCCATCAGATCCAGCCAGCTATTCAGATCCTGAAACGTGTCGGATCTCAGAGACCGCTGCCTTTGGACGTTTAATTCTAGGTCTGACAAGGCCCCGCGGAGAGCAAAGATTGGGTTGGAGAGTTCATGTCCCAGCAATATTACCGCGTCTTCCAGCCGGCGCTCCTCCGCCAGCACCTCCAATGTGGGTTGGGCCACCTGCATGATGGACTCGACCAGCGCGAGATCCTTCTCGTCGAAGACCTGCACATCCTCTCCACGTCTTTTGTTCCGACAGCGTACCACACCAGCCACCTCATCCTTGATGTTGAAGAAGGGCGCAATTAAGCAACTGTCAATCTCTTTTGTGACCCCCGTCTCGTGCGAGCGAGCATCGCCGAGCCCTTTGGCATTCCGTTCTTCCTGGATATCCCGATATATGGAGTAGCTACGATCCTTTGCCGCGCGTCCCGTAAGTCCTTCGCCGAACAAATAGCGCTGCTTCGCTCGACGCTCGTAGCCAGGCTCCCAAGCTATTCCCGTGGTGCCGCCTGTGATGAGCGCGTCACGCGCCGATGTACTGAGGAAGATCGTCACGCCTTCGCAATCGAGTTGCTGCTTCACCAAACACGCTATTGCGTTGAGGAAATCTTCTTTTTTGCTGTACATTGACGCCAACCGACTGGCTGCTTCGGATGCCACCAAGCTGCGTTCGGTTACAAACATATCTTCGGCATCTCCCACTAAGCCTTGAAATACCTTCGATTCCACAGTGGATCGAATAAACTCCGACTCTTTATTGGAGTAATCAAAAACCATCACCATCCGAACCTGGTTCGGGTTGTATCGATTCAGAACTGGGACCGCCAGCATATTCGGAGTATCCTTGGAGTCTTCGGCAATGACTTTACTCTTGACACACATCGCAGCTAATCTTTCAATTTGTTTATGGTTGTCGCGCTCCAAGGGTTGCTCCTGACACGATGCTTGAATGCTAATCCTGGCTGCGGCATAGCTGCTGAGGCACACGGCACAACCGGTGGCGCAGAGCTCTTTTCTAAGAAACTCGGCCAATTCCTGATAGAACGAAGGCTCGCCCGCCGAGGCCAAGTGCAGCAGTCGGTCTGTTCGAAACGACCCGAGATTCTCTGAAGCGGGTTCTGGTACTCCACTTGGAACTGCCATGGGTTCACGATCCAGGATTCGCTGGTCTTTCTCTCCTGTTGGATGAGGCCAAGTCCTGAGTTGTTTCGCGGAGGCGAGCATCTCTTTATCTGGGTTTGACGAGGCGGAGTCGAGTTCTATGACGAACCACTCGTGATACCCGGCCCGGGTCAAATCATGGACTGCCCTCTTGAGGTCCACTTGTCCTGAGCCGATCGCACAGAATCCGCGAGCATAGCGGTGAGAGAAGCGCCCGTAGGCCGCCTTCCAATCCTTAAGGTGGACTGCAAGAGTTCGCTCCCGCAGACGGAGCAGTAACTCAATGAGTTTGTCGTTGCTTTGCTGTCCGATAAACAGGTGGGCCGTGTCGGGCAACCACATCAGATTCGGCCAAAGGTCAAGTAAGCGCAACGCTTCCTCAACCCCACTCAGTCCGCTCAAGTGGTTGTAGTGAAGGGCTAAGGTAAAGCGTTGGGTGTAAGCTTGCACTACATCTTGGTCCCAGGTTTCCATGTAGAGATAAGGCTCTGGGTGAATGCCAGGTTTTCCATCTGGCCTCAGGTAGTCCATTCGATTTGGCAGCGTGTCGCCAGTCAGGCCTAGAATCACTAATCCCGCCGCTTGAGCCAGTTGACGAAGCTCTTGCCAAGTGTGCGGAAGTTGGTCCAGGGGTTGAAAAATTTCTACGCCATCAAATCCTGCGGCCTTGATTGATTTGAACAGACGAGCCCAGTCCTTCCGACGGACGCGATGATTCCAACAAATCGTCTGGAAGGCCAATTTCATAATCACAATCCTATCGGAAAGTTCAAAGCAGGGTGGAGAATCGTTGTCTGTCGAAGGTTGGGCTAGGTGGGTTGGAGGCGGGGCGGAGGCGTGGTGGAATAGTAAGAGGATGTTTGCTAAGCAGAGGTCGATTCAGAGTGTGCTGTGGCTGGATTGTGTGAGTGGGGCGGTGGCGGGGTGCTTTGTGCTGCTGCTGGCGGGGTGGTTGAGTCGTCTTTACCGCATCCCCGAAGAGTTGGTTTGGGGTAATGGCGTGGTGAATCTGGTTTATGCCTGTTTCTCGCTTTCGCTCGCTGTTTGGCGGTCGCGGCCCGTGGCGCTGATCGGGTTGCTGGCGGTGGCTAATGCGAGCTGGCTGGTGGTTTGCTTTGCGGCCGTGTTCTGGCTGGGGGGTGAGGCTTCTGTGTTCGGGATCGGCCATCTGGTGTTTGAAGGGTTGTATGTGGGTTGGCTGGCTCAGTTGGAGTGGGGATTGCGTAAGCAGAGTTAGTTGGCTGCACGTTTGGTGGGCGGGCGGCGTCTGATGTCATGGAGGCTTCCATGCACGTTTTGCTTTTGCTCGCTTTGGCCCAGCAGACCCCGGTTGAGTTACTCAGTGCGGTGGATGCACATTACCAGTCATTGAAGACCTTTCACATTGAGAGCGATAGCTTCAACGAATCGCGGGGGGAGAATCGCGGGAATTGGGACCGGCGGTTTAGTTCTTTGATGGTGGAGTCCCCTACCAAGCTGCGATTTGCTACCGTTTTGCCGTTTGGAAATTATCAGGTGGTGGCCGATGGGAAGACGCTGTGGCGGGCGGCGGACCATATGCGGAAGTATGTGGTGAGTGAGTTGGCGGGGCCGGTGATGGAGGCCAAGGGGGGCGGGATGGAGGCGATGAATGCGCTGAGTCATCTGCGGGTGGCGATGCCGGGTTTCTCGCCGCGACTGAAGCGGCTGAAGACGGCCGAGTTTCTGGCGGATGAAACGCTGGTTGTGATGGGGAAGCCGGTGGTTTGCCGGGTAGTGCGCGCCCTCTATGAACCCGTGGGGGGGATGAAGCATTGGGAACGGAAGTTCTGGGTGGATGAGGCGCGGAAGCTGGTGCTGAAGGAAAGCTTTCTGAGTGAGGGGGCCAGTTCGCCGATGCGGCCGTTTGAGATGAGTCGCTCGGAGACGGTGACGACGTATCGGCATCTGCATTTGGGGAGTTTGCCGGCTGATACTGATTTTCAGTTTGTGCCGCCGGCCAACTATGCGGCGGTGGACAAGATGGAGATGTCGGGGATCTCGGTACAAGCGCAGGATGTGGTGGGTAAGCCGGCACCTGCGGCGCTGGCGCCTTTTAAGGGCAAGCCGGTGCTGGTGCACTTCTGGGCGACGTGGTGCGCGCCGTGCCGGGAGCAGATGCCGACGCTGGTGAAGCTCTATGGCCAAATGAAGGAGCAGGATGTGGTGATGATTGGGGTGAATGCGGATGAGAATGCGGAGACGGCGAAGGATTATATGAAGCGGAATGGCCTGGAATGGGTGCAGTGGATGGCGGCCGAGCACCGGGCGAAGTTTCAGGTGTCGGCGATTCCGACGCTGATTGTGGTGGATCGGGAAGGGAAGGTGGTGGCGTATGAGGTGGGGAGTGGGGTGGAGGTGGAGCAGAAGCTGCGCCAGGCGCTGGTTGGGCAGGGGGTGCGATTTTCCAATTGATTGTAACTTGTGCATGATATTCTTGCCGGGAAAGATCACACCATAATGGCTTTCCTGCGCTACCTGGATGTCATGATCGGATACGCCTTGGGGATGGCGATGCTATCGACCCTGATTGGGGGTGCTGCTGGTGTCTGGCTGGGGGTGATTCGGAGCAGGACGCGGCATATGCAGGGTGGTTTGGCGTCGCTGATTCAAAGTCTGGGTGCGATCACGGAGGCTGAAAGCCGTGAGCTGGCGGGGGCGATCCTGATGGACGATACGGTGAAGGTGCGTAACCTGTCGGACTGGTTTGCCGATCCGACAGACGGGAAGACTAAGCTTGGGGCGGTGACGCGTTTTATTCGGAGTTACTCGACGGAAACGATACAAAGGGAAGAGCTGGTGATGATTCTGCTTCGTAAGGCGAGCGAAGGGAATTGGATTGCGCTGAAGGCGATGGGGCTTTACCCTGAGTTGGCGTTGCAGAGGGAGGCAGGTGCTCAAAGCCTGTTGGCCCAAAAGGAGGAGGGGATTGCGGCGAGCGGGGCCGCTATAGATGGACTGAAGCAAGTGGCTGCTACGAAACTGCTGGAGGTGGAAGAGAAGACGCTGCAGTTGGAATTTGCTACGCCCGATCTGCCGGCACAGGTGTGGCGGACGAAAGCGCTGGCAGAAGTGGTTCCTACGATGACGTCGAAGTTGTTTAGCCGGTTTGACAATATGATGGATCGCCTGGAAGACAATGTTGCGGATTCGGGGAAGGTGGCCTCGGTGGTGTTTGCTGCGATCTTTCTGAGCTGGTACCCGGTGGATTCGATTGCGATGTTGACGAGGCTGTCGACCAGCGATGCGTTGCGGGCGAAGGCGGTTGCGGCGGCGGAGAAACAGAATGTCCCTCTTGAGGAGCGGCAGGATATCCAGGATGGACTGTTTGGCAACGTGTTTTTAGAGAAGAAGGACTTCCAGTGGGGTGTCCATTTATTCGGTAGTCCGGGGGTGCTGGTTACGTGGGTGATGGTCAGTATGGGGGGGCCGTTCTGGCTGAATCAGTTGAGCCGGTTGCTGGGGCTGCGATCTGAAATGGCGCGTAAGTTGACGGAGCAACGGAATCTGCGGGATAAAGATTTGCGGCCTGGAGCGCCGGTCCAGCCTGGGGGGTGAGGAATTGCGTTGCCGGGAATTTTGAAAAAAGTTTGGGGTTTGTTTTGTTGGGGTTGGGGTGGAGTGGGGTCGTTTTGCCTTGATCGGTGCTGGTAGGGTGTTGGGCGATGATAACTGCTCTGGTTGTTGAATCCCGGTTTGTTCGGCCTTGTCGTATCGAGCCCGAACCGAAAGACCAGCGGGAGGAGCTTTGGATCCCATTGTTGATCGAAGGTCTGACTGCTGTTGCCCGCAAAGTGCCTGAGGCACGGGCTGCACTCTATGAATTGCTTGGTCGCTTGTACTTTGCGGAAGGGAAGTGAAATTGTGTCTGGCCTGGTTGGGGTCCGTGAGAGTGTCTGGAAGTTTGGGGATGCGGTGGGGCTGGCTGGAAGTGTGCTCGGATTTCAGGCGGACGCGAAGCAGGCCGAGGTGCTGGGGAGTGATGCGCACCGGTTGTTGCTGTGTTGTTCGCGGCAGTGGGGGAAGAGTACGACGGCGGCGGTGCTGGTGGCGCTGCGGGTGCTGCAGGAGGCAGGGGCGCTGGTGGTGATTGTTTCGCCGACGCTGCGGCAGACGGCGGAGCTGGTGCTGAAGGTGCGCGGGTTTGTGGAGCGGGTGGAGAAGCTGAAGGTGCGGGGGAGGTTGTTGCTGGAGTTGCCGAATGGGGCGCGGGTGATGGGGGTGCCGGGGAATGAGTGTTCGGTGCGGGGATTTTCGGCACCGACGCTGGTGGTGATTGATGAGGCGGCCAGGGTGGGGGATTTGCTGTATAAGTCGTTGCGGCCGATGTTGGCGCATGGCGGGGACCTGGCGTTGCTTTCGACGCCGTTTGGGGAGCGGGGATTTTTCTGGAAGGAATGGGAGAAGGGTGGGGAGGGGTGGACGAGGGTGTCGGTAAAGGCTACGGAGTGTGAGCGGATTCCGGCGGCGTTTCTCGAGGAGGAGCGGAGGGTGCAGGGGGAAGACTGGTTCCGTCAGGAGTATCTTTGTGAGTTTGTGGGGATGGAGCATCAGGTGTTTCGGCAGGAGTGGTTTGAGAGGGCGGTGGCGGCGGGGCTGGATGTGGCGGCGCTTGAGGTGCGGCTGGACGGGGAGGTGGGGTGATGCTGCGGAACTTTCATATTGGAGTGGATTTGGGACAGCGGCGGGACTATACGGCGGTGGTGGTGGTGGAGCAGCGGATTGAGAATACGGGGGTGAAGGATTCTGTGACGTTTGAGCAGATCTGGCGGCGGAGGCTGATTGTAAGGAAGGCGGCGCGGTTGAAGCTGGGGACGGAGTTTCACCGGATTGTGAATGCGGTGGCGGGGTTGACGATGCATCCGGGGCTGGATGGGAAGGTGGTGACGACGGCGATTGATGCGACGGGGATGGGCTTGGTGGTGACGGAGCAGTTGCAGATGCGGAGGTTGCGGGGGGAGTTGTATCCGGTGGTGATTACGGGTGGGGTGGAGATGAAGTATCAGGCGGGGTTTTATCCGACGCCGCGGACGGATATTTTGTTGGGGGTGGTGCAGGCGTTTGAGGTGGATCAACTGGAGGTGGCGAGTGAGGTGAAGGGGTGGGAGGTGTTGGTGGAGGAGTTGCGCTCGATCCGGAAGACGCCGGGGGTGGCGGGGCCGAGGTTTGAGAGTGAGGGGCAGCATGATGACATGGTGTTTGCGCTGGGGCTGGCGCTGGTGGGGTACCGGCAGAGGGTGTTGCCGGTGGAGGGGAAGGCGGTTAGGCGGTGGGCGGGGTTTGGGGAGTTTTGACCAACTGAGAGTTTATGGCATCCACGGATTGAGAACGACCACATGTGTGCCGGAGAAATCTTTCACGTTCCTTGTTACGAGCGTCATTTGATACTCCAGTGCGGTTGCGGCAATGAGGCCATCGATGTTGGCCAGGTTGATGCCACTGCGCTGGGCCTTGGCTGAAAGAACGGCCCAACGATCTGCGATCGGCTTGGTTATGGGAAGGAGTCTTCCTGCAAACGAGAGCGCGAGATCTTCCTGCCATAGTTCCAATTGGGTGCGCCGCTTTCCGGCAGGGAGGAGTTCAATGCCTCGCCGGATTTCGGCGAAGGTCAGGACGCTGGCGAAGAGCGAAGTCTCCTCCTTGGATTTCAAGAATCGATCTACATTCTGGTCTGGCATTCCCGCCCGGGAAAATTCGGAAAGAACGTTGGTATCGAGAAGAAAACGAGTCACAGATCGACAGACCTTGGGTAGTCCTTGACTCTATCCAGGTTCAATTCAGACCCGGCAAAGGGTGGTTGCGTTAACAGCTCGTAGAGGCTTTTGCGAAGAGCGGGTGGGTGCAGTTGCGCGGCATTGTTTTTTTCGCGGACCGCATTGACGCCGAAGATGATCAGTTCATCGACCGAAACTACGTGGCCATTTTCGATTTCTTCGCGGACGAGCCGTTCTGTTTCAGGCTTAAGTTCCACCGTCATACCCTTCAAGTTAGCCTTATTGTGGGCGCTGTGCAAGTTGTCTCGGCCTTGCTTGTTTGGGGTGATTGGATTGGCCCACTGAGTTTGCTGGTTCGACGAGCAGAAATGCGGTGAGTTTGAAATCGTCCAGTCTGGCGAGCGGAAACACTTGAGCTCTTCGGTGGAAGAGAAGTTTGATGGATGGCGACAGTTTTGCCGCGGGATCAGTGTCGCGCGGGTTCCTTGCGTTAGCGGAAGAAGAGGCGCATGGTGGCTGAGAGGGTGAGCGGTGCGCCGGGGTAGACCTGGGTGTCGTAGATGCCGGCGACGAAGTAGCGATCGCGGCCGAGCAGGTTGTCCGCGTTGAGGGCGAGTTGGTAGAAGCGCTTGCGGTAGGAGACGGCTCCGGAGAAGGTGGTGTAGCCGCCGAGTTTGAAGTTTTGCGTGTTGGCATTGTCGACAAACATGGAGCTGAGGTAGCGCTGGCCGATGGAGGCGGTGAGGCCGTTGTTCCAGGCCTTGGTGAGCCAGAGGTTGGTGGCGTGGCGCTGGGTGAAGCGGGGGCGGAAGCCGGTGAGGTTGATGGTGCGGTTGGCGGCGAAGAAATTGTCGAAGCGGGGGAGGGTGTAGCCGTAGTTGGCGATCAGGCGGAAGCCTTTGCCGATGTTGCCGTTGATGTCGAGATCGAGGCCGCGGGAGGATTGCTGGCCGGCCTGTTCGAAGTTGGCGTTGGGCAGGGCGATCACTACGTTCTGGCGCTTGATCTGGTAGAGGGCGGTGTCGACCTTGAAGCGGCCGCCGAAGGCCTGGATGCGGTGGCCGATCTCGAAGGCGCGGCCGGTTTCGGGCAGGAGCTCACGACCATCGGCGGGGACGTTGGTGACGGGCTGGAAGGAAGAGGAGCTGGAGGCGTAGAGTTGCTGGTTTTCTGAGAGCAGATAGGTGAGGCCGGCGCGGTAGGTGTAGGCGCTCTGGTTGCGGCGGAATTCGGGGCCACGGGCGGTGGCGACGCCGTTGGCGAAGGGGTCGTTGCGGGTGATGCGGCGGAAGTCATCGAGGCGGCCGCCGATGTTGAGGCGGAGCTTTTTGGAGAGGTGGATGAAGTCCTGCCAGAAGAAGGCATTGATGCGGTTGGTGAAGTAATCGACGCGGCTGAGGGGGAAGTCGGCGAAGGGGGTGAAGGTGTCGGTGCGGGTGGCGAGATTGATGGGGGCGATGTTGATGCTGCGGCTGGCGGCGCGGTCGGTGAAGTTGTAGAAATCCTGGTATTCGTAGCCGGCGACGACGGTGTGTTTCATGCCGGCGAGGGTGAAGTGGCCGAGGACGTCGGACTGGTTGAGGACGGGGCGGCGGTGGTGCTGGAAGTAGAGGAGGCCGCGGTTGACCTGATTGAGGGCGGGGACGTAGGTGAGGGTTTCGGCGGAGAAGTATTGGTCGTCGGTGTAGCGGAAGAGGAAGCCGTTGCGGAATTCCCAGTTGGGGTTGATGTTGATGTTGAGCAGGACGTGGGACTGGCTGTCGAAGACGCGGCCGAAATCCTGGGAGGTATTGAAGCGGAAGTCTTTGGGGAAGCCGGGGATGGCGGCGACGCCGATGGGGATGCCAGCGTCGGTGGCGAAGCGATCGCGGTTGAAGGCCTGGTGGAGGGTGACGCGGGCGCGGTCGGAGAAGAGGTAGGTGAGAGAGGGGGAGACGTTGAAGCGGCGGGCGGCGGCGTTGCGCCAGCCGTCGGAATCTTCAAAGCTGAAATCGGCACGGTAGAGGAGGCGTTGCCAGTTGCCGACGGGGCCGGTGGCACCGAGGCCGACCTGGTGGGTGTTGAAGCGGCCGCCGCGATAGAAGACGTCGTAGGCGCGATTGGCGGCGGGCTTTTTGCGGATGATGTTGATGGCGCCGCTCAGGGCCTGGCCGCCGTAGAGGATGGAGCTGGGGCCTTTGAGGACGTCGACCTGTTCGACGTTGTTGAGCTGGGTGTTGATGCGGTTGCCTTCGAGGCGCATGCCGTCAACGAGCTGGACGTCGGCGATGTTGAAGCCGCGGATGGTGTAGTACTCATACATGCCATACCAGCGGGTGGCGGAGACGCCGGAGACGTTTTGGAGGGCATTGACGAGGTCGTTGGTGCCGCGTTGCTCGAGGACCTGGGAGCTGACGGAAGTGACCTGGATGGGGACTTCGAGGTTGGGGACGTCCATGCGGGTGGCGGTGGTTTTGCCGGCGACGTCTTCGACGGTGACGGTGGTGGAGACTTCGGCGAGGGTGAGGGTGAAGTCGATGTTGTCGAGGGAGGATTTGATCTGGATGACTTGCTGGAGTTCGGCGAAGCCGGGTTTGAGGATGCGGACGGTGGCGGAGCCGGAGGGGATTTTCTTGAGGGTGTAGCGGCCGTCGCTGTTCGATTGGGCGTAGAGGGGTTTGGTGCCGGGCTTGGTGAGGGAGATGGTTGCGCCGTCGATGGGGAGGCGGGCGGCGTCGAGGATTTTGCCGGTGAGGCGGAGGTCCTGGGCGAAGGCGATTGCGGTGAGGGTGAGGCAGAAGCAAAGGGATCGAAGCAGCATCTTTTCTTATCGTGGAGGCTCCGTGTTTGCTTTCGCAAAGGAAACCTTGTGAGTGGACAGGTTTTGGGGGGTGAGCGGGAAATGAAGTATTGGAGGAGCGGGGCTGAAGCTGCGAAGCTGTAGGTTTGGAGCAGATATGGGACCTACTGGAATTGCCGCACGCAAGCATTTGATTTTGTACCACCGCTGGCTGGGGGTGTTATTCAGCCTGTTGTTTGCGATGTGGTTTTTGTCGGGGATTGTGTTGATGTACTGGCCGTATCCGGGGGTGAATGGGGATTTGCGGGTGGAGAAGAGTGAGGAGATTCGGCCGGAGCTGGTGAAGGTGAGCCTGGCGGAGGCGGAGAAGTTGGCGCAGGTGGCGAAGGTGGACCGGGTGCGATTGGGGATGTTGCATGGGCGGCCGGTGTATCGCTTTCATACGGGGCGATTGCAGACGGTGGTGTATGCGGATGTGGCGGAGAAGTTTCGGGGGTTGAGTGAGGTGGAGGCGCTGGCGGTGGCGAGTGCCTGGAGTGGGCGGCCGGCGAGGGAGGCGCACTTTGATGGGGCGATGGCGGAAGAAGACCAGTGGACGCTGAATAAGGCGGTACGACCGTTGCGGCCTTTTTTCCGGTTTAGCTGGCCGGATGGACAGGAGGTTTACATCTCGCAGGTGAGTGGTGAGGTGATGCAGCATACGACGCGGGCGGACCGGATTGGGGCGTATTTGGGGGCGATTCCGCATTGGCTTTACTTCACGCCGTTGCGCAAGGAGACGCCGGTGTGGCGGGCGCTGGTGATTGCGTTGTCGCTTGCGGGGACGCTGATGACGGTGTTTGGGATTGTGGTGGGGATCTGGTTGTATTCGCCGAGCAAGCGGTTTCGATTTCCGGGGGGACGGTCGAGTATCCCGTATGCGGGCTGGAAGCGGTGGCATACGATTTTGGGGCTGGTGTTTGGGTTGGTGACGTTTACGTGGATTTTGAGTGGGATGTTCAGCATGAATCCGATGCAGTGGAGCCCGGAGTTTGGCCCGGATGGGACGATGAGTGCGGCGCTGAAGGGGGGGCCGTGGCGGAGTGGTTTGTTTGAGAAGGAAGCGCCGGGGGCGGCGTTGCAGCGGCTGGGAGAGCGGGGCGTGAAGGAGGTGGACCTCGATGTGAGTGGGGGTGAGGGCGTGTATCTGCTGCGGTATTCGCCGAAGGAGGTGGTGCGGGTGAGGCCGCTGGGGGGAGTGGAGCGGCGGGTGAGCCTGGACTGGGCCAGACAGCGGGTGGAGGCGGCAGTGCCGGGGGTGCCGATTGTGGCGATGCGGGAAGTAACAGAGTATGAGAATTACTATGTGAGCCGGGACGGGAAGCTGCCGTTGCCAGCGTATTACTTTGAGCTTGGGGACGCGGAGCGGTCCATGCATTACATTGACGCGGCGACGGGGAAGCTGGTGGAGAGCTACGGGGTGCGCAACCGCTGGAACCGTTGGCTCTACCACGGGTTGCACTCGGTGGATTTGCCGTGGCTGTATGCGAACCGGCCGAGCTGGGATGTGGCGCTGATTCTGCCGCTGTTAGGCGGCAGTGCGCTTTGTGTGACCAGTGTCTGGATTGCCTGGATTCGGGTGCGGCGGAAGGCGACGCAACTGGGCCAGACTAGCGGACGAGCAGTCTGACGGTATTCGATTCTTTGCCGCTGACGCGGATGCGGAGATTGGAGGATTGGCCTACCGGGAATTGGGGGCCGACCCGGATCTGCACTGTGGTCATACCGACGAAGCCGGGCGTGGCGATGACGCGGAGGGGCTGGATGGTTTGATCACCGACCAGGACCTCTACGGGATCGATGAGAGTGAACTCGGCACCGGCGGGGATTTCGAAGCCCGGGGGTGGATTGTTGCGGAAGCCACCGAGGCCGGTACCCACGAGATTGATGACTTCATTGGGGCGGGCCGGGGCTTGCTCTGTGACGACGCTGCCATCGGCGCGGAAGGCGAGTCCCATCGGGGGTTGGCCCTCCTGCTCTGTGCCGTATTGGGTGAAGAGGCCGGGTGCGTTGCGGACGACTTCAAAGTCGGCGCTGACATCGGGTTGGCCGGTGCGGATGACGGTGAGTTTATTGGGCCCGAGGGGGAGGTCAAAGGGGAGTTGGGCGTTGACCTGGTTGCTGTTAGCGAAGCTGAGGGGCAGGAGACGGTCTCCGGCGCGGACAGCGAGTTCAGCAAGGGTTTGGACCTGCGGGGCGCGGGGGCCAATTTCTTCGCGGGGCGTTAAGTTGACACCGAAGATGGTGATGAGCGAGCCGGGAGCGACGCGGCCCATGGGGCCATCGTCCTGCGGGCCGGTGCCTGCGGCATTCTTTACGCCAGCGGGGTCAATGAAGGGGATGGTCTCGAGCTCTGCGACCACGGTGCGGGGGCCGCCCATGGTGACTGAGGCCGAGGGGAACATGCCGGCGGTGTCTCCACCCCAGCGGCGGAAACGGAAGCCATTGTTGGCGCGAGCCGTAACGGTGACCTGGCGACCGAGATCGTAGAAGTCATCGGGGGCGGCGGGGTTGAACGAGAAGGTGACTCCCTGACGGGGGTTGCCGAGGGCGGTGAGCCGGTAGAGTTGCTTGTAGTTGGCGACGATGCGGCGGATGACGGGCTGGAAGCCGATTTGACGGGTTTCTGCGCCGCCGTCAGACCAGTTGGTGAATTCGAGACGCAGGACGTTGGCCTGGGTGACGGTGGGGGAAGAAGCGACGGTGACGGATTCGTTTTCAGCGCGCTCGACCATGCAGGGGGTGGGGCAGGTTCTGCCATCGACCGTAACGGGCAGGCCGCTCGGATTGGTCTCAATCGAGAGTTTGTTGAGCGGTTCGTAGAGGGCGATGAGAACGATGCCGTTGTCGACGAGCTCTTGCGTGATGCGGAGGGTTTGGCTGGCTGGCCCGCCGTTGGACCAACCCTTGAAGCGCCAGCGCCGGCCGTCAGAGTCTACGGTCTCGAGCGGGGCAGAGAAGGGGATGTCGCGGTTGAGGCCGAAGTGGAAGAAAGAGCCGGGCCAGGTGCGGTTATTGATGATGAGGGGCAGATTCAGGCGCGGCTGGGTGAGGAAGGTAACGGGAGCGGCCGGTACGAACCTGGCAGTGAGCAGGTTGGTGGACAGGTTGGCACCAGAAACTTCGAAGAGAGCGTTTTGACCGCCGCCAAAGGACCATTTGTCGAAGACGAAGGTTTTGCCGAAGGAATCGCGTTGGAGCTCTGGGGCACCGAGAATTCTGGTGCTGCCGACGAGCCAGACGGTGCAGAAGTTGCTGCCGCCTGCTTCTCCGCCAACTCCGAAGTTGACGATGGAGCCGTCAGGAGCTTGCGCTGGAGCGTAGCGGGTGCAGATGTCGCGGTTTTCGAGCGGGACATTGCCAGTTTTGATAATGGAGCGGTCAACTACCACTTCGAAACCGGCTGGTTCGGTATTGATGCGATAGAACTTTCCGGGGCCAAAATTGACTTGCATGTGCATGGGGCCAGAGAGGACGAAGCGCAGCGAGCCGGCAACGCCGGTGGTGGTGGGATTGGGAAGTGAGGGGTTGCTGTTCCAATCTTTAAAGGCGTAGCCAACGCTGGGGACGCTGGTGAACTCTGTCTCGCCGGCGGGGCACCAGAAGTCACCGCTGAGAGCGGTAAAGGTGCTGCCATCGAAGCAGCGAATGGCGGTGTAGCCTGGGATGTCGGAGCAGGAGCCCGGGAGGGTCTCGCCGAGGGCGGTGGGGGCGCAGCCTACGCCGGGGGTGTTGATGCGGATCTGGTGCTGGATGGAGGTGCTAAAGTCGATCGATTGCAGGAAGGAAAAGACCTGGACCTTATAGATGTAGTCGGGATCGGTACCTGTGGTGAGATCAAGGAACGTGCCTGGGGGAACGGCCTGGCCACCGTCGGTGGTGACGGTGTACTGGCCGGAATAGATGTTGCGAGTGCCGATCGGGCCACCGTTGACACCTGGCTGGGTGTTGGTGACGACCTGACGCGGGAAGCGGATGGTGTGGAGATCGCCTACCTGCCAGCGAAAGATCTGGGTGGAGTTGTACGGGGTATTGTCGACAAAGAATGTAACGCCTGGAGTACTGATACTGACACGTACCTGACGGAATGATCCAGTCTGTGCCAATGCAAGGCTGGTCCAGGTGCTCAAAAGGATGAGAGACAAGGACCCCAGGTTTCGGAAATAGGCTTTCATGAGATTCGCTTCTTTCGTGCAGATCGACTGATTCGAGTTGGAGCTTTATGAACAAACGGTTGGATCGGGCTCGGACTTTTGCCCTAGGCTTGGCTAAGGTTTAAATCGTAGGCCGGATGGAGAGGGGCGTCTAGCTGCTGGTCGTTGAGGACTTGAGCGAGGGTGGAGGGGGCAGTTTGAGAGGGAGGGGAGAAGAGTTCCTGCCAGATTTTGAGGCCACGCAGGTGTTGGGATCTGGCTTCGATTTCGATGCCACAGATGCCTTTGTGCTCAGCCCAGAGGGCTGGGAGGCAGTTCGAAATTTCAGCGAAGCATGAGGTGAAACTAGTTTCTTCTAAGTGTATTGCTTTGAAGGCGTTGCAGAGAGAATCTGACAAGTTGATTCCGGTGAGTTCCTGGTCCCGATCGAGCTGAAGGTGGGCATTGTTGGGGGAGCGGTAGAGCGAAGGGGAGCCGAAGCTGAAGCAGAGGCCGAGGTGGTTGGAGATTTTCTGGAGCAGGAAGGACGCCCAGATGTCATCGAGCCGCCCGGCATAGGGGTTGAGAAAATAGGCTGGAATGGTTTCGCGTGTGAGGGCGAGATTGTGGGCCGGGAAGGGAGTCCAGGTGCCGGGGGCGAGGACGAAGTGCTCAGGAATTCCTGGTTTGATTTGCTCAAAGTTGTGGGTGTGTTCGAGGCGCCAGGCTGCGGAGAGGTCGGATGCGCCGAGGCTCAAGCCGGAATTTCCGACGACTCGTTGGTGGCTGACATTGCAGAGTACGGGGTGGGACCGGTGGATTTGTGAATGGGGAAAGCCTCTTGGAGAGGGAGGGTTCGGGCAGACAGGATCGAGAAAGTCAGTGAGGTTGACCCAGTCGGTTGGGGATGCGAAGGAGGAGTGTTCCCAGGTTTGGATGGCCTTGAGATGGGTGCCGATGAAATCGAATGCCGGAGCTGGAGAGCGGGAATCGAGCAGAATGACGAGGTCGGAGTCGTTATCCCAGGCTTGGAGTAGACCGACGAGAATTCTCTGACGGGAATCGAAACGGAGATAGGCTTTGAGGTCTGTGGCGCGGGAGCTGAGGTAGGATTGCTGCTGGTCGAGGTCGAGGAAGCGGCAGGGGTATAGGTCTCGTGCTATGGATTCGCAGTAGGACTTTAGCCCAGGAACGGACTTTCTATCCCCGACAACGATGACTTCGATGTTTTGGTATTGGAAGCGTTTGGCATTTTCGCAATAGCCTTTCAGCGATTCCGGAAGATGGATCGCCGTGGTGATGAGAGTGATCTTCATTTCTTATGCTCCTCGGGACGAGGGAAATGCGCGGACTGGGTAAATCGATAGGGATTTGGGTGATCTTGAGACTGATCGACGGAGTAGGCAATTTCCATTAGAGACGTAGCGGGAAAACGCGGAGTGATCGTACGTTGACTCTTCTGTCATATTCTGTGCACCAAAGCAGTGTTTGTTGTCATCCGAGAGAGAAATGCAAAGAGACACTCTTGTGCAAAGTGCGGCTGTATCGACGGATGAAGAACTCCTGGCGCGAGTGCGGACGCGTGATGGAGAGGCTCTGCTGGAGCTATACCGGATTTACCGGTTGCGGGTGTTTGCCTTGATTCTGCGGATTGTGCAGGATCGGCCGGTGGCAGAGGAAGTGCTGCAGGATGTATTTCAGCGGCTTTGGGACCATCCCGAGAAGTATGATGCGGGCAAGGGACAGCTTTTGGCGTGGTTATTAACGGTTGCGAGAAATATTTCGCTGGATCATAAGCGAAAAGAATCCCGAAGGGCGGTTTATCACGTATATCCTGATGAAGCGTCACAGCTCGAGTCTTTGCCGTTGGTTCCGAGCAGTTTTTCACCGGAATCGATCCAGATGATTCGACAAGTTTTGGAAACGTTGCCAGTGGAACAGAAACAGGTTCTCGAATTGTCTTATTACGAGGGGCTGACACACTGTGAGGTAGCGGATCAGCTTGGAGAGTCTTTGGGAACGGTGAAAACGAGGATTCGACTGGGGATGCAAAAATTGAAGCAGGCCTTTCGACTCTAGCTGTAGTGATTTCTCATGAATGATCCTTGCCAAATGCGCGACGCGGATTGGGATTCCCTTGCCCTGGGAGGGCTTGAGGGCTCAGAGCGTCTGATCTTGGAAGCGCATCTTCGCAGTGGTTGTGAAGTGTGTAAGGGTCTCTATGCCAACTCCCTGAGTGCAGCATTGGCGATGGCGGCGAGTTTGCCGGGGCAGGCTCCGAGCCAGACCGTAGAAGACCGGCTGGCGGCGCATGTACGTAAGGGGAAATTCCAGGCCGAAGTGGTAGCGATGCCTTTCAGGCCGAAGCGGAATTGGGCACCGTGGATGGTGGCAGCGGCTAGTTTGGCCGTTGCTGGCTGGTTTGGGACCCGGCCGGTGGTGCATGTGGCTCGTCCTGTGCCTGTAGTGGAGACTGTGGAGCGGCGCTTGGACCCGAATCCGCAATTGTTGGCAAGGATTGCTGAGCTGGAAGGGCAATTGCGGGCGAAGCCGACTGGGGATCCGCGCCTGGCTGAGTTGCGGCAACAGCTGGAAGAAGCGCGTCAACCCGTGGCGGCTGCACCGACTGTGGTGCGGGTGGAAGACCCGGAGAAGGATCGCCAGTTGCAGGCACTTCGGATGCAGTTGAAAGAGATGGAACAGCAACTGCAAACGCAGCAGCGGCTGGTTGCCGAAGCGCAGAATGGCCATCGGGAATCGCTGCAGGGACGGGAGAGAAAGGTGGATGAGCTGAGCGCCCGACTGGTGATGCTGGAGGCGGAAGGCAAAGCGCAGCGGCGGATGATTGATGATTATCGGCGGGCGTTTCGAACGATTGAGTCCAGTGGGGTGAAACAGGTGGAGTTGGCGCGCGTGGATCCGGCAGCGCAACAGTCGGGAGCGCGGGCGTTGTATTCTCCGCAGGGTGGATTGTTGTTGCTGGCGCATGACTTACCGAAGTTGTCGGACCAGAAGTGTTATCAGCTTTGGATTTTGCGTAAGGGAAGCCCGGCGATTGTCAGTGGGGGACTGATCCAAATGGACGGGCAGGGACATGGGTTTCTGCAGAGTGCGGCGAGCAGTGCGCTGAAGGATGCGACCGGTTTTGCGATTACGGATGAGCCGGTGGGTGGGAGTGTGGTGGCGCGGGGCCGCAAGTTGTTGTTTGGCGCGCTGTAGGCGTTAGAAGTGGAAGGTGCCTTTGGGGGCCAGGGTGTAGAAGCTGGCTCCACTTGAGAGGCGATTCCAGCGCCAATCGACGCCCCAGGAGAAGCGTGGCTTCCAGCGCCACTCGATGCCGCCACCGGTCTGGAAGCCGGGAGAGATGCCGCCCTGGCCGGAGGGGATGCCCAAGGCTGTTAGTTCTCTTGCCGCAGTGAGCTGACCGCCTATGAGTGCGCCACCAAAGGGAGCACCATTGCCGAAGAGAGTGTTGAGGGCGTTGCGGAGTTCCGGGGGTAGGTTGGCATCAGCACGGAGGCCGGTGAGGGATGTCTGGTTGCTGATGGTGACGTAGAGGCCGAAGCCGAGGACGGCGTAGGGGCGGAGCCGCCAACGGTTGAGGGCGGTGTTTTGGTATTTCAAGCCGAAGGGGATGACCTGGAGGAGTTCGAGCTGGGAACGGGTGTCGATGCGGACGGGAAAGGGGGCGGCCCCAGTGCCTGTCAGGGCATCGGAGAGTTGGCCGGAACCGAGGACGGAGAGGTTGGCGACCTGGGCGACGTTTGAGGTGACATTGAGGCGGGTATTGCTGCTGCTGCGGCCTGCTGAGAATTCATACAGGAGCTGACCGCCGGGTGCGCTGAGCAGAGGCAGGGAAACGCCGCCACTGAAGAAGGAGCCGCGGGCACCGCCATAAGGGCCGGAGTGGATGCCAGCGGTGAAGTTGGAGCTGGCCCCAATGATGCCGAGCTTGGGGAGAAGTTCCTGCGGCATGCCCTGGGTGCTTTTGAGCGATTGGGATTGGGCGACCTCGGGACTGGTGGGTGGAGGAGCGCTGACGGTTTCGATCGGGGTGGGGGCGGGTTGACGCTCCAGTAACTGGGCGATCAGGGCTTCGGCCCTGGCCAAACGTTGTTCGAGGTCACGGATGCGCTGGAGGGTATCTTCCTGTGCTGAAGCTGAGATGCAGACGACAAGAAGTAATGAAAGTCGGAGCATTTTAATTACTCTATCAAGGGGTTAGGATAGAGAGATTCATGGCAAGCCCCAAGTTCAACCCGAGACAGGCGCAATCGATCTTTCGTTTGGATGGTCCGAGTCGATACGATCACTTCATCAAGGAAGTTGTGGCACAGGATGGTGCCTGGGGTTTGTTTGATGAGGGTTGGGCGATGGGGAGTGACGGGGCAGGGAAGCCTACCTTCCCGCTGTGGCCCTCGAAGGAACTGGCTACGGCTTGTGCTTCGGGCCCGTGGGCGGAATTCAAAGCCACCGAGATTTCTCTGGATGATCTGGTGGAAGAGTTATTGCCGAAACTGAAGGAAGATCAGGTGACGCCGAGCCTGGTGCGCTCGCCGGATGGGAAGTCTGTGCTGCCGAGCGTGGATCAATTGATTGAAGATTTGCAAACTGAGATGTCCTATCTGGAATAGGGCTGGCATATGATAATGCCATGCTGATGCACCGTGGCGGAATTGCCGCTTCCCTGTTTTTTTCGATCTCCCTGACTGTAGTGGCGCAGGTGCCTGCGCCGGCACCGGCCAAGCCGCGTGGTGGCGGCCAGAGACTACCGGATGCAATGGTTATGGATGACCGCACCGGGTTTGTACCGATCTTTGATGGGACGCTGAAGAATTGGGATGGCGACCCGCAGGTTTGGCGTGTGGAGAACAACACGATTGTGGGGGAGACCACGAAAGAGAATCCGCTGAAGCGGAATACGTTTCTGGTTTACCGCGGAGACAAGCCGAAGGACTTTGAGCTGAAGCTGGAGTTCCGGATGAACAACACCAATAGTGGTGTGCAGTATCGCAGCGTGGAGATGCCTGAGGTGGGGCAATGGGTGCTGAAGGGCTACCAGGCGGATATGGATTTTGTGAACACCTACACCGGGATGCTGTATGAGGAACGGGGGCGGGGCATTATGGCTTTGCGTGGGCAGGTGACGCTGGCGGAGGCGGGGAAGCATTCGCGGGTGATTGGGCAGTTACAGGGCGGGGATGAGTTGAAGGGGTATATCAATATCAACGGCTGGAATCACTTTCACGTGATCGCGCGGGGCAATGTGCTGACGCATATTCTGAATGGCAAGGTGACGGCGATGATGATTGATGATGATGTGGAGAAGCGAAGTATGGAAGGCTTGCTGGGATTGCAGATCCATGTGGGGCCACCGATGAAGGTGGAGTTTCGTAATATCGCTTTGAAGAAATACTAGAATTGACTCTGCTGCTTGAAGGAAACCCGTTGCTATTGACGGCTGCATTGTTTTCGGCAATGCTTCGGCCTTCAAGTTTAGGCATGCTTCCTATTTTGTGAGCGGCCTGGAAGAATTTCTCAGAGCGGAAGACTCGGATTGATGAGCAAAACGCGCCTCCGGAGGAAGTCCGGAGGCGCGTTGCATCTTACGTTTGCTTTTGGCGTTGCTGGGTATTAGGAACTGTGAATGAGATTATCGCTCGTTCGACTTTTCCTGCCCACGGCGAATCCGGCGTCCTGTTGCCAACATCAGAGCGCCGCCACTGAGAAGGAGGGCATAAGTCGACGGTTCTGGTACTTCTGACGCTGTAATGCTAAACGTGCCATTGGCCAGAACGTCGATTCGGCTAGCCTTATTGAAGTCGTCTGCGAGTGACATGATGCCTGGCGCGGACACCTTGAATTCGAAAGAGTTCAAGGGATCGGTGGTTACCGCTGTCCATGCTCGGTTCCCGCATGCCCCGTTTAGAGCATTGAATCGATCAATGGGGTTGGGGCTGGCGGTGTTGCAGTCGCCTAAAAGAGAAGCACCGGGTGCGTCCAGTTTGTTCGCCTCAGCGGTGAAGTCGAATGTAATGGAATTCCAAACAACGAAGAAGTCCGAGAACGGGTTAGCAGCAGTCGAATCATACTTGAATGATCCGACTGGGGGGCCTGGGGTTCGGAGTGGGTCCGAGACAGCGATAGATGAGACGCTGAAACTGATGTCGTAGAGAATGGGCGCCGCAGCGGCCTGTGTGACTGCACCAACAACTCCCAGCATTAGGGTAAGACAGAGAGACTTCATATATGTTTTCCATTCGGGC
Organism: Bryobacter sp.; assembly: GCA_044340255.1. Classification (GTDB taxonomy): domain Bacteria; phylum Acidobacteriota; class Terriglobia; order Bryobacterales; family Bryobacteraceae; genus Bryobacter. Next base: position 128,299 of record JBIITX010000003.1, on the reverse strand, counting down.
CTCTAAACCGCATCTTGCGTTGGCCCGTCGTGATCGAGTTAACTTAGGTTTTCATGCATTTGTCATCTGCGCAAGAATAGAACGTATTCGTCGAGTACTGTCGGTACTATGCCCGCCCCAAGATGAACAGTCCTTCTGTGGCATGAATGGGAAAGGTGTTCTGCCAGACTGGCGAAGACCGGGATGATGGCAGACGGCATCCAATCGCTTTCATCTCATTGGTGCCCTCGAATCTCGATCAATTTGCAAGCTCAGAGCCATAGCGAGGGAAAGTCCGCAGTTTGCATGTGCCCTGAAGCTGATTCAGCTGCAAAGCGTTGAGAAAAGAATCAGGGAAACGCTGCGCAGAGTTCAAGTGTGTGGGTTGGTGCGGAAGTTCTCTCAGTTCGGCTCTGTAATTTCCAGGAGCTGATTGGCAGGAATTTGTAACAGCGTCTGCTTCTTGCCGGAAGGCCAGAGGATCTCGAGCTTGTCGATCACTTTTGTGGTGCCGAGGCCGAAATGGACTGGGGTATGGATGGAGGAAGCGTAGCTAACGCTGGAGCTCATGATGTTGCTTTGGGTGCTGATGCGGAGCGTGGCACCGATTGCGTCCCGATTGGATTTTGTGCCGGTGAGGTGGATGGCGAGGTAGTTGTTTGGGGCTGTGCTGGTGTTGCGCCAGAGCTCTGCCTTTTCACCCAGGATCGAGACTGCGATGTCGAGCTTGCCGTCGCCATCGAAGTCGGCCAGAACTGCGCCGCGGTGGGCGGCGCGTACTGATTCGAGGCCCGTGGAAAGGGATTCAAACTTGCCGAGGCCGCGATTGCGGAAGATCGTGTTTGCCTGTTTGTAGGTGGCCGCTTCGAACTTCTCGACGAGGTCGTTGACGTGGGAGTTGGCGGTGAAGATGTCTTTCAGCCCATCGTTGTCGAAGTCAGCGAAGGCGACACCCCAGCCGCTATAGCCGTTGCTAAGGCGCCCGATTTGGGAGCGGAGGGTATGGTCGGCGAAGCTGCCGTTGCCTTCGTTGTGGAAGAGGGGGAAGGTTTCGCCGTTGAGGGCGGTGACGATGAGGTCGGGGCGGCCGTCGTTGTCGTAGTCGCGGAAGTCGGTACCCATACTGGCGACGGGTTTGCCGTTGTCGAGCAGGGCTACTCCGGCCAGCAGCGCCACTTCTTCAAACTTGCCGTTGCCGAGATTGTGGAAGAGGAAGTTTGGCAGGTTGTCGTTGGTGATGAAGACATCGAGTTTGCCATCGGCATCGTAGTCGGCAAAGGCGATGGACATGCCGCGGCCAAGCGAGCTGGAGATGCCGGAGCGGAGGGAGACGTCTTCGAACTTGCCGTTGCCGAGATTGCGGTAGAGCTGGTTGGGGCGAGGGTCGTAGTAGCGCGGGTGGCAGTAGACGCGCACCGCTTTGGACTGGTCGCCACAGAAGCGGGGTTTGGACAGATCGATGCGGCCGTAGTTGGTGACCCAAAGATCGAGCTTGCCATCGTTGTCGAAATCAAACCAGCCGGCAGCGACCGACCATTCGTCGGAGCGGATGCCTGTCTGGCCGAGCTTTTCGAATTTGCCATTACCGAGGTTGCGATAGAGGTGGTTGGAGTAGAGCCCGGCGACGAAGAGATCGGTATGGCCATCGTTGTCGAAGTCGGCGGCAGCGGCGCCGACGGAATAGCCTTCGCCGCTGAGCCCGGCCTCGGTGGTGACATCGGTGAAGCGCCAGTTGCCGTCATTGCGGTAGAGGCGATTGGGGTGCTTGGTCTTGAGATCGGGCAGGCTGGCCCCGTTGGTGAAGAATAGGTCTGGGCGGCCATCGCGGTTGTAGTCGAAGACGGCGATGCCACCGGCCATCGTCTCGACCATGTGCTTGTCGGCGGTGGGGTTGTGATTGAGCGTGAAGGGGGGTGCCGTGGGGACGGGGCTGAAGAGGATCTGCGCAGATAGAAGAAGCGGCCACATGTTAGTTGGGAGGAGTGATCTGGACTTCCTGCTCTAGGACTTTGTCCTGCTGTTTCAGGCTGGCCTGGATTTGCTGGTATTTCGCCATGGCGACTTTGGCCTCTTCGCTGAGGCCGGCTGACTGGTAGGCGCGGGCAAGTTGGATGTGGAGGCTGCCGTCAGAGTCGAGCGGTAGGGCTTTGGTGACGTGGGGGAGTGCTTCTTTGGCTTTGCCCAGGGCGAGGAGCGCTCGCGCCAGTGAGGCCTGGATGGGGAGAGACCGTCCGTCGAGCTTCGCGGCTTTCTGCAAGAAGGGTTCGGCTTTCTCGGGAAGCTGTTGGGCCAAAAACAAATCACCCTGTAAATGATTCAGGTCTGGGGCGGCGGGTTCTTTGGCCAGAAGCTTCGTGGCCAGTTGTTGGGCCTTCTCGTAGTCTTTGAGGGTGAGGAGGGTGGAGGCCAGTTCGCGCTCGAAGTCGGGTTGGTCGGGAACGAGGCGGAGGGCGGCTTGCCAGGCCTCGGCGGCTTCGGCATGCTGGTTCTGCTGCCTGAGGGTTTCGGCCTGGTAGCGGTAGTAATCGGGAGAGTTGGGTGGGAGTTTGCGGAAGGCCTCTGCGGCGAGCTCGTTGTAGGAGCGGGTGCGCCAGTAGAGGTTGAGGGCAGAGCTGGTGGCCTTCGAAAGGCGGATGGCGCTTTGGTAGTTGGAGGCCTGGAACTCGCACTCGGGAGTTTTGAGCTTGCAGTTGACGGCGGGGAGTTTGGCTTCGGCTGCTTCTTCGTGCAGGGCCCAGTCCGGACGATCGCTGGCGCGGTAGATTTCGGCAATGGAGGTGCGCAGACCGCGCAGGTTGGGGTTGCGCTCGAGGGCTTTGCGGTAGAAGAAGAAGGCGGCGCGGCGTTGGCTGGTTTTGGAGCGCGAGTCGCCTAGCAGCGCGAAGAAGGGGCCGGATTCAGGAAAGAGCTTTTCGAGTTGGGTGAAGGTATCGGCGGCGAGGGCTTCATAGGTGCGGCCGAGGTCATACCAGAGGCCGAGCTTCTCGAGGTGTGGAAGAGCGCGAAGGGGTTGGCCGGAGATGGTGGCGGCATCGACCAGCATCTGGCGGGCTTCGAGGTTTGCGGGGTCGAGGGCGGCAAACTTTTCGAGTGGGGGGAGGGCTTTGGCCGGTTGACCTGAACGCAGGTAGCTGGCCCCGAGAAAGAGCAGTGCTGGGGGAATGTTGGGATTGAGCTTGAGTGCGGCTTCGAGGGGTGGAATTGCTTTGGCGTCGTCTCCGGAGAGGTGGAGCGCCATGCCCTGGTTGAGCAGGAGGCCAGGGTTATTTGGGATTTGCTGGACGAGCTGGGTGTAGAGGACCGCAGCTTCGGAGAACTTGTTGCCAGCCAGGAGTGCTTTGGCTCGGTTGGAGATTTCGACCTGGGCTTGAGTTTGCGCCTGTAGGGAGATGGCTGCCAGGAGCAGGAAGACACGCATAATTCTATGGTGGCAAAAACAAAGGCGGCCCGCCGAAGCGGACCGCCTTTGAGGTTGTAACAGCAGACTAGAATCCAAAGCGGATCGCGACGCGGAACTGACGTTCGTCAGAGGCGCCGAGGACGCGAAGGAAGTTTGCATTTGTCACGTCGGTCGAGGCAAAGCCCGTGGACAGACGGCTGTTGGTGAAGTTATAGGCTTCACCACGGAGGCTGACGTTCACGCGCTCGGTGATCGAGATGGTCTTAGAGAGCGTGAGGTCATGACGGAGGATACCGGGGTTGCGGACACTGTTGCGACCGAAGGAGCCGAAACGGCCAACTTCGCCCGCGCCAAGGACCACATTGCGGAAGGCGCTGGTGTCGTAGAACGTGGTGCCAGGGCCGATTCCTTCAGGACGACCGATGACAGGATTGACCTGGTCGGCGGTCTGCTGGTTGCCAGGCAGGTTCAAGGTGCCGGCAGGTGCAACAGGGGTGAAGGGAGTGCCCGTGAAGGCGGCGGTGATGCCGCTCAGAGCCCAGCCGCCCACGACGTAGTCGAGAGCCTTGCTGGTGGTGAAGCGCTGACCCTTGCCAACGGGAAGTTCATAAACCCAACCCATCTGGAGAACGTGGCGACGATCATAACCGGCTGCCGCGATGTTGCGGCTGTAGACGGGGGTCCAGTTCCAGGTGGTGCCTGTCCAGCCTTCGTCGTCGGCGGCATTGATTGCCTTGGACCAGGTGTAAGCACCCTGGACGGTGAGGCCCTTTGCCTGACGGCGGATGGAGGTCTGGAAGGAGTGATAACGCGAGCTCAACTGACCATCCCAGAGCAGCGTCGGGATGTTGCGGCCGAAGCGTGCGGAGTAGGGACGACCAGCATTACCAGCGCCGATGACCTGACCGGAGTTGATGTCACGGTCAGCAGCGAGGTGGACGCTTTGGGTACCGACGTAAGCAACGCTCGTGATGAAGTTCGAGGGGAGCTTCCGTTCGATGGTGAAGTTCCAGCTCTGCGTATAACCACGGGTGATTTGACCACCAATGGGGGTACGCATGTCAGCGCCTGCAGGGAGAGTCACAGAACCGGAATCGATATTCGGGAGGGTGAGGGCTGGGATGCCTTCTGCCAGCGAGCGGATGGACGTATTGGCGTCGGCGGACGGGAACACCGTGTTGATCACGATTGGGTAGAACCCACGAAGCGGACGCGACCAGGGCAGAGGGCTGAAGTTGATACCGTAGCCGGTGCGGACGACCGTGTTGTCGTCGATGCGGTAGGCTACACCCACGCGCGGGGCAAACATCAACTGGTTGACCGTGAAGCCATTGTTGCGAGGTACGTTGCCACGGCCACCGAGGGTGACGATGTTGGTTTCGGGATCGAGGCGTTCGATGCCCTTGCCATTGGAGCGACCCATGAGCGGGTAGTTTTCGTAACGCAGACCGAAGTTAACGGTGAGCTTACGGCTGACCTGCCAACGGTCCTGGGCGTAGAAGCCGAACTGCCATTCACGAGCGGTAGCCAGAATGTTCTGAACCGACTTCTGAATCTGATTCGGTGCGCCGAGCAAGAAGGCAGCATAACCGTTGAAGTTGTTGAAGGTGCCATTGCCGGCGACGCCACCGTTGAAGGCAAATTCGCCGCGAGGACCGGCACCGAGTTCGGGCTGCCAGTGGTTCATGCGGAACAACACGCCATCGAAACCAAAGGCAAAGTTGTGCTTGCCCTTGATCCAGCGGATGCTCTGCGTGGTGGTGAAGTTCTCTTCAATGCGGGTCAAGGGCATCCATCCGGGAACACCAAAGCCGTTGTAGCCGTTGATGCTGATGTTGGGGAAGCCTTGTTGGCGAAGGTCTGGTCCACCGATGCCGGGGATTCCGAGCGTGGTGGAGAAGTCTTTACCGAAGTCCTGACCTTGTACGACCTGGTCTTGGCGCTGATAGCCAACGACGCCGTCGTAGAGCAAGCTTGGGGAGATGGTGTAGGTTTGGCCGATCGACATGTTGCGAACGGCAGTGTCACCGAGGCCAGGGTCAGAACCGGGAGCGGGACCAACGCCGTCGCCGAAGATACCGCGACCGCCGACCAGAGCATTCATCTGACCGTAGCGGCCCCAGATGGAGTGCTTGGCATTGCGGTTGTAGTTCAGTTTGACGTCATGGTAGCGGCGATTGAACTGAGGAGTGGCACCGATGGCGTAGTTGTTGAGGGCCTGGCCAGCGATGTTTGGGTTGGGGTAGAAAGCCTGGATGCGCTGCGCCTGAGGGCTGATGCGGTTGGCAGGAATTCTATTGCCAGGGAAGGGGGTGCGATTTGCTGCCACGGTGGGCGAGGTAAGCGGATCGAAGATGGTGGTGCCAGTGTTGCTAAAGTCACCGCCCCGGATGTCGAGGGTAGGGACGGAGTAGCGACCGAAGGCGCCATCGCGCTGCTTGGTGTTGTCGTAGGAGTAGAAGAAGAAGAACTTGTTCTTGACGATCGGACCGCCGATGGTGCCGCCGAAGTTGTTGTAGATACGGACTGGCTTGACGGTGGTGGGTGTGAAGAAGAAGTTGCGGGCGCGCATGCGCTGGTTGTCATGGAATTCGAAGGCGCTGCCGTGAAATTCGTTGGTACCCGACTTGGTGATCACGCTAACGGCCGCGCCGCCAGCAAAGCCCTGTTCGGCATCGCCGGCAGTGGTGGTGATGTTGACGTTTTCGACCATTTCAGCAGGCGTGACATAGCCGGCATGGTGGGGGAGCCAGAGATTTACCGAGGCTGCACCGTCGATGCGGGTTACGTTGTTGTTGCGATTGGTGCCGTTGATGTTGGTGGTGAGCGAACGGCCGGGAGAGTCGGTGATCGAATTCTGGAATGCGGCCGGCGTTGCACCGGGGACCAGGTTGATCAAGGACTGGTAATTGCGGAAGCCGGGAAGCGGCATCGCCTTGACGAGGCCCTTGCTGATTTCCGAGTGCGTATCGGCCTTGTCGGTTTGCAGTGTTACGGCGTCGGCGGCGACGGTGATCTGTTCGCTCAGTGCGCCGACTTCCATGCGGACATTGGCACGTTGGACAATGTTGGCGGCAATGGAAAGGCCGGTGCGCGACTGCGATTTGAAGCCCTGCTGGGTGACCTTCAGGTCATAGATACCAGGTTGGACATTGAGAATGGTATAGGTACCGTTGGCATCGGCGATGCCTTCGTATACTTGGCCCGTTGCGGTGTTGGTGGCGACAACTTTTGCGCCAGGAACAACACTGCCGGAAGGATCTTCGACTAAACCGGTGATGGAACCGTAAAGTACTTGTGCTGCTACCGGCGCTACAGAGAGTGCCAGCATCAGAATGGTCGCGGCGAGGAGAAATAAACTCCTGTGGCGATACTGATTCATATTTAACCCCTTGAAACTAGACTAGTCCTTTGAGAAAAAAGGACTTAAGCCTTTATAACGCGCCGTTAATTGTGAGTCAAGCCGGGTGGGGGCGACGGATCGGTTAGGATATTGGTTTCATGAACTTCATTCACGACGATTTTCTGCTCGAAACCGAACAAGCCAAGCGGCTCTATCATGGCTATGCGGCGGATGAGCCCATTTTGGACTACCACTCTCATTTGCCGCCGAAGGATATCGCGCAGAATCGCCAGTTTGCCGATTTATTTGAGATCTGGTTGGAGGGGGATCATTACAAGTGGCGTGCGATGCGGGCGAATGGGGTAGCGGAGGAGTATTGCACCGGGGATGCTGCGCCGTTTGAGAAGTTTGAAGCTTTTGCCCGGACTGTGCCGCAGACGTTGCGGAATCCTTTGTATCACTGGACCCATTTGGAGCTGAAGCGTTATTTCGGTATTGATGAGTTGCTTCATGAGGGGAATGCCCGTTCGATCTGGGATCGAGCCAACTCGCAGTTGGCCTCAGAGGAGTTTCGGATCTGGGGGATTTTCAAGAAGTTTGGGGTGAAGGCGGTTTGCACGACAGATGATCCAGCCGATGATCTGCGCTGGCATGAGGCGATTGCCAAGAGTGATTGCCCGGCGAAGGTGTATCCGACGTTTCGGCCCGATGGGGCGTTTCGGGTGCAACGGCCTGATTTGTTTTTGCCATGGATTGAGAAGCTGTATGAAAGCTCGGGGATCAGTATCGATTCGTTTGGAGATTTTCTGACAGCGCTTCGGGTCAGGCATGATGCGTTCCATGCCATTGGGTGCCGGCTTTCCGACCACGGGCTGGACCGGTGTTTTTCGAATTTTTGTGATGAGGCAGAAGCGGCACTGGTGTTTGACAAAGCCCGCGAAGGCGGCGAAGTGTCTGCCGCGGAGTATGACCGCTACGCGAGCTTCCTGATGCTGTTTCTGGGACGGCTGGATGCAGAGAAGGGTTGGACCAAGCAGATCCATCTTGGGGCGCGGCGCAATGCCAATACACGGGCCTACCAGCAACTGGGGGCAGACAAGGGCTTTGATTCCATTGGCGATGCTCCTCAAGGGGACGCGCTGGCCGCCTATCTGGACCGACTGGATCAAGAGGAAAAGCTACCCCGGATGGTGCTTTACAATTTGAACCCGAATGAGAATTATGCCTTTGCCACGATGGCTGGCAATTTTCAGGACGGCAAGATTGCGGGCAAGATTCAGTTTGGTTCGGGTTGGTGGTTTCTGGATCAGAAAGAAGCCATGGAATGGCAGATGAATGCTCTTTCGAATTGCGGCCTGTTCTCGAAGTTTATCGGGATGCTGACGGACTCGCGGTCGTTTATGAGCTTTCCGCGGCATGAGTATTTTCGACGAACGCTTTGCAACCTGGTTGGCAGCGACATGGCCAAGGGGCTATTGCCAAATGACGAGGCCCTAATTGGAAACATGGTGAAGCGAATTTGTTTTGAGAATGCGAAGGACTTTTTGAGGCTGCCGCTTTAGCGATTGTGGCGGCCCCGCATGCGACGGGCCAGTTTTTCTACTTCTTCCAGTTTTTTCAGAATGGACATGCTGAGGACGTGGTGGTCGTTCTTGTTGAGTTCTGTTTCGATTTCGCGGCCCAGTTCCTGAAGCTTGGCGAGGTCGGCCAGGAGGCGCTTGTGTTCTTCCTTGAGGATGGCTTCACTTTGGAGTGTGCCGTCGGGAAGGCGCTTGGGTTTTTCTTTCTCGTCGATTTGTGGGAACTGCTGGGCCAGGAGCATGCCGGACCAAGATGCGATAAAAGTGTTTCGCCCCAGTCTTGTCATTCGCTACTCTTTCTTATTGGGAATGCAAACTCTCTTCACTGTCGGCCACTCCAATCACTCGATTGAGGCGTTTGTGAAATTGCTTCTTGCTCACAACATCGCACAAGTGGTGGATGTACGCACGTTTCCTTCATCGCGTTATTCGCCGCAGTTCAATCAGGAAGCTCTCAAGGATAGTTTGAAAGCGGCTGGCATTGACTATGTCTGGGCTGGCAGACAATTGGGTGGCAAGGGCAAGACAAATGGGGAATTGCGGCAGACGGCGGCGTTTCGTCAAGCACTGAAAGAGTTGATCCGTCAGTCGCAAGAACAGCCGACGGCGATGATGTGCGCGGAAGAAGATCCGTTTCAATGTCACAGGCGGTATCTATTGGCTCGTTCGCTGATGGAAGACTTTTCGTTTGTCGAGATCGAGCACATCCGCAAAGACTCTACGGTGCAACTGGAACCTGGGTTTCCGGACTCGGCCGTGCAGATGACGCTGGGAATTGAATGAGGGCACGGTAGACCGACGCCAGAAGCGGCTCGAGCAAGCCGGCGGTGGTGAAGAGTACCGCTACGGTCAGCGTTACGAACAAGGGGCCATGGGAGAGGCCAAGCCTGGCACCGATGAGGATCATGAGATTCCGGATGGGTACGTGAAGCAGCCAGATCAGGATGGAGATGCGGGCAAAGAAGACGATGATGGAATGGCTGGCGAGGCGGTAGCACCAGCCCCGATTGAAGTAGCCGGTGGCTACGATCCAAAGGGCAAAGGGCAAGAAGAAGACTCGGGTGAAGTTGTGCATTGCGTCCGAGCCAAACTCTAATCGAATGCCGAGCAGCAAGGTGGCAGCCAGGCCGACCGTGGTGAGAAGTGGCATATCGGTTCGCAGCAGCTCAATGAGTCTGTTTTCTTTCCCCATCAAGGCAGCGCCGAGAATGGCACCGGCAAAGATTTCGAGAATTCTGGGGAAGTTGGCAAAGAACTGATTTTCAGTGGAGCCTGGGATGGCGTAGTAGGAATCGATGATCGCGCGAAGCGCTACCAGGCTAAGGCAGACAGCCATCAAAACGGGAGTGGGCCACGAGCGGACGCGAAGCCATTTGAGACAGGGAAGCAGGAGACCGCCGAGCAGAATGGGTGTCACAAACCAGGCGGGAAAATTCCACTTGTAGGTGAAGACGCCTGGGGCAGCCAGGTTTTGCAGGCCGGGGATCCAGTAGCGCAGGATGTGACCCAGTTCACTGAAGGAGATCCGATCTGCACCTGTCACTGCAGGCAGGAGGATGAGGGCCAAGCCGACCCAGTGGGGGAGCAGCAGGCGCAGTGTGCGCTTCTTTGCCAAAAGCAAAGCGGAACCGGAATAAAAGGATTCCGACGAGGCGATGATGAAGCCGGACATGCTGAAGAAAATCACCGTCATGGCACCGCTCAAGAACAGGTCATTGAGGGTTGGACTCAAGAAATGCCCGACGCCGTAGTGACCGCACATCATGACAACGCTCGCCACGAACCGGATGGCATCCAGACTATATGCGCGTTCCTGCTGCCGGTTGGATCGCATTGGTTAGTGGTTGTGGCGAGGGATGATTTGGCCGAGGTCGCGATACTTGACGGCGAACTCGAGGACACCGCCAAATTCCAGTTGTCCAACATGGGCCCGGTAGAACTCCTGCCAGGGGGTTTGTGTGGCGGCGATGGGTAACTGTATATTTTGGCGACGCAGGGCGATCTCTTCGTCGCTCAAAAGAACGTCAACGCGGCGTAGATTGAAGTCGACTCTGATGTGGTCTCCGGTTTTGAGAATGGCGAGATTGCCGCCGACAGCGGCCTCAGGGGAAACATTCAAGATGGAAGCGCTGGCGCTGGTGCCGCTTTGGCGACCATCGCCCAAGGTCGGCAACTGATTTACGCCGATCTTGATGAGCTTATCGGGAGGGAGCATGTTGACGACTTCGGCGGCACCGGGATAGCCGATGGGTCCGCAACCGCGAATGACGAGGATGGAGTTTTCATCGATGCCCAAAGATTCATCATTGATGCGCTCGTGATAATCTTCTGGCCCTTCGAAGACGATGGCACGGGCGGTGAAGGCGTTCTCATCCCCTGGCTTCTGGAGAAAGCGGGAGCGGAACTCTTCGCCAATGACCGAGCTCTTGAGCAGGGCACTGGAGAAGAGGTTTCCATCGACGACGAGAAAGCCGGCATTCTCTTTGAGTGGATTGCTGTAGGGGCGGATGATGTTGTGATCTTGCGAGCGGGAATTGTGATAGCAATCGCCGATGCTGCGGCCTGAGACATTGGTGGCGTCGGTGTGGATTTTGCCGGCAGTGATTAATTCGCCGATGATGGCAGGGATGCCTCCGGCCAGATGGAAGCTCTCGGTGAGAAATTCGCCGGCGGGTTGGACATTGGCCAGCAGAGGAATCTCATGGCCGACGGTTTCCCAGTCTTTGGTTTTGAGGTCGACGCCCATGTGGCGGGCAATTGCGATGAGATGGGGCGGGCAATTGGTAGAGCCACCGATGGCGCTGCAGACGACGATGGCGTTCTCGAAGGCCTTGCGGGTCATGATGTCGGAAGGCTTGAGATCTTCTTTCACCATGTCGACGATACGCTTGCCGGTGCGGAAGGCCATCTGTGTGCGTTCACGGTACGGGGCCGGGATGACGGCACAACCGGGCAGGCTCATGCCCAAGGCTTCGGCTAGAGAGTTCATGGAAGAAGCGGTACCCATGGTGTTGCAGTGCCCGGGGCTGGGTGCGGAAGCCATGACCCGATTCATAAACTCGTCGTAATCGATCTCACCGGCGGCGTGGAGGCGGCGTGCGTCCCAAACACTCATGCCGCTACCGGCCAGCTTGCCGTTGTAATAGCTGTTGAGCATGGGCCCGCCGGAAAGAACAATGGCCGGGATGTTCACGGTTGCGGCTGCCATGAGGCAGGCTGGAGTCGTCTTGTCGCAGCCCGTGGTGAGCACGACGCCGTCAAAGAAATAGCCATGGAGGACTTCGACCAGGCCAAGGTAGGCGAGGTTGCGATCGAGCGCGGCTGTGGGGCGACGGCAGTTTTCAAAAATGGGATGGACAGGGAAGACAAAGGGGATGCCACCGTTGTCGCGGATGCCATCGCGCAGGCGGTCGACCAGGTCGAGGTGGATGCGGTTGCAGGGCGAGAGATCAGAACCAGTCTGGGCGATGCCAATGATGGGTTTGCCGGACTGGAGCTCTTCGCGGGTTAAGCCATAGTTGGCATAACGCTCGAGGTAAACGGCAGTCATGCCAAGGTTGTCTGGATTCTGGAACCAGTTGAGGCTTCGCAGAGGGAACTTTCGATCACGGTTCATGGCTGATTGCCATTGTCTCTCAAGGGGCGGGCTTGAGGTGGAAGATCTGTAGGGAATGGACCAGTTTCTGGTCGATGCGGGCTACTTTCTCGCGGGATCGATAGACCGTTTCCAGTTGCGACCACGGCTCCAGGCGGACGCAAGTTTTCAGGGGGTTCACGCCTACAAGCACGGCATTGGGAGTCTCTAATGCGACCGTGGCTTCTGCTTCGGTCTTGAAACATTTCAGATTCCTGGCGTTTTTGCCCTCTCGTGTGAGGACACAGATGTCTGAGGTTGGGACGTATTCTTCGGTGCCGTGAAGCGTTAGACGAACAACCGGAAGGCGGTAGTAGGTAGGGTGGTAGACGGTGAGATCGGAAGTCTTGCCCATCTCGTCGGTGTAGCGGAGGGTTTCAAAGAAAGAGCTGGTGTCCTGATTGGCCCACTTGGCGAGGCTTGGAATTTTGCCAAGAATGATGCCGTGCCTGGGAAGCATAGCCAGATCATCGCCGAGGGCGACGTACTGCTGGCGGTGCTTTCGCAGAGCATCGACAAAGTCGGCTTCTGAGCGGGCTAGAAAAATGGTTGCTGCTTCTGTGGCGTTTCTTTGCGTTGGATTGGTAAAGGGGATGCGGTGGGCGATGGTTTCGATGCTGTAGCCGTGATCCCACCAGGCGAAAACTCCGTAGGCAGTTGGTGGAAAATCATATGGGCCAAATGGTTGTAAGCGAGTAAATGCGTTTGGATCGCCGAAGGGTTCGGGTGTATTCCAGCGCATCCAGCGCATGGCATCCAACCAATCAATACGAACTCCATAGTCTAAGGACTGGTGCTTGAAGGCAAAGATGAGATTTGGCAGCAGCAGACAGATCATCAAGGCAGGAGTGGCGATGGTACGAACGCGTTGAGAGGTGAGTGTGTCGAAGAAGGCAGTCAATGCAAAGCTTGCCAGAAGCGCAAGGCCGACGGCGATGTAGTAGATGAGGCGCAATTGAAAGATCCCAATCAAGGCGAATGAGACGGAGACAGTGACCAAGAGTCGATGGTTGGGCTCTCGGGAGCGAGCCAATTGCCACGCACCGGCCAAGCCAAAGGCCGCCATTGGCCCGAAGTGGCTCCAAACGAGATCGAGATTCAGCCAGCGCATCTCGCCAATGGTTGAGGCTCCGCTGCTGGTTGCGAAATGTTTCGCCAGTTGGAAGACTCCGAAATGCTGGGCCGCGAAGAGACAGAGTAGGGCCGCCAGGAAAATCGTGCCCCATCGCCATAAGGGTTTCTGAACGAAGAGAAAGAAGACTTCGAGGGCGAGGGCAACTGTCAGCGCGGCGAGCGAATACTCCATCCAAAGCATCTGACGAAAGGGGACCAGGACCGGGATGGCCAGAAGGTAGGTACGCCAGAGGGTTGGTGCCGTTGGAGTGAGTAGCCGCCAGAAGATGAGGAAGGCTACGAAGACGGCTCCTCCTAGAAATGTCAGCAGGTAAAGCGCCAGGGTAAAGCCAGCGGCCCAATGCCATTGTTTCGCCAAGAGCAACAAAACGCCGGTGAAGAGCAAGGCCTCCAGCACATGGTGGTCGTGGTAGCCGAGGCTGGTGACGCGCATGTAGTTGCCTGGCAGAAGAGCGGCAATGATGATGGCGATGCAGGCTTGTGTGGGTCCGAAGACCTGTTTTGCCAAAAGGCCGATGACGCCGACCAGGAGAAGCCAAAGGTATACAGGGCACCATGCTGCTGCGGTGTGGATGTCGAGCCCCGTGAGCCGAATTGCGATAGCGAGTAGAGAATCAAGGACCGGCCCGACGTCTACTCGCTGGGGTGAGGGAAATGAGCCATAGGGGTCCAGCATCGTTGGGGCAGGAATACCTTCGAGAAAGGCTTCCACCAAGCGGGCGTGATACCAGGCATCGGTCTCCTGAAAATTAACGCCTTCGACCGTGAAAACTTTTTCCATCGGGACCAAGGCCCGCAGGTAGAACCCGATGAAAATGGCTGTGACTGCAGCGAGCAACCAGATGGAGAGTTGTTTCATCGCAGGAAGGTGAACCTGCGGTCGATTGAGGCTGCTGCGAGCACCAGAAGCGAGAGGAGGATCAGGCCTTCGACGGGCGTCAATAAATGGATGGTGCGCGAGCCCCAGCTGGCATCGTAGAACCAGAAGCTGTCGATGCGGAGTCGACTCATGGCAAACCACCAACCAACGTAGTTTTTGTTCTCGTAGAGCTGGACTTTGTTGAGGCTCACCAGCACTGGAATGGTAGCCACAAAGCTGCTGATGCCGATGATGCCTGCGCGGCGCCACCACAGAGGATTGGCCTGCTGCACGGCTTTGTAAGAGCTGGCGATCCAGAGTGCTCCCAGCCAGGCACCGCAAATGTCCAGGGTGACGTCGTTGAAATCCCAGGGAACTCCCCAGGTGGGATGGAGAACGAAGTATTGGTAGCCTTCATCGAGCAGGCCAACGAGGGTGCACCAGGCCACTGTGTCGCCGACGCTCAAGCAGGAGCGGAAGAGCAGGACTGCCAGAATGGCGTACTGGGGATAATGCACGATCTCAGCATTGTTGACGGTTAGGACAAAAAAGCTGGCGATGGTTAACAAGAGGGCCGCGGCCATTGCGATGCGCAAGGGGTTGCGGGCAGCGCTTGCACGAGACCAGTACCAAAAGGTACCGCTGAGTGCGACGCCCCAGAGTACAGCGCCAGCGCCCATCAGATTGTAGAAGAGTGGACGACCCATGCGGTCGGCAATGGGGCCCAGGAATCCTTGCACGGTGTCGTGCTGCGTTACTACGAAGATGATGTAGAGGCTAATAAAAAGCCAACGAGCCGCACGCCAGATCAATGTCGAACACCCACCGGGACATCGTAACATTAACGAGCAAAATGTTTTGGGGTGTTCGGCGTGGAATAGCCACGCAAATGAATATTGTGATACAGTCAGAGCACAAATCCTTTCCTTCAGGAGGAAAACTATGCGAACTCGGTTGTTTGCTTCGCTAACCTTGTTGTTTTTATTCACGGCCTCAATTTTTGGCCAAACCCTTGGTGATGTTGCTGGAACAGTATTGGACCCTCAGGGTGCGCCTGTTGCCGGTGCGAATGTAAAGATTACGAATGCTGCCACGAGCGCGGTTCGTACGACGGTGACGAATGGCGAGGGAATTTACGCATTCCCGGCCCTTGTCCCCGGTTCTTACACCGTTAAAGTAGATAAGGCTGGATTCAAGACTGCCACGCAATCCAATATCGAAGTGCAAGTGCAAGCCAGTGTTCGTGCGGACATTACGATGCAGCTTGGACAGGTATCGGAAACGATTGAAGTCTCAGCCGTTGGTGCTTCTCTTCAAACGGAAAATGCGACAGTCGGTACGGTTGTCGAACAGAAGCGCATTGTTGAGTTGCCGCTCAATGGCCGCAACTATCTGCAATTGACTGCACTCGCCCCCAACGTCAGCTTTGGCTTCCCCTCCGCTGGACAGGCCGATGGCCGTCAGGGTGGAGACCGCGCCAACCAGAATATCTCTGTTGCCGGTATGCGCAACAACTTCAACCGCTTCACGCTGGATGGCGTTGAGAATACCGACCCGAACTTCAACACCTACGTGATCTTCCCCTCGGCGGAAGCACTGCAGGAATTCAAGGTTCAGACCGGTGTGTACCCTGCTGAATTCGGTCGCGGTGCCACGCAGATCAACGTTTCGACCAAGGGTGGTGGTAACAACTTCCACGGGTCGATGTACGAATTTTTGCGCAATGAAAAGATGGACGCCCGCAACTACCTGTTTGGTGGTGTTGGTGCCACCGAGCGTAAGAAAGATCCTTTCAAGTGGAACCAGTTTGGCTTTGTGCTCTCTGGCCCGGTTGTGATTCCGAAAATCTTCAACGGTCGCAACAAGCTGTTCTTCATGACGAACTACGAGTGGTTCCGTCAGCGTCGTGACGTGATCGGAAATTTCACCCTGCCGACTGCTGCCAACTTTGGTGGCGATTTCAATACTGCCATTCAAACCAATGGCATCTATGATCCGCTGACGCGTGTGATCACCAACGGTGCCGTATCCTCTGCGGCGTTGTTCCCGAACAACACGATCCCTGCCAGCCGCCTGGCACCGATTTCGCAGCGTTTGTTGCCGTTCTATCCGCAGGCGAATACCCCCGCTGCCGGATTGAACAACAACCACTTCATTTCGCTTGGACGTCCAATCAACAAGGACCAGTTCATTCAGCGCTTTGACTGGGTGGAGAGCGACAAGTCAAATTGGTTTGGCCGCTATTCGAAATCGGAAGAGAATCAGCTTTCGGCCAGCCTGTTGAACAATGGCGAAAAGATTGTGACCAACGCCAGCCAGTGGACGGTTACCAATACTCGTGTACTCACCACCAGCCTGGTGAATGAGTTCCGCTTTGGTTTGACCAAGTTCTACAACACCACCGGTCCTGAGCTCGCGTTCACCACCGACGTAGTGGGCAGCCTCGGCATCCCTGGACTCTCCTCTGGACCTCCTGTACAGTGGGGCATCCCGAGCGTCGGCATCACTGCCTATAGCGGCTTCGGTAATAGCTCTGAAGGCCCCTATGAAAACAACAATCGCGCGACCCAGTTCATCAACAACTTGAGCTGGATCAAGGGCAAGCACACCTTCAAGTTTGGTGGCGAGTTCCGTCGTGATGAATACAACCAGGTGGGTAACCAGTTTGCCCGTGGTCAGTTTACCTTCGACCGCAATGCAACCCGTAACCCGCTGGTCAATGGTTCTGGCAATGCGTTTGCCGACTTCCTGCTCGGTGAAGTGTTCCAGGCAGAAGCAGCGGTCTCGATTGCACGCGCACAGTTCCGCGCGAGCGGCTTCGCTTTCTACATCGACGATACATGGCGTGTGAGCAAGCGGTTGACCCTCAACCTCGGCCTGCGATATGAAAACACTCCTCCCTGGGAAGACCAGACCGGCACGTTGTTCAACGGAATTGTTCCGAACGACATTCGTCCGACCAATCCTTTGGCCGCTGTCGTCCAGGATCAGACCTTGCATCCCTTCTTTATGCGCCAGGGTGCTTCGCGCCAGAACTGCTATGAAGGCATCAACCTGCGCTGGACGGCTGGACCGCTGTTCCCGAACTTCCCGATCCAGGTACGTTGCGATGGTTCGCTCGGCAACCGCCTTGTGGGCCGCGACAACAATGACTGGGCCCCGCGTCTCGGTGCCAGCTACCAGTTGAATGACAAGACGGTCATCCGCATTGGTGCTGGTGCGTTCTACTCGCAAGACACTGGCAACCCGCGCTTCGACATGTCTCGCAACCTTGCTGGCCGTCTTCGTGACAACTCCAGCCAGGTGACTCCGCAGCTCAACTGGAATAATGGCTTGGCCTCGATCGCTGGTGGTGTTGCCAACGTGAACCGTCCGTACACGTTTGCCAACCCCTACGACCGCCGCACTCCTTACACCCTGCAGTACCTGATCAATGTGCAGCGTGAACTGTCGAACAACCTCGTTCTCGAAGTTGGCTACCTCGGCTCTGTCAGCCGCCGCCTTGAAGGCTTGCGCGCTGTCAACGAATCGATCCCGGTTGACCCGAGTGTTTCGTCGCTCTCTCTGGCTGCCCGTTCTCCCTTCCCGGAATTCGGTCGCATTCAGTTGGTTGACAACGGTGGCAACGGCAATTACAACTCGCTTGGGACCAAGTTGACCAAGCGCTACTCGGGTGGCCTGACGGCACTGTTCAGCTACACCTACGCCAAGTCGATTGATACGGCGAGCGCAATCCGTAACCAGGGTGGCGATACGTTGTTCCCGCAGAACAGCGGCTGCCGCCAGTGCGAACGTGGTTTGTCGAGCTTCAACAACGAACACCGCTTCGCTACCAGCGTGCTTTATGACCTGCCATTTGGTAAGGGCAAGAAGTTCAACATCTCCAACGGTTTTGCTGACACTATCCTTGGTGGATGGCAGTTGGGTTCGATCTTCACGGTCCAATCCGGCTTCCCCATCACGGTGACCAATGGCCGTGACCGTTCGAACACGGGTGCCTTCTTTGACCGTCCGAACGCCACGGGTCTGAATCCGCAGGTGAGCGGTGTCTCCACTGAAAACGGCTTCAACACTGCCGCGTTTGTGGAGCAGGCTGCTGGTACCTACGGTAACGTTGGCCGCAACACGCTCATCGGACCCAGCTTCGTACGTTGGGATTTCTCGAGCTTGAAGAACTTCAAGATGCCGTACAAGGAAGGTCACAACCTCCAGTTCCGTTTTGAAGCCTTCAATCTTCCGAACCATCCGAACTGGGGTAACCCGGACACCAACATCCAGAGTGGTAACTTTGGCAAGATCCGCGGTACGCGTGGCGACATGCGCAACCTGCAGCTTGCTCTTCGTTACACGTTCTAGGACGTTTTCGAATCCATCGCAAAAGGCCAGCCCTTCGGGGTTGGCCTTTTTGTTTTTTTACTCGATGAGATGACGGGTGGAGACAGGGAGGACAGGAGGACGTGTGGAGTCTTCTGGCCACTGCTTCAGGAAGGTGAGGGCTGGCCCGCAGATACGTCCCTGGCAGGGGCCCATGCCGCAGCGTCTTTGCAGCTTCGCCTCGCGGCGGTTGCGGCAGGCGGCGATGTTTTGCCAGGTTACATCTTCACAGCGGCAGACAATCGTGTTGGGGCGAGGGAGAGATTGCAGTTCCGGCCGCAAGGCAAAAGTCTGCTCCAGCAGTTTTGTGAAGCGGCTATGGTTGCCTTGCAACTGTAGGCCAGAACCTGCCGCCTCTCCTTCTGCTTCGGCCTTCTCAACGCCGCCAATTCCGGTAATTTCCCCTACGGCGTAAATGTTGTCGACAGAAGTTCTCTGGTAGGCGTCCACTTGCACAAAGCCGTTGGTGATCTTGCAGCCAGCGAGGGTCGGCAGTTCCAGATTGGGCACGAGACCGAAACCGCAGGCAAGATAGTCGCAAGCGATCTTTCTGCCGTCGGAGAGGGTGACGCTGCCTGGCTCTGCTTCGACAGGCCAGCGGCCCGGAGAATAACTCGTGTCAGCCAGTGTGAACGACTGCCAGAGCTTCTCTGGCCAGCGCAGCAGTGCGAGGCCGAAGGGTAGCAACCGGGACCACGGGGCTTGCTCGGCAATCAGGATGACGTTAGCGCCTGCCTTGCGCAGATTGTGCGCCACGGCAAGCAGCAGCGGCCCAGTGCCAGCGATCACAACTTTTTTCTGCCTGACGTCAAGGCCTGCTTTGACCAGCGCCTGCAGACCTCCGGCACCGACAACATGCGGTAGTGTCCAGCCGGGGAAGGGCAGAAAGAGTTCTCTGGCACCGCAGGCGAGAATGATACGGCGGCCATTGAAGTTGAGATCTGTGACCTGTTGTTCGAAGCGGAACTCAACACCGGGCACTGCTCGCTCGGCCTGGCCTCGCCAGATCTGCCCCCCTGCCGACCAGTTGTCATCGATGACGAGAGTGCGCTGCCCTGATTTCTGCGATGCCCGCGCGGCCGCGAGCCCCGCTGGGCCAGCACCAATGATGACGGTATCAAAGCCCACCGGTTGTTACCTCCATGCCTTCTCGAACCTGGATTTGACAGGTACGCTCGTGGGCGACTCCGTTGATGGTGGCACGGCACTCAAAGCAGATTCCCATGCCGCAGAGCGGGCCTCTGATCTCGCCCGTGATGCTCTGGCGAACGGGTTGGTTTGCATTCATGAGTGCTGCGGCAACGCTGGTTCCTGCAGCGACTTCAAGCTCGATTCCATTGCAGGTCAGGCGCGGCATTCGGGGAACCTTTCGAGCGAGTAGTCGCTGGCATTCAGCATGCCCTGGTGGCCGAGGTACTGGTCGACGAGGATCTCGGCCGTGCCGAGGCTGGTGGTGATGCCCAAGCCTTCGTGACCGGTGGCGAGCCATGTTCGCTCTTTGCCGGGTAGCTTGCCGATGATGGGTAACTTGTCTGGTGTTGCGGCGCGAAAGCCCGTCCATAGGCGAATGATTTTCATTTCGGAGAGCGAGGGGAGGTACTCGACGGCTCGCGACAACATCTTCGAAATCATGTGTGGTTCCACTTTTGAATGTTCTACGCCATATTGGCGGGAACTGCCAATGAGAAGTTGACCTGTTTTGCGCGGTTGCACATTGAAGGCGACGCTCTCGGTGGAATGGCTGTGGGCACTTTTGAGATAGCCAAGTTCAATCAGTTGATGGTGGACGGAGCCGGGGTAACGGTCTGTGATGGCGAGGTGGCCTTTGCGTGGCTTGACGGGTAATGCGGGCAGCAGTTCTGTAGCCCAGGTGCCCGTTGCGCAAATGACGAGGGAGGCGCTGAGGGTTTGGCCATTCTGGAGGGTGAGTTCTCCGTCGCCTATGCGCAGGGGGGAGCCGTAGACGATCTGTGCGCCCTGGCTAAGCCAAGCGGCGGCACAGGGGGCGTAGATGACGCTATCACCAGGTACGAGGAAGCCACCGGCCATGCCTGGGCGCAGGCCTGGTTCGGCATCGTAGAGCTGTGCGGCGTCGAGCAGGTTGGTCTGTACCTGTCGAGCCGCGTAGAAGGACTGCTTGCCGGTGACGGCAGCCAGTTCTTCTTCGTCTGCGGCGACCCATAGCGTGCCGCGACGTTCGTATTCGACCTCTGGTGGCATTTCAGGCACCAGAGCGTCCCAGAGATCGCGAGAGCGTTTGGTGAGGGCGAATTGCGCCTCGCTGTCATCCATGACAACGACGTGCCCCATGCCTGCTGCCGTTGCCCCGCCACCCAGCTGATCTTTCTCTACCAGGGTTACCGAGAGCCCTTCGCGAAGAAAGAGACGGGCACAGGCGGCACCGACGATGCCGCCACCCACAATCACGACATCAGAGGTCAAGCCCGAATCCCCCAGCAAAAGGGATCTTCTTCATCGAGCAAGAGCCAGGCATCGGCATTCACCCAGGCCCGACCGGTGATGGAGGGACGAACGAAATCTCCCTCCCAGGTGAAGCTGGCATCGAAGTGGCTGCCGACAATGCTCTCTTGCCGCCAGTTCTCACCAGCGAGGAGTTTGCCGTCGGCGGCCAAGCATGCCAGCTTGGCACTGGTGCCAGTGCCGCAGGGAGACCGATCATACGCCTTGCCGGGACAGAGAACGAAGTTGCGGCTGTTACCGCCGGAGAGCCCAGGGCCGAAGATTTCAATGTGATCAATCTCGGCACTATCCTTGCCGGTGATCTTCTCGCGCTCCAGGGCTTCGCGGATGCGGCAGGTGGTTTGGGTCCAATGTTCGGCATCGCGCACGTGGAGTTCGTTTGCGATTCCGTCGACCAGAAAAAACCAGTTGCCGCCCCAGGCGATGTCACCGTGAATGGTGCCCAGACCGTCCACGGTCAGAGCGACCGATTTTTGGTAGCGGTAGCTGGGAACGTTTGTGATTGAGACTTCGCCTGTTGCGGCCAGTTCGGCGGTGATGGTGCCGACAGGAGTCTCCAGCCTGTGGCTGCCGGGCCCGATTCGACCGAGATGCTGCAGTACCTTTACAACGCCTATGGCACCGTGACCACACATGCCGAGGTAGCCGACGTTGTTGAAGAAGATGATTCCCGCGGCGCAGTCTGGATCGACAGGCGATTGCAGCAGCGCACCCACCATGACATCACTGCCACGGGGTTCATTGGTGACTGCGCTGCGGAACAAATCATGTTGCAGGCGAAAGTGGTCGCGACGCGCGGCCATCGGGCCGCTGCCCAGATCAGGCCCTCCTTCGATTACGACTCGCGTCGGTTCGCCGCCGGTGTGGGAATCAATGACCCGAACCCGCTTCACAGCTTCGGCCTTGTTGCAAGAGCCTGGCGAATGATCTGCAATACCTCCTCGCGTTCGGCCCCTTCTACGCGCAGGCGCGGTGCTCTGGTGACTTCGCTGCCCATGCCGACTTCAGCCATACACATTTTGATGTATTGCACCAGCTTGATCTTGGTGTCGAGGTGGAGCAGCGGGGTGTACCAGCGGTAGAGTTCCAGTGCTTCGTTCCAGCGGCCGGCAACGCAGTGCTCCCACAGTACGCGGTTCTCATCCGGGAAGGCATTGACCAACCCGGACACCCAGCCGATGGCTCCGAGCATGGCGCTTTCTACGACGAGGTCGTCGACGCCTGAGAAGAGAAGATAGCGATCGCCCACCGTGTTTTTGAGGTCGGTAATGCGGCGGGGGTCGCCAGAGGATTCTTTGATTGAGACAAGCGTAGGCTGGTCTGCCAGTTCGACAAAGCAGTCTGGAGTGAGGTCGACGAAGTAGCTTGGGGGATTGTTGTAAACCATGATCGGCAGGCCGCTCGCGTTGGCTACAGCGCGGAAGTGTGTCATGGCCTCACGGCGGTCGGCCTTGTAGATCATTGCCGGAAGGACCATCATGCCGTCGATTCCAATGGATTCGCAGTCGCGGGCGTATTGGCAAGCGGTGCGGGTGGTGTTTTCGGCGACTCCGGAAAGCAAGGGGATGCGACCGTTCACAACCGGCTTGAGCTCTTTGAGAACCATGAGTTTTTCGTCATAGCTGAGGGCTGTATTCTCTCCCACACTGCCGAGCAGGATGACGCCATGGATGCCGCTGGCGATCATCTTTTCGAGGTGGGCTGCCGTGGCGTCAATATCAATGCTCTCGTCCTCACGGAACTGAGTGGTCAGGGCGGGGAAGACCCCATGCCAATTGATGTTCATCAAAATCTCCATTTCGCTACAAAATCTTTTTCGAGTCGCGTGCCTGTCAGGCTGGCTCTGACCATTTCAATGGGCAGAGTGTTGCCGAGCAGAATGCGGTCGTGGAAGTCGCGTACTTTCATTTTTCCAGACAAGACCAATTCCCGGTGAAGCCCGCGAATCTGCAAACCTCCCAGCATATACGCTGCCTGATAGAGAGGCGGATAGGTGCCTTCAAAACTGCGGCGTACTTCGGCCGCCGCGTTGTCCCTTTCGTGCCCTACGCGGTCTACGAGAAAATCAACACACTCCTGAGCCTTCATCATTCCCAGATGGAAGCGCAGTGAAAAGACGATGCGGGCACAGCGGTGCATCCGCCAAAAGAGCATGCCAACTTTGTCTTCTGCGTTGCGGGCGAAGCCGAGATCCCAGAGCAGCATCTCCCACCAGAGAGCCCAACCTTCGAGCCAGAATGGGGTGTTGAAAACGTTGCGGTAGGTTCGGTAGCGGGTGGTGTAAAAACGCTGTAGATTGTGGCCGGGGATGAGTTCGTGATGTACAGTGGCGCGGGAAAAATGTTCGTTGTTGCCTCGCATGCTCATCAGTTTTTCTTCATGAGTCATGGTGTTGGTGGGGAAGGAAACGATGATGCTTTCGCCGCCGAGAAAGAAGGGGTTGACGCGTTGTCGCTCGGGCGACATCATCAGCATGCGCCAACTATCACGGGCCAGTTGCGGTACGGTGACGAGGTCGCGTGAGGTGACGTATTCAATCGCCTCGACGGCCATATCGACGATCATCTTTGGCTGGCCACCGGGATCGCGATGCAGGTTCTTGACGCGTTCAAGCGCTGCCTTCCAGTCTTCTCCGTGGCCCAATTCGCGAGAGGCTTTCTTCATTTCGGCTTCGCACCAGGCAAACTCGCGATCGGCAATCGCGATGAGCTCTTCGGGCTGGTAGGCGATCATCTCGAACTTCAGGTCGGAGAGAATTGCTTCGCGCCCGACAGGGTCGCCAACAATCGTGTCTTTGTCGTCTTTCTTCAGGCCGGCACCACGCTCACTCAGAACTGCCGCATAGTCGGCCAGGCTCTTTGAGAGTTTGTCGACGGGGTCTTTCAGCCACCATTCGAGGGTGGGGTCATAGCCTTGATAGAAGGCGAACCAGCGCTTCAGGCTGGTGTCTAATTCGAGTGTGAGCCGGTGTGCGCGAAGAGCGACGGTTTGTTGTGGTTTGCTAATGTCGGGCTTCTTCAGCCAGGTATCGAGTTCTTTGATTTGCTTGACGACATTGACGAGGATGCCGGCGGTGTCTTTGCCCTCGATGGGGTCGACTCGCTGGCGCTTCTCTTCGAGCTTCCAAAGGGCCGGGGCAAAGGAAACCAGCACTTCCATTTCTTTCCAGCGACGCCGGTCGAGTTGGAGGTCGGCGAGTGCCCGTTGCAGGGTGTTTCGCAAGAGGAGCCAATCGATGCGTCCTTCGACATCCAGTTTTGCGAAATCAATCGATTCGATGCCTTTCAGCCATGTTTGATGAAATTCTTCCATCACCTCGAAGCGGAGAGCGGAGTAAGTGATGGGATAGAAGAGTTCTGTGGCTCGCAAATCCATGCGGTATCGGTCGACGAGCGCGGGGAGCTCGGTTGGCATTCCAACCCATGTGTAGGGCTTACGAGCGGGTCTTTGCGCGAAGGCAGCGACAGAAGAAATGGCTGCAAGAGCAGAGCGGCGTGTCCATTGGTTTGCACCCTGCGATAAGCTAAACGGCATGAAAACCAGATTACTCCTGCTTGCGCTTGCCGCGGCATGCCATGTTTTTGCAGCTTCGAATGAAGAGGACTTGAAGGCCACCATTGAAAAATGGAAGACTGCCGTCATCCAGAAGGACAAGGCGACCCTTGAGAAGCATACTTCTCCCAATGTGACGTATTCGCATTCGAATGCGCTCATGGAAAATCGGGAGCAAATGCTTGCTGCCATGCTGTCGCCGGATATGAAGTACAGCGCTCTGGATACCAGCGAAACCACATTTCGATTCTTTGGAAATGTCGGTTTGGTTCAGACCAAGATGATGGTTAAGAATGCGCAAAAGGGAGTACCGAAAACGACTCCTCTCAGTGTGTTGATGGTTTGGGTGAAAGAGAAAGGCGTTTGGCAACTGACTGCTCGCCAGACCACGCGCCTTCCATAGCGAGATGTAAACTTGGGGTTGCCATGACACGCAGACACTATTTATCCATCTCCGTTGGCGCGGCAGCCCCAATGCTTGCGCAGAAGACCGAAGCGGAGCTTATCGAGAAGATCCGTAAGGAACTCGTTATGCTTCCCTACTACGGTTGCTTTGACTACCTGAGTTTCAAGTTGGAAGGGGGCAAGTTAACGCTGGGCGGCTACGCGATGCGGCCGACGCTCAAAGAAGACGCCGAGCGGAGCTTGAAGAACATCGAGCGCATCACCAAGATTGAAAACGAAATCGAAGTGCTTCCTCTTTCGCCCAATGATGACCGGATTCGCTGGGCTGTCTTTCATGCAATTTACCGTGATCCCTTCTTGTCTCGCTATGCGCCGGGTGGGGGAGTTGGAGGGGGCTTCAGCCGCAGGCGGGGTGGCAGCTTTTTCGGAGGGCCCTTTGAAAGGTGGAATTTGCCGGCAGGGACACAGGAACCGCTGGGCAGCTTTCCCATTCACATCATCGTGAAGGATGGCAACGTGATCCTGGTGGGTGTGGTGGATCGAAAGGCCGATTCAGATCGGGCCAATCTTCTGGCGAACGGAGTTTCTGGCGTGTTTAGCGTGAAGAATCTCATCGCTGCGGATGAGCCCAAGAAGAAGTGACTCAGTCGAGCCAGACGGCGACCACACAGACCCACACCAATTGAGCCGTGAGCAAATGGGAGATTTGCAATACGCCTGGAGCGGCGAGCCAAATGTTTGCGATGCCCAGGACAACTTGCAGACTGACGAGTGCGATACCGGCAGTGGCCCAACGGTTGCCACTCTTTCTTTGCAAGAGGCTAAAGACTCCCAGTAGCAATGCTGCCGATGCGGCGGCAATGATGGGATGAACAATCCGGAGTCTTACCAGGAAGTGTTGCGAGGGGGAGAGGTCTTCTCGAATTTTGGCCAGTAATTCCGGGCCCATGGTGGGTTGAATTGGAAACAGCGTGTCACCCAAGGCGGTGATGGCACCTGTGGCATTGGTGAGTACGAGTGCAAACATCGCGAGCACTATGCCGACCCCTGCGGGCGAAGCGCGGTAGGTGCGAGCGCCCAGGCGCAGTGCCATCGCAACGGCACAGAGCATGAGCGCCATGGTGTTGACCAGGTGCAAGGCAATTACGATGGCTCTGCTGAGTGAGGCGTCGTTGGCAACGAGTTCTTTTTTTACCAGGACCGCCCCAATGAAACCTTCGATGAGTAGAAAGACAAAAGTAGCGATGGCCCAGGGTAGAGCTTCTGATTTCCTGCGCCAGCACCAGATGACGAACGCAACGCCGAAGATGCCAGACAAGCCACTGGTGATGCGATGCGTGAATTCGATGATTGTTTTGATGCCCGGTTCGACGGGAAGCACTACGCCCTGGCAAGTCGGCCAGTGATTGCCGCAGCCTGCACCGGAGCCTGAAATACGAACCCAGCCGCCAAACAAGATGACAAAGATCAGATAGAAGACAAAAGCCCACGCGTACCGCTGCATAGCTTTAGAATAGCGAGCCATTACTGAGACGCTGCGGCAATGCTCACAAGTTCGTTGGTTTGGTTCATGCGATTCAATTGGCCACAGGCGGCATAGATATCCCTGCCGCGCGGCTTGCGCACATAGCAGTGGAAGGATCGCATGATGGTTCGCTGGAAGGCATCGACACGCTCGTCTGTCGGTGTTTCGAAGGGAATCCCCGGGCCGGGGTTAAGCGGGATCAAATTGACCTTGCAGGTTAAGCCTTGCAGCAGCGCTACTACTCTGTGTGCATCTTCCAGAGAATCGTTGACGCCACCGAGCAGGACGTATTCAAAAAAGATGTGCTCTTTGGGTTTGAGGGGGAAGCGTCGGCAGGCTTCGAGTAAATCGGCGAGATGCCACTTTTTGGTGATGGGCATGATTTGCTGGCGCTGCTCTTCGCTGGAGGCATTCAGGCTGATTGCCAGGCGGGGGCGGACGGATGCCAGCGCCAGCTCGTCAATTTTGGGAATCAACCCTGAAGTGGAAAGGCAGATGCGACGCTCGCCCATGCCGATTCCTCGCTGGTCGACCAGGATTCTGGTTGCCTTCAGGACATTGTCGAGATTCATCAATGGCTCGCCTTGCCCCATCATCACGATGTTCATGGTGCGGCTCTTCGGTGCGAGGTTGTGTTGCTGCATGACATGGAGCACCTGGCCTACGATCTCGCCGGCGGTCAGATTGCGCTCCAGACCCATCAGTGCGGTGAGACAAAACTTGCAGTCGACCGGGCAGCCGACCTGCGAAGAGACACAGATGGTGTCGCGGCTGCCCTCTGTCATGAAGACGGTCTCGACGGTTTTGCCGTCTGCCAATTGCATGAGGTAGCGTACGGTGCCGTCACTGCTCTCGTAGCGTGCTGCCTCCGTCAGGGAGCCGAGCCGAAACTGTTTGCGGAAGGGTTCAGGAATGACCTGCGGATCGAAGCTGCGCTGGGCGTAAACCGAATCGAAAATGCGTCGGGCGTGGAACAAAGAAGACTTCGGGGCCAGAGCGTCCCGAATGTCGCTGAGTTCCATGCCAATCAAATCATGCACAGACCTATTATCGCGTTTGCACCAGGTCGCTGTGGTACATGCTGCCTAAATCCGCCAGAATTCGCAAGAGCAGCAACCTGCCTTCTTCGGAGAGGGAGCGGGCTCTGGCTTCACGAGCTTCAAATTGCAAGCTGTGCAAGACATCGGCGTGGAGGCGCACAAAGTCATGGGGTGCAATTTGGTCCTTCTTGAGCGCGTCGACAAAGGCTTCGGTTCGCGCAGACAGATCTTGTGCTTCGCCGAAGATGGAAGCTGACGGGGCTGAGCTCAGCAGCAGTCGATAACTTTCCTGGAGGCGGCTCCAGGTAACGCCATCTACGCCGCCAACCTGGAGCTTTGTCGGATGGTTGAGGCTGATCTGCTCGAGCGAGCCTTTTTGCCGGGCATGGCTGGTTTGTTCGCGATGGAGGGCCGATACATCGGTGAGCGTCCAGACCCATAGTTTGCCAGACCGATCGTCAATCGGGAAGCAACTGACGCTGATGGTCTCTGGCCCCTGGGTGGGGCCTTCCTGGCGACAAATCAAGCGCAGGCCAGGGGCAGGAGTAGGGACATCAATGTGTTTGGCGAGAGGCGTTGCGACCAGCGCTTCTCTGGAAGCCATAAACAGGTTCTCGCAGGCCGCATTGACGCTTACGATGGTGCCCGATTCGTCGGTAACGGCAATCCCCTCGGCGACGGATTCCAGCACCAGACGAAGGCGTTGCTCGGACTCTGCTCGTTGCTCTTCGGCGGTTACCCGATCGGTGATGTCGATATGCTGCACAATCAACAGCAGCTCTCCATCGATTTCGGCAGAGTTCATCAACATGCGAAACCATTTCATTCCAGTCGCGGTAGGACAGGGATATTCAAAATGGAAGCGCTTGGCGGCACCTTCGAGAAGCAGCAAGAGTCCGCGTAACGCCTCACCGGACATGGGGTCGCCTGCTTCTGCAGAACGTCTGCAAGCCTCCAGATAATTTGCGCCACTCAGGCAGGATTGGTTGCCGTTGTTTTCGCGGGCGAAGCCATCCCATTCCCCATTGGTGTAAATAATCTGACCATCCCGGTTTACAACGGCAATTTCGGATGGAATAGCGTCCAGAATGGAAGAGAGTCGATCAAGTTGGAGCGCTGCATGTAGCAATGGAAGGCCGTCCTTCGATTGAAGTAAATGGCCAGTGAGAACCGCTGCACAGCGCCAATATTGATATATTACTCAACCCGAACATATTCGTATTAGAAAAGTCGAATTAATTTTCTTAACGTCAAAGAAACGTGAGTTTAGGCTGGAACTGGAGGGTTATAGGCCAACATGCGCAGGCAGGATTCGCAGCAGAAGAGTTTGTCAGGATGCTGCCGGATCTGCTGGATCAGCGCAGGCCTGATATTCATCATGCAACTGGTGCACAGACCCTCAGTGCACTCGGCTACGACAATGCCGTCTTTGTGCTTTTTGCGCAATCTCTCGTAGTGATCGAGCAGCTTCGGGGGTAACTCTTTGGCAAAAGCCATGCGTTCGCGATAAATGCGAACCCCTTTTTTGCGGTCTTCTTCGCTGAGAAGCTTGGCATCCTGAGTCCGCTTGGCAACGGTGAGCTTCTCTTCTTCGAGAGTTGCTTCAGCTTGCTTTACGGTCGCGGACATTGCTTCGCCCTCTTCGATGAGCTTGAGCAAGGAAGCCTCATTCTTTTCGATTTCGGTTTCGCAAAAGGCAATCTCGTGCTGGAAGGCTGTCAGTTGTTCCTGCGTCGTCGCCTGCATCACCTGTTTCTTGAGCTTGGTGATTTTTTCGCGGTGGTCGACATTGGCCGCAGTCAGGCGGCGCAATTCAGACTGGTTTGCGGTAAGCAGCGCCTGATCAGCTTCCAGTCGACGCTGGTGCGATTCGAGCTGCTTTTCGAGTTCTGCGATTTTCTTGGGT
Source organism: Bryobacter sp. (assembly GCA_044340255.1). GTDB lineage: Bacteria > Acidobacteriota > Terriglobia > Bryobacterales > Bryobacteraceae > Bryobacter. The sequence continues at coordinate 99,087 of JBIITX010000003.1, read as the reverse complement.
AGACCGCGGATCTCAGCTTCCAGTTGAGCGAGTTGACGGTCCATCCGTTGTAGTTGGAGAGCGAGTTGAACTTCCTGAGCCATGGAGTAGCTACAACTTACCACGCAACCAGGGCAAACGGCGTTTCAGGGGTCCGGCCATGGCATCGGTGGCCATGGCGAGTTCTTCCACTTTTAGCGCCGTAGCCGCAAAATAAAAGACGATCGCACCGATCGGAATGGCAATGGCAAGTTGTAGCAGATAAGCCCAGCCTTGCATCCAGTGCATCATTCCGTAAACGGCGGCACCCATCACGACGGTGGCCAGAACCACTTTCGACAAGCCGCTCCAGAGCATTCGTCCGTAGAGACCGCCTATCTTTCCCCGCATCAGCAAAAATAAAGTGACAGAGCTGAACAGGGCGATTCCTGAAGTAGAGATGGCCAGGCCAGCATGTCCGAAGTGGAAGACATCGACCATCGTTCTGGCGAGTGCGTAATTGACAACAACGCTTCCCAGAGAGACCAGCATCGGTGTGCGGGAATCTTTGAGTGCATAGAAGGCCGGGCTCAGGACCTTGAGTGCCGAATACCCTGCCAGCCCGATGGCGAAGCAGGAAAGAGCCATCCCTGTCTGTTGGGTATCGTAAGAATCAAATTTGCCTCCTTCATAGACCGCGCCAATCATGGCGCGTCCTACCAGAAGCAAGCCTGCCGAACTAGGGATGGTGAGAAGAAATACCAAGCCCAGGGATCGGGAAAGGGTCCGGCGAAATTCTTCCCAGTTTTCTGAGGCAGCACTTCGGGATACTGCGGGCAGGGTTGCGCTGGCAATCGCCACTCCAAACAAACCCAAGGGAAGCTGCATAAAGCGAAATGCATAATTGAGCCAGCTCACGGAGCCATCGGCACCGCGGACGCTATCGACAATTTCAGAAGCGATGTTGGAGTTGACGAGGACATTGATCTGGGTGGCAGCATTGCCGAGAATGGCAGGACCCATCATGATCAGAATTCTTCTGAGCCCTGGATCAGAGAAGTCGATGAGGGGCTGAAATCGAAAGCCGGCGCGAATGAGGGCTGGAACCTGAAAGCCAAGCTGCATGGCTCCCCCTGCCAGAACTCCCCAAGCCATCCCTTCGATCGCACTGATGCCCAGCGTTGGGCCCAAGCCAATGCCAACCAGGAGCCCTACGATGACGCTACCGATGTTGAAGCAGGTGGAAGAAAGCGCGGGCACGGCAAACTGCTTCAGTGCATTGAGAATGCCCATCGCCTGTGCGGCCAGGGCAACCAGCAACAGGAAGGGAAACATGATGCTGGTCAAGTGTGCGGCCAGTTCTGATTTACCCGGAGTTTGATGGAAGCCCGGGGCTGCCAGATTGACCAATTGCTGGCTGAAGATGGCACCCAAGGCACAGACAAAGCCGACTACCAGAATGAGAGTGGTGGCAACCAGATTGGCCAATCTGGCCGCTTCCTCTTTGCCCTTCTTTTGGAGTGATTCCGTGAAAGCCGGAACGAAGGCACTTGATAATGCCCCCTCGGCAAAGAGATCCCGCGTGAGATTCGGAATCTGAAACCCGATCCGAAAGGCATCAATGGGCATCGTCGAGCCGAAGAGCCGGCTCATCACCATTTCGCGCACCAATCCCGATACACGCGAGAGTGCGACGGCAGAGCTCATGATCGAGGCAGAACGCACGACGCCTTTGGAGACGTTTGCCGAAGAATCCGCTGCGGACTGTGGTTCTGTAGGCGTCAGAGTTTTCTATGCTCCGTACCGTTCGAGAAACTCCGCGACGGTGCGAATTCCCAAATAAAAGTTGTCCAGCTTGTACTTCTCATTGGGTGAATGCAAACCATCGTCTGGCAAGCCGAAGCCCATCAGGATCGTGGGGATTCCGAGGTGGTGATGAAACTCTCCCACGATGGGGATGGAGCCGCCACCACGAATGAAGACGGTCTCTTTTTCCATTACTTCGGCAAAAGCCTGGGCGGCCACATCGATGGCGGGATGATTGGGATTCACCAACAAGCCAGGGCTCTGGGAGAGCACTTTCACTTCGCAAACAATGCCTTTGGGGGTGTTGGCCGCGACAAAGTTCTTGAAGGCGGCAACCACTTTGTCCGGGTCCTGATTTGGGACCAGACGCATGGAAACCTTGGCTGTTGCGGTTGCCGGAATCACGGTCTTGGCACCCGCACCTGTAAATCCACCAGCGATGCCGTGAACCTCAAGCGTCGGCCTGGACCAAACGCGTTCGAGTACGGTACGGTCGGGCTCTCCCGTCAGGACGCTCGAGCCCACTTCATCGCGCAGCATCGCTTCTTCGGAGAAGGGCAGAGACTTCCAGGAAGCCAATTCCTCTGCTGCTGGATCTACTACGTCGTCATAGATTCCCGGTACCATCAGCCGGCCGTCAGCATCCTTCGTCTTGGCCAGCAGCTCAATCAAGCCAAACACAGCGTTCGGCGCAGCGCCTCCATAGAGGCCTGAATGCAAATCGCGAGACGGGCCCTGTGCCACCACCTCCATGTAAACAAGACCCCGCAGGCCAACACAGAGCGTAGGCAAGCCTTCGGCATAGAGCGCGGTATCGCTCACCAGGGCGACATCGGCCTTGAGCTTCTCCTGGTGCGCCGGGACGTATTTGGAAATGGATTTGCCGCCGATTTCTTCTTCGCCCTCAATGAGTACCTTGATGTTCACGGGTAGTCTTCCATGGACCTTCATCAGGCCTTCGAGGGCCTTGATGTGCATATAGAACTGGCCCTTGTCATCGACGGCACCGCGAGCGTAAATATTGCCATTGCGCAAGGTCGGCTCAAACGGTGGCGTCACCCACAGCTCAAGCGGGTCAGGCGGCTGCACATCGTAGTGGCCATAGCAAAGCACTGTGGGTTTGCCTTCTGCATGCAGCCAGTCGGCGTAGACCAAGGGGTGACCCTCTGTCTCGATGATCTCGACATTTTCCAGACCGGCCAAGCCCAGTTTGGCGGCCGTAAACTCAGCGGCTTTTCGCACATCTGCTTTGTGTTCTGGCAAGGTGGAAACGCTGGGAATTCGGATGAGTTCGAATAGCTCTTCGAGAAGACGGGGACGATTCTGATCGACCCATTGCGAAATGAGTTGGGACATGGCGGAACTTTCAGTTTAGCGGTTGCTTGCCAGCTGCGTTCTAATAGAGAGCGCATGAATTTATCCCGACGAAGTTTTCTGGCTGGTCTGGCTTCCAGCCCCCTGCTGGCGCAGCCAGGAGAATCGCTACCGGCCTGGGTTCCCGGAGGTCTGGACATTCACCATATTTCGACGGGCCGCGGTAACTGTACCCTCGTCATTGCCCCCGACGGGACCACAATGATGATCGATGCCGGTGCGCAGCATCCGACGGCGGCACAGTTGCAATACTACGTTCCAGCATTCCCAGACGGCTCACGTCGACCCGCGGAATGGATGGCTCGTTATGCCACCCGTCATCTCAGCAAGGCGAAGCGCAATGAGTTGGATCATCTCTTTGTCACTCACTTTCATAGCGACCATATGGGGGAGTTCAAGCCTGAGTTGCCTCAGTCAAAACATAGCAGCTTCCGGTTGACCGGTGTGAGTGACATCGCCGAACAGACTGCAGTGCGGAAGATTGTGGATCGTGGCTTTCCCAGCTATGATTACCCCGCGCCGCTGAATGACCCGACGAGCCGAAATTATCGGGACTTCATTGCATCGACCCCGAAGCGTGGCATCGCCGTCGAGGCGTTTGTTCCGGGATCTTCCCGGCAGCTTGGTATGGTGCAGCATGCCTCGCAATTCCCTCGCTATGAAGTCCGCAATATCGTAGCCAACGGAGAACTCTGGACCGGCCAGGGCGACCAAACCAAAAAGACGTTTCCTGCTTTAAGCACGCTGGCTCCCAAGGATTACCCTTCTGAGAACATGTGTTCGGCGGGAATCCGGATTCGCTACGGGAGCTTTGATTATTTCCATGGCGGAGACCTCTGTGACGGTAGCCCCTACGGGAATCCAGCCTGGCGCAATATCGAAACGGCTGCAGCCCAAGTAGCTGGGCCTGTGGATGTGGCTTTGGCCAGCCACCACGGCTATATCGATTCCACCGGGCCGGATGTGGTGCGCTCGCTGCGGCCTCGAGCCTTCATCATCCATGCCTGGGATTCTGCGCATCCGACGATGCCGGCCTTGAACAATATGCTGAGCGAGGAATTGTATTCGGGCCCTCGCGATATTTTCTCCACGGCACTCAAGCCGGAGGCATTGATCGCGATCAGGCGGCTGAATTTGCTCAAGAGCTCGCAGGGGCACGTTGTCGTTCGTGTTGCTCCTGATGGCGAGAGCTATTCGATTTTTGTCACTGAAAATCGCGATGAGTCGGATCGCATTCTGAAACGCTTCGGGCCTTACCAAAGCGCCTGATTATTTCTGCATCCGAATCCATCGGCCAGAGTAAGCTTCGAGTGAAATCGGCTCGCCCAGAACCAGAGTTTTTCCCTCGACTGGATCTTCGCTCGAGCGATAGCGGTACCCGGACGGATTGAGCCGAACCTGTTTGGCTGGGCCATCGTTGATCAGGAAGTAGTGGTCGGCCGTTGGCGTCGCCAGTCGATAGGCAACTGCACCCACGCAGGTGTATTTGACCGGAATTCCTTCCATCACCTGTGCGATCACCTGAATCTCAGCGGCCGTGTTTCCCGGCGTAAACATCTCGAAGCTGGCGTCCCAGGCAAGCACGATCCCCTGACCCTTGCCGACTGCATTGCGCGAGACGGCTGCAAGCCCAGTGCTGGCAAAGGGCAGCACCTGCTTTGCGGTGGTGAGCCGCAATTCATGCACAAAGCCTTTCAGCATTCTTGATCCCAGCTGAAACTTCACATTGTTCGAGTAAGCCATCTCGCTCAGCTCGACACCGAACAATTGCTCAAAGGTAGAAGACTTCGCGGTGTGCAATACCTTTCCGTGTTCATCGTATGCACCCCCAGGGGCATCGAGGACGACGCGGCCTCCCTGCTTTGCATAGTCGAGCAGCATCTGCAGCAGCGCTTCGGACATTGCGATTTGTGCGGGCAGGTAGATGACCTGGTAGCGCGGCGCGAGGCCTGCCTTCAGATCTTCTACCGTCACGTACTCCCACGGCACATTGGCGTTGCTGAGAGCCCTTGAAATGCCGACTCTCGCCTGCATCGGGTAATGTTTGAAATGGTCCCGCTGTCGCACGGACATCGCTGCCCAAATAGCATCTGAATCCCAATTCAGCAGCACGCCTACCGTGGGCTCTTTGTGGCCCTTCCACAACTCGTCGCGTAAGCGTTCGGCTGCCTGTGCAATTTTGCCAGTGCGGATCGCCCGCTCGGTGGGCTTCAAGGTTCGATCCAGCATGGCGTACTCTCCGGCTTCAAAGCCAGCCGGCCGGTAGTTCCAGCTCCAAAACCCCGCACCCTTGAAGCCGGCTGCCAAATAACTCAGCACCAACTGGGTCATGGTGCCCGCATTGACCGTGTATCCGGCCGTGGTGGACTTCTCTGGCTCATCCCAGCCCTTGCCGCCTGTAAACTGTTGCGGCCCGCCAGTGGACTCCCAGGGTGCCGACCAGCCCCCTTTGAATAGATCATTGGCAAAGCTGGCTTGCATGTAAACCGTCCTAGCCACTTCGTATCCGACTTCGCCGTAATGCCAAGCCAGATGAATGGAAGGGTAGAAGCTGCCCGTATGCAACTGAGTCTGCGCAAGGTCTTCCATCTTTGTTGCGCGCCAGGCGAAGGGAAGAAACAATCCCATCTCGCCGCCGGTCCGGGTTGGGATCAATGGATACTCTTCATGAAAGGCTGTGAAGCGGCGGGCCAGATCTTCGGTATGGAAGTCGGCCTTGTATCGCAAGATGTCGCGGACACGGCCATATTCGCGTCCGTACCCGCCCAGGTTGTCGGCTGCCTTTGCGGTTGTCTCAACCAGTCTGTCCACCTCTTCCCAGGTCTTTACCGGTTCTTCGAAGAAGCCCACTTCATATTGGTTCCAAGCGACGGCTATCTGTTTCGGGTCGGAATAATTCTTCCGCAGCCATTGCTGAAAGAGCGGGACGTCTTCTGGATGGAGGTAGGGTTCCGGGGTGTGGCGGAAAGAAGGTGTTGGCCGGGATGGCTTGCCCTCGCCGCGCACCATCGGTCCAATCTGTTGGCGCAGTATTTCTTTCTGGTAGGCCCAGACCTTGGGGTGCTTTCTCGCTTCGGCCATCGGCATGTCTTCTTTGAGGCCCAGCTTTTTAAGCAGAGATGGAGTGATGGGCTCAAAGCCAGCTTCCCCATACCAGAAGGGAATGACATCTTCTTCGAGCGCTACTGCAAGGACGCGCTCGAGCGGCCACTCTGGCGTCCCCATCGCCTGCTTCAGGTTATGGAAGCCAAGCTTCTTCATCAGGCGAAAGTGCTCACGCATCTGTTGCTCTGTCATGCCATGCCATGGCAGGAAGACCACTCCAAAAGGCATCGGCGCCAGGGCACGAAAGCGGTCCTGGGTGGGTGAGCTGTGCAGTTTGTCGTAGCGTTCGTGAAGAAAGGGGTCAGACTGTGCCGAAGCGAAAATGGTGGCAGCCAGGAGCAGGATTGGAACACGCATCAATTAACGCGTATCACAATCACTCCGCGCTGTCTGCGATCTTCGCCAAAGGCAATGGCCTCGACCGTGTTGGCCTTGGCATTCAATCGAGCCGGAATCTGCAGCGCAGGCGGTTGTCCGGGCTGCTGCTGAGCGATTGGAGAGCCAATCCAGGCAACACCCTCCGGATTGGGGATGATCTCAAGATCTCCATTCTCCAGGTTGTAGACCAGGATTTGCGTCCCCGCGCCACCCGCCCTCACGCCGCGCGCGACTACTCTTCGGATGGAGGGAAGCAAGCCAAGATAATTCACTGAGGCAAAGCCCTCTGGCGTAGGAAGGAGCTTGGATTCAGTGCGCTCCAGATCAAAAAGAATAATGCCGGCATCGCCTGCTACTCGGTTATTTGCCTGGGCAACAATCAGGTTGAGTGCCGGGATTCTTACCGCATTCGAAAACGCATTGACGCCGGAAGGAAGATCAAAGCGAAGTACGGTCCCGTTGATGCCGTCGAGCGCATAGAAGGTATCTGAGGTATTGCGATTGGCCGGGTCGAAGTTGGAGCCCACCAGAAAGTCATTCAGTTCGTCGGCACCGCCAGAGGCATTAAACTTGCCGGAGCCGGGCAGACTGATGGCCTGAAAGCGTCGCGCTGCCAGGTCAAAGAGAAGAAAGCCTTCGGCAGGGCAAGGGTTCCGGAAGGTGCGTTCTTCCGTCTGCGCGCCAAGCAGGCCGATGCTTCGTGAAAGCTCCAGGTTAAACACAGGGATGTTGGGTACACACGAGGTAACGACCCAACCTTCGGGCAGCGCAATCAGCTGAGCAGCACCCTCTGGCGGAAAGTAGGCCAAACCGTGCTTGCCTTCCGAGTTACGAACCAGAACATAATAATTTCGAGTTGGGGCATCCAGATAGAAGGGGGTTGGCGTGCGTAGCGCTGCCAACGGATTTCCTCCAGGCCCGCCGCCAGGAGCTCCCGGTTGTTGGGGCGGAGCAGGGGCTGTCACGGGTAGAAAGCCTTCGGGGAAATCTCGCTGCGCCAACACCTCGCCTTGCACATTCAGTACAGCAACTTTGGCCTTGGTAGGATTCTCGATCGCGTCGCCGACGGTGATCACGAATTGATTGTTCAATTGCCCAATGCCAGTCAACAAGCGGTTGAGACCCTCTCCAAGATCTACATTTTGAAACCGCTGCAGCAACGCCTGTAGATTGACTCCAGCAGGGAGAGCGCCACCGCCCGCAGGCACCAATTCTTCCACCGTGCCCGTAGCAGAATCGATTCGATAGTTTTTGCCCGGAGCTCCCGGTGCTGCCGGTACGACAGCGACAAAGTCCCCGCCCGGTTGGCCGTTGATGTTCGCTGCTGGCTCTGGAAGGGTAGCCAGGAGTGGTTCCGTTTGGTCTGCCCGGAAGATTCTCACCTTGTCGCTGATCAATGCTGGTTGGCCCGGTTGTGCGGTGCCACGGAAGGGGCCCTCGAAGGCAGCAAAGAAGGGCGAGCTGGGGCTGTCCACAAATGGTGAAATCGCTTGCGCCTGTGCTGTTGTCAGGCAGGCGTCGATCTTGAGAAACTCGCTCTTGCGCGCATCAATGCGAAAGCTCGGATAACAGCTATCGGTTCCTCGAACTGCATTCGCGTTCAGGAATAGGCCTCCGGCATCGCTGGATCGCAAGTTGCGAAGGTCTGGGGTTCCCGCTGGGTAGGGCAGGTAGAAGACTTCTGAGGCTCCAGAACCGCGGCCCATCGTCAGGAGATTCGCTTCGTTTACATTGGCCACAACCAGAACGGGGTCACCCGTCTTGGCGGCCTCGGGCGTCTTTACTTCAATCTCAAATTCGCCAGGTCTGGTTTTGGAATACGTTGTCTTGGCTTCCGCCAACATTCCCCCGACGTAAACGCTCATCGTGGCGCGAGGTGTTGCCGTCTCGGCAGGAACCTCGCCGTTAGGGACGACCGGGTCGGTTGGTCCAAGCGAAGTAGCGCGGAGCCGCATCGTGCCCTCGCTACCCTCATTCAGTGCCACTCCGAAGCCTTGCTGGTTGGAGGCCTGGATGGCAGGTGCCAGATTTTGAATCAGCAGCCGGGTAGGGCGGGACTGTTCTGTCCCCCTTCTCACGATCAAGGTGGCCAGGCCCTGTGGTGTTTCCCGCGGTACCTGAACCGTCAGCCTTGAAGGCGTGGCCTCTACTAGCGGTGCTGGTCGGTTGTTGATCAGTACCTGCAGTGCCGGAGTTCCCAACTCTGTGGGCAGTGGGAGCGTATCTGCTTTCCAACCGGCTACCGGGCCCAGGTTGATGCCGTTGACCTGAATCAGTCCCCCTGGACCGACCACTGCCGGGGCAGGGAGTTGCGAGAAGGCATTGATGACGCCGCGGGGTTGGACTACGGGAGCAGTGGGCGCTTGTCCGTACAAAGTTGTCAAAAATAGAAGCCCACCAGCAAATCGCATAACCTTATTGAACACCATTGCTAGGCTAGAGTTTCGTGGCATCGAAATCCAACTTTGAGATCCGCTTTGCCTGCCAGCCCGGCTGCCGCAAATGCTGTGAAGTGACTGGTTACGTGTACCTGACGGAAGATGACGTCCAGAAGGCCGCTCACTTTCTCGGCATGGCGCAAACCGATTTTGAGGCTCGCTTCATCTATCGGACCCGGCATATGCGCCGGATTCGCAAGCCGAGGGGCAAATCGAAGCAGTGTCCTTTTCTGAATGAGGGCGGCTGCAGCATCCACCCGGTGAAACCTGTGCAATGTCGACTCTTCCCCTTCTGGCCAGAACTGGTAGAGGACCGCAAGGCCTGGAATGGAACAGCAAAGTGGTGCCCGGGTATCGGACAGGGACCCTTGATTCAAATTGGAACAGCGCTGGAGCAGGCTGACGAGATGCGCCAAAAGTATCCCGAAACCTACGAATAGCCGCCAAATTATTGCCATTCTTGCCCCTTTGATGGGCGAGTCCTACCTTCATTTCGGTTTGGCATGGTGTTTGCATACATTTGTCGCGTATGTTCGACCCAATTGCTGAACGCATGTCTCACTACATGAACTTGCTCGCGGATCGCCAAAAGCTGGTCTCCGCCAATATCGCCAATGTGGATACCCCGGGCTACCGTACCAAGGATATTGATTTTCAGTTCGAGTTTGAATCGCTTGTGGAAGGCAACAAGCCGAACGTGATCGAGGCAGAAGGCCTAAAGACGAAGAACGACGGCAACAACGTGAGCATGGATCGCGAAATGCGATTGCTCAGTGAAAATGCCCTTCGCTTCAACTTTGTGAGTCAGGTATTGAAGGGCGAATCCCGTGACCTTCGGCTCGCGATTAAGGATGCCCGCGGATAATGAGCCTCTTTCATAGTTTGAGCGTCAGCGCCTCAGGGATGAGTGCACAACGGTTTCGGACCGAGCTTCTAGCGCAAAATATTGCCAATTCAGAAACCACGCGGACCGAAGAGGGCGGGCCATACCGTCATCAGGATGCTGTCTTTCAGGCAACCTCTGTGACGAGTCCTTTTGCTTCCGCGTTTCAGTCTTCGATGGACGCACCGATGACGGGAGTAGGGGTCAGCGAGGTCCAAATCGATGACAAAGAACCGATTCGGCGTTATCTTCCCGGCCATCCCGATGCTGATGACAAGGGGTATGTGAGCTTTCCAAATTTCAGCCCGATCGAAGAGATGGTGGACCTCATGAACGCCAGCCGTTCTTTTGGGGCGAATGTGACGGCGATGAATGCGGTCAAGGACATGATTACGAAGTCGATCGATTTGGTGAGGGGGTAAAGAATGGATTTAAGTTTCGCGAGATCACTGAAGCCAACGCTTGAGATGGTCAAGCCGCTCGACCCGATTGGGGCTGACCCCAAAACCACCGGCGGCGGAAATGAGTTTCAAGCCCTCCTCTCCGGCGCCATCGACAACGTAAAGTCTACCCGTCAGGATGCAAACCAGCAAATCGCCTCCTGGATGAGCGGGGAACAAACGGACATCCATCAGGTGGCGACAAGTATTCAGAAGGCGAGCGTGACCTTTGAAGTAGCTTTGGAGGTCCGCAACAAGATGATGCAGGCCTACCAGGAAGTCATGCGAATGCAGATCTGAAGCGAATGCTTTAGCTGAGATTGCCCCATGGAGAACCACTCGTCTTGAACCAGATTCTCGAACTGCTTGACCGCCTCAGTCTTCGACAGAAGATCTCAATCGGTGCTGCCCTTGTGGTGGCACTGGCTGGGATCTTCTGGTTCATTCAGTCGCAAAAAGAGAAGGACTTCAAGCTCCTGTTCAAAGACATGGCGGCAGAAGATGCGGGCCAGCTTACGACCCGTTTGCGCGAAAAAAACGTTGAGTACAAGATTGGGGATGACGGCACCAGCATTTACGTTCGCAGTGCCAAACTGAGTGAGCTGCGTTTGGATCTTGCGGCGCAGGGGCTTCCTCGCACGGGTCGTATCGGGTTTGAGATTTTTGACAAAACCAACTTTGCGCTGACTGAATTTGCCGAACAGGTGAACTACCAGCGCGCCCTCGAAGGAGAGCTGGAGCGCACGGTTGCTGGCATTCGTGAAGTGGAACATGCCCGCGTTCACCTTACCTTTGCAAAGCAATCCATTTTTCAGGACAACCGGCAGCCGGCCAAGGCCAGCGTGGTCTTGAAACTGCGCACTGGCGCGCGGCTCTCCCCCGCATCCGTGCAGTCGGTAGTATTCCTACTGTCCAGTGCTGTTGAAGGCCTGGCACCAGAGCATGTTTCCCTGATTGACCAAAACGGGATTCTTTTAAGCCGTCCCCGTAAATCACTCGCGCCCGATGAAGAATACCCCGAGATTCTGCTGGAGTACCGGCAAAAGCTCGAGCGCGACATGCTGGCCAAGCTGAATGCCACTTTGACTCCGCTGCTTGGAGAAGACAAGTACCGCGCCGGAGTGACCATCGATTGCGATATGACCAGCGGTGAAGCCAGTGAAGAAATTTACGACCCCGAGAAGGCAGTTGTCACCTCAGAGCAAAAGACTGAGGACATGAGCGGGATCCCCCTGGCTAGCGGAGTTCCCGGTACTCCTTCCAGCCTTCCGCGACCCACCTCAAAACCTGCTTCGTCGTCGACCGGCACGCAGCGCAAGACGGAGAGCACGAACTATCAGGCCAGCCGGTCGATTCGACGGACCAAGATCCCACATGGGCAACTCAAGCGAGTGTCCTTATCGGTGTTGCTCGATCAGGGGATGCGCTGGGAAGGCGTCGGCCCCAAGGCAAAACGAGTTTTTGATATTCCCTCGCCAGAGCGGATCAAAGCGATCAAGGATGTTGTCTCTGCTTCGGTGGGTCTGGTTGCCGAACGGGGAGACGTTGTCATTATTGAGAGCTTGCCTTTTGACGCGACGCTGCGTATTCCGGCCCCCCCGGCTCCGGTTCCTCCCGCTGCACCCAAACCGCTATTCGTGATTCCTGAATTTTTGCTGAAGTATCTGCCTGCACCCTTGCGTGATCCCACGGTACTGCTTGCGGTCATCATCGCTGCTGCCGTTCTGGTTCTGGGCTTAGGGCTCGCTGTCTTCTGGTTCCTCAAGATGCGGAAGCAGAAGTCAAAGATCACAGCCGAGGTGGCCGAAGCCGCAGCAGCCGTCGAGGGCGGTGCCTCCAATGCTGCTGTGCTGGCTGCTCTGGGTGATGACGATGGCCGAACGTTTGAAGAAAGACTGGCTGAGCAGCAAAATCTGCAAAAGCGGCTGGAGCAGAACGAGTTGGCTCGTTTGAAGATGCCCGAAGTCACCACACAGAAGGGCAAGATTCTCCAACAGCACATTACGGATGAGGCCCAGAAAGACCCCGTCATGATGGCCCAGATTCTTCGAAGCTGGTTGCACTCCGATAAAGAAAAGTAATTCCAATGCCTGAACTTGAAGCTCCAGAAAAAAGCAGTCCCCCGCAAAAAATTTCGGACATCATCAAGGAAGAGCCCACCTTCCAGGTCAATCTTCCCGGTGCTAAAAAGTGCGCCATTCTGCTGATTATTCTGGGCCAGGAAATCACTGCTGAAGTTCTGAAGCAGATGGATGAATACGAGGTACAGCGGATTGGTCAAGAGTTAGCACGTGCCAGTTCGGTGACCGCAGAGACGGCGGAAGGCGTCCTCGAAGAGTTTTATCAGATGACCATTGCCCATCAGTACGTGCTGAAGGGCGGCGTCGATTACGCCAGGAACGTTCTCATTCAGGCCTTTGGTCCTGAAGAAGCCAAACGCATTCTGGATCGCCTGCTCAAGCAACTGGGTGGAGAAAATCTTAGCTTCGACGCGTTGCAGAAGGCCGATCCCACGCAGCTTGCCAAGTTCATTCACAATGAGCACCCGCAAACCGTAGCTCTCATTCTGTCGCATTTGAACCCAACACAGGCTGGCGGGCTGCTTGCGGCGCTGCCGATGGAGATCCGTGCCGACGTTGCTCATCGTATGGCGAGCCTGGAGCAAATCTCTCCCGACATTATTGGCAAGATTGCCAACATCATTGGCCTCAAGCTCAAAGAAATCGGCGATTTCAGCCGCGAGTCCACCGGTGGTGTCCAGGCTGTCGCGGAAATGTTCAATCGCCTCGATTCCGGTACCAGTAAGGAACTTCTGGAATCACTCGAACTCATCAATCCACAACTCACCCAGAGCATTCGCCAGTTGATGTTTGTCTTTGAAGACATGCTCATGATTGACGAAATTGGCATCAAGGAACTGCTCTCGCGCATTGATCGTAAACTGCTGACGGTGGCGCTCAAGGGAACCAGCGACAAGCTGCGTGACCACTTCCTCAGCGCTATGTCTCAACGCGGTGCAGAAATGCTGCGCGAAGATATGGATGCCATGGGGCCGGTCAAGATCCGCGAGGTGGAGGGCGCTCAGCAGCAAATCATTACGGTACTCCGTCAGCTTGAGAATGAGGGTGTCATTAACCTGAAGGGAACCGTTGGCGAGCAGTATGTCAACTAGCGAAGAGCGTACACCCGCCCCTGCTGGCAGCATGTCTCGCATCTTCGAAGCAGAAGAGGCGATCAAGGTCGGGATGGTGCCTTGGCTGGTGGACGAATTCCGGACTTCCGGATCTCAAACGATTCCCTCTAAGCCTGCGGAGGCTGCTCCTGCCTCCCCAGTGCCGGCTCAGGCAGAGCTCGAAGCACAACTGCAAGCCTTGCAAACGCGTCACCGCAGAGAATTGGACGAAGCCGTCCAACGCACCCGGCAGGAATGTGAAGCAAGAGCCCAATCCTTGTTGCAGGCTGAAGTGGAACCCTGGCTCAAGCGGATGGCGAATTCGATTGAAGATATAGCAACTGTCAAGCAGCGCTACCTGGCTGAAAGCGAAGACCAACTGGTTCGTCTCGCTGTCGCCGTTGCTCGACGAATTCTCTATCGAGAGATTCAGGTGGACACCGAGGCTTTGTTCGGGCTGATTCATGCGGCCACGCAGCGCGCTGAGTTGCGAGAACTGAACCGGATTCTTCTCAACCCGAAAGATCACCAGGCCCTGCTTCCGCATCTGGAGCGCTTGCAGCTTCCACCCAGAGTAGAAATCGTCTCCGATCAGGCGCTCGAGCGGGGAGCACTCTTGCTCGAAAGTACAAGCGGCATCCTGGATGCCTCGATTCAGGCGCAACTCGACGAAGTAGAGCGCGGATTTATTGATCTATTGGGGAGGCGGTAATGGGCGGTCTTGACATTCAACCCTATGAGCAGCTTCTGGCTCGGGGCAATTTTTTCCAATTGCGCGGGCGCGTGACCGATGTCGCGGGGATGCTGCTGGAGAGCGAAGGCCCAGCTGCAGCTATTGGTGACTTCTGTGAAGTCCGGTTGCCGGCGGGAAGACGGATTCGGGCGCAGGTGATCGGTTTTCGTAACGGTAAAGTGCTATCGATGCCACTCGAAGATACAGGCGGTCTCTCTCAGGGTGCTTCCATTCTGGCCCGTCCGGAAGCCGGCAAAGTAGCTGTGGGAGCGCAACTGCTGGGGCGGGTACTCGATGGCTTTGGGCAGCCGATGGATGGTGGGCCCTCGATCGTGCCAGAGGCCCACTACGATCTCTACTCCCCTCCTCCGGGGCCCTTGGAGCGCGAGAACATTTCAGAACCTCTCGTCACCGGAATCCGAGTCATTGACAGCATGTTGACCTGTGGCAAAGGCCAACGTATCGGCTTGTTTGGTGGCAGCGGGGTAGGCAAGAGCACGCTGCTTGGCTCGATGTGCAAGCACCACTTTGCTGATGTCGCTGTGGTTGCCTTGATTGGCGAACGCAATCGCGAAGTAAAGAGTTTTCTTGAGCATGAGTTGGGGCCCGAGGGCCGCGAGCGCAGCGTCATGATTGCTGCGACCAGCGACCAGCCCGCCCCGCTACGACTTCGTGCCTGTTTTGTGGCCCTGGCGGTGGCCGAGTACTTCCGCGACCAGGGCAAGGATGTCCTGCTGGTCATTGATTCTGTCACTCGCCTGGCGATGGCACAGCGAGAAATTGGCCTGGCTGCCGGAGAACCTCCAGGCCAGAAAGGCTATCCACCCAGTGCCTTTCAACTCCTGCCGAAGATCTTCGAGCGGGCGGGCAAGTTCCCCAAGGGTTCGATCACGGGATTCTTCACCGTGCTGGTCGAAGGTGACGACTTCAACGAACCGGTTTGCGATACGGTCCGCGCAATTCTCGATGGTCATATCATCCTGTCTCGGCAACTGGGAGCGATGGGGCATTATCCCGCCATTAATGTCCTCGAAAGCGTCAGCCGCTTGCAATCGAAACTCGCCACCGCCAACCACAAAGAGGCTGCCCGGGCGATCCGCGAAGCGCTGGCCAGCATGGAGCGCAGCTCAGACCTCATTCAGCTCGGGGCCTACGTCCAGGGCTCGAATCCACTTCTGGACAATGTGATCCGCAACCGCTCCCAGATTGATGGCTTCCTGCGTCAAGACGCCGAGTCCACCTCGTCTATGGAAGATACACTGGGGCAACTCCAGAGCCTCGCCTCGATCCTCAGCGTGAACACTCCGACCCTGCGATGAAGCGATTCTCGTTCCCACTGGAGCGTGTCCTGGTTTACCGGCGCAGCCAGGCTGACATCGAGAAAGCGAAGCTGGCTGCCCTCGAGACGCAACTGTCAGATCTTCGTACCCAACAACAAAAGCTGCAAGACGATTTTCGAAGCGAAGTGGCGCAGGTGGGTGCCAATCCACAAGCTCGGGCCGAGTTGGGCCGCTACCGCATGGTGGTAGAAACGCAGGCGATGCGGCTGGCCAAACAGTTTTCAGAACTCCAAGCCCAGGTGCTTGCCCAGCGGAATCAGTACATCAAAGCCAATCAAGCCGCAGAAGTTCTCGTCAAGGTAAAGGACAAACAGAAGAAAACCTGGGAGCACGAAATGCAAAAAGAGCTGGACTCGCTTGCCATGGACTCTTACCTCTCGCGCTGGAAGCAATGAGTTAGAGTTCGGCAGCCAACCTGGTTGCGTTCCGAATCCTTTCGCTGTACGAACCAAGAACTTCAATGAGATGCCGAATCTGGGTTTGTGCTTCTTCCAGTTGGCCCGCCTCAAGCGCTTCGCGGATTCCAGGCAAAGTCTTAGCCCCATAACCCGTGTACTTGCCCGGTGCCGAAAGTTGGTTCTTATACCACTCGCGCCCTGGCAGCCCCTCGGGCCGACTCAACGCCCGCTCGGACTGAAAGATCACTTCATTGAGCTTCTTCAGCTTCACTTTGTCGAATGAAGCAAAGCGGGCTTCGAGGGGATTCATCGTCTGGCTGAATCCTTTGGCAGAAGCACCTACCTTTTCGATCTCCCTCTCCAAGCCTTCCCAATTCAGAGATTTTGACTTGGGGTGTTTCCTCAGATCCTCGACGGTTTCCCGCAAATATCTCGAAACCCGCCCGAAGTCGAAAGGTACAACATAGGCATCTGCCATCCTGGCCAGTCCTGTGGCCATAAAGCCAGCAAAAGCCGTCGTGAACAGGTAATCGGGATCTCCAAAGTATTGGAACCAGCGCAGCGAATCGTAGACGGAATGGTAGACCCCACTCATGTCGCCATCAAAGCCCGCATTCAGGCTTGCCACCCCCAGGTGGTGCGCAAAGGCAGTATAGTCACTGCCGCTACCTAAGGGCCCGGCTCGGAAGCTTCGACGGTTGGTTGCCTCGAGCAATGACCTGCGTGAAGCTGGATCGGGATAGTCCCGCATCCACTCCTCAATAAACTTTTCGAGCGAAGGGCTGGCTTGAATCCCCAAGGGCCCACGCATGGTGGTATCGGAATTGAAGTAAGCGACGGCATTTTTCGTCAGCTCTTCCCGGTGCTTCTCGGCCCATTCCGTGGACCCCACCAGCCCGAACTCCTCGCCATCCCAAAGTGCAAACACGATCGAGCGCTTCGGCTTCCAGCCCTGTTTCACCGCCTTGGCCAAAATCCGCGCGGCTTCCAACACACTTGCTGCGCCACTGATTGGGTCGGCTGCCCCATTCACCCAGGCATCATGATGATTGCCGTAGACGATGTACTGGTCTGGGAAGACCGTTCCTTTGATCCGCGCCACCACGTCATGAATGGGCCGCGTCGCATTGTCAGCCTGAACCTTCATGCGCACCATGACCGGCCCGGAGCCCAGGTGGTAGGTGACCGGAATGGCCCCTCTCCATTCCACGGGGGCGATGTCTCCATCGAGGTGCTCGAGAATCGGTCGGGCATCCTCCCAGGAAATCGGCATCACGGGAATCTTCTGCACGGTTCTGGCTTCTTCCAGCTTCAATCGCGGCGTACCCGGCACACTCGGCTTGCCCGGGGTCAGAGGGTCTCCGGGATACAAAGGAAGGTCCATCACGCTGCCGCGCTGCACTCCCGAGGCTGGACGAAAGGGCCCCTTGGGATAGATGTCGCCCTGGAAGTACCCATCGTCTTTGGGGTCAGAATAAATCAGGCAACCAACGGCACCCATTTCGGCGGCCAGCTTCGATTTGATCCCGCGAAAGCTCCGGCCATAGCGCACCAGAACGATCTTGCCTTTGACGTCAATCCCCTTCGCCTTAAGCAGCGCATAGTCGTCCTGCAGCCCGTAGTTGACATACACCGCCTGGGCGGTGACATCGCCGTTTCCGGAATAGGCATTGAAGGTCGGCAACTGATTCAAGTCGCTGGAGTCCGGATCATCCTTCACGACGGGCTCGCGCAACTTTGCCATGTAGCGGATGGGGCTCACCACTTCGAGCACCCGCTGCGTGGGGTAGGGAATTAAGGCGTCAAAAGTCTCAATGCGGGCCTCCAGTCCAAACTCTTTGAACTTGGCCAGCGGATACTCGGCAACCGTGCGGGATGCCGGCGAGCCGGCATGATGAGGCTCTGACGCCATCGCCGCCATAAACTCGCGGATCTTATTCGACTCTGCCGTGGCCCGCAACCGCAATTCAAACGGTTGCCGTTGCTTGGCTTCGTCTTCTGGAAATCCGCGGATCGGATCCGCCGCAAATGCCTGCTGAATCAGCAGTAAAACCAACGAGAGAGAGAGTGCCTTCATGCCTTGCCTAAAGCCGAATTCAGAAAGCCGGTGAACTCCTTCACGTCCTTGGTCAGGCCCGGGAAGCTGCTCACCACTTTTTGATCGGCATTAAACACAGCATAGTAGGGTATGCCCACGGTCTGAAAGAGCTGTTCCTGCATTTTCTGAAAAGCCTCGCTCTTGGGGTCGTCCAATTCGTCGGTGTACAGCTCCACCAGGACAAACTTTTCCATGGCTTCCCGCACTTCCTGCTTCGGGAACATGTTGGCCTTCATCCAGTGGCAGTTGGTGCAGGCAACGCCCGTGAAATTGACAAACACCAGTTTGTTTTCGGCCTTGGCACGGGCCAGGGCACCCTCAAGATCGTTCTTCATCCAGGCCAGCTTCGCCTCGCCACCCCCCTTGCCAAACAAGCCCGCATTCTCCTTAACCAGCGGAATGTAAGCTTCCAGTTCACCCAGGTTGGCCCCAAACATTCCCGGTACCAGCGAGAGGGCAAAGGCTATAAAAAGCGTCCCCATCAGGGCCCGGCCCACGCCCAGTTGCTCGCCGACCTTGATTCCGTCCATGGGGATCTTGCCCAGCAGGTAAAGACCCGGCAAGGCAAAGAGCACCACCCAGAGCGCCAGAAAGCGTTCTCGGGTCAGAAGGTCCCAATGCAGCACTGCATCGACGTTGCTCAAGTACTTCAACATCGCTGCCAGAATCAGAAAGCCCATCACCACCTTGATTCGAATCATCCAGTTGCCAGCTCGCGGCAGACCCTTCAGCGCACCGGGAAAGAGGGCAAGAAAGAAGAACGGCAGGGAAAGCCCGGCGCTAAACGCCATCATCCCCAGAGTGGGTTGCAGCTTGTCGCCCGTCACCGAGGCGGCAAGCAGCGTGCCGACAAACGGGCCGACACAGGCAAAGCTGGTGAGCGAAAAAGTCAGGCCCATCAATAACGTGCCGACGATACCTCCACCATCACTTGCAGCATTCAGCTTGGTCAGCAAGCCAGAAGGCAGTGTGATTTCGTAAGCACCCAGCAGGCTGAGGGCGAGCGCAAAGAAGATCACACAAATGAAGCTGTTGACGTAAACGTTAGAGCCAATGCTGGTTACGCCTGCTGTCCCCAGTGCTGCTGTCAGGATGAAGCCAATTGCCGTAAACAACACAATGATGCCTATGCAAAATGTACTCGCATCCAGCAGGATGCGCCCTCTCGAGCTGTCCTGCTTGGCAAGGAAGAAGCTCATCGTGATCGGAATCATCGGGAACACGCAAGGGGTCAGAACAGCAGCGAGGCCAAAGCCAAATGCCAGTAGGAGAAATTCCCCCAGCGGTTTGGGTGCTGCTGCGGCTGCCGGTGCGGGGGTTGAACTGCCGGCAGGGGCGCTCGAAAAGCTAAAGCCTGCATCAAAGCTCACCTGCTTTTTCTTGGGGGGGAGGCACTGCTTGTCGTCACAGGCCTGGTAGCGGACCTCAACCACCAGTGCCGGATCATTCGCCGGAATGTCCTTGATGGCTTTCGCTACGAGCGTGAATTCCACGGAAGCATCAAAGGTTTCCGTGTCCGAGCCAAAGTTCACATCGCGCTTGCGGGTGGGCGCCGGTTGCTCCACGCGGATCACCTCATAGGGAGCACCCTCGAGAGCCTTGATTTGGGTGGGTTTCGGTGGCGGGGGAGTGGTTAAAGAATAAAGATGCCAATGGGCATCCAGGCGGGCTCGCACGGGAATCTTGAACTCGCTGCCAGCCTTGGCTTCCGGAAAAGCGCCCAGCGCCCACTGGATCGGATCCAGCTTCTGAGCCGGGAGTGAAAGGGTAGCGAGAACAGCCAATAGAGCGAGACGACGCATATACCTACGATTGTCGCCTAAAGCGAAATGAGTTACGAATTTCTAAGCAGATTCTCGTAGGGCGAGCAGACCTTCTTCGATCTTCTCGTTCACCCGGTTGGAGGCATACTCTGCGGCTACGCGGATCGCGTTCTTGATGGCATTGGGGTTCGAGCGGCCGTGGCAGATGATGCAAACTCCTTTGACCCCGAGTAGCGGCGCACCACCGAATTCGGAGTAATCGGTTCGCTTCTTCAGTTCCATGAAGCCATTCTTGGCCAGCACGGCTCCTACCTGCCGCGTGATGGTAGAGCTCAAGCTTTCCTTCATGATGTGCTTGAAAACCTCAACCAAACCTTCACTTACCTTCAGCGCTACGTTGCCGATGAAGCCGTCGCAAACGATCACGTCGGCAATGCCGGTATATAGATCCCGGCCTTCCACGTTGCCAATGAAATGAATGGGTAGAAGCTTCAGCAAGGGCGTGGTGGCATGGGTAAGACCGTTGCCTTTATGCTCTTCTTCACCAATAGACAACAGCCCCACACGGGGACGATGGATGCTGAAAATGGCCCGGCTGTAGATATTGCCCATGAAGGCGAATTGCGCCAACATCTCAGGGCTGGAATCAACATTGGCCCCCACGTCAACCAAGACAGTGGGAGTACCTTTCAGGGTAGGGAAGGCGGTAGCCAGTGCCGGACGCTCCACCCCTCGAATCATGCCCTGCACCATCTTCGAGGTAGCCATCACAGCACCAGTGTTGCCTGCAGAAACGACACCAGCCGCGTGGCCATCCCGCACCAGGCGAGCCGCAACACGAATGGACGAATCCTTCTTCGTGCGCATGGCTTTTGCGGCAGAATCTTCCATGGTGATTACCTCACTGGCGTGGGTAATATCGATGGGGAGATGCTGCCACTTCCCGTGCAGATCCAGCTCTTCGCGGATGATTTGTTCGCGTCCGACGAGATTGACTCGGACATCCAGACTGCGAACTGCCCTCAGGGCGCCTTCCACTTCGCTTTTGGGGGCATGATCGCCGCCCATAGCGTCGACGGCAATGGTGATCATCGACCGTTGTTCAGCGGATTAATACTTTTCGACTTCCACTACGGCGCGGCCCTTGTAAAACCCACAGGCGGGGCAGGCGCGATGCGGCAATTTGGAGGCGCCGCAGTTGGAGCACTCACTTCCAATGGCGCGGGTCAAACCATCGTGGGCCCGGCGGGTGGCGGTACGGCGTTTGGAGTGGCGGCGTTTCGGATTAGGCATTTCGTAATTCCTTCTACTAGTTCTTCAATTTCAAATCTTGGAGAGCGGTCCAGCGGGGATCAGCGATCACCGGCAGGCAGTCACACTCACGGTCATTCCAGTTCTCACCGCAGGTGGGGCATAGGCCCTGGCAATCCTCACGGCAAACCCTTTGCATTGGCAGGGCCAAAAGCACCTGTTCCCGCAAAACTTCTTCCAGCTCAAGCCCAGACCCCTGGTAAAAAGCCAGTTCCGCCTCTTCGTCATTCAAACCAGCTTCTTCGGGCTGCGTGTCAGCGCTTTCCGGCAGGTAAACCAGGTCAAAATCAACAGAGATCGGCCAGCGATACGGAGTCAGGCAACGATTGCAATCCAGTTCGAGATCCACACTAAAGTGGCCCGTCAAACGAATCTCTTCGAGAACCTGTTTCAGCTCGGCTTTGGCTTCCACCTTCAGAGGAGAAATCTGGCGCAAAACCGCATCTAAGAAGTCGATTTCGCCAGCCGCAAATTCACGAGAAATGCTGATGGGACGCAACTCCATGTCCCGCGCATTCAAAAACATGCTTACCTCCTCGCCCAGTGGCGAGCCACAAAACCTTAAGTATACCTGAATGCAACAGTTTCTGCCAGTGTGATGTCGCTTCGGTCAGGCCTGTAGGCTCTTTCCTTCCGTCAATCTCTGGTACAGCCAGGCCCGGGCCGTTCTGATCTTTCGTTCGACCGAAGACTTCGAGACTTCAAAGAGTTCTGCGGTCTCGTCGCTCGTGCAACCCAGTAGAAATCTCACTTCGAACATTTCTGCTTGCGTGGGATCCATCGTGGCCAACTCTTCGAGGGCGCGGTCGAGATCAAGCATCTGCGGCCCACCGGCATCCACCCACCGAATCTCCTCATGAAGGGGAACCACAACGTGTTCTCCCCCACGCTTGATGGCACCGTGCGTCCGCGCGTAATCGATCAGGGCCATGCGCATCAAGCGAGCCGAGAGAGCGTAAAAATGCCTCCGGTTCTCGAAATTCGCTGCCCTTCTCGCCATCAACTTCAAGAACAACTCATTCACGAGGCCCGTCGCACCAAGCGTATGCCCCGGCCTTTCCCGCCGCAAAAAGGACTGTGCCAGATGGCGCAACTGCGGATAGACCATCGGGGCCAGGCGCGTCAGCGCATCCTTGTCGCCGCGCTTCCATTCATCAAGCAGCACTGTGATGTCATGTTCCATCGCCAGCTATTCCAGTTTCCACCGTCCGGCTTCGAACCGGGCATCGAGTTGATCCCAGGTTCCAAACTTCGAGGCCATCTGCCCGCCATCCACAAACAGGCTGGCGCCAGTGATGTAGCTGGCCAGGGGAGACGCCAGAAATGCAATCGCCTGGCCCACTTCTTCTGGCTTTCCCCCGCGGCCTAAAGGCAGCGCTGCAAAGTAAGGCCGGATGATGCTCTCCTCGGCAAAGGCTGCTGCGGTGAGTCTGGTTTCAATCAATCCCGGGCACACTGCATTCACACGAATTCCATAGGGACCCAATTCATTGGCTGCGGTGTGTAAGATCCCCATCAATCCTGCCTTGCTCGCATTGTAGGCGATCAGGCCTGCTTCTCCGTCAAATGAGTTTGTAGAAGCTGTCAGTACGATGGCTCCCTGCCGCTGCTGCTTCATCCGTTCTGCGATTAGTTTGAGATGAAAAAACACGGCACTGAGATTGATGTCGAGCGTCGCTTGCCAGGACTCACGCGTGGTTTCTGCAATCGATTGTGGCCGGCAAATGCCCGCATTCAAAACAGCAACATCAATCCTCCCGATCTGATCGAGCACAGCAGCCATGGCTTCATCGTCCAGCAAGTCAATCGGAATCGAATGAAGCCCCTCTTCCTCGATCGCCAAACGATCCAGCACCCATACCTTCGCTCCCGCATCCCGCAGACATCTTGCCGTCTCAAGACCGATACCTCCAGCTCCGCCCGTGACAATCGCGTTGCGCGTTTTGAAACAAATCTCCATTGGCGTTTAGTGTATCGTCGTGCTAGATTTCCCTCTGAATGTCTTCCTTGATTTCACGTCGCTTGAGCCTTGCCACACTGGCTGCAATCCCCGTCGCCGCACAACAATATTTGAGTTCTCCTCGCCGTGCCTTGACTGCACCAGAGTTGCGCGATGCTCCTGACGAATGGATCGAACGCTCTCTGGCTTGGGTGGAAGATATGCTCGCCAGAACTCCCCAGTTCCGCTTCACTGGCGGCAAGCTCGAAAAACCAGAAGAGTCTGTGCACCGTGCGGCGTTGATCCGCCTCGATGACATATTGCACATTGATTCGGCACCGAAGAAAGCATTGGTTCACAACTGGTACCGGCAGCGCATGCTGCAAACCGCACGCCGCATCTCTCAGCCCCGCTCTGGAACGATCATCACGAAGCTGTATGACCATGGCTGGTTCATCCAGGCCGCCGGGTCTCGTTTTGTCATCGACCTCGTCGGTGGCCCTCCCGGCAATGCAGAGATGCAAATGAGCGATGAGGCGCTCGACCACTTTGTGCGATCTTCGGAAGCACTCTTCATCAGCCACTGGCACAGCGATCACGCCGATCCACGCGTGGCAGCAAAGTTTTTCGCAGCCGGTAAGCCTGTTGTGGCCCCATCGGATGTCTTCAGCAAGTTGCCCGAATTACAAAAGCAGCTCACTGTGATGGCTCGCGATCTCGCGCAGCGCCGGTCTTTTGGAAAGCTGAGTGTGATCGCCGCTCCCGGCCACCAAGGCAAGGATGTCATCAACAATTGCTACCTGATTCGCGCGCAGGACGGCTTCACTGTCATGCACACCGGCGATCAATCGAACGACGATGACTTCGCCTGGATCGACAAGATCCACGAATCGCACAAAGTGGATGTGTTTCTACCCAATTGTTGGACGCCGCAACCACTTCGCTTTGCGGCCGGCGTTAAAGCAAAACTCATTCTGCCCGGTCATGAAAATGAGATGGCCCATACCGTGCCCCATCGCGAAGACTGGACCCAGACCTTTACCCGCTTCGAAGGTGCCAGCGGTCTGATGCTTCCCCTCTGCTGGGGCGAAGAAGTGATTTACGGATAAGCTACGCGGTGTGTCTGATCGACGCGAGGCGAATGCAGTTCTGCCTTGCTTCCGTCCGGCCATTGCACTTCGATTTTAGTGACGGTGCTTCGTGCGCCGAGCCCGAAATGAGCTACCGGTTCCATTTGGCATAAGTATCCGCTGCCGCAGTCAATCAAACGCATCTGGTTGTTCTCTGGATCGATCAACCGTACCAGCGCTCCTCTGGCTGGTGCGCCGCTTGCCGTAAGCGGTGCAATGCGGATCCAGTGATTCCGATTGCTTGGGGCTGAGTGCAGTGTCAGCGACTGAGGAGCGGTTTCGCCGTGACTCAAGAGCATCTCCAGCATTCCATCCCCGTTCCAGTCTCCAACCAGCGTTCCTACTCCGTACGATTGTGGTTCCTCGGCGCTGCCGCAATTGATGCTCGTCCATCGTTGGTTGCGCCAGGCGAGAAGACGATTGGCTTCGCCGTGGTTGTGGACGAAGATTTCTTCAAAGCCATCGTTGTCGAAGTCGGCCACCACAATCGACCGGGCGTTCGAGGCAGCGCTCCAACTCTCCAGCTCTGCGTCGACGAATTGATTTTGAGATCCTCTCACGAAGAGACGGTGCGGGCCCACGCGGTTGGCGCAAAGCAATTCGAAACGGCCATCAAAGTTCATGTCGATGACGGCCAGACCGCGACTCATTCCCTTGGCGTCGGCCAAGCCATGGATGGCGGCGCGCTCCTCAAAACGGCTGGCTCCAATCGGGCCCAGCAGCATGTTGGTGATGCCTTCGTTACCCGCATAGATGTGGCACCCTTGCTCGAGTAAGGGTGCCGCGATCAGGCTGCGCCCACCAGCGATGCGCGCTAGCCCCAACAAGGCAGCTCGATCTTCCAGGCGGTCATTCGCTCCCAGTTCCCAGTAGCGAAATGCGCCTCCCTCGTGGGCCACCAAAAAGCCGTACCGGCCCATCCCAAACCGATCCATAGCGAGCACAGACTGGCTCGAGTGCAGTCGCTCCCGATGGGCCGCAAACAGGTCAACCCAGCCCCCTCTCCAGGCCAGCAGGCGATCGGGTGAAGCTTCTCCACTGGCCAGGTAAATTTCTTCGCGGCCATCGCCATCGGCATCCGCCGCGCAGACCCCTGTCGAAGGAGATCGATCATCCGTCAGCGGAGCCAGCCCCACATCGTAGAACGCATCTCCGCCCCACTTGAGTACCAGGTTTCTTCCACCATGAGCGGCAACAATGCACTCGTTCTGGCCATCCCCATCCACGTCTGCGGTTGCCATACCAGCATAGAACTGGACAGGGTTGTCCTCGAGGGTCCTCGTCAGCGATTCAAACATGAGTGCAAGAGATCAACTCAGAGCCTGCTGGATGACGTGGCCGTGAACGTCGGTGAGTCGCCGTTGCAAGCCATTGTGATACCAGGTCAGCCCTTTATGGTCGAGCCCCAGCAGGTGCAGGATGGTGGCATGAAAGTCGTAAATCGTGACCGGGTTCTCCACCGCTTTGTATCCCATCTCATCGGTCGCTCCAAAGCTGAAGCCCTTCTTCAGGCCAGGCCCAACCATGAAGGAGGTAAAGCCTTCTGGATTGTGATCGCGGCCCCCTTCTCCCAGGCCCTGGCTGATGGGAAGGCGACCAAACTCTGTGGTGAAGACCACCAGTGTGTCTTCGAGCATGCCTCGCTGTTTCAAGTCTGCCAGCAGCGCTGCGGTGGGGCGATCCAGAATGGCCGCATTGTTATTGTGGTTGGCAACCAGATCTTCATGGGCATCCCAATTTACGCGCGGCTCACCGAAGTGGCCCCCATTGTAGAGTTGGACGCAACGCACACCCTTCTCGACAAGACGACGGGCCAGCAGGCAGTTGTAGCCATAGTCGCGAGTAATCGGATCATTGAGGCCGTATGCTTCCCGCGTCGCTTCTGATTCCCGCGAAACATCGGTGACATCCGGTGCGCTCACCTGCATCTTGGCAGCCAGCTCATAGGCCTTGATTCTTGAGACCAGGGCGTCCTCTCCCGCATGTTCTCTTAGGTGCTCCTCATTGAGTGCCGTCAAGAGATCATAGGAAGCCGACTGGGCCGCAGCGTTAATCGAGCTTCCCGGACGCAAGTCAGCGATGGGCACTTTCTGATCGCCAAAGATCACTCCCTGGTGCGAGGCCGGCAGAAAGCCATTGCCCCAGTTGGCAACGCCGCAAGGCGGCAGCCCACGACGGTCAGGCAAGACCACGAAGGATGGCAAGTTCTGGTTCTCTGAGCCCAGCCCATAGCTGACCCAAGATCCAATCGAAGGAAAGCCCTGGAAGATAAATCCCGTCGACATCTGAAACAGCGCGGGGCCGTGGGCATTGCTGCGGGAGACCATCGAGTGGAAGAAGGTCATGTCGTCGACCAACTCGCCCATCTTAGGCAGCAGATCAGAAACGTATTTCCCGCTTTTGCCTTTAGGCGCGAAGTTCCAGGGCGACTTCATCACCGTGCCGCGTTTGCCGAAGAACGGCGTGATCGCATTTGCGCCTTGCGTCTCCTGGCCATGGTGGCGCGTGAGGGCTGGCTTGTAGTCGAACGAGTCGATCGAACTAAAGCCGCCCGGCAGGAAGATCATAATGACGTTCTTCGCTTTGGGGGCGAAATCAGGCTTGGGAATACGCAGCTTCGCCGGAGCAGCCTGCAGGGAATCTTGCGCCATCATCTGGGCCAGCGCGATTCCAGCCAGGCCTCCGCCCATCTCCCAAAGGGCTTGTCGTCTGGTGAGTGGCGTTTTAGGGGACATAGACAAACTCGTTGGAATTCAGTAGAGCACGGGTATAGAGATTGAGGGGTTGCTTGCTCAAAAAGCCAACACCCAGTTGCACTTCATTGGGGCTCGCGCTTCGCCCGAACAAGAGCTGATAGGCACGCTGGATTTGCGCCGTCTGCGAAGGCCCGGCTTCGGCCTCGAGTCTCTGCGCCAAGAGCCCAGCCTGTCTGAGGACAAATTCATTGTTGAGCAGCGTCAGTGCTTGAACCGGCGTGTTGGAAACACTGCGTTGCGGGGTCGCCACGGAGGGGTCCGGGCAATCGAAGCTATCCATCATGATCCGCTCGCCCCCACGCACGACGAAGCGATAGATCGCCCTTCGCCACACATCAGGGCCGTCATTGTTGAGGGCTTCGTAAATGAAGGCACCACGCTCTTTCTTCTTTTGCAGAAAGAAACCAGGGCCGCCCATCGGCTCCAGCCGCAATGCACCGCTGGCCTGAAGAATGGCATCGCGCAACATCTCGGCGTCCATGCGCTTAAGCGGCATTCTCCACAGCAGGCGGTTATCGGCATCGGCAGCAAAAGCCGCTTCATTCATTGTGCTGCTTTGCTGATAGGCGGCTGAGGCGAGAATTTTCCGGTGCAGCCATTTGATGCTCCAGCCATTCTTCATGAACTCGACCGCCAGCCAATCGAGAAGTTCAGGATGAGAGGGGCGATCTCCATTCAAGCCGAAGTCGCTCGGCGTATTGACGATGCCATTGCCGAAATGGGAATACCAGATCCGGTTCACGATCACTCGCGCGGTGAGGGGATTGGCTTCGCTGGCTATCCAGTTTGCCAGCGCCAGGCGTCGGTCCTTGTCTGCAGAAGCGAGATTCAAGCCGAGATTCGGATCGAGTTGTTTGACTGCCGAGAGCGCACCCGGCGAGACTTCTTCTTTGGGAGCTGCCACACTGCCGCGATCGAGCAAAAAGGCCCGATCCATGCTGTGAGGCTTCGCGGCATAAAGCCTTTGCGGCTCCGGTATTGCTGCCAACTCGGCTTCTACCCGCTTACGATCCTCGAGGAGTACCTTGCGCCGCTCGCGTGCCTGCACATTTAGGGATTGCATCAGATCTTGCTCGCTGACCCGGGGCAGGTCCAACTCCAGGTCGCGCACGTGATCCAAAGACGAGCAAAGTGTGACCCAGGTGGAAAGGTCGTCGGATGCCTCCAGCCGAAACACATTGGGCATACCACTATTGCGGCCCGTGCTTTGGTCTGACCACCAAAGCACCTTCTCGACCAGCTTGCCTTCCGGATTGTCGAGACTCACGATTACGGGAGCATCCACACTGGCCTTCGCCGCTGCAGACCAGCCTTTCAGGCCAAGCTGCGCCGGCTCGAGTTGCAACGATTCCAGCTTGGCGCGATCCCCCTGATGGCTCGTGATCACGAGGCGGAAGTGCTTGGCGCGGGACGGTTGAAATCGATTCCGGTTCCAAATGGGGTTCAGTGGAATGCGACGCGGGGCAGAACTCCGCTTCTCGTCGAAGCTTTGGTATCGCTCGAGCAAAAGCGCCGCGCGCACGGGATCTTCGATATTACCGAGCTCGCGATTGACTGCGGACAGCCGGTCTCGAACCGGTTTTGCCTTGCTTTCATAGGCATCGATCTCGGGCTGGGGAGCGACACGCCGGGTGCCAAAAGTAACGCCGCCGAACACTGCCGTGAGCCGATAAAAGTCCTTGCTCGGAATCGGGTCAAATTTATGGTCATGACACCGGGCGCAGTTCACCGTGAGCGCCTGAAAGGTATGGAACGTCGTCGTGGCCATGTCGTCGAGTTCATCCACTCGGGCTGTTGCGGCCAATATCTTGTCCTTGTTCAATTCGGCGCTGACTTGGTCCCAGGGGCCAGCCACCAGAAAGCCAGTGGCGGCGATCATCTTCGGGTTCTGCGGCTCCAGGATGTCGCCCGCAATCTGCTCTCGAATGAACTGTGTGTAGGGCTTGTCGGTTCGGAACGCATCAATCACATAATCGCGATACGGCCAGGCATGAAAGCGCTCATAGTTGTGCTCTCCACCATCGGTCTCGCCGAAGCGAACCACATCTAGCCAATGTCTTGCCCAGCGCTCCGCATAGTGGAGAGAGGCGAGCAGCATGTCGATTGTTTCCTGATAGGAACGTTGGTAGTCTTCCGGCTTTGGGGCCAGGCCCGTGAGGTCAAAATGCAGGCGACGGATCAGGGTTCGATGATCGGCGCGAGGGTTGGCTTGGATCTTCTTCTCTGCCAATTTGGCGCGCAGAAAGGAGTCGATTTCGCTTTCGCTGGAACCCTTGGGCGGTGTGGTGGCAACGGGCGAACGAAGCGACCAGAATTCCCTCTTGCCCGGTTTCTGCAGGTTCAGCGCCGGGGCACCCGCTTCGATCCATTGCTCCACATCGCGAAGCTCCGCTGCTGTCAGCTTCTCGCCAGCTTGTGGCATCTTAGCTGACGCCGCCAACAGATACAATCGGCTCTCTTTGGGCTTGCCCGCCACGACCACCTGGCCATTGTTACCAGGTAGCAGTCGAGTCAGATCCAGGCCACTTTGCGTTGCCGCTCCCCCATGACACTGCAGGCACTTCTGCGTTAGAGTCTCTGCCACCCGACGGAGAACGGCGGAATCAGGCTGGGCCGAAAGCAGTACCGTCAGCAGGAGAAATGTCGAGGCGAGTCGAATCATTTAGCTCTATTGGTATCACAGGCTGGCACTGTGAGCGGCTACAGCTTGCTTGGACCACTTTCAACTGTTTAGCTGACTTTGATTCCTCTGCGCCTGCGGTGACGCTGAAACAGCCCCAGTGTGACGAGAGCCGAGCCCAGCAGCATAAAACTGGCTGGTTCGGGAACCGGGCTTTCCACCACGGCTATCGTACGATCCACGGCACGAAAGGCGTGGTTGTCGCTCTCGAGCGCGTTCGAGGTAGAGGTAAGAACAATGCGATTGAAGTGTTCCGTTGCATTGCTGGCGAAGATGTTTACGTAGATGCCGCGGGACTGGTCCCCATTCGCCGGAAAGCCACCCAGTTGGGCAATCGCCGTTCCCGATAATGCCAGAACCTTATTGGTGCCTTGGTAGAAATCGATGAAGTTGTAGGTGTCGAGGCTGCCAACGTAGAAGCCAAAATAGTCCATCGTCCTGGCAAAGCGGATCGTCACCGCGTTGCCCCGAGTCGGGCCAATCGTCAGGTACGCCGAAGTGTTGTTCGGTGGTGCTGCGGTCACCCCAGAGATGTTTCCTGTGACAACATTCGTTACGGCTCCCTCGTATTGCACGAGACTCCCGTTTGGAAGCATGCCGGTGTTGAAGTTGACGGTCATGGTTTGCGGAACCAGTGTGAAGAGTCCCTGGTTGGCTACGGAAGTTCCGCCGGTATTGATCGTCACCGCGAGTACGGGGGAGGCTATTGCTAGAAGCAATAAGGTACTAGTAGTTTTCACAGTTCCAGACTAAGGCACAATCTTAGAAAAGTACAGTACTACTAGTACTGTAAGGTGTTTGGGGGTATTGCGATACAATCGCGGGATGCTTCGCAGATCCTTCTTGAGTGGAATCGTCCCATTGGCACTAGCCAGGGAGAATCGGCCCAATGTTGTACTGATTTACGCCGATGACATTGGCTACGGGGATCTCAGCTGTTATGGGGCAACTGCCGTGCAGACGCCCAATCTCGACCGCATCGCCAAAGGCGGCGTGCGCTTCACGGATGCGCATAGTTCCTCGGCAACCTGCACTCCCAGTCGTTACAGCATGCTGACCGGCGAGTATGCCTGGCGGAAGAAGGGCACCGGGGTTCTACCCGGCGATGCCCGTTTGATCCTTGACCCAGCCAGGTTGAGCTGGCCTGCCATGATGAAGCAAGCCGGATACCGGACGGGTGTTGTCGGAAAGTGGCATTTGGGCCTCGGCGAGGGCAACGTCGATTGGAATCAGGAGATCAAGCCTGGGCCCCTTGAGGTCGGCTTCGATTCGGCCTTTCTCATGCCTGCCACCGGAGATCGCGTCCCTTGCGTCTATGTCAAAGACCGCCGTGTGGTTGGCCTCGACCCGAAAGATCCCATTCGAGTCGATTACACCAAACCCATTGCCGACGAGCCAACGGGCAAGAAGAACCCGGAACTACTCAAGATGCACCCCAGCCACGGCCACGACATGGCGATTGTTAATGGGGTCAGTCGCGTCGGCTACATGACGGGTGGCAAGAGCGCACTTTGGAACGATGAAGAAATGGCCGCGCGCTTTGCCAGCGAGGGGAATCGATTCATCGAAGAGAGCAAGAAACAACCCTTCTTCCTTTACCTCGCAACGCATGGCATTCACGTCCCGCGCTTACCCAATCCGCGCTTTGCGGGCAAGACCACCATGGGCCCACGCGGTGACGCCATCGCAGAGCTCGATTGGACCGTAGGTCAGATTCTCGACAAGCTGGATCGGCTTGGCTTGACCAAAAACACCATCGTGATGTTCTCGAGCGATAACGGCCCTGTAGTCGACGACGGCTACAAAGATGATGCCGTCGCCAAGCTCGGTGCTCACAAGCCGGCTGGGCCCCTGCGCGGCGGCAAGTACAGCAACTTTGAAGCCGGTACAAGAGTCCCCTTGCTCTTGCGCTGGCCAGCCCGCGTAAAGCCTGGCGTGAGTGATGCCTTGGTAGGTCAGCAGGATTTCTTCCGTTCGTTTGCTTCCCTGGCTGGACAGTCTTTAAAGCCTGGCGAGGCACCCGATAGCAAGGACGTTCTATCCGCTCTGCTGGGCGAATCCAAAGTCGGCCGGGAGTGGATCGTAGAGCATTCACGGGCGCTTTCCATCCGTAAAGGCGACTACAAATGGATTGAGCCCAACCCAGGTTCCGCTGTACAGGTGAATACCAATACCGAAACGGGCGCTAGTGCCAAGCCCCAGCTCTACAATGTCCGCAAAGACATCGGCGAGCGCGAGAACCTGGCTGATCTGATGCCCGAAAAAGCCGCAGAGCTCAGTGCTCTTCTTGCCAGCGTGAAGGCTGCTTCGTTATAAAGTTGAGGCATGTCGCTGACACGTAGATCGTGCCTTTTGAGCTCGCTCCCACTCCTGGGCCAGCGCAGCGAGAGGCCCTTGCCGAACATTCTGTGGGTTCTCGCCGAGGACATCAGCCCACACCTGGGTTGCTACGGGGAACCCCTCATCCAAACCCCCAACCTCGATGCCTTTGCTCGCCGAGGCACGCGCTTCGAACGGGCCTACGTCACGGCACCCGTGTGTTCTGCCAGTCGCTCGGCCTTGATCACCGGTCAGTATCAGACTCGGATCGGGGCCCACCAGCACCGCACGCTCCAGAAGAAACCGCTGGTGGCACCGACCCGCCTCATCACAGACCGCCTGCGCGAGGCAGGCTACTTTACAGTGCTCAGTTCTCCCGGCTCCAAGCGGGTACCCGGCCAACCGACAGGTGCCAGTGGGGCAGGGAAGACCGACTTCAACTTCGTAGCCGACAAACCCTTCGACGGCAATGACTGGTCGCAGCGCAAGCCCGGACAACCCTTCTTTGCGCACATGACCCTTCAGGAGAGCCACAAAGGCTACGGCTGGCCACTGAGCCGCAAGCTGACCCCACGCATTGACCCCAATCAACTCAAGCTCGCCTCCTACTATCCCGACCACCCCATCGCGCGGGATGAATGTGCCAACTATCTGGAATCGATTCAACTCGTGGATCGATACTTCGGAGAGGTCATGGAGCGGCTGCGTCAGGAAAGAATTCTCGACAACACGCTGGTCTTCTTCATGGGCGACAACGGCAGTTGCCTGTTTCGCGGCAAGCAGTTTCTCTATGAGGGTGGCATTCGGGTTCCCCTGCTCGTAGCTGGCCCTGGGCAGCCCACCGCAAAGGTGCGCGAGGATCTCATTTGTTCCTTGGACCTGACGGCTGCCACCCTCGGCGCTGCCGGCCTCCCTGTCCCGCCCACTCTCGATGGCCGCGATTTCCTCGCTTCAAGTGCCACTCCGCGCAGCCGCATTTTCGCGGCCCGCGATCGCTGCGACACAGCAACAGAACGGATGCGCTGTGTTCTTGATGACCGCTACAAGTACATTCGCAACTACCTTCCCGGGATCCCTTACATGCAGTCCAATCCTTACAAGGAAAAGGAATACCCGACCTGGAACCTGGTGAAAGAGCTGAAGGCGGCCGGCAAGCTGAATCGGGTGCAGTCTCTGTTCGCAGCTGACAGCAAGCCCGTTGAGGAATTGTACGATCTCAAAGCCGATCCCGACGAGGTACACAATCTCGCCGGAGACCCCGCGCTAGCAACGCGCCTGGCCTCGATGCGCCAGGAACTCGAGCAGTGGGTGATCGACACCAACGACCAGGGGCGGCAAATGGAAGACCCGCTCCCCATCCACCAAAACTTTTTCAAGTCGTCTCTGGTAGTGAAGCCCTGAAACAAAAAGACCCTTCCCCGCAGGGAAGGGTCTTTTCACCAGAATCCTGGTAACTGCTAGTTCAGAATCGCGAAGGGCCGTACACCCGGTGCATTGGGCTTCTTCAGCTCCGGCATCGGCTTGGCACGGAAGATCCATACCAGCGGCAGTGTCAACCATTTCGCATTGTTATTGGCGCTCTTGCGGCGGGCGCTATCGGTGGCGATGCCAGTGTTGGCATACATCTGACGATAGAGCTTCGAGATCAGGAAGAAGGCCAGCTTGGCCTTCATGCTCTTGACGCAGCTGGCGCGACGCCAGACCGACTTCGATTCATAGAAGATATCCCAGACGCTCTGCGTGCGCATGCGGATTTCTTCAGGGCTCATCGTCGGGTGCGGTGTGTAGAGCTTGGGGCGCTTTTCAGGCGGGATCAGCCAGTAACGGGTGATCGGGATGCCATCAATCTTCTGGACGTTCTCGCCTTGTTCTTTCTCCCACTTCTGGAAGTCCACGGTGCCGGGGAAGGGCGTCATCATGACGAACTGCGCCAGAGTGATGTCAGCTTCGAGGGCAAGCTTGGCAGTGGCGGTAAAGGTATCGGCGCGGTCAGTGTGCAGGCCGAAGATGAAAGAACCAAGTACATGCACGTTGTGCTTCTTGAATTCCTTCAGACGGGCAACCAGGTTCTCACCGGAATAGTTGAAGTCCTTGAAGACAGCCTTCAGGCCTTCTTCGGTGACGGCTTCAATGCCAACCAGCGCACCCTTGATGCGTGCTTTGGACATGGCATCGAGAAACGCAGTGTCTTCCGCCGCTTCCATCGTGATCTGGGTGAAGAACACCATGTCGCTCGGCAGGTGCGACATCGCTTCCATCAGCTCAAAGCGTTCTTCACGCAGCGTCTTCAACTCCTGGATGCGGGGCACATTGCCCTGGCGCTCTGCCAGTTGAATATCAGTGAGAGTTACCGGATAAAAGTTGTCATCGGACAAGGTAATAAAGCGAAAACCCTGCCTTCTCAACTCTACAATTTCGTTAATCACGGCATCGGTAGAGCGTTGGCGTGGCTTCTGCCCGTCGGTGCGCCAAACACTACAAAAAGAGCAATGTTTCGGACATCCGCGTACCGTTTGGACGGATGCGAACATGTAGGCCTTCTCGGGAAGCAGGTCCCAACGGGCTTCGAGGAAGCGATCAGAACCAACCCGACCACCCTCATAAATGTGTTCCGGCGTGCCAGCCAGGCAATCCTGGATCGCTTTGGCCCAGACATCATCGCCATCGCCTTTTACCACTGCATGGGCTGAGCCCAGCTCAAAGCTCTCTTCAGGGAATAGAGTGGCATGGATTCCTCCATAAACCACCCAGGCACCCTTCTCACGGGCCTTGCGGCCTACTTCATAGCCACGGAGCACGTTGGCGGTGTGAATCCCGATGCCCACAACGTCGCCTTTTTGGATGGTGTCGAAGTTGATTTGGACGAGGGTTTCATCCACAATCAACGGGTCACCGTACTGACGTGGTGTTGCTGCTGCGAGGACATAAAGCCAACGGGGCGTGATGACGCCTCTCCCGAAGGAAATATCGCTTGGGTTAACTAGGTGAATTCTCAAGGTAGTGTGAGTTTATCAGACTGCTCCCCATTACTGCTCAAGAATTTAACTTTATTTATTTCAGTACGATAGAAGCCCCCCGGCCCGCCTTGGGGCTGCTTCTGTACCTTGCATTGCACTTTTACAATTTCAATGGAATAAAGTGATACTTAATTCAGTTAAAAAGAATAAAGTACTTTTTTAGATGTCACAAATTGAGACGCCTTGTCGTAGGGATGCCAGGGCGTCCCCTCGCTTCGGGATGAATTCCTGGGCAATGTAGCCCTTGAAGCCCGTCGCGACAATCGCCTTCACGATCGCGGGGTAATGGAGTTCCTGCGTCTCATCAATCTCATTGCGGCCCGGCACGCCCCCGGTATGATAGTGCGCAAAGTAGGGATGATACTGGCGGATGGTGGCAATCACATCACCCTCCATGATCTGCATATGGTAGATGTCATAGAGCAGCTTCATATGCTCTGATCCCACCCGCTTACAGAGTTCGACACCCCAACTGGTATGGTCGCACTGGTAGTCCTTGTGGTTGACCTTCGAATTCAGCAGCTCCATCACCAGCGTGACTTTGTGCTTCTCAGCCAGCGGCATCAATCGCTTCAGACCGAGAGCGCAGTTTTCGAGTCCCTTCTCGTCATCAAGACCATTACGGTTGCCCGAAAAGCAGATCAGGTTCTTGATGCCAGCCGCAGCAGCTTTCGGGATCCAGTCGGAATAAACCTGCACCAGCTTGTCATGGTGTTCGACGCGATTGAACGATTTGGCAATGCCCCCAAGACCTTCAATGTCCGGTGCCGTCGTCATGGCACAGGTCAGGCCATGCTTGGCCAAGGTCGGCCAGTCGTTGGGGCCAAGAAGCTCGATCGACTGCAGACCGATCGACTTGGCCGCCAGGCATAGGTCTTCGAGAGAAATCTTGGGATAGCACCACTTGCAGACCGAATGCAGAATGTTGCCCTTCATCGGGGCAGCCTGCTCGGCGGCATCTAGGCGGTGCAGCAAGGATTGTGCGGTTGCGGCAACAGCGCCGAACTCAAGGACAGATCTACGCGAACTCATGGCAGACATCCTATCAATTTGCAAAGCCCAGCTTGCGCATCAGGGCCTGCGGGTCTGGTTTGCGGCCACGGAACGATTGGTAAAGCTCCATCGGGTCTGTCGCCCCACCTGCCGAATAGATGTACTTGTAGAGCCGGGCCGCCGTGGCTGGGTCAAAGGGGTTGCCAGCTTCTTTGAACGCCTCAAAGGCATCGGCATCGAGCACCTGCGCCCACAGGTAGCTGTAGTAGCCAGCCGCGTAGTCGTTCGAGAAGATGTGTGTGAAATGCGTCGAGCGATGGCGCATGATGATCTCACGCGGCATCCCGATTTCCTTCAGCCAGGCCTGCTCCTGCTCGCGCACATCAAGCGTCTTGACTTCGCTCAGCAGATGCCACTTCATGTCGATGATGCCGCTCGAAAGAAATTCAACCATCGCAAAGCCCTGGTTAAAGTTGCGAGCCTTCTCAATCTTGGCGATCAGTGCGTCAGGGATGGCCTCACCCGTCTTGTAATGCTTGGCAAATTTGGCCAGCACTGATTTCTCGGCCGCCCAATATTCAAACAGCTGGCTGGGCAGCTCCACGAAGTCGCGCGCCACGCTGGTACCGCTGAAGTAGGGGTAGTTGACCTGTGAGAGCAAGCCGTGCAAGCCGTGACCAAACTCATGAAAGAGTGTCTTGGCATCATCAAAGCTCAGCAGGCAGGCTTCGCCTTTCGCCGGCTTGTTGAAGTTCAGGTTATTGATCACGATCGGGATCACTGCCCCACCGAAGAACTGCTGGTCCCGCATGCTGTTCATCCAGGCACCCGAGTTCTTGTTCGGCTTGGCGTAGTAGTCGCCATAGAAGATGCCGATGGTCTTGCCGTCTTTGCCCTTGACTTCCCAGGTCTTCACGTCGGCGTCATAGATCGGCAAATCTTTACGAAGCACAAAGTCGATACCGAACAATTGCTTGGCCGTATAGAAGCTGGCCTCAATCATTTTGTCGAGCGTGAAATAGGGCTTCACCAGTTCTTCATTGAGATCGTACTTGGCGAGGCGCACCTTTTCAGAGTAGTAGCGCCAGTCCCACGGCTCCAGCACACCGGCAACGCCGTCTTTGCGCATGGCCTCGCTCAGCTCGGCGGCTTCGCGATGGGCGGTCTCAACGGCAGGCTTCCAAACCTTTTCCATCAGAGCCGATGCCGCCGCCGGAGTCTTTGCCATCACGTCATCGAGAATATAGTCGGCGTAGGCGTTGTAGGAGAGCAGCTTGGCTTTCTCCACCCGCAGCGTCAGAATTTGCCGGATCAGCGGCTTGTTGTCAAACTCATTGTCATTGTCACCGCGCTTGGCCCAGGCCTTGAATGCCTTCTCGCGCAGGTCGCGCCGCGGGCTGAGCATCAGAAAAGGTTCAATGGAAGAA
Organism: Bryobacter sp.; assembly: GCA_044340255.1. GTDB lineage: Bacteria > Acidobacteriota > Terriglobia > Bryobacterales > Bryobacteraceae > Bryobacter. The sequence goes on along the minus strand of JBIITX010000003.1, from coordinate 61,629 downwards.
CGCTGCAGCGTGACGACGGTCATGTCTGCCGGAAGTCCGACACGATCTTCCGGTTTATCGAGAGCCATCGTCCATTGCTTGGTGTCGTTCAGAACATTCTGGGTAAACTGCGTGGTCAGGCTCGCCAGGGACTCATCAATCGCAGCCAGGCGCTGTTTCCCTTCCGGGTTCAGCTTGGCACCCGAGAGCAGAAAGCGCCGGTGATAGCGCTCGACCAACCGAAGCTGCTCTGGGGTGAGATTGAGACTCTTGCGCTGCTCGTACACTTTGTCGAGCCGCGTGAAGAGTTTCCCGTTGAGGAAGATGGCGCTGGAGTAGGCAGCAAGCTTCGGCGAAAGCTCGCGCTCGGCAGCCTGTAGAGCGTCAGAGGTGTTGGAGGCCGTCAGGTTCTGAAACACTCCGTTGATACGCTTCAGCAATTCTCCCTGGCGCTCCAGGGCTTCGACCACATTGGCAAAGGTGGGTGCGGCAGCATTGTTGACAATCGCATCGATTTCCGCCAGCGCCTGCTTCATGGCCTCGGTGAAGGCGGGCACAAAGTGCTCAGCTTTGATGGCATCAAAGGGGGGAAGACCGAAGGGAGTCTTCCAGGGGGCAAGCAGCGGGTTCATCGACTTTCCTTTTTTCGTGGGGGCTGCGGCGAGAGTGCCGGCCGAAGCGCTGAGAAAGACCCGGCGGTTGAGAGTCATTCCTTCATCATGACAGCTTCCGGGCTAGCCCTTCAGCCAGCGGTCAAACCAGGCGAAGGCTTCCTTCTGCATCTCGGCATCAAACTTGTGTGGGCCCTCATAAAAGCTGGCTTTATAGCGATCTGACGCGCCCGCTTTCCGGTACACCGCACCAAGAATCTGGTCGGCCCGTTCCATCTCGGGCAGCGTAAACAGGCTGTCCTGCCGATTATTGAGCACCAGCACGGGATTCGGCGCATTCAATCCGAGGATCTCCGGATAATCCATCTCGAGCGGCAAACCAGGGACGTAACACATCCAGGTGTGCGTATGGCATTTGTTCAAAAGATAGTCGCGCCAGGTGGTCATCATACCGACGGCTACCGAGCAGCGAATCCGCTCATCGGCTCCCGTGAGCATAACCGTCCGGAGTCCGCCGCCGGAGAGCCCTGCGCAGCCAATGCGCGTGGCATCCACTTCGGGCCGCGAGGCGAGGTAATCCAGCGCTCTCTGATCATCGTTGACAAAGATGCCGGGCCAGGTCAGGCCGGCACACGTCAGACTCTTGGCGATCAGATGTTCGTGTGCTCCCGCAAAGGCATTGTAGGCCTTGATCTCGTCTTCGGCTTCGGGGTTTGCCTCCACCTGGTTGTTGCGAATGACCGCAGGCACATCCGCCAGCCGTATCCGGCGGCTCCCAAACGTGAAGGTGTCATGCACCAATACGACATAGCCCCGGCGCGCCAATTGATTGGCCCAGGCGAGACCGCTGTAATAACGCTCCTGGTGTTGCAGCATGAGCGGGTGCGGGTCTTTGGTCATCCGCGTGATCTTGCGAAGGCCAAAGTACTTATTTCCACCATGGTCATGCAGTCCGACCACTGCGGGCAGCTTGCCCTTGGCTTTAGCCGGCTTGAGCAGCAGTGCCTCTGTGGGCGGCCCATAAGGCAGCTGCCACTGCAGGTGTTCGATCTCCAAACCATCAAATTCGATTTGGTGCTGTACCAGGGCGATCGGCTTGGGCGAGGGTGCAGGCCCCGAAAGACATTCCCGGTAGCGCGCTCGCGCCAGAGCCCGCCACGAGTTCAGATCCTGAAACTGCGGATGGCGGAAAGAAAGACGGGGCGGATCGGCCAGGTTCTGGTTGGCCCAATCGCCATAAGCACCGAGCATATTCGGAGTCATGCCGATTATCGTGTCAGGTCTTGGCCTGGGTTGGCAAGTGCTCGAATCAGGCCCTCCATCTTTGCCAGCAGCTCCCGCCCATTCAGCGGTTTAGTGATGTAGTCGTCCATGCCAGCTTTGAGGCACATTTCCCGGTCTCTCGACATCGCATGCGCCGTGAGCGCAATGATCGGAGTATGCTTGCCGATCGCCGCATCCCACAGTCGAATCCGTTGCGTGGCCTCATAGCCGTCCAGCTCTGGCATCTGCACGTCCATGAGAATAATGTCATAGCGGCCGACTTTGTAAAGTTCTGTGGCTTCGAGACCGTTTGCCGCCTCAGTCACCCGATGCCCCGCTTTTTCGAGAATGCCGCAGGCAACGCACCGATTGACGAGATTGTCTTCGGCCAGCAGCACGTTCAGGTTCTCCGTTTGTATGAGTTTGTCTTCTGGTTGACTCGGTTCCGCCGTCCCCACATTTGCTGCCAGCCGCATTAGGTCTGCTTCGAGCAACGGCTCCAGAAGATACTCCTGCATCCCGAAGGGCTTGGCCATCGCCAGCACTCCATTCAGCCGCAAAGAATCAACAAGGAAAACCAGTCTCCCCTGCCGGTTCTGCAGGTCCCAAAGGCGACTACACTCCTCCACTCCGACAATGGGATCGAACAGCAGTAAGTCATAAGGCTCAGTGCTGCCCTGCAAGGCCTTCTCGGCCTGCGCGACTGTCCCACACAAGGTCGGCTGCATCCCCTTGCCTTTGACGATGCGTCCCATAATTTCACGAGCGGGGGCGCTTGGCTTCAGCACCAGAACCCTTGAAGCTTGCTCTACGATCGCTGTCCGCGAGCCGGACGGAGCTTCCGCTTCTTCCAGTGTCAGGACGAACCAGAATCGGCTTCCCATACCGGGGCGGCTCGACAAGGCCATCGCCCCTCCCATCAACTCCACCAGTTGCCGCGAGATTGCCAGACCAAGTCCTGTGCCCCCAAATCGCCTGGTATGCGAACCATCGGCCTGCTCAAACGATTCAAAGACGCTCCGTTGCTTATCCTCCGCGATGCCAATGCCAGTATCTTCCACTTCGAAGCGAATCGCTTTTCCATGCCCCGTGACGCGCAGCGTCACCCTGCCCTCCACGGTAAATTTCAAAGCATTGCTCAAGAGATTGAGCAACACTTGCCGGATCCGCAAGGGGTCCCCCAGGTAGGCGATGCCAATCGAGGGTGAGATCTCGCACAACAATTCCAGTCGCTTCTTGCTGGCCAGCAGCGCGACACTGCGAATCGTCTCTCCCACCACCTCTCGCAATAGAAATGGCACTTCGTCCATTCTCATCTTGCCGGCTTCGATTTTTGAAAAATCAAGAATGTCGTTGATGATCACCAGCAACGAGTCTGCAGAACTGCGAGCCGTCGTCAGATACTCGAGTTGCTCTGGATTGAGGGGCGTATCGAGAGCTAATTCCAACATGCCAGAGATCCCGTTCATCGGCGTGCGGATTTCATGGCTCATGTTGGCTAGAAATTCACTCTTGAGCCGTGCGGTGCTCTCGGCTTTTTCTTTGGCCAGCTTGAGTTCTTCGTTGGCTGTTACCAGTTTGCTGGTCTGCGCCGCCACTGCATCTTCCAGGTGATTTCTATGGCGAGCCAATTCCTCATCGCGTCGTCCAATCTGATCGAGCATTCGATTGAAGGCCTTGAGAAGTTGGCCAATCTCATCGTTGCTCTTGACCTCCACCCGAAGCGAAAAGTTCTCGCTGGCTGTGATCTGCCCGGCCAGCGAGGCCAGATCGAGAACCGGTTGCGAGATCAGCCGCTGCAAGCGGATAGAGATCAGCCAGGCTGCCAGCAAGCTCAATGTGAGTACGGTCAAGGTGATAGAGAGAAACTTCGCTGCCACCGTGGTCCAGGTATCCAGTTGTGCATCGAGTTCCAGCTTTCCAATGGGTTCCCCTTCCAAAACTATCGGCGCACTAATGCGAACGCTCTCGGCTTTGCCGCGACCGTTTGCCGCTTCGTATTTGGCAAGCACGGTGCCTTGCCGGTCGATCATCCTGGCAGATAGAATCTTTGAGTTCGGGCCAAGGGAGTTGAGAATCTCGGCAACAGCTTTTCGATCGTCGAGGCTCAATGCCGCTGTGGAGGTTTCGGCCAGCACATGAGCCAGCGTCGAAAGCTCGGTGGTCATCCGTTGCTGCGAAGTATAGATTTCAACTCCTGTAAATGCGATACCCGCCAGAGTGAGAGCGAAGGCAGACGTTCCCAAAAGAATTACTGCCAGCTTGCGAGCCAGTGGCAGATTCGAGAAGTATTTTCCCAATTGGAAGCGTTTGCTGGTCATGGGCGACCCTTTCCACCCGCTGCACTCTTCACCACATATCCCAGCCGCAACAGCTTGGAGCTGATGCTCAGCTTGGTCTTGTCCAGAGCACCCATGTGTACTTCAAACTGGAATCTGCCATCCTGCTGGAAGACGTGGATCACTCCTCCTGAAGAAAGAAAGCGATCCGATTCTCCAACCGTCAGCACGTTCCACTCCCGCGCCACCAACAAATGCTCTTCCACTGGCTTGCCCGACTGGGATCCGAAGTGAATCAACTGGCACTGCTTCACATCCGCTGCAATGCGAATCCCGCGCACTTGAATGACCCTGCCTTGCACAGTCTTGCCCTGGGCCAGTTGTTGCAGGGAGTGTAGCAACTCTTCCTGACCATAAACGCCGATCACCAACGGTGTATCTGGTGTTGCCGGGCTCGGCCACTCGGTGAACCGCACAAAGCTGAGAATCAGGGCTGCTTTGAGATCTTCTTCACGATTGAGTTGAGCGTTGCCAGGAAGGCTGTAGAAAGGCAAACACAGCAGGCAACTGAGCTGAAGCAACAGCCCTTGAGCCAGCAAACGCCGATAAAGTGAAGTACCTTTCAATTTCGCATTTCCGCCTAGAATCTGACTGTCCACCGCAACAGCATGGTTCGTCTTACGGGCACAGCATAAACAAACAACTCAGAGGGAAATTCAAGCTGGCGCTGGTTGAGAAGATCTTGCGCCACGATGCTCAAGTCGTGCTTCCGGTTCGGTCTCCAGCCGAGTCGACTGTCGATGCGCAGCCTCGAGGGGATTTCCTGAGCCGGGATCGAAGCCACCTGGTAGAGCGAGGTGTCAAACTGCCAGAGCCGGGAGATATTGTAAAGGGAACGGAATTTGAACTGGTGCCGGGGTTCTTCTCCCGTTCTCGGCCCATAGATATCCCTCGATCCAGGAGCCAAATTCGTCCACTGCGATAGGTACGAATAGGATCCATGCACTTTCCAGTTTTGAGTGATCGTTCCAGAACCAGCAACCTCAACACCGCGGTACTCACCTACCCGCCCGTTCCCCGCGAAGAGTAACTGCCGCAGCCGAAGTTCCGGGCCCGGTTTCAGCTCCAGGCGTCCCGGTTCCACAGAAGCCAAACTTGAGAGCGAATTGTGGAAGGCGCTGATATCCACTGACCAGCGTTGACGCCGTTGGTAGCGGTAGCCGAGGGCCCATTCCTTGATCCGCTCGGCATTCATCGCCCGGTTCCCCGTGTAGTCGAATAATACTGGGATCGATTCGATCACCGTGCGTGTCAATGGCACAGAATCAGAATCGTGCTCCGCTCTCGAAGGCGTTCTTACTGCCCTCGAATAGCTGGCCCAGTAGCTCTGGCTCTTTGTTGGCGTGAACAACAGACGAATGCTCGGTTGCCATTCAAATCCCGTATAAGCATTATGCTCTGCCCGAATCCCGGCAGAGAGGGTGAGTCGAGACTGCAACCATTGATGCTCGTCCCGCAACATGACATTCGACAGCGAGTCCGTTCTGCTGGATGGCTCGAAGCGAAAGGTCTTGTTGCCAATCAGGCTGTCAGCCGTCAGCCGGTAACCGGCCCCGAGGTGCAGCTCATGGTTCTCTGAGATCTTTCTCCGGTGCTGTACATCAGCGTCCACTGCATCCAGACGGATTTCATAAAGCTGACTGTTGCGGCTCGACCGATCCACCCAGAATTGGTAGGTGGTCTCGGCGGACTTGCTGCTCAAATGGGTCCAACGGGCCAGCAGGTTTCCACCCGGAGTCACCTCATTGGTGGAAAACCGATTGGAGCTCGCGCCTGGTTCAAAGAACCACGCTTCCATGTTGTTCTGGTTGCGATACAACATCCCGCTGAGTTCCAGGGAATCCCGGGCTGATTTTTGCCAATCCAGCCGGAAGCCACTTCGCAGTGCGGTGGCGTCCTGATCATCGGCAAAGCCATCACTGACCAGGCGGGATTCACCTTGACTGACGAGTGTCTTCTGTCGCATCAGGCTGGACCCCGGGGCATAGAGCTCCCGGAAGTTCTGCTTGCCCCACACACGGTAGCTCAATCGCTCCCCTCGTTTGCCGCCGAATCGAAATGCACTAAAGGCAACGTCTTCATTGCCAGATCCAAGTGTCAGCAGAGAGCCTTGCGTATCCTTCGTGGATTTGGTGATGATGTGAATCACGCCGTTGACAGCGTTCGATCCCCACATCACCGCACCAGCCCCGCGAATCACCTCGATACGATCAATATCCTCGAGCATGAGATCGAGCGTGTCCCAAAAGACTCCCGAAAAAAGCCGGTTGTAAACAGGACGGCCATCCACCATCACTTGCATCTTGTTGGCAAACTGGCACACTCCTCCTCGGGCCGAGATGCCCCAGGTGTTACCCGAAATCCGGGCCACAACAAGTCTAGGCACGATCCGCAAAAGGTCTGGTATGTTGTTGGCGCCGCTGCGTCGGATGTCCTCCTGGGTGATGACATAGACGGCCGCTGGTGCGTTCGCCAGTTGTTGTGCTTTGCGGCCCACGCTGGTGACCTGCAGGCCAAGGATTTCTTCTACCGATAGCGGCGTCAGCGGATCTTGCTGCGTTGGCTTCTCATTCTCCGCTGCCGCCAGCATAGCGACCAGCAAGAGCAACTTGCTCAGGGCTGAAATAATATGGCGCGTTGTTCGGACGGGCTACACATAAAGCGTATCGTCCGGGCTCTTGCTTCCTTGAACTGAGTACTAGAGAATGGCGCTGAGTTCCCGCCACGGCCGACCCTGCGATTCCGCAACCGCCGGGTAGACGATTTCCCCCTGATAGGTGTTAATGCCCTCAGCAATCGCCTTAGAGTCGACCGCCGCCTGCGGCAGACCCTTGTTTGCGATCTGCATCAGGTAAGGAATCGTAGCGTTGGTCAGCCCAAACGTCGACGTATGCGGAACCGCCGCCGGCATATTCGTCACACAATAGTGCAACACTCCATCAACATAAAAGATCGGGTTGGTGTGTGTGGTGGGCCGACTGGTCTCAAAGCAGCCGCCCTGATCAATCGCCACATCCACCAGCACACTCCCTTTCTTCATCGTGGAGAGCATCTCCCTGCGCACGATCTTCGGCGCGCTCGCCCCAGGCACCAGCACCGCACCAATCACCAGATCGGCCAGCCGCAGTGCTTCGCGTACCGTGTAGAGATTTGAGGCCAGCGTCACAACCTGGCTCGAATAGATGTCATCAATCTCGCGCAAGCGGTTCAGGTTCTTGTCGATGATCGTGACGTGCGCTCCTAGCCCCACGGCAATTTTGGCTGCATTGTGCCCCACTACACCGCCACCGATGATGACAACATTGGCCGGTGCCACTCCCGGGATCCCCCCCAGCAGAATGCCGCGACCGCCATTCGGCCCCTCCAGGTATTGCGCTCCGATCTGCACTCCCATACGGCCTGCCACTTCACTCATCGGGGTGAGCAATGGCAAGCTCCCATCCTTCTCGCGAATCGTCTCATAAGCCACTGCATTCACGCGGCTGTCGAGAAGTTGAGCCGTAAGCTCTGGCAGCGGGGCCAGGTGCAGGTAGGTAAAAAGATTCAGTCCCGGTCGGAAGTAGATCGCCTCCGAGGGCTGCGGCTCTTTCACCTTGACCACAAGGTCTGCCTTAGACCAGACTTCGCCGGCCTTGCCGAGAACCGTTGCTCCGGCCTCAGAATATTCTTCATCTGTGATGGAGCTGCCAAGGCCTGCTCCGCTTTCAACGTATACGGTATGGCCTTGTTCCACCAATCCCGTTACGCCACTTGGCACCAGACCAACGCGGGTTTCGTGGTCTTTGATTTCTTTGGGTACGCCGATAATCATGCTATTCCCCAGCGTAGCTGATGCCGCATTTAAAAATCCCGGCTGCAGGGACTCTGCGCCGGGATTCTAACTCTTAAATCTGGACTGTTAACTACAGGTTGTTATTCAGTTGATCGGCTGCCACAGCAGTTTCGGTCACGGAAGGCCCATTCAGGCCATTGTCGTACTTGGGCCCCAATCCCAAGGCAATCAACATTTTGGAGTCGATCTTGCCGTCCACTCGTACCTTCTGTGCACCCTCAAACTTCTTGAGGGCTTCCACGCTGGCAGCATTCCAGCTCCCAGTGGCTTCTCCTTGCAGGTACCCACGTTCAATCAATGCCATCTGCACGGAGCGAATGCGGTCCGAGCCCGGGCTTGCCGGCGCGACAAACTTCCTCGGGATGGGCTTGCGATAAGCTACCACCTTGTTTTTCGAGGATTTCTGCCTCGTCGCCGTTCTGGCCTTGGTCGCCGCCTGCTTGGCTCCATTCGAGGCCGGTTTTGCAACCAATCCCAAACTTCCTACCAAACAGACTACGAGTGCGGTTACTGCCGGACGCGTGATCACCATGAAAGCATACCAAAAATAATATATCGGGCGGAAGGGGTCCGCCCGATAGTGTTTCAGTCTGATTAAATTGATTTCTATTTCCCGGCTTCGGCAACGGGCTTGCCGCGCAGTCTGTTGATTTGCTTTACAACAAGAAAAATAGTGAAAGCGATGATCAGGAATTCAATACTGGTCTGGATAAAGTTGCCATAGGCAAGCACGGCTACGCCGGCTTTCTGTGCTTCATCTACCGATTTGACATCCTTGTCGCTCAGGTTAATGAACAGGTCTTTGAAGGCCACCTTGGCGGTGAGCAGGCTGATGGGCGGCATAATAATGTCGTTCACCAGCGAGGTTGTGATTTTACCGAAGGCGCCACCAATCACGACGCCTACAGCCAAGTCGAGAACATTTCCAGAAATGGCAAATGTTTTGAATTCGTCCATCATTGACATGGGACTAGATCCTTTCAAGGGTCTAAGGTTTGGGCGGCTTCGGCTTGTCCTTGTCAGACGGGGCTTCCACCACATCGCCGAACTTGATATCCGATTCGGCACCAAATCGCTTGTAGTCCTGATACTTTATCGTCATTTTGATCGGAACGATACTGTTATCGAAAACTAAGGTGTCGGTAGAGACCGTATAAGTCGGAAACCAATACTTCCCATCAATCTGTTCCCGGTACGTTTCAAACTTCGGATACTGGCTCCCGGCATTGCGCTTCTTCCCCATCGGTCGACCGTAAGTCTTCACGATCTGCAGTTCCTGGTCATCCACCCAGGCCGTACCCGAAAAGTAGCGCTTCCCGGCCACAATCTGCTTCGGCTTGATCGCAAACACATAGCAGGGCACCTCGTCCACCAGCTCGTGTCCCAGGTAGCGGACATAATAGGAATCCAGTTCCTCCGTGGTCAGCACAAACGGCAGCGTATCGCGCATGTCCTGCAAATCTTCTGGTTCGAGCAACAGATTCTGCAAAGACTGGGGCGGGGCATACACCACCCTCTCCGTACGCTTGCCTTCCACAAATACCCAATCGCTCGTCGTTTCATACTTGCCAATCACCCGCTTGCGAGAGGCATCCATCTCGTTCATCTTTGTGATCTGGCGATAAATGTAGCTTTGCCGGGCGCGCGAGAAATCGCTCTCCTTCTGGGCAAACTTCTTGATGATCGTTTCAATCTCGGCGGCCGTTGGGTCTTTCAGGTTCACCGCCGCGCCCATTCCCAGGGCACCGGCCACCAGCAAAACTAGAGCTTTCATTTCCTATTACCTCATCAGATGTTTAGCGATCACAACGCGTTGCATGTTACTGGTGCCTTCGTAGATGCGACCAATCTTGGCATCGCGGTACAACTTCTCTACCGGACATTCTTTCGTAAACCCAATCCCCCCGAAAACCTCAATGGCTCGGCTCGCCACATTCTCGGCAATGATCGACGCAAAGTACTTCGCCATGGCCGCCTGCTGTACATAATCCTGCCCCGCATCCCGCAACCGCGCCGCGTTATAGACCAGCAAGCGCGCCGCCTCTACATCCACCGCCATTTCAGCCAGCGTAAACTGCACGCCCTGAAACTCCCCGATCGCCTTCCCAAACTGCTTGCGCTGCTTGGCATACGCCACCGCGTGGTCCAGCGCCCCCTGCGCCAAGCCCAGCATCTGTGCTCCAATCCCGATCCGCCCTTCATTCAGAGTTTCAATCGCGACCTTATATCCTTTGCCCACCTCCCCCAGCACCGCATCCTCGCCCACCCTCACCCCCTGCAACACCACTTCACAGGTAGAAGACGCCCGAATCCCCATCTTGTCTTCCTTCTTACCCACCTTCAGCCCCGCCGCATCGCGCTCTACCAAAAAGCACGTGATCCCCTTGTACCCCAGCGAAGCATCGACGGTAGCAAACACCAGAAACAAGCCCGCCTCGGCCGCATTCGTAATCCAGAGCTTCTGCCCGTCCAGTTGCCAGCCCCCATCAACTGCACTCGCCTTGGCCGTCAAGGCAAACGCGTCGCTACCCGCTCCCGCCTCACTCAACGCATAGCTGCCCGTCATCTCACTGGCCAGCAGCGGCAGGTATTTCTCCTTCTGTGCCGCTGTCCCCCACCGCTGGATCGCATTGTTCACCAGCGTATTCTGCACATCGACGGCAACGCTCACCGCCGGGTCCACTGCCGCCAGTTCCTCAATCATCAGGACGCTCTGAAACAGGCTTCCACCCTGCCCGCCGTACTCTTCGGCAATCTCCACACCCATAAAGCCCTGCGCAAAGATCTTAGCGAGCAACCCCGAGTCCAGCTTCGCCTCTTCGTCCATCTGCCTGGCCAGCGGAGCCATCTCCCGCCGGGCAAATTTGCGCACCACATCGCGGAACATCAGTTCCTCTTCGCTCAACTGTGTCAGCGCCTGCATCTCTCCCTGCCATTCTATGCCAGTGGCACCTAATGAAGCGCGATCTTCACTGATTTCCGGCTCCCGTCCCCACACTGCTGCGGTGTATTCCCTTTGCAGTAATAACAAGATGAGCAGGTGCTTCCAATAAAGCTAACCCCGCCGATATTTCCTTCCCCGCAACTCGTTCGAGCTGCTGCATTGCAGTCGCCAAACATGCCCGAACAGTTAGAACTCCCTATGGTCAGCTCAGCCGGTCTCACTTGCCAATCCGCTTCACCGAATCTGTTTGAGAGGTTCCATTTTTCCTGCTCCAAAAGGGTGATGCCCAGACTGTGCTTTACCTTCCACGACGAATTTGCAGAGTCGGCGGAGACCACAGAAAATAGAACCTTGTTTGCACTTTTCACAAAACTGGATAGCTTCACTGGAATCGAAGATGCTTCATAAATTTGGTTCTCGCTAACCTGGACCACATGCCCTCCGAGCGGCAAGTCATTGCTCCAGTAGCTCACGTGGATGGATGCGTGTAGAAGTCGCTGCTTGCTAACAGCGGTACAGATCAACTTCACTCCTTTCTTCTCGTCTCCAATGGAATCACTCTGAACGGTCAAGATCTCAAGCGGCGAGGATGTCTTCTGCACAATAAGCTCCGGTTGATTCTGCGCACAAAGTGCCGCTGTACAAAACAGAACTGAACCCAGGTATCCTAACAATCTTTGTCTCATACGATTTCCTTTTCGTGTTTCAAGTCGATTCCGGACATCACAAAAACAATGCAGTTCAGATGCTTAGCAAACTTTAATATATATGTTCTTGGTGCTCTCTTCAAGCATCATTGCTGTCACCGCATTGGTTCCAGGAAGCGAGACTCAATCGGCTGTGTTCGCATTCAACTCAAAAATCCCACTACCGGACACTGTCTTGTCTCTCCGCTAATCCAAGCCCAACCTGTATCTCTAACAATTCAATAGGCTTGCACCGCTGATTTCGAAATGGAAGACCATTTGCATTTGCTACATTCAACATCATGGATATCAAACGAGAAGGAATCGGCCGCAAGAAGCTCATCCGCCGCGTGGTTCTGGGTGTCGTCGCCGCTGCGGCTCTCGGCGCAACCACCTACGGACTCAGCCGTCTCAAGCCCGCTGCCCCCAACGTAGAATCAGCCACTCTCTGGTTTGGCGTCGCCGAGCGTGGTGCCATGATCCGTCAGGTCCGTGGCCTCGGCACTCTCGTCCCCCAGGAAATCCTCTTCGTCCCTGCCACCAGCGAAGGCCGCGTCGAAAAGCGCCTCATGCTCCCAGGCACCAAAGTATCTGCCGGCACCGTCATCGTAGAGCTCTCCAATCAGGAACTCATGACCGCCCTCAACGATGCCGAATGGGCCGTCAAAGCCGCCGAAGCCGAAATGCTCGACCTCCGCGTCCGCCTCAACCGCGACAAACTCGAACAAAAGGCCAAAACCGCCCAGATCCAAAGCGAACAGGTCCAGGCCCAACTCGGCTATGACCGCGACATGAAGCTCTTCAAAGAAGGCCTCACCGCCGACCTCACCGTCAAGCTCTCCAAGGCCAAAAGCGAAGAACTCGCCCATCGCCTCGAAGTCGAGCGCGAGCGCCTCGCCTCGAGCGACGACATGATCAAGGCCCAGGTCGAAGGCAAACGCGTCAACATCGAGAAGCTCCGCGCTGCCTACATGCTCAAGAAAAAGCAGGTTGCCGACCTCCGCGTCCGTGCCGGCGTCGACGGCGTCCTCCAGGATCTCCCGGTCCAGGTCGGCCAGCGCGTCACCATGGGTACGGTCCTCGCCAAGGTCAGCCAGCCCTGGCGTCTCAAGACCGAGCTCAAGATCCCCGAAACGCAGATGAACGAAATCCGCATCGGCATGCCAGCCGACATCGACACGCGTAACGGAATCATCAAAGGCGAAGTATCCAGAATAGATCCTGCTGCAGTGAACGGAACGGTAACCGTTGACGTACGTCTTATTGGAGAACTGCCAACCGGCGCGAGACCCGATCTCAGTGTCGATGGCACCATCGAGATTGAAAAATTGACAGATGTGCTGTTCGTCCAGCGCCCGGTCATTGGCCAGGCAAACGCAACAGTCGGCTTGTTCCGGGTCAACATGGACGGTAAAGAAGCCGAACGCATCCAGGTCAAGTTCGGACGCAGTTCTGTAAACACGATCGAAGTGATCAGCGGCCTCAAGGTAGGCGACAAAGTGGTGCTCTCCGACATGAGTCAATGGGATGCCCACAACCGAGTGAGATTGAACTAACAGGAGCGAATGCAATGAGCGACAACCAACCCGATCTGCTGACAATGGAAGGCGTAACCAAGGTCTTCCTCACCGATGAAGTCGAGACCCACGCCCTGAGCGGCATTCACGTCAACATCAAGAAGGGCGAGTACGTCTCGATCTCTGGTCCCTCCGGCTGCGGTAAATCCACGCTGCTGGCTATCCTCGGTCTGCTCGATTCTCCCTCCGGCGGCACCTACATCCTCAACGGTCGCCCCGTGCAAAGCCTCAAGATGAGCGAACGCGCCCGCATCCGCAACCGCGAAATCGGCTTCATCTTCCAGGCCTTCAATCTCATTGGCGATCTCAACGTCTACGAGAACGTCGAACTCCCGCTCACCTACCGCGGCATGTCCGGTGCCGAGCGCAAGAAGCGCGTCCATGAAGCTCTCGAGCGCGTCAGCATGGGCCACCGCGTCAAGCACTACCCCAGCCAACTCTCCGGCGGTCAACAACAGCGCGTAGCCGTAGCCCGCGCCCTCGCCGGCGACCCGGCCATCCTCCTCGCCGACGAACCGACTGGTAACCTCGATTCCGCCAACGGCGAAGCCGTCATGGAACTCATGCGCGAACTCCATCGCGGCGGTGCCACCATCTGCATGGTCACCCACGATGACCGTTACGCCCGCTATGCCGATCGCACCATCAAACTCTTCGATGGTCGCATCGTCGAAGAATCGAGCGAAATGGCTACTGCAAGCGAGGCTGAAAAATGAAACGCTTCCTGGACCGGTACTTCGAACTCCTCCCTATCGCAGCCATCATCCTCATCATGATGGCTGCGGAGAGTCGGCATTTGAAATCGCTGACTCACCCCCAGGGGCTCAACATCCCGACCATCGATACCAAAGTCCCTCGCCTCATTTTTCGTTAATTCTGACTCTGTCGCTAAGGCTCTCCCGACATGAATGAAGTCATCTTTGCCATCCGGCGTCTCCGCAAGCATCCGCAACAGCTGGCAGCAGGCATCCTGGCATTCATGCTGGGCATCGGCCTCAATACCGCGATGTATTCCATCGCCGATGTCATCCTCTTCCGTCCCTTGGAGCTCAAGTCACTCGACCGCCTCTGGCATCGTAGTCGGCTTGGTCTGTGGCTATTTCATGGCACAACTGTTTAGCAGCCTCATCTTTGGCGTCAGTTCCAGCGACTTCTGGAGCCTGTCGAGTGGCACGCTCGTACTGGTCGCCGCCGCTGCCCTCGCCATCTATTTCCCCGCACGACGCGCAATTCACATGGACCCCGCAACTGCATTGCGCCATGATTGAGAAAGCAATGATTGAACTGCGAAACGTTGAAAAGTTCTACCAGCACGGCCCCACTAAAAGCTTTGTCCTTCGCCGCATCGACCTGACCATCAAAGAAGGAGAGTTCGTCTCCATCATGGGCCCCAGCGGTGCCGGCAAGAGTACCCTGCTCTATGTCATTGGCATGCACGACAGCGACTGGACTGGCGAATACTTCCTCATGGGCCAGCCCGTCCACAAAATGAACCGCAAAGACCGCAACGAAGTCTACAAACAAAACTTCGGCTTTGTGTTTCAGAGCTATCACCTGCTCGACAACCTCACCGTGGCAGAAAACATCGAGATGCCGCTCACCTACCGCAACATCAAAAAGCACGAGCGCGAAGCCATCGTCGCCGACACGCTCGACCGCTTCCAGATGGTCGGCAAGAAAGATCTCTTCCCCAACCAGCTCTCCGGCGGCCAGCAGCAACTCGTAGGCATCGCTCGGGCCATGGTGGCCAGCCCCAAAGTCATCCTCGCCGACGAACCCACCGGCAACCTCCATACCTCGCAAGGCAAAGAGATCATGGACATGTTCAAAAAACTGAACGACGCCGGCACCACCATCATCCAGGTCACTCACTCCGACCTCAATGCCACCTACGGCAATCGCATCATCGAAATCCGTGATGGGTGGATCGAGAAGTGAAGCCAAGAATCCTGATCTCTGACGACCAGGTAGATGTCCTTGAGGCGCTCCGCCTCCTCCTTAAACCCGAAGGCTACGAGATCGAAACCGTCTCCAGCCCCGATCTCGTCGTCCGTGCCCTCGAGAAGCGCGAATACGATGCGCTCCTGATGGATCTCAACTACACCCGCGACACCACCTCCGGCCAGGAAGGTCTCGAGCTCCTCAGCAAAGTCCAAGAGCTCGACCCAATGCTGCCCGTCATCGTCATGACCGCCTGGGGCAGCGTCAAACTCGCCGTCGACGCCATGCGCCGCGGTGCCCGCGACTTTCTTACCAAACCCTGGGAAAACGAGCGCCTCGTCTCGATCGTCCAAACCCAGCTCAAGCTCAGCAACGCCCTCAAGCGCCAGCAGCGCCTCGAAGCCGAGAACATGCTGCTCCGCGACGAGACCGGCCCCACCATGATTGCCAAATCGGCAGCCATGGAACCAGTCATTGAGCTCATCGCCCGCGTCGGCCCAAGCGACGCCAACATCCTCGTCACCGGCGAACCCGGCGTCGGCAAAGAAGTCGTCGCCCGCAAGCTCCACGCCATCTCCAACCGCGCCTCCAAGCCCATGGTGAGCGTCAACGCCGGTGGCCTCGCCGAAGGTGTGTTTGAAAGCGAACTCTTTGGCCACGTCAAAGGTGCCTTCACCGATGCCAAGACCGATCGCGTCGGTCGCTTTGAACTCGCCGACACCGGCACCCTCTTTCTCGACGAAATCGCCAACGTCTCGATGAGCCTGCAATCGAAGCTGCTTCGTGTACTCGAAACCGGAGAGATGGAACGTGTCGGTTCCTCCCGCACCAAAAAGGTCGACGTCCGCGTCATCAGCGCCACCAATGCCGATCTCCATCGCGAGGTCGAAGAAGGTCGCTTCCGTCAAGACCTTCTCTTCCGTCTCAATACCATCGAGATCCACATTCCCCCTCTGCGTGACCGCAAAGAAGACACTCTCGCCCTCGCCGATTTCTTCCTCGATCGTCATGCCCAGCGCTACCGCAAAGCCCTGGCTGGCTTTGATCCCGGTGCCGTGCAGGCCATGATGGATCACCGCTGGCCTGGCAACGTACGAGAACTCAATCACGTCGTAGAGCGTGCCGTTCTCATGGCCGCAGGGACGCAGATCCGCGCCCAGGATCTCGCTCTTCGCCCCACCGCCGGTACTTCCCAAAAGCTCGAAGACATGAGCCTCGAAGACGTCGAAGCCCATCTCATCAAGAAAGCCCTCGATCGCTTCGGAGGCAATGTCAGTGCCGCCGCCTCTGCCCTCGGCCTCAGCCGCAGCGCCCTCTACCGCCGCCTACAGAGATACAATCTCCATCGATACACCTCATGAAATTGGCCCACGAGCGGCGCATACAATGGATGGCCCTGGCCGCCGGCTTTCCCGCCGTCTTCATTTGTCTCTGGATTCTCTGGACCGAAGACTACTCCTCCAAAGTCCAGTGGACCCTCTCCGCTGTAATCCTCCTTGCCTGGCTGGGTTGCACCAATGCTCTCTACGAGATGGTCGCCTCGCCTCTGCGCACCGTCGCCAATCTTCTTGAAGCCATCCGCGAAGGCGATTACTCCATCCGTGGTCGCACGTCCCTCACCGACGATGCCCTCGGTGAAGTCATGCAGCAGGTCAACGCGATGGGCTTCACCCTCCAGCAACAACGCCTCGGTGCCCTCGAAGCCACTGCCTTGTTGCGCAAGGTCATGGAAGAAATCAATGTTGCCATCTTCGCCTTCGATGCCGAGAACAAACTCCGCCTCGTCAATCGCGGCGCCGAAGCCCTCCTCGGCCGGCCCATGGAGCGCCTCCTCGGCGAGACCGCCTCCAGCCTGGGCCTCGACGATTGTCTCAGTGGCGACATCCGCACCATGACGCGCAGCTTTCCCGGTGGCAGTGGCCGTTGGGGCGTCGGTTGCAGCACCTTCCGCGAAGGCGGCATGCCTCACCAGCTTCTGGTACTCACCGATCTCACCCGTCCCCTCCGCGAAGAAGAACTGCAAGCCTGGCAGCGGCTGGTTCGCGTACTCGGCCACGAGCTCAACAATTCCCTGGCACCCATCAAATCGATTGCCGGCAGTCTGGCCAGTATCCTCGAGCGCGACCCCTTACCCGAAGACTGGAAAGAAGACATGCAACACGGTCTCAGCATCGTAGGCTCGCGGGCCGAAAGTCTGCAGCGCTTCCTCAGCGCCTATACCCGCCTCGCCAAGCTCCCCAGTCCCACTCTCACCCCCAGTTCGATTCGCAACTTGGTACGCCGTTCTGTCGCGCTCGAGTTGCGCATGAAAGTCGAGGTCCTCCCCGGCTCTGACTTCACCCTCGACCTCGACCCCGATCAAATCGAGCAACTCCTGATCAACCTGATCAAAAATGCGGTAGAAGCAGCCCAATCCACATCCGGTTCGGTGCGCATCGGTTGGGGCACAACGACGGTGCTCGCAGGCCCTCGCCTCGAGTTGTGGGTAGAAGATGATGGCCCCGGCCTCGCCAACACAGCCAATCTCTTTGTGCCCTTTTTCACCACCAAGCCAGGAGGCAGCGGCATCGGTCTCGTCCTCTGCCGCCAGATTGCTGAAGCCCATGGCGGTACATTGGAGTTAAAGAACAATAGTGGCAAGCCCGGGTGTACGGCCCGGCTCCTGCTTCCTATCGCCACCCATGATTTACTGGCTGCTCCTGCTGGCCCTGCAGTTTAATCCGGATTTCTCGCCGAAGTTTCAGCAAGCTTCGAAGCTGATGCGCGAAAACAAGTTCGCCGAAGCCATCGCCCTGCTCGAAGAATTGCACCGCGAAAAGCCTGCTTCCACCGAATACAATTTCGCCCTGGGTTTAGCCCATGCCGCCAGCGACAACAAAATGAAAGCCATGCCGTATCTCGATACCGCGTGTCGTGCCAAGCCATCCACCACGAGAGCGTGCCTCTACTACGGTCGCTTGCTGCAAACTCTCGGCCGCCACAAAGAAGCAGTCGAAGCCTTCGAAACCGTGCCTCAAGTTGGGCAAAGCTCCGATTACTTTACAGACCTTGCCCTGAGCCACGAGCGGCTCAGCAATTTCCGCGCTGCCGATTCTGCCTACCGCGCCGCCCTCTCGGAGAGCGCTCTCCGTCCAGCCAACTCAGCCGAAGTGCAATTGCTCTATGCCCGCTTTCTTTTGCGTCAGGGCAGGTGGGAATCAGCCCTTTGGCAACTCAACCAGTCCCTACGCAAGAAGCCCTTCAACGGCCAAACCTGGAGAGAAAAAGCAACGGCTCTCATCCAGCTGGACCGCAAGGAAGAAGCTGCCGATTCGCTCGAACAGGCTCTCACGCACGGCGAGAGAACCAAAGAGAATCTCCTGCTGCTCAGCAAACTGTTTCAGGCCTTGGGCCACAAAGACAAGGCCGAAGAGTACCGTAAAGAAGCGCAGCCCAACTAGTCAGTCCTTGGGCGGCGCTGCAAAGTTCGGGTGTTTGCCAGCCTTCAAATCGGCAATCCACAGCGACATTGACGCCTGACACTTGGGAAAGTCCTGCTTGTAAGCTTTTTCAAAGTACTGCGTCACCACGTCTCTCCGGCCAGCGCGCAAAAGCTTAGCGGCCACCACCCAATCGGGGCACAAGCGCCTCCATCGTTGCCCTTCGGGCTCCAGGCTCCCCAGCAGGTAACGCTCCGCATCGCCCATCCTCCCAAGCTCAAACGATGAGTCCGCAGCAATCAAGGAAATCGTATGCGGCAGCTCTGCTGTGGTCGAAGCGAGCCGATCTTCGGCTCGCAAGGCAAGAGCTTGCTGGGCCGCCTCCACTGCTGCAGCGTGTTGTTTCGCGGCACTGGCCCGCACGGCCAAGGCGTAAAAGTTGGTAATCGACGGATTGTACTTTGCCTGTTCCCGAGCGCTGGCAAAGAGAGTCACGGCATCAGGCCCATTGGCCTGTTGCAGACGAACCGCGTAATAGCCGATTTGAAAGGCTTTCCGGCTGGCGGTCTCCTTCTGACCCTTCTCCAGCGAAACTTCCAACTCGCCAATTAGCTTCTCAAGGCCCTCGTAAGTAGGGCTCGCTTGAGTCAGCGCACCCATTTCTGCGGTAGCTTGGCGTCTGCCCTCCAGGGTCGACTCACCACGATTCTGATTGGCAAACCCCTGTGCAATCAGCATCACTTCGTTCAGATTGCGGGCTGCGGCGGCCTTTCGCAAGTCATCGATGGATGCCGCAGCAAGAGTGTTGACTACTGCTAGCAGCGAAAGAAAGAAGCAGATGCAACGGCGCTGCGACACCAGGTTTGCTCTAGTCGCCCTGCGGGTATCCGCTCGGCTCAAACTCGCTTTGGCCGCGCACCCGATTCCGCCGTCCCGGCCATTCGAGGCGCATATCTTTGCTCACCTCGTCCAGCATCTCAACGGTGCACACCTTGGTCTCTTGCGCAAATGCACCCAGCAACATGTTGTCGCAAACCGCATTGATCAAACGCGGAATCCCCTGCGTCCGCAAGTGAATATCAGCCAGCAACGCTTCAGGGAAAATCGTCTGATTCTCCACTCCGCAATGGCTCAAGCGCGACTCAATGTATTCCGAACTCTCTTTGAGCGTCAATGGCTGCAAGTTGCAACGCAGCACAATGCGCTGCTTCAGTTGGCGCAAATTCGGCGCATCCAGCTTCCGGTCCAGCTCCGGCTGGCCGCTCAGAATGATCTGCAAAAGCTTCCCAATGCGAGGATTCTCAAGATTGCCCAGCAAACGGATTTCTTCCAGTACTTCCCATTCCAGATTGTGCGCTTCGTCCACAATCAGAACACTCGTCCGACCCTCATTCGCCTGTTGAATCAACAGTTGATTCAGGGCAAACAGAACATCGGTCTTCGAGCTCCGGTCGCAACGCAAATCGAGATCGTAGGCAATCATCTCGAAAAACTGGTCCGCATTGATGCGCGAGTTGAACACAAATGCAAACTCAACGCCAGCCTGTTCCAGGTAGTCCCGCAGGCATTCGAGCATGGTTGTTTTGCCCGTGCCGACCTCACCTGTCAGGACAATAAATCCCTTACGCGACTGCACACCGTAGATTAAATTGGCCAATGCCTCCTCATGCTGCGGACTGCGATAAAGAAACGCAGGGTCCGGGCTGAGGTTGAAGGGGTCTTCTTTGAATCCGAAAAAGCCGTTATACATTCACAAGCCTGTTGAACTTACTTATCGTAACATGCGACATCGTTTATGAGCCCATCCACTCCAAATGGATCCAGCCGGGGAGGGCCGCCGGGGTATTTTCGAGGTAAACCACTCGGCGCGTCTTCGGGAAGGGAAGTCCCGTCGACAAGGCACGCTCATAAAAGGGCATCTTCTTCAGCACTTCCCGGTAGGCAGCCGAACTGGTATCACCCAGCGCCGCTTTGGCAGAGAATCCCCCACCCCAACCGATCTGCAGCAGGCATCCACGATTCCCACCACGAATCACTTCCAGCCGCTTCTCAAGCTCACCCAGAATCTGGTTCAATACCGGAAGACCGCTGCGCTGGGCATACTGTTTCTGAATTTGTAGTTGATTCGCTGCCCAAAGATTCGAAGCATCGGCCAGAATCTGGTGCGACACCTTCTCCTTCCAGGCTCCTTCAAACAGCGTTCCCGGTACCGCCATCTCGACAAACGTCGGTGCCGGCTTCCAGTCCACTCCAAACTTCTCACCTTGCTTGACCAGTTTCGCCGTCCGGGTCAAATACACCCGAAAGCTTTCCGCCGGTACCGGCTTGGAATCTCCAACACTCACCGCACGCATGCGGTCCTTGCCGCGAGAACCCATCGCCGCGCTCTCTTCGGGCTGCGCCGCATAGCGGAACCCTCTTTCGTTCTGAAACTGCTGCTGCCAGGCCTCAAACAGCTTCTCGCCGCGCTCGCTCCAGGACTTGTGCACCAGCGAAGTCCGCAAGGCGCCACGCAACGCACTACCGGGAAGGTAATGACCCTGCGGTCCCTTCAAAAACGTCGGGATAAACAAATCATCAGCGCGCGCCCGGTCCCAAATCGGAGAATAAGCCGGGCTCTCAAATGGAATCCTTCGCAGCGCCGCACTCTGCGCCAGGCCTCCCCAGTTTTGAAAGTCAAACTTCTCGGCCTTGCGCAACTGCGTCAAATACCCTTCAAACACAGGCCGCTTCGCCATCAGCGCAAAGATCTTCGTCTGGTCCAGCACATTGACGTGGTCTTTCCAAACCATGTAGTCAATCGGAGACAGCGCCTGCCCGTCACCAACCAGGGTCGGAGTCAAAATCGTGGCACGGTATCGCATCAGTTGTCCTCCTCTACATAACGAGGTTCTTCAACCACATTCGCTTCCTCAACCACATTGGCCTCTTCAACCACCACGGCATCCATCAGATAAATGTCGGCGAGCGGTGCAGCCACTTCCACTTCACGCTTCACCGGGGCAGCCGCTTTCGGTGGCGGCAATGGCAATTGGAAGCTCGGTGCCTTCCAGGGGATCTCCACCGCAGCCGCAAAGCCAGCCCGCCACACCGGATGAGCAAAACCTTCCGGGGCAACATCCACGGCAGCGCCAACGGGCGCAGCGCCAGCTACCAGCACTCCGCCCTCGCGCACCATATTCAAACTCTTCTTGGCACTACCCCAGCCAGCCATCGATTCCACGCGTCCCTGACGTCGCTTCAGTTCGTAGTAGCCGCTCTTCCAGTCCACCTGGTCCAGGCTCGACGGGACATACGTGCTCAGCAGCCAATAGGCTGAACTACCCGCCACCTCTTCCGGTGCATGATCGAGCAACAGCGAAGGCCAGGTCCCGGCTTGAAACTCCGGGGTTTCCGCCCGCCCCCAGCCACGGGAGCGCTCGCCGCCAAAGCCCGAGTCTGCCAGCAGACGCAGTGCGGTACGCACCTTCCCGTCCCAGCTTTCTTTCGCTGCCATATCGGCAAACAAAATACTGAACCACAGCCCGACACCCTGATTGAATTCCAGGCATCCACTCGCATAGGCTTCCGCGCTGGTTTCTGTCACTCGGTCTACCGGTGAGGTGGTCCTCACCCGTTCCCGAAACGGGGTTTGTGAGCCCGCCGGCAGCAGGCAGCCACTTAAGCCATCCACTTCCCAACGGTCTTCGCGGAAGGGTTCTCCCCCCAGCAACTCGTCCACCACACTCAGCGGAATCAGCTTGGCGGCATGCCAGTTCATCTTTGCCGTGGCTTGTGCTGGCGGCCAAAGCGTCACCGGAGCAGGAGCAAACAACTGCCGGCCGAAGTACGGATACATCGAAGTAAAGCGTACGGCCGGTTTGGCACCCGGAGTGGTCGTGGCGCCAAGCCACGCCTCCATCTCGCCCAATTGCGCCATCGTCTGCGTGACCGCACTAAAGAGTCGGTCCGAGGGGAAGGTAGAACTCAATTCATCTTGACGGCCACTATCGCCGCCGATACGCCAAGGCCCGGTAGGCCGCAAGCGCACCAGCAGCGCTGGCTCGCGTTGTGTGGACGGCATGAAGCTTAGGCCTCGAGTTTCTGTACGATATCTGATGCCGCCCCACGAAGAGCAGCCAGGTCGGCGCCAGAGGCCACTTCGGTCTCCGCTCCACCCTTGTAGTAGTCCGCATTGCGCCAGGTCAGCTTCAGATTCGCAAAACGAACCCGCCCGCTACCACGGCTGCCGCCGCCACCAAGCGTATCGTCTTCAAGTAACACCAGACCCTGCATCAGCGTCCCGATCAATTCTTTGTCTTCCGCACAAAGCACATCCAGCACCAGGCGCAGCTTGAAGCTGGCCCCGGCCGGCACACGCTCAAGCGTCCGGGCTTGGCTTTGGCTCGTAATGCGGTCAATCGCCGACTCGCTCTTCACTTCGGTCAACTCATCATCCAGGCTCTCGCGCATCGGTGCCGTGATGCTGTCCAGATTCAGCGCCGCATCATAAACGGTAAGCCGCGCCGGCGTAATCGTATTCTGGCTCAGCGCATCTCCTTCGACGCGTTCCACCCGTCCCGGTGCCCGGCCAAACAGCAGGCAAATCTCATCATTCGCCGCATCCGAAGCATGGATGCGAACTTCCTGGCCCTTACGCCGCGAAACATAAACAAGCTGCTTCGGCACAGCCAGCCCGAGCGCTTGCTCAAGCAGCGAACGCAGGCGTCCGCGCAGGCTCGAACCCGGTACATAAGGACGGCCAAAGGCATCCTTCACCACAGGGTTATCCGCCCCGCCAATTTCGAGCGTACCCTTGCCCGCTCCAATATGCAGACCGGTCTCGCAGACCAGATCCCCTTCAATCAACAGCTTGCCGTGGAAGCTCAATTCGGTTTGTGCAGTATGTGAACTCATGGAGGATCCTCTTATTCGTTGTAGGCCACAATGGCCTCAAACAGATCGCGAAAACGTTCGTAGCCGCGCTGGTCATTCTTTCTCGTCACCTGCAACAGCAGGCGCTCCAGCACATCCAGGCTGCGCAGCCCGTGCCGTGCGATCGTGTAGGCCAGCCGGGCCCGCAGCATCACAAATTCGTGTTGCCGTTCACTCTCCACACTCCGGCAGGCGCGACGCACCGCATTGTAGAAACGGCGCAACTGGCTCTTGGTCCCGGAGTCCATATCCCGCAGTCGGGCGACAACCGCATGCGCCTGGTTATCCAGATACAGCGCATCGCTCATCAGCTTCTCGAGATCGATGTCGGGAGCAAAGTCACCAAAGCGTTGCGGACGGTTTCCACCGCGATCCCCACCACCACGTTCTCCGCCGCGATCCCCGCCACCTTGCGGGCGGCCTCCGCCTTGCGGTCTGCCTCCTCCTTGCGGTGGGCGATTTCCTTGCGGGGGACGTCCGCCCTCTTGGGGGGGCCGTCCTGATCTTTGTCTGTTGTCCGCCTTCGGTGCTTCCGAGGCCGGACTTTCTTGCTTGACTGCTTCTTCCGACATGGATTTGTCCTCGCGTTTAAGCGTTGATCGAGATTCGGGTTAATTCCAGGCCCACTCGGCCCGAAGGCCTCAGCCTGGTTTGGCCGGCGTTCTTGCCGATAAACTCAGCAAGTAGCCGGTTGCGCGTGCGTTGAAATTCACGCGATTCATTTTCGGTTTCGAGCGCGAGGCTCAATCGCCGGTACAACCGCCAGGGCCGTTCAAAGCGCCCTGTCTTGCGCCGCAGGCTTTGGTATCCGCTTTCCCGGAAGAACGCAGACAACTCAGCCACAAATTGCGGACTTGCGCCATAGTTTCGGATCATCCGCAAGCAAAGCTCACGAATCTCCAGAGCATCGGGCAATTGCTTCCAATCCAGCACTCGCCCAAACATATAAATCGAATCCCGTGAGCTGGCCTGTGCCAACTTCAAAGAGCTACTCACCTCAGCCACCGCACTGGCTTGCTCACCCGCCGCCAGCGCCGCCGTAATGCTCTTGCCCTCGGCTCCCACGGTCTCATTCAAACTCACATCCGCCATCGTCTGGAAGAGCCGATGGATCTCCTGCGCTACCTTCAGCAACGCATCGACATCGCCGTAAACCGTAAAGCCTTCAATCCCGGAGTCAATGATGGCGATCTTGCCAGTACAATCCGGCAACCGCAGCAACAGCGTCTGCAGCTCCCCGGCAAAGAAGTTCTTATACAGATGGCTCAAGCGCAAATGTTCTTCCACGCTATTGGCCCGCCGCAGTCGAATCTCCAGGGCATCCACCGCAACCTTCATCGCCGCACCCTTGCGCCGCTTCAGGCTGCTCAGGTCAAGGTGCGCCGTCCAGGGCAGGGAATCCATGTCGTAGCCAAGGGCATACTGATGCTTGCCCTCTCCAAACTGAAACCGAGCCGCACTCCCCTCATCCACGCCCACACTGCTCGCCGTGTTCGCCGCATTGGCCAACGCCGCAAAGTAATCCTGGTCAGCCCCGCTCTGGTCTGCTGCTACCGCCGTAAACGAGTCCGCGCTGGCCTTGGTCCCCATCCCGCGCTGCATCTCTTCAAACAACCGCTTGCGAACTACCTGCCAGTCCCCAAGATTCTCGGTAATCGCCCAATGAAACGCCAATTCCCCCGCCGTCAGCTCATCCATCTGCGCGGCCGTTTGCTGCAAAAACGCTTCAGTCTTGCCCTGAAACTCCTGCGGCAGCAACAATAGAAACCCAGCCCCACTCGAAGCCCCCAGCAACATCTTCGATAGCCCCAAATGGTCCAGCAACGCCCGCGGCACCACTTCACCCACCAAACTCAGGTAAAGATGTCTCCCCAGTAGTTCCGCACTGTTACGACCTTCAAGCGGTCGCAGGAACTCCCCTTTGGGCGCAATTTTGCCTTCAACGAAAATCTGAATGGACATGGTGTAATGGGCCGGAAAACCCAGAGTAACACTTACTGGACCGGTTTGGCCTCGTAAAGCACCGTCTCGTCATCGCTCGTCATTGCCAGAAAATACACGGTCCCATCATCGCGGAAGTCGATCGCATTAATCCGCACCAGATAATCGCCTTCTGCGGTCGGTCGAAACAGGTTGATCACCTGACGAATCCGCGTCGGGTCATCGGCCCGGCGCACCAGCAGAAAGTTATTCCCACCATTCGATTGTTGAAACAGCAAATCCCCGCGACGGTTCGAGTCGACCGTAGCCACCGAATTCGCCACCTGCCCATTCGGCATCACGCTCGAATTGTTAATCAGGATCTCCCAATCGGCACCCTTCCATTCGGCCAGAATATTGCCGCCCGCCTGAATCGTCAGCGCCGCAAACAGCCTTCCCGATCCCGTCCGGTGCAGGTTGGCAATCCCCGTCACCCGGTGCTGCCCGACCACGGTCAAATTGGGTTCCGCCAGCCTTGTCCAGGTTTGGTTCGCATATTGAAAAAGCACCGGCACGCCCACATTCCGGAACCGCAAAGACGCCATCACCTTGCCGTCATCAGCCAGCGCAAAGCTATCAAAGGAAGCAACGGTTCGACCATCAATCACACTCGCCGACACTGCCGTATTGCTCAGATTCAGGATGTTCGTCAGCAATCCGTTCGACCAGATGTACATCCGGTTATCCCCAGCGTTCGTGGATCCTTGCAACAAAACATCCCCGTTCGAATTCACCTCAATCTGACTGGGCAAATTGTAGGTCAGCGAACCCTGTGTAATCGGGAACCGAATCAATAACTCCGGTGCCCCATTACCAGTCACCCTGACCACCCCAGCCGGAACAATCGCATACGTATCGCCATTCGGTGCCCGCCTGATGTTCGCCGTCCCACCGTGGAAACCGCCATAATACATCGATCCAAACAACCGTTCCCCGATCGAAAGCCGCGGCACAAAATCCGTTCCGTTGTACTCGGCCACCCCGCCCGTAGTTCCACCAACCAAAACTTGCGGCTGCCCCACGCGGGCTCCAAAGATCAGCGTTACCAGATTCAAGGGTGCTTCCACCTCAACAGCCTGCCCGGAATAAACCAGATACTCCGGGTTCGCCCCCATCTTCCAGATCGCCATGTTCACGGTTGCCGTCCGGCCCATCAGATACACATCACCCGATGCCGTTACTGCTCCCGAATCCACATCCTCAATGTTCGTTCCCGCCACATTGGGACGCGAATACAAGAACACCGTCTTCAACTCCTCGCCCGGCTTCCACAAATAAACACCGTTCCCGCGATTGTTGAATGGATTGCCCTGAATCAGCGTCCCATGCCGCGGGTGGTGCCACATCACTCCGGTTAGGCCGGAATACTGCAGGTTATCCACCTTCCCGTCCCGGGCAATCGAAATGAAGTGGTTCGTATTGTTGTTCAACGCTACTGCCAGAATCACAGTCGCATTCGTGTCTTCTACCCAGAACGTCGGCTGATTCGCTCTCCCACCCACAAAACTCCGTACCGTCGATCCCAGCAGGGGATCGTTAGTCGCCAGTAACTTCTTGCGATCCTCACTGGGCGGATGCCGGTAGAAAACCCGGTTCGAACCAAGCGTGGCGCTATAGTAAGCGGTCCCGTCATCAGCAATCCCGTAGTCCCCGTCAATATTGATCAATCCCGTGCCAGGCAATTCAGGCACACTCTCCTTCGAGCTGATCAACATCTCGATGATGCGATTGTTAAAGCCTCGGAAGATCCCCGCGTAAGTAACAGGATCTCCCTCATAGCGGAAGCTCGCCCGGATCAACATCTGCCCACTGGTCGTCAACGAATGCCGCGTCGCCGTAACTCCCGAAGTCGCCTCCGTCCCCAGCACCAGCGGAGTGCTGTTGGCGAAAAACAGTCGAACGCCATCCCGGTCCCCAAGCGAAAGCTGGCGCCCATTGATGTTCGTGTCCTCATGCGAAAGAATCCGCCCATTGCGCGTAATCGAGTGCACAAAGAATTCATTGGCAAAGGTCCCCGAGGCAAAGCGCGGCTGCCCCGCCGCCGACACCATCTTGAACTGCCCATCCCGATAATTCATCAACCCGCCAGCCATCCCGTCCAGGCTCGCGTTAAAGAACAAATCCCCATTGTCCGTAGCCCACAGCATCGATTGCCGCGCTCTCAATTCGTACTTGGTCTTCTGCTGCTGCACATTGTTGTACAGCCGCTTCAAGCTATAGCTTCTAGGCACCGTCGTATCAATCCGCGCCACCGCAATCCACTGCCGCTGCAACCCCACCTGCACATCCCCATAATTGAACGTAGCCCACACAAAGTTGCTACCTTCCGCAATCGCATTCATCAACCCTGCCGTGCTGATACGCGCCGTCTGGCTGGTCCCATTCCGCAAATTGGTAATCGACCAAACCCAGGCCACACCAGGAATCGGATTATCGTCCGCATCAAACGCAGTAGCCGTAAACTGTGCCGATGACAGTACCGACACTTCCCCCTGATCTGGAGTAATCGCAACCCTGCTCGGGATCGTTTGAATCGCCGTCTCGGCCGTAAACCCGCCCACCCGCGCCGTAATACGAACCACCGCCAGCCGGTTCGCCGTTACCAACCCAGTGCTGGAAACACTCGCGTTGGTCGCGTTGTTTGAAGTCCAGGTGACCGCTGCATTCTCAATCCGGTTTCCACCCGCGTCCCGCACCACCGCCCGCATCTGCAAGGTCCGTCCTACCAACACCTGCGAAGTATCAGACAGAATCTGAATCGTTGCCGGTGTCTGTGCCCAAATCGCCGGTGCCCAAATCGAAGCCGCAAGAAACAAGCCAACCAGAATGCGCATCAACCAAAAACCTCTTCCACGGGTTGGTAGCGTCCCTCAGGTGCACCCGGCACATAGTAGTAGCGTCGCTTCGAAGGCGTATCGTCAATTGACTTGGTCCAGTCGACCCCCAGCGCCGAATAAATCGTAGCCGTGATGTCTTCGACATAGATCGGCCGTTGCTGCGACCAGCCAAAATCAGTAATCCGGGCTCCATTGGCATCGGTCGCGCCGATCACCCTGCCCCCCTTCACACCGCCACCCATCATCGCCACACTCATCACCTCACGGTAATGGTCGCGCCCGGCGCGCGAATTCAAAACCCCCGGCGTACGCCCAAACTCACCCATCATCACAATCAGCGTCGAATCAAAGTCACCAGACGCTTTCAGGTCATCCACCAGATTGCCCACAGCCCGGTCCAGTTCATTGGTCAACGTGTAAATATTCGGAGACTGGCCCATGTCAAACTGCCCCACGTGCGTATCCCAACCACCCTGGGTCACGTTGATAAACGTAGCCCCGTTCTTGGCCCGGATCGCATTGCGGGCCACCAGCAATGCCCGTCCCACACTCGTGTTGCCATAGCGGTTCTGCTCGTCAGTGGTGAACTTGAAAACACTATCCACAGCCGCGTTATACATCATCGCCTTGGCCCGGTCAAAATACGTTCCGTAAGCCGCCATCGCTTCGTTGGCCGGCACTTCCCGCAACGCCGCATCCAATTCCTTGAGCAACCCAAAACGTCGCTCAAACCGGCTCTGCGAGGCATCAGCCGCACCAAAGAAGTTGTGCGTCAACGTCCCAATTCCACCCGTCGAAGCAGGCGGCATCATCGGCATAAACAACCCACCCAAAAACGTAGCGCCCTGCAGGTTCGACTGGTTGAAGCTCAGAAACGGCGGAATCAACCCATTCGCCCCCTTCTCCCGCGCCACAACAGCTCCGATATGCGGAATCTCAGAGGCCAGCGCCGGGTTTTGCGAATGCGCCGTCTGCATATAGAATTGCCCACGCTCATGGGCAGCTTCCCACGAGGCACAGCTACGCATCACCAGCAGATCATTGGTCAGGTTCGAAAGCCGCGGAAAATACCGCCGCGACATTCTCACACCACCCGGGTTATCGCGAACATCCACATCGCGCGGATTCCACGCGGCGTCCTTGATGTCAAACGTATCCAGATGGCTCGGTGCGCCATTCAGGTTGATAAAGATGCAAGACTTCGCCGTGTTGCGTAGCGCAGCGGCCGGGCTCACCGTCACTTGCGCATCCGCGTGGGCCGTCAGCAAATTAGCACTGGCCGCACCAAACAGAAAGTGACGGCGGGTAAAGGGTGCATGTCCTGCACAGGTTTTGCGAATGATATTCATCGTCTTTGCCCTACCGGTTAAAGATAAAGTCCAGTTTGTTGACCAGCGCCCACTGCAGGTCGCTCAGCCATTGCGCCCGCGCTCCGCTCCGGTAGCGCATCGTTGTCGCCAACTCCGCATCGCTCGGGAATCGCGAGAGCGTTGCCAGAAACATTCGTCGAATCGCTTCTTCATCACTCTGGCTCGAAGCATCGACATCCAGCACCCGGTTCCGGCTCGGCACCAGCGCACTCGCCGTACCCATCGTTCGATACACATTCTGGCTGTCGTTCATCGAATAGAGCAAACCAAGAATCGTCGGCTCGCTCGACCGCTCAATCGTAATCCAATTCCCTCGCCCCAGATTGTCCATGAAGTTCACCAACCGGAAGTCTGTCGAAGGCTCCGTCGGGTCAGGCAACTGGTTGGCATACCAAAGAACCCGGTTGATCCCAACCACCTGCATCGGCTGCTCGGTCCGTGTCGCCGTCACCAGAGAATCATAAAGCTCTTCAGCACTCAATCGCCTTGCTTCATGCCGCGCAAAATACTTCACATACGCCGGATCCCACTTGCCCTGATAGCTGCTCGAAAGCTGGTAGGCATCCGAATTCAGAATCAGCCGCATCAACGGCTTGAACTTGTACCCGTTCGAAATAAAAGACTCCGCCAATTGCTCCAGCAACTCCGGATGCGAGTTCTGCATCGGCCAGTCTCCCGGCGGCGGACGCTTCGGGTCGGTCCTCTCAAAGTCCCAGGCCTCCGGCGGATCCACAATCCCGTGACTAAACAAATTAGCCCAGATGTGATTTACAGTCGCCCGAGCAAACTGCTTGTCAGCCGTCAGAATCCGCCCATACTCCTGACGCCAATTGCCATTCTGTGGCTTCTCCCCCGTGGTCATGTAAACCGGTTCCGTCACCGCATTGATTCGGATCGGACGGTTGCCAGGGTTCGTCGCCGGCACAGACCCCGTATAGGCACCATAGTTGCGGTCATTGATAATCACCCGCGGCCGAAATCCAATGTTGTCATCCGACCAGCGCACAAACTGCATCCGGCTCAACCAGGCTGACATCTGCCAAAACTGCATCCGCGTCCTACGCGTCAAAAACAGGTTGATCCGCTCCAGATGGCCACGTCCGTTGTGGCACGAAATACACTCCGTCTTGTAGCCCAGAAACGTAGTGGAGATCTTGTCCGTAATATCGTCCCAGGAATCCTGCACCGGACCATTCACATCCATCCAGCGCGCAAAAAACTGCGTCCCCGGAACCGAATCGACTTCCCCCGCCGCCCCAATCAACTCACGTGCAAAATCATCATAGGGCCGATCATCGGCAATCGACTTCCGCAGCCACTCATAAAACGCATTCCGTCCCAGCGTCCCAATCGACTCATGCGACCGCGTCACCTTAAACTTATTGGCCCAGAACGTGGTCATCTGATCCACATAGGCCGAAGAGTCCAGCAAGCGGTCAATCAACTTCGCCCGCTTGTCCACATCGGTAGAACTCAAAAACTCTTCCGCCGCCTCAGGAGTAGGAATCCTGCCCGTAACATCGACATACACCCGACGCAGGAACTCAACATCAGAACTCCGCCCAGCCGGCACCACCTTGTCCGCCACCATCTTCGAGAACAACTGTTGGTCAATAAAGTTCTTGTAAGAGACGGTCTCCGCTCTGGCACCCACCTGCGCCCGTCTCATCCGCGCCCCATAATCCTGGAATGAGCGATCGAGTTCCAACAAATCCATGTGCTCGGTCCGCATTGCTGCCGGGTACCGTGGGCAACCTGGATCTGCCGCCAAACTGGGAATGGAAGCCAGCAATACTGCGGCAACCCCGTTACGAATTTTGCCAAACATAGCTAGATGTTTGATTCTATACGATTTCAGAACGTATTGAAATGGTCCATTTGGGCCATTCCGCTGCCGACACTTCTCAAGCCAAATTTCCGCTAGCATAGTTGCACCATGCCTAAATATTTGGTTCAAGGTTGTTACACCACAGACGGTCTCAACGGCCTCCTCAAAGACAAAGCCAGTGGCCGCAAGTCGGCCGTAATGGCCGCCGTCAAAAGCGTGAAAGCGAAGATGGATTGCCTCTACTTCGGCGCCAACGGCTCCGACATCGTCATGATCGTTGACGCTCCCGACAGTATCTCCGTCGCAAGCCTGACCGTGACCGTGATGTCCACCGGTGCCGTCGATCTCATGGTGACCCCTCTGCTCACCGTCGACGAGATGGACGCCGCCCTCGCCATGTCCCCCAAGTACCGCGCTCCAGGCCTCTAAAAAAATCCGCCAGTAATGCAAATCCCGCGACTCCCAATATGGGGCGCGGGATTTGCTTTACTCCCAGCAAGTTTATAGCTACCCTCCAATCGGAGGCCGTTTCTATGAACCTTTTCATCCTTGGTGCCACCGGCAGCTTGGGCTCCCTCATCCTCGAGCAATCCCTCGATCTCGGTCATAACGTCACCGTCCTGCTCCGTAACCCATCAAAACTTCACCTCCGCCATTACCACCTTCACATCCTCAAAGGCGATGCCCTCGATGCCCAAGCCGTC
This sequence comes from Bryobacter sp., assembly GCA_044340255.1. Taxonomy (GTDB): domain Bacteria; phylum Acidobacteriota; class Terriglobia; order Bryobacterales; family Bryobacteraceae; genus Bryobacter. The sequence goes on along the minus strand of JBIITX010000003.1, from coordinate 29,405 downwards.
GCCTCCGCCATGCCTTCCCAACACTGTGTCATCTACGCTCTAGGCAATCCGTCCTCTGCCAGGCCCGTAACCTTCTTCTCCGACACCACGCAAATCCTGATCCAAGCCATGCAAGCAAATCACATCTCGCGGCTCATCGCCGTCACCGGCATCGGCGCTGGCGACAGTAAAGGCCACGGCGGCTGGCTCTATGACCACATCATTTTCCCTTTCTTCACCAGGGCCAACTACGAGGACAAAGACCGTCAGGAAGCTCTCATCCGCTCGAGCCAACTCGATTGGACCATCGTTCGTCCCGCCAGCTTCACCAAGGGTCCCCTCGGCGGCCGCCTCCGCGCCACCGATCAACTCGACGGCATCACCATCTCTTCCATCTCTCGCGCCGACGCAGCCGCCTTTGTCCTCGACCAGGTCCACACCACCACCTGGCTCCACCGCGCCCCGTTGGTAGGCTATTAAAAACACCCGTGCTCCACATCCTGTTCACCCTGCTCTGTCTCGCCGCCGACCCTATTCCCCTCTTCGATGGCAAATCCCTCGAAGGCTGGTTCTGGTCGCACGATCCCAATCCGCCCCAACCCTCCTGGCAAGCCATGGACGGAATCCTCCGTACCACACCGTCCCAGGGCAAACCCGTCTACCTTCTCACCCGCGACACCTTCGACGATTTTGACTTCACCTTCGAATGGCGAGCAGAACCCGGTGCCAACTCCGGCGTCAAATACCGCATCCAATCCTGGGGCAACCCCACCAAACGCCTCGAGCCCACCGGCCTCGAATACCAGATCACCGACGACATCGCTAACCCCGATGCGCTCTCGACCCCGCGACATACCGCCGGAGCTCTCTATGACTACGCGGCCCCCACCAAGTCCAAGCCAGCCAGGCCAAATCAGTGGCACAAAAGCCGCATCCTCGTCCAGGGCCTCCACGTCGAGCATTGGCTCGATGGCGAAAAAGTAATCCACCTCGATCTGGATTCCCCCGAGGCCGCTGCCTCCTTCGAGCAGAGCCCCCGCCAGTCCCGCCACGCACTCCGCAAACAGGCAATCCGCCAATCCCACATCGCACTCCAAATCCACGATGGCGTGGTCGAGTTTCGCAATTTGCAACTCACCCGGCTAAAATAGAATTCAGATGCCCATCTACGAGTACCGCTGCGAATCCTGCGAAACCCGCTTCGAAAAATTGCGTCCCATGCGCGAAGCCGAAGCCCCCACCGATTGCCCGCGCTGCGGTCAGGTCGTGGCAAAAAAGCAGATGTCCGTTTGCTGCATGAGTGTCAGTGGCGGTTCCTCCGCAGGTGCCGGTGCCTGCGGCCCCGTCGGCTCCCGCTTCACTTGAGCCCGCTAATCCCTTAGGCCCGTGCGGCCTAAACAACATCTTGTTCTCTTCGGCTGCAGTCAACCTCACCTGCACTTCGCCGTCAACTTGGGGTTATTCTCAAAGCATGATCCGACGGCCGCTACAACGTCGCGAAATGCTAGGCGTTCTTGCGGGATTGAATGTTTTTACTGGTCCTCACACGATAGTGAAGGGAGCAACAGTGCAGAAGATAAAGATTGTGGAGCGGGCGCTCGCTGCCTTCTCGAACCCTTCCAGGCGCCAGCATTACTTCGACCTTTACGGGCCCGGCATCGTACTTCACGGATATGACGGTGTCGATCCAGGTATAGAAAGTGTCAGGCGCTACTACACCGCTTTCTGGGCTGCTTTTCCCGATGCTGTCGTCACGGCTGAAGATATCCTCGAGGTCAAAGACAAAGTGATGGTTCGGTTCCTGATAACAGGCACACACCGCGGCCCGATCCTGGGCTTGGATGGGACAGGAAAGTCCATCCGGATAGCAGGGATGACGATTCTCCGATTTGAGGGCCAGAAGTGTTTGGAGCGCTGGAGCGTCACGGATTCCCTCGCATTGGCAGTACAGCTTGGTGTCTTTCCAGGGGCAAAGTAGAAGCAGTGGTCCAACGCGCGGTCATCGCTACAAACGTTCTGGTGGCCGGGTTGCGGTCCCGCCAAGGCTGCTCTTGCAATTGCTGGATGGCCCTCGAACACGAGGATGTTTTGAAGCGCGACTTCGCCGGGGCTGCCGCTCACAGCATCCAGGTGCTTCGCCCCATAGAATTCTTGCAGCAGATTGGAGCCTTGAGGTGATCGTTAACGTCGAAGTGCCAGTTGATCTTTACGATAAAGCGACCAGAATCGCTCGGTCCCAAAGCATAAGTGTCGCCGACCTTTTCGCTACGGCATACTCGGAACACATTGCTGCCTGGGAGCGCCTGGAGAGCCGTGCGAAACGGGGTGACCGGGCAAAGTTTCTTGAAGTCTTGGCTAAAGTGCCTGACGTTGAGCCTGCAGACCACGATCAATTCTGATGAATCGCCTCAGCTCGGGAACAGCCTGCTGATGGAACAGCATCCGGCCTAAACCACCTCAGGAATCGAGAAGCCTTCACGGTAAGTCCCACGCAACATGCGATTGGCTTCCGCGTCGTTCACAATCTGTTCCGTCTTCGAATCAAACTCCACCATCCGCCCCGCACGCTGCGCAATATTGGCAAGATGCGCCATCGAACACGAGTAGTGTAAGTCCTGCGGCCCGCTTGCCAGATCCGCTTCCCGCCTGCTGCGCACAGCCTGCACAAAGTTCCTCATATGCGGCGTGTTGATGATCGTCCCGTCACCCAACGCCTTCGGCCCCGGCTTGCGGCTCTTCCCGAGAAACGTGTGATAGCTCGTGTAGTCCGGAATGATCATGTAGCCTTCCGTCCCAATAAAGATCACGCCCACCACATTCTGCTTATCAAGAAATGGATACGTCGTCCCCATCCCCGCTTCGTCATTGGTAAACCCACCCCGCGTCTCAAAGCTCAGATGCACATCCCGCCCGGCATACTGATACATGATCCCTTGCACCTGTGGTGTCGGTTGGTCATCCACATGCACAATCGATCCGCCAAACGATACGGTTTTCGATGGGTGCGCATCAAGCTTCAGTCCCCACCGCATGATGTCGAGCTCATGCACTCCCTGGTTTCCAATCTCCCCATTGCCGTATTCCCAAAGCAAATGCCAACCGTTGCCAGAGCTCAACTTCCGCCGCTCTGCACTATAGGGCACCTTGGCCGAAGGCCCCAACCAAAGGTCAAAATCAAACTCTTTCGGCGGCGCCTCTCCCGGCCCCGCCTTCGGCAACTTCGCCACCGGTCCCCGGTACTTGTAGGCCACCCCTCGTGCCATGTACGGCCTTCCAATCACCCCGGCATGCAACTGCTGAATCGCCTCAACAATATTGGGGCTACTCCGATTCTGCGTCCCATGCTGCACGATGCGCTTGTACTTGCTGGCCGCCTCAATGATCTTGCGCCCTTCCCAAAACGTATGAGAACCCGGCTTCTCAACATAGACGTCCTTGCCCGCCTGGCAAGCCCAGATGGTTCCCAACGCATGCCAATGGTTAGGAGTCGCAAAGGCAATCGCGTCGATATCCTTATCGTCTAAAAAGCGACGAAAATCCCGAACCGTCTTCGGCGTCAGCGCAGTCGCTTCCTTAAACTCAGCCGCCCGCGTCTTCAGCGTGTCCTCGTCGACATCGCACAGCCCCGCCACTTCCACATTCTCAGGGCGCAGCTCGGCAAACGACTTCATCAAGTCGCGCCCACGTCCCCGCAAGCCGACAATCGCCACCCGTACCCGATCCGACGGAGCTCCTGACGCCGCCGTCCATGCTCCACCCGCTAAGGCCAACCAATCTCTTCTGCGCATGCTTACTTAACTATCACGGCCGGCACATTGGCGTCACGCACCAACTGGTTAAAGGCCACCAGTTCCGTCTGGATCAACCCCTCCAGCTTCCGCAAATGCACATTCGTCTTCGTCGCCAGGTCTTCATAAACCTGCGTCGCCTGCACCGTCGGTCCACGGTCCGAATTCTGTACCGTACCCAGCAATGCCGCCAACTTGTTGTTCAATCGAATCGGATAGTTCAACGGGTCCTGGCCGCTTTGATTCTTGGTCTGGTACAACTCCTGTTCCACAGCCGTCAGCGCAGCGTTCAGTTTCTTCCCGGCCTCCACAATACTCGGCGTCTTCGAAGATCGTGCCATCAGTTCTTCCACCTGCTTGCGAACATCCCGAATCTGGATCACCGCTTGATTGGCTTGATTCACCTTCTCCTGAATCTGCAGCGAGAGATCCAGTTGCTTCTGCAATTCCTCGACATCGCCTTCCATCCGCGGGTCCTTCTTCAAAACAAAAGGCTGCGATTGTGTTTTTCCGTCCACACTCACCTTCACCGTGTACGATCCCGGCACAGCCATCGGGCCTTGCGAATTCGCCGCCCAATAAATCATCCCGGGAAAGCTCACCGTTTCCGGATAACGCAGATCCCACGTAAAACGGTTCAGGCCTGCCTCAGCCGCTGCCTTCGGAAACTTCCTTACCAACTTGCCTTTAGCGTCAAAAATCTCAACCAAAACTTCACCCTTCGGCTTCTCCTTCAGCCGGTATTGCGCCACCAATCCCGACGGCGGATTTTCGCCTCCATTCAACACACCCCGCACTCTGCCTCCTCCTCCAATCACCCGGTAGCCAGGCTTGGGTTCATAGAGGTAAAGGTCTTCATTACGGTCGCCCGCCATCATCTGGTACAGCAACGGCAATTCATCAAACACCCAGAAAGACCGCCCCTGCGTTGCAATCACCAGGTCATTCTCCCGGGCATGAAATGCAACATCGGTAATCGGCACTACGGGCAGGTTCAACTGAAAACTCTGCCAGTTCTCCCCATCATCAAACGAAACATAAAGCCCCGTTTCTGTTCCAGCAATCAGCAAGCCCTTGCGCTTCGGGTCCTCCCGAATCACCCGCGTAAACGCATCCGCCGGAATCCCGTTCACGATCTTCTTCCACGTCTTGCCGTAATCGTTGGTGCGATAAAGGTACGGCCGCAAATCATCACTCTTATAAAGCGTCCCCGCAAAGTAGGCCTTGGCCGGGTCATGCGGCGAGGCTTCAATCGAATTGATCTGGATCCACTCCGGCATGATGCCCTTCGGCGTCACGTTGGTCCAGTTCTTCCCCCCATCACGCGTCACATGCACCAGCCCGTCATCACTTCCGGTCCAGATCAAACCCTTCGTGAGCTTCGACTCATCCAAGGTGAAGATCGTCGAATAGTACTCCACACTCGTGTTGTCCTTGGTAATCGGGCCACCTGTTGGCCCCTGCTTCGACTTGTCATCTCGGGTCAGATCCGGGCTCATCGCCTCCCAGCTCTGGCCTTCATTCGTACTCCGAAACAACAGGTTCGCACCCGCATACAGCACCTTCGGGTCATGGGGCGAAAACAACAACGGGAAGTTCCATTGAAACCGGTACTTCATCGCAGCAGCCCCGTCTCCCATCGGGTTATCGGGCCAAATGTGCACTCCCCTCGTCTGCCCCGTGCGATGGTCATAACGCGTCAGCAGGCCGCCATAACTCCCGGCATAAACGATATTCGTATTCTTCGGGTCCGGAGCAATCCAGCCGCTCTCACCGCCTCCTACTTCATGCCAGTCTCGCTCTGTAATCACTCCGTTGTTCCAGCGCGATCGAACCTTCAGCGTCGTGTTGTCCTGTTGCGCTCCATAAATCCCGTACGGGAAGTCTTCATCCAGCGCAACCCGGTAAAACTGCGCTGTCGGCTGCGCCTGATTCGTCCAGCTCGCCCCACCATTCGTGCTCACATTCGCACCGCCGTCATTCGACTGCACCATACGCCGCGAATCATTCGGTGCAATCCAGAGATCATGATTGTCCCCATGCGGCGTAGCAATTTCCACGTACGTCTTGCCGCCATCATCCGACCGGTGAAAGTTCACATTCAGCACGTAAACCGTATCCAGCTTCATCGGGTCCGCATAAATGCGTGAGTAATACCAGGCACGTTGCCGCAGGTCCCGTTGGCCATTCACCTTGGTCCAGTTTGCCCCACCATCATCCGAGCGAAACACTCCCCCCTCATCGGCTTCAATAATCGCCCACACCCGTTCCGGGTTCACCGGCGATACCGTCACGCCAATCTTGCCGTGCAACCCCTTCGGGCCTCCCGGGTTCCGCCCAATTTCCTTCCACGTCTCCCCGCCGTCCACACTCTTAAACAACCCGCTGCCCGCCCCACCCGAATCAAACCCATAAGGCGACCGACGCACCTGCCAGAAACCCGCATAGAGCACGTTCGCATTGCTAGGGTCGAGAATCAGATCCACGCAGCCCGCATCATTGCCCCGTGTGAACATCTGCTTCCATGTCTGCCCGCCATCTACCGTCTTGTAGATACCGCGTTCCGGGTTCGGCCCGGACATATGGCCCAGGGCGCAAACATAAACCACGTCAGGGTTCTTCGGATGAATTCTCACCCGCCCGATCTGCCGCGTCTCGGTCAGCCCAAGATGCTTCCACGTCTTTCCACCGTCGAGCGACTTGTAAACCCCGTCCCCGTGCGAAGCGTTGCCGCGCAGCGCCTGCTCTCCCATTCCGACATAAAGAATGTTGGCATCGCTTTCGGCCACCGCAATCGATCCCACCGAACCGGTCTTGAAATGACCATCGCTCATCGGCCTCCAGCGCTGGCCGCCATCGGTTGTCTTCCAGACACCGCCGCCGGTGCTTCCAAAGTAATAAACACTAGGCTGCGATACCGATCCGGCAACCGTTACCGAGCGACCTCCGCGATACGGCCCAATGGACCGAAACTTCAGTTCCTTGCTGAAATCAACCGAAAAGACAATACTCGATAGGAGCAAAAAAGAGAGCGAGAGCCGATACATACTCCCGGCAGTCTAGCGAAGAAAGGGGAAGTACTCAAGAGCGTAAATCCAGCAGCAACATCCCAGCAGCAGCGCCAACGCCTCACGGTGAAACACGCTGCGATGCAGTTGCCACCACCCCAGCAAAGCTGGCGGGCCGATCGCCAGGATGACGGCCCACACCCGGTGGGTCTGGTACAACTCGGCACAAGCCGCCGCCAGTGTCACGCTCACTCCCAGCCCCCAACCAAGTTGCGGATATCTCGGCAGCACCAGCATCAGCATCGCCACCACCGCCGTAAAGGCGAATCGCACCGACAGATAAAGATCCACGCCAACCGTAAATACTGCCAGCAACGGGTAACACCAAACGTGCCAGGCTTTCAGGGCTTCCGCCTCTTCCGGGGCTTCCGCCGGCACCGCAAAATGCAGCAGCGCTCCCAGAACGAAGCCAAAGCTGAACTCCATCATCTTCCAGCCTGGAAACCCCGCAACAGGCACCAGGTTGAAGAGACTACCGGCCCCAAATCCGATCGCCCCGCCCAACGCTCCATATCCAGCCAATCGATAAACGGCAGGCCGCCGCAAGAGCAATATCAAGGCAAGCGCCGAGAGCCCAAGCCCCGCCCAGATTTCTTCCCTCGGCTTGATGATCCGGTTCGAGAAGTAAATCAGTTTGGGTTGGTTCACAAACTGCCATCCCAACTGCGTGGCCACCATCAACACCAGCGAGATCGTCAACGGCCGCTTGGGCATCAACCAGGCAAGGCTCATCACCGCCCCTCCCAGCAATCCCCAGATCGCTCCCTTCAGAGTCAATCCCAGCAAGCCCCAAAGTCGCGTATCCGGTTCTCGCAGCAACCCGATTGTTTGACCGTAAGTCATCTGTCCGCCCAGGCCAATCGCAAGCGCCGACAGCCCGACAAAGAAGCTCGCCTGGCCCGCCGTCCACTTGCGCTGGTGGGCGATGCCGATCGCCCAGAGTGCTCCCGGAATCATCGCCCCCAGAGGCCCTCCGCCAATCGACCCGCGAAGTGCCCATCCGATCGACATCAAAAACGCAGAAAGCAGCATCTAGATGATCTTGGCAATTTCCTCAAATGGGAGCCGCGCCCCCCGTGGCCGCAGCTTCGATTTGTCGCCGTAACCCAGATTGCAAAGGAAGTTCGACTTCCAGGCAGTGCCACCCAAAAATGCTTCATCCACCGCAGCATTGTGAAAGCCCGACATCGGCCCACAATCGAGCCCCAGTCCCCGGGCCGCAATCATGAAGTAAGCCGCCTGCAACGTGGCATTGCGAAAGGCAAATTTCTCCGTGAATTCTTCCTTACCCTCAAACAAGCCCCTCACATCAGAGTGCGGCCAAAGTCGATCCATCTTGGTGTAGAACTGTAGATCATCAGCGAAGATTGCCGTCACCGGTGCCGACATCGTCTGATTGACGTTCCCTGGCATCAGACAAGGCTTCAGCTTCTCTTTTGCCTCTGCCGAACTCACCAACACAATTCGCAATGGGCAGCAGTTCATCGAAGTAGCGCCCATTTTCATCATTTCGTACACTTGCTCTAACAGTTCAGTTGCGACGGGTTTTTCCAGCCACCCTGGAAAGGTCCGGGCCTCGCGAAACAAAAGGTCAAAGCTAACGTCATCAATTCGTGTCATCCCCACGAGGATAGCGAAGTAATTTGAATCAGCTTGTCGGAGAAAGGAATCCACCTCTTATGCTTGACGATAAATCCCCGGTGTGAGAATTAGTCCACCTCTATGTCGATGGTGCCTTCGGTCGTCGTGAACTCATCGAAAGAGTCCTGAAAGTCACAGGCAACATGGCCGCAGCCATGGCCGCCTTGGCCGGCTATGAAGAATTGAATGCCCAGGCCACGCCGGTACCCACAGGAGTCCGAGTCGCCGAGAATGACCCCGACATTGAAGTCCGTGATGTCACTTATCCCGGCACTGCCGGCAACCTCTTCGGCTATCTCGCCATCCCCAGGCAAGCCCGCATCGCGGCCCAGCCTGGAGTTCTCGTCATCCATGAAAACCGCGGCTTGGTCGAACATATCCGCGACGTCACCCGCCGCGTCGCCAAAGCCGGCTACGTCGCCCTCGGTGTCGATTTCCTCAGCCGCCAGGGTGGCACCGCTCAATTCACAGACCCCACCCAGTTAGCAGCGGCCTACAACCGCACCACCCCGCTCGAACGTCGTGCCGACCTGATCTCTTCCCTCGACTACCTCAAACGGCAGGAGGATGTGGTCATCCACGACCGTATCGGTGCCACCGGTTTCTGCGCCGGCGGTGGAGCCGTCTGGGACCTCATCACCAACGTCACCGAACTAGCCGCTGCCGTGCCCTTCTATGGCACCTCGCCTCTCACAGCCGAAGAAGTCGCCCGCATCCAAACCCCAGTACTTGGCATCTACGCCGACACCGACCGCAACTTCACTCGCAATATGCAAACCACGGCCGGCTTGCTGAGTCTCGCCTCCAAGCGCTATGGCCTGTTTGTCTATGAAGGGGTCGGCCATGCTTTCCATAACGATACGGGTGCCAACTACAATGCCACCGCTGCCGTAGACGCCTGGGCCCGCACCCTCGCCTTCTTCAATCGCTGGCTTAGGGCTCCGCGCTAAGCCGCCCGTAGTTTTCGGCCAGCCTGGCCAGCAAGTGCAGGTAAATCCCGCGCATCGTCGAGGGCTGGCCAAAAACCACCATTTCCCGATCCAGTTGTGCCGCCCGCAACGCAGGCAACGCCTTCTTGGCTGCGTCAAATTGCTCCTGCAACAAACCCAAAACCTCTGTTTTGCTCAAAACAGGTTTTGCCTTCTTGGCGGCATCGGCAAACCGTTGCCTGGCCAGATCCTCGGGTGGGTTATCGTTCGCCATCCACAGCAACAGCTTCATCGTTTGCGCCGTCTGCCACCCGATCTCGGCAGATCGCTCTGTTAGCTCCCGCCCCCCAAACCACCCCAGCATCTTTTGCGAATACTCTTCAAAGCTGTTTAAAACATCGAGGCCAGCCACAGCAGCAGGCACATCCTTTGTACCCAGCAACTCCACATCGAATATCAGTTCCGCTTTCGGCGGAATCGCTCCCCGCCCCGCCTCTCCATAAGCCATCTGATAGGGAATGTACAGCCTTCTCTTTCCACCCACCTTCATGCCCTCAAACCCGGCTTCCCAGCCAGCAATCACACGTCTTCTACCTTGGATAAACTTCAACGGGTCATTGCGATCACGCGAAGAATCAAACTTCTTCCCGTCAGTCAGCCAACCCGTGTAGTGAACGGTGTACTCTTGCCCTGGCTTCGCCGCATCGCCTGTGCCAGCGAGAATCTCGGTATATCGCATCCGAACAAAGTCGACAGGTGTTCCCTCAATCGGCGGAATCTGCGCCAGAGTCAGCAAGAGCGTAAGGAGTTGCATCACCCTTTAGCGTAACCCCGCTCACTTGCCGCAAGCGCGCCTGATTCATCAGAAACACCAGCAATCCCGCCGCCGCGTCATAAGAAAGCCCCTCAGGCCGTATGTTCGAAACGCAGTTACGATCGGCATCCGTTTTCCCTTGCCTGGGTTCATAGGTCAGATACGCTCCCAGGCTGTCCGGTGAGCTGAGCCCAGGTCGTTCCCCAATCAGTACCAAGCTCATCTTCGCGCCCATCTGCTCCCCAATCGCATCTCCAATGGCAACACGCGCTTGCTTGGCAACCACGATGGGTCCCAATTTCCAATCGGCCAGAAGCTCTTTCAGTCTCTCCACCATCGCCGCCGCATGGCGATGCACTGCCAGTGCCGAGAGCCCGTCCGCCACAATGATCACCGCGTCACACTCCTGCCTCGGCACACTCTGGCCAAGTCTTCTCCCCAGGTCAGGGCGCAGCAGATAACTCCTTCGGTCCCGCACCTCCGATTCCACCAGCAAATGATCAAAGCCAAGGGACGAAGCGTCCAGGTCCATATGCACCGCGTCCCGCGCTCGGGCATGGTCGAGATCGAATCGGAGCCTCTCGCCGGTGCTCACCCTCTCACCCATCCCCACACGGGCCTTCGTAAATTGCTTTAGGTCAAAAGCCATGACTGCTCCAACACGGCGGGTCTGCTTTCGAGCCACGCTTCAAATTCCGGTGCCGGTCGCAACCCAAGCAGTGCTCTCAGATAAAGCGCATCGTGAAAACTGGTGCTTTGGTAGTGCAACATGATGTCATCCGCTCCTGGCACACCCATGAGGTAGTTGCATCCGGCATTGGCCAGCAGCGTCATCAGATTGTCCATATCGTCCGAGTCGGCCTCCGCATGGTTGGTGTAGCAAACATCGCAACCCATCGGCACTCCCAGCAACTTCCCGCAGAAGTGATCTTCAAGCCCCGCCCGAATGATCTGCTTCCCGTCATAAAGATACTCCGGCCCAATAAAACCAACTACCGTATTGACGAGCAGCGGTTCATACCGACGCGCGACCGCATAAGCCCGCGCTTCACAGGTCTGCTGGTCGATGCCGTGGTGGGCGTTCGCGGAAAGCGCACTCCCTTGGCCGGTCTCAAAGTACATCACATTCTCGCCCCGCCGCAATTCTTTGGCTGCTTGATACGCCTCGTCAAGCAATGCCAGGTTGATCCCAAAACTTTGATTGGCCGCCTCGGTCCCGGCAATCGATTGAAACACCAGGTCTACCGGAGCCCCTTTGGCGATCGCTTCCATCTGTGTCGTCACATGGCCCAGCACGCAAGATTGCGTGGGAATCTGCAACCGCTCCCGCAACTCATCCACCATCTTCAAAAGCTCGATCAGAATCGAAACACTGTCGGTTGCCGGGTTGATCCCAATACAGGCATCCCCACTCCCCAGGCTCAATCCGTCAAGCATGCTCGCGGCAATTCCCTTCAAATCATCACTGGGATGATTTGGTTGCAGCCGCGTAGCCAGCCTCCCGGGCAAACCGATCGTGCTTCGAAACCGTGTCACCACATGGCAGCGCGACGCCACCAGAATCAGCTCCTGATTGCGCATCAGCTTCGACACCGCCGCCACCATCTCGGGCGTCAACCCCGAAGCAACCGCTGCCAGTTGTTCTGGCGTTGCCTCCAGCAGCCATTCCCGCAGCTCTCCCACACAAAGCGACGAGATCGTCTCAAAAGCCAATTCATCATGGCTGTCGCAGATCAGCCGTGTCACTTCATCCTGCTCATAAGGAATCATCGGTTCGGCGAGCAACCGTTTCAGGGGGACATCGGCAAGCTCCATCTTCGCCCTGACGCGTTCTTCTTGCGAGCTGGCCGCTAGCCCAGCCAGCACGTCGCCAGAACGCAAAGGGCTCGCCTTTGCCATCAGCGCGGCCAGACTCATTGCTCACCCCGATGCGCCTGTGCGAACTCTTCCTCCGGCGACAGAATCAAGTGATGCCGGGCATGGAAGGCAAACCAGATCAGCCCAATCACAAACCACACCACCGCGCCATAGACTCCCTTGACGTACTCGGCATTCGCAAACAGGGTTCCGAGTGTCACGGTCGCGATCACGCCGCTAACAACCGCCCCCGCAACTCCCAGCGGGCTCCGGTAGGGCCGATCGAGGGAAGGGAAGCGAAAGCGAAGAATCAGAAACGAAGCCATCTGCAGCACGTAAGCGATCACCGCCCCAAACACCGCCATATTCAGCAGAATCGCACCCACCGGGCTGTCATGCGGCGCATAATGAATGCCTAACGCGGCTGAGAATCCCATGACGGCCCCAGCGACCAGTGCTCGATGCGGAGTCTTGCGCTCGGCATGCGTCTTCGAAAGCCAAACCGGAAAGTAGCCCGCCCGCGAGAGCGAATAGATCTGTCGCCCGTAGGCGAACAGAATGGTATGAAAGCTGGCAATCAGTCCGATGCAAGCCACCACGGCCAACACTTTGCTGCTGGCCGAATTGCCATAAGCCGCCACAAAGCCGAGGAAGAGCGGCTCATTCGAGGCCGCAACCGCCGCCGCCCCCGGAGCGCTTCCAGCTCCCAGGGTCAGTGTCAGAAAGGCGCAAACCACCAGCGTCCCCAGCCCCCAACTCAATCCCTTAGGAATGTCCTTCACCGGGTCATGACTCTCTTCCGCCGCCAGCGGCAACTGTTCGATGGCAAGGTAGAACCAAAGCGCAAACGGCAGGCAGGCCCAGAACCCTCCGGCACCTTTGGGGAAGTACGGTGTAGCGTAGCGGGCCAGGTCAAACTGGGGGGCAACCGAAATCCAATAAGCCACCAGCGCCACCAGTGCCGCCACCGTAATGACCAGCGAGAAGCGAAAGCTCAACTCGACTCCGTAGACATTCAAAGCCACAAAGATGGCATAGCAGACCAGCCACCAAAGGGGCTCCATCGATTTGTCAGTGCCAAAGATGGCACCAAGGTAGCCTCCAATACCAACCACGATCACGGCAGGAGTGAGGATGTACTCCATATTTTCAGCCAGTCCGGTCACGTAGCCACCCCAGGGCCCCATGGCGCTGCGAGCAAACGAATAAGCCCCGCCAGTATGCGGCAGCGCCGCGGCCATTTCGGCAATCGAAAGGCATAAGCCCGCGTACATCACCGTGACCAGCGAGAGCGCCACGATCATCCCGCCGAACCCTCCCGCAGCAAGCCCAAAATTCCACCCGAAGAAATCGCCGGAGATCACCGCCCCAACGCCAAGGGCCCAAAGTTGCCAAACCCCCGCGTGTCGCTTGAGTTTTCTTTGCTCCAAAAATTCTTGGCTGGGGTTGGTATAGCTTGTTTTGACCACTGGAATCCCCTATTGTAAGTGCCCGATCGATCACATGGGTGACATTGATCGCGGAAAGTTCCATCCTGGCACTCGAGGCAGCTGGTTTGGGTTTTGAGACCTGAGTGAACTAGCCCAGCCCGGGAACGGATAGCGACATTGGAGCATCTTCAAAACACGCCAAACTCCGACCTGACTTGGAGGCATCTCGGAAGGGTAGTAACCACTTGCTCCACCGATTGACTTCAAGGCTGAAGTGGGTAGTACTCAAAATCCTTTTGCCAGTTTCGATAAAAGAAGGCGGAACCGCTTGTGAAGAGATTGCCCTCTCGCGATATTAGAAGGTCATCAAGAAATATTGAGCCATTGCCACCATCAAATGGGCCTTCGCGAGGAAAATGCCCAATTGCTAGCCCGGTGTCGAGATCCTCAACCTCAATACGCACACTGAATCGCGCCCCTCGATTGAAACCTTGAAATGTGTTTCGATAAACCCAGCGCCTTTTGAGATCGATACTTTCGTTGGCAAGAATTTGGCTTGGGTCGGCAAATGGGCGGATTGAGACTGCTTGCGTTTTGTGAGCGAGTACGAATCTGCCTGGAAATCGAAGCATTTCAGGATGGCTCCCCCAATCCTTAGCCATATTGCAAAAAAAATCTGGTGGAAATAATCCGAGCGCATCGACGCGAAAGCGGAGCAGACAACTTCCATATGATGGCTCAATTGCGTAAACGAAGTCTCGCGAAGCCAGGATTGGAATCAAACGAGGTGCCCGTTTTCTCGGAAAAAACGATGAATCGAAAGTACGAGGCACCAATCCGGTATACACAACCAGCTCTCCCAAGGGGTTGGACACGACAAAACTCTCTGGATCGTCAATGAGTGGCTTTGCCACAATCTGCCCTGTGGCCTCGCTCACCGGCGGGATAAGGCTATCGATTGAAATCGAAGAGGCCAAATCGCTAGATAAGAGCCGAATGAAGCGGCCTGTGGAAAAAAGTAAGTATAAATAAGCTCCATCAGAAGAGACTTCAGAAGACAAAATGAATTCTCCGGCTCTAGTTGCTGGAAATTGAATGGATTGTTCGATGGTTAGATCAGGCAGAGACAAGCGATCCAGTTCCCAGCGTGATAAGTCGCTTCGACGAACAATGTTAAAAGCTTTTCGCCGAGCTTCGTCTACCAGCATGTAATCGGAAGGATAGGGACGCGGTGCAGCTTCAGGTTGAGTTGGACCCACGATTACAGTTTGTCTTGAAATACCTCCACCAGGCCCGGGAGTATGAATGACGAATTCAGCTGGCCCTGGGTTGATCAGGGAACCAGAAGGCAGTGTGACTGCTAGTGTCGTTTCCGAAAATGGATTTGTACTAGGAGGGGGAGTGTAAACCACATCCAAAAGTCTCTCGCCTCGCAGAAACACCTGGGTCTCTGGGTAGACAGGTGCCTGAATCTTCACCGTGGTTGCCACAGAAGTTACAGGAAGATTTCGAGGGAGCACCGGATTCAATGTGGGACGCAACCTATTGACACGCACTGGAAACGATTCACTGCTTCTCGTGCCGCTGCGCAAAGTGGCTGAATACTCTCCTGGGGGGAGGCCGGTGGATGCGTCTACATCCACAAATGCTTGAGTCGAAAAGCGAGTTGCCAAAGGGAAAGATTTTCCCCCGAACTCAAGTCTCATCGGATCAAGCAGGTTTTCGCCCGGAATCATGATCGAGCTTGTATAAGGGTACTGCACCGAAGAAAGAACCATCGGTAAGGGACCGAGGTACTTTGGGGGAGGCGATGACAGATTTAGCTTGTAGAGAATAATGTTCGTTGTCGAAGATGGAGTGGCTGATTGAATAAACGCCTTTTGCAAAAGATCTTCGGAAAATGGATAAGGTTCTCCCAATCCCGACTGAGCCGCGTAAAGCCACAATCCGGAGTTTGAGGCTACGCCGATCAAAAAAGAATCCTCCGCCTTCCATGTCACAAAGTCTTCCCGAAGCACAATAGCCGAAGCATCACGGTTGGAGCAGGATATCTGCCGAACTCGCGAAGTGGGCGAAATGTTTAGAGAAATCCAACAAATTTCCCCAGAAGAATGCTGCACGAACGGACTGCTCCGATTTGCATTCCAGGGAGCGAAAGCAGTGCGAATGGGATTCAGTACTCCAGGCCGAACGGTGGCCAGAAATACCTGCTCTGCAAGAGGACTGGAAAACCCCGATTCAGCTGCTTCTTGTCCGGGAATGGAGCCTTGTTGGCCCGAACCGGCCAGCAGAAGTGCTCCATCTGGTGCCTCGAAGACGGAATCGACACGGCTGAATGCCTTTAGCCCCCCAAAGTATGAGGCAAAAGTGATTCGAGGTGAATTGAGCTCGAAACCGATGAGAAACGTTCCAGGCATCTCCGGTTGTCCAGATTGGAAGGCCAGCAATGGTGCAACGCTGTTGACGGACGGAGTTACTTTTGACGGACCGAAGAGGACCACTTGCCCGTTAGAGTTAAGATGAGCACCTGAAAAAAAATGCATTTGAGAGTCGCGATATCCGATTCGGCGAGATACTCTTCTCAGACTGAGATCGTATTCGTAAATCAAAGCTCCATAATCTGCGGGCTGCCCATAGGGAACTCCGAATGGCGTTGTGTTGTTCAAGAATGGAAGTTGATTCCAATCTGTCCTTCGAGTGAAAACTACGAACGTCGCTTTCGAGGAAGTTGCATTGGGCGGAGGAGCCAACAAGACGACCTTCTCGTTTTGCGGAATCTCCAGATAGGTGCTGTACTCAACTACATTCGCTCCAGGGGCAAGGCGCAACAAGACCCAATCGGGGTCTGTTCCTAATCGAAAAGACGGGAATGTCATTTCAGCATTGCCGGAAGGCTGAAACTGGCCTGGTTTGGAAGTACCCACGGCAGTCAGACGACCCATTTCATCAATGAAGGCAGAGGCGCAATAGAAGCCAGAAATCCATGTTGATCCAAGGAGCATTCCCGAAGATGTGTCGAAACGAGTCAAGAAGCAGCCACTACTTTCAAAAGGAGAAAGCGTAGTTGGAAGACCATTTCCATGGATCCAAAGAGCATTGGGAAATTCGAATGTCTGACCCACCCCAGCCACCACAGTGATGCTGTTTGGCAGATCCTTCACGGCCAAAATCGAAGAAGGGGTTGGTCCGAAAAACGAGGCATAGGAAACCACAGGATCGATTACCAATGGCTGGTCGGACGGAATTGCCACAGTACGAACTTTTGCAAGGCTGACGAGGCGTGAGGACTGTATGTCGAAATGAAATGGCTCTTGGTTGGCCGGTTTTTCTGAAAGCCCAACGCGTGTTGCAGGTGGGGCAAGAAACGCT
The DNA here is from genome assembly GCA_044340255.1 of Bryobacter sp. Lineage (GTDB taxonomy): Bacteria > Acidobacteriota > Terriglobia > Bryobacterales > Bryobacteraceae > Bryobacter. Next base: position 12,530 of record JBIITX010000003.1, on the reverse strand, counting down.
TTACCGAGAAGCAACAGTGCACCGTTGGAAGTCAATTCTAAGTTGGCATCAAGGGACTCAAACAAGCAGTCCGGCAAATCGGAAAGCCTCGACAAGTTGAGATCGAATTCTAGCCCTTGGTTGCCTAAATAGAAGGATGCTGTAGCCTTTGTACCCGGCCAAGAAACCTGAAGTCTCTTGGTAAGTCGAGGGGTACGCCCCAAGCCCAAAACCGTGAACTTAGATTCAAATGGAGACGATTGAGGTTCGATCCTGGCTGGTGTGGGCAGCTTCCATCGAAAGCGAAATACTTGAGAATTATTGTGGACGGCAAAGCCCTGAGAATCGATCAAGAAATTGTCGACTTGCCATCGGTCTGAGCTCAACTCCAGAAATGCTTTCGCTTCTTGAGCATCTGCCGTGGCGATGAGAGCTAAGAGCAATAGAAAGAGTTTCATTGGATGGATATCGCAACTGCTGTGGAACTGACGCCTGCAATTTGGAAAGTTACTGGTACTAGTGGACCCTTAGGAGAATCAGCAGGTATGACGACATTAAACTGCGTCAGCGCGGCGATTTGGCCCGGACTCCCACCGGCGTATTGAATTACTGCGGGTCGGCCACCTACAAAAGCAGAGACAGCAACGGAAAGAGCATCTGCACGAAGGACCAACTGAGCAGGGTTCAGCCCTCGTGGAGAAGCAAACCCGGAGCCGAAGAATACTACAGTGCTCCCTGGCCGGACCGGATTGGTAGTGGTAACGAGTTGGCTCTGAGAATCAAGAGCCACCGCATAAGAGTTGGCTTGTACGCGGTAGTGAAACAAGCCCGGTACCTGAGTTGCGACAGGGACAAGGACCGGGGGCGACACGAGCCCCATATAGGAAATCTGAACTATGGCGGAGGATTTACCAATGACAGAATCTGGGACGAGGAAGTTAATCTGATTCCGAGATACATACAGAACCGGTGCCGCTTTACCCTCAATGATCACCTGAGTTCCTCTGCCCCAAATACCAATCTCAGAGGGGGAGATCCAAAACGGACCACCAGCTTCCTCTGGGCCAAGGTTCTGACCATAAATTGTCATGATAGAGCCGAAAGAAAGTGGAGTTTGCTGTAGCGACGCAGAGTTGAGGATCGCTTCTCTACTAAAGGATGGTCGGGCCCGCAGCCAGGAAAATGAATTCATGTAGATCGGAATTTCACGCCACCTTGATGGGAGCCACTGCGGAATCGGAAACTCACTTTTGGAATTCGCCCTCCGAATCGGCTCAAACGAGTCCTGGTCTAGGACCATTCCATCGCTGAAAACATAGTCTGAACCAGGGAGACACCAGTACCGAATGCGACCATCTACCAAGCGTGATGGACTAGAGCCTCGGTAATCAAAAACAGCAAAGTATGATAGAGGACCCACACCGGCAACCAGCCTACGATCTGTCATCAGAATTGTATTCTGATAGAACTCGCCGACTTTGGTGCATTGCATCGCAGGCCCGTCTGCGGCAATATCACAATGGAATGCGCCTGTTGAACTCATCACGGCTAGCTTTCCTGAACCCGTGAAGTTTGCGTGAGATACAACTCCAATTTGCAATCCTGTCTGAACCGTCGCAGCCACAGGTTGAAATTTGTACCAAGCTCTCAAGTTCGTTCCGGATTCATACCCAAAGACCCAGTTGGGATTGGCTGGATGAGGGGAAAAGCCACGCAGAGGAGTTCCTGCTGGCAACGGAATCTCTCCGATCAACTCTTTGGATGGCAAGGCGATTTGTCGAAGCGAAGGTGCACTGAACGAAGTTGTGAAGACCCATAGTGAATCTGCGTCGGGAGAAGGAAATGCGACTGCTTCACCAGACGATAAGCCGAATCCCATGATCTGCTGCCCCGAACTGAGGTCGAATACTCCATCCGCTGAGACCAATTGAGATGTATTCGCCACAGATTGCATTGTCTGACCAACAAAGGACATGGGGGCCTCAATTGGCTGTGAAATGGATAGGTGTTTGCCGGAATAGGATTCGAGAATTTCAAGGTAGTATTTCCCAATTGGGAGTTCGGATCGATTGATTTGAAGCTGACCATTGGAAGGGATCGGGAATACCTTACCGCCCGGAAAGCGCACAGCCCCCTGGTTCGACTCAACTCGAGTTTGTAGCCAACCCCTTAGAAATGGATTGGAACGAATTGGACCAGTAAGGTTGAAGCTGAAATCGTCAGGAGTCCAATTCGGATTCCCGCTGAGGAAGAGATGATCTGCTGTTTGGCAGAATAGGGGCCTTGGCAAAAAGCTGAGGAAAAAGATGATACAGCGGATCACTAGAGAAAGAATAACATTTGGTCTCTTTCGCCGAATATGTGTTCAATTCATTTCATGTGTCGTACTTTGATTCAAAACTCATAACGCAAACATAATCCTTTTCTTATCCGTTATTTCAAAGTTGTGTAGGTGAATCCCAATTCATCTCGGCATCGTCTATGGGGAAGATGATGCAAGTGCACTCTCTAGACACCCTTCTGTTTCAGATCTCGAGTCAGGACCCGAATCAGGATCCAGTGTTGAGTGTTTACCTGAATCAGGATGCCGAAGGGAAGAACTTCTTCGAGCAGCAGGTAGCGCGTGTAGGCCTATCTCCTGACATTGTTCGTGTCGCCCGGCGAATGGTCAAGCAAAATGGCGACGCCTACAAAGCCTCGGCCGTCTTTGTCCGCGGGGGCCAGAGGATGTTCGTCTATCACGTTCCCCTTGCGGTGCCAGTCGAGAATCGTCTGACCGTTTCCACGATCCCGTCTATCTATACGCTTTGTGAAATTCGGGACAATCTAGACAGGTTCAATCTCTTGCATCTTTCGAAGGATGCGGCCTGGATGTCTCACTTTGAATTGGGTAAGGTCGAATCAGAACTGTTCTGCCGCACCTCAAAATCGTCGACCATCGCGGAGTGCATGCAGCGCTTTCCGAAAGCCAAGTGGCTGATTGCCGCACCTGAAGAGCGCTCGGGGGAGTTTAAGGGCCTCATCTTCAGCGTCAATCCAGCGGCATCCTGGCAGCAGGTGCAGTCTATCGCCTTACAGCAATTCCGCGATGCCGAAGAACTGCATTCGAGGCGCTGGGCCAAAGCCCTTCTGCACCGGAAAGAGAAAGTCTCGCTGGGACAGGAAGCTGTCCTCTCGGCACTGGAAGCAAAGCGTGCGTTGAGCTTAGTGCTGCATTCGGGGACTCATTCGATCCAGGAGCGGGCCGCATGGTTGGCAAAACGCGCAAAGCTGCACGTCGAGGTTGTCGACCAGTTGGATGAGTTATCAGCGGTGGGTGGAGCCGCTTGCCGACTCGCTACTTCTTAACGGCGAAGTTCGCCATGACCTTTTGGGCAAAGAAGTTGAGCACCTTGGCGTCATTGCGGGCGACTTCGTAGAAAGCTGCCTTGGCGAGTTGGTCTTTGCGGTTGATCAAACCTTCGCGGATGCCCTGCTGTACGCGCGGGTCATTCAGGTCGCGCTGCCCGGCTGGTTCTTTGCTCAACACCTTCAGGATCCGGTAGCCTTCTTGCGTCTTCACGATATTGGAGACCGAGCCGGCTGGCATGCCCATGATGATCTTGCGCAACTCGGGGCTGGCCTTGTCGAGAGTGCTCTCGCCCATGAAACCGAGGTCACCGCCATTGGCGGCTGTCTGAGGGTCTTCTGAGAAGTTCGTTGCGAGGGCGGCAAAGTCTTCGCCACTGCGGATGCGTTGCTCGATCATGAGAATCTTGGCCTTGGCCTGTTCGTCCGTCTTGGCCTTGTCATTCTTGAGGTTGCGGACCGACGGGTCATCGACGGGGGTAACCAGGATCTGTGCCAGATGGACTTGCGGTTCTGGCAGGTTGAAGTTTGCCTTGTTGGCGTTGTAGTAGTCCTTGATGTCCTGGTCGTTGATGCTGATCAGGCTGCGAATCTCTTTGTTGAAGAGCTTCTCAATAGACAACTCGCGGCGGATCTGACCCTTCAGATCATCGTTGCTCATCTTGCGGGCGGCCAGTTGCTTCTGGAATTCTTCTTGCGTGTAGGGCGCCTTCATCTCGTTGAGCTTGGCGTCGACATCGACGTCTGTCGCGAGCAACCCTAGCTTCTCTGCCTTTTGGAGCATGATCTCGTTGTCGATCAGAACCCGCAGGAACTCCAGTTTTTGAATCGTCAACTGGTCGTCGGTGGCGCGTTCGTTGTTGCCCCCGAACTGAAATGCAAACTGCTTGTCGAGGTCAGCGTAGGTGATGGGTTTGTCATTGACTGAAGCCGCGACGTCTGGGGAAGGCTTGCGATTGCAGGCTGTCCCCAGCAAAAGCACTCCGGTGAATGCGCATAGCAGTGCGTTTTTCATGGGAAACCCTTATTGTAGACAATAGACGGGTCTCTCATGCGAATCATTTTGGCTTGCGCCTTCCTCCTCAGCTTCAGTTCTTGTGCGCCGACGCCTATCGTCTCGTCTGCATCGAAACCCGCGCGTTACGATGCCACGTTCTGGGAGACCTGGGGCGATGGGATGGCAGAGGTGAATACTTACCAATTGCTGATGCCACGCTACGGTGAGCCGAGGGAAGGGGAGTCGATTCTGATTTTCGTCAGTGAGACCTTCTCTGAGCGTCAGCGGGTGAAAGCAGATCCTGGCCGCAACCCGAAGGCTGATGAGTTTCCGGTGATGAAGCTGAACTGGCAGAAGAACTTCCAGACCGGGATTTACGACTACAGCGAGATGACTTCGAGCTTTCTCGGTTTGGGCCCGATTGCGGGACGTCCGGCGGGGATGATGGCCAAGGCGACGTTCTCGCGGCAGGAGTGGTGCGGCCATATGTTTGCGCAGGCGCTCTTTGATAGCTCCAAGGTGCGGGTGTCGGGTACCAGCTACTTTGATGGCGATGCCGACCTCAGCCAAACCCTGGCGATGCCGGCCGAAGCGATCAGCGAGGATGGTCTGGCATTCTGGGCTCGCAGTATGGCGCCTCCCTTTCTCAAGCCAGGCGAATCGAAGGATGTTCCCTTTCTGACCAGCCTGCGCAGTGCCCGCGATGCGCACCAGCCGATGGCGTGGTCGCGGATCAATCTGACTCGCAGTGCGACCTTGCAGAAGCTGGAGTCTCCGGCTGGGGAGTTTGAAGTGGAGACCTTTGCTGCCCAGCTTGGTAACGGGAAGGGCTACGTTTTCTTTGTCGAGAAGGAGGCTCCCTACCGCATTATCCGTTGGCAGTTCACCTCCGGGGAGGTGGCGGAACTGGTTGCCAGCGAGCGGGTGAAGTATTGGGAGTTGAATCGTCCCGGCGGGGAAGATGCGTTGCGCAGTCTGGGGCTTGAGCCGAGGGCACCGCGCTTCTCACCGGAAGAATAGAACGCGGCATGGAGAAGCTCTTCAATTACCGCACGGCCATGGAGCTCTTGCCGCAATTGAAGGTGCTGCTACAGAAGGCGATCGACAGCAAGGTTGCTCGCCACAAATCACAGACCGATCTTGCGGCCTACAAGAAGCGGCTGGTGATGGCTGGAGGTGCTTTCCCGAACCAGAATCGCCTGGCTGCCTATGCCGACCAGGCCAGGACTGCACATGACCGAATGAAAGCCGCCATCGACTCTATTCAAGATCAGGGAGTTGAGATTCGAGACCTGGAACAGGGTCTTCTCGACTTCCCGGCACGGTACCAAGGGAAGCCCGTATACCTGACTTACCAGTTGGGGGAAGAAGTGATTTCTTACTGGCATGAGTTCCACGAAAGCGTGAAGGAACGTAGACCGATTCGTGAAGATTTCGTTGAAAATCTGGAGTTCTAGTGGTGTAGCGGGACTGTAACCAAATATCTACGCTGTAATGAATTTGTCACCGTAGATTCATAGAGGAGTCATGGAGTGCCTGTAGGCTGAGAAACGTTTGTACTCGCCAGGAGCCTTCATGAAACTCATCTTCCTTCTTGCTCTGTTCGTATCCACCTCTGCCTTTTCCCAAGTTGCCGTGATCAATTATTCGGGCTTCAATGCGAATGCTCCGATTGCTGCCGGCTCGATTGCCAGCGCTTATGGCAGCTTTGGCACGGTCGCCACCACAGCAACCACCACAGCTTCGCCGCTGCCGACGACACTGGCAGGAATCAGCGTTCGGGTGAACAATCGAACCGCGCCCCTCTACTTTGTATCGAGCGGTCAGATCAACTTTGTTGTTCCGGTGGCCACCGAGAACGGTGCACAGCCGATTGAAGTGCTGAGCGGCACCACGGTGGTGGCACGCGGCACGATGCAGGTATGGGATATCTTCCCGGCGCTGGCATCGAGCGATACGACCCCGACTTCTCAGGGCATCATTCAAAACCAGGACTTCAGCATTAACAGCCGGACCTCGCGCGCCAGCCGCGGCCAGATCATACAGATCTATGCCACGGGATGCGGCCGCACCAATCCGGTATCGGTGGACGGTAGCGCCCCAACTGCGCTGTCCCCAGCGGTTGCCAGAACCGAGGCATTCGTCGGCAACCTTCCTGCAGTTGTGCAGTTCTCTGGAGCACACCCGCAGTTTCCTGGCATCTGCCAGGTGAACGTAGTTGTTCCTGATCAGGCCTTTGTGACCGGCCAAGTTCCGCTCTTCATCACGGTGGGCGGGATTGCCTCAAATTCAGTCTCAGTTTGGGTTCAGTAACCTCACATGCAAATTTTTGTCAGCTTTTTTCTTCTCGCCGCGTTGGCCTTCGCACAGACGAAGGGAACGTTGAGCGGCACGGTTTTCGACGCCGTCAATGGGCGTCCGATTCCGAATATTCAAATCTCAGTTGATGGCATTTCTGATTCGCGGGTTGTCACCGACCCTGACGGCAAATACACGATCAGCCTGACGGCAGGCAAGTACAAGCTTCGCTTTACCGGCCCGAACCATATGGAAACCACCATTGCGGATGTCGAGGTGAAGGCTGGCGAAACCGCCGATGCCTCGACCGTGATGCAGCAGGTTGGTGCGGTGACGGCAATCGAAGTGAACGAGAAGATCGGCTCGATCGAATCGAATGCTGAATCGATCCTTTCAGAACGTAAGCTTTCCACCTCAGTTTCAGACTCTATTTCAAAAGACGACATCAAGAATTCGACCGCATCGGATGCGGCTGGGGCCCTGGAGAAGGTAACCGGCATCTCGGTGGTCGACAACGGCTTTGTATTTGTTCGCGGACTGGGCGAACGCTATTCGGCGACGATGCTGAACAACGCGATCATCCCGACGACGGAGCCGGAACGCCGTGTGGTTCCGCTGGACCTCTTCCCGGCCAACCTCATTGACAACATCAAGGTATTGAAGACCTATACTCCCGACCTGCCCGGTGAGTTCTCGGGCGGACTGGTACAGATGAATACTGTTGAGTTTCCGACCCAGAAGGTATTCCAGGTGTCGGTGAACTATGGGTTCAATACGCAAACGACGTTCAACCGCTTCAACTCGTTCAAGGGTGGGGCCGGGGACTTCTTTGGCTTCGGCAAGGGTTCTCGCGAGTTGCCATCGATCATCCCAAGAGACCAACGGTTGTTTGTTGGCCAGTTTTCGGATCAGCAATTTCAAGAGTTCGGGCGGGCCTTCAATGTGGACTACGAGCCGACTCAAAAGTCTTCGGCGCTCCCGCAGCAAAGCTATTCGGTAGTTGGCGGCAACACCTTCGGGAAGTTTGGTGTGGTGGGTGCCTTCACCTTTGCCAATAACCCCAGCCGGACGCCGCAATTGCAGCGCTTTCTGGTGAACTCAGGCGGAGGTCGCCCGGCGATCTTCTCGCAGTATGACGACTTCAATGTCGACAATGAATCGGCCCGTATGGCTGGCGTATTGAATCTGGCCTACCGCATGACTCCTTCTCAAAAGATTCTGTTCCGCAACACCCTGACGCGAGATAGCGACAAGGAAGTGCGGCAGTTTACCGGCTTGAACGGTGGCATCGGCAATGACGTGCTGGATACCCGCTTCCGTTATGTCGAACGGACTTTGCTTTCGAGCAGCCTCGAAGGCGAGCATGCCTTTGCCAAGCTGAAGAACAGCCTGTTCCACTGGCAGTTTACGTATTCGAATTCCCGGCGCGATGAACCTGACCTTCGGCAGACGATTCGCGGGCGGGAAACGGGAACCCAAGACCCTTTCAACTTCCTGAACCTGGGCGATTCGGGGTTCCGCTTCTTCAACAAGTTGAACGACAACATTTACGAGCCGCAGGCAGACTGGGCCGTGCCTTTCTTCAAGGGAAGCATCAGCGGGTTGATCAAGGCCGGGTTCCGCGGGACTTTCCGCCGGCGTGACTTTGACAGCCGCCGCTTCCGATTTACTCCGGTGCGGTTGACGACTTTGAACTTTACGTTCCCGAATAACCAGATTCTGAGCCGAGAAAACATCCGTCCCGATGGCTTCGTTTTGCGCGAAGTGACGAGAGGCACCGACACGTACGCGGCCGAGATGGATGTCTACGGCACGTTTGGCATGGTCGACCTGAACCTTGGTCCCAAGTGGCGCATTGTGGCCGGCGTTCGTATGGAAGACGCCAACATTGGCGTGATCACGATTGACCCTTTGATTCCGAATGCGCGGCCGAGCACGGCGACCCTGGCCAACCGGGATGCCTTGCCGGGCGTGAACGTGATTTATGCGCTGACGAAGCGCCAGAACATTCGTGGCGGTTATTCGAGGACGGTGAACCGTCCTGACTTCCGCGAACTGTCTCCTTTCGAATTCACCAACATCGTGGGTGGCTACTCGACGGTCGGTAACCCGAACCTGGTGCGCGCCCTGATTGACAACTATGACCTGCGCTGGGAGTTCTTCCCTGGTGGGAATCAAGTGATCGCAGCGAGCTATTTCTACAAGCGATTCACGAACCCGATTGAGCAGATTTACAGCCCGACTGCTTCGGAACTGCGGCAAACGTTCATCAACGTAGCTGGAGCCAAGAACCAGGGGATCGAACTGGAGTGGCGCTACAACCTGGGCAATTTCAGCAAGAAACTGAAAGACTTTTCGACGCAATCGAATTTCACATTCGTCGATTCGAACGTTGATATTCCGGTGGACCGGTTTCCGCAGTTGACAAGCAGGAACCGAGCCCTGGTGGGGCAATCGCGATTTATTTACAACGCGATCGGGGAATGGAATCAACCGAAGCTTCGGTCTTCTGCCCGGATTTACATGAACTCGGTCTCGAGACGAATCACTGACGTTGGCTCGTTCCGACTGCCTGACATTTACCAGGAGCGGAATACGTTTGTGGACTTCGTTTATCAGTACAGCGTCAAGGAGAACGGCAAGTGGAACATGCGATTCAGCGCGGAAAACTTGACCGATAACACTTACAAATACTCGCAATCGGACATTCTGGTGCGGCAGTTCCGCATTGGACGAACTTTTACGGTTGGCACTAGTTACACCTTTTTCTAAATCAAGTCAGGACAAATGGAGCAGCAATGAGAAACACACTTCTCGTCATCATGGCGCTCGGTATTTTAGGCAATAGTGCCTTTAGCGCCGAGATCAGCAAAGAAGAGGCCGAGCGGCAGCTGGCCGGCGTGAGCCAGATTGATACATCGGCATCGATGTGGATCTGGGCGACGAACAACAATCGTCGGGCTGGAGAGTCGGACTATATCTTCCGTGCGGGAGATAACATCACGATTCGGGCTACGATGAAGCCGAACAATGACATTTACCCCTACACGGTAGTTGCCTACCGTCAGTACAACAAGACGGGTGTGAAGACCTACCTTCCTGGCAACACGACTGCTGTAACGGATATCTTTGGCCGTACTCCGGAGCAAGGATTCCAGATCACGCGCTTGCCGGAATGGAACAAGCAGGTTTTGGTGGGAGCAGGCGGGGCATTGGTTTCGAGCTCTGTGGCTGTGCCCAATGAGTTGGGCATGCACACCCTGGTAGTGCAGTTGCGCGACTACACCGGGACGCGCGTGGTGAAGTCGGCTTACTGGAAACTGGTTGTGGTGTCGGAAGTGGAATCGCTCCCTGTGAACATTACCAGCAACCGGACTCTGACCAATGATAAAGCTTATCGGGTGGCGGGCGTGACCCGCGTCCGTGGCAATGCGACGCTGACGATTGAGCCGGGCACGGTGATTGTGGGTGCTCCTGGTTCGCAGCCGGCGAGCGTGTTGCTGATTACGACAGCGGGCCGGATTGTGGCGCAAGGTACTCGCAGCCAGCCGATCATCATGACCAGCTCGCAAGCGCTTGGCAGCCGCCAACGTGGAGACTGGGGTGGTTTGACGCTGCTCGGCAAGGCACGCATCAACGATGTGAGCGGATCTTTGCCGATTGAAGGTGTCTCTGACGGCGATGATGGCAACTACGGCGGTACCGATGACGGCCATGACTGCGGAGCGCTGCGGTATGTTCGCGTTGAGTTTGCCGGTGCGTTGATTCGCCCGAATGAAGAGAGCAACTCGTTCACCTGGGGTGGTTGCGGAACGGCGAGCAAGTCGGAATATCTGCAAGCTCACTATGGGTTTGACGACAGCTTTGAATGGTTTGGCGGTATCAACGATGCGAAGTACCTGGTGGGAACCTACGGTGCTGACGACTATGTTGACGTGCAGTTGGGCTACCGGGGCCGCGTGCAGCATGGCATCTTTGTTGCCAATGCTGACCGTAGCAACCGTGGTATCGAAAGCGACAACTATGAGCGCGATTTCGCTGCCCGCCCGCTGGGAGCACCGACCATGTACAACTTCAGCTTTATTGGTTCGAACGCTGCTGGTTTTGACGAAGCGGATTCGCCTTGCCTTTACTTCCGCCGCGGATCGGGCGGTAGCTTCAACAACATGTTGTGCTTCAACTGGACGACCCGTACGTTTGGCGGCGCCAACATTGCGGATTCGATTCAGCCGAACATTGCTGCTGGAAACTTTACGGCTACCGGCATTCTGGGTTGGAACAATGGAAGTGCAGCCGCGACGCCTGTTGCGAATACTTTTGATGCGCAGGTGGTTGCTGACTTCCGGGCTCATTTGACCCCTGCGGCCCGTTTGTTCCTGTTGGCCAACCCGTTGTTGCGGAATCCCCTGGAGTATTCGAACCCTGACTTGCGTGGGCAGATCGGTTCGCCGGTGTTTCGTGCGAGCTGGTTGCAGCCGCCGGACGACGGTTTCTTTGACCAGTGGGCGACCTGGATTGGTGGCATGGGCGATGTGGACTGGACGGAAGAGTGGACGACGTTCGTTCAGGAACAAGATCTGCGCCCGTAGTTTTCGATCGTAGCTTTGACGGTGGCATCCTAGGGAATAGCGATGCCACCGTGCGAAGTTTGCGGACGTTTGAATACAGCACTGACCCGCCATCATCTCCTGCCTCAATCCCGCCACAGTAAGCCCCGTTTTTCCCGCCATTACACGAAACAAGAAGGTTTGACTCGTATTGCGTTGCTCTGCAAGGCCTGCCATAGCTTTGTGCACTCGGTTTTGAGTGAGAAGGAACTGGCGGAGCGCTACAACACGCTGGAGTTGTTGCTTGGGCATCCCGAGATTGCCAAGTTTGCCCAGTGGATTGCGCCGAAGCCTCCTGGATACCAACCGTTGTCGCGCAAATACCGGGACCGCTGAATTGGCTTCGTTTGATTCAGGGGCGAAGTGACGCGGATTCATGGGTTTGCGGGATTGGCTTCGTTTGATTTTCGACGATGGCGCGGGCTTCCGGGGTGAGGTTGAGAGCCATCATGGCGAGCATGAAGGGGGAAGTTTGGCTTTGTTTGGTTTTTCGCATTTCGGCGACGGGGAGGGTGAGGGGGATGGGGACCTTTTTCTCCAGCAGGTAGAGTTCGTTGTGGATGTCGAGGGCGGAGATGCGGTCTCGCTGGAGTCTTCTGAGTTCGTTCAATGCTTTGTCGGCGCGGCGTTCGAGCATGCCGGTGATTTTGACCATGCGTTCCATTTGGGCGAAGTACTTTTCGTCGCCGGGGTTGTCGAGGAATTTGTCTTGCGCTTCGACTTCGAGGCGCTGGGCGCGCATGACCTGGTAGGTGTTGAAGGCGTAGCGGAGGAAGGCCTGGTGTTCGAGTTCAGAGCCGGGGAGGCACTCTTTGAGGAGATTGTTTTCGAGTTCTTCGTAGTCTCGCTGTTCAGCTTCGGTGAAGTAAACGCCGGATGCGGAGAGGAGACCGTGACGGCGGGCGTTGGAGGCGGACTTGGCTTTGCCTTCTTCGGTCTTGGGGCCGGTTGATTGCTGAGCGTTAGCTCGGTTTGCTTCGATTTGGGCTTGGGTGGCCATAATGAAAATCCTTAGGTTAGAAGTGGTGGAGACAAAAGGGTGACTCCGGGCACAAGCTACCAAACTAAACGTCGATTCCGAACCATGGGTATTGATAAGTGATTGAGGGGTGAGGAGATTTAGGCGAAAAAATTGTGTTAACGTGCTGGAGGATGTCCGCTTTTCCGTTGAAAGTGGATGTGTCAATAGTTTTGTGTAAGCCAGTCCACCTTGGTTAATTGCCCTTGTCAAGAACCATGCCGGATGGGGGCCGTAGCTGCAGGGCGTAGCGAAGCGAAGCCCTGCGGCGGAGGCCCCCATC
>JBIITX010000056.1:0-19953 GCA_044340255.1 Bryobacter sp. | reverse complement strand
AAGAAGTGGTCTACGGTGCAGGGCTGGCGTGAGGCGATGAGGCAATTCGAGATCGTATTCCCGGGCCGGCGGGAAGCCGCCCGGGTGGCATAGGGCGCGCCGGATGGGGGCCTCCGCCGCAGGGCTTTGCTTCGCTACGCCCTGCAGCTACGGCCCCCATCCGGCATGGTTCTTGACAAGGGCAATTAACCAAGGTGGACTGGCTTACACAAAACTATTGACACATCCCCGGCTGACTTGGGCAACGACCGGTGAAGGAACCAAGGGAAGGATGCCAAACTCCAAACGGGCCTTATGGTCAGCCCATGCGGACCGCTCGTTTCTATCTGCGGCCACAAGAACTGCGGCATCGTAGACAACTTTTCTCATGCGGAACGTCGGGCTCGCGATGGGGCTCGTTGCAGTTGCCTCCGCACTTTTCGGCGGGCTGTGGCCATTTCCTCTGGAGTCAATCGCCCGTGCTCGAGTTCCCACTGCTCGATTGCTGCCAGTCCAGCACGCCGGTGCAAAGCTTCCCGGGCTGCGACGGTCATCCAGGCTGAGACACTCACGCCTTCGGAGGTGGCTGCCGCAAGAATACTTTTGTGGGTTTCAGGGTCCACTGTGATCGCAAGCTTCGGTGATGGATTTCCGGGCGGCATGTCACTATCATACTGCGGTAGGATCCTTTGCCATTACGGTCGGATTTCCGGTTTGTTTTGGGGCGCCTAGGGTTTGGCGTAGAGGATCTGGATGACTCGGGTGGGGTTGTTGGTGGTGGAGGCGGCGGTGGCGTGGATTGTTAAAGGGTGCAGGATGAGGAGGTCGCCGGCTTTCATCTCTGGGGAGGAGAAGGGGCGGATGCTGTGGCCGCGGACTTCGCGCTCGGTGAGGACGCCGTGCTTGTGGCTGCTGGGGCAGAGCTTGAGGGCTCCGTCAAAGAAGGTGGTGTCGTCGAGGGAGAGGCGGAGGATCAAGACGTTGTTGTGGTTAGAGGTGTTGATCGTGGCCTGATGCCAGGGCTCGGCGGTTGCGCTGCTTGAACATAGCGTTGCTTCGAGTGGGTGGCAATCGCTGCCTAGGAATTCGGCTGCTATCGATTGAAGCAGGGGGTTGACGGCATCCATTAGTGCTTCGCTGGTGGGTGTTGCGCCGGTGGGGAAGTTCGACTGCAATTGTGTGAGAGATGACGGAGGGCAGGCGGCGCGACGGACTTCGAAGCCGTGGTTGTGCAACTGAAAATTGATATTCAACACACTATTCTACGCAGCGGTCTGCCCGTGCCGCGTAGCAGCCTGGCTTGGCGAAGTGGAGGTGGAGATAGGCGATCTCGGGGTTGGCTAACATTGCTTCGATTCGCACGGCAAGCTGATCTCCCTCGGCGAGGTCGGCGTCTCGTAGCATGTCGTTTCGGTCGAAGGCTCGTAAGGAGAGGATGCGCTTTAGCAACATCGCCGGAATTTCGTTGGGCCGCAACTGAGCCACTTTCGCGTTTTCACGGACATAGATTGCGTGGCTTGCGCGAAAGGGGGTGTTGGCCGGCTGATGCTCATAGTGAAAGAGCAGCACCGGCTCGCCGATTTCGGCGTCTTCGAGCGATACGCGACAAGGGTAGCCAGGCTTCTTGTCGGCAATGAGTCTTGTCGCATTTGGCGCGATGACTTGATTGGTGAGAGCAGTAATTTGAAAGCCCATGGGCCCACTGTAAGGGCTGTTGGGCTTTCAGAATATCCGAATCTTGCGTTGTGCTGCTATGCGCCGGGGCGGCCGGCTGGGCGGGCTGGGGGTGGGGTGCAGCAATCGACGGGGCAGACGTCGTGGCTGGGGCCCATGGTGCCGAGGGCGATGCGGGTGAGCTGGTCGCCGCGGCGCTCGAGGACCAGTTCGCGGATCATGGCGGCGAAGCGGGGATCGTGCGAAGAAGTGGGGGTGCGCTGCAGGTTCATGCCCAGTTCTTCGGCGAGGAGGCGGGCTTCTTCGTCGAGATCGTAGAGGACTTCCATGTGGTCGCTGATGAAGCCGATGGGGCAGATCAGGATGTCGTTGGTTCCGCTGGCGTGGAGCGCTCGCATGTGGTCGAGGATGTCGGGTTCGAGCCAGGGCATGTTGGGTGCGCCGCTGCGGGACTGGTAGACCAAATCGTACTCGGTAATGCCTGCGGCGCTGGCTACCAGCTTCGAGGCTTCTTCGAGTTGGGCGACGTACTTCGAACCGTTTGACATCCAGATCGGAATCGAGTGGGCCGTGAAGATCAGGCGGGCCTTGGGGTTTTTCTCGATTGCTGCTTTGACCCAATCGACTAGCGGGTCGATGAAGCCGGGGTGGTTGAAGTAGACGCGGAGCTTGTGAATCTCCATCGACTGGGTGCCGGTGGCGTCCTGGGCGGCGTAGAGATTCTCGCGGTACTGGCGGCAGCCGGAGTAACAACTGAAGGCAGAGGTGACGAAGGCGAAGACGCGGGTGACGCCGTCGGCTTTCATTTGCGTGAAGGTGTCGTTGAGGAAGGGGTGCCAGTTGCGATTGCCGAAGTAAATCGGGATCTCGGGCCCTTGCTGGGCCATGAGCTTGGTGAGGTCGCTGATGATGGCGAGGTTCTGCTCGTTGATCGGACTTTTGCCGCCGAAGTGGTGGTAATGTTCGGCGACGACCTCGAGGCGCTCGCGCGGGATGCCGCGGCCACGGGTGACATTTTCAAGGAAGGGCATGACGTCGGCGTGCTCGTTGGGGCCACCGAAACTGACAAAAAGGATTGCGTCCGACATAGGCTAAGCTATACAGATTCTCCCATGCGTACCCTAGGCTTATTTCTCGTTTCGATTTTCCTGCTGTCGGCACAGAGTGTTGAAGACGTTTACCTGGAGCGATCGCGCAAGATTATTGCGGCGGCGATGGCGGATGAGGAGGGGATGAAGAAGCTGACGTATTTGTGTGACCGGATTGGGCACCGGCTAAGCGGGAGTGATGCGTTTCGGCAGGCGGTGGCCTGGAGCGCGCAGCAGATGATTGCTGGAGGGCTTGAGAATGTGTCGACCCCGAAGGTGATAATTCCGCACTGGGTACGAGGCAAAGAGATGGCTGAAATTGTAACGCCGGTGAAGACGCCGCTCTCGATTTTGGGGCTGGGTGGGACGGGTGGGGGCGATGTGACGGCGGAGGTGGTTGGGGTGCGCAGTTTTGAAGAACTGGAGAAGCTGGGGCGGGCTGGGGTGGAGGGCAAGATTGTGCTGTTTCATCCGCCTTGGGTGAGCTACGGGGTGACGGGAGCGTTTCGGCGGAGCGGGCCTTCGCGGGCGGCGAAGCTGGGGGCGAAGGCAGTGTTGATTCGGAGTGCGGGGATCCCGGCGGCGAATTCGGCGCATACGGGCGTGACGATGTTTGATGCTGGAGTGCCGATGATTCCGGCGGCAGCGTTGACGGAGGAGAGTTTGGGGGTGCTGGAACGTCTGGTGATGAGTGGGGAACGGGTGGTGGTGCATTACGCGAGCGAGGCGAAGACGTTGCCGGATGCTGAGGGGGCCAATGTGATTGGCGAGTTGCGGGGTAGCGAGAAGCCGGAAGAGGTGGTGGTGATCAGCGGGCATCTGGATAGCTGGGATGTGGGGCAGGGAGCGCATGATGATGCCAGTGGATGCATTGGGCCGCTGCAGGCACTGATTTTGCTGAAGCAGTTGGGATTGCGGCCGAAACGTACGATTCGTGTTGTGTTTTGGGCCAATGAAGAGAATGGGACGCGTGGGGGGAATGCGTATCGCGATTTGTACAAGGAGCAATTGAAGAACCATGTGATCGCCATTGAGATGGATGGGGGAGCGGAGCGACCGATTGGATTGGGTGTGACTGGTGGTGGGGCGAAGGCGCTGGCGCAGATGCAGGAGATTGGGAAGTTGTTGCGGCCGATTGGGGCGGGGCTGGTAACGAGCGGGGGCGGCGGGACTGACATTGGACCGATTATGCGGGAGGGCGTGATTGGGAGTGGGGTGCGTACGGTGGGCAAGCGCTACATGGAGTGGCACCATACGGCAGCCGATACGGTGGACAAGATTGACCCGCAGGAGTTTCGCAAGAACATTGCGCAGTTGGCGGTGTTTGCCTATGTGCTGGCTGATATGGATGTGCGGTTAGGGCAGTAGTTCGACGAGGGCTTCGGCCCAGTGGGGGAGATTCCAATCGGCGAAGGCGATGCTGGCGCTGATGGGGGTGAGCCCTGTTCGGTTGGCTGGGGCCTGGCAGGCGAACTGAAGCTTCGACTCTTCGCCGCTCTTGACGGTGAGGGTGGCGTGGGGCGATTTGGTGGGGCCATGGAGGTGGATGCGGAAGCGTTGGTCGCGCGGGGAGTGATTGAGCACGGTGGCCTCGATGGTGAAGGGCTGGCCTGATTTGACCTTCTGCACGTAGGGGCTGAGGCGGAACCATTGCTCGTCGATGCCGTAGTTGGGGTTGTCGAAGGGGAAGAGGTCGGCGAGTAAGGGGATGCGGGCTTCGAGGCTTTGGCGGAGTTGGGTGAGCTGCGCTGGAGAGAAGCGGAAGAGGGGCTCGACGTGCTGGTTGACGAGGAAGGCGTCAGGCATGGACTCGAGGATGGAGAGGCAGTAGAGGAGGCCTTGGCGGGGGTGGAGGAGATTGCGGTTGAGGAGGCAGTAGTCGTCGACGCCGCTGGGGGTGAAGCTGTCGCCGACGAAGAGGACGCGGCTTGCGTTGGGGGATTTAGGGGTTACCAGCAGTGCGCCGTGATAGAGGGTTTGGCCGGGGAAGTGGAAGTTCTGGAGTTGGAATTCGTGCCAGTCGCGGGTTTCGAGATCGCGCCAGGGCTTGAGGCCGGGGATGGGATTGGGAGTGAGGCAGGGCATGCGAAAGCGCTCGGGGTGCATGAGGATTTCGCTTTGTTCGGAGGAGGACCAGAGCTCGGCCTGGAAGTGGTTGGCGGCGGCCTGGGCGAAGTCGGTGTGGTCGTCGTGATAGTGGGTGACGTAGACGGCGCGGAGGGTTTTGAAGACCCCTTCGGCTTGCCAGGTCTTGAGCTGGTCGATGATGCGCTGGCTGCCGCAATCGATGAGGATGGCTTCGCCGGAACTTGAAATGACGAGGCGGGCGTTGGTGATGGCGCGGAGCCAAGGGGGGAGAGTTTTTTCGATGGCCTGCGAGTAGGGGAGCCCTTGCGGGGGCTGGTCGCCGAGGATGCGGCGGGCGCGGGCGGCGTAATTTTCGGGGCCGAAATACCAGCGGTAGGCGTCGGTGCGGAGGTAGTTGGCGAAGACGGCGGCGAGGCGATTGAGGAGGAGCTCGATTTGTTGTTGGGGGTTGGTGATGCGTGGGCCGTGGGCGGGAATGAGGACGTCGGGACGGAGGCTGAGGATGCGGCGGAGGCTTTGATTGAGCTGGGCGATGCGGGAGGCGAAGCCGTGATAGCCGCGGACTTTGAGATCGGGGATGGCGTCCTGGAGGCTGTAGAGATCGAGGAGTTTGCCGCCCGCGTAGATGAGATCGCCGGTGGCGATGATGCGCTGGCCCTTGTCCCGGAATGAATAAGAGACTGCGCCGCGGGTGAAGCCGGGTGTTGAGAGGACCTCGATGGGGAGGCCCTGCCATTGGATGATCTCGCCGTCCTTGACGGGGCGGACGCGGGGGAAGGCGGTGAGGGGGAAATGAGTGCCCTGGTTCTCGTAGTCGTGGAGGCGCCTGGTTGTGTAGATGTTTTGCCAGACGGCTTGCGGGTTGGTGAAGAGATGGGCTTCGTCTGCGGGGACGATGAGCTCGGCGCTGGAGGGGACAGCGAAGGTGACATCACGGCGGGCGTGCGTGGCTAGCACCATGTCGGCGCGCGGGTGTTTGTTTTGCGGGTCGCCGTAGAGGACGAGGTGGCGCTGGTTGCGGCTGAGGACGAAGGAGCTCGCCGGGAGAGCAGTGAGGGCGCTAGTGAGGAGGGAGCGCCGACTGATCATTTGGGGGAGAGGGTTCCTTCGAGGGGGCCGGAGTTTTGGTCAGGTGTGGTCCAGGTGCCTTTGAGGGTGTTTGCCTCACGCTTCAACTGCACTTTGATCGAGGCCTGGGGCATGGCGATGTTGAAGCTGAGGGAGTCGGTTGCGACCTGGAGTTGTTCGACGGGGACCTGTTGGCCCTCGGGGGTGTTGAGCCTGGCGAGCCACTTGCCGTTGTCGTTGGTGAGGTCGAGGTCGACGCGGGTGGTGGAGCCATTGGGGCGGGTGGCGGTGAGGTTCCACTTGCCGGCGAGGGACGCCTCGGAGAGGCGGGTACCGGTGATGGGGCCGGAGTCGTCACCGGCCTTCCATTCTCCAGCGAGGCCATCGCCCTTTGGGCTGAGATTGATGGCAATGAGATCGTCTTCCCAATTGATTTCAAAGACGACGCCGTCGCCCTGGGGCTTGATGCGATCGATGGCGATGACTTTGCCTTCGGACTTGAGGGAGGCCTTGATGGCCCCTGCTTCTTCGCGGAAGACAATTTCGCTGATGATGGTTTTGCCATCGCCATCTTTTGAAGTCAATTGCCACTTGCCGGTGAGGCTGGCGGCGAGGCTGAGGCTTGTGAGAAGAAAGAAGAGGGCAATACTTTTCATTTTTCTCAAGTTATCACGAGGCTAGCTCCAGACGCGAACGATGACCTCTTCGTTTTCTTTCACTTCGTCGGGGATTTCGTGGGCGGCGAAGCTGTCGAGCTTGGCCAGGTAGTACATGGGGAGAGGCGCGAAATCTGGAGCGTCGGGCCAGGGCTGGTAGATCATGACGGCGATGCCGACGACCTCGGCCCCGTAGCTCTCGACGAGTTGTTTGAGATGGAGGAGTTTGCGGCCGGTGCGGAAGATGTCGTCGACGAGGAGGACTTTTTCTCCTTTTTGAGGAGCGACAAATTCGCGGAACTGTTGGGGACGGCGGGTGCCGTCGGCTTCGGCCCAATAGACTTTCTTTGCTCCGAGGGCTTCGACGACGCCGTAGGCAACAGGGAGGCCGCCGGTGGCTGGGGCGACGACGGAGAGTTGCGAGAGCATGGCGCGAAGCTCGGAGTTGGCGCGGATCTTACGGCTGAGGGCGACGCTGAGGACTTTGGCGTTTTTGTAGTCGCTCATGACGAGCGGGACACCGAGATACTCGTCGGTGTAGGAGCCGTCTGGATAGACGAAGTGGCCTTTGCGGAGAGCGCCGGTTTCGCGCAGGAGTTCGACGACTTCTTCTTCTGTTGGCAATAGTTCCATGATTAGTTTGCTCCTCGTCCAAGTAATACAAGCGGGATGGTCCGCAAGAGAATTCTGCTGTCGAGAGACAGCGACCAATTGTCGATGTATTGCATGTCCATCTTCATGACTGTTTCGACATCGAGCCTGTCGCGGCCTTCGACGGCCCAAATGCAGGTGAGGCCCGGGCGCATGCGGAGGCGGCGGCGCTGCCAGCCGACGTAATTTTCGACTTCGTCAGGGGTGGCAGGGCGGGGGCCTACGAGCGACATGTCGCCTTTGAGTATGTTCCAAAGCTGGGGTAATTCGTCGATGGAGAATTTGCGAAGCCAACGACCGATGGGGGTGAGGCGGGGGTCGTTGGGGATTTTGAAATTGAGCTGCTTGACGTTGAGGTGGGCGTATTGGGATTTGAGACCCTCGGCGTTTTGGACCATGGAGCGGAACTTGTAGAGGGTGAAGCGACGGCCATTGAGCCCGCAGCGGAGTTGGCGGAAGATGATGGGGCCGGGAGAGCTGAGCCGGATGAGGAGGGCGGCCAGCAGGAGGAAGGGGAAAAGAATGAGCAGGGCCAGAGCGGCGAGTGAAAAATCAACGAGGCGCTTGGCGAGGAGTTTGATCTCGTCGGTGGGTGTGGCGCTGAAGGTGAGCATCGGCGTGGGGCCGAGGCGATCGAGGTAGACCTCGCTGTTGATGTGCGGGAAGAATTCGAGGCTGAGGCGAGTGCGGACGCCTTCTTCGTCGCACTGGAGGAAGAGATCTTCGAGGCTGGAGAGGCGTTCGGGTTCGACGGCGAAGAGGACTTCGTCGACGGTGTGTTTGCGGAGTGCGGCGGTGACTTCGGCGGTGTCGTTGACAATGCCGAGAAGCTGGGTGCCGGCCAGGGCGTTGTGCTGGATCTGGCGGGCGAGGTCGCTGGCACGTTCGCCCGAGCCGAAGATCAGTACGAAGTGCTGCCCGCCGAATTCACGACGGATGAGACCGACGAGGCTGCCTGAGTTCCAGCGGAAGATCAGCAGGAAAAGGAACTGGAGACTGACGAAGCAGAGGAGGAAGAAGCGGCTGAGGTCGAGCTTGAGGAAGTAATCGACCAGAACGATAGTGACGGTGGTGAAGAGAGCCTGCTTGGTGGTTTCGCGGAAGATGATGTAGCGATTGGCCCCATCGAGACGGTCGTAAACTTGTACCCAGAGGCAAAAGATTACGCTAGAGACAGCGGCAACACCGAAGAGTAAGACTTTGAGGGCCGCAGAGAGAAAGAAGTCGTGAGTGAGAGGTAAGAGCGAGCGCGTCAAGTACGCCGCTTCAAAGGCGAGTGCCGTGAGCAGAACATCCGAGAGGGCAAATAGTACCCGTGCTTTGCGATGATGTCGGCTATACACCCAATTCCACCGTGCCATTTCAGATTATCACTTTGAGCCTGTTGATCCTGAGCCTTATTGGTTGCGGGCCGACGTATCGCGCCGTGGAGGTGAATCCGGAGACGGGGAGACCGAAGAGTGGAGAGGCGGCTGAGGTGCGCATGGTGCCGGATGGGCCTGAGAGTGCGCCGAGTGTGAAGCTGGATGGATTTAGGCCGCTCGAGTGGAAGACGCTGCGGAGCCTGGATGTGAAGACGGGAAAGTCTGGAGCGGAGCTGGTGGCGTTTACGGGGGCGAACATCAAGATCAACGGGTTCATGGTGCCCTTTGATGATGAGGATGAGCAGGTGACGGAGTTCTTACTGGTGCCGCAGGCGGGGATGTGTATTCATACGCCGCCGCCGCCGCCAAACCAGATCATTCTGGTGGAAGTGGCGACTGGGGGTGCGAACCGGGTGGAGTGGGATAAGGAAGTGAGCGTGTATGGGCAGTTCCAGATTGTGGATGGGAACAGCCCTTACGGGAAGACCGGATTCAAGATCTCAGCTGTTCGAGCCCGCCCCGACTAGATTGGGCTGGCAGCATTTGCACTTGGCCTGATTGCGGAAGTGAGCGGTGCCGATCATCATGCCACCGGCGACCATGCCGACGGGTTCGAGGGTCTCAGGTGCTTCGAAGAAAACGCTCTTGGCGATGAAGATGAGTGAGACTCCGATGAGAAAGAAGACCACGGGTTCGGGCTGGCGGTGTTCTTTGAAATAGCTGTAGAAGAGGCGGAAGAGGCCGATGCTGAGGCTACAGATGATGATGGTCCACTCGGTGGATTCTTCAGCGATCCAGCCCATGCCATTGACGGCGAGGTAGCCGATTACGAAGGGCATGAGGGCACAATGTACGGCACAGCCGTAGGAGAGCCACATGCCAAGTTTGTCCCAGAATGTCCGCGTGGCGAGCGGAGCTGCAGTTTCAACACTCATTGGATTTCACCAGTATGATAACGCGGTCGCGATAGCTGGTGGGTTGTTAGAAACTCAAGCGTAAACCGAACTGGATACTGCGGGCGGCGCGGGCGGCACCCAAGGTGCCGAAGCCAGGCGAACCGAGGGAGGTATTGGGGTCTTCGAAGTTCGCCTTGTTGAGGATGTTGAAGCTCTCAAAGCGGAATTGGAGGTTGAAGCGCTCCATAAACGGGAAGTTTTTCAGCAGCGACATGTCGAAGTTTTGAAGGCTGGGGCCAGTGAACGCGGCCCGACTGACGTTGCCAAAGGTAAACTGTGCCGGCTGGACGAAGGCTGCGGTGTTGAACCAGCGGGTTGGGCTACGATCGCTTGAGGGAAGATTCGGATCGCCTACCTGATTGGCTCTTTGTGCGCCGGGATTGAAGGCGTTGGTTGTGTTGGCCTGCGTTGTCACTGAGTTTGGGCTGCCCGCTTGCAGGGTCATGATGACGCCCAGATTCCAGCCGCCAAGCACCCAGTTGGCAGGTCCGGATGTGAGGAACTTACGGCCCTGCCCGACTGGAAGTTCATAGACTCCGGAGGTGACCAAGCGGTTGCGGACATCGTTGCCGGAAAGGGAGCGCTCTGCGCGGCGGTCATAAAAGTTTTGGATGCCGCCTGGGACATTGCCGTTTTCAAAGCCGGATGGGACGTCGTCGATGAACTTCGAGAATGTGTAGTTGGTGAGGAAGTTCAGGCCATTGGAGAACCGTTTTTCGATCTTCAGGTTTAAAGAGTGGTAGTTGGAGTTGCCCCAGAACGGGGATTGAGAAACGACGTTGCCGAATTGTGGGAAGGGCCGACGGGCTTGGGCGTTACCTGCACCCATGAGTTCTGGTCGGACCTGATTGACGCTGGTGTTGGGCCCGTTGAGGCGACGACCAACGTTGGCGATATAGCCAACTTCGGCGAGCGTCTGGCCTGGGAGTTGGTGCTGGACGATGAAGTTCCATTGTTGGGAGTAGCCGAGGCGGCGATCAAGTTCGATAAAGGTTGGGTTGTAGCGGGCGACCTGGCCGACGCGGACGGCACCGAGAGAGGCGTCGAGAGCAGGTTGTGTGGCGTTTGCCGGGAAGCCGTTGCGAAGCAGGAAGGGAGCGGTGATGCCGTTGTCGGGAGTGGAGACGTCGACGGCGACTTCAAAGCCTGCGGAGTTGGTGTTGGAGCCGGGGACGGGAGGGCCGTAGAAGATGCCGTAAGCGGAGCGCACGACGGTGCGTGTGGAGCCGAAGGGTTTCCAGGCGAAGCCGATGCGGGGAGCCCAATTGTTGTAGTCGCCATTGTAGACGGTGCGGCCCTGGCCGTTGAGGCCAGCGAAGGTGACGACACCGGGAGTTCCGGAGACGGGGTTGATTTGCTCGTAGGAGAAGCCGTTTTGGCGGTTGTTGGCATCGAGGCGAGGGGTATGGGTTTCCCAGCGGAGGCCGATGTTGAGAGTGAAGTTGTTGGTCAGCTTCCAATCGTCGTGGAAGAAGCCGGCCAAATACCAACTGGTACGATCCAGCGGTTGGGTGGACTGGGTAGAGGCGGCAGTGGGGAAGCCGAGGAGTAGGGAGGCGAGGCCATTGCCGGTGTTGGCTGTGCCAATGAGCGCGGTGGGGTTGACGCCGAAAGTGAAGTTACCGGAGATGGCTGGATTGAAGACGTCGACGTTGCGTCCCCAGCGGACTTCGCCGCCGTATTTGAAGGCGTGCTTGCCTTTGAGGGTTGTCACGGCATTGACCATGTGGAGGTCATAGATGGGGGTCTGAATCCGCTCCTGAGTGGCGTTGCCCAGGGAAGCATAGCCGGCGGGGTTGACCCGCGGGAAGGCGCGGTCGGAGACTCCGCGGAGGCCGATTCGGGAGGGCCAGCCCTCGTCGAGGCCGGGGGAGAGTTGCCGAAAGAAGCGTGGCTGCCAGTTGAAACGGAAGTCGTTGATGGTGGTGGGAGTGAAGTTGTGGATGTGGTTGACGAGGGTAGAGTAGGCGCGGCGGAGAGAGGTGCTGGCAGTGCCGTCGGCAGCGGCTTCCGGATAGATGGGCGTGACGAAGGTGGGGAAATCGTGGAGGACGAAGCGGACGTTGACGCGGTCTTTTTCTGAGAAGACGTGATCTACCTTTGAGGTTGAGGTGGTGATGTTGAGGGCAGAGGTGGCGTTGGCGCGGAAGTTCTGGGCACCGGAGGGGTTGATGGGAGTGGCGTTCGGGTTGGGGTAGAAGGTGGCGAGTCGCAGACCGATGGGGTCGAGACGGCTTGGTGGAATGATGTTTTGTGGGAAGAGTTGCCGGGGCGAGGTATTGGGGTCGTAGATCGGGAGGAGGTTATTGGCGGCGGTGCGGGTTTGGGAGAAGTCTCCGGCGCGTTCGAGGGCGGTGGGTACGGTTTGATTTCGTACGGCTCCAATGCGCTGGCGCTGCCATTCGAGAGAGGTGAAGAAGAAGGTTTTGTTTTTGCCGTTGTAGAGCCTGGGGATGACGATGGGCCCGCCGAGGGTGAAGCCGAAGACGTTCCAGCGGAGAGGGGGGCGAGAGGCGGCGAAGAAGTTGCGGGCATCCAGCTTTTCGTTGCGGAAGTACTCGTAGGCTGAGCCCTTCAGTTTGTTGGTGCCAGATTTGGTTGTGGTGAGAATCACGCCGCCGGAGGAGTTGCCGAATTCAGCGGAGTAGGTGTTGGACTGGATGCGGATTTCCTGAACGGATTCGACGGGAGGATTGAAGAGGGCCTGGGGATTTTCGAGAGCGATGTTGGAGGCATTGACGCCATCGAGCATCCATTGCTGCTGGTCGGCGCGGCCTCCGGCGAGGGAGACGCGGGGACGGATGACATCGCCGGTGACCATGATGGCGTTGCCGGAAAGGCCGAGTAGTTCGCCGACGCGGCGGCCATTTAAGGGCATGTCGGCAATGGTTTTGTTTTCGATGAACTGGCCGGCGGTGGAAGAATCTGTATCGAGTAGTGGGGCAGAGCTGGAGACATCGATGGACTCGGCGACAGTGCCAAGGGTGAGGACGAAATCGAGCCGGGAGACGCGGGCGAGTTCAATGGTGATGCCTTTTTGGGCAAGGCTTTGGAAGCCCTTGGATTCTGCGGAGAGAGTGTAGCGGCCACTGGGGAGGAGGGGGAAGGTGTACTCCCCGTTAGTGTTGGAGACTGCGGTGAGGGCGACGGCGGTGGCCTCGGAGGTGAGCTTGAGGTTGACGTTGGGGAGTCGGGCTCCGGTGGAGTCTGTGATGGTGCCGGTGAGGGTTCCGGTGGAGGTTTGTGAGAGGGCGAGAGAGAGGAGGGTGAGGGTCGCGACAAAGAGACGGAGCAGCATTTGCCTCGCAGCTTATCACGCGGTGTTCAGATGTTTCTGGCGGTGCCGCCGGGGCCGACCATGACGCGGCGATTGAGGTCGATTGAGGAATCGAAATCGCTGAGGATGTTTTGGTAGATGGTGCGCCACTGGGCTTCCAGCTCAAGGGTGAAGACGCGGCCTAGATTGGATTGCATGACGATGAGGATTGCCTGGCCGACGAGATCGAGGTGTCTGGGGCTGGCACCCCAGGAGCGAAACACGATGGCGAAGGAACTCAGCACGACCTTGGGGTTGAGCCCGCCTTCTGCCTGTTGAAAGAGAATTTCCCACTCGCGTTTTTCGTTCGCCTCGCGCTGCAGTAAGCGGGGGCCGAAGCGGGATTCGACTTGAGGGTCGAGGCGATAGAGTTGTTCGCGGAATTGCTTCAGCGCCTTATCAGACCGAGACTCAAACCACCCGAACATTCTCATACTATTGCGGCACAGGAGCCCGGAATGGCTCATGGCAGGGGAAATTTATTTCTTGAAGGCGGCCTCGATGGCCTTCTCGGCCAGCGGTTCCATGATGGCGTAGCCCTCGGCATTGGGATGGAGGCCGTCGCCGGTGAGCTCTTTGCGGAGGAGCTTGGCGTCATCGAGCATGGCGGAATAATAGTCGAGGTAGACGAGATTGTTCTTCTTGCAGTAGGCCTCGATCCATTGGTTGAGAGCGATGATTTTGGCTGGGGGACGACGCTCCATTTGGGGGCGATGGTAATCGCAGACGGGCATGACGCTGGACATGACGACGCGGATGCCGTTGGCTTTGGCGAGGTCAGCCATGGAGGCTAGGTTGTTCTGGATTTGCTCGAGAGTCATGGGCCCGGTGTTGCCTGCGATGTCGTTGGTGCCGGCGAGGATGACTACGAGTTTGGCTCCGAGGTCGATGACATCGGGGCGGAAGCGGACGAGCATTTGAGGGGTGGTTTGGCCACTGATACCGCGATTGATGTAGGGGCGGTCTGGCCAGAATTTGCCACCGCGGCGGCCCCAGGCATCGGTGATGGAATCGCCCATGAAGACGACGCGATTCTCGCCGGGGGCGGCGGCTGGGAGCTTGGCGTTATCGGCTGCGTAGCGGGCGAGATTGGGCCAGTCGGCCAGTGTCTTGCGGGCGCGGTCGAGCTCGGGATTGTCCTGGGCGAAGCTGAGCAGGGCCAAAGACACCAGGCAGAGAATACGGATCATGTATGGGTTTTCTTTCGGATGGATTCCAGCATAAGTTTAGCTTCGGCCGCGACGCCCTCATAGACTGGCTTGAACATGGAGTCGGGGTCCATTCTGACACCATATACCGAAACGGGGCCCAGGCGCTTGAGCAGGCGGGTGGGAGAGGTACTTTCGAGGAGGTCTTTTTCGAAGGCCGACCAATCGTGGGGAGCGCCCCAGAAGGTGTCTGGATTCGTGGAGAGTGGTTCGCCGGAATCTTCGACTTCGACGGGTTGGGGCTGGGGTTGTTGTTCGCCACCTCGGAGGCGGAGCAGGAGCATGGGGTCGGCGTCGATCTCGGCACCGATGGCACGAAGGAGGGCGAGGGCGTGCTGGCAGGGACGCATCCAGTCGGAACAGGTGCAGCCGGTTTTGATTTCTTTGTAGCGCTCTGGAATGACGTGGACTTCGGCGACGGCGAAGGCGCTGCGGAGGGCAGGGCTGAGGATGCCTTTTTTGAAGTCTTTGGTGGTGTCGGGTGGGGCGAGGCTCCAGATGAGATCCCACTGGGAGGGGTCGATGGTGGTGAAGTGGGCGAAGGGCTGGATGGTGGCGCCGGACTTGGTCCAGATGGTGGCTTCGACGGCGCCGCCATCGATCGAGATTTCATCGAGGGCACCGGACTTGAGGATTTCGATGCTGCCTTCGAGGCGCTCTGCGCCGACAGGATATTCGTTGATCCACTGGGCCCATTCGCGGCCGAGGGGGGTGAGGGGCTGGTGGAGCTTTCTTGCCATCAGTCTTCCCAGGCCTCTCTGGAGAGGGAGAAGAGATCGCGGAGTTGGGTGTTGGATAGCTCGGTGAGCCAGACTTCGCCGGCTTCGACGACGCGCTCGGCGAGTTCGCGCTTTTCTTCTACCATCTGGTCGATGCGTTCTTCGAGGGTGCCCATGCAGATGAATTTGTGGACCTGGACGGTTTTGGTTTGGCCGATGCGGAAGGCGCGGTCGGTGGCCTGATTTTCAACGGCGGGGTTCCACCAGCGGTCGTAGTGGAAGACGTGGTTGGCGGCGGTGAGATTGAGGCCGGTGCCGCCGGCTTTGAGAGAGAGGACGAAGAGGTTGGCGCCGTCGGGGCGGTCGAAATCTTCGATGAGGCGTTCGCGTTCGAGACGGGGGGTGCCGCCATGGAGGAAGGAGATGGTGCGGCCAAAAACCTGTTCGCAGTGGAGCTTGAGGATCTCGCCCATTTCGGCGAATTGGGAGAAGACGAGGGCCTTCTCGCCGGCTTCGAAGACTTCTTCGAGCATTTCTGTGAGGCGGCTGAGTTTGCCGCTGCGGGCGGCGAGGTCTTCGCGTTCTTTGAGGATTTGAGCGGGGTGATTGCAGACCTGCTTGAGGCGGGAGATGGTGGCGAGGATGAGGCCACGGCGTTCCATGGAGGTGCGGCCTTCGAGATCGACGAAGCAGCCGTTGACGACGTCTTCATAGAGGCGGGCCTGCTCTTTGGTGAGCTTGCAGTAGGTTTTCATCTCCATCTTTTCGGGGAGGTCGGAGATGATGTTTTTGTCGGTCTTGAGGCGGCGGAGGATGAAGGGGGCGGTGAGGCTGCGGAGCTGCTGGGTGGCCTTGAGGTTGTGCTGGTTCTGGATGGGTTTGAAGAAGCGCACCTGGAAATCCTTTTGGCCGCCGAGGAGGCCGGGGTTGAGGAAATCCATGAGGGAGTAGAGATCGCCGACGTGGTTTTCGACGGGGGTGCCGGTGAGGGCGACGCGGTATCCGCTGGCGATTTGGCGGGCGGCGCGGGATTGTTTGGTGTCGAAGTTTTTGATGTTCTGCGCTTCGTCGAGGACGACGCCGTCCCAGTCGACGGCGGAGAGGATTTCGAGGTCGCGGTGGAGGAGGCTGTAGCTGGTGACGACGAGGTCGTGCTGGACGGCCTGGGCGGAGAAGGCGGTGGCTTTGGCGCGTGAGACGCCGTGGTGGACCATGAGTTTCAAGGCGGGGAAGAACTTCATGGCTTCGCGTTCCCAATTGCCGATGACGGAGGTGGGGCAGATGAGGAGGGTGGGTTTGCCGACGCCGTGGCGGGAGGCGAGCATGGCGAGCATTTGAAGGGATTTGCCGAGGCCCATATCGTCGGCGAGGCAAGCGCCGAGGCCGAAGCCGGTGACGAAGCGGAGCCAGGAGAAGCCGCGGCGCTGGTAGGGGCGCATTTCGCCCTTGAGGCCGTCGGGGAGGGGGAGTTCTTTGATTTCGCCGGGTTCCTGGAGGCGACGGAGGAGTTCCCCGATCCAGCCTTCGGTCTGGATTTCGCGGATGTCGAGGGTGCGGCCTCCGCCCATGCCGAGGACTTCGCGGAGTGCTTCGCGGGCGGTGAGGACGCGGCGCTGGCCGGACTTGAGAAAGCGGACGGCATCGCGGACACTGACGGCATCGATGCGCATCCACTTGCCGCCGACGTTTTGCATTTCGCCGTGGTGTTTGGCGAGTTCGTTGAGTTCTTCGATGGTGACGGGGGAGTCGCCGAGGAGGGCGGCCCAATCGAGGCGGACCTTCGAAGACATGGCGGTTTTTTCGTCGACCTGATCGAGCTCGGAATAGAGTTTGCCTTTGACGGCGACGCGGGTGCCTTCGCCGTCGCGCCACCAGTCTGGGCGCACGACGTGGAAGCCGGCCTGATCGAGCAAGGGAGCGAAACGGGCGAGAAACTCGATAACGCGCTCGCCGGGGAGGTAGAGGCCATCGCCGTCGAGTTCCTGGTAGCTGAGCAGGGCGGGGAAGACCTGGGAGGCGAGTTCGAAGTTGCGCCAGGCGGCTTCGGCGACGAGGGTGCCGCCGCGGAGGTCGAGGTCTTCGACGCCGCGGAGGGGGTATTCGCGACCGGGTTCGAGGAGGTCTTCGATGAGGGGGACGAGCATCCAGCCTTCGCGCGAGCCCTGGGGAGGTTCGGCGATGCGGAAGAGGAGGCGATAGCCGCAAACGCCTTCGAGGTCAATGCCGCGTTGCCAGCCGAGGATGCCGCTATGGAAGCGTTCGATGGTGCCTTTGTCGCCCTGCACGAGGGCGATGGGGTGGCTGAGGGCGGTTTGCCATTTGCTGTAGATCGAGGAGGAGGGGAAGCGCTGGCCGACTTTGGCGGCGATGCGGCGGGCCTGGGTGTCGAGCATCCAACCGAGGGTTTGCTCGATGAGCTTGCGGCGGTCGGGGCGTGGTGGTTTATCGGAGGTTAGGGAGAGGGCGCGGGCGGAATCTGGCATGCGCTCGAGATATTGTTCGAAGAACTTGCGTTGCTCGCCGACGAAGCGGGGGGCCCAGCGGGCTTCGTAGCCTTCGCGACCGAGGGTGAGGACTGGGAGGTAGCCCCAGGATTCCATGAGGTTCCAGGCGAAGAGGCTGCCGTGGGCCCAATAGACGGCGCTGGCGGCGAGGTCGGGATTGGGTTTGAGCCAGTCTGGCCAGAGGCGGGCCCAGGTGTCGACGCCGATGGGGACGACCTGACGCGGGAGGGGTTGGAGGGTATTGTCGGGGGTGGGGGCCCAGAGGAAGGCTTTCTCGGTTTTGACTTTGCCGAGGCCAATCTTGGGCAGCATGCGGCGAAGCTCGTCTTCTTCGCCATTCACCCAAAGATACAGGCGCCCGTCTAGCGCAGAACATTCAAAAGCCAATCTTCGATGGTACCGCCTTGTGGTGGGTGTGTCTAAGGAATGATTGCGGCCTGGCCGGCGGCGATGCGGCGGACGGTGTTGTGGGCTGGGGCGGCGACCTGGAAGCGCCGAAGAAGTTAAGGGTTCTTCGGCGCTTCAGCTCATTGGCTTGTGGTGTTGAAATTGTCAAAGAACGGTGAGGATTGCGGGTGGCCTCGGGTTGCGGTTGGTTTTGGGTTCGTTACTCGCTGATTTGAGAGGTTCCGTCTGGGGTGGGAGGTGGGCCACCGTATTGGTCGTGTTTGGCTTTGAGTTTGTCGATGAAGTCGAGGACGATCTGGCGGACGGTTTCGACGTTCTGATTTGGGTTCGTTTTGGATGATGTTTGGGCCTGGGGGCCTTTGTAGTCGCCGGGTTGGTCGCCGTAGTAGATCTCATGAGGCGGGCGGGGTGGAAGTGGTTCGTTGTCTGGGATGGGTTCGATTTCGCAGGTTTCGAGTTGGGAATCGCGCAGTTTGATTTCTTCGCGGAGAACTTTGATGGTGCGCTGGATGCGGACGGGGAGTCGGTCGAGCTCGCGCATGAGGGCGGCGAGGAGGGGGACGGGTTTGGTGAGGATGTCGTCGACACGGAAGCGCATGGCTTTGCCGTAGAGGTATTGGACCTGGAGGAAGCGGATTTGCATTTGGATGAGTTGGTGGACGAGGGCCACCTCGGTGGGTGTGATGGGGTTGAACTGTTCGACGAAGTTGGTGACGACGTCGAGGGCGACGTTGTGGTCATCGATGAAGTCGTCGAAGTTACGGACAGAGTAGAGGCCGTGTTTGAGAGAGTTGGATGCGGCCTTGAGTTTGCCGGCGGCGGTACGGGGGCCAGTGGACTTGAGAGCATTGGCCCGGTTGGCAGCGAGCGCGGCTTCGGACATGGTCCTGGTGCGTTTGGGCTGGTTATCAGCAGCCTGTGAGTCGGACGGCGGCGCGTCCAAAGCGATTTTGAGATCGTTCTCTTGCATGGTGGCGAGACTAGCAAGCCGCTCCGAGCAGATTGGTGGCTGTGGGGTTGCGATCTGATTGGAATGAACGAGTTAGATGCCCAAAAAAAGTTGAAAATTCCTGTGAACGATGAAATTCACATTGGTGCCTGAGACTGCTTGTGGAGAGGATTGAGTGGATTCACGCATCGGCCCGAGATTTTATCTGCCTATCTTTTGTTGGGGTTGGGAGGTTTTTACGACTGAGTCGGTGCCGTTGCACAACGGCGGAAATGCTATGGGTATTGGCGTGATAGAAGTCGCTGAACGCACGGGCGGGGGTGGGTGTTCCAACCCTGCTGTAGTTGATGCCTTGGCGGATTTGCGGGCCCCATGGGCTCAGGATCCAGACCTAACCGCTTTTTTGCACCAGATGCTTGAGGTGCTGGAGATGTTGGCCGAGAAGAGGCCTGAAGTTTGCGAGATTGCCCGTGAGGCGGTGGTTCGTTTTGGCCGATGAAGGGGTGTGGGCGCGCCTGGCGCGGCTGCAGTCGAAAGTGTTTCCGGTGGAGTACGCCCGGCGTGTGCTCGGATTTGCGGCTGATGCAAAGCAGGCCGAGGTTTTGGGGGCGGGGGCGAAACGTTTGCTGCTGTGCTGCTCCCGGCAATGGGGGAAGAGCACGACGGCGGCGGCGCTGGTGACGCACCGGGCGGTACATGAGCCGAAGGCGCTTGTGTTGTGTGTGGCCCCGACGTTGCGGCAATCGGCCGAGCTAATCCGGAAGGTGGGTCAGTTTCTGGATGTGGCGGAGGTGGAGTGGAAGGGGGGTAGGTTGGGGTGTCTTTTGAAGAACGGCTCGCGAGTATTGGCGGTGCCAGGCCAGGAAGCTACGGTACGGGGGTATTCTGCCCCATCTCTGATTGTGATTGACGAGGCGGCGCGGGTGAGCGATGCGCTGTACAAATCGATCCGGCCGATGCTGGTGGTGGGGGAGGGAGATCTGGCGCTGCTATCGACGCCGTTTGGTGAGCGGGGTTTCTTTTGGAAGGAATGGGCCGGAGGGGGCAAGGAGTGGCTGCGGATTGAGGGGAAGGCGACAGAGTGTGAGCGGATCTCGGCGGCGGTGCTGGAGGAGGAGCGGCGGGTGCAGACGGCGGAATGGTTTGCGCAGGAATATCTGTGTTCGTTTGTGGGGATGGAGAACCAGGCATTTCGCACGGAGTGGCTGGAAGCGGCGGAGTCGGAAGGGCTGAACGTGCGGGGGCTGGATTTCGTGTTGAAGGGGAGGGTGCGGTAGTCGCAGCGAACTCACCATAAGTATTTCACTGCACCTGGGCTTTTGGCT
>JBIITX010000036.1:0-66520 GCA_044340255.1 Bryobacter sp. | reverse complement strand
ACAAAGGACAGACAAGCTATGAGCAGCGCAGCACAAGTAAAGGCCAATCAAGCCAACGCCCAACACTCCACCGGCCCTCGCACCACCGCCGGCAAACAACAATCCGCCAAAAACTCCTACCGCCACGGCCTCAACGCCACCGCCGAATCCCTCTTCGCCGCCAATCCACAAGAACGAATCGAATACGACCAACTCCGCCATCGCCTCCACGCCGAACTCCTCCCCGCCGGCACCGCCGAAGAAATCCTCTTCGAACAATACGCCTACTCTAGCTTCCAGGCCCTCCGCGCCCAGCGCATCGAAATCGAAGCCCAGGACCGCTGGCTCGACAACCCCGACTCCCAACAGAACTTCCTCCAAATGGAACGCACCATCAAACTCGGTGCCCTCTTTGAGCGCCGCGCCGCCAAAGCTTTCAAGCAACTCCAGGACCTCCAACTCCACCGCCTCGCCGCTGTCGAACTCCACGCCGAACTCCAGGTGGCCGAAGTCCCCACTAAAATCTCTTCCGCCCTCCCCCTCGCCAAACTCCGCTCCAAACAAATGTCCGAAGAAGAACCCCTCTACCTCGGTCTCACCATCGCCACCGGCCTCGACCCGCAATGCAACCGAACGAACCCAATTCCCAACCCCAATGTAGAAACAGAGGCCCAGCCGTGATCCCCAGGTTCATTGCCGACATCGAAGATCCCCGCGGCTTCAATCAACTCCAGCGCCGCCTCTTCGCGGACTATCCACCCCAAACCGTCCAGAACGAACTCGATCTCGCCACCCTCAGCCGGCTCGACTGGCAATCCGAACGCATTGCCTCCCTCCTTGAGGCTGATTTAAATCACCGCCTGCGCTCCCCCATCCTCCAGCGCATCCAGAATCCCAGCCTCCGTTTGCTCCGCGCCACCCGTCGCGCCCTCGCCCGCCGCGAGCATCAATTCCTGATCAAACAGAACGAAGCCAATCTCCGCTCCATCCATACCCTCCTCACCAGAGTCGACAAATGGAACACAACCCGCTGAAAGTACTAGCGCAATCTGTTGATAAATCAGGTATTCTGTCGATAAGCGTAGTATCAGGGACATCGGTTGTACCCGGTTGCAGAAGGGCCTTTATGAAAGAGCTCAAGGGGCAGTTTATTGGCGCGCTATTCGTCATCCTGACAGTAGCCTCTCTCGTCGCCGCCGCCATAAACTTCCGCCAACAGTTCGTCTACATCCTCCCCACTGATGGCATCATGTGGGTGGATAGAACTGCGCCCGACGGCCACAACTACGTAGTCGCCCTCGACGTCCGCAAAGGCTCCTCCGGCGAAAGTGCTGGCATCCACCGCTGGGAAGTTCTCGACCGCATCGGCAACGTCAAAGTCAAAAACTCCTCCGAAATCCCAGCCCTCCTCTTCGGCAAAGCCTGGCTCCGTGTCGATTACCACCTCTTCGAGCAAAACGTCGAAGTCAAAAAGACCGTCCGCGTCGAAGAGAACGGCCCCGATCGCACTCTCTACTACCTCACCGGTGTCGGCTTAGCCTATTTGGGCATTGGTATCTTTGTCTACTTCCGCCGCGAAAGTGCCCCCAAGGCCCGTCACTTCTTCCTGCTTTGTATCTGCTCGTTCATCTTCACCTGCTTCCACTACACCGGCAAGCTCAATACCTTCGATAAGGTCATCTATTGGGGCAACATCGTCGCCGGCTCCCTGGCCCCTGCCCTCTTCCTCCATTTCTGTCTCACCTTCCCTACTACCCCCCGCCGCCTCCGTGGCTTCTTCCGTCAGGCCCTCCTCTACATCCCGGCTCTCAGCCTCATTGCCATCTACATCCTCACTGCAATGGGCATCCTCCGCTTCCAGCTTTCCCTGGTTGAAGTCCGCTGGTATCTCGACCGTATCTGGCTCCCCTTCCTCAGCCTCAACTATTTGATGGGTGCCGCTGTCCTCGCCTACAAACAGCGTCTCGTCGAAGACTCCATCCTCCGCCAGCAAATGAAGTGGCTGCGCAACGGTGCCGTCCTCGGCATTCTCCCCTTCACGCTGCTCTATGTCGTGCCCTTCGCCATGGGCGTCACCCCGAACTCCATCATGAAGTTCGCCGTCCTCAGTCTGCCCCTGATCCCCATCACCTGGGCCTACGCCATCCTTCGCTATCGCCTGATGGACGTCGATGTCATCTTCCAGCAGGGCTACGTTTACACCCTCGCTTCCCTCGCCGTGCTCGGCGTCTTCTACGGCTTGCTCTTCAGCTTTGGCCGCGTTGAAGAACTACCTCCTTCCGCCGTCGTCGTTCTCATCCTGATTGCCACGTTCATCTTTCAGCCCATTCGCAATTGGCTCCAGGAGAACCTCGACCGTTATGTGTTCTATCGCGAGTCCTATGATTACCGCCGCACCCTCCTCGATTTCGCCCGTGAGCTCTCAAGCGAAAATGACCTCGAAGAATCTCTTCACGGCGTAGCCTCCCGCCTCCTCCATACCTTAAACGTCCAGCACGTTGGTTTCTTCCTGTCCAATGAAGACAACCCCAGCCAGTTTGATCTGACTCTGGTTCATGGCGCACGCAACTACCCCGTGCCCTCCTACCTCGATCTCAGTTTCCTTGCCGAGGCCATTGGCAAGCCCTACGTCTTCTTTGAACGCACCAGGCTCAACCCCGACTATCTCTTTGGCTCGCTCTCCCAGTCCTCACGCCAAACCATCAATGAGCTCGACTTTACCTACTACATCCCCTGCACCGTCCGTGGCCAAACCATCGCCTTCCTCGGCGTCAGCCGCACCACCAAGGGAGACTTTCTCACCTCCGACGATTTGGAGCTTCTAGTCACTCTCAGCAACAGCGTCGGCATCACTGTCGACAATGCCCGCCTCTACCGAAGCCTCCAGCGCAAGGTCCTTGAAAACGAACGCCTCAAAGAGTTCAGTGAAAACATCGTCGAGTCGATCAACGTTGGCATCCTCGCCGTTGATCTCGATGGTCGCGTCGAAAGCTGGAATTCTCAAATGGAGCGGCTTATCGGTGTGACGCGTGATCGCGCCCTCGGCCAGCACCTGCGCCAGGTCCTACCCACCCCACTCGTCGATTCCATTGCCGAACACCAGAACGAGCCAGGCATCCAGCACGTCTACAAGGCCAAGCTCGGCGCCCGCACCTTGGTCAATATCGCCATCGCCCCTCTCGTCTCGAAAGACCATACCCAAATCGGTCGCCTCATTATCTTCGATGACATTACCGACCGTGCCGACCTTGAGACGCGCCTCGTCCAGGCCGATAAGCTCAGCTCCATTGGTCTGCTCGCTGCTGGTGTCGCTCACGAAGTCAACACCCCGCTCGCTGTCATCTCCACCTATGCCCAGATGCTTGCCAAGCGCGTCGGTGACGACGAGCAGAAGTCTGCCATGCTCGATAAAATCGCCAAGCAGACCTTCCGTGCCTCAGAAATTGTGAACTCCCTTCTCAATTTCTCCCGCACTTCCACCCTCGAGTGGTCCGAGGTCCAAATCAATCGCGTCGTCCGCGACACGGCCAGCCTCATCGAACACCAGCTTGAAAAAGCCCGCGTTACCGTCACCTACCAGCTCGACGAATCCCTCGGCTCCATCAAAGGCAATCAGGGCAAGCTCCAGCAGATTTTCCTGAATTTGTTTCTCAATGCCCGCGACGCCATGGAGGGCCTGCCCACTCGTGGCGGTGTCCTCACCATTCGCTCCTGGGCCGACGGTGACCTCGTCCATGTCGAAGTCGCCGATACCGGCTCCGGCATCTCGCCCGAGCACGTCGATCGCATCTTCGATCCTTTCTTCACCACCAAAGGTGCCAAGAAAGGCACTGGCTTGGGCCTGTCCGTCACCTATGGCATCGTGCAAGAACATGGCGGTGCCATTGAAGTAGCCAGCACCCCCGGAGCAGGCACTCGCTTCCGCCTCGATTTCCCTCTCATCAAGAAACCTGTCCATGCCTGATACCCCAACGCCCCTGAAGGGCCACATCCTTGTCATCGATGACGAAGCCGATATCCGCGAAAGCCTCGAATTTCTCCTCACCGGCGAAGGCTTCCGGGTAGATCTCGCCACACGCGCCATGGAGGGCCTCGAAAAACTCGCTCAGAGCTCCTATGACTTGATCCTGCTCGACCTCATGATGCCTGACCTCACCGGCATTGAGACGCTGGCCGAGATCCGCAAAAAGGATTCCGCAACCCCCGTCTTCCTGCTCACCGCTTATGGCTCCATCGAAGTCGCCGTTGAGGCCCTCAAAGCTGGTGCCAACGATTACTTCTCCAAGCCCTGGGACAACGAGAAGCTCCTCATCGAAATCGAGCGCATGATCGCCCAGGGCCATCTCGTGCGCGAAAACGTTGAGCTCAAACGCGCCCTCAAGCAACGCTACAGCTTCGCCAACATCGTGGCCAAAAGCGAGCGCATGCTCAAGCTCCTCGACATGGTCACCCAGGTTGCCCCCAGCCGCGCCAACATCCTGATCAGTGGCGAAGCCGGCACGGGCCGCGAACTCCTCGCCAAGTCCATTCACGCCAACTCCACCCGCGCCGATCGCCCCTTCATCACGGTCAATACCTCGTCCATGCCCGCCGATGTGCTTGAGCTGGCTCTGTTCGGCAACAAAAAATCCTATCTCGAACTGGCCAACGGGGGCACTCTCTTCATTGATGAAGTCACGGCTCTCACTGCCGACATGCAATCGGCCCTCCTGCGCGCCGTCCAGGAGCGTGAGCTCGTCTCCCAATCCACCGGTCAGAGCATCCCGATCGATGTCCGTGTCATCACCGCCACCGCCTCTGACCTGCGCAAGATGGTTGACGACGGCAGGTTCCGCGAAGATCTCTATTACAAACTCAACGTGGTCAACCTGGCCGTGCCCTCCTTGCGCGAGCGCAAAGAAGACATCCCCATGCTGATCGACCATTTCGCCACAGCCTACTCGAGAGAGAACGCCAAGCTTCTTTCTCCGGCGGGCCGTAGCCTGCTCCGCTTCGACTCCGAAGCCCTGCAAATCCTGATGGATCATTCCTGGCCCGGCAACGTGCGCGAACTCGAAAACGTAGTCGAGCGTGCCATCGTCCTCGCCAGTGAGCCTGAAGTCAACGCCAGCCTTCTCCCCGAGCACCTGCTCCAGGCCGGCGGCGTCCGCATCCGCAAAGACGACTCCGAAGCCCTCCCGGCCGATGCCAGCCTCTATGAGATCGTCGCCGACTTCGAGCGCAAGCTCATCATCGACAATCTCGAGCGCGCCAGTTGGAGTCAGACCGAAGCAGCCGAAAGCCTCCGCATCCCCCTGTCGACTCTCAATCAGAAGATCAAACGGTTATCGATCAACGTTAAGAAACGTTAACTAAGATACTTCACCAGCAGCACTTCGTTGCCTTGCTCGTTATAGATGAGCTCATCAGCAAAATTGCTCGCCAGCAGGATGCCATACCCTCCCGGCCGCATCCCTTGCTCTTCCCGAATCAGAGCATGCCGCACCGCATCCTCTTCCGGATTGTTGATCGCCGCATGCTTCAGTCCACTGATGTGAAAGCCAGGCCCTGGATCTTTGACAAAGCAGCTCAGCGCCCGATTGGAATGCAGCAGGTCAATCCGGATCACCTTCACAGGATCCAGCTTGCCCCCATGCTCGATGGCGTTCCAAAGCACTTCCCGCACTGCAGTTAGGAAGTTCTCCCGCAAGCTCTGTTCGGCCTCGATCCCGCGCATGACCTCGCTCGCAAGTAACGTCTTCAACGCCTCTTCGCCACTAGCCAGTTGTGCCGGGACCAACAAGGTGATCCACTGCTTGGTTTGAGCCAAAACCTGCATTCGCCTTACTTGTCTCTCTTCATATGCTTCTCGAACCAAGCTAGCAGATAAAGCTGTTGCGCCAATTGATGTGTCGGTCGTCGCCATCCATGAAACTCATCGGGCATCCGAACCAAAAGCGTCTCTTTTTTCAGAACTTTCAGTGCCCGGTAGTATTCCTCACTCTGTGAAATGGGAGTACGAAGGTCAGCCTCCCCCGTCATCACCATCGTCGGCGTCGTTACATTCTTGACATACGTCAGCGGGCTCCGCTTCAGATGGTCCGTCGGGTCATCCCACGGATACTTCTCAAACTGGTCGTACCAACTCACCCCGTCCGTAGTTCCGACGAAGCTCAGCCAGTCGATCACCGGCCGCATCGATACCGCCGCTCGAAACCGATTCGTGTGGCCCACAATCCACGCCGTCAGCACTCCGCCCCCCGAGCCGCCACACACAAACAGGTTGTTGCTGTCGATGTAGCCCTTGGCAAGCGCCGCATCGACGCCAGCCATCAAGTCGTCATAGTCCTTGCCGGGATAGGAGTATTGAATGCCGTTGACGAACTCCTGGCCATACCCAGTCGACCCGCGCGGGTTGATATACAGCACCGCATAGTCATTGGCTGCAAAGTGCTGCCAGGCCCAGTTCCAGGCCACCGTGTAGTCGCTCCACGGGCCGCCGTGAATGTAGAGCACCATCGGATACTTCTTACCCGCCACAAAGTTGGCCGGCTGTATCAGCCACCCTTGCACCTTCAGTCCGTCGCTCGAGTTGAACCACATCTCTTCCACCTTGCCGAGCTTCTTGCCTTCGAGCACATCACGGTTCACATCCACCAGACTGCGGATCGCCCCCGGCCGCTTCACGTCAAAGCTCACCAGCTCCGGCGGAGTATGAAAGCTGGTCCGCACCGCCGCCGCCGTGCCAACGCTCGACAGCGAAATCGAAGACAGCACATGGATCCCTTCCGTCAATTGCCGTGGGCCGCCATTGCGCTCCAGCCAGTACAGGTTCCCTTTGCCTTGCGCCTTCATGCTGAAGTAGACGCCCGACGAATCAGGCGCCCAGGTCACTTCGTCCGGTGAACTCGCCAGCCCCGAGGCCCATGCCTTCTTCCCGCTCCCATCCGTCGCCATCAGATAGATGCCAGCCAGATGGCTCGTGTACCGCTTATCGTCGTAACCCATGTAGGCGATCCATTTGCCGTCCGGAGAAACCTTCGCTTCCCGGTCCGGACCCTTACGGTCCGTCAACGTCGTAATCGCTCCCCCCTTGGCATCCACCGCATAGATCTCGCTGTCATTCCGCGTGAACTCAGCATCCGGCTTCCGCACCCCCGAAAAGTAGATCCTGCTTGAATCCGGGCTCCACTCCGGCCCGCTGTGGTTGTATTTCCCGCTGGTCACCTGCCGAGGCGTCCCGCCTTGCACCGCATCCACCACAAAGATATGCATGTAGCCTTTGGCAATCGGGCCGACCCCATCGCTCGCCCAACTCGCCCGGTCAACCACCGTAGCTCCTTTGGCCCACACCGCCCCTTCCGGCTTCTTCGGCAGCTTGATCGGCAAGATCGGGTCTTCGTCGAGGACGCGCTGCGTGTAGGCGATCGACTTGCCGTCCGGTGACCACGTAATGTCCGCCGGAGGCCGTTCGAGGCGCGTCAGTTGCGCCACTTCCTTCGTATCGACCCACATCACATGCAGTTGCGTGGTTCCGTCGCGGTCGCTCAGGAAGGCAATGCGCTTGCCGTCCGGGCTCCACACCGGCGCGGAATCCCGCCAGTTGCCATTCGTCAGCTCCCGCAACCGGTTGCCCTCACTATCGACAATCCAGAGGTTCGAGCGGTTCTGGTCCTTCATCTTATCGACGTAGCCGCGCGAGAAGACGATCAGCTTGCCGTCAGGAGCAATGGCCGGGCTCGCCACTCCTTCCATCTGAAAGAACGACTCGGTGTCCAGCAGTTGCGCCATGAACAACAGGGCGTAGATCATTGCGTAAACCTCATTCCCGCGAACGACACAACGCTCGCTTCATCGATATTCCAGTGGCCATAGCGAAGCATCTCCGCCTTCACTCCCGGCACCGCCCGATAGAACGCATAGAGCGGTGCGCTGCCGCACCACTTCCAGGGATCATCGTTGGTTCGGACATCCTTCCAGAAGCTCTCAATGTCGCCTTGCTCAAGAGTCTTGACCCGCAATTGATCCTGACTCTCAATCTCGGCGCTACCCTCTTCAAACTCTTTCTCGTCCCCATATCTCGGGCCCATATGCGCCATATCAATCGATAGCACCCAGCCCAGTGAATCGCCATGCTTTTGGGCGAGTGCGGCCAGCGCATCGTACATCGCCTTCAGATGCGGGTTTGCCTCAGGCGAATCGGCAAAGCACGAACCAACAAGAATCGGCAGCACCTTCACCGAGGGGCCAAACAAATGCTGCAACCAAAGCACATGGAACTCAGCCGAATGCTCCATCACATGGCAGTAGTCTTCTTCAATCAAGGCATCCGGTGCCATCGCCTTCAGCTCATCGAGCAGCTCATTGGCTGGCGTTGTCTCACCGAGCGGCGTCTGGTAGGGCTTGCGCGTGACTCCAAACTTCTCGGGCTCACCATAGTGGCTGGTGGCGAGGACGATGTAGGTGCGATCAGGGCCCATCTCTTTCAGGGCCATGAAGGCATCACGGTAGCATTCCCAGCCTCCCTCGTAGCTCACATGAGGGGCAGCAATGCCGGCCAGCTTCCCGGCGGCCGCAGGGAGCTCAGGCAACTCTTCGAGAAACTGATTCAGGAAGCGGCGGCAATCCTCCGGGCATTCCGGATACGCCCCTCCGACAAAAGCAGCAGGCCGCACGGGCAACTCGGCAAACTCCCGATGCGCTGCATCGCGCATGGCGAAGTAATTTTGGTCCTCAAGAAAGCCGCTTTCGCTGAGCACGGAAACAAGGTTATTCAGTTGTGGGCCGACGTCAAAGCTGTTGGTGACGCGCACCAGCCATTCGCGCAGATCGTTCTCAGTCGAGGCACCGTCAAAGAATTGTAAGCCTCGGACGAGCTGCGGAGGGATCACTAATACGCGTTCTGAATAACCAAAGCTATCGCGTAAGAGCAGCCCAGGCTGCTCCGGGTCCGGCGAAGGCATGGCATCCAGATTGCGCCGTAAGGGAGCGAGAACTGCTGACATAGCGTTTATCATAAGCGAATGACCCACTGGATTCAGAGCGCAGATGGAAAGTCGTTACAGAGAAAGTTCCAATTCAAGGATTTTGTCGAAGCCTTTGGCTTTCTGACCTCGGTGGCGCTGGTGGCCGAACAACTGGGTCACCACCCCGAAATTTACAATGTTTACAACAAGGTTGAGCTGGTTCTGACCACGCATGATGCGGGTGGGCTGACCGAGCTCGACCACAAGCTGGCTGAAAGGATCGATGGAATCGTCGCATGAAATTTCTGCTCTTAACCCTGGCCTTAAGCCTCTCTGCTCAGGAAATTCCCAACCTGAGTCAGGTCATTGAAGCGGCCATTGCCAAGGGGGAACTGCCAGGGGCGGTTTGCCTGGTCGGCCACAAAGACCAGATCCTGCACCGCAAGGCATACGGGCAAAGAGCCGTGGAGCCGACGCGCGAGGAAATGACCCTCGACACGATCTTTGATGCGGCCAGTCTTACCAAGGTGGTTGCTACCACCTCCTCGATCTTGCGGCTGATTGAAGACGGCAAGGTGCGCCTTGCCGACCGCGTTACCATGCACCTGCCAGAGTTTCAGGGCGGCAAAAGTGAGATCACCGTTCGTCACCTGCTGACGCACTACTCGGGGTTGCGTCCGGATGTGGACCTTGAACCAGTCTGGAGTGGTTACGAGACCGGAATCCAGAAAGCGCTGGTCGATAAGCCGACGGGTGAGCCTGGGGTCCGCTTCATTTACAGCGACATCAACTTCATCCTCCTTGGTGAAATCGTGCGACGGGTGGGCGGCAAGCCGCTGAATGAGTTTGCCCGTGACGAGGTATTTCTACCGCTGGGCATGGCCGAGTCGGGCTTCCTGCCCGATCCGAAGTGGATGGGCCGTATCGCCCCCACTCAGAAGCTGCGAGGCGTCGTGCATGACCCGACCACCCGCTTTATGGGCGGTGTAGCCGGGCATGCCGGGATGTTCACAACTGCGGATGACCTCGCCAAATTTGCTCGCATGATGCTCCGCAAGGGTTCGCCTCTGTTCTCACCGCTGACGATTGCCATGGCTACGCGAACGCAGTCTCCTGCCGGTCAGAGCGCCTTGCGCGGCTTGGGTTGGGATATCGACTCGCCCTTTGCCGGAAATCGTGGTGACCTCTACCCGATCGGTTCGTTCGGCCATACAGGGTTTACGGGTACCAGCCTTTGGATTGACCCGGCCAGTGAGAGCTATGTCATCCTGCTCGCCAACGCCGTGCACCCCAATGGGCGACCTCCGATCACGCCGCTGCGCGGGCGCGTGGCCAGCGTTGCTGCAGCCTATGTGAGCCGTATGTCCGAGCCAAAGCTGCCTGTGGTGATTGGCCTCGACCGTTTGCGGGAAGACAAGTTCGCCGCCCTGGCCAACAAGAAGGTCGGCTTGATTACCAACCATACTGGACTTGCCAAGGACGGCCAGAGAAATATTGACCTCATGCTGGAAGCAGGGGTGGGGCTTAAGGCACTCTACAGCCCGGAGCACGGCATTGCCGGAAAGCTGGACGACGAAAAGGTCGCTGACACACGGGATCCGGCCAGCAAGCTGCCGGTTTACAGCCTTTACTATGGCGAAAAAAGAGAACCCAACCCGGTGACTTTGAAGGGAATCGATACCCTGGTCTTCGACATACAGGACATCGGTACCCGCTTCTATACCTACGGCTGCACGATGAAGAACGCAATGGAGGTGGCTGCCAAACTCAACCTCGAGTTCATCGTTCTCGACCGGCCCAACCCCATTACCGGTCAGCATGTGGAAGGCCCGATGATGGACCCGGCTGAGATGAGTTTTGTGGGATGTCTGCCGATTCCGCTGCGCCACGGATTCACGATGGGCGAGTTGGCTCGGTTTGCCAACGACCAGTTGCCGAAGAAAGCCCGGCTGACCGTCATCCCCATGAAGAACTGGAAACGAAGCCAATGGCTGGATGAGACGGGCTTAGGCTGGGTGAACCCTTCACCGAATATGAAAAGTCTGGCGGCAGCGCTGCTTTACCCTGGCGTTGCAATGATCGAATATGCCAAGAATTACTCGGTAGGCCGGGGGACGGATGCCCCGTTTGAGCAGGTGGGGGCGCCGTGGATTGACGGGGTCAAGATGGCTGAGCGGTTGAATGAGCTTGGTTTTGCTGGGGTGCGCGCCCTGGCGACGACGTTTGAGCCGACGGCGAGCATCCATGCGGGAAAGAAGGTAGGTGGAGTGCGGTTTGTCCTTACGGATCGGGACGCCTTCAACTCTTCACTGTTTGGGTTGGGAATTATACAGGTGTTGGGAGAGTTGTATCCGAAGCAGATTGATTTGATTGGGAATCGGAAGCTGATTGGAAGCCTGGAAACGATTCGCCGCCTCGAGGCGGGCGAGGCGGCGCGAAAAATACAAGAATTCGGAGAAAAGGCACTTTTTCAATTTCTTGAAAAGCGCCAACAGTATTTGATTTATCCCTAGCCTTTGGCAGCGAACCTTTTGATGGTTTCTTCGACCTCGGGCTCGTCGGTATCGTCTGTGGTGCGGCCGCGCTTCCTTGCTTCGGCCAACCATGTGGGTGGTCTTCCGCGACGCCGTCCACGGCCTTCAACGAGCCGTTCGAGGGTCAGGATCGCTTCTTCGATCGAGGCTCGTTCACGTCGCAAATCTTCCAATATTTTCATTAGGTCCACGGAAAGATCCTCCGCTTCAAATTGCTGGCAACAAGCACTGCCAGCGTAAGCTTATAGATGTTATATCGGATTATTGCGTCAGATACAAGAGTTCTGTTCTGAAAATAGAACAGATTTTTGCAGGTAGAAAGACTAAACCTTTTTCTGCTTGCTCCAGTACCAGTAAAAGGGAATTCCGCAGGCAATGAGGCCCAAACCGAGGATGGATTCACGGGGCTGATCTT
The DNA here is from genome assembly GCA_044340255.1 of Bryobacter sp. Lineage (GTDB taxonomy): Bacteria > Acidobacteriota > Terriglobia > Bryobacterales > Bryobacteraceae > Bryobacter. The sequence continues at coordinate 54,647 of JBIITX010000036.1, read as the reverse complement.
TGAGGGTAAATACAATCAAAATTGCTGCGACTGCAACAAATAAGATGGGAATGACGGGATAACCCAGTGTTTTGTAGGGTCTTTCGAGGTCGGGGCGTTTGCGGCGGAGGACGATCACACTGGCGGCGGTCATGCCGTAGAGAATCCAACTGGCGAAGACAACGGTGGCTGCCAATTGATCATATTGTCCGGAAAATACCAGTACTGAACTCCAGACACTTAACCAGAGCATGGATTGAGCAGGAGTACGGTAATCGGGGTGAACTTCGGCAATTTTCTTGAAGAAGAGGCCGTCGAGTGCCATCGCATAAGGAACTCGGCCCCCGGAGAGAATGCTGCCGTTGAGGGCAGAAAAGATGCTGATCATGGCTGCGATCGAGACCACGCTGGCGGCAGCCGGACCATAGAGTTTGCGCATCATTTCGGTAGGAACACGGTCACTGGCGGCTACTTCAGCGCTGGAGAGGACATAGAAATAAGCGGTGTTGGCCAAGAGGTAAATCGCCATGACGCCGAGGGTGCCAGCGATGAGGGCGAGAGGCAGATTCTTTTGGGGATTCTTGATTTCGCTCGAAACCATGCTGACGTTATTCCAGCCGTCGTAGGCCCAGAGAATGGCTACAAGGGCGACAAAAAAGCCACTGGCCCCACCGGGGTTGGGCATGACGGAGGTTTTGAAGTTGTAGATCGAACCTTGTGAAGAAAACAGTCCAATCAGGACAATGCCGACCAGGAGACCCACTTTGGCAATGGTGACGACAATTTGCAATTGTCCCCCTGCTTTTACGCCGAAATAGTTCACTCCAGCGAGCATTAATATGACGCCAACGGCGGCGAGCTGACCCAGTTTGAGTTCTAGAGGTAGGCCTCCCGGTCCTATCGGCAGGGGGATGGTAGCAAAGGTCTGTTCCAAAACTGGAACGAAATTCGAGAGGTAAATTAGAAAGCCGCTGGCGAGGGTGGCGATGGAGCCGGACTTGGCAACCCAGAACTGCGTCCAGCCGTAAACGAATGCAAAGAAAGGACCATACGCTTCCCGGAGGTAGACGTATTCGCCACCGGCCTCGGGCATCATGGCGGAAAGTTCGGCGTAGGTGAGAGCGCCGGCCAGGCTCAGGAGGCCGCCGACGATCCAGACCAGGGTGACCCAATCGGGGGAACCCGTGGCGAGAACCGCTCTTTTGGGGACAACGAAGACGCCGCTGCCGATGACGGTACCGACCACAATGGCGGCGGCACCCCAAAGGCCGAGGTCGCGGCGGAGGGCAAATTTTTCAGGCATGGGTAGGATTCTCTTTCTCGGTGATGAGATAGCTGGCGATCAGCGCGGTGAGGAACGTGACGGTGGTTCCGATGAGGACATACCAGGTCCAGGCGATGGAAGTTTGAAATTTGACGTAGAGCATGAGGGAGAGGCCGCAGCTCATGCCGACCATGGCGGCGCGCTCGCCAGTACGTTTGGTGAGCAGGCCGAGCAGGAAGACCCCCAGGAGGGCCCCGTAGACGATACTGGCGATGCCAAGGCCGGCTTCTAGGACGCTCTTAACGTTACGAGCGAGCAGGGCGATGGCGAAGAGGATGGCACACCAGAGGACGGTCATCCGTTTGGCGAGCGAAAGGTATTCGGCGTCGGTGCGATTTTTCTTGTCGAGGGGCTTGATGAAATCCATGACGGTGGTGGAGGCGAGGGAATTGAGAGCGGCGCTCAGGTTGCTCATCGCGGCGGCGAGGATGGCGGCGATGACAAGACCGCTGACGCCGGGAGGAAGGAAGTCCCAGATGAATTTGGGATAGATGCGGTCGGGCGGGTTAGGCGGGGCGAGTTTGGAGTCGGAGTAGTAGACCCAAAGCATGACTCCGATGACCAGGAACAATGCGAACTGGAAGAGGATGACGAACCAACTGGCGAACAACGCGAGCCGAGCTTCGCTCTCGTTCTTAGCGGAGAGCAGGCGTTGGACCATGAGCTGCTCTGTGCCATGGCTCGCGGTAGTGAGGAAGCAGCCACCAAAGAAGCCGGCCCAGAAGGTATAGGTTTTGGCGAAAAACTCGGGAGTGAATGAGAAGCCAAAATCGAAGACCTGGAACTTATTGGCTTCGCTGGCCATCTGATAGACATGATCCCAACCGCCGGGGATTTGCTGGAGGATGACGAAGAGGCTCAGGATAGCTCCGGCGACGTAGAGGAACATTTGGACGACGTCGGTCCAAATGACCGCGGTCATGCCGCCTTCGAAAGTGTAGAAGAGGGTGAGACAGACGATGAAGAGCTCAGAGACGAACTCACCCGTACCGAGGACGATCGACACCACGATTGAGATGGCGAAGACGCGGACGCCTTCAGCGAGGGCGCGGAGGCCGAGAAATGAGCCGGCGGTGAGCTTGCGAATGTTAGGACCGAAGCGGCGCAGCATGAGCTCATAGGCAGTGAACATTTCGCCCCGGAAGTATTGGGGCAGAAAGAGGAAGCTGATGATGATACGGGCCAGAAGGTAGCCAAAGACAACCTGAAGGAAGCCGAAATTGCCATTGAAGCTGAGGGCTGGGGTTCCAATGACGGTGAGGGTAGATGTTTCGGCCGAGACGATGGAAAACCCGATGGCCCACCAGGGTGCGTTGCGACCTCCGAGGAAGTAGTCTTTGAGGCTTTTTTGGCTTTCGCGGAAACGAAAGCCAAAAAGCGTGATTCCAATGAGGTAGGTGACAATCACCCCGTAATCAAGCCAGCGCATTTGAATGATGCTAACAGCAAATCGGGAAGGCGGTTCTGATATACTCGCCAAAAGATTCGTCCCCGTGGATGAAGCCCCAAATCCAAAACCAATCGATTGTTATTTCCAGGAGGCTGGGCCTGTGAGCTTTTTCACACATTCCATTCGAAAGTTCGTCCTCGGCACCGTTCTAGCCGGAGCATTGCTCAGTTCTGCCCAGACGCAGAAAAACTGGAAAGATCAAGCGGAATACGATCTCTACATGCAGATCATGAAGTCGACCGCGCCGGATCAGCAACTGCAATTACTCAACCAGTGGTCGGAGAAGTATCCAGAGTCAGAGTACAAGCTGGAGCGGGCGCAGGCCTACCTGGTGATCTACAGCAAGAAGAATGAGCCGGCAGGGCTTTACGGAGCTTGCAAGAATTTGCTGGCCCTCGATCCGAAGAGTTTTCAAGCCCTCTATTTTCTGACGCTTCTGACGGTGAGCATGACCAAGACGGATGCCGAGAGCCTGGATACGGGGATTCGATCGGCGAATGGTTTGATTTCTGCACTGGATACGGCGTACGACCCTTCGAAGAGGCCGGCCACGACGACAGAGGCGCAATGGAAGCAGTCTCGGGTTGAGATTGAAGTACAGGCGATCAAAACTCTGGGCTGGGTGGAGTGGCAAAAAAAGAATTTTCCGGCAGCAGAAAGGCATTTTCTGAAGGCGCTCGAGTTGAGCCCTGGCAATGCCGAGATGAGCTACTTTCTGGGTACGGTGATTGCCTTGCAGAAGGACCCGAAGCGGCAGGCGGCAGCGCTATGGCATTTTGCGCGGGCCGGCAATCTGGAAGGCCCCGGGGCACTGGATGCAACCCGGAAGTTGCAGGTGGCGAAGTATTTTGAACGGGTGTTCACTTCTTTTGCCGGTGATGACAAGAAGGATATGAACGACGTGATTGAAAAGGCAAAGGCGAATGTGATGCCTCCTGCTGACTTTACGATCAAGTCGAAAGAAGAGAAGATGATCGAGAACGCCGAGAAGTTCAAGAGCGAAAACCCGATGCTCTACCAGTACATGGAGATCAAGAAGGCCTTGCTGGCGGCGGATGGAGATGCCTATTGGGGGAACCTGAAGGACGCCGAACTGCCCGCCTTCAAGGGCAAGCTGGTCAGTGCCAAGCCCGAAACGAACCCGAAAGAGATTGTGGTTGCGGTAGAGACAGCAGACCAGCCGGAAGTGACGCTGGTGCTGGAGAAGCCGCTGCGCGGCAAAGCCGATGCCGGCACAGAGATTGAATTTGTTGGTGTAGCGAAAGAATTCACGAAGAGCCCATTTACGATGAAGCTCGAAGTGGAGAACGAGAAGCTGAAGGGATGGCCGGCAGCAGTAGCGCCGGCGAAGAGCCCGAAAGCTGCTCCAGCCAAGAAGGCTGGGGCCCCTGCCAAGAAAGCAGCGAAAAAATAATTACGGACATGGCCTTGAGAGTTGCCGGGTATGGTAGCTGACAGGGTATGATCTTCTTCAGGAGAAGCGGACTTTTGAAACTTTTCAATTCGACCCTACGCGGAATGGTACTGGTTGGCATGATCATGTCGACGGGCATTCTGTTTGCACAAGCACAGAAGCAATGGAAGGACCAGGGAGAATACGATCTGGCAGTCAGTATTCCAAAGGCGAAGACACCGGATGAGCAAGTCCAGTTGTTGAACCAATGGAAAGAAAAGTATCCCGAGTCAGATTACAAGATTGAGCGCGCCCAGGCGTATTTGGCTGCCTACGGTGCCAAGAACGATGGCGCTGGTCTTTATGATGCCTGCAAGTATCTGGTGTCTCTTGACCCCAAGAGTTTTCAAGGCTGGTATTACCTTACGGCCCTGACCGAGAGTTTGAAGAAGTCGGATGCGGCTGGCATGGATATGGGCGTGAAGGCAGCCAATGAACTGCTTGGTTTGCTCGATAGCCAGTTTGATGGTGCCAAGAAGCCGCCTGCGGTGACCGAAGCGCAGTGGAAAGACCAGCGCAATGGTACGGAGTTGGCTGCACTGAAGACCCTGGCCTGGGTGGAATTGCAGAAGAAGAACTTTAAGGAAGCTGAGAAATTCTATGTGAAGGGCCTGCAAACGAGCCCTGGCACGGCATTGTTCAGCTCTCTGCTGGCCACGGCCATTGCCTTCCAGAAGGACCCGAACCGTCAGGCCGAAGCGATGTGGCACTTTGCCCGCGCTGGCTACCTGGACGGCCCTGGTGCCCTGGACCCGACCTCGAAGTCGCAGACGGCTGCCTACTTCAACCGGACCTACAAGGCTTATGCCGGGGACGACAAGAAGGAAATGGACGAGATGATCGCCAAGGTCAAGGCGGAAGTATTTCCTCCGGCTGGCTTCACGATCGAATCGAACGCCGCCAAGATGGCCAAGAATGCCGAGAAGTTCAAGGCAGAAAACCCGATGCTCTATGCCTACATGGAAATCAAAAAGGCATTGCAGGCCGCCGATGGCGAAGCTTACTGGGCCAACCTGAAGGACGCAGAACTGCCTGCCTTCAAGGGCAAGCTGGTGAGCACCAAGCCGGAAGTCAACCCGAAGGAAATCGTGCTGGCCGTTGAGACGGCTGATCAGCCTGAAGTGACGCTCGTGCTCGAAAAGCCCCTGCGTGGCAAGGCTGATGTTGGCACCGAGATTGAGTTTACGGCCGTAGCGAAGGAATACACGAAGGAACCCTATACGCTGAAGCTCGAAATCGAAAACGAAAAGCTGAAGGGATGGCCGGCACAAGCGGCAGCCCCGAAGGCTCCGGTCAAGCGTGCTGCTCCTGCTGCCAAGAAGGCTGCCAAGAAGTAACGCTGCCACCAATTGCATCGCAAACCATGCCCGCAAGCTTCGGCTTGCGGGCATTTTGTTTCTAAGCCCGTTCTACTGGGGTGTCGAAACCCAGATTCGAACGAGCACTGAAGACCGGAAGTCCTGGTGGGTGGTGGCACAATGCTTCCTGTTTATGGCGGGCATGAGATCGGACCGCCCTTGTTCTATCGGATCCTTGAATCACTGGGAATCGACTCGGAGAACCTTGACCGTCTCCGTTAGCCTAAATCTTATCCTGTGAATTGCGTTGGCGTGAGCGGTTATAGTGAAGGCAAGATGAACGCACGTTACTTGCACATACCCGGGTCACAGGTTCCCGGCGCTGAGAAGGAATTGTTGCTGCTGGACACGGCAGACGGCCAGATCTTAAGACTCAAACCTGGTTCGCCGCCGCGATGGGTGCCCATTACACCGGCTGTTGATCCCGATGCGGATCGGGAATTTGTTGCCGGTGATATTGGTCGGCCCTTTCCGTGGTTGGTGGCAGGCGGGGGAACTGAGCCGGCTTAGTTCGCGATGTTAATTTTGGCACCGTGGATCGACAGGTGAGCTCTTTGGGTCAGTAGTTTCGTTTGTGGATTTGAGAGCTAAATTCTATGCACATCAAATCTTCTCTTGTTGCCTGCCTGTCGCTCGGCTGTGTGATGGCCTATCAATCTGCGGCGGATCAGGTGAAGCTGACGCCGGCCAAGTTGCAATCGATGATTCAGAACATGATGGGATCGTCTGGGAATTTGCAGGTGCCTGGGGTGCCCAGGGAATCTGTGAGTGCCTACCAGGCCTTACCGGATGGGGTGAAGGTGGAAGTGGTGAAGGCAGCGATTGCCATGGCCAAGGCAGTGATGCAGTCGCCCGAGTTTCAAGAAGCGGAAGCGAAGAGAGTGCGGAGTCAGTTTAATGCAGTGAATCACAAAGTGGTTCTGCCCGCGGCAGCGAATTCGAAGCGGCAGATGTGGGCGAGCGCGGCCGGTGATGCTTACCGGACGCAGTATGTTGACAGCATGAAGCAGGGACTGGAAGGTGATCTGCGGGGGCTGGAGTATCAGATCAAAAGCGGAGACAAGCCGATGGCTGGCGAGCCCGCTTTTGCCAAGGTGGCCGAGGAGATCAAGAAACTGCTGGCGTTGCCGAACAAGGATTTAGCGGGCTTTCAGAAGGCGTACGCGGCGTTTTTGGTGATGCGAAAAGGGGGGCCTTCTGATCCGGCAGAAGTGGAGAAGCTCCTCCAGGAAGAACAGCAGCGGAACTGGAACGAGTATGCGTTTGAGCCAAGGTTGAAGCAGGGATTGAAGGAGTTTATCGCCGTGGCGGCGAAGGTCAATTTTGCGGCGACGACGAAGGCGGATGCCAAGGGGCGGATGGTGTTTGTGGATCCGGTGATGCAGCGGTCCTCGGGGGTATCGAAGTTTTTGTATCGGTTGGGCAAGGCCCCAACGGCAGCGGCGGTGGAAGCGGCCAAGGCGATGCTGGTGGAGATGAAGTAGGAGCGCCAGGTCGGTGCGTCTCGATTTGTCTTGACTGTTTCCTATTTCTTCCATAAAGTAAAAGAAATGACAAGGAGTGCCTTACTCGGAGAGCTGGAACTGATGGTGATGCTGGCCGTTGTGAGATTGGACGGAGGGGCGTATGGAGTTCCGATCTCGCGGGAGCTTTTGGAAATCGCCGGGAGAGAGGTCGCATTGGGAAGCATTTATGCGGCACTGGAACGGCTGGAGGAGAAAGGGTTAGTGGCGTCCGCGTTGGGCGAGCCGACGGCGGAACGTGGCGGGCGCGCCAAGCGTTACTTCGAAGTGACGCCGGCAGGACTTGAGGCGATCGAACAAACCAAGAGCGCACTGCAGAAACTCTGGAGTGGGGTAAGAAAGTTGAGAGGGAGGCTGGCATGACAATTGCCAAGTGGTTGGTGCAGCATTGTCTTGATGAGGCGCTGGCTGGGGATGTGCTCGAGCAAGTCGCGATGGGTAAGAGCAAGGGCTGGCTCTGGCGACAGATCGGAATCGCCTTGTGGTGCACCTTTTGGAAATACCGGGTTGAGCTTGGCTATTCCATGCTGGTTTGTTTCAGCGCGATCCTTGTTTTTCCTTACTCAATGCGGATGGTGCGCACTGTGATTCGTTGGGAAGAGCTGCCTTATCCATTGTCCCGTTTGGTATTCGAGTTGACGCCGCTGCTGTTGGACTCTATGTTCGCTGTAGTCGTTCTCATGATGGACACCCGCTATGGGGTGAAGGGTAGCCTTCGTGTCTTGATGTTGAGTTGGCCCTTGATGTATGGCCTTAACGTTGGGATGAGGAGCGCTTACGCGATTCTGGAGGCGAAGGCTGGTAGCTGGGCTGAGGCTACTTTGTCGATCGTAGGGCTTTTCGCATTGTTCTCTGGAATGTTTTTTTCTGCTCTGCTTTGCCGGCGGCAGGTGCAGACTGCACGGACCAGATCATAACTGCCTACGTGTCTCGATGGCGTTCAGGACGGCGCGGATGGAAGAGTCGAGCGGGACGACTCCTGAGACGGTGAGGTCGGCGTACTGGGCGGTGGGGCGGACGTAGCTCTCGGCCATGGGGCGGACGGTGGCTTCGTATTGCTGGAGGATCGATTCGGGGGTGCGGCCCCTTTCGGCGACATCGCGGCGGAGGCGGCGGGCGTAGCACTCTTCGTCGGGCGTTTCGACGTAAACCTTGAGGTCGAGCAGGTCGCGGAGCTGCGGCCAATAGAGGCTGAAGAGGCCCTCGACGATGACGACGGGGCGGGGAATGACAGGCTCGGTTTCGGGAAGGCGGGCGTGGGTAACGAAGCTGTAGCGGGGCTGCTCGATGGCGAGGCCGAGCTTGAGGCTTTCGACGTCGCGGATGAGGAGGGGGGCGTCCAGGGCTTCGGGGTGATCGAAGTTGAATTGGGAGCGGGCGGGTTCCGGGATGTGGGAACGGTCAATGTAGTAGTGGTCGAGGGCGAAGGGGAGAGCGTCTTCGCGGAGGTAGCGGGCGAGACCGCGGGCGAGCTCTGTTTTGCCAGAGCAGGAGGCGCCGGCGATGCCGACAAGGAAGGGGCGCATGACTTCTTATGGTACTTTGCTGTCGGGGCTGGAGGGCTGTGCGATTTACGCTGCACCAAAGAGCGGGGTGATAGATGAATGCCAGTAATGGTTCGAGCCCCAAGGGCCCTTTAGTAGTTTGAAAGGTAGTTCAAGCTGTTGCTGAGGTCGATGCCTCTTGAGTTGAGACGCAGAATCCTGCGCACTACTTCACCCGTTGAGAATCTTTGCTGCGGGATGATTAGAATTCCGGAATGATGTTTTCCGCCCAGTTGCCATTTGTGATGGAGGGCTGCGAAATCGCTGGTGTTTGCAGTGACGAGTACGCGAGCGTGGCCGGTAGCAAAAATCAATTGCGTCTCGTCATCCCGTGCATTCATTCCTAATTCCAATGAGGTAGCTACATCAACAAGGTGGCTTCTTAAGGCTTCAATCAATCTATGCTGAGCCGAGTCCTCATCAAAATAAAATTTCAACATGAAGGGGTTGCAACGTCAGGGACAAATCGGCAGCTTCGAGTTTCTTACGCCGTCGTCATAAGCTTTTTGTTCCGCTGCGATGTCGGCATCGATTATTGATTTGTTGGCGTGGTAATGGGCTAGCGCCGCGTGAACTTGTGCGAGTGTGAGCGGCGGGCGCTCGGCGACTATTTCTTCGGGCGAAAGGCCTGCATTGTTATCTACTGCAATGGTTCGAACGCAGATGCCAGTGCCAGAAATGATCGGTCTCCCACCACGAAGTGCAGAGTCTCTGGTGACCAAAGTTCCAATTTCTGTTACGGCTAAGGACATCTGACCTCCATTATAACTTCGCGATACTCCAACAAGCGGCCTATTGCTTGAGTAGTTGTTGGCGGGCGGTCTCGGGGACGATCTTCCAATTGTTTGATGGGGTAGAGGGGAAGGACTTCTTCTGGGTGTAGTAGTCGACAAGGAGGTCGCGGATGGCATCGTTTGACTGCCAGAGGATTTTGGCACCCTTGAACATGTCGAAGCCGGCGGAGCCGGCGGCGCGGTAGTTGTTGAGGGCGATGGTGAGGGGCTGTGTGTCGCTTAAGGGTTGGCCTTTGAACTTGAGGTTCTGGATGCGCTGGCCTGCGGGCTTGAGGAGGTTGACTTCATAGCTGACGCCTTCGGCCATGTCGTAGTTGAAGCCCATGAAATTACGGTTGAGGAGGGTACCCGTGTCGCAGGCTGGGGTAGCGCAGGATTCAAAGAAGCGGGCTGCGTTTTCGAGGGCTTCTCGCAGCATTTTGCCGTTGCCTTCGATCTTGTACAGAGTGTTATCGAAGACGTAGAGGGCCGCCGCCTGTCGCACAGTGACCGGGCCCTTCTGGATGGTGATGCGGGGGTTGAACAGGGCACTGAGACTGACGTCGGCCTTGGTGTAGTGGAGCTGGACTTCGTGGATGGCGTCGACGAGTGCGGAGTCTTCAAAGCGCCCGTTGGCCCCGGAGAGATCGGCCGTAGAGTCTACGATGTGGCTGGACAGATACTGCTCGGTGGCTTCGTGAAAGGGCTTGGCGAGGGCCAGGATGTTCTCGTCTGCGGCGGTGTCTTTGGTGACCTTGAGCAGGTGGCTGCGGCGTGAGGCCATCTGCCATTTGCCTGCGGCGTTGCGGGTGAATTCGAAGTCGAGGCGGGTGAGAGAGGCGCCGTAGTTTTTGGGTTGGGTCAGGAGCGTGTCGCCGTTGAAGACTTCGGCGACTTCGCCGTGGGAGTGGCCGAAAATGACGGCGTGGATGCCGGGGACTTCGGCGACCTGCCAGGCGAAGTTTTCGCTGCCATCGGTTTTGTTGATGCCACCGTGGGCGGCGATGAGGATGAGATCAGGCTTGTTTTCGCCCCAGATTTCGAGGAGGCGCTTGAGTGATGCGGCGGGCGGCTCCCAGGAGTAGCCTTTGTAGTTTTCGGGTTTCTCCCAGAGCGGGATGGATGGAGTGGTGAGGCCGATGACGGCGACGCGCAGGCCCTGGATGGTTTTCTCGAGGTATGGAATGAAGGGCTTGGTGGAAGGGCCGCTCGAGACGGTGTTGGCACTGAGCCAGGGGAAGCGGGCGACGCGGCGGGCGGCATTGAGATTGTCGAGGCCATAGTTGAATTCATGATTGCCGACGGCCATGGCATCGAACTTCATGGCGTTCATGACGAGCATCATGGGATCGAGCGAGAGGGCACGGGCGGGGACGGTGACGCCTTTGGGGAGACGGCCGGATTGCTTGAAGTTCTGGTAGACGCCTTCGAGCGGGGAGCCCTGGATGGTGTCGCCGACATCGATGAGCAGGGCGTCAGGTGTTTGTTTGCGCACTTCATTGACGAGAGTGGCGATCTTGGCCAAGCCGTAGTTGGCCGGTTGCTGGGTGAAGTAGTCGTAGGGGTAGATGTAGCCGTGGAGATCGGTGGTGGCGAGGATGGAGACTTTGGCCGTCTGGGCGGGCAGGAGATTGACGGCAAGCAACAGGAGGAAGGCGCGCTCGATATAATTCATAGTGATGAAGAAGAGTTCGATGATTTTGGCGCTCACAAGCGCATGTTCGTTACTGATGCTCGCACAGACGGCTCCGGTTGCCAAAAAGGCAGCGGCTCCTGTGGCCAAGAAAGCGGCTGCCCCCGTGGCCAAGAAGACGGTAGAGCCGCCTCCGCCACCACGGCCGGATGGGCTGTATGTGACCTTTGCGTTGACGCACATGGGACAGCCGGTGGGCAAAATTGTGGGCAAGCTGTACGAAAAAGAGTCGCCCGTGACGGTGAAGAATTTTGTGGATCTGGCGCTGGGCAAGAAGGCGTGGCTGAACCCGAAGACGGGCCGGAAGGCCGCTGCGCCGCTCTATACGGGGCTGACGTTTCATCGCGTGATTCCGGGCTTCATGATTCAGGGTGGAGACCCGAATGGCGATGGCACGGGCGGAGTGGATTCGATTGTGGATGAGTTTCATCCGTCGTTGAACTTCAATAAGGCGGGGTTGTTTGCGATGGCCAATGCTGGGCCGCGGACGGGGTCCTGCCAGTTCTTCATTACGGAGAAGGCGACGCCGTGGCTGGACGGCAAGCACACGATTTTTGGAGAGACGGTGGAAGGGCTGGAGTTGGCGACGTCGCTGGCTCGTGTGCCTCGTGGACCGAACGATCGGCCGAATGATCCGATTGTGATGCAGAAGGTGACGATTACGCGCTATCCGCTGGGGCAGCCGATCTGGCCGAGTGATGTGCCTGCCAAGAAGACGGACGCACCGGTGAAGAAGACGGCTGCACCGGTGAAGAAGACGGCTGCACCGGTGAAGAAGACGGCTGCACCGGTGAAGAAGGTGCCAGAGCCGGCAACGAAGGCTGCGCCTGCTGCGAAGAAGGCAGCTTAGATTCGATATTCTCAGGCTCTAGCAAAGGTTTGCCGGGCCCTGTCGCAAGCAGAAGAAGCTTCGGGAGTGGTGCGGGTGCACCACGCTGCGTGGATTGATTCCGCGAAGGCAAAACCATTACCGGGCGCCAGGGGTTAGGCTGGCTAGTCGTTGAACGGGATTTCGAAGTAGAAGATTTCCTGATTGGTGGAGGCATCCACCAGACCGTTGAGATAGATCTTGGCGGTGGTGCGGTGCTTGATGTTGAAGTAAAAGAAGCCGCTGGCGGATTCGCCGGCGGCAATCATTCTGGCGGCAAAGGCGCGGCCTTCGATTTCCGGGGCGGCGAGGGGATTTTTTTTGCGGCGCGCGGGGATGGGAAGTGGACGGGGGCCGAGGTTCGGAGCGGTGGGGCCAGCGGCAGCGGAGGTGACTTCATTGGCGCGGAGGGCTTCGACTTTGCCGAGACCGGGGACGATGTACTGGACTTCGAGGTTGCCGACCTTGATAGGGCTCTTGCGGTTGTTCTTGATCACGATGAGGACCGGGAGCACTTCGTATTTATTGGGGTCGAGCTTGCCAAAGGGTTTGCTGGCTTTGTCGGCGGTATCGAAGGCTTCCACACCGATGATGACCTGATCGAGGGCGACCTTGGACTTCATGTCCTCGGCGTTGGGTGCCTTGAAGGTGGAATCCCCGATGGCACTAAGGTTGGTGGCTATACTCGAAAATACGATCCATTCTCTACGTGTCAATTTGACCTACTTCCTGCTCCGGTTGGCCGGAGCGGCCTTGTTGCCTTTACTCTTACTGTACGCGGCCTGGCGGTGTGTGCGTCAACCGGCGTATTGGAGTGGGATGAAAGAGCGGCTGGGTTGGCTGCCCCCTACCATCCTGTCGACGAAGCCTGGCGGCATTTGGTTGCATGCGGTGAGTGTGGGAGAGGTGATGAGTGCGATCGCGCTGGTGAAGAAGTTGCGGGAGCGGTTGCCCGAGACGCCGGTGTTTGTGAGTGTGACGACGCTGGCAGGTCGAGAGTTGGCGGAGACGCGGCTGGCGGGGCTGTGTGATGGCGTGTTTTTTGCGCCTGTGGATTTTGTGTTTTCGGTGCGAGCGGTGCTGCGCCGGATTGCGCCGGCGCTGGTGATCAATTTTGAGACGGAGATTTGGCCACAGCGGATTCGCGAGGTGAAGCGGAGTGGGGCGAAGTGGGCCCAGGTGAACGGGCGGATCTCGGATAAGGCTTGGCCCGCTTATCAGCGGATGGTGTGGTTGTTTGCGTCGGTGTTGCCGCAGATGGATTTTTTGGCGGTGCAGAGTGGGGTGGATGGCGAACGGTTTCGGGCGCTGGGGTTTGGTGGCGAGATTGTGGAGGCGGGGAATCTGAAGTATGACTTTGACCCGACGGGGAAGCCGGTGGCGGCAGAGCTGTTGGCGTGGCTGAATGCGAGTGAGAAGCCGCTGTGGATTGCGGCTTCGACGACGGGTGGGAGTGTCGATGATGATGATGCGGTGATTGCGGCCTACCAGCAGCTCGAGGGTAAGGTGCGGCTCTTGATTGCGCCGCGGAAGCCGGAGCGGTTTGATGTGGTGGCGGGGAAGTTGGAAGCGGCCGGGATTGGGTTTGCACGAAGGACGGCGCTGCGGCCGAGCGAGGTGATGCTGCTCGATTCGATCGGGGAGTTGGCGGGCTTGTTTGGACGAGCGCGGGTGGTGTTTGTGGGGGGATCGTTTAACGAAACGCAGGGGCACAATATTCTGGAGCCCGCCTATTACGGCAAGCCGATTCTGACTGGGCCGAATATGCGGAATTTTGCGGAGATCCAGAAGCTGTTTCTGGAGGCCAGAGCTGTGAAGGTGGTGGGGCGGCCTGGGGATTTAGCTGATGCTGTCCTGGCTGGGCTTGGGGACCTGGAGATGGGGGAGCGGGCGCGGGAGTTGGCGATGGGGATGCGCGGGACGGCGGAGAGGCTGGTGCCCCGGTTGGTGGAGTTGTTAGGAGAGGGAGTGCCGAAGGGATTGGGGGCGCTGGATGTTGTGCGGCGGCCTTTGTGTGCACCGTGGATCTGGGTGTCGCAGCGGAGTGTGACGGTGGAGCGATTGCCGGTGCCGGTGGTGTCGGTTGGAAATTTGTCGTTGGGTGGGACGGGGAAGACGCCGGTGGTGCTGGCGCTTGCCAGGCAGTATGCAGAGCAGGGCCAGCGGGTGGGTATTTTGACGCGTGGCTATGGCAGGGCCAGCAAGGAAGACGTGATTGTGTTGGCCGGCGGGAAGGCGGAGCGGCAGCAGACGGGGGATGAGGCGCAGTTGTTTTTGCGGGAGGGACGCTTTGCTGTGGGCGTGGGTGGGGACCGGTTGCGGGTGGGACGGAAGCTGCTCGAGAAGACGGCAGTGGATGTGATTTTGCTGGATGACGGGTTTCAGCATCGGCGCTTGCATCGGGACCTCGATGTGGTGTGTGTGGATGCGTTGCGGCCCTTTCCGGGGTGGGGCGTGCCGCCGGCGGGCTGGTTGCGGGAGCCACTTTCGGCATTGGGAAGGGCAGATGTGATCGTGTTGACACGGACGCGGCAGGGAGAAGTGTTTGGTGGGCTGAAACGGATCTTTGCAGGCAAACCAGTAGTGGTGCCGGAGGTGTTGGAGGCGTTGCCGGAGCTACCCCTGGAGGGGAAGCGGGTGGCGTTTTGCGGGTTGGGCAATCCTGGGTCGTTCCGGCAGAGTTTGGACCGTAATGGGTTGAAAGATTTGGATTTAGTGGTCTTTGGAGACCACCATGAGTATGGGCAGCAGGACCTTGACGCATTGTCACAGCGGGGTGAGGTTTGGATTACGACGGCGAAAGATGCGGTGAAGCTGGGGGGGCGCAGCGGGGTCTTTGTGTTGGAACAGCGCTACACCATGCCGCTGATCCCGCTGACCACAACGGAGTAGAGGTCGGCTATAATTGAATTTCCGATGCCTAACTCGAGTTCTTCCACGAGTCCTGCGGCGAATAAGAAAATCATTCTTCTTTCACCGCGTGGGTTTTGCGCTGGCGTGGTCCGCGCGATTGATGTAGTCAAGATCGCTCTGGATCTTTACGGTGCGCCGATCTATGTGCGCAAGGAGATTGTTCACAACCGCCATGTTGTTGAGGAATTGAAGGCGGCTGGTGCCATTTTCGTTGAGGAATTGGCGGAAGTGCCCAATGGGGCACGGGTGATTTTCTCGGCCCATGGTGTATCGCCTGCGGTACGGACCGAAGCTGAGGCCCGGGGTCTGAACGTCATTGATGCCACTTGCCCGCTGGTAACCAAGGTGCATTTGGAAGCCGTGCGTTATGCCAAGAAGGGTTTCTCGATTGCTCTCGTTGGCCACTCGAACCACGATGAAGTGGTAGGCACGATGGGTGAGGCGCCTGAGGCGACCATTCTGGTAGAGCATCCGGAAGATGTGGCAAACATCGAGTTTCCTGACCCGAGCAAGATTGTCTATCTGACGCAGACTACGCTGTCGCTCGATGAGACACGCGACATCATTGCGGCATTGAAGGCGAAGTACCCGCTCATTCAGGGCCCGCCGGCGCAGGATATCTGCTACGCCACGGAGAACCGTCAGATTGCCGTGAAGGCCGTAGCGCCGCTTTGCGAATTGTTGCTGGTGGTGGGGAGCCAGAACTCGTCGAATTCGCGGCGGCTGGTTGAGGTTTGTGAGAAGTCTGGGGTGCCGTCCTATCTGGTCGATGACCACACAGAGGTGAAGCCGGAGTGGCTGGTTGGGGTCAACACGGTTTCGATCACGGCTGGTGCCAGTGCGCCGGAGAATCTGGTGGAGGAGCTGCTGCGCTTCCTTCGCGAAGAGCATGGCTTTGGCGAGATGGTAGAGATGGAAATCAAGGAAGAAGACGTGCGCTTCACCCTGCCGAATGAGCTAAGCGAGGGTGCAATGCGATTGCATACGATCTCGAATGCCATGCCGGTGGGCGCTAAGGGATGAGTCCGCAAACCCAATTTGCTGATTCAGTAGCTGCCAGTGCGGTAGCAGCAGTACGCAAGGCTTCGGAGTTCATGCTGCATCGGCAGCATCCAGATGGGTACTGGTGGGAAAACCTGACGGCCGACACGACGCTGGAGAGCGACTACATTCTGTTTCAGTTGTGGTTGCATCGTGTAGAGAATGGCGTCTGGAATCCTCCGAACCGACCTCTGATCGAACGTGCTGCGGCTTCGATTCTGTCGCGGCAAATGGAAAACGGCGGGTTCAATATTTACCCTGGCGGACCGGCAGAAATCTCTGCCAGTGTGAAGGCTTACTTTTCTCTGAAGCTGGCTGGCATTGATGTGGCTGATGAGCGGATGGTGCGGCTGCGGGACAGAATTCTGGATATGGGCGGACTGCAAGCCGCCAATAGCTACACCAAGCTGAATCTGAGCCTCTTTGGTTTGTATCCGAAGAGCTGTGTGCCCAGTGTGCCACCCGAGATGATGCTGCTGGGCAACTTCATCTACGAGATGTCGAGCTGGTCGCGGGCGATTGTGATTCCGCTGTCGATCATTGCGAGCTCGGATGCGAAGTGTCCGGTGCCGGATGGATTTACGTTGAGCGAAATTGTGAAGTCTGGAGCGAGCTTTGATTTTGGGCCTGCGGAAGAGTTTTGGACGCTGAAGAATTTCTTCTACACCGCAGATTATTTTCTGAAGGTGTACGAGAAGTCGCCCCTGAAAAAGTTGTTGCGGCCCATGTCGATCGAGCGTTGTGAGAAGTGGATGCTTGAGCGGTTGGAGTATTCCGATGGCCTTGCGGCCATCTATCCGCCGATGATGTATTCGGTGATGGCGATGGACGTGTTGGGCTATGCCAAGGATGATCCGAGACGCGCGGGAGCCTTGAAGCACTTTGAAGCCTTGATGGTGGATGACGATGCCAAGGGCTTTTACTTCCAGCCCTGCTTCTCTGTAGTTTGGGATACGGCGATTGCGGCCTATGCACTGGCTGAGGTGGAATCGACGCCGGCGAATCTGGACGTGCAGCAGGCCTTGAGCCGTTGTGCGGATTGGCTGTTGACGAAGGAATGCCGGCGCAAGGGCGACTGGTCGGTGAAGCGGCCGAACCTCGAGCCATCGGGCTGGTATTTTGAGTTTGCCAACGAGTTCTATCCCGACATCGATGACACGGCAATGGTGTTGATTGGACTGGATAATGCGAAGGCTACCAATCGGACCGCACAGGAAGCTGCTGCTCGGCGAGCCGTGCAGTGGTTGCTTGGGATGCAAGGCAGTGACGGTGGTTGGGCGGCGTTTGATGTCGACAACCGTTGGACCTTCCTGAGTGATGTGCCGTTTGCCGATCACAACGCGATGCTTGATCCGTCCTGCCCGGACATCACGGGAAGAGTGATCGATGCGCTGGCGCGCTACGGGATCGGCGGCAATCATCCTGCCGTGCGGCGCGGAATCGAATATCTGATTCAGTCGCAAGAGTCTGACGGGAGCTGGTATGGCCGTTGGGGTGTCGACTACATTTACGGGACGTTCCTGGCGCTGAAAGGCTTGCGTCGGGCCGGGGTAAGTGACCGCGAAGTTTATGTGTTGCGAGCCGGGGAATGGCTGCGATCGATTCAGAATTCAGATGGTGGTTGGGGCGAATCGTGCCAAAGCTACGACAAGCACTGCTACGTGAATGGCCCTTCTTCTGCGAGCCAGACTGCCTGGGCGGTGATGGGCTTGCTGGCTGGCGGCGATACCACCAGTGAAAGTGTGCGCAAGGGCGTGGAGTATCTGATTCGGACACAATTGCCGGATGGCAACTGGGATGAAGAGCTGGCGACAGGGACAGGGTTCCCGGCGGTCTTCTATCTGACCTATCACATGTACCGCAATGCCTTCCCGATGATGGCCTTGGCGATGTATCTCAATCGCGGAAAACAGGAAGCGTGACGCTGGCCCTGGTGACAGGCGCAACCGGCTTTGTGGGCTGGCATGTAGCCAGAAAGCTTCGGGAGCGTGGGGTGGCGGTGCGGGCCTTGTCTCGGAGTGGCAAGGTGGCTGAGCTCGACGTGGAGATGGTGCGCGGAGACTTGCGCGATCGGGCAGCGGTGGAGCAGGCTTGTCGTGGTTGCAACCAGGTGTTTCACGTGGCAGCAGACTACCGGCTGTGGACGGCAGACTCGGCTGCGATGTACGAATCCAATGTTGAAGGAACCCGCAATGTGATGGCGGCAGCGCGTGCTGCCAAGGTAGAGAAAGTGGTTTACTGCTCGACCGTCGGTGCCGTGGGGATGCGCCAGGGATTGATTGCAGACGAAGCTTCCCCGGTGAGTGTGGCTGACATGAAGGGGCACTATAAGCGGTCGAAGTTTTTGGCGGAACAAGTGGCGCTGGAGGCTGCAGGAGAAGGGGTGCCGGTGGTTGTAGTGAACCCGACGACGCCGATTGGGGATCATGATTTCAAGCCGACGCCGACGGGGAAGGTGATTGTAGATTTTCTGGCGGGTAAGATTCCGGCTTACATCGATACCGGGTTGAACTATGTGGATGTGGCCGATGTGGCGGAGGGGCATCTGTTGGCAGCGGAGCGTGGCAGAGTCGGAGAGCGCTACATTCTGGGCAGCGAGAATCTGACGTTGAAGCAGATGCTGGACCGATTGTCCGTGCCAGCGGGGAGGCCGGCGCCGACAGTGCAGATTCCCTACGCGATTGCCTATGCGGCGGCGTATTGTTCGACGGCCTGGGCGGCGGTGACGGGCAAGCATCCAGGGATTCCGCTGGATGGGGTGAGGTATGCGCACATCAAGATGTGGGTGAGCCATGCGAAGGCCGAGCGGGAGTTGGGGTATCGACCGGTGGCTGTCGATGGTGCGCTGCGGCGGGCGGTGGAGTGGATCCGGGGGCAAGGATGAAGGGGTTTCTGGTGGTGTGTGCGATGGGGATGGAGGCAGAAGCGATCCCCGCAGGCTACCGTGTGGTGAAGACCGGCCCGGGCTTTCGCGCGGCACGCCAGGCCGTCGAGGCAGCGATTGCCGAAGAGCGGCCCGAGTGGGTGATCTCGGCGGGAACCTGTGGCGCCCTCGACCCTGGGCTGAGGCTGGGCGAGGTGAGGGTGGTAACGAAGGTGGATTCGCCGCTAGGGGTGTTTGATGCACCGGGCAGCGGGGCAACGGTGTTGCGATCGCAAGACCGGGTGGCTGTAACGGCGGTGGAGAAACGAGGGTTATTTGAAGCAGGATCGCAGATTGTAGATATGGAAGCTGCAGCGGTGGTGGAGGTGTGCCAAAAGCATCGGCTGCGCTACGGGATTGTGAAGGCGGTCAGTGATTTAGCTGAGGAAGATTTGCCACTGGACTTCAATCTTTACCGGGATGAAGCGGGCAATTTTCAGAAATCACGGATTGCAATTGCTGGCATGATGAAGATAGCTGATCTAATGCGGCTGCAGAAACAAGCGAAGCTTGCCGCGCAACAACTTGGAGAAACGTTTGACGTATCCATCGCAGACATTACCAGATAGCATGCGAGCAGCGGTGTACCGCGGCAAGCAGCGAGTTGATATTGAACAAGTGCCCGTACCCCAGATTGGGGCGGGGGAAATTCTGATCCGGGTGGAAGCCTGTGGCGTTTGCCACACCGACCTGAAGAAGATTGAGTATGGCCTGCTCGAGCCGCCGCGGATCTTTGGGCATGAGACGGCTGGGGTGGTGGCAGCGGTTGGCGAAGGCGTGACGAAGTTTGCGGTGGGAGACGCCGTGATTGCGTTTCACCACATCCCCTGCAAGCAGTGCTTCTATTGTGAGCGGAACCTGTACGCGCAATGCGCCGTATATAAGAAGGTGGGGATCACTGCCGGGTTTGAAGCAGCGGGTGGGGGCTATGCGCAGTATGCGCGGGTGATGCCCTGGATTGTGGAGCATGGAGTCGAGAAGATTCCGGCGGGCGTTTCGTTTGAGCAGGCGAGCTTTGTGGAGCCCGTCAATACCTGCCTGAAGGGCATCGAACAGTCTGGGGTTCGCAAGGGCGACCTGGCTCTCGTGCTGGGGCAGGGGCCGATCGGGCTGATCTTCACTATGCTGCTGAAGCATCGCGGCATTGAGACGGTGACGACAGATACGATGGCGACGCGCAGGGCACAGTCTTTGGGATTTGGCGCGGCGAAGTCGCTCGATCCATTGCAGGATGATTTGCCAGCCGAGGCCAGAGCCAGGACCGAGGGCCGTGGAGCCGATGTGGTTTTTGTGGCGGCGAGTGCGCCAGGAATTGTGGAGCAAGCGATCCGGGCAACGCGCCCCGGCGCGCGCATTGTTCTGTTTGCCCAGACCTCTGAGAAAGAGAGAATCGAAGTGAGCGGGGCCGACATCTGTAAGGATGAACGGACGCTGATGGGTGCTTACTCCGCTGACGTTGATTTGCAGGTAGAATCAGCAAGGCTGGTGTTTTCCGGAGAGATTCCAGTTGTGGATCTGGTGACACACCGGTTTCCGCTGACGGAGATTTTGGCGGGGGTAGAACTGGCCACCCATCCAGACGAGAAATCGTTGAAAATAGTAATACTGCCCCAGCAGATTTAGAACGGGAATTGAGAATTACAATTTCGTGAAGCAGGAAATGCTTGCTGCCGTCCTGTACGGCAAAGAACACGTCGAGATCGAGAAAGTTGCTGTCCCTGAACTGGGAGACGGTGACGTTCTGGTGCGTGTCCGTGCGGCTTTGACCTGCGGTACGGATGTGAAGGTTTTCCGTCGTGGCTATCATGCGCGAATGATTGTGCCGCCAGCGCTCTTTGGGCATGAGTTGGCTGGGGACATTGTGGCGGTGGGCAGCGGGGTAAAGCAGTTCAAGGCGGGACAGAGGGTGGTTGCGGCCAACTCGGCACCTTGCGGCACTTGCTACTACTGCAAGAAGAACAACGAGAATCTCTGCGAGAACCTGCTGTTCAACAACGGGGCTTACGCAGAATTTATCCGGATTCCCTCGCGCATCGTGGAGCGGAATCTTTACGAGATCCCGGCACATGTTGCGTACCAGGATGCGGCGTTGGTCGAGCCGCTGGCTTGCGTGATTCGCGGCATTGACGAAACCAGGGTGAAGGCCGGAGACACCGTAGTTGTGATTGGCGTGGGGCCGATCGGGCTGATGTTTGTGCGGCTGTTGAGTTTGCGTGGTTGCAAGGTAATTGCGATTGGCCGACGGAAGCCTCAACTGGAGCGGGCGCTGAAATTGGGAGCGCAGACTACCTTGTCGATTCTCGAAGAGAAGGACATTGTGGCGGCGGTCAAGCGTGAGACCGGTGGTTATGGGGCCGATGTGGTGATGGAAGCCGTCGGCACGACCGAGACCTGGCAACAGGCGATCTCGATGCTGCGACGGGGTGGTGTGGCGAACTTCTTTGGAGGTTGCCCGGCAGACACGGTGGTGAAGCTCGATACGCAACTGATGCACTACTCAGAGATCACCTGCACGGCAAGCTTTCACCATACTCCGGCTCATGTTCGCAAGGCGCTCGAAGCTGTCGTAGCGGGCTACATCACGGCATACGATTTTGTCACCGGCGAAGAACCGCTCAGCAATTTGAACGAAGTACTTTCACATCAGCTCCACAAGAATGGCGCCGTCAAAACAGCCATCATTCCTTGAGCCGGCGGCCTTCGTGGCCGATGCCGAAGCGATGGAGCGGAAGTGGACTCTTGCAGAGTCTGAGGCCTACACCCGCTGGCTTTCTACTCACCACTACGAGAACTTTCATGTAGTCAGTATTCTGTTGCCAAAAGAGCTGCATCAGGACTTTTACAACGTCTATGCGTTTTGCCGTTGGGCCGATGATCTGGGCGATGAGATTGGGGATGTAACGGAGTCGCTGGTGTTGCTGGGGTGGTGGCGGGCTTTGTTGCGGAATCCAGTTGAGGACCGGCATCCGGTGTATGTCGCGCTGCGGGGGACGATTGCCCGGCGGCGGTTGCCGATGGAGTGCTTTGAGCATCTGATCCAGGCCTTTGAGCATGACCAGGTGGTACAGCGCTATGCCAACTGGGATGAAGTGATGGCTTACTGCGTGAACTCCGCAAACCCGGTGGGGCGGCTGGTGCTGGCGCTGTGTGGTTATCACGATGAGGAGCGGGCTCTCTTGAGCGATTACACTTGCACGGGGTTACAGCTTGCGAACTTCTGGCAGGATGTGCGTGTGGATGTGGGGAAGGGGAGGATCTATCTGCCCCTCGATTTGCTGCATCGGCATGGGGTGAGTGAAGAGGATGTGTTGGCGCTGCGGCATAGTGCGGGTTTTGAGGCAGCGATGAAGGAAGCCGTCGGCTATGCGCGGGCGCTGTTTCACCAGGGGTTGCCGCTGATTCCTACGCTCGATGCGCGGTTGTCGCTCGATATCGAATTGTTCTCGCGGGGTGGGCTGGCGATTCTCGATAAGGTGGAGGCCTGCGGGTACCGCGTGCTGGAGGCGCGGCCGAAAATTGAAAAGACCGAGCGGGTGTGGCTGCTCGTGAAAACATTACTGAGCTGGAGCAAGAAACGGATAGTTGGGTGAGGGTGCTGCCACCTAAGCTCAGACTATGAAAACACTCTTGTTGGCTTTCACGCTTGGCTTTCTTGCGGCGAACGATGCTCCCCAGACCCGGGTTTGGCGGGCGGATCAGATCCAGTGGCAGCGAGTTGACAAGGATGGCACCAAGTATGCCGTTCTCGACGGAGACCGCGATGTAGTGGGGAAGCCCTTCACCTACGCGTTCTGGATGCCGGGAGGCGTATGGGTGGCCCCGCACACGCACACCCAGCAGGCACATGTAGTGGTAGTGAAGGGGAGTATCCGGCTGGGCTATGGGACGAAGCTGGACAAGGCAAAGACGATGGAGCTGAAGGCCGGGGAATTCTTTATCGTCCGTGCGGGAGAGGCCCACTTTGAGGGCTCTGATGGCGAATGCCTGATCATCGGAACGGCGCTCGGTGGCTGGAAGACGAAGGAGCTCGAGTAAGTGATGATTCCCATTGATCCAATTGCTTACTTGAGCCAGTATCTTCGCGACCACTGCGAAGAAGCCATATCACTGGAAGATATGGCCCGCATTACAGGCTATAGCGCGTTTCACTTACAGCGGAAGTTTAAGGCGGCGCTGGGCGTGAGCCCGAAGCAGTTTCAGGCGCGATGCAGGATGGAACGCGTGAAGCAGGGATTACGCGGAGAGGGCACGGTGACGAGTGCCCTTTATGAAGCGGGCTTTGGGTCGTCCAGCCGCTTGTATGAAGCGGTGGATCAGACGCTGGGGATGACGCCGGCGCAGTATAAGGCGCGGGGCAAAGGGGTTGAGATCTCGTATGTTGTGATGGAGACGCAGCTTGGGCTGATTCTGATTGCCGCGACCGACCGCGGCTTGTGTAGTTTGCGGTTGGCCGACGAGGAGGGGAGTCTGATTGCCGAGATCGAAGAGGAGTTTCCGGCAGCGCAGCTGCAGCGCGTCGAGGCACCATTTACGGAGGCTTTGCGGCTGTGGCACCAGGCGATTTGCGGGTATCTGGAAGGGAAGCAGTTTGAGAAGGGCTTGCCGCTCGATGTGCGGGGGACGGCATTTCAAGCGCGGGTTTGGCAGTACCTGCAGACGATCCCTGCAGGGCAGACACGGAGCTACCAGGAGGTGGCCAAAGGGATTGGGCAGCCGACGGCGACGCGGGCAGTGGCGAGCGCCTGTGCGCGGAATCCGGTAGCGCTGGTGGTGCCCTGCCATCGAGTGATTCGCGGGGATGGTTCGCTGGGGGGATACCGGTGGGGGATGGGGCGCAAGCAGCGATTGCTGGAAGCAGAAGCGGCAGCTTGCGCTAAAATCTGAATGTATTCGCCGGAACTTGATGATGGCTATATCTGTCGAAGAGTCTTATTCGCGCTGTGTGGAAATCGCTCGGGCCCGGGCGAAGAATTTCTATTATTCCTTTTTGGTTTTGCCAAAGCAGAAGCGTCTGGCGATGTGTGCGGTGTATGCGTTCATGCGGGAATGCGATGACTTGAGCGATGAGGCCGGGGCGACGCGAGCTGCGCTCGATGGGTGGCGGCAGCAGATGGAGCTTGCCCTCGATGGTGGGGAAGCCGAGAACCCGATCTGGCCTGCGTTTGCCGATGCCGTGCATCGGTACCGCATTCCGCGCGCTTACCTGTACGACATGATCGAGGGCGTGACGAGCGATCTGAGTTTCTCGCAGCCACAGACGTTTCAGGACCTCTACCAATACTGCTACCGCGTAGCAGGTGTAGTGGGTTTGACGATTACGCACATCTTTGGCTTTCAAAGCGCCAAGGTGCTGGAGATGGCCGAGAAGTGCGGCATTGCGTTTCAGTTGACCAACATCCTGCGCGACGTCGGAGAGGACGCCGGGCTGGGGCGGAGTTATTTGCCGGTGGAGTTGATGCGGCAGTACGAGGTGCGCGACGAGGACTTGAAGCGTGGTGAAGTGTCGCCGCGGTTGCATGCGCTGCTCGAGGATCTTGGCCGGCGGGCGCGTGAGTATTACCAGTTCTCGCGGCCGATGATTGAGATGGTGGACCGCGATTCCCGCTCGAGCCTTTGGGCGCTGATTGAGATCTACTCGCGCTTGTACCGGCGGATTGAAGGCTCAGGCTTTGAGGTGTTGCGGGCGCGGCATCGATTGCCGACCTGGGAGAAGCTTTCGATCGTGGCGATGGCCGCCGTCAAGTAAGAACTAAGCGTCTGTCTTGGGGCTTGAGAAGGTCTTGGTGATGTGATCGTGCCAGGTGAGCTTCTCTTCGTCGACCAGGCACCACAGCAAGCCCACACCGAGCGAAGCGAAGCTGACGATGGAGACCAGGACGCGCAGCAGGCGCTCTTCACGGCTGGGCCGGTTGCCATCGAAATTGATCAAACGAAGCTGGACGGCTGCCATGCCCGGGGTATCGCCACCGCTCAGGGCCCACAGAACCTTGTAGAGCAGCGTCACGCAGGCGGCTACGACGACGTAAGTGCTGACATCGAGCTTGGCAAGGCCGAACTGCACCCCACCAAAGAAGTAGATGGCGATCAGGATGCCAACGCCGATGGCGATCATGGCCATGTCGTAGGCGACGGCCATAGCGCGATGGGTGGGGATGGCAACGGGCGAGTTGGTGTAGAGGGCACGCTCTACCGTGCGCGTTTCAAGGCGCTCTTCGGGGAACTCAAGTGCCTTCTGAATTTCAGGAGCGTCATCGGGGTTGAGGCCGATGTGATCGTAGTGACGCTGGCGGCCGCGGGTCTTGGCGTTGCGGTCCTGGGTGGAACGGGCGACCTTGGCGGCTTCTGGAGAGATGGACGAAAAGGGGATGACGCGCTTGGGTTCCTGCACCGGGAAGAGGCGGGTCTGGATCGGCTGACGAGAGCGGACGTCTTCTGTGGTGAGGCGCTCCTCCAGCGTGTCGAGGCGATGTGCGACGTTGCCGTACGTGTCAGGAACAAGCACGGGACCGGACATGCGACGACCGCAGAGATGGCAACGGAGATCTTCTGAAGCATTGTCGCTGCCGCAATAGCCGCACTTGATAGCCAAGCTGATCCCCTCTCTTTGGCCTTGCCGATTGAGTTCGTTCGGAGGGGGGTGGTAACCTGAGCCTTGAGACACAAGCGTATTCCCCCAAAGAACTACTCTTATTTGCTTAACACGGTTCTGGCGGTTTGTCACGTAATTTCTTCATTTCATTGGGTTTCGCTCTTTCTTTGTGTTCCTCTAATTGCGCAGAATAGACCCGTTGTGTTTGGCGCGCCGCAGTCGCCGCAGGTCACTGCCAACCCAACGGCGGCGAATCCAAATATCAAGCTGCCGTTTATAAGGCCGAACGCACCGGCCAAAGACAAGGTCAACATCAAAGCCATAGGCTCGCAGACAGTGGATGGGGACTGGTTGCGGTTGCGGGTAGGGGCTGTGGTGGATATCTTTGAGGCGACGCTGGAGGCCGATGAGATTGATTACAACGTCGAGACGGGAGAAGCGCATGCGCGGGGGC
Source organism: Bryobacter sp. (assembly GCA_044340255.1). Taxonomy (GTDB): domain Bacteria; phylum Acidobacteriota; class Terriglobia; order Bryobacterales; family Bryobacteraceae; genus Bryobacter. The sequence continues at coordinate 28,762 of JBIITX010000036.1, read as the reverse complement.
ATGTGCGCTACCAGAACTATGAAGACGGCGAGGAGATCTTTTGTGAGAAGGCGGATTACAACACGAAGGACGCGACGGGGAAGTTTTATGAGATTCGCGGAACCTTCGCGGCGCGCATTGATGCGCGGCCCGGGATTCTGACTTCTTCCAATCCGTTTCAGTTTCAAGGCAAATGGGCCGAGCGACTGCAGAACAAGTACATCCTCTATCAGGGCACGATTACGAGCTGCACCTACCCGCGACCGTGGTGGACGTTGCGGGGGCCGAAGTTTGACATTGTGCCGAACCAGCGAGCAGTGACGCAGCGGGCGATGTTTCGAGTGCGGGGCGTGCCGATATTTTACTTTCCGTACTTTTATAAGTCGCTGGAGAAGCAGCCGCGCCGGAGTGGATTCCTGACGCCGAACTTCGGCAACTCATCGCGGTTTGGACAAATGTTCGGGCTTGGCTATTACTGGGCGATCAACCGCTCGTATGACCTGACTTATCGGCCGCAGTACTTTACGGCACGCGGATTGGCGCACAATGTAGAGTTTCGCGGCAAGCCGCGGCAGGGTTCTGATTTTGACTTTACGTTGTATGGTGTCGCGGATAAGGGGTTGCGGCTCGACGACGGGCGAAGGATCAAGCAGGGTGGCTACAGTATGACCTTCAACGGAAAGTCAGAATTGGGGCGCGGGTGGCGGGCACAGGGGACGATGAATTATCTGTCGGCCTTTATCTTCCGGCAGGCCTTTACGCAGAGCTTCAACGAAGCGATTTTCTCGGAAGTAAATTCTGTGGGCTTTGTGGAGAAGCAGTGGCGCGGCAACAACGTACAGGTGGTGTTTGCGCGAAGTCAGAATTTTCAGACTTCGAATGAGGGCGATTCGATTACCGTGAGGCGGTTGCCGCAACTGGAGTACACACGGCGTGATACGCAGATCTGGAAGCGGATCCCGGTGTGGGTTTCGATGGAAGGGACGGCAGGGTTGGTGCGACGCAATCAACCGTTGTTTCAGACGCGCCAGTATGTGGAGCGGGCTGATGTGATGCCGCGAATTTCGGCCGCGTTTCAGTATGCCGGGTTCAGCCTGGTGCCCAGCTTTGGGTTGCGGGAATCTTATTGGGGGAGCTCGAAGAAGGATGACCGCGTGCAGGGAGAAAACGTCAGAAGGAGTGCGCGAGATCTGGGAGTGGAATTGATTTTGCCTTCGCTGACGCGGGTGTTTGACAAGTCGCCGAAGTGGGTTGGCGGCGGGAAGATGAAGCACGTCATTGAACCGCGGGCTTCGTTTCGCTATGTCAGTGGGGTACAGGATTTCTCGCGGATCATTCGCTTTGATGAGACGGAGTTGATGTCGAATACGAATGAGCTGGAAGTCAGTCTGACCAACCGCTTGTATGTGAAGCGCGGCGGGCTGAATCAAGAATTGTTTGCCTGGCAGGTGTGGCAGCGGCGCTACTTTGACCCGACCTTTGGAGGGGCGGTGATTGAAGGGCGGCGCAATGTGGTGCAGTCGAGTGTCGATTTTTCGGGCTATGCGTTTTTAGACCGTCAGCGGGCGTATTCGCCGGTGGCGAGTTCGTTGCGGATGACGCCGGTGCCCAGGGTGGGCGTGGAGTGGCGGATGGATTATGACCCGCTGCGTGGCAATGTATCGAATAGTTCCTTTACTGTGGATGGGCGGGTGGAGCAGTGGTTTGTCTCGGCAGGGCATACGCAGGTGGACTCGGCCAACACCTTGTCTCCGCAGAACAATCAGTTCCGGGGATTGATCGGCTGGGGGGCAGACAACCGTCGCGGTTGGAATACGGCCTTCAATGCAATCTATGATTACCGCCTGCGTGTGCTGCAGTTTGCCAACACGCAGATCACTTACAACACGGATTGCTGTGGGTTCTCCGTGCAGTATCGGCGCTTTAGCTTTGGTACGCGGAACGAGAACCAGTTTCGCGTCGCGTTTTCGATTGCCAATGTGGGATCGTTTGGAACGCTGCGTCGGCAGGAACGATTCTTCTAATGCGGCTCACTTAGAATTGAGTTATGAGTTTTTGGAGTGAGCCTCGTAAGTTGTGGTGGCGGAAGGCACTGTTTCAGGTGCATCTGTGGCTCGGTGTGGGCTTGGGCTTGTACTTCATGGTGGTGTGCCTGACCGGGTCGGTCATTGTCTACAAGAAGGAGATGGAGCGGGCAATGATTCCGCAACTGATCCGGGTGCAGCCGCTCGACAAGCGGGTGTCGTTTCAGGGGATGGTGGACCGGGTGAAGGCGGCGTATCCGAAGGCAACGTTGCAGAATGTGTATCTGTACTGGGAGCCTGGGACGAGTTGGAGCTTTCGGATGCAGAGCAAGACAGAGGGGCGGATCCAGGTGTATATGGATCCCTATCGTGGCGTGATTCTGGGGGAGGATCGCTATCGCGGGAAGTTCTTGCAGTGGGTCTATGATTTGCATGTGAATCTGTTGCTGGGGGATTTGGGGGAATGGCTGAATGGTTGGGGTGGGTTTGGTTTAGCGCTGGTGAGCTTTAGCGGGATTGTGGTTTGGTGGCCGGGGCGGAGATGGTGGCGGCAAGGGTTTACTTATGAGACACGGGCACGATGGAAGCGGCAGAATTATGACTTACATAAGTTAGGCGGGTTGGCTTCGAGCGTAGTCTTGTTGTTGCTGGCTGTGACGGGGGCTTATTGGACGTTTCCAAAAGAGTATGAGGCATTGATTGCCTGGGCGACCGGGACGCCGGTGGTGATTGCGACGCCGCGCGTTGAGCCCGTGAAGGAATGGGTGAGCCTGGATGTGGCACTGGAGGCGGCGATGAAGGCGGTGCCCGGAGGCACGCCCACGTTGTTTCGCCTGGCGGCGAAGCCGAATGAGGTGCATTCCCTTCATCATCTACTGCCCGGGGACTGGCGGACGCAGGGGGATCATGTGGCGTATGTGAATCCAGGGACGGCAGAGGTAGTGCGTGTGACCTATCACGAGGATGTGCCGCTGGGCGCGCGGCTGCAACGGGATATCTTTGGCCTGCACTTCGGTACGTTCTGGGGGCACCCGACGCGAGTGCTTTGGGTGGTAATGGGCCTGTTGCCCATCCCGCTTTTTGTGACCGGGGTCTTGATGTGGTGGAACCGCAGCCTGAGCAAAATTTGGGCGCGCCGGATGCGCTAGTTACCTGGCGTTGCGGTAGGCTTCGTCGAGTAGCTCTACGATGTGCTTGACGGGCTCGGGATTCGCTTTCAGCTTGTCAGTGCCACGGGTCTTGCAGCCGGCAGCAAGCTGGATCATGCAGCCGGGGTTGGAAGAGGCGATCTGGTCGGGTTGGACCGAGTTCGCATTCTTCATCTTGGAGCTGAGGATCTCTTCGGCCATCTCGTTTTCAATGACGTTATAGATACCGGCCGAGCCGCAGCAGACGTCGCTGGCGGGCATCTCGACGAAGTCGAGCCCGGGGATGGATTTGAGCAGCTTGCGCGGGGCCGCCTTGATCTTTTGGCCGTGGCAGAGGTGGCAGGAATCCTGGTAGGTGACGCGCCGCTTCACTTCGCCCATATTCATGTTGAGGTCGATCGAGGCGAGGAATTCGTTGACGTCCTTCAGTTTGGAGACAAAGACTTTCGCTTTGTCGTGGTACTTGGCATCGTGCTCGAGGATCTCGTGATATTCCTTCAGCGTTGCGCCGCAACCGCCCGTGTTGGAAATGATGGCGTCGAAGTTGGTTTGCAGCAGGGCATCGATGTTGTTGCGAGCCAGGGCGCGGGCTTCTTCCCGACGGCCCGCATGGGCGTGCAAGGCACCACAGCAGCCCTGTGTGGCCGGGATCACGACTTCGCAGCCATTCTTTTGCAGAACGCGGACGGTGGCTTCATGCAGCCGTGCGAAGAAGATGTTGGCGATGCAACCGCCCAGGACCGCAACACGGTATTTGCGCTCCCCTTCGGCAAAAAAGACCTTGCCGTATTGGGAGAAGAAGGTCGGGAGCTGGGCTTCTGGCGTGAGGTGTTCGATCTTGCCCAGGGGGCCGAAGAGTTTGAGCAGGCCAGTGGCTCTGACCAGAGCTTCCAGGCCGGACTTCTGGTGAACCCACAGGAGCGTGCCGACGATGCGGAGCAGGAAGGGCGAGGGCAGCAGAGTACCGAAGGCGAAGTCTTCGATTTGCTGCCAGGGGAAGGGCTTTTTCACCTTCGATTGAATTTCGGTACGGGCGGCTTCAATGAGCTTGCCGTATTCAACGCCTGAGGGGCAGGCAGTTTCGCAGGCGCGGCAGCCGAGACAGAGGCCCATGTGTTCGAGGTAGCCCTCGTTGAGGGGAGCAGCACCCGTTGCTACCTGGACCATCTGATAGATGCGACCGCGGGGGGAATCCATTTCAATGCCTAGCTCACGGTAGGTGGGGCAGGCGTTGAGGCAAAGGCCGCAGTGGACGCACTTGTCGAGGTCCTTTTGTTGCGGGGCGTCGGGGTGGCGGCCGTCGAGTACACGAAGAGCAGTTTCAGATGCGGCCATAAAGCCTCCCGGGGTTGAGCAGATTGTTGGGATCGAAGTAATGCTTGATCTTTTGCATGAGAGGGAAATCGTTACCGGGCGTGGGCCAGAGTTGGTCTGGAGACTGGCGCTGGGCCGGTGAGAATTCAATGGCGCCCTTGATGCCAGCCGGGATGGTGGCGGCGGCTGGGGTGCAGGAATAAATGACCCCGTTGCCGGCGCGGCCAATGACAGCCTGATCGGCGGGTAGTTTGGTCATGACCGATTCCATTTCCATCAGCATGGTGGAGAGCCGGAGCACATGGCCCGCGGGGTGGGCGCTGAGCCAGTTGGGTGTGAACTCGCGTATGCCGTCCCAGATCTCGTTGTGGATGACCTGGAAGCCGGGGAGTTCTTTCTGGTAACGGGCGAGAACGGCTTCGCTGCCGAGGGCCTCGATCAGCAGTGACCAGCGAGCGGGAAGGCCCAGCGTGTTGGCTGCGACGGGGTTGAGAATGTCGATGGCGGAGGGCTGTAGGACGCTCTTGAGGATTTCATTGCGACGGTTGAAGACGTCGGAGGCTGAGACATTTTGGAGCAGAAATGTTTTTGACCCTTTGGGGGCGGGCATCAGCTTGAAATTGACTTTGGAGATGCAGGCGAGAGTGCCGAAGGATCCGGTGAGGAGTTTGGCGAAGTCGAGGCCGGCCACGTTTTTTACGACCATGCCGCCGGATTGGGTGTCACGGCCATTGAGTGTGTTGAACTGCATGCCGATGACGAGGTCGCGGACCGTGCCGAAGAGACGACGGCGGTGACCGGCAGAGTGTGTGGCCAGGATGCCGCCGACGGTGGCATCGGCGGCGAAGGGTGCTTCGATGGGGATGAACAGTTTGTTTTCGGCGAGAAGCTTGGAAAGTTCAGAGAAGCGGATACCGGCTTCGACGCTGATGGTGAGATCTCGCGGGTCAAACTGCAAAACACGATTGAGGGCTTTGGTTTCAATGCGCACATCGGCATCGACGACAGGGCCGCCCATGCGGAGCTTGGTGCGCGACCCGGCAATTTCAATGCGCAGGTTGGACGGTTGGCAATCCCGCAGCAGCGCTGAGAGCTCAGCGGCAGAGGCGGGGGTTTCGACTCTCATGATGAATCTGAATTTTATCAGGGAGAGGGGGTGGCAAATCGAGAGAAGCGATAAAGTCAAAGAATGTCTCAAAGCATGAGCGGAAAAGTGGCTCTGGTTACAGGTGCCAGCAGTGGAATTGGGCGGGCGACGGCAGAGTTGTTTGCGGCTCGTGGTGCCAGCGTGGTGCTTGCGGCCAGGCGGGAACAGGAGCTAACGTCCCTTGTTGCCGAAATTGAAGCCAAAGGTGGCAAAGCGACCTATATCGTGACTGATGTTGCCAACGCAAAGGAGGCAGAAGCGATGGTGGCGCATGCGATCGCAAGCTTCGGGCGCCTTGATTACGCGGTGAATAATGCAGGGACTGAGGGGGCGATGGCGGGTCTCACGGAAATGTCAGAGGAAGCTTGGGATCAAGTACTGGACACCAACCTGAAGGGTACTTTCCTTTGCTTGAAGTATGAGGCCAAGGCGATGCTGGCCGGAGGGTCGGGTGGAGCCATTGTGAATGTGGGCTCGGTGAATTCTTTTCTGGGCTTCGCTGGGGGTGTGGCATATTGTGCATCGAAACATGGGCAGATTGGCGTTACGACCAGCGCTTCGGCAGAACTAGCGCCTCATGGAATCAGGGTCAATCTGGTCTGCCCGGGGATCATCGATACTCCGATGCATCATCGGGGGCGCAAAGCGATTGGGGATGAGGTTTTCGACAAAGTGATCCTGCCCAGTGTGCATGTCCAGCGAGCGGGCCAACCAGAAGAGATCGCGCGCACGATCCTGTTTTTGTGTTCAGACGACGCCAGCTACATCACGGGGACGACACTGACGCCGGATGGCGGGTTTACTTTGACTGTTTGACGGATAATGACAGTTGTGAATCCGTCGGAATTGGTGGCGAAGATTGTCGAGGGCGACCGGCGGGCGGTGGCGCGGGCTTGCTCGCTGGTGGAAGCGGGCAGGACGCTGGATGGCTTGGTTTCCCGTGCGGCTTTTGTTGTGGGTGTGACGGGGCCTCCGGGGGCGGGCAAGAGCACGTTTACCGACGCGCTGGTTGGAGTGATTCGTGCGGCGGGCCTGAAGGTGGCGGTGATTGCGGTGGATCCGTCGAGCATGAAAACCGGTGGGGCACTGCTGGGAGACCGGATCCGGATGCAGCGGCATCACCAGGACGAAGGTGTCTTCATTCGCAGCATGGCAACGCGTGGGGAGATGGGCGGGCTGGCACCGACGACGGCTGGGCTGGTGCGGGTGTTTGATGCGGCGGGCTTTGATGTGGTGATTGTGGAGACGGTGGGCGTGGGGCAGGACGAGATTGAAGTGGCGCGGATTGCCCATGCGGTGGCGGTGCTGCTGGTGCCCGGTCAAGGGGATGAGATTCAGGCCATCAAGGCCGGAATCATGGAGATCGCCGACTTGTTTGTGATCAACAAGAGCGATATGGCGGGGGCGGAGAAGTTGTTTCTGGAGATTGAGGCGGAGGTGCATGGGGAGCGACCGATTCTGAAAACGGTGGCGAGTGCGGGGACAGGTGTGCGTGAGGTTTGGGAGTGTTTGCAGGGCTTGCCGCGACGAGTGCCAGTGGAGGCGAAGCCCCGGTTTGTGATCGACCATCTGGGGATCGCAGTTCCAAACATAGACGAGGCATTGCGTTTTTATCAGGGGGTGCTGGGGATGGGCGAGGCGGTGCGCGAGACGGTAAGGGGTGAGAAGGTGCATGTGGCGATGCTTGAAGCCGGGGAGAGCCGGATTGAGTTGCTTGAGGCGATGGATGAGACGAGTACAATTGCGGCCTTTATTGCCAGGCGCGGGGCGGGGATTCATCATGTAGCGATGCGTGTCGCGGACCTTGGTGCGACGGTGGCGCGCATGAAGCAAGAGGGGGCACGGGTGTTGAACGAACCGAAAATTGGAGCAGGGGGGCATAAATATGTCTTCGTGCATCCAGCGTCGACAGGCGGTGTCCTGCTAGAACTAATTGAGGAGCATTCTTAAGTTTTGAAGATCGATACTGGCATTATTGGCGGCAGCGGGCTCTATTCGATGCCCGGCTTTGAAGTGACTGAAGAGGTGGAAATCGATACGCCGTTTGGCAAGCCGTCGGACCCCTATGTGGTGGGGACGATTGGCGGCAAGCCAGTGGCGTTTCTGGCCCGGCACGGGCGCGGACACCGGATTACGCCGACAGAGCTCAACTTCAGAGCGAATATCTGGGGATTCAAGAAGCTCGGTGTGGAGCGGATTGTCAGCATGTCCGCCGTGGGCAGCTTGAAGGAAGAGCATGAGCCGGAACATTTTGTGTTGCCCGATCAGTTCTTCGACCGCACGATGGGGCGCGTATCGACCTTCTTTGGCGAAGGGCTTGTGGCGCATGTGAGTTTTGCCGAGCCGACCTGCCACCAGTTGATGGATGTGGTGAATGAGGCCTGCCAGAAGGCGGGTGTAGTGTCGAAGAAGGGTGGAACGTATTTGTGCATGGAAGGCCCTGCGTTCTCGACCAAGGCAGAATCGAATGTCTACCGCAGTTGGGGTATGGACATCATCGGCATGACCAACCTGCAGGAAGCGAAGCTGGCCCGCGAAGCAGAGATTTGCTACTGCACCGTGGCGATGGTGACTGACTATGATTGCTGGCATGAAGGCCATGACGCCGTAACCGTAGATCAAATTATCGCGACCCTGCACAAGAATGCTGAAAACGCGGCGAAGGTAGTACGCTTTGCCATCGAGGCAATGCCTGCGCCAGGAGATTGCAGTTGCAAGAATGCGCTGAAGAATTCGATCATCACCGATCGAACGAAGGTGCCTGCGGCGACGCTTGAGAAGCTGGAGATTATCGTTGGAAAATACTTCAGCTAGACGCCTGGCGGAACTCATCCTGGCCGATGAGCCGGAGCCGGAAGGGCTTGTCGATGCCGTAATTGCCGAGGCCCTGGCCTCCAATGAGGGATCGGTGGCTTTGTTCCGTGATCTGGTTGAGCCGCTCGCCGATCACTTCGAATTTCGACTGGTGAATGCCTACGCGCACATCTTTGCGAGGGTCATTGAGGCGGCTTTGCCTGAGTTGGATGCGGCGACGTTGCTCGAGCGGTTTATGAGGATTCGTAAGCCCCGCAAGTTTGTCGGGAACCCCGAGTCGGTGGAAAACGTGTTTGTGCTGTCGCGGATTACGATTGGGGCCGATATCGCCATCACCAGCCGGATCTTGCGGGCAGTGTTCGTGCATTTTCCGAAAGCGAAGATTCACTTTGTCGGGCCACGCAAAAACTACGAAATGTTTGAGCCCGAGATCGGGCTGGAACTGGTTGAGGTTCCGTACAAGCGGACTGGCACCTTGCGTGAACGCCTGGGCGTGTACCCCGCGCTCAAAGAAGCGCTGTCTGTGAAGGGTGCGCTGATTGTGGACCCGGATAGTCGCCTGAGCCAACTGGGCCTGCTGCCGCTCGGAGAAGAAGACAACTACTACTTCTTTGAGACGCGGAGTTGGTGGACCGATGAAGACATGCCGCTGGGTGAGATGACGGAGCGGTGGGTGGAGCAGACCTTTGAGGTTCCGCTGCATGTGCCGATTGTGGCGGTGGAGGATCGACTGGAAGGCTTTGATGTCACACTGAGCCTGGGCGTGGGTGAGAACCCCGAGAAGGCGATGCCGTGGCCGTTTGAGCCGAAGCTGCTGCAGTTGCTGGTGGACCGCGGTTTGCGGGTGCTGGTGGATACCGGCGCTGGTGGTGATGAAGCCGAGCGGGTACGAAAGGCAATTGCTGAGGTCCGGCCCGGGGCGAATGGGAGTGTGACTCCTTACTACGGCAGCTTCAAGGAGTTTGCCAGCGAGATCAATGCGAGCGAGTTGTTTATTGGCTATGACTCGGCGGGCGGGCATGCCGCCTGTGCACTGGGCGTGCCGGGCTTGCTGTTGTTTCGCGGCTTTCCGAACGAGCGCTTTATGATTCGCTGGATCCCGTGGGGGGATGGCGAACTGGAAGTTCTGGATGCGGAAGAGATGCCGATTGATGTGGCGCTGGACCGCGTGCAGGAGGCAGTGGAAGCCATCTTTGCCGGCGAGATCCTTGATGAGGATGATGACGACGAGGACGATTTCGACGAGGATGATCTCGATGAGGATGAGGATGGGCCAGAGCCGACGCGTTGAACTATAATCAAGCCGGAGGCATTTGAAAATGAATGCAAAGCTGCTGTTTTTGATGCTGAGTTTGGGTGCTCTGGGGATGGCGCAGACACAGTCGCCGCGGAAGCTGATTGCGTCGATGGAGGGCAAAGACCTTTACGTTGCTTACTGTGCCTCGTGTCATGGAATGGACGGCAAGGGTAAGGGCCCTGTGGCTGCGGCACTGAAGGCACCGGTGCCGGACCTGACGCAGATCGCCAAGCGCAAAGGCGGAAAGTTTGTAGTCGCCGAACTCGAGAAGTTCATTCTCGGGGAAGGGGAAGTCAAGGCGGCGCACGGGTCTGTGGACATGCCGGTTTGGGGTCCCGTGTTTCAGCGGGTAGAGAAGGATCAGGATTTAGGCCTGGTGCGCGTAAGGCGTGTTGTGGAGTATCTGAAGTCCATGCAGGTTCGCTAAGGCGAACTGTAGCTGACATTGAGGCTCGGCTTGCCTCTGGGCAGCGAGGATAGTCATCAATGGTGGGGCTGTCTCAAGAGCCGGTGGAACATACTGCTTGATCCAAAAATCACTGGATCATTGGCGATTGGCATTTGTTGGATTGGCAGAACCAATCGCGGAGGAGAGCTATGATTCCAGCTTTGCCCTCTCCGATATACTCTTGCCGGCGTCGCTTGTACTCTTCCAGGATGGGGGCGAGTTGTGCCCGCAGTTGTTTATCAAGGTCCCGCTCGGAGGCACCTTTTTCAATTGCGTAAACCACGCCCCGATCTGCACGAGCAAACGTTGGCATTGAGACGAAATCTCTCGGAACGAAAACGCCGGTAAAGGTTTGTTGCCTGGCGGCAGAAACGAAGAAATCGACAGCGTAGTCAGGGTAGCCGTAGAGATAGCCGAGGCCGCGGAAGCGAGAGGGGCCTTCGAGATACTCGATTGCCATCAGAACTTCAAGCGGGTGTGAATTCTCACTAAGGCCCAAGGGGATAAAGAAGTTCTTGTGGGCGAGGATGGTGCGACGGAGGCCACTACGGTGGAATACGACCCCATCAAAGTAGCGTTCGAGAACTTTGCTGTCTTTATCTGGGAAAAGACGGGCGAAATGGTGGATGGTGGCGAAGAGGTCGCCGCCACATTGGAAAAGCGCAAGGTACTGGCGGGCTTCGTCAATGGGGGTGGCATCGAGAGAATCAGCAGACAGCTTGAAAGTAGTGAAGCCGCCAGACATCGGCTTGACCGCACCAATCACTGTGTACAGGGCCTCACTATCCATCAGCTTGAGAAAGAGGTCTGCGGCAGCCTTTTGCTGGGCTTGTGGCAATTGTTCGACAGGAAAACATTGTTCCCTGGGAATGGGTTGCGCTGCGGCGAGAGAGGCGAAGAGGACAAGAGTTAGAAATTTCACAGGATGACCTTGAGGGAGAACTGAATGGAACGGGGCCCGCCGATTTGAAACAGGGGGCTGAGCGCGCCAGCGCCGGTAGAAAGACCTCGGCCCAGCATGCTTTGTGCCACGCCGAAGGCCGCATTGTTCAGGGCCCCGGAGGGGTTGGCGAAATTGGGAGTATTGAGAATGTTGAAGAAGTCGGTTCGGAATTCGAGTCGAAAGGCTTCCCGCCGGATCAGGTTGCGGCGCACGGCGAAATCAATCTGAGAAACTGCAAGGCCGCGAAGGGCGTTGCGGCCGAGGTTTCCGTATTGGGTTGTGTTGGGGCGGAAGGCGGCATTGTTGATGATTCGATTGCCGGGGCGATTCGGGTCGGCAAGATAAAGCGGGACGCCCGGTAGGAGATCAGGCCGCAGCGAAGTGGTGATACCCAGATTCAGAGGGTCAGTACCCGTGAAAACATTCACCGGCGTAGCGGAACGGGCGCGAGCGATCGAGTCGAAGCTGAAGCCCTTCACTTCATAGGTGAGGGCGAGGACAAGATTATGCCGGACGTCGAAGTCAGCAACGGCTCGATCGAGGTTACGCGGGTAGCGTGAGATAGGCGGTGCTTGGGTGGTTTCGTCTGAAAAATTATCGATCGCTTTGGACCATGTGTAGGAGACCTGAGTTTGAAGCCCACGGGAGGCACGGCGACGGAACTGCAGTTGCATGGATTGGTAGTTGGAACTTGCCGCATTTCTGGAGATATTAACGTTGCTGTTGATACTGAATAGCGCGGGGTTGATGACTACAGAAGCTAATGCTGTGGCAGTGGCGGGGCGGTTGCGATAGAACTCGTTAAAGAGAAGTTGGTTCCCACGATTTGCCACGTAGCGGAGGTCGAGTGAACCGACATGGCGAAATTCTTTCTCCACTCCAAAGCTCCAGTGAACCGTGTTGGGTTGGCGCAGGTTTGGATCGGAAAGAAAGAAGTCGGCACTGTAGGGAGGGGGAGCATTGAAAGGAATTGGCTCCAAGGCAGCGGCTGTAGCAGGGAAGGGCGCATTCAGCGTAGTGCGCACGCTGTTGTAGGGCCAGCTGTTAAAGCCTCGCGAGGCTTGGCCGGTGCCGAGGTCATGGAACAATCCGATACCGCCGCGAATCGTCATCGTGTTGGACCATTGGTAGGCGAGCCCAATGCGAGGGCCAAAGTTGTTCCAACGGGTTTGCCAGATTGGCGAACGCGCAGGGGCAATCGCTAGCGTTAGGGGATTGTCAACCTGGGTTGCACCAAAGATTGGCCGCGAAGATGAGCCTGAAGGAGGAGGAACGATTTCCCAGCGGAGTCCAAAGTTGATGGTTAACTTTGGTGTAGCGCGCCAATTGTCCTGGGCAAAAAAAGAGTAGGTTGGGAAACTCATGCTCGCTTGTGGTGCCAGGGATTGCAGGCTGATGGTAGCGGTGCCGTTATTGATGGCATTGGATATGGAACCGAAATTGTAGCTAGCTCCAAATTCGCGGAAGGCAGCAACAGGTAGCATGGGGCGGATATCGAAGCCAAACTTCAACTGATGAGAGGAAGTTGTATAGCTGAGATTGCCCGTGAAATTGAGTTGGCGTTGGATGTTGCCGATGGAGCGGCCCTGCGTGAGGTTAGGTGGGGAGATACCAGGCAAAAACACTCCCAGGAAAAAGCCAGCGCTTGCCCGGGAACGATCTGTATAGGAAGGGAAAAGAAGAGAGTCTTGGGGTTTGATGGCCCCTGCGAATTCGCCGGTATCCCAATTGAAGCCAGCGTCAGAATCACTGTAGTTGAAGCGTAATTCCTGAATGAGGCGGGGCGTGAGCGTGAGATTGAGGCCTGTCGTGTAGGTGTATAGCTTGGATCGAGTGGTGGTGATCTGGTTGGCAAAGACGCGTTCTGTGCGTTCTGTAGGAGCGGCACTCAGACGACCAAACAGGAGTGCTTTGCTGCTGAAGTTGTGATCGAGGCGAAGAGAGGTGATGTTGGTGGTGGCTGGGTCAGAGAATGCGGCTCGGAAGAGTCCTTCGTCTGGATTGGCAAATGGTGAGGGCGCATTGGGAAGCGGGAAGGCGTTTAACAGGGACTGGATCGGGCCGGTCGCACGGCGGCGTGCGCTTTCAGTGGGTACTTGAACGACCTGGAATCGAGGCTGCCGGAGTTGAAGGCCTTCGTAGGCGGCAAAGAAGAAAGTGCGGTTTTTGCCCCGATAGAGTTTAGGAAGCTGAAGCGGCCCTGAGAAGGTGGCCCCGAATTGATTGAGGCGGAAGGGTGCTCTGGAAGAGCCAGCGGCGTTGGCGAACCAGTCGTTTGCGTCAAACTTTTCATTTCGAAGTTCGTAAAACAAAGAACCGTGAAATTGATTGGATCCGGATCTGGTTGCCAGGGAGACTTGAGCGCCCGGAGTGCGGCCAAATTCAGGGGCAAAGGTAGAGGTTTGGATGCGGAATTCCTGCAGGGCATCCAGGGTAACAAGACTGTTGGTTCCACCTAAAACGCTTAAGCCTGGAAGCGTGCCTGCGGCTTGTTGGCTAAACGTTGCTACGGAGGAAGCGCCCACGTTGCCACCAACCCCGTCAACCATGAAATAGTTTGAGTTTGTGCGTTGACCATTGACCGAAAACTGCCCCGCCGAGACGGTTGTTGAATTGGTGAGAACCACACCCGGAGTGAGTTCGATCAGCGACTGGAAGCTGCGCCCATTGAGCGGGAGATTCTCGACAAAGTCGCGACCAATGACGAGACCCACGCTTGGGAGCTCCCGGTCTGCTGAAGGGGCAAGAGCTGTTGCCGTGGCCTTGAAGGAGGAACTTAATGCGGAGAGGTTGAAATCAGCAGTGGATTGGCCTGCGACGAGAACTTCAATGTTTTCGAGTGACTCCGATTGGAAGCCTGATGCTGCAGCTTGCACTTGGTACACACCAGGGAGAAGGGCATGGAAGTAGAAGCGGCCTTGTGGATCGGTATTGAGGTTGCGCGTGAGACCACGATCTGCTTGCACCAACGTAACGGTTGCGTTGGGAATGGGCTTGCCTTCGGGATTACGAACGGTGCCGCTGAGGGTAGAAGACGACTGCGCAAAGGAGGGGATTGAGACAAAGCAAATCAGCAGGAAATACAACATGAGTCTTAATGATAGCCGAGTCGCGTTAACGAGGGCGCTGTATATTGGGTCGATGATGAGTCGAAGGAGTGCCATGTTGACAGCGGGTTCGTTGCTCGCACGCCGGGAGGGGATTGCCAAGGCTTCGCAGCCGAAGGTGAGCGTGGACTTTCGTGTGCCGAAGGGGGCTTGTGATTGCCACACGCACGTTTTTGGCGATACGAAGAATTTTCCGATGTGGGCGGGGCGTAGCTATACGCCGCCGAAGGCGCTGCCACGAGAGATGGCGGCGCTGCATCGGGCCTTGGGCGTGGAGCGTGTCGTGATTGTTACGCCCTCTGTTTACGGGACTGATAACTCTTCGACCGAGTATGGGCTGAAGGCGCGACGGGGAACCTCGCGCGGGATTGCCGTGATTGACGACAAGACGAGCGATGCCGAATTGAAGCGCATGAAGGGTGTTGGATTTTGCGGGGTGAGAGTGAACGCGCCGCAGGGGATTCGACCGTTGATCGAGCGGGCGCTCGAGCGGGTGAGTGATTTGGGTTGGCATTTGCAGGTCTACTCGAGCGGAGCAGAACTGGCAGGGGTTGAGGATCTTGTAATGCGGGCTTCCGTACCTGTTGTCGTGGATCATGTGGCTGGAGCGAAGTCTCCTGATGAGGTTGGATTTGTCGCCTTGTTGCGGATGATGAAGGCGGGGAAGGCCTATGTGAAGGTGACCAATCGCTTTATGACGAGCGGTGGGAACGAGGGCATGGTGAAGGCATTGCTTGCGGCGAACGCAGAGCGGGTGTTGTGGGGGACGGATTGGCCGCATCCCGATAACAAGTCTTATCCGGGACGGAAGCCGACCGATGTGTCGCCCTTTGAGGAATTGGATGATGCGATGTGGTTGAATCGCTTTGCCAAGTGGGGTGGAGGTGAGAAGCAACTCGTGGAGAACCCGGCGCGGCTATACGGATTCTGAGATAAGATCCGTGCATGTTACGTCGTGATTTCTTACTGACTGGTGCGGCGGCCATGGCCGCGCCGAGCGAGCGTGTGACCCTGGGTGTGATCGGGACGGGGAACCAGGGGATCGGGGACATGAAGAACTTCCTGCGCGATGAGCGTGTGCAGGTGGTTGCTGTGTGTGATGTCAACAAGGAATCGCCCGGCTATTGGGACGGTGGCGTGGCTGGACGGGAGCCGGCGCGGCAATTTGTGGAGTGGCATTATGCGCGCGAAAAGAAGAGCGGGACTTGGAAGGGCTGCTCGACGTATGAGGACTACCGGCAGTTGCTGGCGCGCAAAGATATCGATGCGGTGCTGATTGCGCTACCCGATCACTGGCATTCGATTCCGGTGATCCAGGCGGCTAAGGCGGGGAAGGACATTTATGGAGAGAAGCCGCTGGCGCTAACCATCGCTGAGGGGCGCGCGATGTCGAATGCGGTGAAGCAGTACGGGCGGGTGTTTCAGTGTGGGAGCCAGCAGAAATCAGATGTGCGGTTTCGTAAGGCTTGCGAGATTGTGCGCAATGGGCGGATTGGAAAATTGCACACCGTATTGTGTGGGCTGCCCGGTGGGACGCCAGACTTTGGCAGGACGCAGGACCGGCAAGAGCCGGAGCCTGTACCGGATGGCTTCAACTATGACATGTGGTTGGGGCCGGCACCGGAAGCGCCTTACGCGCCGGGGCGTTGCCATGTGAACTTTCGCTGGATACTCGATTATTCGGGGGGACAGATTACCGACTGGGGCGGGCATCATCCTGACATTGCGCATTGGGGCATGGGGATGGAATTGAGTGGGCCCGTGGCGATTAAAAACGGGCAGGCAACTTGGGCGAAAGAGACGCTTTGGAATACGGCGACGGATTTTCATTTTGAGGCCATTTACGCGAATGGGGTGAAGATGATTTATTCCAGTCGTGTACGGGGTGGCGTGACGTTTCAGGGCACAGAGGGCTGGGTCTGGGTGAACCGTGGTGCGATGGAGGCAAGCCCGATGTCGCTACTCGACTATGAGGCCGGCGAGAATGAGGTGCGCCTGTATCGGAGCGCGAATCACTCGCGGAATTTTATTGATTGCGTGAAGTCGCGCAAGGAGCCAGTGGCACCGATTGAGGTGGCGCATCGCTCGATTACCGTGGCGCACCTCGGCAACATCAGTTTGCGGCTAGGAAGGGATTTGAAGTGGGATCCCGAGAAGGAGCGATGCATTGGTGATGAAAAGGCCAATGAGATGTTGTCGAGGCCGATGCGAAAACCTTGGACACTCGAATAAAGAAGCTGTGCATTATCGGAGTTGTGCTGCTGCTGGCTGTCCTGAGTCTGGCGGTCGTGATGGTGATGGTGAGCCGGTCGCCTTCTGTCCAGCGTGAAATGAGCTACATGACCGGTGATGTAGTTGTGGCTGGTGGGCGGTATGCGGCAGTGATGGTTGTGCCTCGAGACTTCAACTTTTTCCTGGATACCTCGCAGGAAGATCACATGGGAGTGGATTTGTTTCTCTATGACCCTACTGATATGAAGCTGAGCGAGCGTATTGAAGTGGCGGCGCGTGGACGCGAGATGAATTTGAAGAATGAGGCAAAGATTCTTGGCCAGGACGGCAAGTGGCTTTGGGTCTTTGGACGATCTCTCGTTGGAGTGGATTTGTCGGGGAAGCGGAAGATTGGGGTAGAAGAGTTGACGCGCACCAACCCGGAGCTGGCGCGGCTTTGGATGAGCGAGTCGCGCTACTACAGTATCGACCCGAAGAGTAAGCGACTCGTGTTCTCAGTCGGAGATGGCAGGAAGTTCAGCCTGGAGCCGGAGACTCTGAAGGCTGAAGCCTATGTGCAACCTGCACAAAAGCAGGCAAAGACCAGGGAAGAGTATAACCAGCAGCTTGCCGAGTATTCAGAAGCCATGCAGATGTTTGCTGTAGGGCCGGAGAAGCATTTCTATTCCGGGGAGCGGATTGGGACGGGGGAGTGGGTTGGTTTGTTGAGTGAGGAAGAGCTTGCCTCGGTGCAGCAAAGCTGGTCGCTGCCTGGAAGAACCTATGGCGAGGGGAAGCGAAGGAGGCTCTACCGGTTACTCCTCGATACAACTGATTCCCGGGGTGCGCGGGTAGCGAATGTAGAGGCACTTGGTGGGGATAGCTATCTCGAAGGGGGGCTATTGCGCGCTGAACGTGCCGGCAAGGCGCTGCGGCTGAGTAGGCCGGAGGGATATCTCGTGATGCATCGGTTTCGACTGGGCGGGACGTTGATGTTGACCAGGGTGGATCTGGCGGGCAGGAAGCTTTGGGAATTTGATAGTGAGGTGGAGCGGCTGGAGCAGATTTTACCGGGAGAAGAGCACTTGGGCTTGGTGGCGAAGCGGCGCTGGCTTTACAGTGTAGACCTCAAGAACGGTTTGATGGTGCAGAGAGAAATGCCTTAACACGATCTTCATAATGCGTTAGACTATGGGGTACTTCAGGTCACACATGAAAAGACTCCAACTAATTTTGACCCTGCTTTTCGCGCTTGCGGCGAGCAATCTTATGGGGCAGCTTGCCTCGAACACATCGATTGTAGGAACCGTTACTGATGCAGCAGGGGCTGCCGTTGCTGGCGCGCAGGTGACTGCGCAGAACCAGGGCACCAGTGAAACGCTAACTGCAAAAACCGCAGAGAGTGGCTACTACGAGTTTCAGTTTTTGAAGGCTGGCGTGTACACGATTACTGTGCAGCAGCAGGGCTTTTCCACTTCCACTACGAAAGATATTTCGCTTTCGGCCAACCAGACTGTTCGTACGGACGTGGCTTTGAAGGTGGGTTCTGTGGACACTAAGCTCGAAGTCACAGCGGACATCCCGCCGATCAAGACGGACGACGCTAGCGTGAATGAAGTACTGTCGACCAAGCAAACGGTAGACCTGCCGACGCCGTCGCGCAACGTGATGCGGCTGGCCATTACGACGCCGGGTGTGATCCCAGGCTTTAAGAGTCCGGCTGGTAATCCTGGCGGTGGTGAAGGCTACATCGGTGCTGGTACTCGCGAAATCATGAATTCGGTTTCGCTCGATGGTGTGTCGATCATGAATAACCTGATTACGACCACTACGCTGCGCCCGAATGCAGATGCGGTGCAGGAAGTGCAGATTCAGACGGGAACTTATCCGGCGCAGTATGGCGGTTATCTGGGTGTGCAGTTGAACATGGTGACCAAGTCGGGGACGAACGAGTACCACGGATCGGTGTTTGAATTCTTGCGCAACCAGAAGCTGGATGCCAAGCCGTTCTTCCTGCGTCAGGGTGCGCAGAAAGCGCCCTTCCGTCAGAATCAATTTGGTTTGGCCGTTTCGGGACCGCTTTCGATTCCGAAAGTTTATGACGGCAAGAACAAGACGTTTTTCATGTTTGCGTTTGAGCGCCTCATTGCGCGCACGGCAGCGCCTGTTGTGGACAGCGTGCTGACTTCGCGGATGCGTGGCGGAGACTTTAGTGAGCAGTCCACTCCGGTTGTTGATCCGTTTAACGGTCGCGCTCCGTTTGCCGGGAACGTGATTCCCGCAAGCCGGTTGTCGCCGATTGCGACGCGGGCTCTGGCGTATATGCCGGCGCAGAACACGCCTGGGTTCATTCAGAACTTCAATACGAATGCGGCAAACAACAATACGACGAACCAGTACATTGGCCGCCTGGACCAATCGTTTGGTGATAAGAACCGCTTGTTCTTCCGCTATACGCTGGGTGACACCCAGTTGCTGCAGGAAAATTCGAATCCGTTCAACGGCTATACGCAGCCTGTAGGCGATGTGAACTGGGTGGCTGGTTATACGAGAGTATTTTCGAGCTCGACGATCAATGACTTCCGCGTTGGGCGTCAGAGAACGAGCATCGACAGTTTGAACTTCTTTACTCCGGGTGGGCGGTTTCCTGCCAATGCTGGTACGGCGCTGGGGATTCCCGGTTTCACTACCGATGACAGCAACCCGGGGCTGCCGAGTTTGGCCATTGCCAACTACATGACGATCGGCGGGCAGAATATGTCTTCGTCGAACTGGTTCCAGAAGGATTGGACGTATCAGATCTCTGATACCTTCTCTGTGTTCAAGGGCGCGCATAGCATTGCGGGTGGATTCGATTCCCGTCGTGTGCGTACCGATCGTACGGCGAACAATAACCCGCGCGGTGCGTTTAACTTCAACGCGCAGTTGACGGGCTTTGGGCCTTCGGACTTCATGCTCGGTGTGCCGCAGGCGGTGACGACGCCGGGACCGTTGTTCCCCGGTGGTGGCGCGCAGTGGCGCTACGGCTTCTTCATTCAGGACAAGTGGCAGGTGAATCAACGCCTCACGCTGACTTACGGTTTGCGCTACGAGCTGCCCACGGTGCCGCAGTCGACAACCGGCAACGGTACGATCTTGAACCCGGAGCAGACGGCGTTTATTCCGGCAACGGTGCCTTCGAAGATACCTTTTCACCAGGGGGATCATAATAACTTCGCGCCGCGTATCGGCTTTGCTTACCGCATGCCTTCCAAGTTTGTGATGCGTGGTGGCTTCGGGCTTTACTACAACCCGAACCAGATGAACTCCTACACGCTGGCGACGACGAACCCGCCGTTTTCTACGATCTTCACGTTTAACAATGCTCTGACGAATCCGACGCTTTCGCTGGCTGCACCGGTGCCTCCTGGTGGTGGTGCGGTGAACAACCGTCCGAATGCGTTCCACATCAATCCGTACCTGCAGAACGCGACGATGAACCAGTGGAGCTTCTCGTTGGAGCGCGGCTTGTGGAAGTCGGCTGGCTTTGCTCTTGAATATCTGGGCAGCTACTCGTACCATCTGGACCGGAGCTTTTTCCTGAATACGCCGCGACCGGGCCCGGGGGCGATCAATGACCGCCGTCCGAATCCTCGCTATGGCGTGATCCGCATGATTCAGAACGACACGATCGGCAAGTATAACGGCTTGTCTGCTGTCTTCCGTCAGAACGGATTCAAGGGCCTGACGATGATGGCATCTTATACGTACTCGAAGATGCTGGACATGGCGACCGATAGTAACGGTGGTTCGAATGTGATGAATCCGTTCGATACGCAACTGGATTATGGCCAGGCGAATTGGGACTTGAAGCATCGCTTTGTTTCGAGCTTCAACTACGAGATTCCGTTTATGAAGTCGAGCACCAATACGGCGCTGCGGCTGGCGTTGGGTGGATGGCAGATGAACGGCATCTTCACGGCGCAGGGCGGCTTCCCGTTTGGTGCGATTCTGGCAGCGGATCAGGCCAATGTGGGCCAGGGTACGCAGCGCGCCAATTTCTCTGGAAGTGCTGTGTCGGTGGATTGCGGCTCGGGCAAGCTGGTGCGCTGTGTAGACATCAACGCCTTCTCCCTGCCGGCTCAGTTCACTTACGGCAACACGCCTCGCAACTTCATGCGCGGGCCGGGAACCGTGAACCTTGACTGGAGTATGTTCAAGAACTTCGCCTTCACCGAACGCTACAAACTGCAGTTGCGCTGGGAAACGTTTAACACGTTGAACCATCCGAACTTCTCGAACCCGAACAACACTTATGTGCCGGGATCGACGGTTTTCGGCAACATCACCGGTACATCGACGAACATGCGTCAGATGCAGATGGCGTTGAAGTTGTTGTTCTAAGTTGCGGCTTTAACCGCGGAGCGATTTCAGATAGCGGCTTGGGGTTTGCCCCTTGCCGCGGGAATCGCGCTGCTGATAAGAGACGTAGAGATGCTCGCGGGCGCGGCTGACGGCGACGTAGAAGAGGCGGTGTTCTTCGTCGAGGTTGCCGTCTTTGATGCTGCGCCAACTGGGGAACTCGCCTTCGACGGCTTTGATCACGAAGACGGTATCGAATTCGAGACCTTTTGACTGGTGGACGGTGAGGATGCGGACGCGGTCTTCGTCGCCGAGTTGACGTTCGAGGTCGAGGCCGAGGGAGGCGACCTCCAAGGCCTGGTCGAGCGTCTTCATGGTGCCGATGATGCGGCGTAGTTCTTCGAGGTTTTCGATGCGCTCTTCGCCTGCGGTGTCACGGCCGAAATGCTCTCGCAAGAGGCCTTCGTAGAGGAGCATGTCGAGGGTTTCGAGCGGGGTCTGATTGCGGCTGGTCTTGCGCCAGTGGTCCACTTGATCGGCCAGTTCGATGAAGCGCTTGCCGACTTGAGCCACGACGGCGCGGCGCTGGTCGGTGTGGAGGGCCAGGAGTTTCATGAGCTCGGTGAGGACGTCGGCGGTCATGCGGACATCGTCCATGGCGCGATGGGCTTCCCGCTGGGGAAGCTTGAGGGCATCCACGACATTGGTGAGCTTGTAGCGGGTGAGCTTGAGCATGCGACGGCTGATCTCCAGCGTGTCGGCGGTGCCGATGATGTCGAAGGTGCGGCCGCTGTGGTTGAGGATGAGTGGCCAGTCGTAGCTTTCGAGATTGTGGCCCACCACGACGGTACCTGCGATGAAGGCTGCGAAGTCCTGATAGGCCTGCTCGGCGGGGATGCCTTCTTTTTCGACGCGCTCGCGGGTGAGGCCGTGGACGTGCTCTGATGCTTTGAGACGGTCCCAGGATTGCTCGCGCCTGGGCTTGAGGATGCGGTAGAACTCTTCGTCCCCTTTGAGGGCGGCGAGTTCAATGACTTCATCGGTATTGGTGTCGAGACCTGTTGTCTCTGTGTCGACCACGACGCAGGGGTAGCTGAAGAGGGGGCCGAAGGGGTCGCCGTAGTGGTGGGTGGCGGGGAGTAGCAGGTCACCGAGGCGGATGCCGACTTCTTTGGGGAGTGCGCTGACTTTATCGAGAGTTGCTTCGCCAATGCCTTTGGGCGGGACCTGGAGGAAACGATGGAGGGCGTTGGCTTCCTGGGTGTTTCTGAGGATGCGGAGGTGGGCGATGGCGGCTTTGATTTCGGCGCGTTGGAAGAATTTTTCTTCTTCGACGCGGACGTGGGGGACGCCTGATTTCTCTAGTGCTTCGGAGATGTCGCGGGCGGTGAAGTTGGTGCGGACGAGGATGGCGTAGTCGCGCCAGCGCTTGTTGTCTTGCTCGCGGCGGGCGAGGATTTCTGAGGCGACCCAATCGTATTCTTCGCGGGAGGTGGGGAAGGGTTTGATGAGCACGGGAGAACCTTCGCGGGCAATTTTGGGAATGATCCGTTTGGTCAGGGCCTGGGGGTGCGAGAGGATGACGCGCTCGCAGGCTTCGAGGATGCGTTTGGTGGAGCGGAAGTTTTCTTCAAAGTGAATGACGGTGGGTTTGTAATCCCGCTTGTATTGGTCGAGGATTTCGTAGGGGGCCGAGCCGCGCCACTCGTAGATGGTTTGATCGACGTCTCCGAAGAAGCTGAGTTGGCGGTGGTGTTTGGCGAGCGAGTCGAGGATGCGGAACTCGGCGCGGGAAGTGTCTTGCACTTCGTCAACCTGGATCCAGTCGTAGCGCGATTGCCACCAGGCGAGGCGATCGGGGTTTTCGTCGAAGAGGGTGACGACGCCGAGGATGAGGTCGGTGAAGTCGATGGCGTGAGAGTCGCGGAGCATGGCGACGTAGTCGGAGACGAGGGCAGGGAAGTTGAGGTCAGGCAGTTTGTAGGCTGGCCAGAGGCCACTCTGCTGGAGGGCATGGTTGAAGACTTCACGGGGCCGTTTTCCGGATTCGTGCCTGGCCAGGCGGGCTTCGCTGAGCGCTTGCCAGAGGACGTAGCGAACGCGGTTCCATTGGCCTGGGACGTCGATTTCGTGACGGGTGGCGAGGCGGCCGCAGAGTTCGGTGGCGTCTTCTTCGTCGTAAACAATGAAGTCGGCGGGGAGGCCGAGGGCACCGGATTCTGTGCGGAGGATGAGGGCGCAGAGGGCATGAAAGGTGGAGCACTGGACCTGGTTGCCTACGCGGGACTGGACTTCGCGGGCAGCGCGATTGGTGAAGCTGAGGCAGAGCATGCGCTCGGGGTGGACGCCGTGCGCAATGGCACGGGCGGCACGCTCGGCAAGGGCCATGGTTTTGCCGGTGCCAACCGGGGCCATGACGAGCATGGGTTTGTTCCAGGAGTTGACGACGAGGGTTTGCAAGTCGTTGAGCTGCACTTGTCGATGATATCGAGAGGATGGATACACTAGTGGGGCTATGGTGAAAAAACAGATTGCGGTGTTGCCGGGAGACGGGATTGGGCCGGAAGTGGTGGAAGCGGGAGTTGCGGTGATTCGTGCGCTGCCGGAGCTTGATTTTGAGTTGCTGGAGATGCCGTGTGGCGCCGGGGAGTATTTGAAGAATGGGGACCCACTGCCGAAGCAAACGATCGAGGTTTGCCGGCAGGCTGATGCGGTGTTGCTGGGGGCGATGGGGATGCCGAATGTGCGCTGGGCTGATGGCCGGGAGATGGCACCGCAAATTGATTTACGGGAGATCTTTGGCTTGTATGCCGGGGTGCGGCCGACCCGGTTGTATAACGCCGCGCATTCGCCGCTGAAGGCACCGGTGATTGATTATGTGCTGGTGCGGGAGTCGACGGAAGGACTGTTTTCGACGCGGTTGCGGCCACGGGTGATGGGTGCCAATGAGGTACGTGATGAGATGCTGGTGACGCGGGCGGGGAGCGAGAGGCTGTTTCGATTTTCGTTTGAGCTGGCGCGGGGGCGGCGCAAGAAGCTGACGCTGATTGACAAGGCGAATGTGTTGCCGTCGATGGCTTTCTTTCGCGAAGTGTTTGATGAAGTGGCGCGAGAGTATCCGGATGTCGAGACGGAGCGGATTTATGTGGATGCGATGGCTTTGTATCTGGTGCAACGGCCGCAGAGCTTTGATGTGATGGTGACGGAGAACATGTTTGGGGACATCCTGTCGGACCTGGCGGCAGCGACGGTGGGCGGGATGGGGATGGCACCGTCGGCGGATATTGGGGATGCGCAGGCGGTGTTTCAGCCAGCGCATGGGTCGGCCCCTGATATTGCCGGGCAGAGTAAGGCGAACCCGGTGGCGACGATTCTCTCAGTGGCGATGATGCTCGAATGGTTTGGGGAAGAAGAGTGCGTGGCGGCGGGTGCGCGGGTGCGGCGCGCGGTGGAAAGCGTGATGGGTGATGCGGCGAATGCTACTGGAGATCTTGGCGGCCGGCTGAGTACCAGGGAGCTTACCGCGAAGATTGTGGGCGAGCTGGCTTGAGATGGTCGGCGAGGAATTTGTAGATTTCCTGCCTTGATTCCCGGGCTAGCTTGTTGTCGAGGCGGTTGAATTCGTGACCGCCGGGAGCGTCTTCGTAGATTTTGTAGTCGAACTTTTTGTTGTTGGCCTTGAGGGCATCGACCATGCGTTGGATCTCGATGACGTTGACGTCTTCGTCGTTGGTATTGCCGTGGATGAGGAGGGGAGTTTCGAGTTTGGCGGCGTGGGTGATGGGTGAGCGCTTGAGGTATTCCTGGATGTCGCCCTGGACGGTCTTGCCGATGTGTTGGGGGGCAGAGAAGATCGACTGGTAGCCTGGCTCGTGATAGCCGAGGCGGAGCACCAGATCGGTGACGGGGACGCCGGCGTAGGCTGCGGCGAAGGCACCAGGGTGGAGGAGGATGTTCATGAGGGTGATCATGCCGCCGTGGCTCCAGCCGACGATGCCGGCACGTTTGGGGTCGAGGAAGGAGTAGTTGTCGAGCATCCACTGCCGGGCCTGGTAGACGTCTTCGACTTCAAGACCACCGTAATCAATTTCGTTGTAGAGACGGGCCCCGTAGCCAGTGCTGCCGCGGTAATCGGGGCCGATGACGGAGTAGCCCTGTTGGACGAGTTCGCGGACGGCACCGTATTCGTGGTCGCGGCCGAAGTCGCTGTGTATGCCCTGGTGCGGAAAGACGATGAAGGGGTGCTTCTTCGATTTGTCGAGAGTCTTTGGGATGAAGACGACCGCGTGGATGATGAGGGGGTTCCGGGCACCGGGCGCGGTGGGGTTAGAAGGCTTGTGGGGTGGGGCGCTGGTGTAGCGGATCTCTGTGACTTCGGCAATGTCGGAAAGCTGGTTGTGCCACTTTTGGTTGGTGAGGGCTTTGAGAAGGATGTCGTTGTCGTGATTGCGTGCGGCAGGGGTGGCAGCAGCAGGAGGGGCTACGGGAGGAGTTTGGGCGAGCAACAAAAACAAGAGGCCAGCAGACGGAAGCATCCTCTACGTATAGCATTGGAGCTTGCCGGGTGTTCTGTCGCTAGAGACACCCGGGGCGTTGTGCCTGGGCGGGGGGATTGTGATTCAGTTGTCGAAGAGCTGTGAGGTAGCTTTTGGCTTTGAACCTCGTTTTTTGTTGCGGCTTGAAGGGCTAGAGTGTGGAGTCCGCTGGCGGTGATTTGGGTTTGATTGCGTCGGGATCCATGTTGGTATGCTTGCAGAACTCTCTAAAGATGTATTCGGTGATGGACTGGCTGAGGGCGGGTCCGGTGGGGTGGATGGGTTCGTTTTTTGATTCCATGTATTCTTCCGGGGTGAGGACGGGTGGCGGGTCCTCGATGGGTTCGATTTCTGGAGTGGCGCCGCGTTCGGCGATGAGTTGCCGGAGGGCCTTGATGGTTTTGAGCATGCGGGCGGGGATACGGTCGAGCTCACGGAGGACGGCGAGGTAGGCGCGGTCTGGGGAGTCGTGCTTGCCGTTGTGGAGGAACTGGTTGAGGAAGTTTTCCATCTGGATGAAGCGGAGCTGGAGGTGGATAAGTTGCTGGACGAGGATGTGCTCTGTGGGGGTGACGGGTTGGTACTCTTCGAGGAGGTTGTGGATGGTGGTGGCGACGAGGTCGGGGTGGCCCTGGAGGTGGTTGAAGTTGCGCATGGAGTAGAGGCCATGCTGGAAGGCGTTGGAGGCGGAGCGGGCTTTGCCGGCGGGGGTACGGGGGCCGGTGGATTTGAGGGCGTTGGCTCGGTTGGCAGCGAGGGCGGCCTCGGACATGGTCTTCTTGCGGGGCTCGGTAGCAGTAGCCTGGGTTGTGGGTGGCAGCGCATCCACAGTGGTTTCTAGAGTGTTTTTAGGAGTTGTGTTTTCCATGGCTTGACGTTAGCTGGCGTCAAGGGCGGCTTAATGCTTTGGCGGGGAGGTTTTGTTGGAAATAAAGGAAATCTAGTTTTGAAATTGTTGTGAAGGGGTTTGGCCTTCATCTTGCGTTGGGGGGCTTGGATAGGTAGTTGAAGCGCCGACGGCCTTGGCCGAGGTGAAGGGGACGGAGCAATGCGTCACAGCTTGATCTGAGCGAGAAAACCTGGAGATGGAAGAGCTGATTCCATTGCACTTAGCGCTCCCATTTGGAATGATGATTCGAGGAGGTCACAGTGTGGATAGAAAACATCTTCATTTTCAACGGGTTACCGGAGTTGAGCCGGGACCTGGCAGGCTGTCCGAGCGCCGGGATAAACCGGCATGTAGTAGGGAATGAAAGAGTCCTACAGGAAAGGAGTAGCGAACCGACCTGACCTTGAGTTTTGCGGGTGTCGTCGCGAGGCGGCAGTCGAAGCGTAAACAGAGGCATTGGTGGGCTGGGCATTGAGCTTCGAAAATGACAGATTGGAATGCCGACCCTGTGGACAGAAGGGGAAGGCCACACCGGGGCGAGCGGTATCGCGAGCGCGTCACGGATTCCACGTAGTCGTAGACCCCAGGCACGCTAAGAAACTACATGCACGAGAACCGGGAGACCTCCACGATGACTGGGAGCGGTAAGTCCAGTCCGGCTGGCAAAGGCCAAGGCCATAAGGCCAACATGAACGTCGTGGAGGAGTCGGATCGCGCCGTAGTACCGATGAAGCCAGCGAACAACGCAACGGAGCAACAGACCGAAGCGGCGGAGTTGGTGGAGGGAAGGGCGCGAACCAAGGAGAACACCGGGCAATGCTACACGCCTCCGGCACAGGACGGGACGGGTGTGTCACAAGGATTGCCGGGTGTGCGCAAAATAGCGCGGGAAAAGAAGCAGGAACGGTTCACCACACTGCTGCACCATATCACGCTGGACTTACTCAAGAGCAGTTACTTTGAGCTATCGAAGAAAGCTGCTTCCGGGGTGGACGGAGTGACATGGCAAGAGTATGGAGAAGGGCTGGAAGATCGGATCGTCGATTTGAAAGACCGTATCCACCGGGGAGCATACCGGGCGCAAGCCTCAAGGCGGATTTACATCCCGAAGGCGGACGGGCGGCAACGCCCGATCGGCATCGCGGCACTGGAAGACAAAGTTGTTCAACAGGCAGTGGTGACCATCTTGAATGAGATATACGAGGTGGACTTTCGGGGATTCAGCTACGGGTTTCGCCCCGGGCGGAGCCCGCATCAGGCGCTGGACGCGCTGGTGGTGGGCATCTACCGGAAGCGGGTGAACTGGATCGTGGACGCTGATATTCAGGGCTTTTTCGACAACTTGAGCCATGAATGGATGCTGCGGTTTCTGGAACATCGGATCGCCGATACGCGGATCCTACGTCTGATTCAGAAATGGCTGAGGGCTGGGGTGAGCGAAGACGGCGAGTGGAGCGAGACCGCGTTAGGTACGCCACAAGGGGCGGTAATATCGCCATTGCTGGCTAACATCTACTTACACTATGTCTACGACGTGTGGGTTGAAGTTTGGCGCGAGAAAGTAGCGAGGGGCGAAGTCATGACCATTCGTTACGCGGACGATCTGGTGGTGGGTTTCCAACATAAGAATGAGGCTGAGCGATTTCTGGGCGAGTTCCGGGAGCGGCTGGGCAAGTTCGGGTTGGAGCTGCATCCGGATAAGACGCGGTTAATCGAGTTTGGGCGCTATGCCAAGCAAAACCGGGCGTCGCGTGGAGCAGGTGAGGTGGAGAGTTTCACGTTTCTGGGCTTTTCGCATTATTGCGGGACCAACAGTCGTGGAAACTTCACGGTCTGGCGGCGGACAGCGCGGAAGAGGCTGGAGGCGAAACTGCAAGAAGTCAAGCAGACGCTGAGGGCACGGCTGCACGAACCGTTGCGGGCAGTCGGGGAATGGCTCGGTCGAGTCCTCCGCGGCTACTACCAATACCATGCGGTGCCGGGTAACTTGAAGGCGCTGACGTTGTTCCGGGAAAGAGTGAGCCGATACTGGTGGCGTGCGCTGAAGAGGCGCAGTCAGACGGGGCGGCTTGGCGCGGACCGGATGCACCGATTAGCCTACACCTGGCTGCCAACTCCACATGTGCTTCATCCTTACCCGGACGTTCGTTTTGACGCCAGAATCCAAGGTAGGAGCCGTATGCGTGAGTAGCGCCCGTACGGATCTGTGCGGGGGGCGGTCAGCGATGATCGTCCCTACCGCGACCCCTCGCCCCCTCGCGTCCCCCTCGCCCCCTCGCCCCCCTCGCGTCCCCCTCGCTGTCCCCCTCGCCACGAGAACGACAGGTCAGCCCGAGTTGATGTACTTCAGGGGGTGGCCACAAGCAAACATGGATGCTCGCATCAACTATTGGCTCGGAATCTCCAAAGCGGACGGGGGCATGTATGGCCTGACTCCGGACAATCGCACCAAGCCGTTCGTTCCAGGATCGCGTTTCAGAAGGTAGAGCGGATGCTACACCGACCTTGCATCTTCGCCGCAGTCCTGCTTGCGCAGGTCGTCTGTTTTGCTCAGACGCGCCCTAC
>JBIITX010000035.1:0-69268 GCA_044340255.1 Bryobacter sp. | reverse complement strand
GTCCAAAATGCACTCACCTAAAGGGTGAGCCGTCGATTCCTTCCCGCGCTGCTCCATGTGCCCCATTATCTGAAACTTGCGCGGAAAACTGCGCCCCCACGCGGAGGTCAACTGCCGAATTTAGGGTAATGCGTATTCAATCAGGTCCTGGCCTTTGGTGTCCTTGATGATTTGGAGCTTCCACCCCAGGTTCTTGAGCTTGTTCATGTTACTTCCTCTCCTCGCCAACTTCGCAGTACCTTGGCACTACAACCACGAGAGTAACGTCCGTGCGCCGCTGCACCAATCCACAATACACCTGAGCCCTCCCGTTAGGACGCCTGACCTTATCGTGTAGGGCCCACCATAGCGGCTCGCTGGCGCACTCCCGGCAGCGCCGCCAGGGCCTTTACGATACAAGCGCTCTACCGCTTCAAATCGCATCCCTCCACCCACCACAAATGCAAAAGCCCTCCCTTTGCAGGGAGGGCCTTTGGGGGTTGATAAGTTCCCGGTCTAAGACTAGGAGCCAGCTTGAGCAGCGGTCGACATGGTGGTCGAAACCTTGCTGAAGATGGTGCTGATGCTGGTTGCAACGTTCGGCATGATCGCGCCAGCGGCTACTGCCACAAAGCCGGCCATCAAAGCGTATTCGATCAAGTCCTGACCCTTGGTGTCCTTGATGATGCGCAGGTTCCAAACGAGGTTCTTAAGATTTTTCATGATATTTTCTCTTCTCTCCAATTTTTTTCAGTGATTCGTCACCACTAAGTAAAGAGTAATGTTACTAGAGTTTGTTTCCAATCATAAGAACCCCTGAGTTGAGCACCGAGAATACCTTATTTTCAATCTAAGGCCCAAATTCTTCAATCCCAGCTTTCCACCTACGACCCCGTCGCTCCCGCAACAGACAGCCCCACATTCACCCTGCTGAAAATCGTTTGGATGCTGTCCCCCACACCAGGCATCACCGCCCCGGAAGCCACAGCCACAAAACCAGCCATCAAGGCATACTCAATCAGATCCTGCCCCCGGCTATCCCCGAGAATCCGTACACCCCAAGCCAGTTTCATCAATCTTTTCTTCACGTTACGCCGCCTCTTGTTCAAGACTAGAGGAGAGCAAGCGACAACCCAATAAGGAAAGCCTCCTGACACACCCGCGGTTTTACTGTACACTATTGCCCAAAACGGTGTTAAGAGAGCCCTGCCGATACCCTTCCAGATCCAGCGCCACATAGTGGAACCCAAGCCCCTTGAAGATCGCCGTCAGCTCGCCCGCACACCTTAGATTCAGTGCTTTCTCCAACTCATCCGGTGCAATTTCGATTCGTACCAGCTTGTCATGGTACCGTACTCGGAATTGGCGGAACCCTAAGGCTTTTACCGCCTCTTCCCCCTCCTCCACAACCCTGATCTTCTCAGGAGTTACCTGAGTACCATACGGAATACGCGAAGAAAGGCAGGCCGCAGCCGGTCGATCCCAGGTCTCTAACCCCGCTCTCCGGCTCAATTCCCGAATCTCAGCCTTACTCAACCCCGCATCCACCAGCGGCGATTTCACCTGATGAATCTTCGCCGCGCTTTGCCCAGGCCGATAATCCCCCAAATCATCCACATTCACCCCGTAGACAATATGCTCAAACCCGCGCTCGCCCGCAATCTGGTCCATCACCCGAAACAATTCATCCTTGCAGTGGAAGCAGCGGTCCGGATTATTGGCCACATATTCCGGATTGTCGAATTCATGCGTCGGGATCATCTCATGCACGATCCCGTGCACCTGCGCAAACTCCACCGCATCCCTTTTGTGCGATTCCGGAATCGATGGCGAATCTGCCGTAATCGCAATCGCATTCTCCCCCAAGGCCTGCTTGGCAGCCCAGGCCAGATAGGCTGAATCCGTCCCCCCGGAATACGCAATCAAGACCCGCTTCATGTCCCGAAACAGGGCAAGTAAACGTT
The DNA here is from genome assembly GCA_044340255.1 of Bryobacter sp. Classification (GTDB taxonomy): domain Bacteria; phylum Acidobacteriota; class Terriglobia; order Bryobacterales; family Bryobacteraceae; genus Bryobacter. The sequence goes on along the minus strand of JBIITX010000035.1, from coordinate 67,325 downwards.
CTTCTTTCAACGCAACCTGCGTCAGATCCAGCTTGGGAGTTGTGCCTTGAATGGCGACCAGCGATGCCATGACATTATTATATGGTTCTCTTCCGTGTTATGTTCATTTCTAGAGCGCCTCTGCCTGACATTGCCTAAATTTCGCCGCTAGCCCCACTCCCAAGCGCCCCTCCAACCGCGCGTGAACACCCTCACGCCCAAAGGCAATTTCAGAAATGCACCTCGAATCCATCGGCTGGCGTCCTTCCTTCGCCGCTCACCTTGCTCAGTTCCCCAACCATACCGCCGCGCGCGTAGCCAAAGTAAGCCGCGACTCCTTCTTGCTCTGGACCGCCACCGGTGAACTCGAAGCCCAACCCAGCGGCCAATGCCGCAAATCCACAACCATTTGGCCCACCACCGGCGACTGGGTCGCCCTCAGCCCGGAAGGTCAAATCGAAGCCGTCCTCCCCCGCCAGACAGCACTCATCCGTAAGCAGCCCGGCAAAACCTCCGCCGAGCATGTCCTGGCCGCCAACCTCGACGTTCTCTTCATCGTCACCAGCCTCGACCACGACTTCAACATCCGTCGCATCGAGCGCTACCTCATCCTCGCCCGCCAGGGCGGTATCCAACCAGTCCTCATCCTCAACAAAGCCGATCTCCACGAGAATCCCTCCCTCGCCGTCGAGGAGGCCAATCAGGTCTGCGCCGGCTCCCCTATCCTCCTCATGAGCGCTGCGCAAAACTGGGGCTTCGATCAGATCCACCAACACGTCCAACCAGGACAAACCGCTGCTCTGGCCGGCTCCTCCGGTGTCGGCAAGTCTACCCTCCTCAATCGCCTCCTCGGCGCTCAGATCCAACCCACCCAGGCCGTGCGCGAGCATGACCAGCGCGGCCGCCACACCACAACCACCAGAGAACTCTTCGCGCTCTCCCCGGGCTGGCTCCTCATCGATATGCCTGGCATCCGCGAGATCCAACTCCCAGGCGGCACCACCTCCATCGAAGAAGTCTTCGACGACATCCTGGCCCTCTCCGCCGGTTGCCGCTTTCGGAATTGCCTCCATCAGGAAGAACCCGGTTGCGCCGTCAAAACGAACATTGCTCCGGCCCGCCTCGAAGCCTACCGCAAGCTCCTCCAGGAATCGGCCCATGAAGATCGCCGCACCAACACCGCTGCTGCCTTAGCCGAAAAGCAACGCTCCAAGCTCATCCATAAACAAATGCGCAGCTACTTCAAGCGCTAGCTGTGCTTGTTTTTTGATCCAGCTATGATGAGGCATGAGCGAAACCACCTGGATCGCCTTCCAAGGGACTCGAAAGCTGGGCCAGGGTACGCTCGCTCACGCCCTCTCCCTCGCAAAAATCTATGGCCCCGATTCCGTACAGATTTTTGAAGCCCACTCCGGAGATCAGGTTCACTACAACCCGGACAACCCGATCCCCAAGCGAAACGCCGGTCGCCCCAAACTGGGCGTCGTCTCACGCGAGATTTCTTTACTGCCCCATCACTGGGCTTGGCTCCAATCCCAACCAGGTGGTGCCTCTGCCACCATCCGGCGTCTGATTGATCAGGCCCTTCCCCACACAGCCCCTGCCATCGCGGCCGAGCGCATCCTCTCCGTTGTGGCAACCAACCTCCCAGGCTTGGAACAAGTCCTCAACGGTCTCCGCGACAAAGACAAAGCCAGCCTCGAAGAAGCTACCGCCGATTGGCCAGAAGACCTCAAACAGCTCGCACGCAACGCCCTCTAGCGATAGTTGCCAGTATGGCCCAGCGAGTAACGCCCCGGCTGCGGAAACACGCAAAGCCCGTGCGGGCCACGCCCCACCTTGATCCGCTCGGTCAGTGTTCCTGTAGTCGTATCAAAGCCGTAGATCTCATGGTGATACCGGCCCGACACCCAAAACATCTTTCCGTCCGCAGACACCCCACCCATGTCCGGCGACCCGCCGTTGGGAATCGTCCACCGCCCCACCAATTTCCGCGTCGCAAAGTCCATGATCGAGATCGTCCCTTCGCCGCGATTGGTGATGTACAACTGCTTGGTGTCCCGGCTCGGATAGAGCCCATGACAACCCTTGCCCGTCGCAATAAACTCGATGATCTTGAAGCTGTCTCCATCCACAACATGCATCCCGTGCGTCATCATGTCGGCAATGTAGAACGTCTTGCCATCAGGCCCCACTCGCGTATCCTGCGGCATCGCACCCTTCTCAAGAGCAATGCTCCCCAGCACTTCAAACTTCACCATATCGATCTTGAGAATCTCCGCCGAAAACTCACAGGAAGCAATCAGATACTTCCCATCGCCCGAGTAGTCCGCATGATTCACACCCTTGCAAGGCACAGGAATCGACTTCACCAGCTTCAGCGTCTGCGGATCTCTCAAATCGATCCGACGCAGCCGCTCCGCCATCACCACCATGTACTTGCCATCGGGCGTGTAGTACATGTTGTAGGGGTCGGCCACCCTGTGGATCGTCATCAGCTTCCCCGTCATCGGGTCAATCTCAGCCAGCGTATTGTTCAGATCATTCGTCGCAAAGATCCGCGTCATGTCCCACGACGGCACCACATGCTGCGGCTCGACATTCCGGCCCTTGCCCACCTTGAACTTCTCAACGATCAGCTTCTGCGCCGGGTCATAAACCCACACCGTATTGTCTCGAGTATGCGGAATATAAATGCGACTCGGGTAACGCTGGACGCCCGGCTTAAACTTGCCGGGCGTCGTTTCAGAGTAAATATTATTCGGATTCAGAACCGGAGGCATCTGCGCTTCAAGCGCGATGCCTCCTACGGCCAACACCAACAACAACCACATCGACTTATTCCTTAATCAGGGTGCCCTGCGCGTCCTCGACTGCCGGTGGCTCATCCGATTCCGGAATCACACCCGCACTGGCAACCATATCACCTTCACTGATGTTCACCAGCTTCACGCCTTGCGCGCTCCTGCCAGACTGGCGGATATCCGTCGAATCAATGCGGATGATTTGACCTTCTTTCGTGATAATCATCACGTCAGAATCTTCGTTCACCGGCATCGTCGCCACTACCTTGCCCGTCTTGTTGGTGACCTTCATATTGATCACGCCCTTGACGGCACGGCCAGAATGACGGTAATCGGTCAACTTCGTGCGCTTGCCAAATCCCTTCTCAGAGATAGCCAGCATCAGTGCGCTTTCATCCACCACTTCAGCCGAGATCAGGTAATCGCCCTTCTCCAGCTTCATCGCGGTCACACCACGTGCCTGTCGGCCCATCGAGCGGACTTCTTCTTCGTCAAAGCGCACCGCCATGCCTTCGTGCGACGCCAGGAAGATCTGATTCTTGCCGTTTGAAATCTTGGCCGAAATCAGCTCATCGTTGTCATCGAGGGTGCAGGCAATAATGCCACGCGCCATCGGATTGTCAAAATCCGTCAGCTCCGTACGCTTGATCACACCGTGCTTGGTCACCATCACAATGAACTTGTCAGCAGTGAAATAGCGTACCGGCAGGAAGGCCTTCACTTCCTCATCCGGCTGCAAGTTGATCAGCCCGTTAATGTTCTTACCCTTCGAGACCGTGCCCGAATCGGGAATGTTGTAAACCTTCAGCCAGTAAACACGGCCCTTCGAGGTGAAGATCAACAGGTAGTCATGGGTCGAAGCAATAATCAAATGCTCCACCACATCCTCCGCCCGCGTCCCCATCCCGATGCGTCCCTTACCGCCGCGCGTCTGCCGCCGGTAGGTATCGACGCTGGTCCGCTTCAGATAGCCGCCGCGACTCACCGTCACAGCCATATCTTCCACCTGAACCAGATCTTCAATGTCGATGTCGCCGGTATCCTCAACAATCTGGGTACGACGCTCATCGCCGAATTCCTTGACCACTTCACGGAATTCCTTGGTGATCAACTTCCTCAGCACCGTCTCACTACCCAGAATCTCCAGGTACTCGGCAATGCGGCGCTGAATTTCCTCAAGCTCTTCGAGGATCTTCAGCTGCTCCATGCCGGTCAGGCGTTGCAGTTGCAATTCGATAATGGCCTGCGCCTGGCGGTCTGTAAATTCGAACTCAGCGATCAGCGAATCACGTGCCTCACGCGGCGACTTCGCCGCACGAATCAGTTCGATCACGCGGTCCAGATTGTCCAGCGCCTTCTTGAAGCCCAGCAAAATGTGCTCACGCTCGCGCGCCTTGCGCAACAGGAAGTCTGTACGCCGACGCACCACTTCTTTGCGGTGCTCAATGAACAGCTTCAGAATGTCCAGCAACTGCAGCTCGCGCGGCTGGCCGTTCACAATCGCCAGCATGATCGCGCCAAAGTTTGTCTGCAACTGCGTCATCTTGTACAACTGGTTCAAAATGACTTCGTGGTGCTCGCCCTTCTTGAGCTCCAGCACAATGCGCATGCCCTCGCGGTCGCTTTCATCGCGCACGTCCGAGATGCCATCAATCTTCTTCTCATTCACCAGCGCCGCAATATCGGTGATCAGCTTCGCCTTGTTCACCTGATACGGAATCTCGGTGATGATGATGCTCTCGCGGTCCTTACCCAGCTTCTCGGTAAAGGCCTTGGCCCGCATCTTGATCGATCCGCGACCCTTCGAATAGCAGTCGTAAATTCCCGACCGACCCAGAATCAAGCCACCCGTCGGGAAGTCCGGCCCGGGAATAATGCTCAACATCTCAGCCAGTGTGATCTTCGGGTTCTCCAGCATCGCAATCAAACCGTTCACCACTTCGGTCAGATTGTGGGGCGGAATGTTCGTCGCCATACCCACCGCGATCCCGCCCGATCCATTGATCAGCAGGTTCGGGATCACCGTCGGCAAGAACTCGGGTTCGACTTCAGAATCGTCAAAGTTCGGCTTAAAGTCGACCGTGTCCTTATCGATATCGTCCATCATCATGCTGGCGATCTTGGCCAACCGCGCTTCGGTATAACGCATTGCCGCCGGCGGATCACCATCTACCGAGCCAAAATTCCCTTGGCCATTGATCAACGGATAGCGCAACGAAAACGGCTGCGCCATACGCACCAACGCGTCATAGACAGCGCCTTCCCCGTGCGGGTGGTACTTACCGAGCACATCGCCGCAAACACGGGCGCACTTGCGCGTCGGTCGGTTCCACTGCAGTCCCATTTCATTCATCGAATAGAGAATGCGCCGGTGCACAGGCTTCAAGCCATCTCGCACATCAGGCAACGCGCGTCCAATGATCACGCTCATCGCGTAATCCAAATACGAACGCTTCATCTCATCTTCGATATTGATCGGGATGTGATTCTTCGGATTTTCGCCTAATGGCAGTTGTGCAGCGTCATTGCCACCCGGATCTTTACCGCCCGGGCCCTGTGGGTTTTCAGTATCGTTTGCCAACCCAATATTTTAGCATTTTGATCAATGTTTATCAGGGTTTAGAATCACCCGGCCAGCCGCTTTTCTCACCGCCACAAACGCTAGCCTCAAACTCCAGCAAAAAAAAGGAAGCCGCCAAAACAGGAGGCTTCCTTCGCAATCACTTCAATCAATGCAACTGTCGTTCCAACTCAGAACTGGTAGCGGACCATGAGCTGGATAATTCGCGGGTCGCGAACGCCATTCACCGCACCAAAACCGCCAAAGGCACGGGTTAGGTTGGTAGGCGTCGCATTCGTCAGGCTCGTGAAGTTCAGCGTACGGTTGTAGTCGGTGAACTGCGTGTGGTTAAAGAAGTTGAAAGCGTCCACTCGCAACTGGAGGCTGTTGTTTTCACGCAAGGTGAAGGCCTTCTGGAAAGACATATTCCAGTTGTTGATCGCAGGCAGGAAAACCAGCCGAGGGCTGCTTTCCAAACCGATCGATCCCACCTGTGGCGGAGCAAATGCAGCGGGGTTCAGGTTGTTGAAGATGTCACCTGAATTGATGCCACTCCTCGGATCGCCAACCACACGGATGCGCGCCCCTTCCGTAAAGGAGCCCGTCACGAACTGATTCGCAAAACCGGGAATCGCAAAACCAATACCCTGCGGCTGGCCACTGGTGTAGGTGTAGATACCAGAGAGTTGCCAATTGTTGAATATGGCATTGCGGGCCTTGCTTCCCATCGTGTCTGACTTGCCAAAGCTTGGCAGGCTATAGACAAAGTTCAAGTTCACGTTATGTTGGCGGTGAAAGTCGAGGTAACCGTAATTCCCGAACCGCTGTAAGCTGTCGATCCGGAAGAACTCGCCGTCACCAGAACCCGTACCAAGGGCCTTGGAAAACGTGTAGTTGAAGTTCACAAACATACTCCGCATCCGGCGCGTTATGGTTGCCTGCCAGGAGTTGTAGTTGGAATTCGCCGTTCCCTCGTAGAGGTTGATGTTGCCAAATCCACGGTAAGGCCGCAGAAAGTCAGCATTCGGAGCCGAGGGGTTTGTAAAGAACGCGCCATAAGGCACAGCATTCATGTTTCGGTTGTTTTGCAGGCGTCGCCCCATAGAGCCAACGTAGCCAGTATCAAGCACAAGATCCCAAGGGAGCTTGGCTTGAATGCCAGCATTCATGTTGTAAGTCGTAGGGATGGCACCTGTCGGATCCGCCATCACCAGACCAGGAGGCCCGATGATCGGATTACCGCCGGCGGTAATGTCTGTGGCGAAGCCAAAGTTAATGGTGGGCTGCAACACTGTTGGCGGGTTGGTCAGCAAGTCGAAAACGCGATTGCCCTGGAATCGGTCATAGTAAATACCGCCACCAGCGCGGAAGACAAAGGTCTGATCCCCACGGACGTCCCAGGCGATTCCGATGCGCGGGCCAAATTGCGCCCCACGGTTCTCTTGCAGATACTTATTCGTATCTTTCCCGGGGATAATGATCCCGTTCAGGATATTGCCGCTATTGGGAACCAGGCGGCCAATATTCAAAGCAGGCAGAATCGTATTGGTCGGAGGATCTATGGCCCCAATGGTTTGCCCAGCCGCGTTCAACTGCGGTTGAAACAGGCGCGGGGCATCTTCAGCCCTCCAACGATCCGGGCGCCAGGAGGACACCGCGAGCGAACGGTCGTATTGAGGTTGAATGAAGGCCACGCGAACACCGTAGTCCAACGTGAGGCGCTTGTTGACCTTCCAGGTGTCCTGAATGAAGAACTCAGCGTTCACATAGCGGTACTGGCCATTGGCATAGGCCCGGGATTGCTGGAAGCTATTGAAAACTCCTAGCAGCGCATTAGAGTAGCCAAAATTGGTATCGAAGGGGTTCGCCGGATTGTCGCCAAAGTTATAGTTGCCATTGGCGTTTGCAAAGGAAGTTTGATCCTTCCGGCTGAATTGCACATAGGCACCGAACTTCATCGTGTGTCGGTCAAACACCCGCGTCGTGTTGCTCACGAAGTCTGTCGTGTCGTTGTAGTTCACGAAGGGTGCATTGCCTGTGCCAAGGCCCGGCGAGTTAGCGAGTCTCGTTCCATTAAACGTGAATGCCGGAATGAAATCCTTCTGTACGGCATTCGGATAAAGCAGTGGCAGGTTAATGCCTGTTTTGCTTCGCGTGAGCGCATCGGCATTGGCCGCATTCGGAGTAATCAAAATGTCGTTGCGGCCATAACCAAACGTGAATTCCGTTGTCATCCTTGGGGAAATAATGTAGGTCAGACCGGTGCCAAAGCTCTTGCCAGGCCGACCGTCATCGATCAGGAATTGTCCAGTCGAACTGCCCAGAACAAACGATCCATAGGGCGAAGTAAAAATATTGTTGTTGTTGATGAAGTTTCCAAACAGGCGAAGCTTATCGGTAATGTTGTAATCGATGCGAATCAAGTCTTCGCGCCTTGGACGGCGAGTCGAAATCTGGCTCTCAAAGTTGTAATTGAGAGTTGTCCCCTGTGGCTGATTGGGCAGCGGCAGCAGGTTCATCAAAGCACGGCCGGGCGCATAAAAGCGGTTCGCCGGAATTTGATTATTCGGGAATGGAGCGTTAGCCAGCGGGTCGCGGATGGGCCCAAGCGGACGGCCCTGATTGTTCAGACTGTTGGCAAAGTTACCGTTACGCTCTTCAGCGGTTGGCACCGTGATACGACGGGGATTTTCAGGCTGAAGTTGTCGCTGGAATTCCTGACTCCAGAAGAAGAACAGCTTGTCTTTGTTCTTGTTGAAGAGCTTCGGAATATAGATCGGACCACCAATCGTGTAGCCAGGGTTCTGGAAGCGATACAACTGACGCGGCAGGCCCACCACACTGGTCGGCACACCATTAATGAGTTGGGTATTCACCTGGTTATTCCGAGTCCAACTGTTCGCGTTCATCGAGTCATGACGTCGGTAGTAATAAGCGCTGCCATGGAAGTCTTTGGTGCCAGACTTGGTTTGGACAATGATTTGCGCACCCGCACTGCGACCGTACTCAGCTTGATAAGAGGAGGTCAGGATGCGGAATTCCTGCACAGAATCGAGACTCAACGTAGCCAGCTGATCGCCATTGTTTCCAGTGTCTACATTTGAGATTCCGTTGAGCAAAAGTTGATTTTGATTGGGTCGGGCACCATTGGCAGAGATGCTGGCAAGTCCCCCCGTACCAGCAACCTGGAAGTTACCGGTAGATACGACGCCAGCGGTAAGGCCAGCCAACCCAAGATACGAGCGTCCATTGACAGCGATGTTTTCCACCTGCTTGGACGTCAGCACGTTCGAGCGCTCTGCAGATTCAGTCTTTAGCGTTACAGCTTCGGCACTCACTTCGATGGTTTCGGCAACTTGGCCCACTTCCAGTCGAATGTCTCCCAGGGTGAGACGTTCACCAACCTGCAGCACAATGCCGCGACGGTCCAGTGTTTTGAAACCAGGCTTGGAAATCTTGAGCTGATATTGTCCTGGCGGAATAGCCGCAAAAACAAAGCGCCCCGAAGAATCCGAGGCAGCTTCAAGGTTCAGATCTCGCCCAGGTGAGCTGAGCATTACTTTCGCGCCGGCTACGGAGGCGTTCTGTGGGTCTTCAATGACCCCGGATATGCTGCCATTCGTTGCTTGGCCAAAAATGGCAACGGCAGAAAGGAAGAAGCTACTGAGCTTCACCAGAGAGCACTTCATGAATAATCCCCTATTCATTGAGTTAGCCGATTAAGGCTTTGTAATCGGAAATTTATTACAAGCCGCGCAGAAGTGCAATAGGGAATGTAAATATTTGTGAAGATTTTGTAAAGATCCACCCGCGGCAGTACCCACCGCCTGGATCATGGCAGGAATCTAAGCAGAAGGCACCGTCCCCAGACCGGACTGAAAACGCGACCCCACCCACCGCTTCGAGCCTCGGCGTTTGCTCAAAGCCTGCTAGGCGTCGGGTCTTTCTCACACTGATGGGTGGCACCCTTGATGAAAAACATCAGCTTCTTCTAGCAGATGTGCGCGCCCACCGCCTCCAGATACACCGAGTACAGCGACTGGCTCCCACACATAAACAACCGGTTCCGCCGCGTCCCACCAAAGCAAACATTGGCACAAATCTCAGGCAGCAAAATACGCCCGATCCTCTGTCCAGCCGGAGAAAACACATGCACTCCGTCATAGCCCTCGCCGACCCACCCCGCCGCCGCGTACACATTGCCGTAATTGTCTGCACGAATTCCATCGGCCAACCCGGCGCCCATCTTGGCAAACTCCTTGCCCCCGCTCAAGCGCTTGCCATCCACCACATCCCAAACCTTGATATTTCGCGGAGCCTTCTCATAGTGCGTCGCCCCGGTATCGGCCACATACAGCTTCTTGTAGTCCGGTGAGAAGCACAGCCCATTCGGCTTGAAGATCTCATCGGTCACCTTCTCGATCTTCGCCGTCACCGGATCAATCCGGTACACCGCCTCTTTGATCACCAACTCCCCCTTGAACCCCTCATAGTTCATCAAACTCCCATAACCCGGGTCCGTAAACCAGATGCCCCCATCCGGATGCACCACCGCATCGTTCGGCGCATTCAGCGGCTTGCCTTCAAACTTGTCAGCCAGCACCGTCGTCTTGCCATTCAACTCATAGCGCAACACACGCCGGTTGCCATGCTCACAAGAGATCTGCCGCCCCTGATAATCAAACGTGTTCCCATTCGAATAACCCGCCGGCTGATGGATCACACTCACATGCCCGTCATCCTCAATCCAGCGATATTGCTTATCGTTCGGGATGTCACTCCACACCAGGTACTTCCCCCCGCCATGCCATGCCGGACCCTCAGCCCAGAGAAACCCCGTCGCATGCCGCTGGATCGTCGTGTTCCCGATCTTGATCTTCGCGAAACTCGGATCATCCACAACGACATCCGGTTCCGGATAGCGAATCGGCCTCTGCCCGCTATAGTCGCGGTTCGGAGTCTGAGCAGCCGCAATCATGGGTGCGGCAAGGGTGGAGAGAATTCCTCGACGTGTCATCGAGGATTAGCTTATCAGCGATCTGGTCGCCATTGGTTCAGGATGGCATCCGCCACGGCAATCACGGGCTTGATCGCCTCCAGATCATGCACACGAACCAGATACGCACCATTCAGAATTGCTGCCGTAACGCCAGCCGCACCGGCAAACTCCAACTCGCGCTCATTCGCCGTCGGCACCAGCAATTTCCGCGTCGGGCCTACCATCACCGGCACACCAATACCGCCGAGAATTCCCAATCGCCCAAGAATTTCGTAATTCTGTTCTTTCCGCTTGCCAAAGCCCAAACCCGGATCAATCACCATCCGAAACTTCTCAACACCAGCTCGCAGCGCCCGATGCACAGCCGCATCCAGATCCTTCGCAATCAAACCCACAACATCCTTGGCCGGAGGCAGCTTCCCCCACGCATCAGGCCGCCCTCTCATGTGATTCAAGATCAATCCGCAGTCATGGTTCATCACCGTCTTGGCCAGAATCGGCTCCCACGTGAGTCCACTGGGATCATTGATGATCTCTGCGCCCAGCTTCAGAACCTCTTCCGCCACCGCAGCCTTGTAAGTACTCACGCAAATCGGCGCATTCAGCTTGTTCTTCAGCTTCTTCAGTACCGGCACCAGCCGTGTCAGTTCTTCCTCTGCCGTCAGCGGCTTCTCGCCAGGTCGTGTCGGTTCGGCTCCGAGATCGATGACATCGGCACCCAGTTCATCCAACTGGATCGCTTTCGACAACACACGATCCGGATCCGCCGCCTTCGGCCCCTCATTGGCAACCGATAGCGCAATGGGCGCAATGATAAACGTACGCTGTCCCAGCCGCAACGTGCGGCTCTTCAGCTTCCAGTCAATATTGCGTCGAATGATCGCCATTATTCAGTCACCTTCAATTGAATCCACCGGTACCGCTTGCCCACTCTCACTACAAACTCTCCAGGCTCCATCCGCTGCGCCGGGTTGGTAACCAACTCAAGCGTCACAGCATTGCCCGCCTTCACGGCTCCACTCTTGATCAGGCGATCCGCCTCACCAACACTGCCCGCCAACTTCGCTGCCACCAGAATCCGGTTCATCCGCGCATCGGTCGCCTCAGCATGATTCTCCGGCAGAGGCACACTCCCCCACCCTTCCACCACACGCGCCGCTTCATCCTCACCGTGGAAATCCCGCACAATCCGGTAGGCCAAATCCTTCTTCGACACCAGCGGATCCAGCAAAGCAATCTCGTCCATCGGCAAGTCGGTCAACAACTCGTAATAGCGTGGCACCAGAACATCCGGCATGTTCATCAGCTTGCGAAACATATCGGTCGGCGCTTCGGTAATTCCAACGTAATTACCCTTCGACTTCGACATCTTCTCCACGCCATCCAGACCTTCCAGAATCGGCACCGTCGCCACAATCTGCGGCAACTGCCCATAATCCTGTTGAATCGCCCGCCCTACCAGCAGGTTGAACTTCTGATCTGTCCCGCCCAACTCCACGTCGCAACGCAACGCCACAGAATCATACGCCTGCGCCAGCGGATACAACAACTCATGCACCGAGATCGGAATCCCGTCCTTGTACCGCTTCGAAAAATCATCCCGCTCCAGCAGCCGCGCCACCGTGTAATGCGAAGTCAGCCGCACAATCGCTTCGTAGCTCAGTGGCTCCAGCCACTCACTGTTAAAGCGCAACTCGGTCTTGGCCGGGTCCAGCAACTTAAACACCTGAGACTTATACGTCTCGGCGTTGCGGTTCAATTCCTCCCGCGTCATCGGCGGTCGCATCGCATTGCGTCCCGTCGGGTCCCCAATCAAACCCGTCATATCACCAATCAGAAAGATGACGGTATGCCCAAGGTCCTGAAAGTGCTTCATCTTGCGAATCAGCACCGTATGCCCCAGATGCAAATCCGGAGCCGTCGGGTCAAAGCCCGCCTTCACCCGCAGCGGCCGTCCTTCCTTCTGGCACAGCTCGAGGCGTGCGCGCAGATCCTCTTCGCGAATAATCTCCGCAAAGCCCTTTCGCAAATAATTCAGTTGTTCGTCGACAGAGAGCACTTCTATCAATTGTAGGGGAAGCGCTTCTTCCAGTCCGCAAAATCCATCTTCAGCCCCAGACCCGGCTGATCCGGCAGCTTCACATGCCCCTTTTCTACCAGCGGCAGCGTCCCCCCCGTCAGCTCATGCATCCGCCTCATCCCGTACCCATCCCACTCATTCATCAGAAAGCTCTTCACCCCCGCCATCGACTGCACACTCGCCATATGCCCCACCGGTCCGTACCACATGTGCGGCGCAATCTCCACGCCATACACCTCTCCAAGCGCCGCAATCTTGCGGATCTCCGTAATGCCACCACAGTGAATGATGTCCGGCTGAATAATCATCGCTCCCTTCGCCTCCAGCAGATCCCGAAACATCCATCGGTTCAGCAATCCCTCTCCGCCCGCCAGCGGAACCGGGCTCTGCGCCGCAATCGCCCCCAGCGCCACATTCGATTCCCGCCACACCGGCTCCTCAATAAACATCACCTTCAGCGGAGCCACCGCCCGCGCCAGCTCCAGCGCCGACCGCATCGAGTACGTCTCATACATCTCCAGGCAAACATCCAGCTTCATCACCACTGCCTTGCGAATCGCCTCAATCTCGCTCACCACCTGCCGCAATCGCGTCTGCTCATCTGCCGCTTTCGGAATCACCCACTTCACCGCCGTCCATCCCTCTTCCACCGTCTTCAGCGCCAACTCACTCAAGGCCTCCGGCGTCCGCTGCTTCAACTGGTTGCTCCAGTGCGACCAGTACACCCGCATCGGCTTCTCGTTGTTCCCACCAAGTAACCGCCACACCGGCACCCCAAGCCGCTTCCCCTCGATATCCCACAACGCAATATCAATCGCACTCAGCGCCGTCATCATCACGCTTCCATCGCGCCAGCGATTCTCCTCGTAGTAGAGGCGATTCCAATGCGCCTCAATCCCCGATGCCTCCCGCCCCACCAGCCGCGGCTCCAGCCACTTCACGGCCTGCTCGGTGATCTCCACGCGCGCCGGCAACGACGCCTCTCCCAGCCCGGTAATCCCGGCATCCGTCTGCACTTCTACAAACAGATATTCCCGCCCATCCATCCGACATTTGTGGGTCACAATCTTGGTGATCTTCACCGGGCTCGCCGCCCAACCCACCACCGGAACCAGCTTCAGCAAATCACGTCGTAGCATTAGAGATAGTCTATAGGCTTAGGGGAGATTCTAAAACGATGAAAATCTCGGTGAAAGCCGAGTACGCATTGCAGGCGATTTTTGACCTGGCGACTCAACCAGCGGGCGACCCCATTCGCATCGCTGACATTGCAAAGCGGCAAAAGATCCCGCAAAAATTTCTGGAGCTCATCCTCTCCAATCTCAAACAGGGCGGCTTCGTCGAATCCCGTCGCGGTGCCGACGGCGGCTACATGCTTGCCCGCCCCGCCTCGCAACTCATCGTTGCCGAAGTCATCCGTCACGTCGACGGCCCCAGCGACCGTCGCACCACCACAGCTGGCTTCGAAGACATGTGGCACCAGGTCGATGAAGCCATCCACAACATCCTCGGCAACACCAACTTCCAACAACTCGCCGACTCCTGGCAAGCCAGGCAAAACCAATACATCGCCAACTGGGAGATCTAAACCATGAACGTTTTTAACGACAACTCTCTATCCATCGGGCGCACCCCCCTCGTCAAACTCAATCGCGTCACAGAAGGCGCCGGAGCCACCGTCCTCGCCAAGATCGAAGGTCGCAACCCCGCCTACAGCGTCAAGTGCCGCATCGGGGCCTCCATGGTTTGGGATGCCGAAGCCAAAGGCCTTCTCGGCCCCGGTAAAGAAATCGTCGAGCCCACCTCAGGCAACACCGGCATCGCGCTCGCCTTCGTCGCCGCCGCCCGCGGCATCCCCATCACCCTCACCATGCCCGAGACCATGTCGATCGAACGCCGCAAAGTCCTCAAGGCCTTCGGTGCCAAACTCATCCTCACCCCGGGCCCCGGTGGCATGCGCTCCGCCATTGAAGAAGCCGAGCGAATCAAGAACTCCGACCCCGATCACTACGTCCTCCTCCAACAATTTCAGAACCCCGCCAACCCCGCCATCCACTTCAAAACCACCGGCCCTGAAATCTGGGAAGACACCGACGGCACCGTCGACATCTTCGTCGCTGGTGTCGGCACCGGCGGCACCATCTCCGGCGTCAGCCGCTACCTGAAACACGAGAAGAAAAAATCCATCCTCAGCGTCGCGGTAGAGCCCGCCCACAGCCCCGTCATCACCCAGACCCGCAATGGCGAAGTCCCCAAGCCCGGCCCCCACAAAATCCAGGGCATCGGCGCAGGCTTCATCCCCGGCACCCTCGACATGTCCATCATCGATCAGGTCGAACAAGTTACCAATGATGAAGCCGTCGACATGGCCCGCCGCCTTGCCAAAGAAGAAGGCATCCTCTGCGGCATCTCTTGCGGAGCTGCCGCCGCCGGAGCCATCCGCCTCGCCAAGATGCCGGAACACAAGGGCAAGACCATTGTCGTCGTCCTCCCCGACGCCGGCGAGCGCTACCTCACCAGCGTCCTCTTCGAAGGGCTCGTCGACTAACCCAATGCTCCGCTGCCTCGCACTCCTGCTCTGCCTGCTTCCTCTCGAAGCTGCCACCATCATCCTGGTGCGCCACGCCGAGAAGGCCGGCCCCACAGGAGACGTCCCCCTCAACGATCTCGGCCTCCAGCGCGCCGCCCTGCTCGCCAAAACGCTCGCCGACGTCAAGCTCACCGCCATCTACACCACCGAGCTGCAACGCACCAAACAGACGGCCCAACCCCTCGCCAAGGCTCAAGCCATCACACCCACCATCCTCGAAGCCAAAGACCTCGCAGGCCTTCTCAAACAACTCAAAGCGGCCGCCCCAACCGACATCATCCTCGTCGTCTCCCACTCCAATCTCGTACCCACGATTGCCGAGAGCCTCGCCGCAAAAATTCCACCGATGGACGACGCCGATTACTCTCGCCTCATCGTCATCAACACCACGGCCTCCCCGGCCAGCCTCATCACACTCCGCTACGGCCCCTGATGCGCAAACCAGAAATCATGAGCCCCGCCGGCCACTGGCCGCAGCTCAACGCCGCCATCGAAGCCGGAGCCGACAGCGTCTACTTCGGCCTCACCCATTTCAGCGCCCGCGCCAAAGTGGGCTTCACCCTCGAAGAACTCCCCTCCGCCATCGCCACCCTCCACAAGCGTGGCGTCAAGGGCTACGTCACCTTCAACACCCTCGTCTTTGATCGCGAACTCAAAGACGCCGCCACCACCATCGAAGCCATCGCCCAAGCCGGTGCCGACGCCATTATCGTCCAGGATCTCGGCATCTGTTCGCTCGCTCATCAAATCGCACCCGACCTCGAAATCCACGGCAGCACCCAGATGAGCATCACCAACTCCGACGGCGTCCGCCTCGCCCAACGCCTCGGGGCCACCCGCGTCAATTTGGCCAGAGAACTCTCGCTCGATGAAATTGCCAAAATCCGCCGCGAAACCGATTGTGAACTCGAAATCTTCGTCCACGGAGCGCTCTGCGTAGCCTACTCCGGCCAATGCTTCAGCTCCGAAGCCTGGGGCGGCCGCAGCGCCAATCGCGGCCAGTGCGCCCAGGCCTGCCGCCTCCCTTACCAGCTCATCGTTGACGATCATCTCCATCCCCTCGACGACGCGCGTTACCTGCTCAGCCCCGGCGATCTCTACACCCTCGAGTGGATCCCCAAGCTCATCCCCCTCGGCATCTCTTCTCTAAAAATCGAAGGCCGCTACAAAGACGCCGAATACGTCGCCCTCACCACCGCCGCCTACCGCAAGGCCGTCGACAGCTACTACGAAGTCACCCCGCTCGATCGCATCCACCTCGAGCAAGTCTATTCCCGCGGCCTCGGCCCCTTCTTCTTAAGCGGCACCAACCACCAAACCGTCGTCGAAGGCCGCGGCCCCCGCCACCGCGGGGTCCTGCTCGGCCGCGTCAAAGAGATCCGCAGCGAATCAGTCGTGGTCGCGCTCAATGAAGCCCACCAACTCGCCCCACTCAAGCCCGGCGACGGCATCGTCTTCGACTCGGCCGACTGGCGCAGCCCCCAGGAGAAAGAAGAGGGCGGCCGCATCTACACCCTCAAACCCCTCCACGGCAATCTCGCCGAACTCGGCTTCGCCAACCAGTCCATCCGCTTCGACCGCATCCGCACCGGCGACCTCCTCTGGCGTACCTCCGACCCCGACACCGACAAGCTCGCCAGAAAATACACCGAAGCCACTCAACCCGTCTATCGTCGCCCCATCGCCGTCCGCGTCCAAGCCATCACCGGCCAACCTCTCGAGCTCCACTTCGGCCACATCCACCTCACATCGCCCCAACCTCTAGTACCCGCCGAGCGCCAGGGCCTCACCCTCGAAACACTCCAGGACCAGCTCAGCCGCCTCGGCAACACCCCCTACCAACTCGGCGAGCTCAGCGCCACCATCGTTGGCAATCCCTTCGTCCCCGTCTCAATGCTCAACCAGCTCCGCCGCCAGGCCGTCGAGCAACTCACCGAGCAAGCAGCGGCAACAAATCCGAAGCCAACCAAACCCTGGCTCCAACCCGCAACCCAACCAACCAACACATCTCCCAAGCCCTTCGAGATCCACCTCCTCATCCGCGCCGCCCGCCACCTCGACGCCGCCATCGATGCCAAACCCGCCAGCATCACCCTCGACTATCTCGATCTCTACGGCCTCTGGCCTTCCCTCGAAAAACTCAAAGCCTCAGGCATCCCCGCCCGCGTCGCCAGCCCCCGCGTCCTCAAGCCGGGTGAGGACAAGATTGCCGACTTCCTCACACGCCTCGACTGTGGCCTGTTGATCCGTTCCGCCGGCCTGCTCGACAAGCTGAAAGGCCGCCCCAATCTCACGGGCGACTTCAGCCTCAACGCCGCCAACACCATCACCGCGCAAATGCTGCTCGACATGGGCCTCGACCGCCTCACCCCCACCCACGACCTCAACGCGCAGCAAATCGAATCGCTGGCCAGACAAACCGACCCCGCCCGCATCGAAGTCGTCGCCTACCAGCACCTCCCGGTCTTCCACACCGAACACTGCGTCTTCTGCCGCTTCCTCTCCGAGGGCACCAGCTACCTCGATTGTGGCCGCCCCTGCGAAGAGCACGAGATCTCCCTCGAAGACGAGCAAGGCCGCCGCCATCCCGTCGTTGCCGACGTCGGCTGCCGCAACACCGTCTTCGGTGCCCAGGCCCAACACGCCGCCGCCCACCTCAACGCCTGGCAACACGCCGGCATCCACCACCTCCGCCTCGAATTCGTCCACGAGACCGCCGATCAGGTCCGCGACATCACCCACGCCTTCCAGCACCACCCCCAGAACCTCGAGCGCCTCCTCCGCCGCGCTGCCCCCGAAGGCCTCACCGAAGGCAGCCTCTTCATCCCCAAATCAGACCCGGCTTTCAAAATCCTTTAAGCCGGCGTCTCATGCTGCATCGCTCCAGCCACATTCCCCTCTGAATCCTGAAAGAAAATCAGCGTCCCCACCGTCGGTATCGTCACCTTTGGCATCAGAATCTTCCCTCCCATCCGCTCCACCGCAGCCTGTGTCGCATCGATGTCTGCTACGCCAAACGTACACTCCATCCCCGTCATCTTCAATCCCGGTGCCAACTCCCGTCGCGGCTGCACCGCTGCCATCACCCCGGCATCCGAACTGTTAAAAAATCCCGGCGGCCCCCACGGCGCAAACTTCCACCCAAACACTTCTTCGTAAAACTTCTTGCCCCGCTCCACATCGTCACAATTCACCGCAAAATGCCGCAAAGAATTTGTCATGAGCCCCATCCTAACCCAAAGCCCCAACTGTCAGTCCTGCGATATTCTGTCATCAAATGTCGAAAATACGCCACGACGGCGCACTCATCCGCACCTTCGGCGTCACCTTCCACTCCCCTCAAATCCTCCACTACCCTGTCCGCGGTTGGGACCAGTTGATCTACGCCTCAGAAGGAGCCCTCGCAGTCCAGGTCAATGAAGGAATTTGGACCCTTCCGCCCCAACGCGCCCTCTGGGTTCCCGATCAAACCCCACACTCGATCCACATCGGCCAATCCGCGTCCCTTCGGGCTCTCTACTTCCGCGCCAGAGCCGTTCGGCACCTCCCACGAACCTCCAGCGCCGTCAACGTTTCACCACTGTTGCGAGAGCTCATCCTCACCTGCATCGACCTAGGCGCTCTCTCCGCCCGCAAGCCCGCCCACCGCCGCCTCGCCGCTGTGATCTTCGACCAAATGCGAACCCTTCCCACAGTGCCCCTCCAGCTCCCAATGCCGCAAGATCCCCGCGCCTCACGTCTAGCAGCCTCGCTCAAAACGAACCCCGGCCAATCCCTCAACCAGGCGGCCACTCAATCCGGCACCAGCCTCCGCACCCTCGAACGCCTCTTCGAACAACAAACCGGAATGCCCCTCGGGTCCTGGTTCCGCCGCCTCCGCCTCCAACTCGCCCTCGAGCACCTCGCCGCAGGCAGCACAGTCTCTCAAACCGCCACCCTCTGCGGCTACAACAACCCCAGTTCCTTCATCAGCATGTTCCGCCGCGAACTCGGCGTAACCCCAAGAAGCTACTTCAACCCATAACAAGCGTTCAAGGAATTCCTAAGCGATACTGGAGGTGAATTCGATGTTCAATATCCTCTCTGAAGAATTCGCTCAAGCTGCTGCAAATGCGGGCTGGAAAGCTCGGCAGTACGCTCTGGCCGCCGGTCATTCCGTAGTATTTGTGGATCAAAGAGGTCGTCTTGTCGAGGAACTTCCAGATGGCCGCAGCTTCGAGATTCGCTTGGATCCCGCACAACCGAGAGCAACACACCGTGTCGTCCTGCGAGAGCTACCTCTCGCCCCCAAGGCGTGATTCCTCCCACCATTACTTTGGTAGCAGGGCCCAATGGCTCAGGGAAGAGCACGCTCACTGCTGCAATTCCCTTGGATAAAGCTTCGCCCATCATAGATCCCGATGTGATTGCACGGGACTTGGATCGCAACAAACCCTCCAGCAAGTCCATTCCTGCGGCCCGCCAAACAATTCTTCTTTGCCGATCCTTGATTGCAATGCGCTCGAGCTTCGTTTTGGAAAGTACCTTGGCTGGCAATGGAGCTCTCTCACTCCTACGCGCTGCCAAGCTGGGTGGATACAAGACGCGCTTGATATACGTGGCCCTTCGAGAACCGGAGCTTCATGTCGAAAGGGTCCGTTTGCGAGTTTCGCTCGGGGGGCATGACATACCCGATGTAGACATCCGTCGCCGCTATGGGAGGAGTCTGCAAAATGCACCCAAGGCCATGATGTTGGCGGATGAGGCAGTTTTCCTCGATAACTCGGGCCCACGGCCACAACGAATTATGGTGACCCAACACGGGCGAATGGTCTGGCGCGCCGCCACACTACCAGATTGGGCAAACCCCTTACTCAGCCTCGCCATCAAGACGAATCCTGAATCCGAATAGCAGCGCACTAAGCGCAACCCCTACTCCACCGCAAACGCAAACAGCGTGTGCCCGCAGGCAATCGTAATGTGCTGCTTGCCATCAGCCCCCACATAGCTCACCGGGTTGGCAAACGCCTTCCCGCCCATCGGAAACTTCCACAGCAGCTTACCCGTCGCATCATCCAGCGCAATCATGTCGCCATCTGCCGTAGCCGCAAACACCAGCCCACCAGCCGTAGCCAACACACCGCTCCACGACGGCGCACTCATCGGATACTCCCACTTCGACTTACCCGTCTTCGGATCAATCGCCTTGATCGCACCAGTGGCTTCCTCACCCGGCTTCGACACAAAGCGCCCGGCCAGATACCAGCTACCTTCCTTGTACGTATCGTCACCAGAATAGAAAACCCCACCCTCATCCCGAGTCATCACATAATGCAACTTCGTCAGCGGGCTGTAAGCAGGCGCTTGAAAGTTGGTAGCTCCAGGCGAATTCGGATACACCACCGTCCCATTCGGCGTCGGCGAAGTATTCGGCATCCGCGTCGGCCGCCCCTTGGCGTCCAGTTCCGGCTGCGCCCACGTCTGCCGCACATACTGCTTGCCCAACAAATACTCACCCGTCGTGCGATCCAGTACATAGTAGAACGCGTTGCGATTGGCAAACAACACCAGCTTCCGCATCTTCCCGTTCCACATCTCATCCACCAGCACAGGCACCTGCGTCGAATCAAGATCATGCACGTCATGCGGCGTGAACTGGAAGTACCACTTCATCTTCCCCGTATCTCCATCCACCGCAAGCAGCGAGTTCGAATACAGGTTATCTCCCGCCCGCTTATCGCCCTTCCAGTCCGGCCCGGGATTGCCCGTGCCCCAATAAATCGTATTCAGTTCCGGGTCATAGCTCCCCGTCACCCACGTCGTCGCTGAACCATACTTGTAGCTGTCGCCAAGCCAGGTCTCAGTGCCCTTCTCTCCAGCCGCAGGCACCGTCCACAACCGCCATGCTTCCTTACCCGTCTTGGCCTCATAGGCCGCCAGATAACCACGAACACCAAACTCACCACCGGCACTTCCGATGATCACCTTGTCCTTCACAATCAAAGGCGCCACGGTGCTCGAATAACCCTTCTTGTAATCGGCAACAGCGACATCCCAAACCACATGTCCCGTCGCCGCATCCAGCGCCACTAGATGCGCATCGAGCGTCCCAATAAACACCAGGTCTCCCAACACAGCCACACCACGATTCACGCGCCCACAGCAATACGGCACGTTATCCGGCAACACTCGCTTGTAGCGCCACAACACCTTGCCACTCCGGCTCTCCACCGCCGTCACATCACTAGGCGGCTCCGAGACAAACAGAATCCCGTTCTGCGCAATCGGGCTAGCTTCAAATTTATCGGTCTTATCCAGTTGGAATGTCCAAACCGGCTTCAGCCGCGACACGTTCGTCTTGTTAATCGTCTTCAGCGGAGAATACCGGTGCCCCTGTGGATTGCCCTGAAAGTGCAACCAGTCCCCACCCTGTCCCCAGGCCATTCCAACAGTCATCAAAAAAAGGAAACTCTTCACATCGCACCTCGCAGAGAGAACAAGTAAGCAATCAAATCGGTCATTTCATCCGCGCTAAAGACCTTCCCATAGCCCGGCATCGAGGACTTCGTCAGGTCCCGGTCAATCTTCGTTGCATCCGCCTTGGCCAGCGTCTGGATCTTGCCCTTCCCATCGCGCAAGCTGATGTGGAAGTTATTTTCATTCATCCGGATCCCGCTCACCTTTGCCCCGGTCTTCAGCGTCACATGCACCATCGTCCACCCGCCCACCATCGCCGCATTGGGCTCTACAATTGAAGTCCGCAGATTCGACGGGCTCCGCATCGCACCAATCAGCGTCAGGTCCGGCCCCATCTTTCCACCCGCCCCGCTCACCATATGGCAACCGGCGCATCCACCCTTGCCCATGTAAAGCGCCTTGCCCTTCACCTTGTCACCAGCAATACTGGTCGGCGCACTACGGCCCAGCGACCTCACATACCCGGCCACTTGCAGCATCTCCTCATCGCTCATCCCAAGCGCAGGCGGCATATCCGTTCCAGGAATCCCGTTCCGAATAATGTTCACCAGCGACGAATCCGTCGGCGCATGCACCAGGTTCGGCGTCACCAGATTCGCCGCCATCCCGTCATCGCCCTTGCCATGACAGAACGCGCAGTGAAACTGGTAAGCCTTCAAGCCGGCTTCGAGACTCGCTGCGTCCATGGGGGCCTTTACTTGCGCCCACGCACCAGCGGTCAGCAAAATACTGAGTAGGAATAACCGCATTTCGAAGATCCTATCTTATGTTCGTTGAATCACGCCATTGCCGATACCACTTCGGATGGTGAAAGCGTGCCCATTCCGGCACCACCCACCCCCGCAGCATCGCTCTCATGGAATGAGGTACAGCCGCCGTGCCCATATAGATGTGCACGATAATTCCACCAATCGATCCAATCGCTGCCAGCGGATGCAGCAAAATCGCGGCAAGTCGCAACGACCTCGGCATCCACTCCGGAAACCACAATACAACACCCGTCACAAACAACCCAAGCGCTGTCACCACCTGGCTCCAAAACAACATCTTCTGCCCCGCATTAAAACGGCCCGATTCCGGCAGCGCCCCATGCTGGTGCGTGATGTACTTGTCCATCTTCGTGAGCCACACTTTGTCATCCGCATCGAGGCCCATTCCCTTGGCCCATCTCAAAAACATCCAGCCAATCACAACAGAGAACACAATGCCCGACCACGGATGCGTCCCGCGAATCACAAATCCGCCACCCGACAATCCAGCCAGCCAGTACAACTTCGGCGACCACATCGCGAGGCCAGTCAGCGTCGCATAGAGAAAACTCAATGCCGCCATCCAGTGCATCACCCGCTCATAGGCATCAAAGCGCGGAATCCGAACCTCGCCACTATTCATGGTTTCCATGCACCTCCGGGTCCTGCGGGCCAAACACCACATAGTGGAAGAACGCCCCCAGGATGCTTCCCAAAAACACCATCGTTCCCAGCGCCTTGATCGGCCCCTTCCAAAGCTGTACCGTCCAGGGAATCACCGGGTCCTTCGGCAACCCATATTGCTCTGGATTCTTGGCATCGTTCAAAACATAAATGACATTCGTGCCACTCACGCCCTGCGGGTTGTAAATCCCCGCATCCTGAAACCCATCGCTCTTCAGCTCACGCGTTCGAATCTCCGCCACACGGATCATCTCATCGCGCTCCCCAAACGTCAGGCAATTCGTCGGGCAGGTCTTGATGCAAGCCGGCTCCAGCCCCACCGCAGTGCGGTCCGAGCAGAGCGTACACTTATATACCTTCTTCGTAGTCGGGCTCAGCTTCGGTACATCAAACGGGCAACCCGTAATGCAGTACCCGCAGCCAATGCAGTTGTCATGGGCAAAATCCACGGTGCCATTCGCCAGTTGCACAATCGCCCCTGGCGCCGGGCATGCCGCCAGACATCCCGCATCCGCGCAATGCATGCACTGGTACTTCGACATCAACCACGAAGTCCCGCCGTTCTTCTCCACCTCATTAAACTTGATCAGGTTCCAAAAGTTCGGAGCCAGATCGGGCATCGTTTGATAGCTGCCATCAAAGGTCCCCAGCGTATACTCCTGGTCGTTCCACTCCTGG
The DNA here is from genome assembly GCA_044340255.1 of Bryobacter sp. Classification (GTDB taxonomy): domain Bacteria; phylum Acidobacteriota; class Terriglobia; order Bryobacterales; family Bryobacteraceae; genus Bryobacter. The sequence goes on along the minus strand of JBIITX010000035.1, from coordinate 43,746 downwards.
CAAGCCACCTCGCAGGCCTTACAGCCAATGCACAGCGTCGTATCAATCAGCTTCGCTACCAGCATCAGATTTTCTCCAGATTCACGAGAAAGCCCTTGTACTCTGGCGTGCCCGAATTCGGGTCATAAGCACTTGGCGTCAAGTTGTTAATCAGCGGGCCGGTAATCTTCCCGACAAAGCCCCAGTGGATCGGCAAACCCACGTGGTAAGTCTTCTGCCCATTCACCATCAGGGTCCGCAATCGCTTCGTCACCAGCGCCGGCCCCTCCAACGAACCGCGTTTCGAGCTCACCCGCACCCGATCTCCATTCGAAATCCCCTTGGCGGCCGCAAGTTCAGCAGGCAACTCCACAAAGAAATTCGACTGCAACTGCGAGCTCGAACTCGTGTGCTTCGTCCAGTAGTGAAAGTGCTCCGTCAGTCGATACGTAATCGCCACATACGGAAAATCCTTCGCCAGCCCAAACGGCTCCGGCTCGCTCGAATACGTCTTCAGCAGCGGGTTGGCACTCGCCTCCGGATGCAGGCTGTTCAACACCGGCGACTCCGCCGGTTCATAATGCTCAGGGAACGGCCCTTCTACCAGGTCCGGCGCAAACAGCCGCGCCACGCCCTCAGGCAACATCACAAACGCAGGCAAGGTGCCAGGTGCCGCATCGCTCTTATAGTCCGGCACATCCCCACGCCACCGCTCTCCATCCCACTGCAACGGAGCGCGCGTCTTATCCCACGGCTGCCCGTTTTCATCGGCCGAAGCACGGTTATACAGGATGCGCCGGTTCGCCGGCCAGCTCCACGACCATTGCGGATAAAGCCCCAGTCCCGTTGGGTCCACTTGTCCGCGCCGCGCCATCTGGTTCCCAGCTTCCGTCCAGCAACCGCTATAAACCCAGTTGCCGCAGGCCGTCGTGCCATCATCCTTCAACTCGCCAAAACCATTCAACTGCTTTAACGTCGTCAGGTCGACCCCGTTCACCTCGCGCGCCACCTCGCTCAGCAGCGGCCTATGCGGCTTGGCGTAATCCCAACTCATGTTCAACAGGGGCTCAGGGTTCGCACCCCCATCCTTCTCATACAACTTGCGAATCTCAAGAAACAGTCGCGCAATAATTTCCTGATCCCGCCACGCCTCACCCGGTGGGTCCGTTGCCGCTTCCTTCCACTGCAACCAGCGGGAAGAGTTAACAAAAGCCCCATCCTTCTCGGCAAAGTTCGCAGCAGGCAGCAGGAACACTTCCGTAGCAATCCCCGCCTCATCCAGCGCCAACGGATAATCCTTCGCCGCCAGCGTCTTCGCCTTCCAGAACGCTGCCGTTTCCGTCTCAAAGTTCTCGGCCACAATCAACCACTTCAACTTCGAAAGCGCCGTCAGCATCTTCTTCGTATTCGGCCCATTCGCCACCGGGTTCATCCCAAAGCTGATCAACCCTTCCAGCTTGCCGTGATACATGTCATCAAAAAACGCGCCCCACGAGTGATCGCCCGTTTCTTCAATCTTCGGCAGCCAGTCGTAGCCGTAGCCATTCGCCGCCGTCGCCTTCTTCCCGTAATAGGCCTTGAGCAAACTCTTGAAGAACTTCGGCGTATTACCCCAGTAATTCAAACTCTTCGCCTGCAAAGGCTTCGGCGTATTCGCCTTCAGGTAATCCTCAATCGTCGCCTGGTTCGCCCGCGGAATCTTCAGGTACCCCGGCAACATGTTCCAGGCCCCCATATCGGTCGAGCCTTGAATGTTAGCGTGCCCACGCTGCGCATTCACGCCACCGCCGGGCATCCCGATGTTCCCCATCAGCAACTGCACCATCGCCGCCGCGTGAATTAACTGCACCGCAAACGAGTGATGCGTCCAACCCAGCGCATACAGCACAGTCCCGCTCTTGTCTTCCGCAGCAGCCACTGTAATCAACTCGGCCGCCTTCAAAAACTCTTCCTTCGTGCAACCGCAAATCTCAGCTACCTTCTCAGGCGTGTAGCGCGAGTAGTGCTTCTTCATCAATTGGAAGACACAGCGCGGATGCTCCAGCTTCGGGTCCGTCTTGGCAAATCCACTACCGTCCAGCTCATACTGCCAGGTCGACTTATCGTACTTGCCGTCTTTCCAGCCCGAGAAATGCCCGTCCTCAAAGCCAAACCCTTCGGCAATCAGAAAGCTCGCATTCGTATGCTGCTCGACGTACTTGCGCTGATACTTCCCCGTCTCCACCGCATAGTGAATCAACCCGCCCAGAAACGCGATATCCGTCCCCGAACGAATCGGCACGTAGCAATCCGACACAGCAGCCGTCCGCGTAAACCGCGGGTCAATGCAAACAATCTTCGCCTTGCGCAAGCGCTTGGCTTCCATCACAAAACGGAAACCCACCGGATGATTCTCTGCCGGGTTCCCTCCCATCACCAGCACAACGTCCGCATTGGCCACATCGGTCCAACCGTTCGTCATCGCTCCTCTTCCAAACGTGGCGGCCAAACTGGTCACCGTGGGGCCGTGTCAAAGCCGGCTTTGATTCTCGTAGGCCAGCAGCCCTAAACTAAACCGGAACTTGCTCAACAAATAGTTGATCTCGTTGGTGTCCGTACACCCACCGATCATCGCCACATTGTGCAGCCGGTTCACCGTCCGGCCCTGCTCATCCTTTGCAACAAATCCTTTGTCCCGTGATGCCTTGATCCGCGCCGCCATCATCGGAATCGCTTCTTCCCACGTCAGATTGGTCCATTCCTTAGCCCCAGCCGCCCGATGCTTCACCCCGGTCAACCGACGGTCACTCTGCACAAATTCTTCGAGCGAAGCCCCCTTGGGGCAAAGCGTTCCACGGTTCACCGGGCTCTCCGGATCCCCTTCAATGTGCACAATCGCAGGCTTCACATTGCGAGCCTTATCGCCAATCGTATGAATCGTCACACTGCAACCCACAGCGCAATAAGGGCAAATCGAATTGGTCTTGGTAGTGTTTGCAGTCTTCAGTGCAGGAATGTGGCTCGCCGAACCAGCTTCCGCTCCGGAAGCCAAGCCCGTTGAGGCAACAGTCGTCGCCGTAGTCGCGGCAGACCGCGTCATAAAATCGCGTCGGGAAGATCGCTTTGGCATAGGGCTGCAAGCATTTCATCATACTTTTGACCCAACAAACTAAGGTGGATTGCTGATTTATCAAGATTGTGAACCGATGGTACTTTCAGACTGCTAGTAACATGTCCACTCTGAGATTCCTCCTGCCCTTCCTATGCGCCTCAATGGTGTTCGGCGGCTCCTTGCAATTGAATCTCGACGCCTTCAAGCTGGCTCCATCTCTTTCCACCTGGAGCCTGATGATCAAGACCTTGCACCCCAATGCAAGCTCTTCCAACAAGACCATTCGCCTGGTCAACATCAAGTCGACCAACTTGCGCTTCGCCGACGGAACCCCCATCGGGAGCACCCTGGACGGCATTACCCTCGAACAGCTTCCGGCGGGCTTATTCTCGAGCGGCATGCTGAGCTTCATCCAGGTAGACGCTGGCCTCCCAACGATGCTCTCGTTCGACATCGAGTTCTCCGAAACGGGAGAGCGCTTCACGACCGACCAATTCGGCCTTTTCCTCTTCGACCTGATCCCAAGCTTCTCAGCCTTCTCTTCAGATTCGACAAATAGCGCATCGTCAGACCCGCTCTTCCTCGACCCGCCTTCCTCAGGAGGCAGCACTCCGCCACCTGGCTCAAGCAATCCACCCCCCGGCTCAGTGAATCCCCCCGGCTCAGAGAATCCTCCAGGCTCCGGCAACCAGAATCCCCCCACCAACACGGTCGATCCGCTTGCCCCAACAGCCGTTCCCGAGCCGTCAACCTTCCTGCTCCTGCTGCTTCCCTTGCTCGCAATCTTCTTTAAGCGCTAATCTCCATCAGGTATTCCAGCATCCTGGGGATGTAGCTGCCAAACTTTTGCGCCGCCTTGGGCTGTCCTTTGGGCAGTTTCGAGATTCTCTCCCGGTAAGGCTTCAGCTTTTCCCCACCCACTTCCGTCAAGGCATTCAATGCCGCAAAAGCAATAAACTGATTCCCCGCAGCAGCATCCGCAGCGCTCAACAACACCTCCATCGCTGGCTTCAAATCAGTGTCTTCACCATAGCGGGCCAAAGCTTCCGCCGCATTCACCCGTACATTGGGCGCAGCGTCGCTCAACCCTTTGCGCAACTGCTCTGCCGTAACCGCAACAGCCGCCTTCCCCTGATTTAAGATCCCGAGTGTGCACCAGTACCGAACCGCACTGTCCTCGTCCGACAGGTAAGTCTTCAGCATGTTGGGGTCCGCCTTCCTGGGCCCCGTAGCAAGCTCAGCCGCATTCATAATGCGCTGCACGGCAAACCGTTGCGGGTCCTGCCCCATCGTGTACGGCGCATCGCCCTTGGCCCGCTCATGGATCTCGTGTTCGGGCAGGAAGCCCACATCGCGAATCCGCACCGCCAGCGAAGTCTGCTCCGCCCGCATGCGGTTCAGCTCCGATCGCTGCGCTCCACTGGCCCGTGTCGCCAGATTGTTCACTTCATCCGGATCCGTCTGCAAATCATAAAACTCTTCTGCCGGCTTCGCCTTCCAAAAGCTGCTCTGCGCCGCATTCGTCTTCCCGGCATCAAACAGCTCTTTCCACTTCCTCGTGGTCGGCATCTCAAACATGTAGTCCACATGCTGCCCGTATACCCGATGCGGCATGTAGTTCCGAATGTAAACATACCGGTCCGACCGCACACTACGCACCATGTCAATCCGTTCATCCATGCGCCCACGGAACCCAAATACATACTTCTGCTCCGGCGCAATATGAGCACCGAGGAAGGCGTGCCCCTGGTGATACTCTTCCTTCTTCTTCCCGGCCAGACTCAAGACCGTCGGAGCCAGATCCACAAAGCTCACCATCCGCTCCGTCCAGCCACCTTCTTTGTAGTCCTTCGGAGCTAAATGCCGAAACTGCTCCGGCACATGCACCATCATCGGCACCTGGAGCCCCGAGTTATAAGGCCACCGCTTCGACCGCGGCATCCCCGCGCCATGGTCCGAATAAAACATCACAATCGTCGAATCCGCCAGCCCATCCGCCTCCAGCTCATCCAGCCGCTTCTGGATCAACCCGTCCATCGTCTTGATGTTGTCGTAATACTGCGCCCAGTCCCGCCGCACCTCTGGCGTATCGGGATGATAGGCCGGCACTCTCACCTCACGCGGGTCATGAATCAGCTTGTGATTCATGTTGCGAATCTGGCTCTCATGCGTGATCTCGTAGTTGAACACGCTGAAGAACGGCTGATTCCCCTTCCGGTTCCGCCAGTGCGCTTGGCCCGAACTCTCATCCCACACCTTGCCGGTGTGGATCAGATTGTAGTCTTCCTTCTTGTTATTCGTCGTGTAGTAGCCCGCTTCCCGCAATAATTGCGGAAACATCTTCTGCCCCGGCGCCAGCTTCGTCTCACTCCGCATGTGTTCCGCCCCGGTCGAAGGCGGATACATGCCACTAATGATCGTCGTCCGCGCTGGCGCACAAACCGGAGCATTCGACCAGACATTCCGGTACCGCAAACTGCGCTTTGCAAACGCATCGAGCGACGGGCTCGCAGAATTCTTGTCCCCATAACAGCCCAGGTTCGGACTCATATCCTCACAAGTCACCCAAAGAATATTGGGTTGCTTGGTCTGCAGCATCGGCGCTGCACTCGTAGCCAAAAACTCACGACGATTCATTTACGTCTAAAGTATCATCGCCATCGAGCCTCATCTACAGCAGCTTGAGCCGCGTAGCCTGCAGCCGCTCAGCAAGTTCCTGCTTCTGCTCCAGAACCCGTTGCGGATTGGCGATCCGTCCCGCCACCGCCTTCGGCGCACCAGCAATCGCCTTCTGCAGATTGCCAAGCTCTCCTGCATCTTGCAATGCTCGTCGATACTGTTCGTCCACAGCCATCGGCACCGGGGCCCCAGACCGCGCCAAAACCTCGAACTCCCGACGAATCGCCGCCTGCCAATCGACACCTTCGGCTCCAATCCGGCCCACTGCCTTCGCAATCACCGCCTTCTCGCTCGGGGTCAACGCCTGCTCGACCGCCGCAAAATCGACCATCCGCAAGTGCGTCACTAGCAGTGTCTTTCCGGCGAGAGCCGCCATCAGAGGCCCACCCGTCGCCACATCGTGAGCAAAGCGAATCCCCGCCGCAGGGCTCCGAATTCCGCCTGCCCGGTCGCCCGCCTGCAACTGGTGCATCGAATAGAGAATATTGATCCGCCCCAGCGCCAGCGCCTTGCGCACATGCTCAATCGGAGTCTCCGATCCCAGTTGGTACTCGAGGCCCCAATCGCAGCTCGATAGTTCCGCTCCCCGCTGCAGCGTCTCGACGGCGCGTCGATTCCGCTGGGCAAGGTCGCGATACTTCAAATCGCTATAGGGCGCAGTCCCCTCAAGAATCGCCTGAAGCTCCTTGGCCTGCTCCGGGCTCACCGCTGCATCCTGCATCTGCGCGAAGGCAGACCAATACCGCAAGGCGGCATTCTCCCCTGGCTTCGCTTCCGTCGATACTTGCCCGTTGGAAGCGACCGTCCAACTCAGTACGGCGGCAATGGATAAGGCTTTCGCCAGATAGTTTGGTTTCATTTTTTGAGATTCTCCTGACTTAAAATTTCAAGGGCGCTCCGGTGATTTGGAGCATGGGGCTTCAGCGCAGGCCGAAAAGCAAATCAAGCGTCGTCGATTGCTGATTTCCAGGACGGCGAATTCGCCAGCAGCAAGTTCGCACCGCCGATCGTATTGGGCTCCGGCACGGCAGCTTCCTGCCCCGGACGCCGCAACGGCACCAGCGACAAAACACCAATCACAAGCGCTGCCGCCGCTCCCAGCGCATATAGCGTCCACGGCCTTCTCTTGTGTGGCAAAGGCGCAGGCGGCAAAGGCCGAAAGCTCTTTAAATAAAGCGCAAGCTGCTCATCGTCATTCTGGCCGTTCATAAGTGCTTCCCTCCTGCTTCGTCAAAAGCGTATTGCGTAGTTTGGCCAAAGCGTAGCGACAGCGGGCCGCAACCGTATTTGCATTACTAGCCAGCACTTCAGCCGATTCAGCAAACGTGAGGCCACCCCAGACATGCAGGATCGTAACTTCGCGCTACTCTTCGGGAAGAGCGGCCAAGGCCTGCCTCAAGCTCAGTTCTTCGACATAGTTCCGTTGCGGCGTCTCAAACCACGAACCACCATCAAACTCAATGGCTACCTCGCGGTCCCTCTGTCTGAAGTCGCTCAACAACTTCTTACGCAAGGCACCAAACAGATAAGGGCGCACGGCCGTGATTTGGCTTAAGTCAGAACTCTCAAGCATCTTGAGGAAGATCTGGTGTATCGCATCTTGAGCGCGTCCACGATCACCACAGAGCGCGATCCCAAACAAGAGCAAGGCCGCTCCATGCTGCTGGTACCAGGCTTCTACCGTGCTCCGAATCTGTGCTGTCTGATCCAACGCTTTCAAGCATAGGTCGCCCCAGCTGCCTCAATTTGTGTAGGCACTGATTGTTTTTTTTGAGATTTAAGGGAGCTGTATTGTGGCTGTCACGCCACCGATCTCAAGTCGAATCGATGTCGACAATTGCGGCGTTTCCGGGCGGCGCACATTCACTTGATAGAGACCGGCAAATCCAGGCGACAAACCCGAGTACAACACCTCAGTCAAGACTCCGTTGTAGCGAACCGTGGGCCGCAGTCGCGTATTCCCATCCCGATCGAGTTCCCCTAACCCCGTACACCAGAGCGTCGCCGCTCCAGGCGAAAACGTAACCGCAAAGATCCCAGGCGTAACAGCCACAGCCCGTGCCTCTCGCGCAACGCTATCGACAACACCAGCGCGCACCGTAAGCACAGGCTGCGCCGGCAGCGTATTTGGCAGCAACACATTCAATTGCCCCGGCGCTGCATAGATGACATCGAGTGGCGCACCATTCAAAAGAACACTCGTGCCGACAAGCCTCGTCGTACCCAAAGGTGCGGTCCAGGTCGAACCCGAAGTCAACCCTACGCCAAAGAGTGTGATCCAGGAACCCGGTGCCAGCAGTCCCTGCTGCGTAAACTGTGCCGCCTCCGTTACGGAGTTCACCTCTGGCACAACATCCCCGCCCCGCGGCGTCGCATCACCATCGCTCAAGCCCGTGATCCACTCCAACCCTTGCCGCAACATCCGCTGCACATGTGCGTCTCGAAACACTTCATCAAAGTGCCCCAGCGCCGTATAAAACACGCGCCCCTGCCCATAGCGGTGTACCCAGGCCAAAGCAAAATCCCCATCACTCCGCTTCACTCCATTCGCACGAAGATTCACACCCCGCGTATCCAGCGTCAACAAGACACGCGTCTTGCGCCGGTCAAATGCCCGAAACTGGTACACCTCTTCAAGCAAAGGGAAAGACGTCGGCAACCCCCGCGTCACCGGATGATCCGGATCCTCAACATCAATGCGCACATTCTGTGTCCAGGGATGCCCGTCAAAATAGCCGCCAATCAACTCCCCATATTCCGGCCAACTGTACAGAGTATCGGTAGCGCTATGCGTCCCGGCAAATCCCCCACCATTTCGCACATACTCCAGAAAGTCGCGCTTCTGCGCGGCACTCAACGCCAGCTCGCCACTGGTGTAAAAGAACACAGCGTCAAACCCACGCAGCCGCTCCGCCGTCAAAATCGAAAGATCTTCACTCGCTGTAATGGTAAATCGCGCCGGGTCCAACCCCCGCAACACGTCACGCGCCGCATTGATACTCCCATGGCGAAACCCTGCCGTATGCGAAAAAAACAGAATCCGCTTCGGTGCCTGCGCCCACCCCAGGCTGGCCATCACTAATCCCATCATCAGAACAATACTTCTCATTCTCATTACTCTCCCCTGCAGTTCACCTCTACACCACTAAAGTTTATCTCTTGAAAAATACTCAAAGGCCACCACCGCTTTGTACTTACGGTTCCAGTGCAGGGCGAAGTGTAAGACGGTTTACAAACTCCTTAGCATCTTTTATGATTTCTCAAACAGGAGCTCCAATGGCCGTAAGTTCGGGACAAGAAGGGAATGTAGCTTGGACAATATTGTCGGGCTTTGAATGGGACAGGGCTGAACTTCGACCCGAGCATCTCCACTGGGCTCGTTCTGCCGCCCAGGAAATTGCGCAGCGAGGTGGCATTGTTGCTGTCCTTGGGGCCACAGATCGGTCAAGAGCACCGGGAGCACGCGGCGCACTCCGCAACGAACAACTCGCTCTGGAGCGGGCCAATGCAGTCATCGAACGGCTTCGCCACGAACTCGGCACAGACGCATCAGTCAACTTTTACGCCACTGGCCTGAGTGACCGCTACGCCAGTGCTCCTGTCGGACACGACCGCGCAGAGACGGACCGCTACGTCATCGTTGCTCAAATTGTCGTTTCCCAGACTGCGGTTCCTGCCCCCATCCCAGACTGGTTGCAATGTCTCACTCTCCCGTGCCCATCGACAAACTTCTACATCAGATCCTTTGGCGTATTGAATCTCGGTGTTTCAGGAGGCGCTGGAGTTGCCAGCGGCGGCTTAGGTGGCGTTCTCTGGCGCATGATCATCAGTGACGGTTTGTGGGGCCAGCTCTATTCGTTCGAGGGAGCGAGCGCGACCGGTGGGTTGGTTGCGAGCCCACGAGGTATACCCAATATTCTGCCTGCACTTTCGGTAGGTGATGGCGGCCCCTGGCACCGCTTTAGAACTCGTGTGCCGACCACCGTCGCTGCCTTCTCACCATCTCAAATCTCTTTTCGCTCGGCCGCCGGCGGTATCTCCACATCTCGCGGCGGCACTCGACTTGAAGTGCGATTCCATTCTGAGCATGGCAACAAAGTCTGGCACGATTTCCAACTGGGTGACCAAATTGGGATAGACACTTTTTTGAATCTAATCTCAGGTGGCGTAGAAGCCACCTTTGGATCGCTGCAGGGCAGGACCGATGGCCGCCCCTCTACACGGCCCGGCTTCTATCCGACCAACCGCTGCGTCAGGCGTTTCAACACCGGCAGTCAGGTTTGTGCTGACTAGTCGACCCTGCCTGCAAGCACCTCAAGCCCTCTCCACCTTCGCCCTCCCCGCCTCCACCACAAACTTCGCCCGCGTCTCCACCCCACTCCCCGGCGTCGTCACCACCGGCACAATCCGGTAGCTGCTCTCAAACCGCTTCTGGTCCACCACGCAAGACACATACCCACGCTTGGCCAAGAAGTAGTGCAGCCCCGGGTTTTCCTTCTTGAAGTTCGCCTCGGCAAACGGCAAGTCGACCCCATCCCCACCCGAAGTGATCGACGTCCCCACAAACTCCACCGCCACATCCTCCACCTCGCTCACCCAGTTCGAGTGGATGTCCCCGGTAATGATCACCGGGTTATTCGGCTTCGCCTCCCGCCAGTTTCGGATCAACCGTTGCCGGGGTACCTCATAGCCGCTCCACTGGTCCATCGCATACTCCGCCCCCTCGCCCGGCTTCACATCAACCTTGGCAAACATCACCTGATTCGCGAGCACATTCCAGGTCTGCGGTGCCGCCTTCATCCCGGCCATCAGCCACTTCTCCTGCGCCTCACCAAGCATCGTCTGACTCTCGCTCAGCGCCGCTTCGCACTGCGTTTTTCGCCCATCCCCACAAGGCTGGTCACTCCGATATTGCCGCGTATCCAGCACATGAAATCGCGCCGTCTTTCCGTAGTCAAACGACCGGTACAAATCCAGCCGCGTCCCCTGGGGCAGCGAACTCCGCCGCAACGGCATGTGCTCGTAATAAACCTGATACGCATTCGCCCGCCGCTCCAGAAAGCTCTCCCGCGTCGCCCCATTCTCTTCCTTGTCGTTGGCGTAGTTGTTATCCACCTCGTGGTCATCCCAGGTCACAATCCATGGAAACAACTCATGCACCTTCCGCAAATGCGCATCGCTCCGGTACAGCGCATACCGGTTTCGATAATCACTCAAGCTGACAATCTCCCCCGAGTTATGCTGCCGCGGCCGGTTCTTCCCAATCCCGCCCTCATAAATGTAGTCCCCAAGATGAACCACTAAATGTAGGTCTTCCTTCGCCATGTGCTCATAGGCGGTGTAATAACCCTGCTCATAGTTTTGGCAACTGGCAAAGGCAAAGCGCAGCGCCTCCTCGCTCCCCGCCGCCGGTGCCGTCCGTGTCCGACCCACCGCCGAAACCATCCCCCCACACCGAAACTGATACCAATACCACCGCGCTGGCTTTAAGCCCCTCACATCCGCATGCACCGAGTGCGCAAACTGCGGCGTCGCCACTTCCTTCCCGCGCCGCACCACCTTCTTCAACCCCTCATCCTCGGCCAGCACCCATTCCACTTCGAGGCTCCCCTGCCCCACTTCTGTGCCAGCCAGTCTGGTCCACAATACAATCCCGTCCGGCAAAGGATCCCCACTACAAATCCCCAACAGAAAAGGGTTCTCACGAAACCGCGGCGCACCCTGCACCGGGTTCAAACTAGCTGCCGCCAAGCCCGCCAGAAACTGTCTACGAATCATGCTCCCATTATGCCTGCTGCGGTGTGCGCGCCACGATCACAGCCCCAGCCACGGCCAGAATCGCACCTGTCCAATACGGCGACCCACTCCCCAAAGCATCAAACACAAATCCGGCAAACAGCGGCCCCACAATTCGGGTCGAACTCAAGATCGCCTGCGACGACCCCAGCACCGTACCCTGCTCCCGCTCCCCTACCCTTCGCGAAATCAAACCCGTCAACATCGGCGCGGCAATCCCGTTCCCAAACGCCATCACCGCAATCGCTGGATACAGGTGCCACGAGGCCTGCGCCGCGCTAATCCCCAAAAATCCAACCGACATCGCCGTCAACCCCACAATGCAAGTCGTCACGGGATTCAGCGTCTTCGGCATCCTCCGCACCACAACGCCCTGCATAAAGATACTCAGCAATCCGATGTACACAAAGATCCACGCATTGTCCTGCGGCCCCATTCCAAACCGCTTCAACGTAAACACCGCAAAGTTCGACTGCAACCCGCTAAACGCCACGTTCACCACAAAGATCGCAATCAGAATCGCCCGGATCGAATCACGAGACAAAGCCTGCGCAATCTTCCCAAATGGGTTCGCATCGCTCAATCGCAGCGGCGCCGTCGCCCGCTTCTCCAGCGGCAAACTCTCCGGCAACATAAAGTACCCAAACACCGCCGCCAGCAAACAAAGCGTCCCCGCCGCATAAGCAGGCATCGCCAGCGAGAACGTACTCAGAAACCCACCAAACGCCGGCCCAATCACAAACCCCAAACCAAACACCGCCCCAATCAACCCAAACCGCTTCATCCGGTCTTCCGGCGGCGTCACATCCGCAATATAAGCCTGCGCCGTAGAAATACTTCCCCCAGTAATCCCCTCCAGCACCCGCGCCAGCATCAACAGCGAAAGCGTATTCGCCAACCCAAACAAAAAGTAAGCCAGCGACGACCCCAGAATATTCACCAGAATCACCGGACGCCGTCCCACCCTGTCACTCAATGCCCCCAGAAACGGACTCGCACAAAACTGCGCAATCGAAAACGCCGCACTCAGAAATCCCACCGTCATCGCATCCGTTCGGTACTGCTGCGCATAATACGGCAACACCGGAATCAGCACTCCTAGCCCCAGCACATCCAGAAAAATCGTCGCGTACACAAGAGCGAGTGCACGGTTATTAGCTTTGGCGAGATCTGACACTTTCTCTAGAATGCCAGTTCTTTACTGAGAAGCCACAAAACTTCTGCCACGCTCCAGGCCTGCGCCGGCGTTCCACCTTCTCTTTGCGGCGCATCCCCGTCATAAACTTCAGCCAATTGCCCCAAACATCCCACATCCAACTGGTCACAAAACCGAACCAGCAAATCCCGCAACCGCGCCTGATCGCCCACTCTCACCTTCAGACAAGCCCGCGCATAAGGCCCCAACAACCACGGCCAAACCGTCCCCTGATGGTATGCCGTATCCCGCTCAAACGGCCCGCCCTCAAAGCGTCCGCGATACCCACGCTCCTCCGGTGCCAGCGTCCGCAGTCCCATCGGCGTCAGCAGCTTGCTCTCGACCACCCTTAAGATCGCCTCGCCCTTGGCCCGCGTCACCAGCGGAAAAGGCAGCGACAAGGCAAACAACTGATTCGGCCTGATCTGGGCATCCCCCAGCACATCAAACAGGCAACCCTTCTCGACATTCCAAAACGAAGCTGTAAATCCAGCAATCGCCTGATTCGCCATCGCGCCAAACAACGTCTCCGTCTGATGCTCGCCCCGCTCCCGCGCCCAATCCGTCATCAGTCGCAGCGCGTTGTACCAAAGCGCATTGATCTCCACGGCCTTGCCAAACCGCGGCGTCACTGCCACCCCATTCACCCGCGCATCCATCCACGTCAACTGCGTTTCCCGTGTCCCCGCGTTCAACAATCCATCCTGCACATCGCAATGAATCCCGTACAACGTCCCCCGCCCCACCCGCTGCAACATATCCCGCATCGGCGCAAAGAACCGATCCTGAAACAACTCCCGGCTCCCCCCACATTCCAGCCACTGCCACACCGCAATGTACAACCACAACGTCGCATCAATCGAGTTGTATTCCGGCGTCGAACCATCATCCGTAATCCGGTTCGGAATCAGCCCATCCTGCCGCAGCGACAAAAAGTTATCGATGGTCCGCGCCGCCTCATCCAGCCGGTTCCGCGCCAGCATCAATCCCGGCAGCGAGATAAACGTATCCCGTCCCCAATCCGTAAACCAGGGGTAGCCGGCAATCACACTCTTGCGCCCCTTCTGCTCAAACACAAAATGCTCCGCCGCATTCGCCAGCCGCCCCACCAGATTCCGCGGCACCGGAAACCGCTTCTCCTTGGCCTCAATCGCCCCCAACAACGCCAGCGGATCCAGCGGCCCCGAATCCTCATTCAAACTACAAACCAGATAAACCCACGTATCCGCACGCAACGCAAAGCGCAACAACCCCGGCGTAAACAGATCCTCTTCAAAGTCGAGTCCCCGGCCCCGATCCACCGCATATTGAAACCGGTAATACCAATCCGGCTCGGCTTCAAACGCCTTGGCATCACTGCGAATGTGCAGCGCCGCCCCGTCCCGCCGCAACGCCAGATGCCCCTCACCAGCCTCCGCCACCCACTCCAGTCCTCGCTCCGCCCGCACCAGCGAGTGTTGCCCCCGCCCCGCCAAAAAAGGCCGCAGCGTCAGCGTCGCATCCTCCGAGCAGCAGTAGCGCACCATCACCGCCGCCTGCCCATCGATCAGCATCACTTCCCGCGCCAGCGTCGCCTCCCCGATCCGGTACAACCAGCTCGGATACGGCGCCATCCGAAACTCCCCCAACATCTCAAAACCCCGGGGCGAAACGGCACTCGGGTACCGATGCGCCGCCAACTCATAGCTCACGCCATCGAGATAAAGAATGTCCTCCAGCGCACTCAGCCAAACCTGGGTCGGCTCACCCGCCGTCAAAGGAGCATTGAGCAAGCTGTGATAGCGCCGCGTCCGTATTCCGGCCACGGTCCCCATCGCATAAGCACCCGTCCCATTCGTATCCAGCCACTCGAGCGAACTCGATTGTTCAAAGTTCCGGCAGCGATTTCCGTCTACGTAAGAATCGGCGCGCATAGCAAAGCCGCCGTTCTAGTGTCCGCCTTCGGAAGCTTTCTCAATCACCACCAGCGGCTTGAAATTATCAGGCAGCGGCGTCAGCATTTTTTCCTTGCGATACACCAGCGTCGAGGTGTTGTAGCTGGCAATCTCAAAATCATGCCCATGCGTAATCGCATCGGTCGGGCAGGCTTCTACGCAATAGCCGCAGAAGATGCAACGCGAGTAGTCGATATTGTAAACACTGGCATAGCGTTCCCCGCCGCTAATCCGGCCCTCTTCGCTATTCTCAGCCGCTTCGATATAGATGCAATTCGAAGGGCAGGCCGCCGCGCAAAGAAAGCACCCGACACACTTCTCCAGCCCATTCTCATCGCGCTGCAATACATGCACGCCGCGAAATCGTTCCTGGAAAACCGCCGGACCCTCCGGATAAGCTTCCGTGACAGTAGGCTGCAGCATCTCCTTAAAAGTGACACCCATGCCCTTGGCGACAGCGGCCGCGTTATTCAGAATTTGATTGATCAATGCCATGTTGCGCTTGAAGATTCCTGCTCCCATTATCACCGACTCCCGCATGAGTTTGCGAGAATGGGTTCGATGAAAGATCTGTCGCAGTTCCGCTTCGGAGCAGGTGCCGCGCAATTCGAAGGCGACCCCACACCATTCTTTTATCGTTCCTTTGCCTACCTCGAATCCCTTTCCCCCTTCATCTTTTTGATCCTCGGCCTCAAAGGCGCAGGTAAAAGTTCCATCTTCAAAATGCTCCAGAACGAGCAGGAGCTCATCCCAGCCTTCTCCTTCCCCAACCGCGTCTGCTTCGACGAACCCTCGCTCCACGCACAAATCCACGCCATGGAAGGCGTCTCCCACCGCACCGCCCGCGGCATCTGGCGGCTCTACTTTGCCAGCCTCCTCGCCAAAATGGTCATCGACAGCGGCTCTGACGACAAAGAAATCCTCCAACCCTGCCAGCGCTTCCTCCGCCGCTGGCGCTTGGTAGACGAAGTCCCCACCGATTGGCAGTTGAAAAATCTCAAAGGCAAATTCGGCCTCGGCAATTGGGTCAACGTAGAGTTCCCCCTCAAAGAACCGCTCATCGCCCGCGAAGCCGACGTCCTCATCGCCACCATTGACAATTGGCTTCGCATCAATGACCGCTGGTACTGGATTCTCCTCGACGGCTTGGACGAGGTCACTCTAAACGGCTACAAAGACCCCGCCGGAGAATCGGTTCTCTATGCCTTGATGGGAGTCTTCAGCGAAATCCTCCGCACAGACCGCATCCGTCTCAAACTCTTCTTTCGAAGCGACCAATACAACGATCTTTCCTTCGTCAACAAAGACCATTTCTCCGCCTCCAAGGTCTCCCTGCAATGGACGCCAGAAGACCTGGCCTCCATCCTCGCCAACCGCTTATTGGTCCTACATGAGCAGTCGGAGGTAGATTCCCCGCAAAGCCTGATCGATCAAACCTTCGAGTGGTCCGCAGCGTCGGCACCCAGTTTCGAAGCCCTCTGTGCCGCTCTGACCGACGGCAACGGCCTGGTCCTTCCCAGAGACATCATCCTCTTCGCAGAAAATGCCCGCAAAGCACAGGTGCAATTCAACACCCAAAAGCGCAATCAGCCCCCCATCCCAAGGCAAATCTCAGCGGCAGCAATAGCCGAGGGACTGCAAGCAACCCGCGAATCGAAGCTCCACGATTTCCTGATGGTCTTACCGAACCTGGCTAAAGTCCTGGAAAGAATGAAAGGCGCAGAGACAAGCACCTTCTCCCGTGCGGACCTCATCAAGCTACTGGGCGTTGATTCGACCGAACAAGGAGATCTCGCCATCGCCGAATTCGTGCCATTAGGACTGATTGAAGTAACAGACGCCCACGCCGTCAACTTTGCCCAATCCTTTCGAATACCCGAAATGTACGCAAAAGCCCTAAAAATGGGAGAGAACAAAATTGGCGAGTGACCAAACCTTTAACCTTCCATCAGTGAGAGCCGACATTGTACTTGCCGGATTACGCAGTTATGCTGCGCTTAGTAATCGCGGAAATTTGCCAGTCAGGGTGGAAGCGAATATGCACATAGGAACGGTAGACTCTGAATTCTTGGTTGCTTCAAATCTTCTACGCAAAGTGGACGAGGCCTACATGCCTACTCAATTGGCTCTCGACTACACCAGGGAATTTATATGGAAACAAGATGCTGCTACATCGATCTTGCAACCTGCACTGGTTTCATCTTGGTACGGAAAAGAAATCTTCAGCATTTTGCTTGAACGTCGATATGCAACTTGGGCTCAGTTGGAAGAATGGCTCCTTTTTCAGTGTGGTCGGGATGAGAGCGATCGAGGCAAAGCAAGTTCAGTCCTAACTCTGCTTTACATGTGCAAAATTATTAGGAACGCATTCAACAAGAAGTACACTCTCGCCCCGGGCCTCGAACCCTACCTCCCCGAAGCCCCACCCGACCCAACACGCGAACTCCTCATCAAAATCTCCACCCTCGATGAAGACTCCAAATCCAAAGTCCGCGCCTTCGTCGACGACCTAGTTCGGCAGCAGGCTTGACCCCATCAACCTCTCATCGATAGCGCGCGCCGCCTTCCGTCCCTCAGCAATCGCCCAAACAATCAGCGATGCCCCGCGCCGCGCATCTCCAGCCGCAAACACGCCCTCAAGCGAAGTCTCATAGTTCTCACCGGTCACAATGTTCCCGCGAGCATCCAGCCTCGCCCCGGTCTTCTCAATCAACCCCGCCCGATGCACTCCAGCAAAGCCGATCGCAATCAGCACCAGATCCGCATCCAGCGTAAACTCGCTCTCCGGCACAGGCTCAAAGCGAGGCGACGGCCCCACCCTCACCCCATGCAGCTTCTTCACCACATCGCCCTCACCACTAAACGACGTCGTCGCCACCGCAAACTCGCGCTTCCCGTTCTCCTCATGCGCCGGTTCCTCGCGGTACATCACCGGCCACAACGGCCACGGTGTCGACTCCGCCCGCTCATCCGGCGGCCGCTGGTGAATCATAAACTGATGCACAGACTTCGCGCCCTGCCGCGTCGCCGTACCCAGACAATCCGCCCCGGTATCCCCGCCACCAATAATGATCACGTGCTTCCCGGTCGCTGTAATCTGCCCAGGCACCGTATCCCCGGCCACCACGCGATTCGATTGCGGCAAATACTCCATCGCATAATGAATGCCCTTCAAATTCCGTCCCGGCACATTCACATCCCGATGCTGCTCAGCACCAATCGCCAGCAACACCGCATCATACTGCTTGCGCAAATCACCAAACTCAACATCCACGCCAATATTCGTATTCAGCCGAAACTCAATCCCCTCGGCTTCGAGCTGCGTAATCCGTCGATCAATGTGGTGCTTCTCCATCTTGAAATCAGGAATCCCGTAACGCAGCAAACCACCCAGCCGGTTATCGCGCTCAATCACGGTCACATGATGCCCGGCCCGGTTCAACTGCTGCGCCGCAGCCAGTCCCGCCGGCCCAGACCCAATCACCGCCACCTTCTTCCCCGTCCGGAACGTAGGCAACTCCGGCTGGATCCAGCCTTCCTCAAACGCCCGGTCAATGATCGACTTCTCCACCTGCTTGATCGAAACCGGCGGCGCGTTGATCCCCAACACACAAGCCGACTCACAAGGGGCCGGACACAGCCTCCCCGTAAACTCCGGGAAGTTATTCGTCGCATGCAGCTGCCGGATCGCATCCTGCCAGCGGTTCCGGTACACCAGGTCATTCCAATCCGGAATCAGGTTATGCAGCGGGCATCCCGTATGGCAAAACGGCACGCCGCAATCCATACAACGCGCACCCTGCTCCGCTACCTTGGCAGCAGGAAACGGCTGATACACCTCAAACCAATCGTTCACCCGCTCCGCTACCGGACGCTTCGACGCAACCTCGCGCCCAATCTCCAAAAATCCAGTGTGCTTACCCATGGATCACCTCCCGCTTGGCCGCCTTCGCTACCTTCGGCGCCGCTACTTCTGCCTTCGCCTCACTGCGCGCCACTCCCAACACACGTTTGAATTCATGCGGGAATACCTTCACAAAATGTGGCAACAGCTTTCCAAATTCATCCAGCACCCAGCGCGCCTTCGGGCTACCCGTATACTGCCAGTGCCGCTCCAGCAACTGCTTCAACAAATTGATATCTTCGCTGCTTTCCACCGGGTCCAGATCCACACTCGCCTTATTGCAAAGGTTCGCCCGGAACTGCCCCGTCTCATCAAACACAAAAGCCAGTCCACCAGACATACCGGCTCCAAAATTCCTGCCCGTCGAACCCAGACAAACCACCAGGCCCTTCGTCATGTACTCGCAGCCATGGTCGCCCACGCCTTCCACTACAGCCGTGGCGCCTGAGTTGCGAACGCAGAACCGCTCGCCCGCTCGCCCGTTAAAGAAGGCCTCACCACTCGTCGCGCCATACAGCGCCGTGTTGCCGATAATGATGTTCTCATCCGGCAGGAACGTCGACTTCTTCGGCGGGTAAACCAGAATCCGCCCACCAGAGAGCCCCTTGCCAATATAGTCATTGGCATCGCCCTCCAGCTCCATCGTCACGCCCTTCGACAAGAACGCGCCAAAGCTCTGCCCGGCACTCCCGTTGAATTCAAAATGAATCGTGTCCTGCGGCAAACCTTCATTGCCGTAACGCTTGGCAATCTCGCCCGACAGCATCGCACCAACCGTCCGGTGCACATTGCGAATCGGCAACTTGAAGTCCACCTTCGTCCCGTGCTCAATGGCTTCCTTGGCATGGCTGATCAACTTGTAATCCAGCGCCTCAACCAAACCATGATCCTGCGACGTCGTACAGAACCGCGACACCCGCTGTGGCACCGGCGGATTGTAGAACAAGCCCGCAAAGCTCAGGCTCTTCGCCTTCCAGTGCGTAATCGCCTGCCGCATCTCCAGCAAGTCCGTACGCCCCACCATCTCCTGCACAGTCTTGATCCCCAACTTCGCCATAATCTGCCGCATCTGCTCGGCAATAAAGAAGAAGAAGTTGATCACATTCTCCGGCGTACCTTCAAACTTCTTACGCAACTCCGGATTCTGCGTCGCAATCCCAACCGGGCAGGTATTCAAATGACACTTGCGCATCATGATGCAACCCATCGCAATCAGCGGCGCCGTCGAGAAGCCAAACTCCTCAGCGCCCAGCAGCGCACCAATCGCCACATCGCGCCCGGTCTGCATCTTCCCGTCCACCTGGATCCGAACCCTGCTCCTCAGGTCATTCATCACCAGCGTCTGCTGCGTCTCAGCCAGACCAAGCTCCCAGGGCGAGCCGGCATGCTTCAAACTCGTCAGCGGGCTCGCACCCGTACCACCCGTGTCTCCGGAAATCAGAATCACGTCGGCATGAGCCTTGGCCACACCAGCAGCCACAGTACCCACACCCACCTCACTCACCAACTTCACAGAGATGCGCGCACTCGGGTTCACATTCTTCAAGTCGTAAATCAACTGCGCCAGATCTTCAATCGAGTAAATGTCATGATGCGGTGGCGGCGAGATCAAGCTCACACCAGGCACAGCAAACCGTACCCGCGCAATATTCTCATCCACCTTGTGGCCCGGCAACTGCCCGCCTTCACCAGGCTTGGCACCCTGCGCTACTTTGATCTGCAATTCCTCGGCATTCACCAGATACTCGGTCGTGACACCAAAGCGTCCACTGGCCACCTGCTTGATCGAGCTGCGCTTGGAATCACCATTCGCCATCGGCTTGTAGCGCTCAGCATCTTCGCCACCTTCGCCCGTATTCGACTTACCGCCCATGCGATTCATCGCAATGGCCAGCGTCTCGTGCGCTTCCTTCGAGATACTCCCAAAGCTCATCGCCCCGGTAGCAAATCGCTTCACAATCTCCGTCGCAGGCTCCACTTCATCGAGTGAAATCGGCTGCGCAGCAAACCGGAAGTCCATCAAGCCACGCAACGTGCACAACTGCTTGTTCTGCTGGTCAATCGTCTTCGCGTATTCCTCAAACGTCGCAAAGCTGTTCTGCTTCACCGCATGCTGCAGCTTCGCCACCGAATCCGGATTCACAGAATGGAACTCGCCATGCACCCGGAAGTGATAATTCCCGCCCATATCCAGATCGGTAGAGAACGTATTGGTCGGGCTGAAGGCAAAGTCGTGCTTCATCTTTGCTTCCCGCGCAATCACGTCCAGTCCCACACCTTCAATGCGAGTCGCCGTACCCGTGAAGTACTTCTTCACAAAGGCCTGATTCAAGCCAATCGCCTCAAAGATCTGCGCCCCACGATAGCTCTGCAGCGTCGAGATGCCCATCTTCGAGAACACCTTCAGCAATCCCTTGCTGATCGCCTTCTTGTAATTGCTCAGCGCCTTCTCAAACGTCACGCCCTCCGGCAGCATGTTCTTCTGCGCCAGATCTTCCAGCGTTTCAATCGCAAGATAGGGATTGATCGCACTGGCGCCATACCCCACCAGCAACGCAAAGTGCATGATCTCGCGCGGTTCGCCACTCTCTACAATCAAGGCAACCTGCGAGCGCGTCCCTTCACGCACCAGATGGTTGTGCACCGCCGTCAGAGCCAGTAATGAAGGAATCGGTGCCGAGTTATGATCCACCCCGCGGTCAGAGAGAATCAACAACCGGTAGCCTTTTTCGATCGCCTGTGAGGCGCGCCGGCACAGCTTGTCCAGCGCTTCTTCCAGGTCCTTCTCCGTTCCCGCCGCATCAAAAAGCGTCGGAATCGTCGTCGCCAAAAACTCACCCCAACGCACATTCCGCAACTGCTCCAGATAGTGATTCGTCAGAATCGGGTGCTTCAGCTTCAGCGTGTGGCAATGCTCCGGCGTCTCTTCCAGGATGTTCCGCTCCGTACCGATATAGCTGGTCAAAGACATCACCAGCTCTTCGCGAATCGGGTCGATCGGCGGATTCGTCACCTGCGCAAACAACTGCTTGAAATAGTTGAACAGCGGCTGCGGCTTGTCGCTCAAACAGGCAAGCGGCGTGTCCGTTCCCATCGATCCAATCGGCTCTTCCCCGGCACCAGCCATCGGCAGCATAATCATCCGCAGGTCTTCTTCGGTATAACCAAATGCCCGCTGCCGCGACAGAATCGTGTGGAAGTCCGTATCATGCCAGCGCGGTGCCGCAGGCAACTTGTCGAGAGCAATCTGCTGCTTGTCCAGCCACTCCCGGTAGGGCTGCTTCGAAGACAACCGCTGCTTCACTTCCGAATCCGGAATAATGCGCCCCGCCGTCAAATCAGCCAGCAACATCTTGCCCGGCTGCAACCGTCCCTTTTCCTTGATCTCTTCAGGCTTCACCGGCAACACACCGGTCTCCGATGCCATGATCAGCAGCCCGTCGTGAGTCACCATATAACGGGCCGGCCGCAACCCATTGCGGTCGAGCGTCGCTCCAATCAAGCGTCCATCAGTGAACGCCACTGCCGCCGGTCCATCCCATGGCTCCATCAGCGAAGCATGGTACTCGTAAAACGCCTTCTTCTCCGGGTCCATCGCCGTGTCCTGATCCCAGGCCTCTGGCATCAGCATCGCCATCACGTGCGGCAATTCACGCCCACCCAGCGTCAGAAACTCAATCACGTTATCGAGCGAAGAAGAGTCACTCCCATTCGGCGTCACAATCGGAAACAACCGCTTCAGATCCCCAAAGCGATCACTCGCCAACACCGCTTGCCGCGCATGCATCCAGTTCACATTGCCACGCACCGTGTTGATTTCCCCGTTGTGGCACATGTATCGAAACGGATGCGCCAGCTGCCAGGTCGGAAACGTGTTCGTCGAAAACCGCTGGTGCACCAGACACAGCGCACTCGCCACCATCGGGTCCTGCAATTCCTTGTAGAAATTCGCAATCTGCGGTGCCAGCAGCAATCCCTTGTAGATGATCGTCCGGCAAGACAGCGAAGGCAGGTAGAAGAAATCTCGATCCCGGATGCCAGAGCTGGCAATCTCGTTCTCAGCCCGCTTGCGTACCGAGAACAGCCGCCGCTCCAGTTCGTCCTCCGTCATCCCCGCCTCGCGACCAATAAAGATCTGCTGGATGTACGGCTGCGAATCGCGCGCCAGTCGCCCGATTGCATTCGAATCAATCGGCGTGTCACGCCAGCCCAACACCGTCAATCCCTCTTCGCGCACCACCCGTTCAATAATGCCTTCGCACTGCAAGCGCTGCGTCCGCTGCACCGGCAGAAAAACCATTCCTACGCCGTACTCGCCTTCCTTCGGCAAGGTGAAGCCCAGCGTCTGGCATTCCCGCGCAAAAAACTTGTGCGGAATCTGAATCAGAATTCCCGCCCCATCCCCCGTATCCGGGTCACACCCGCACGCCCCACGGTGCGTCAGGTTGATCAGGATCTGAATGCCCTTCTGAATAATGTCGTGCGATTTCTCGCCTTTGATGTTGGCGACGAATCCAAGCCCGCAAGCATCTCGCTCTCGTGCTGGATCATAAAGCCCCTGCGACTCGGGAAGTCCGCGGAGCATGGCGGCATTTGTGGCTTCATTCATAGGTACACCTCGGGTTTCACAAAGTATAGCGGGATTCCACCCCATTAGGCAACCTGAACCTAATTTCTTGTACTATTAGCCACCATTATGATATGCTTCCCTTCGTGCAGTTGGAACACATGCGACTCTTTCGCGATATCGCCCAAAGCCGCAGCGTCAGCCGGGGGGCTCAGCTAAACAAGGTCAGCCAAAGCGCTGCAAGTCAACATTTACAGGAGTTGGAGCGCAATTTCGGCATCGAATTGGTAGACCGCAGCACACGTCCCATCCGCGTCACTCCCGCCGGACAAGCCTACCTGGAGTTCTGCCGCGAAGTCATCCGCAAGAAAACCGAATTCGAAACCGAACTCGATGAACTCAAGCGCTCCACCAGCGGCGAAGTGCGCGTTGCCTCCATCTATTCCGTAGGCCTCTCCAAGATGAATCGCCTCGAAGACCTCTTCCGTCTTCGCTACCGGGATGCTCACCTGAAGGTCGAGTATCTGCGGCCCGAAAAAGTCTATCAGGCCGTCCGGGAAGAGCGCGCCGATATTGGCTTGGTTTCCTACCCCATGTCGAATCGCGAAATCACTGCCTTACCCTGGAAGAAAGAGCGGATGGTCCTCGCCATGCCTCCCTCGCATCCCCTGGCCTCGATGAAGCGCATCACCCCGGCTCGCCTCGATGGCACTGATTTTATTGCCTTCGATGAAGATCTTCCGATCCGCAAAGACATCGACACCTACCTCAAGGCAAACGGGGCTGAAGTCGAAGTGGTCATGCACTTCGACAACCTGCAGATGATCAAAGAGGCAGTGGTCCTCGGCAATGGGGTCAGTATCATTCCCCATACCGTGGTCGAAAAAGAGGCGGAAGAAGGCCGCGTCAAAATCGCCGAACTCAGCCCCAGCCTCATCCGCCCCCTCGGCATCATCCACCGCCGCCACGCCCCCATGAGCCGCGCCGTCAAAGCCTTCCTCCAAATGCTCCAGGAACCCCGCGAAGACTAAGGCAACGGATCAATCCGCAGCAGCGCCGCCCTGGGCCATCGTTGAATCAGTTGAAAGTGTTCATTGGGCCGGTTCCGAATCTCGTGGATCGCGGCTCGATACTGATTCTTCCTGGCGACATCCAAAGCCGCAAACAGTTCTTTTTCCCCGCCAAATTCTGGCACCTCTAGAAGAATAAAGATCGGGGTTCCTCGCCGCGTGTCGTGCCAACAGGCCTCTGTCTCCGGGTGCAGGCTTCGTAAAGAATAAACCAGCATATGATCGATCAAAATGTGTGCGGTGATGCGGCTCTGTCGGGGCTGTGCCAGCTGGTTCAGCAGATGCGACGCCTCAACCACATAGGGATTGCGATGGCCACTCGTTTCCTCAATCAAGGCCGCAGACCGAATGGACGAAGCGACTGCCACAATCGGAAAGCAAACGGCAAACAAGAGCAGAGCTCGCCTCCGAAATGCAGGAAACGTTTCAGCCATCTCAGCCACTCCCCAGGCCAGTACGAGAATCATCGGAATCGTAAGGTAAAGCCAGATCCGCGGATACCCTAATGCCTGCCGCGTCAAACTGTAGCCAACGGCTGACAACACCATAAAGAACGCAAGCGGCAGCCGCGTCCGCCCCATACCCTTCGCAATGGGCACAAAGAAACTTCCCACCAGAATCAACGCAACAATCACCGCAACTTTCCCATCAAACCCAAGAACAAACAGCTTCAGAACCTTCTCAAGCATTCCTGCCGCATTAGCCAAATATTCACTCTTTGAAATGGGCATCACATATTTGTTTCTAAAAACGGCACTCCACCCGCTATAGAGAAACACCGGCGTGTACAGCAGCAGCACCATCAATCCTGCAACTAAGCTGGCCACCAACCAGTGCCGCCATCGCGAAACATCCTGACACAACAGCCAGACTCCAAGGCTCGAAAAGATCAGAATCGAAGTCGGCACAGTATAGGTTGCAAGGCTCGCGCAAATGACAAACCCCAACCACGGCCATTTCAACTCTGGCTTGCGAATCAGGAAGGCAGCACTCACCAAACCCAATGCCAGAAAAAGCCCTTGCAGAGTGTAGCCTCGCGCATTCACCGAAAAGTTAACCCAGCAGGGGAGAAAAGCCATCAGGGCCACGGCCGGCACAAAAACACGCCGCCCATAAAACGCCCCGGCCGCCAAGCCGCAAGCAGGAATCAGCAGCACCCCAGCGACCAGCGCAGGCAGCCGCAACACCTCAGGTGCAATCCCAAAACATCGGGTGACAACCCAAACCCCGATCGTATGCAGGATTTGATTATTCGGCTCAGGATAATGACTGATGGCTTTCAGAAAGGGGCGAGAGGCAAACTCAACATAAGTAAAGGCCTCGTCATATCGAACGTCCCGCCCCAGATAAACCAGCCGAAAAACAACACCACCAAGGGTGAGCAGACCACCCCATAGAACAAGCTTCTTTTCCGCTAGACACAATACGAAAAACTGTTTGAGCTCCAGGCGGAACTCAAGACAAGCTGCTCGCAACCACCCGATCTGCATCTGCAACAACCCGGGAACCGCAGGAGCCCCAAGCGCTGCCAGCAGAAAGACCACGGCACCCAGGCGACCCGTCCACTGCAAGCCACCAACAACATTCCCGATTCGCAACGGGTCTGCGTTCTGACTCACCAGACGATGAACCAAAGCTTGGATCGCTCCAGGCTCCGCTAGCCCAAAGGCAAGCAGGCACCCCGCAATCAGAAGGCAACTGAGACGACCAACAACAAGCACAGACTCCAATACTAAGCTAGTCCGAGCTGTAGTTGATCTCGAGTTTCCTCACATAAACAGAAGCAAACGCCAGCACAAGGGCCGAAACCGCAAAGATCCCCAGCACCGCCAACGGAGCCGCCATCGGCGCTGCCGTCGTCACCAGAATCTTCAACGCCTCAGGAATATCAGCATTCACAGGGGCCACAACCGGACAAAGCGATTGCAGGTAATAAATGACGCTGAACTTTTTCATCATCACCGGCAGGAACCAGTTAATTCCTTCCCAAAACAAAATCACCGTGGCAGGAATCAACGGATTCCTCATAATGATTCCAGCCGCAAGAAAGATGCTTCCGTAGCCCACGCAAGCCAGCGCCGTCACGCCCAGGTATCCAAATAAATGCCCCCATCCAGGACCATTCAAATACTCGGTCACCTGATTCTTCGGATAAGCGCTCAGCAGAAAAAAGAACTGCATCGCCGCGCTCGTGGCAAAGATCGCAATGGTAGCAACCAGGCCCGCCAGGTATTTCCCCACCATCAACACCTCACGCCGTACGGGCGCGAGCAGGTAATGATGCAAACTCTGATCCAGCATCTCGCCGCGAAACAGATTCATGAAAATCCCAACACAGCCAAAGAAAATCGCGAGCCGCAGGAAGAAGTACTGAAACACACCGGCAAAGGCCCGAATGCTCTCACTCAACATCGCCTCACTGCGGTTGCGCTTATCCGTCAGCACCCCGTCGCGAAACACCAATTCCCAGGTCTTCATTCCATCGCTGTAGCGTACGAACTCGCGATTGCGCCCACGCGTAAATCGCGTATAAGGTACGTTCGCCGCTTGCATCATCTTCGTCGCCGCATCAATCGTGATCCCAACTCGAATGGCACCAGTCACCACACCGGCATTCGGTGACTGCGTAAGAACGCGATCCTGATTCGCCGTATAGTTCATCACCCGGATCGCATTAATCCCAAACAGCAAAGCCGGCAGAAAAGCCAATGCGTAAACCCACAGCCCACGCTTGGCAAACAACGTTTTCTTCCATTCCAGCCCAACGATCGCCAGCACTTGTTTTTGCCAAAGAGCAAAGCCCGTCATTTCTGGCCTCCTTCGTCACCGATCAGATACTCATACAGCGAATTCACATCATCATCGGCCGGTGCAATCGTCTCAATATTGATCCCGTCAAGCACCAATTGGTTCAACAGCTTATGAAACTGGCTCGCATTGGTGGTCTTTACCAGCAGACCCTGAAAATCAGGATGAATCCGCGCCTCCACCACATGGTCAAACTGGAAGATTCTCGAAGCCATCTCCGACGGGCGGTCACACCGGATCACAATCTGATGAGGCCGGTCTGAGATCTCAGCACGCACCCCGCGAATCGCCCCTTCCGCCACCACATAGCCATTCGCCAGCAAAATCACCTGGTCCGAAATCATGTCCACTTCATGCAGCACATGGCTCGACACAATGACATGGGCACCGCGCTCGGCCTGCTCGCGAAACAGGGCAATCGTCTCCGAGCGCACCAGCGGGTCCAACCCGTTCAACGGCTCATCGAGAATCAACACCTGCGGGTCATGAGCAATCGATTGCGCCAGCCGAATCCTCTGCCGCATCCCCTTTGAATAGGCTGCAACCTTGCGCTTTGCCGCCTCTACCAGGTTCACTTTCTCAATCGCACGCCAGGCCTTCGCCTCTGCGGTTTTGGCATCCATGCCTTGCAGCAGCAGCGAACCATAAACAAATTGAAACCCAGTGTAGCCGCGCGGGAAAGAAT
Organism: Bryobacter sp.; assembly: GCA_044340255.1. GTDB lineage: Bacteria > Acidobacteriota > Terriglobia > Bryobacterales > Bryobacteraceae > Bryobacter. The sequence continues at coordinate 16,038 of JBIITX010000035.1, read as the reverse complement.
CAAACTGCGTGCAGTAGCCAAGAATGCGAAACAACTGCTCCGGCTGATCCGGCGCAATGCCCCGCACCGAGATGCTCCCTCGGGTCGCGCGTACCAACCCGGTCATCAAATTCATCAACGTAGTCTTGCCGCTACCGTTCGGTCCAACCAGACTTGTGATTCCTGGAGGAATTGTCAAATTGACCCGATTGACGCCCAGCACTTCACCATAAAACCGCGAGACGTTATCAAATACGATCTGCTCTTGGATGCTCATTAGCGCACAATCTCCTTCGGCCGAATCTTGCGCTCGAGCATAAGCAGACACACCACACAGACGGCGATGAAGCCAATCCAGGCTTCAAAGGGCTCAAGCCCGGTTGAGGCCTCAATATTCAATTGGTCCGACCAGATCGTGTACATGATCCGCGAGATATCGATCATCGACCCGTAATCTGTCCGCAGAATCGAATTGATGATTCCCGCCAGTCCCGCTCCAATGCCAAACACTCCAAGAATCAAAGCTCCAGCCACTACCTTCCACTTCACCCAGGCCGAAAGAGCCACCGAAAGTAGTGACAGGATCAGGATCCAGGCAAAGTGCCCCAGTAGAATCGCTCGCAGAATAAACCAGTTTTGAGAGAGCCAGTCCCCGCCTGCCTGCGAGACCTGCATCGCAAACAGGATCACCCCTGGCACCCAGGTAATGATCGACAGCAGAATGAACAGCACCGACACCTTACCCACCACATATTCCGTACGCGAGAAGGGCCTCGAGAAATACGTGGGCAAAGCATTGTTCGCCAGGTCCGGCGCAATCAGGCTCGGCCCGATCAGCGCCGTCAGTACATAGGCAAGACCACCTTGAAAGTTCATGAAGACCCGAAAGAAGCTGGCATCGATCTTCAGAAACTCCGGTGTCGGGACTCCCATGCTTGAAAACACCGAAAGGTTGTTCACCAGATAGATGTAGCCTGCACATCCCAGCGGAAAGAAGAAACAGGCAACCAGGAAGCCCGTCAGAAATCGACTCTGAAAAAGCCGCTCGTAAGAAAAACGAGGCAGCACCAGAAAGCGGGTCCGGGGAGGCGTCAGCGGCCCGGCATAGGTTGTATAGGTTCGTTTGTAGACAGCCATTATTGGGTCATCGCCTTCAAGAAGATGTCTTCCAGTGTGTCTTTGCGGTAATTCAGTCTGCGCAACTCAAGGTCTTTCTCCGCGGCGACCCGAAACAATTCTCGAAAACTGAACTCGGCGGGTAGCACCATCTTCCAGCGCCCTTTGCCGGCCATGGCACAGGTTGCACCAAGAGACTCCATGGCGGTGGCAAACCCCTCATCATCGCCTACGGTCTCAAGCTCAACGAATCTCTTGTTCGCCCGCCGCTCTTCTTCAAGATCGGCATAATGAACAATCGAGCCACCCTTGAGAATGATCACCTCTTCGCAGGTATCTTCCACATCGCGCAACAGATGCGAACAAAGCACAATCCGCATCCCGGCGTTATCGCGCATCTCATGAATCATCTTCAGCATCCGGCGCCGCGCGGGCGGGTCCAACCCATTCGTCGGCTCATCCAGAATCACCAGCTTCGGCCCATGCACAATCGCTTGCGCCAGCTTCGCCAGTTGCTTCATCCCCAGCGAATAGGTACCCAACTTGCGATACCTTGCTTCACCAAGACCAACATAGAAAAGGCACTCGTGCGCCCTCTCGAGCGCCGTCTCCGGAGGCAATCCCGACAGTTCCCCCATCATCCGGATAAACGTAACCGCGTTCATATCGGCAATGAAAGAATCGTTCTCCGGCATGTAGCCAATCAAGGACCGAACCAGCCGCGTCTCCTTGTGAACGTCATGACCGAAAACACGCGCCGTCCCCGTGGACGGCGCGTAAAAGCCAAGTAGTGTGTTGATGAGTGTCGATTTACCAGCACCATTCGGCCCCAGCAGGCCAATCGTTCTTCCCTTCAGTTCCACCTGCAACTTGTTCAAAATCAGCCGCGAACCAAGTTGGACCGAAAGATTGTCTAGCTGGATAACCGCATCTGGTGTTGTGCTCATTGGACCTTTTGTCTGTTCATGATACCCGTTCCACCGACTGCCCTTGCCAGGATCTGCGGTAGAACCGGGGCTCCCTTGCCTGCTGCCAGCAGGCTATCCAGGCCGAAGCCGAAGAAGCCGCTCGAGGAGGCAACGGTAATACTGTCCGGGCCGGCGTAGGCTGCAATCAGCACCGGGCCACTCACTGCACTGAGATCTTTCTTCAGCACATCGGCCAGGCCTTCTACGCCAGTTCCGAGATTCACATAGAGCACTGCCGAAGCATTCACCGAAGCATCCGCAGGCAGCAACTCGCGGAACCGCTGGCTGCGTGGCAGACTCAGCAGAGTATTTCGATTCTGCAGTGCTTTGTTGATCGTGTCGCGGCTCGCTGCTGCCACCATATAGCCGCCGCTGTAGGTGAAGTTCACCTCTGTCGGCATGCCCGCCGCCTTGATCGTGTAGTAAACACGGCCATTCACATTCTGCTCACTGACGGTCACGGCTACCGAACCAGCCTTGCTGATAGATTCGGCAACCCGCCGCAGCGAACTCGTGAGCCGCGAAGCATCATAGACTTCGGTCGCGAACACGTAGGTCGGCACAGGCAGCAACGCCCCGTCCACCGCCATCGTCACCTCGCCGCCCAGCGGCCCCGCAAGATCGTTCAGCACATTGACACCAATTTGCTTCTCCATCTCGCTGATCATACTGGCCGCATTGCCCATGGCTGCAAAGAAATCCTCAGCCATCAACTTGGCGTCCTTGGTAACCGCGCTCATCGCGAAGGTAGCATCCGGTGAGATGTAGTCGAGCGAAGGCATCGGTGCCGGGGCCGCCAGCCAACTCGCCATGCCACTTCTCGGCGACGAGAATGAAACAGAGGCCCGCGTGTCAGACCGTCCGGCAACGTCACGGCGTTCCACCATCAGGTGGCGCACTTGGTTGATGCCGGTCAAGCTCATGTTTGGATTAACGGATTGCGGAAGAATTTGTTCCAGGTCAACCGCAAGAATCCATCCAGCACCCTTGTCGTAAGACTTCTTCACAGTTGCCCCCAGGGTGCTCTGCACAAAACCGCTGCTGAGATTCGGGGTTTCGCCGATCACCAACAGATCGTCCGTCAGCTTCAAATGACCAGCCAGCTTCATCTCTCCGGCATACTGTTGAATCTGCGACTCCAGCGCTTTGCGCGCCGCGCCGCCCTTCACCTCAGCCAGAATCATCGGGCTGCCAAGACCTTTGGCTCCGTTTCGCGAAGCCGCAATCACAATCTCATCACCAATCTGGCTGCCTGCCGAGCGCAGTTTTTCAGCGATTTCACGCGCCTCGCTCACATCCTTGCTGCTCCACCATTCCTGCAGCGCAGGGCTCTGCTTCAGCTTGTCCTCGAAAATCATCGTCGCATCAGCAACCGTGCCGCTCAGATTCGGAATCGCCGCATAAACAACCGTATCCGCAGGCAGGTAGCCCATCAACTTCGAGCTATTGCGCAACGAAGGCATCGGCAAAGCTTCGATCTGCTTGCTGATCTTCGAAAGCTCGGCCAGCATAGTCATGTAGCGCACCGAGTCCTTAGACCAGGCAATCTGTTCTCCGACATTGCTCCGCTTCAAAGAGTCCTGGGAACCAGTAACCTGACCCGGCAGCAAATCTTCGGTCTTGCCACCTTGATCTACGACTACATGGCCCTCGACCACAGCCACCTGAGTTCCACGCATTCCCGCCGCCACCGAGAAAATCGTACCTTTTACAGTTACGGTGCTTTCCTTCGTTGCAACTTTCAATGCGCCCCGCTTCTGCTTGGCCGCCTGAACCAGGATGTTGCCCCGTTCCAGCCGAATCGTCGAACCAGAATAGGCCGCCGAGATGCTCAACTCAGCCCGCTCATTCATTTCAATCAAAGAGCCATCGGGCAGCCGAACCACAGCAGACGAACCCTTGGCCGTGCGAACTGCTTCCCCTTCAGCCAGTGAAGTTCCCGGCTTCAAAGTCTCCAGACCCGCCGCCGAAACCTTGAAAATTTCACCAGACACGCTGGAAACTTCAGCTCGCGCCCCACTCGGTGCCATCAGCCGGTCCATCGTATCCATCGTGAAATACCCAGTGGTCACCAGCAATCCGGCCGCAATCGCCCAAGGCAGGACAGACCGCGTTGCCGACCGCTTGCCCTGGGCCGGGGCCATCACCCTGACATTGCCGCGCAGATCGTCCAGTTGCCGGCGGTAGCTGGCATTCGATGCCAGCCGGTCCTCGACCAGCATCCGCTGCGCTTCATTCAATTCGTTATTGGCATAAGGCCTCAGTAGGGAGGCGAAGTCGGCCTCACTCCGCAGCCGGTCCGGAACAATGCTCGCCGGCTCTGATTTCAGGGCATCGAAAATCCGTGCCGTGGAGGCTTTCACTTGCTCTGCGCTCGCTTCAGTTTGCTGGATCGCGCGAATCGCGTCGTCGAGTTGGATTGGGTTTTTCTTGGGTTCCATTGCGATTTCACTTTCAGTTGATTTCGTTTTGCAGCTTTTGCCGTGTCCGGAAGAGCGTCACAGCCACCATGGTTTGGGAGGTATCGAGCATCAAGGCGATTTCCTTGTTGCCATACCCCTCGACATAACGCAGTAGAAACATCTCCGCCCACTTCGGGTCGATCCGCGCCAACGCATCCCGAAGCCGCGCGCTAAGTTCCTGTTGTGCGCGACTCGATGGTTCCTGCTTCAAATCTTCAAAAGAGGAAACTTTGGTTTTCCGCCCGCGAATCAGGTCCAACGCCGCATTGACAGCGGCTCGACGCAGATAAGGTTCTACTTTGTCGACAACCCCAAGAGAGAGGTCGCGGCGAAGAAAACGCAAAAACACGGTCTGCAGGACATCCTCCGCATCTTCGGAGTTTCCCAAAATGCGATAGGCCGAGCGATATACTGCCTCGCTCGATTCGCGGTATACGCGTTCGAAATCAGCACTGACCATAGGTGTATGATCCATCTGATTTGCGGGAAGTGCTAGGGCGATCATGAGTTCTTTCTTTTCCCTCTGCTTTACAGGACGATCAGAATCACGATTTCTTACTGAGGGGTGACGGTTTAGTACCGATGTCCCAATCCCTCCCCCCTCAAAGGCGGGTTATGATGATAAGGAATCTAAACAGGTGCAAACCGCAATGAAATTGTTCAAACTCGCTTCCGTGATTACCCTGGCTCTCGCTTTCGTGGGATGCGACAGTGACCCCAAAGTTGCCCGGCAAAAGTATCTTGAGACGGGCGACCGTTACTTCAAGAACGAAAAGTACCGCGAAGCAATCATTTTTTATAAAAAGTCGATCCAGAAAGATGCCCGCTTCGCACCTGCCTACTACCAGCTGGGTAATGCGGAAATGAAGCAGGGTCGTCCAATGGACGCGCTCCGCGCCTACCAGCGCTGCGTCGAACTCGACCAGAACAATACGGACGCCGCCACCAAACTGGCTGAAATCTACCTCGCCATCTATTCCAAGAGCGAGACCAAGCCCAAACAGGTTCTCAAAGAAATTGAAACCATCTCCAAGCGCCTGCTCGACAAGAATCCGAAAAGCTTTGAGGGCCTTCGCCTCCGAGGCTTCCTCAAGCTTGCCGACAACGACCTCAAGGGTGCCCTTGAAGATCTGAAGCTCGCCGACAGTGTCAAGCCCTATCAGAAGGAGCTGACCACGGTACTGTTTCAGGTCATGATGCAAAGCGGGATGGCAGATGAAGCAATGGCCTACATCAACAAGGCCATCGATGCAGATAAGCAGAATGCCGCTAACTATGACGTGCTCTATGCCGAATACGCCAAGAAAGAAATGATCCCTCAGGCCGAAGAGATCTTGAAGCGCAAAATTGCTGCCATCTCAAGCCAGCCCATCCTCAAGGGTCAACTCGCCGCTCATTACTTTGCTTCCAAGCAATACGACAAAATGCAGGCGACCCTCGATGAAATTCTTGCTATCGGCAAGAGCGGAAAAGCCATCGAACAGCCTCGCATGCTGGTAGGCGACTTCTACTTTAAGATTCGTGACTTTGAAAAGGCCCTAAAGCAGTTTGAAGAAGGTGCCAAAGAAGATGTGGCCAAGAAGCACGACTACCAGAAGCGAGTCGTTGAAACCTACATCTACATGAACAAGAAGACCGACGCTGTGCGCCTGGTCGAAGAGATTCTCAAGGAAGACCCCAAAGACAACGACGCATCGGCAATGCGCGCCAGCCTCATGCTCCAGAGCGGCAACAAAGAGCAAGTCGATACGGCAGTCACCGACCTGCAATCAGCCATCGCTCGCGCCCCGCAAAATCACGTCATGCGCCTGAACCTAGCCAAGGCCTATCTCGCCCGAGGCGAGTCTGACCCGGCGCGTGTGCAACTTGCAGAAGCTCTCAAGCTTCGCCCCGACTTCCAAATCGCCAAAATCCTGATGGCCCAGATCTTCCTGCAAAAGCAGGAATGGGGCAAGTGCCTCGAATACGCCAATCAGGTCCTGGCTTATGACCCGAATGAAGTTCGTGGCCGCCTCCTCCGCGCTACCGCGTTCTTTGGATCGAGAGACTTCCCTGCGGCTCAGAAGGATCTGGACATGATCCTGGCTCGGTATCCCAACCTTGGCGATGCTCTGTACATGACCGCTCGCATCCAGCTTGAAACCAACCAGAAAGAGAAGGCACAGGCGACATTCGACCGCATGATGAAGGCCAACCCGAGCGATACGCGCGGCATGTTGGGAACCGTCGAAACCTTGCTGCAACTCGGCAAGAGTGCTGAAGCTGTGAAGTCGATTGAAGCGGAACTGGCCAAAGCACCGGAACGCACCGACATCCGCAATGCCTTGGCAAACACCGCCGTCCGCGTCGGTAACTACGAACGCGCTTTGCCTGAATTCCAAAAGCTCCTTGCGGCAAACCCGAAGGACGTCTCCGTTGTCGTTCGCCTCGCTGAAGTCTACAAGCGCATGGGCGACGACGCCAATTCCATCAAGTACTTCAAGCAGGCCGAAACCCTGTTGCCGAATGACCCGCTTGCTCCTCTCAATCTGGCAATGATTTATGACCGTATGGGCAAGCCGCTCGAATCGAAACCGATCTATGAAAGGGTCGTCAAGCTCGACCCCGGCAACGTGCTGGCCTTGAACAACCTGGCGATGATCATGGCCGATCAAGGCTCGGACCTCGATCTCGCCCTCACCTACGCAGAACGTGCCAAGCAAAAGGTACCCGGCAGCATCGACATCTCTGACACACTCGGCTTGATTTACATCAAGAAGAACCTTTCAGACCAGGCGATCAACATCTTCGCCGACATCGTCAAGAAAGATCCGAACCGTTATATCTTCCATTACCACCTCGCCATGGCGTATTACCAAAAGGGCGACAAGATGAATGCGAAGAAGGCGGCACAGACGGCTCTGACGAAGGCTCCGCCCAAGCAGGATGAGCAAAAGATTCGCGAATTACTCGCCAAGTGCGGGTAAGCTAGTGGAGTGAAGTTTTGGGCTTTTCTCCTTCTTACCCTACCTGTCTCTGGTCAAACGCTTAAGGCAGGCAGAGCTTACTCGATTCAGATTAGTGGCCCCGCCACCTTTGCTTGCGGGTCGGATCGGCTCAGCAAACCAACAGATACTGACTGGAGTTTCGTTTACCGTCCTCTCGCCGATTGCCGGGCTGTTGTTCCGGCCAGGACGGTGATTCAGGATCAAGGCGCGAGTCGGCATCTGGAACTGGAGCCGAATGACGTCTGGTCCAAAGCAAGCCCTTACACGCTTGGAGATGTTGTCTTCGGCAGCGGTGATCAAACCAACTACATGCAGCCCAAGGCGGACGAAGACTGGTATCGCTTCCGTTTTGAGGGTGCCAAGCCGAAGCTGGTCGGATTCCAGATTGAGCTTGTGGAGAGGGACAACCTTCCCGTCGATGTCTCGGTGTTTCGTGTTGTGAACGGCAAGACTGTTCTTTACACCGAGGGTGAAGATCCGGTATCGATTCCTCATGAAGTGCAGGCGCTACCGGGCAACAAGTACACGACGCGGGTGCTGAAGGAAAGTGGTGACTATTACCTGCGGGTGGTCGCCAATCACCCTGAGTACCGACTGCGAACCCGGCTCTACGATCTTCCTCCTTACACCGATCCGAAGCAGGCTGTGCGCGCTGGCATTGATTACCTGATGGGTGCGGGTGACAGCTGGCATGCCAACACGCCACGCCGCGGCGGGGTCTTTGATCGGGTTGCCAATGTCCATCAGGAGACTTCCCTCTGCGTGGCCTGCCACGTCACACACTTCACACAGCGCGGACAACTTTACGCTGCGCGCCAGGGCTATGGCGTAGAGCTGCGGAACTCGCTGCAGTTCATGACAGAGCGCTTCTACAACAATCCCCGTCCGCTCTACGGGTTTGAGAAGGAAGGCGCCGTGTGGGCCAGAGTGATCTCAGCGCCAGCGAATGTTCTGGGGCGGATGTCGCACTTGATGGACATCTACGAGAAGCAGGTTACGGGCGAGAGCCGGACGGGCTTTCACGATGGGGTAAAGAAGTACCTCAAGCTCTACTACGATGGCCGGACGAAGCTGCCGCCAGATGAAACCAATGGCAACCAGCCGCTGGTCAGCAATTACGAAGTGGCCTGGTATGCGTGGGAAGTAACGAAGGACCCTGAGATCGCCAAGCTGCTTGAACAGGATGAGCACAAGAACCTGATTGACCTCTGCTACCAAACCCTCGGGCTGGCCGCAGTAGACAAGGCGAAGCATGCGGCGAAGATCGCCCGCAATGCTGAGAAGATCCTTTCCGCGCAGCGCGAGAACGGGCAGTGGTCGATGAAGTTTGAGGCCAAAGAGAAGGATGTGGAGTTCCAGACAGGCCACGCGCTGTGGGCGCTGGCTGCGGCGGGGATCCCTAAAGAGAATCCGAAGGTAGCGAAGGGGCTTGCTTATCTGCTCGGAAGGCAGCAGGACTTTGGAGGATGGCTGGATCCGCTGCAGAGCTTTGAGAACTTCCGGACTCCCTTCCGTGAAACGCAGATGGCCGTGCTGGCCCTAAGCGCGTACTATCCGAATGGGGAAGCCAAGCAAGGCTGGGGCTCAACGGTGGAGAGCTTACCTGCGGGAGGTGAAGCGCTGCTGCTGGCGCTCGACAAGATTTGGGACAAGCCCAGTGAACCAGTCTTGCAGCAGGTGCGACTGCATGCTGCGAGCAAAGACTATCTGGTGAGGCAACAAGCGGTGGAAGTGCTGGGAAGGCTGGCGCTGGTAGAAGATCTCGAATTGCTCAAGGGCAAGCTGGCCGACCCGAGCAAGCAGGTGCAGCGCACGGCAGCCTGGGCGATGCGGCAGGTATTGAGCCGTCGCGCGCAAGGCAATGAGGTATTGCTCTCTGCTCTTGCCAACAAGGAAGCTCGGATGGAATGGGGAGCCACGCGGGTGTTTGCGACACACTTCCGTGAACTAGCCCGAGACTCGCGGTTTGCCGGGGCGCTTGCTGCCAAGACGAAATCAACCAGTGTTCCCGTCAGGCTACAGGCACTGAAGGGGCTTTGGCAGATGTGGTTCTGGAGCCCGGATGATGCGGTGAAAGATCAAGTGGAGAACGTCTTCCTGGCTGGACTGAAACAGCCCCAACAGGAGTGGGTGGAGCGGAACCTGCGCGAAGGTTTATACAACCTGGGAGACGAGAACATCCGCTACATGTACAACAACTGGGTCCCGCTGATGGCGCATGAAGCGGACCGGGAGAAGGTGATACGTGGTCGGCTGAAGCATGAAGCAAGGCTGGCGGAGAAGTACTCGACCTTCCTTGAGACGCAGCCGGATGCGAACCGGAAGCGGCTGCTGGCAGCGGTCACAGAGTTTCATCTGCGACGCGCAGACACCTATGACCTGAAGGCCGACCCGCACTCGATTGCTCCGCCGATCTACAACCGGATTGGGAACGACATTGAGCAGACGGTGTTCTTTGGCGAGAGCAATACGCGCTTTGCCAAGGCACTGTTGCCACTGGTTGAGAGCGCTGACCCGGAGATGCGGCGACTGGCGATGCAGGCGGCTTTGCTGACACGGGATGCCAAGTTTGGAACCGTCAGCAAGATCAGCGGAGTGCCTGGTAATGAGCGGGACAAGCTGGTGGCAGTGGCCAAGAAGAACCCTGCCGATGAGGTGAACCTCGAAGTGCTGAAGGCGTTCAACGCGGCACCGCCGCGGCCGCGGATGGTGTCGCAAGGAGTGCGGGCACGAACGACAGATCGACCGGATGAGAGTTACTTCCGGGGCTATGTACAACCGATTCTCGAGAAGCGCGGCAAGGATGGATACGCCTGTGTGCAGTGCCATGCGAGCCATGCCATCTTTGACGGGAACAGTGTGGGATCGGCCCTGAAGGTCGTCAATCTGGAAAACCCTGAAGAGAGTCTGATTCTGAAGAAGCCGACTTCGAATGCGGAGACGGAAGGTGTAGCTGGAAGCAGTGCCACAGCGCATGGAGGCGGTGTGCGGTTTGAGAAGGATTCCCCTGAATACAATACGATCCTGAACTGGATTCGAGGAGCAAAGCCTTAATGTTGAATCATCCGAATGTCCCTTATATTGCGCCCTTTCTGACCTTTATCGCGATGCTGGCGATCCAGAAGAACCTGGCATTTCTGGGGGACTGGGAGTATGCGGTGCGCGTGGTGATTGTGGGCGCATCAATCTGGTTTTTCTCAAGACGGGTGCTGGACTTCAAGGTGCGCTATTGGGCCGGGAGCCTGGGGATTGGCATTGCGGCGTTTCTGCTTTGGATCGCGCCAGATACTCTTTTCCCGGGGTGGCGGCAGCACTGGCTGTTTACGAACTCGATCATGGGTGAGGTGCGGGTCTCACTGAGCGCGGAGCAGTTGTCGAGCCCGTTGCTGTTGTTGTTCCGGACGATCAGTGCGGCACTGATGGTGCCGATTCTGGAGGAGTTGTTCTGGCGGGCGTGGATGCTGCGCTGGCTGGTGAAGACCGACTTTGAGAGCCTGCCGATGGGGAGCGCTGACCGGCAGTCGTTCTGGATTGTGGCAGCACTCTTTGCCGTGGAGCACGGGCCTTACTGGGAAGTCGGCCTGTTGACCGGGGTGATGTGGAACTGGTGGATGATGCGGACCAAGAGCCTTGGGGACCTGATCTTTGTCCACGCGGTCACGAACCTGATCTTAAGCCTCTATGTGATCTGGTCGAAGCAGTGGCACTTCTGGATGTAACTACTTTTTCTCGGTTGCGGATTGCTTGTCGCTGGAGCCGATTTCATTGTCCTGGACGGTAGCCGGTTCGTTTGAGAAGCGGTTGCGGATGATTTGGGTTTGATCGGAATAAAAGGTACGGCTGCCATTGGTGCCGAACTGTTTGGGTTGGGCGCTGACGACATAGCCCTGGGGGTTGCCCTGGACGGTGAAGAGATAACCACCCTTGCGGCCTTCGCTGAGTTCGCGATCGACGAGGTCGGCACCGGTGGGACCGGCAGCACCGCTGGCGGGGGGGCCGAGTTCAGTGAGTGCCGAGGCATAGCGCCCGAACTGCGAATAATACTGGGTTTGGGCGGTATGAATAACGGAGACAGCGCGGATGGCGGCCGTCTCTTCGGCGAACATGCGCGCACGGGTGAGGCGAGGGAGCGCAGCAGCGACGATGATGAGGATGATCGCGATGACGATCAGGAGTTCTGTCAGCGAGAAGCCGCGACGGGAGTTGCGCAAGGTACGATTCCGCATAATTTGTCTACTCACAGTATCTGACGAATTGGGCCGCCTATTCGTTTAGGGCGGCCCGAATCTTTTGGAGCTGGGTCCAGAGCGGGGCGAGTTGGGCGAGGGGGAGGGCGTTGGCTCCGTCGCTGAGGGCCTCGGCAGGATTGTTGTGGGTTTCGATAAAGACGCCATCGATGCCGGCAGCGGTGGCGGCGCGGGCGAGGGTCGGAATGAACTCGGGATTGCCGCCGCTTTTATCGCCCTGGGCCCCTGGCGTCTGAACGCTATGGGTAGCATCGAAGACCACGGGGACACCGAGGGAGCGCATGATCTGGAGGCCACGCATGTCGACTACGAGGTTGTTGTAGCCGAAGGTGGTGCCGCGTTCGGTGAGGATGATGTCGTTGTTGCCGGTGGAGCGAATCTTGTCGACCACATGGCGCATGTCGGCGGGGGCAACGAACTGGCCCTTCTTGACGTTGATTGTTTTGCCGGTGCGGCCAGCGGCGAGGAGCAGGTCGGTTTGGCGGCAGAGGAAGGCGGGGATTTGCAGGATATCAACGGCTTCCGCTGCGGCTTCCACCTGAGATGGCTCATGGATGTCTGTCAGGACGGGGATGCCTTTGGCGCGGATCTGGCTGAGGATGGCGAGGCCTTCTTTGAGGCCGGGGCCGCGATAGGAGTTGATGCTGGAGCGGTTTGCTTTGTCGAAGCTGGCCTTGAAGACGAAGGCACCAACGGCGGCCTGGATTGCGTCGGCCATGAAGTGGCAGTGCTCGGCGCTCTCGATGACGCAGGGGCCGGCTATGAGTTGAAAGTTCATTGGGTGAAAAGAGGCTGCTCCCGGCGAGCGAGACGCTTCTGACGGTTGGCATGGGAGGCCTGGACGAAAGCACTGAAGAGGGGGTGCGGTTCCATTGGCTTCGATTTGAATTCCGGGTGGAACTGGCAGCCGAGGAACCAGGGGTGGCCCGGGATCTCGCAGATTTCGACGTAGGAACCATCGGGCGATTCGCCGGTGATGCGGAGGCCATTGTCTTCGAGGATCTTCTGGTATTCGCGGTTGAATTCGTAGCGGTGGCGGTGGCGTTCGCTGATGGTGGCTTCCCCGTAGGCCTGACGGGCGAAGCTATTGGAGGCGAGTTTGCAATCATAAGCACCAAGGCGCATGGTGCCGCCGAGTTCGTCGACGCCCTTGAGTTCGCGGAGTTTGTAGATGACACGGTGGGCGGGGGCGGCATCGAATTCGGTGGAGTCGGCACCGCTCAAGCCGCAGACATTGCGGGCGTATTCAATGACCATGGTTTGCATGCCGAGGCAGATGCCGAAGTAGGGAGTGCGCTCTTCGCGGGCATAGCGAATGGCCTGGAGCATACCTTCAATGCCGCGGGGGCCAAAGCCGCCGGGGACCAGGATGCCGTCGTAATCGGCGAGTTGGGTTTTGCATTCGGGCCAGGTGAGATCCTGGGCCTCGATCCACTTGAAGTTGATCTTGAGACGGTGGGCGGTGGCACCGTGGAGGAGGGCTTCTTTGAGGCTTTTGTAGGAGTCTTCGTATTCGACGTACTTGCCGACGAGGGCGATGTCGACTTCGTCGATGGGGTTCTTCATGCGGTCGAGCATGTCGAGCCACTGGGACATGTCGGAGGGTTCGGTTTTGAGGTTGAAGAGTTCGAGGATCTTTTCGTCGAGCTTTTGTTCGGCGAGGACGAGCGGGACTTCATAGACGCTGGAGACGTCGGGGGCGGCGACGACGGCATCTTCATCGACGTCGCAGAAGAGGGCGATTTTGGATTTGAGATCTTCGGAGAGAGGGCGCTCGGAGCGGCAGATCAGGACGTCGGGCTGGATACCGATGGCGCGGAGTTCTTTGACGGAGTGTTGGGTTGGCTTCGTTTTGAGTTCCTGGGCGGCGGCGATCCAGGGGACTAGCGTGAGGTGGACGAAGACGCTGTTGTGGCGGCCGAGTTCGTGGCGGAGTTGGCGGATGGCTTCGATGAAGGGGAGCGACTCGATGTCGCCGACAGTGCCACCAATTTCGACAATGACCACGTCGGCACCAGACTCGGCCACCTTGCGGGCATTGGCTTTGATTTCGTCGGTGACGTGAGGAATGACCTGGACGGTTTTGCCGAGGTAATCGCCGCGGCGTTCGCGGGCGATGATGCGCTCATAGATGCGACCGCTGGTGAGATTGTTGGCCTGGGAGAGAGGGGTATGGGTGAAGCGTTCGTAGTGGCCGAGATCGAGGTCCGTTTCGGCTCCATCATCGGTGACAAAGACTTCGCCGTGCTGGAAGGGGCTCATGGTGCCAGGGTCGACATTGAGATAGGGATCGAATTTCTGCATGCAGACGCGGAGGCCGCGGCTTTCGAGCAGACAGCCGATGGACGCGGCGGCGATGCCTTTTCCGAGGGAAGAGACAACACCACCGGTCACGAAGATGTACTTAGCCATTTTGAAGAAGGTTCCCCTGAGAGATGAGTTGATTGACGCGTTCGAGATCTTCGGGTGTGTCGACACCAAGAGATTCGTATTGGGTTTCGAGGACCCGGATGCGGAAGCCGTTTTCGAGAGCGCGAAGTTGCTCTAAGGATTCGGCCCGTTCGAGGGGGCCGACCGGCAAGGCTGAATAGCCGAGAAGAAAATCTTTGCGATAGACGTAGAGGCCGATGTGTTTGAAATAGGCTTCGTTTACGCCGCGATTGTAAGGGATGGGACAGCGGGAGAAATAGATGGCATCGCCCGAGAAGGCTGTCACGACTTTGACACAATTTGGGTTCGTTATTTCACTGGGGACATCGATGCGGCGCTTGAGGGTGGACATGACGAGGGTGGGATCGTCGAGGAGAGCCTGGGCGGCGAGGTCGATGGCAGCGGGGTCGATTAAAGGTTCATCACCTTGAATGTTGACGATGATGTCATTGGGTTCGTTTGATGCGGCTTCGGAGACACGGTCTGTGCCGGAGAGGTGGTGAGCGCCTGTCATGACGACTTCAGCTCCGAAAGTCTTGGCAGCATTGAAGATGCGCTCGTCGTCTGTGGCAATCAGGACACGGGAAAGGGTAGAGGCGAGACGCGCTTTTTCCCAAACGTGTTGGAGGATTGGTTTGTTTTTGAGGGTGACGAGGGCTTTGCCGGGGAATCGGCTTGAGGCGAAGCGGGCAGGAATTACGCCAAGTACGCTTGGTGGAGCGCTATCGAGCGGCACATTCAAATGTAGCATGCGAGGGATGGCTTTCGCGATTGGCTTCGATTGATTATTTGCCGACTTTGCGGGCGAGCTCGGCGAGTTGCTCGGCCGTGACTTTGAGGTCGTCTTTTGGCTTCGTTTGATTCTCGATGATTTGCTGGACTTCGGGGGTGGTGTTGAGGGCCATCATGGCGAGCATGAAGGGGGAAGTTTGGCTTTGTTTGGTTTTTCGCATTTCGGCGACGGGGAGAGTGAGGGGTAGGGGGACTTTCTTTTCGAGCAGGTAAAGCTCGTTGTGGATGTCTAATGCTGAGATGCGATCTCGCTGGAGCCTTCTGAGTTCGTTGAGGGCTTTGTCGGCGCGGCGCTCGAGCATGCCGGTGATCTTGACCATGCGTTCCATTTGGGCGAAGTACTTTTCGTCGCCGGGGTTGTCGAGGAAGTTGTCCTGGGCTTCGACTTCGAGGCGCTGGGCGCGCATTACCTGGTAGGTGTTGAAGGCGTAGCGGAGGAAAGCCTGGTGTTCGAGTTCGGAACCGGGGAGGCATTCTTTGAGGAGATTGTTTTCGAGCTCTTCGTAGTCGCGCTGTTCGGCCTCGGTGAAGTAGGCACCGGAGGCGGAGAGCAGGCCGTGACGGTGGGCGTTGGCTGAAGATTTGGCCTTGCCTTCTTCGGTCTTGGGACCGGTGGAGTTTTGCGCGTTAGCGCGGTTTGCATCGAGTTGAGCTTGAGAAGCCATGGTGATTGAGATCCTTTCTGAAATGAAAAAGGGAGGCGCACGAGGCGTCTCCCGTCGAGGAAGGTATCAAAGGGGAGGGCGAATCCGAACCATGGTTTTTGTAAGTGATTGAGGGGTGGGGAAATAAAGGCGAAAAAAGTGGGGAACCGAAAAGAGGATGTCCGCTTTTCCGTTGAAAGTAGGCAACTCTCTAGAAACTAGCTAAGCAGCTTTTGTCTTAGCATGGGAACGCAGCTTGCAGGCAGCCTGCAAAGAAGCTATGAGTTGAGGGTGTAAAAAGGTTTGTGTAAACGCAGTTCTCCGACAATGAAAGAGGAGAAGCGATGGACATTAAACCTGAGGTCCTGGACGAGCTGTTGAAAGGGATCAAGACACAGGACGATTTGGCTGGC